>NZ_CP121679.1:1336250-2672500 GCF_029760895.1 Ancylobacter sp. WKF20
GCGGCCGGTCTTGGCGTCGAAAATAGTCTTCACCAGACCCTCGGATTCGCCGAGCGCCACGGCCTTGCCATTGCCGATGAAGGGGAAGCGGCCGACCTTGATCTCGTAGCCGGCTTCCTTCGCCTTCTTCTCGGTGAGGCCGACAGAGGCGACCTGCGGCATGCAGTAGGTGCAGCCGGGGATCATCAGCTTGTCCATCGGGTGGGCGTGCTTGCCGGCGATGGCTTCCGCCGCGATCACGCCCTCATGCTCGGCCTTGTGGGCGAGCATGGGCGGGCCGGCGACGTCGCCAATGGCCCACAGGCCCGGCACATTGGTGCGGCACAGGCCGTCGATCACCACGCAGCCGCGATCGGTCTTCACGCCGAGCGCCTCGAGGCCGAGATTCTCGATATTGCCGACGACGCCCACGGCGGAGATCAGCCGGTCGGCGGTAATGGTCTGGCTCTTGCCGTCGGCCGTCTCGACCGTGGCGGTGACGCTGTCCGCGCCCTTCACCACCTTGGAGACCTTGGCGCCGGTGAGGATCTTGATGCCCTGCTTCTCGAAGCGCTTCTTGGCGTGCTCGGCGATCTCCTCATCCTCTACGGGGAGAATCTGCGGCAGCAGCTCGACGATGGTCACGTCCGAGCCCATCGCCTTGTAGAAGGAGGCGAATTCGACGCCGATGGCGCCCGAGCCCATGATCAGCAGCGACTTCGGCACGCTCGCCGGGGCCAGCGCCTCGAAATAGGTCCAGATCAGCTTCTTGTCGGGCTCGATGCCGGGCAGCGCGCGCGGGCGGGCGCCGGTGGCGATGACGATGTTCTTCGCCGTGTACTCGCCGGGCGGCAGCACGCCCTTGGGCGGCGTCTCCGGCGCGACGGAAGCCGTCACCGTGACCTTGCCGGGGGCGGTCAGGGTCGCCTGCCCCCAGATCACATCGACCTTGTTCTTCTTCAAGAGGAAGCCGACGCCATTGCTCATCTGGGCGGAGATGCCGCGCGAGCGCTTCACCACCCCGGCAATGTCGACGCCGAACTTCTCGGCGACGAGGCCGTAATCCTTGGCGTGCTCGATATAGTGGTAGATCTCGGCCGAGCGCAGCAGCGCCTTGGCCGGGATGCAGCCCCAGTTCGGGCAGATGCCGCCGACATATCGCCGCTCGATGACGCCGACCTTGAGACCGAGCTGGGCGGCGCGGATAGCCCCGACATAACCGCCGGGGCCCGAGCCGATGAAGAGGACGTCGTAGGTGTTCGCCATGATCGTTCCTCAGACCAGCATGGACATCGGCTTCTCGATGATCGCCTTGAAGGCGCTGAGAAGCTGGGCGCCCATGGCGCCGTCCATCACCCGGTGATCGCAGGAGATGGTGACGGTCATCTGCGTGGCGACGGTCAGTTCGCCCTTGCGCACCACCGCGCGCTGCTCGCTCGCGCCGACCGCGAGGATGGTCGCGTGCGGCGGGTTGATGATGGCGGTGAAGTGCTTCATCCCGAACATGCCGAGATTGGAGATCGCCGAGGAGCCGCCCTGGTACTCGTTCGGCGCCAGCTTCTTGTTGCGGGCGCGGATGGCGAGGTCGCGGGTCTCGTTGGAGATCGCGGAGAGCGTCTTGGTCTCGGCCTTGCGGATGATCGGGGTCAAGAGGCCCTTGCCGCCGTCGATCGCCACGGCGACGCCGATGTCGGAGTGCTTCAGCTTGAGGTAGCGGTCGCCGCCCCACACCATGTTGGCATCCGGCACCTGCTGGAAGGCGAGCGCGTAGGCCTTGATGACGAAGTCGTTGACCGAGAGCTTGTAGGACGGCTTGCCATCCTTCTCGGGCGCGGCCTTGTTCAGCTCCTCGCGCAGCTTCAAGAGCGCGTCCATGTCGCAATCCACCGTCAGGTAGAAAGTCGGCACGGTCTGGCGGGCCTCGGTCATGCGCTGGGCGATGACGCGGCGCATCCCGTCGAGCGGGATCTCCTCATAGGTGCCCGGCTCGTAATAGGCCTTGGCCTGTTCCAGCACGGCGGCATTGGACGGCGCGGCCGCGACGGGAGCGGGAGCCGCCGCCTTGGGCGCGGGAGCCGCAGCGGCCGGGGCAGAGGCGGGCTTGGCCGCACCCGGCTGGGCGGTGGCGACATCGGCGGCGACGATGCGCCCGCGCGGGCCGGAGCCCTTCACGAAAGCGAGGTCGACGCCCTTGTCCTTGGCGAGACGACGGGCCAGAGGCGAGGCGAAGATGCGCGCGCCCGCGGCAACCGGCGCGGCAGCGGGAGCAGCCGCGACGGGCGCGGCCGCAGGGGCCGACACCGGAGCAGGCTCGGCGGCCTTCGGGGCTTCAGCCTTAGGCGCCTCAACCTTGGGGGCGGCGCCGCCGGCGGCGATGGCCTTGGCGTCCTCGCCCTCGGTGGCGAGCACGGCGATGAGCTGGTTCACCGGCACGTCGGCCGAGCCTTCCGGCACGAGGATCTTGGCGAGCACGCCCTCGTCGATCGCCTCGACCTCCATCGTCGCCTTGTCGGTCTCGATCTCGGCGATGACGTCACCCGGCGCGACCTTGTCGCCTTCCTTCTTCAGCCATTTCGCGAGGTTGCCCTTCTCCATCGTCGGAGACAGGGCCGGCATCAGGATGTCGATGGGCATGGCGTCCTCCGGCCTCAGCGATAGGTGACGGCGCGGGCGGCGTCGATCACGTCCTGCACCGACGGCAAAGCGAGCTTTTCGAGGTTGGCGGCGTAGGGCATCGGCACGTCCTTGCCGGTGACGCGCAGCACGGGGGCGTCGAGATAGTCAAACGCCTTTTCCATCAGCTGGGCGACGATCTCGGCGCCGACACCGGACTGGTGCCAGCCCTCTTCCACCGTCACGCAGCGCCCGGTCTTCTTCACCGAGGCGAGGATGGTGTCGACATCCATCGGGCGGATGGTGCGCAGGTCGATGACTTCCGCCTCGATGCCGAGCTTGGAGAGCTCCTCGGCGGCCTTGAGCGCGTAGTTCATGCCGATGGACCAGGCCACCAGCGTCACATCCTTGCCCGGCCGGGCGATCTTCGCCTTGCCGATCGGGACGATGAAGTCGTCGAGCTTCGGCACCGGCGAGGAGTGGCCGTACAGGATCTCGTTCTCAAGGAAGATGATCGGGTTCGGGTCGCGGATCGCCGCCTTGAGCAGGCCCTTGGCATCAGCCGCCGTGAACGGGGCGATGACCTTGAGGCCCGGAATGTGGCTGTACCAGGCGGTGTAGTCCTGGCTGTGCTGGGCGGCGACGCGGGCGGCGGCGCCGTTCGGGCCGCGGAACACGATGGAGCACTGGATCTGACCGCCGGACATGTAGAGCGTCTTGGCGGCCGAGTTGATGATCTGGTCGATCGCCTGCATGGCGAAGTTGAAGGTCATGAACTCGACGATGGGCTTCAGCCCCGCCATCGCCGCGCCGACGCCGACACCGGCAAAGCCGTGCTCGGTGATCGGGGTGTCGATGACGCGCTTGGCGCCGAATTCCTGAAGGAGGCCCTGGGTGATCTTGTAGGCGCCCTGATACTCGGCGACTTCCTCGCCCATGACGAAGACGTCGCCGTCACGGCGCATTTCCTCGGCCATGGCGTCGCGCAGCGCCTCGCGCATTGTCTGGTTCACGAACTCGGTGCCCTCCGGCACGTCCGGCTCGGGCAGCGCCTCGGGCTGCGGCGGGTTGGCCACGGCGGAATTGATGATGGCAGGCGCAGCCGGGGCCGCGGCGGCGACCGGGGAGGACTCAAGCGGGGCGGCAGCCACCGGCGGGGCCGATTCGGCGGCCTGCGGAGCCGGCGCGCTTACCGCGTTCGCATCCTCGCCATCGGCCAGGATGACCGCGATCGGCGTATTCACCGCGACGTCCTGCGTCCCCTCGGGCACGAGGATCTTGCCGAGGGTGCCCTCGTCGATCGCCTCGACCTCCATGGTGGCCTTGTCGGTCTCGATCTCGGCGATCACGTCGCCGGACTTGACCGCATCGCCTTCTTTCTTGAGCCACTTGGCCAGATTTCCCTTCTCCATGGTCGGAGACAGGGCCGGCATCAGAATTTCGGTCGGCATGGCGGCGTTCCCCAAAAAGAACGTGAGGCGAGATCGCGCGTCACTGCGTCGGTGCGGGCAGCACGAACGTCAGGTTGCTGTAGACGGCCATCGAGGAGATGGCCACGAGGAGGGCAAGGAAGAAGGCGACCAGCATCTTGTTGAGGCGGGTCGCGGTCTCGGCCGGCACGTCGGCACCCGTGCGGGCGCCGAACGGCCAGAACACAGCGGCGATATAGGCCCCTGCCCCGCCCTTGCGGGCCCCGGCCAGCCCGAAGGCGAGCTGGGCGGCGAACACCCACAGCACGACGGCGGCCGAGCCGCCGGCGACGAGGGTGATCCAGAACAGATTGGCCAGCATCAAAACCCCGCCGCTCAGCGCAGAATGTCGGTGTAGAGCTCGGACGGATCGGGCTCGGGATCGTGGCTGGCGAAATCGGCGGCCGCGTTCATCGCGTCGCGGATCTCGGCGTCGATCGCCTTCAGATCCTCCTCGCTGGCCCACTTCTTCTCCAGAAGGCGGGCCCGCACCTGCTCGATCGGGTCATGCTCGGTGCGCATCTTCTGCACCTCCTCCTTGGACCGGTACTTGGCCGGGTCCGACATGGAGTGGCCGCGATAGCGGTAGGTGAGCATTTCGAGGATGTAGGGGCCCTTGCCGGAGCGGGCGAACTCCACCGCGCGCTCGCCGGCGGCCTTGACCGCGCGCACATCCATGCCGTCGACCTGCTCGCCGGGAATGTTGAACGAGGTGCCGCGCTTGGAGAAGTCGGTCTGGGCGGAGGCGCGGTTCACCGCGGTGCCCATGGCGTATTTGTTGTTCTCGATGATGTACACGACGGGCAGCTTCCACAGCTCCGCCATGTTGAAGCTCTCATAGACCTGGCCCTGATTGGCGGCGCCGTCGCCGAAATAGGCCAGGGTGACATTGCCGTTGTCACGGTAGTGATTGGCGAAGGCGAGGCCGGTGCCGAGCGAGACCTGGGCGCCGACGATGCCGTGGCCGCCGAAGAAGCCCTTCTCGATGCTGAACATATGCATCGAGCCGCCCTTGCCCTTGGAATAGCCGCCACGGCGGCCGGTGAGCTCGGCCATGACGCCCTTGGGGTCCATGCCGCAGGCCAGCATGTGGCCGTGGTCGCGATAGCCGGTGATGACCTGATCGCCGGGCTTGAGCGCCGCCTGCATGCCGACGACGACGGCTTCCTGGCCGATATAGAGGTGGCAGAAGCCGCCGATCAGACCCATACCGTAGAGCTGGCCGGCCTTTTCCTCGAAGCGGCGGATCTCGAGCATCCGGCGATACGCTTCAAGCTCATCTGCCTTGGAGAATTCGAGCACCGACGAAACCTTGTCCGCGCGGCGGCCCGTGGTCCTCGGGGCGGCGGGGGCTTTTCCGACGGTCGTGCTGGCGGCCGACTTCTTCGCGGCAGTTACCATGGCGCATCCTCAGCTCGCGACGAGATAGTGCGAGCTTCATAACGCAGCTTTCGCAACGGCGCTACGCTCAGGACGCAATGGTGCAACGCACAACATGCTGTACGCGCAATGGTTTCCGGTTCTTAACTTGATCGAAGTTAAATCGTTATTTTAACTTGATTACAGTTAAGCTCTTGCGATTGCGGCGTTTCCCTCGGAATCCTTCTGGCATGCGGTATATCTCGGGCGATCCGCCCCGGCGCCGCTGCCGAAAAATTGTCAGTTCGGTGTAACCGTACCGGCCGCGGAGGCCCGCGGCGGACGCAGCAGCACAAGATCCTTGGGGTGCACGAGGTTCAGCAGCGAGCGCGCTTCCTCGTCCAGCATGTCGGCATCCATCCGGTCGGGCGACAGCAGCCGCACCTTGGATTCGAGTGCCTGCCGCTGGGCGCGGATCTTGTCGCGCTCGGCGGTGAGCTCCTCGTGCTGATGCTCGAAGGAGCGGCGGGCGAGCAGCCCGTACTGGCCATTATAGCCCTGGAAGGCGAAATAGCCGATGAGCGCCGCCGCCCCGAGATGCAGGGTGACGGTCTGGAGAATCGAGCGCCAGCGGGTGCGAATAATCATGACGCCGACCCTAGCGGCGAGCGGTTGAGGCTCCGTTAACTGTGTTGGCGATCACCCGCGTCATCCCGGCCGTAGCGCAGCGGAGAGCCGGGATCGCTCCCAGTTCGGCACCCGATCCCGGCTCGGCCCTGCGGGCCGTCCGGGATGACGATGTGACGGAATGGGGCGCCGCCGCAGCACCTGCCACGAGAAGGATCCACGGGCCGTGATTTCCAGCTCCGCCGTCCTGGCCGGGTTTGGCCCGGCCATCGACAATTTCCCCGCCGCCCCTCGTGTCCCGGACGCCTGTAGCGCCAGCGGAAAGCGAGCCGGGACCCAGCGGAAGACTCTTCCGGCCGCGCCCCTTTCCGAACAGAACATCAAGGCCGCCTTCGGCGCCGTCTCGCGCTGGACCCCGGATCGGCGCCGTGCGTCGCACGGCTTGTCCGGGGAACGTGGGGGCCACGGCCCGCGATTCCGGCGCGGCCCTGCGGGCCATCCGGGATGACGCTTCGAGGTGACGACGCCAGCACTCTGCTGCCTCAGAGATACCTCGCCCCCCTCCCATATCCGCAGACGTCATCCCGGCCGCAGCGTAGCGGAGAGCCGGGATCGCTCCCAATTCGGCCCGCGATCCCGGCGCGGCCCTGCGGGCCGTCCGGGATGACACATCTTCGAAAGACGTCCCAAAACAAAACGGCCGGGCGCTGGGCCCGGCCGTTCTTGTGGTTCGCGGGTGAAGACCCGAAGGATGGATCCCAGGATCACGGCCGGGGATGAAGGGCGCTCCGGCGGGGCCGTGCGCGCCCCCTGCCCTCAGCCGAGCGACTTGATCGCGGCGCGGCCGGCGTAGATCGCCTGCGGGCCGAGCTCCTGCTCGATGCGCAGGAGCTGGTTGTACTTGGCGGTACGGTCGGAGCGCGCCAGCGAGCCGGTCTTGATCTGCCCGCAATTGGTGGCCACCGCGAGATCGGCGATGGTCGAATCCTCGGTCTCGCCCGAGCGGTGCGACATGACGGCGGTGTAGCCGGCCTTGTGCGCCATCTCGACGGCGTTCAGCGTCTCGGTCAGCGAGCCGATCTGGTTGACCTTCACCAGGATCGAGTTGCCGACGCCCTGCTTGATGCCGGCGGACAGGCGCGTGACGTTGGTGACGAACAGGTCGTCGCCGACGAGCTGGCACTTCGAGCCGATGGTGTCGGTGAGCAGCTTCCAGCCCGCCCAGTCGTCTTCCGCCATGCCATCCTCAATGGTGACGATGGGATAGCGGGCGACGAGATCGGCGAGGTACTTCACCTGGGTCTCGATGTCGCGCACGACACCTTCGCCCTCATAGTCGTACTTGCCGTTCTTGAAGAACTCGGTCGAGGCGCAGTCGAGGCCGATATAGACGTCCTCGCCCGGCTTGTAGCCGGCGGTCTCGATGGCCTTCACCACGAAGGCGAGCGCGGCGTCCGCCGACGGCAGGTTCGGGGCGAAGCCGCCCTCGTCGCCGACATTGGTGTTGTGGCCGGCGTCCTTGAGAGCCTTCTTCAGCGTATGGAAGATCTCCGCGCCGGTGCGCAGGGCTTCGGCGAAGGTCGGCGCGCCCGCCGGCAGGATCATGAATTCCTGGAAGTCGATCGGGTTGTCGGCATGGGCGCCGCCATTGATGATGTTCATCATCGGCACCGGCAGGGTGCGCGCGTTGACGCCGCCGACATAGCGGTAGAGCGGCAGGTCGCGAGCGTCGGCGGCCGCCTTGGCGAGCGCCAGCGACACGCCGAGAATGGCGTTGGCGCCGAGGCGGGCCTTGTTCGGCGTGCCATCCAGCTCGATCAGGATCTGGTCGATGGAAGCCTGGTCCTCGGCGTCCATGCCGCCGATGGCGTCGAAGATCTCGCCATTGACCGCGTCGACCGCCTTGGTGACGCCCTTGCCGAGATAGCGAGCCTTGTCGCCGTCGCGCAGCTCCACCGCCTCATGCGCGCCGGTCGAGGCGCCCGAGGGAACCGCGGCACGGCCCTTGGAGCCGTCTTCCAGCACGACATCGACCTCGACGGTCGGGTTGCCGCGGCTGTCCAGAATTTCACGCCCGATGATATCGACAATGGCGGTCATGCCGTCTTCCCCACTTCCTCGCGCGCCCAGACGGCACGCCCTCGCTGTCGGGCGCTTCTACCCGCTCCACATGACATGCGAAAGGGGTGCCGTTCGGGCGGACGAAACGTCAGGGGCCGCTATTCCACCGTGACGGATTTGGCGAGGTTGCGCGGCTGGTCGACATCCGTGCCCATCTGCACCGCCGTGTGGTAGGCGAGAAGCTGCACGGGAATGGCGTAGACCAGCGGGGCGATGAGCGGGTCCATCTCCGGCAGCACCAGCGTCGCCTCGGTCTCCAGCGCGGTGTGCGCCTGACCGGTCTTGTCGGTGAGCAGGATGATTCGGCCCCCGCGCGCGGCGACCTCCTGCATGTTCGACATGGTCTTCTCGAACACGGCGTCATGCGGAGCGATGACCACCACCGGCATCTTCTCGTCGATGAGTGCTATGGGCCCGTGCTTCAGCTCGCCGGCGGCATAGCCCTCGGCGTGGATGTAGGAGATTTCCTTGAGCTTCAGCGCGCCTTCCAGCGCCAGCGGGAAGCTGGTGCCGCGGCCGAGATAGAGCACGTCCTGCGCCTTGGCGAAGGTGCGGGCGAGCTGCTCGATCTTCGGCCCGAGCTTCAGCGCCTCGTTCATCAGGCGGGGCACCTCGACGAGCGCCCGCACGAGGCGGCGCTCCTCATCGGCGGAAATCGTGCCGCGCTCCCGTCCAGCGAGCACGGCCAGCGCCGCGAGGGTGGCGAGCTGGCAGGTGAAGGCCTTGGTGGAGGCGACGCCGATCTCCGGGCCGGCCAGCGTCGGCACCACCACATCGGCCTCGCGGGCGATGGTGGAGGTCGGCACATTGACCACCGCCAGCACATGCTGGCCGCATTCCTTGGCGTAGCGCAGCGAGGCGAGCGTGTCGGCGGTCTCGCCGGACTGGGAGATGACGATCATCAGCCCGCCGGGCGCGAGCGGCGCCTCGCGGTAGCGGAACTCCGAGGCGACGTCGATCTCGACGGGGATGCGGGCGATGCGCTCGATCCAGTATTTGGCGACGAGGCCGGCATAATAGGCGGTGCCGCATGCGGCGATCGACACCCGGTCGAGCTTGGCGATGTCGAAGGGCAGCTTGCCCGGCAGTTGCACCGTCTCGGCGGCGAGATCGAGATAATGCGCCAGCGTGTGGGAGACCACCTCCGGCTGCTCGTGCATCTCCTTCGCCATGAAGTGGCGGAAGGCCCCCTTCTCGACGAGGAAGGCCGAAGCCGAGGTCTTCTGCACCGGGCGAGAGACCACCTTGTTGCTGGCGTCGTGGATCACCACGCCCTGCTTGTTCAGCACCGCCCAGTCGCCGTCTTCGAGATAGGAGATGGTGTCGGTGAAGGGCGCCAGCGCAATGGCATCGGAGCCGAGGAACATCTCGCCCTTGCCGAAGCCGATGGCGAGCGGGCTGCCCTTGCGGGCGCCGATCAGCAGATCGTCCTCGCCGTCGAACAGGAAGCCGAGCGCGAAGGCGCCGGTGAGGCGCGGCAGGATGGCAGCCACCGCGTCCGCCGGGCTCGCACCGTTGCGCATCTCGCGCGACACGAGGTGGGCGACGACCTCGGTGTCGGTCTCGCTCTCGAAATTGGCGCCCTCAGCGATCAGCTCGTCGCGCAGCTCGCGGTAATTCTCGATGATGCCGTTATGGACCACCGCGACATGGGTGGTGGCGTGCGGGTGGGCGTTGGCCACGCTCGGCTTGCCATGGGTGGCCCACCGCGTGTGACCGATGCCGATATGGCCGCTCAGCGGGGCGGCGCCGAGCGTGGCTTCCAGATTGCGCAGCTTGCCCTCGGCGCGCCGCCGCTCCAGATGATGCGCCTCCAGCGTGGCGATGCCGGCGGAATCATAGCCGCGATATTCCAGACGCTTGAGCGAATCCACCAGCCGGTCCGCAACAGGGGCGGTGCCGACAATGCCGATAATTCCACACATGGGCGGGCTACTCTCCGCGAAAGCCAACAGCCTAGGGTTTCGGGTTTAACCGCCCGTCACCGCGATACCGAAATCACTTCCGGTGTCGCTTCGTATCGCTGAAACCACGTCTTTTCCGGGGCGATTACTTCTTCGGCGCAAGGCCGGCGGAGAGGCGCTCGCGCAGGCGCACCGCCCAGCCGGGCTTGTTCACCTGCCGCGCCCGGCCTATGGCGAGCGAATCCTCCGGCACATTCTCGGTGATGACCGAGCCGGTGCCGATATAGGCCCCGTCCCCCACGCTCACCGGCGCGACCAGTAGCGTGTTGGTGCCGATGAAGGCATTGGCGCCGATGGTGGTGCGGTGCTTGCGGAAGCCGTCATAATTGCAGGTGATGGTGCCCGCGCCGATATTGGTGTTCGCCCCGACGCTGGAATCGCCGACATAGGAGAGGTGGTTGACCTTGACCCCCGGCGCGAGGTCGGCGGCCTTGATCTCCACGAAATTGCCGACATGCACCCCCTGCCCCAGCGAAGCGCCGGGGCGAAGGCGGGCGAAGGGCCCGACAATCGCGCCCGCGCCGACATGCGCGCCCTCGACATGGCTGAAGGCGCGGATGGTGGCGCCGTCCTCAACGGTGACACCGGGGCCGAACACGACATTGGGCTCGATCACCACATCGCGGCCGATCACCGTATCGGCGCTGAAGAACACCGTGTCCGGCGCCACCAGCGTCGCGCCGCCCTCCAGCGCGCGGGCGCGCAGGCGGTTTTGGAGAATCGATTCCGCCTCAGCCAGTTGCGCCCGACTATTCACACCGGCGACCTCTTCGACGGCCACCTCGACGACACCGGCGGAGCGGCCCAGCGCGCGGGCGATTTCCACCGCGTCGGTGAGATAGAATTCCTTCTTGGCGTTGGCGTCGGAGACGCGGTCCAGCAGATCGAGCACCACGCGCCCGTCGAATGCCATCAGCCCGGCATTGCACAGGGTGATGGCGCGCTCGGTCTCGCTCGCCTCCTTCTCCTCGCGAATGGCGAGAAGTTCGCCGTCCTGCGTCACCAGACGCCCATAGCCGAACGGGTCCGCCGGGCGGAAGCCGAGGACCGAGACCCCCGCGCCCTCGGCCAGGGGCGCGCGCAGGGCGGCGATGGTTTCCGGCCGCACCAGCGGCGTGTCGCCATACATGACCACGACATCATCAAAGCCTTCCGCCAGCGCCGCGCGCGCGGCGAGCACGGCATGGGCGGTGCCCCGGCGCTCGGCCTGCACGAAGGTTCCCGCTTCCGGCGCGACCTGGCGCACCTGCGCGGCCACCGCGTCACGATCCGGGCCGATCACCACGGCGAGGCGGGAGGCTCCCGCCCTCAGCGCCGCGTCGAGCACATGCGCCACCATGGGCCGGTTCGCCACCGCGTGCAGCACCTTCGGCTTGGTGGAGCGCATGCGGGTGCCCTCCCCGGCGGCGAGAACGATGACGAGCAGGCTGCGCATGCGCATGGATCTCCGTGAAATGGGTCGCTGTTTAGCGCAGGGCGCCGCGACCCGGAACTGTCGAGAGCGGGGCGAATTGATCGGCACCGCCGCCTATGCGATGGAATCTCCGTTCGAGGAGGACCGATCGTGGCTTACCGCAACTTCCTGCCCAGCGCCCGCGCGACCAACATCATTCTCGTGCTCGGCGGCTTCGCGCTCGGCTGGGCGATCTATATGCGCTACGCGCTGGTCGAGCAGTCGGCCATCGGCCTTGCCTGCCGGGGCATGGAGACCATGACCTGCGAGACCCGCGAGATGGTCATCACCCTCTATGGCTATTCGGTCTTCGGCATCGCCGCGATCGCGCTCGCGGTGCTCCAGTTCATCCGCCCCTCGGTGCCGCTGTTCACGGCGGCCCTGATGGCGACCGCGATCGGCGTCGTCATGTACAACAACAACCTGTCCGCGCTCGCCGCCGGGTTGCTGCTCATCTCGTTCGCCCGGCCGTGGCGAGGCGCCACAGCGTGAGCGAGAGGGCCAGGATCAGCCCGCCCGTCCACAGCGCCTGCCAGTTGGCGACGGTCTCGTTGATCGGGATGTAGAGACCGCAGCCGAGCAGGATCGCCGCCGCCAGCATCTCCGCCTGCCGGCCGCTTTCCTGACGCGGCGCCGGCGCGACCAGCGCGTAGAAGGCGAAGCCCGCGACGATGGGGGTGAGACCGGCGAACTGGAAGTCCTTGTAGCGCGGGTCGAAGACCAGCCCGAAGGCGATCTGCACCACCAGCACCAGCGAGGCCGCGAGCAGGAAGGCGACGAGCTTTTCCAGCCGCGACGTGCCGGGCACCGAAGACGGGTTAAGCGCGACCGCCAGCGTCACCAGCCGCGTGCGCGCGCCGATGGCGGCGGCGCAGGCGAGCGGCACGGCCAGCGCTAGCACCAGCATGGCAATGCCGCGGATCCAGCCGCCGAGCGCGAGGCTTTCCACGGGAACCGTGGCGACAAGGCGCGGATAAAGCAGCCCGCCGAAGAAGGCGATGCCGGCGGTGGCGAACCAGTGCGTCCCCCGCAGCGGCGCGACGCCCGCGCCGCGCTGGCCCTGAAGCGCGGCGGCGAAGACGGCGAAGGCCACCAGCACGCCGCCGATCGCCTGCGCGATCCAGCTCGGGTGATCCGATACACCCTGCCCCCAGGCGAATTTGAAATCGCGCGTATAGGCGTCGAGGAAGCCCCAATGGCCGCCCACCGTGCCCTCGGAGGCGCGCTTCCACGGCTGGTCGAACGCCTCGATGACGTTCAGCCGGTAGTTCTTCGCCTTGGCGAGCGCCAGCAGTTCCTGAATGACGCGGGCCTGGTTGGAGGGGGACGGCAGCGCGCCCTCGCGCATCCGCCCCTCGCTCGGCCAGCCGGTCTCGCCGATCAGGATATCCTTGCCGGCGAAGATCTGCCCGACATGCTCGCGGATCTCGCCGAGATGGGCGACGGATTCTTCCGCCGCGACCGGCAGGTCTTCCCAGAACGGCAGGATGTGGACGGTGACGAAATCCACCGAGCGGGCAAGGTCGCGGTTGCGCTCCCAGAACTCCCACACATCGGCATAGGTGACCTGCACCTGCGCCGGCACCTTCTCACGTACTTCCTTGATCATCGCCGCGAGGTCGATGGCGGTCTGCTCGCCGCGCAGCAGCACCTCATTGCCGACGATCACCGCCTTGATGACGTCCGGGTTCTGCTGCGCCGCCTTCACCGCCTCGTCGATCTCGATGCGGTTGTCGGCGGGGTTGCGGCCGATCCAGATACCCTGCAGCACGGTGAGCCCATGCTTGCGCGCGAGCTCCGGCACGACATGCAGGCCCATCTCGGTGGAATAGGTGCGCACGCAATGGGTGATCTTGGCGAGACGCTCGAAATCGTCGTCGATCTGCTCGGGCGGGATCACCAGACCGGCCATGAAGGGCGACTGACCCGGCCGGAACGGCGCGTAGGACACGCAGGGCAGCTTCTCCCCGGCCGCCAGCGGCGAGGAGGGCGCCGGCACCGGATGGCCCAGCCAGGCCCAGATGGCGACAACCGCCGCGCCGACGGCGAGCGCAAGGGCAATGGGAAGACGCATGGGAATCTCCGGCGGAACCGAGGCGAACGGGCGGGCGCGAGCCGACAGGCGGGTAGCGGGGCTTTGTAGCTTTCGCAAGACACGGGGAAAAGTCGGCTGATCGGCTTATTCCAAAGCTGTACGTGGCCCTGTCGTCATGCTGACAAATTCAACCGCTTCACCTACTGTCCGTCGGCTCCCCGCAGTCTCTTGTTACGGTGTGACACTTTCCGCCATGTTGTGCTCAGTTCGTACCCTTTCGGCCGCTCTCATTGGCGGCGTTCTCCTGATGGCCGCCGGACATGGCGGAGCCCTGGCGCAGAGCAGCGCGCCGGAGCAGAAGCCGGCGGAACAGAAGTCCCCCGAGGAACAGGCGAAGGAAGAGGCCCAGCGCCGCTCCGTCGAGGAATATGCCGAGGCGGCCAAGCTGCCGGGCAATGCCGGCCTGCCGGAATGCGTGTGGAGCGGGCGGCGCATCACCATGCTGCTGTGGCGCGACGACATCGACACCGCCAAGCGCCACATGGACCTCTATGAGCGCTTCGGCTGCCCGACCGAGCACCTGAAGATCGCGTTCCGCTGCCTGGTGCGGCAGGGCAATATCGATCCGAAGTCGCCCGAGCGCCTGTCCGAGCGTGTTCATGCCTGCTGGGTGAACCCGGATGCGGCGACGCCTGCCGCGGCCACGCCCGCCGCGCCGGCCCAGCCCGCCCCTGCCGCAGCGCAATAAGATCATGGCGCAGCCCCGGCTGCGACATTGCTGAGACATGGCGCTGCCACAGAGCGGAACCATTGTCCGGCCTAGCGCGTTTCAGCGTCGCTCTGGCCTTTGCGGGTAGCCGAATCAGTTTCCCGCAATGCCACGACGAATGTGCTGCAACCGCGTTAAATTTGGACTATATATCGCCGGTATCTCACTCCATCCCGTGGGTTGTCTCATGCGTCCCGCTGTTCGTGTCGCTGCCGCTGCGCTTGCGGTAGTCACGTCCGTGCATGCTTTTGCTTGGTTGGCCATGCGGGAGGAAGCGTCAGCTCCTTCCGTCGCGGATCGTTTCCAGAGCATGTCCTTCGCGCCCTATGGCCGCGATGCGAACCCCGATAAGGGCCAGGGCACGACGGAGGCGCAGATCCGCGCCGATGTCGACGCCGTCGCGCCCTATACACGCGCGGTGCGTACCTACGCCTCGACCGGCGGGCTGGAGATGGTTCCCAAGATCGCCGCCGAGGATGGCCTCAAGGCCACGGTCGGCGCGTGGATCGACAAGGACGAACAGCGCAACGCCCGCGAGATCACCAACGCGCTCGACGCCGCCCGCAAGAATTCCAACGTCGTCGGCATCGTGGTCGGCAACGAGTCGATCCTGCGCGCGGAAAAGACGCCGGAAGAGCTCATCGAGATCATCCGCAAGGTGAAGAGCCAGACCAGCGTGCCGGTAACCACCGGCGAGACCTGGGACGTATGGCTCGAGCATCCCGAGCTGGTATCGGCGGTGGACTATATCGCCGCCCATATTCTCCCCTACTGGGAAGGTGTTCCGGCCGATCAGGTCGTCGAGCGTTCCATCGGCATTTATGAGCGCCTGCGCGCCGCCTATCCCGGCAAGCGCATCGTCGTCGCCGAATTCGGCTGGCCGAGCGCCGGCTATAACCGCGACGGCGCGGTGCCCGGCGAGCTTGAGCAGGCGCAGATCATCCGTGGCTTCGCCGCCCGCGCCGATGCCCTCGGCATCGAATACAACCTCATCGAGGCGTTCGACGCCCCGTGGAAGAGCTTCGAGGGCAGCGTCGGCCAGTACTGGGGCGTGCTCGACGCCAACCGGCAGCTGAAGTTCCCGCTGGCCGGGCCGATCGTGCCGGCGACCTATAACGCCACGGCCGCCATCGCGCTGCTGCTCGGCATCGCCTTCTCCATTCCCGTCTTCCGCATGGCGCGCCTCACCTTCACCCAGGCGAGCGTGATGACCGGCGCGGCGGCCCTCGTCGGCGCGTGGCTCGCCACCGTCATCGACCATTGGCTGACGCATTATGTGGTCGGCGGCAACAAGGTGACGTTCGTCGTCAGCATCGTGCTGCTGGTGCCGCTGGTCATCGTGATGCTGTACCGCGTCGAGGAACTCGCCACGATCGCCTTCGGCCGCGCCCCGCGCCGCCTGCTGCGCGGCGGCCCGGAGACCGCGCCGACCCGCACGCCGAAGGTCTCGATCCATATCCCGGCCTATAAGGAGCCGCCGGAGATGCTGAAGCAGACGCTGGACAGCGTCGCGCGGCTCGACTGGCCGAACTTCGAGTGCCTGGTCATCATCAACAACACGCCGGACCCGGCCTTCTGGGAACCGATCGAGGACTATTGCCGCGAGCTCGGCGACCGCTTCAAGTTCATCAACCTGCCGAAGGTGGCGGGCTTCAAGGCCGGCGCCCTGCGCGTCGCCATGCAGCAGACCGCGCCTGACGCCGAGATCATCGGCGTGATCGACGCCGACTATGTGGTCCACCCGAACTGGCTGCGCGATCTCGTGCCGACCTTCGAGGATCCCACCGTCGGCATCGTGCAGGCGCCGCAGGATCACCGCGACGCCGACCGCAGCCTCATGCATGAGGCGATGAACACCGAATATGCCGGCTTCTTCGACATCGGCATGGTCCAGCGCAACGAGCATGACGCCATCGTCGTGCACGGCACCATGTGCCTGATCCGCCGCGCCGCCATGGTCGAGGCCGGCGACTGGTCGAGCGACACGATCTGCGAGGACACCGATCTCGGCCTGTCCATCGTCGAGCGCGGCTGGAAGAGCCACTACACCAACACCCGCTATGGCTGGGGCCTGCTGCCGGACGATTTCGCCTCGTTCAAGAAGCAGCGTCACCGCTGGGCCTATGGCGGCATGCAGATCATCAAGAAGCACTGGCGCCGGATGCTGCCCAATGGCGGCACCCGCCTCAGCACCTCCCAGCGGCGCGAGTTCACCATCGGCTGGGTGAGCTGGCTCGGCTCTGAGAGCATCGGCGCGCTGGTCGCCATCCTCTCCCTCGCCTTCGTGCCCTTCGTGCTCGGCCTCGGCATCGCCGTGCCGCAGCGCATCCTCACCGTGCCGATCCTGTTCTGCTTCGGCATCTACATCCTGCACTTCATCGCGCTCTATCGCCTGCGCGTCGCCACCACCCCGCTGCGCATGATCGGTGCCGCCATCGCCGCCATGGCCGTGCAGTTCACGGTGGCCAAGGCGGTGTATGACGGGTTCCGCTACAAGGATCTCGCCTTCGCCCGCACCGCCAAGGGCAGCTGGCTGGCCGACGCCGCCCGCGCCTTCCCGGCGCTGCCGGAAGCGGTGATCGGCGGCGGCCTCATGCTCTCGGCCATCGGCCTGCGCATGACCAACTGGCACGCGGTGGTGGAGATCGACCTGTTCGCCTTCGCCCTCGCGGTGCAGAGCCTGCCCTTCCTCGCCGCCGCCATCATCGGCTGGCTGGAAGGCTCGACCCTCAACGCCTTCGCCACCTGGGCGAGCCTGCGCTCCCGCGCGCTGGCCTTCCTGCCCGGACGTGCCGTGGCGCAGGGCGAGGCGCTGCCGGAAAAGGCTGGCTCCTGATCGGGGCCGCTGCGCCGCCACCGGCGGCTCAGAGCTTGAATGAAGAAAGGCCCGGAAGTGATTCCGGGCCTTTTGCTTTCTGATGTCGGAAACTGCCGGCCGCTAGGGCGCCTGCTCGAACAGCAGGGTGGCGCCGAGGCCGGCGCCGGGGCCGATGACGATCAGCCCCTCAATCTCCTCCGCCGACATGCGCGAGGAGGAAACCCGCCGGCGCGCCTTGTCGATATCCGCCACCCCGAAGCGCAGCGCGGCGAGGCGCAGGCCCTCGTCCGTGGGGGCGGCCACGCCGAAGCGCTCGGTGAACAGCGCCGGGGTCATCACGTCGACATCGCCGCGCGGCGTCTTCACGATGTGCCAGCCATCAATCGCGCGGCGCAGCGACCCGCCGATGAAGGTCTCGACGAAGCCGATATGCCGCTCCGGCTCGGGCGCGACCAGCACGATGCCGGCAACGCCGGTGGTGCCGTTCATGTGGCGCTGGAGATCGGACGACCAGAAATTCTCCGGCTTGCGCTGCAAGCAGGTGAAGAAGCCGGCATGGGGTGAGGCGGGGTCGCGCGCATAGGCCAGCGAGAAGGCGACCTCGACATCCGAGCCGTCCGGCCGCTTGCCCTGACGGGCGAAATCGAACAACTCGAAGCCGCCAAAACCGGCCGCGTCGAACTCCGCCTTTTCCGCTGCCGGGTCATTGCTCTCCAGCACCAGCATGGAGAGCCCCTGCCCGGCCGCGGCGAGATAATCGCGGTTGAAGGCGCCAAAGGAATAGACGCCCTCGGACGCCTCGGGGATCGCGTCGGGCTCGGCCACTTCCAGCACCTCGACAAAGAAGCCGGAGAACTGGATCAGCCGGTTATGCGTGCCCCATGGGTGGCGATTGCGCGCACCGACGGTGAAACCCAGCATGTCGTAGAACTCGCCGGCCGCTTCGAGGTCGCGAACCACATGGACGACATGATCAAGGCCACGGATCACCGGCATTCTCCTTATCGACGCATCACGGCGCCCACGCGGGCGCCTGCCACCCTAGCCTGCCCGACCCAGGATGACCCGTCCATGACAGCATGGGGGTAAGGAACGATCCACAGCCGAATGCCGCCCGGGCTGATTACCCGGGCGGGTGCGACTAATTCGGAACAGATGAGGCGCGGAAGGCGCGATCAGAACAGCCGGCTCTGCACCGACGCCGCGCCGATGAAGGAGGCGAAGAGCGGGTGCGGCTCGAACGGGCGCGACTTCAGCTCCGGGTGGAACTGCACGCCGACGAACCAGGGATGGTCCGGGTATTCGATGATCTCGGGCAGCAGACCGTCCGGCGACATGCCGGAGAAGCGCATGCCGCAGGCTTCCAACCGCTCGCGATAGGCGAGGTTCACCTCGTAGCGGTGACGGTGGCGCTCCGAGATCGTGGTCGCGCCATAGATCTCCGAGACGCGGCTGCCCTCGGTCAGCGCGGCCGGATAGGCGCCGAGGCGCATCGTGCCGCCAAGGTCGCCATTGATGCCGCGCCGCTCCAGCTCATTGCCGCGCAGCCATTCGGTGAGCAGGCCGACGACCGGCTCGTCGGTCGGGCCGAACTCGGTGGAATTGGCCTTGCCGACGCCGGCGAGATTGCGGGTCGCCTCGATCACCGCCATCTGCATGCCGAAGCAGATGCCGAGATAGGGCACGCGCCGCTCGCGGGCGAACTGCGCCGCGCGGATCTTGCCCTCGGCGCCGCGCTGGCCGAAGCCGCCCGGCACGAGGATACCGTGGACATGCTCGAGGAAAGGCGAGGGATCCTCGCGCTCGAAGATCTCGCTCTCGATCCAGTCGAAATTCACCCGGACATTATTGGCGAGGCCGCCATGGGTCAGCGCCTCGATGAGGGACTTGTAGGCGTCCTTCATGCCCGTGTACTTGCCGACGATGGCGATGGTCACCGCCCCTTCCGGGTTGCGGATGCCGGCCTCGACCTTCTGCCAGCGCGACAGGTCGGGCTCGGGCGCCGGCTCGATGCCGAAGGCGGCCAGCACTTCCGTGTCCAACCCCGCCTCGTGATAGGCGGAGGGCACGGCATAGATGCTGTCGGCGTCGCGCGCCTCGATCACCGCGCTCTCGCGCACATTGCAGAACAGGCCGAGCTTGCGGCGTTCCTCGCGCGGGATCTCGCGGTCGGTGCGGCAGAGCAGGATGTCCGGCGCGATGCCGATGGAGCGCAGCTCCTTCACCGAATGCTGGGTCGGCTTGGTCTTGAGCTCGCCGGCCGAGGGAATGAAGGGCAGCAGCGTCAGATGCACATAGATGCAGTGCTTGCGCGGCAGCTCATGGCCGATCTGGCGGATGGCCTCAAGGAAGGGCATCGCCTCGATGTCGCCGACCGTGCCGCCGATCTCCACCAGCACGAAGTCATAGCCCTCATTGCCGCTCAGGACGAAGTCCTTGATGGCATTGGTGACGTGCGGGATGACCTGGATGGTGGCGCCGAGATAATCGCCGCGGCGCTCCTTGGCCAGGATGTCCTGGTAGATGCGGCCGGTGGTGATGTTGTCCGCGCGCGAGGCCGGGCGACCGGTGAAACGCTCGTAGTGACCGAGATCGAGATCGGTCTCCGCGCCGTCATCGGTGACGAAGACTTCGCCGTGCTGATACGGGCTCATGGTGCCCGGATCGACGTTCAGATAGGGGTCGAGCTTGCGCAGCCGGGTCTTGTAACCACGGGCCTGCAGCAATGCACCGAGAGCGGCGGAAGCGAGGCCCTTGCCGAGCGAGGACACGACGCCGCCGGTGATGAAAATGTAGCGCGCCATGGAATTCGGTTTCTAGCTGCAAAAACGCGATTCGACGAGAGCTCGTTTCACAAACGAACTCTCGCCTGTGGGAAAGCGACGGGTGACCGCGCCGGGACGGGCGCGGCCGGGTCCGATCACTGCGACTGCGGAGCCTGCGGCACCGCCGGAGCGGCCGGCGCCGTCGGGGCGGGCTGCGCGCCCTGGAGCTGGTCGAGCACAGAGCCGCCCGGCGCGGGAGCGCCCGGAGCCGCCGTGCCGGCCGGCGTGGTGAAGATCGAGGCCGGGCCACGGCCCCAGCCGGCCAGAACGGTCAGGCTCAGGCTGGTGATGAAGAACAGGCCGGCGAGAATCGCCGTGGCGCGGGTCAGCACGTTCGCCGTGCCGCGCGCGCTGAAGAAGCCGCCACCGCCGCCACCGCCGCCGATGCCGAGACCACCGCCCTCGGAGCGCTGGATCAGCACCACGCCGATCAGGGCGAGCACCACCATGAGATGGATGACGATGAGTACCGTTTGCATCTGACGCCTTCAAAATCCTGCGGCAGCGGCGCCTTGTGCAAAGGGCCGCTGCGAATGTTGGCGCGTTCCTACACGATTGCGCCCGGCGTTTCCAGCCATGCGCACGCAATGCCGAACTGCGCCGTCCCGCCTACAGATAGGCACGCGCAATGGGGAGAAAAGTCTCGGCCTTGAGGCTCGCCCCGCCGACCAGCGCACCATCGACATCCGCGACATGCAGGATCTCGCGGGCGTTCTCGGGCTTGACCGAGCCGCCATAGAGCAGGCGCATCCCCGCCCCTTCCGCGCCGAAGCGGGCGACGAGCACGGATCGCATGTCCGCATGCATCTCGGCAATGTCCGCGATGGTCGGGGTAAGGCCGGTGCCGATGGCCCAGACCGGCTCATAGGCAATGACGGTGTTCGCCGCCGTCGCACCATCGGGGAGCGAGCCGGCGAGCTGGCCGCGCACCACGTCGAGCGCCGCGCCCGCCTCACGCTCAGTGCGGGTCTCGCCGACGCAGACGATGGCGGTGAGCCCTGCACGCCAGGCGGCTTCCGTCTTGGCCCGCACCACCGCGTCGCTCTCGCCATGGTCGGCGCGGCGCTCGGAGTGGCCGACGATGACGGCCGTGGCGCCAGCATCGGCCACCATCTCGGCTGAAATGTCGCCGGTATGGGCGCCGCTCGCCTTGGCGTGGCAGTCCTGCGCGCCGACGGGGACGGCGGCCTTGAGCCCGGCGAGAGCGGCGATCAGCGTCGCCGGCGGGCAGATGAGCAGATCCGCCTTTTCCTGAAGCGCCGCGTCATAGCCCTCGGCAATCCGCGCGAACTCAGCAACCGCCGGCTTCAACCCGTTCATCTTCCAATTGCCGGCCACCAAAGGACGACGCATCGACATGCCCCTCTTCGCTCGCTAGAACGCCCGAACCGCTGCCCCCGCGTAACAGACCGCACCGGCGCCGGCAAATGAACGGATGTGCGACATTGCGGCGTATGGGGCCCGTCCCTATGATGCGCGCCTTTCGCGTACCGGGCCTGTTGCCCGCCTGACGCCCAACGAGACGATCCATGCTTGATACGCTGCGCAAGAGCGCCTCCGGAATAGTCGCCAAAATCCTGATGGGCCTCCTCATCCTGTCCTTCGGGATCTGGGGAATCGCCGATGTGTTCCGCGGCTTCGGCAGCCAGACTCTGGCGACGATCGGCTCGACCGAGATCACCGTCCCGGAATTCCGCCAGATCTATCAGGAGCGCCTGCAGCAGATCAGCCAGCAGCTGAAGCGCGGCATCACGCCGGACATGGCGCGCGCCTTCGGCCTGCCCGACCAGGTGCTGAACGAGCGCCTCGCGGAAGCCGCCCTCGACGATCAGGCGAAGTCGCTCGGCCTTGCGCTGTCGGATGAAGAGATCGCCAAGCGGGTGCAGCAGAACCCGGCCTTCTTCGGCCCCTCCGGCAGCTTCGATCCGGCCTATTTCGCCCGGCTGCTGCGCCAGAACAATTACACCGAGGCGCGCTTCGTCGATGCCGAGCGGCGCCTCGCGCTGCGCCAGCAGATCATCCAGTCGCTCGGCGGCGGCGTGACCGTGCCGGCCGTGCTGAAGGAAGCTCTGGTGCGCTTCGACAAGGAGGAGCGCGCGGTCAATTACGCGCTGCTGCGCCCGACCAGCCTGCCCGCCCTCGCCGACCCGACCGATGAGGAGCTGCGCAGCTTCTTCGACGCCCGCAAGGTGGCGTTCCGCGCGCCGGAATACCGCACCGTCGACGTGCTCGCCCTCACCCCGCAGACGCTGGCCGGCAGCGAGAGCGTGACCGACGCCGAGGTCGAGGCCGCCTACACCAACAACCAGTCGCGCTACGGCACGCCGGAGACGCGCGTCGTGCAGCAGATCGTGTTCCCGAACGCGGAGGAGGCCAAGGCCGCCGCTGACCGCATCGCCGCCGGCACGCCCTTCGCCGACATCGTCGCCGAGCGCAAGCTCACCCCCGCCGATGTCGATCTCGGCACCGTGACCAAGGCCGGCATCATCGACAAGGCGGTCGCGGACGCCGCCTTCGCGCTGCCGGCGGACGGCACCAGCGGCGTGGTCGCCGGCCGTTTCGGCCCGGTCATCGTCCATGTCGGCGCCGTCACCCCGGCGACCGTCAAGCCGCTCGCCGACGTCGCCCCTGAGATTCGCAGCGAGCTCCAGCTCGACGCCGCCCGCCGCGCCCTGCTCGCCAAGTACGACCAGGTCGAGGATGAGCGCGCGAGCGGGGCCAAGCTCTCCGAGATCGCCAGCAAGCTCGGCCTCGCGGTGCAGAGCGTCACCACCAACATTCAGGGCCAGACGCCTGACGGCGCCTCCATCCCCGACCTGCCGGGCCGGGCGGACGTGCTGCGCGGCACCTTCGCGGCCGATGTCGGCGCGGAGAATGATCCCGTGCAGCTTCCGCAGAATGGCGGCTATGTCTGGTACGAGGTGCAGTCCGTCACCGCCCCGCGCGACCGCACCTTCGATGAGGCGCGCGCGCAGGTGCTCGACCGCTGGAAGCAGGACAAGGCCGCCGAGGCGCTCGACCAGAAGGTCGAGGAGATCAAGGCCAAGGTCGCGGCCGGCACGCCCTTCGATCAGGCGGTCACCGAGGCGGGTCTGGAACTGCGCGCCGCCAATGGCCTGCGACGTGGCCGCGCCGCCGATGGCGTGCCGCAGGAAATCCTCGACGCGGTGTTCACCACCGCGCAGGGCGGCACCGGCAGCGCCGAGGCCGAGGGCGGCGAAAGCCGCATCCTCTTCCTCGTGCTGAACGTCACCACCCCGCCGGGCGGCGATCTCGACGAGAAGGTGCTGGCCGATGTGCGCCAGAGCATCGAGAACGACGTGATGACCGAGTATCTCGTGCAGTTGCAGAGCGATCTCGGCGCCCGCGTGAACCGCGCCGCGCTCGACCAGATCGTCGGCACCGACGCGGTGAACTGACGAGCCCGATCATGAGCATCACACCGGATGTCGCGGCCTTCACCGCCACCTATGAGCGCGGCGAGACGCAAGTGGTCACCACCACGCTGATCGCCGATCTCGAAACGCCCGTCTCGGCCTTCCTCAAGATCGCCGGCGAGCGGGCCAACAGCTTCCTGCTCGAATCGGTCGAGGGCGGCGCCACGCGCGGGCGCTACTCGATGATCGGCATCGAGCCGGACGTGATCTGGCGCTGCCGGGGGGATGCGGCCGAGATCAACCGGCAGGCCGCCACCGCGCCGGAGAGCTTCGAGCCCTGCCCGGACAAGCCGCTGGTCTCGCTGCGCAAGCTGGTCGCGGAATCGCGCATTCACCTGCCCGAGGGCGCCCCGCCCATGGCGGCCGGCGTGTTCGGCTATCTCGGCTACGACATGGTGCGCCAGATGGAGCGCCTGCCGGCGCCGAAGGCGGACCTGCTCGGCGTGCCGGACGCGATCTTCATCCGTCCGACCGTCATGGTGGTGTTCGACGCGGTGCGCGACGAGATCACCGTGGTGACACCCGTGCGCCCCGCCGCCGATGTCAGCGCCCGTGCCGCCTATGAGCAGGCCAGCGAGCGGCTGGACCGGATCGTCGCCGCGCTCGACAGCGCGCTGCCAAACCTGCCGCCCGAGGATGCCTTCCATCAGGCGGTGGAGCCGGTGTCCAACACCACGCCGGAAGCCTATCGGGCGATGGTGGAGCGGGCGAAGGAGTACATCCGCGCCGGCGATATCTTTCAGGTCGTGCTTTCGCAGCGCTTCGAGGCGCCCTTCGCCCTGCCGCCCTTCTCGCTCTACCGCGCGCTGCGCCGGGTCAATCCGGCGCCGTTCCTGGTCTATTTCAACTTCGGTGGCTTCTCGCTGGTGTGCTCCAGCCCGGAAATCCTGGTTCGGCTGCGCGCTAACACCGTCACCATCCGCCCCATCGCCGGCACGCGCCGGCGCGGCGCCACCCCGCATGAGGACAAGGCGCTGGAGGACGAGCTCCTGGCCGACCCGAAGGAGCGCGCCGAGCACCTGATGCTGCTCGACCTTGGCCGCAACGATGTCGGCCGCGTGGCGACCATCGGCTCGGTGGAAGTGACCGACAGCTTCTTCATCGAGCGCTACAGCCAGGTCATGCACATCGTCTCCAATGTCGAAGGTGAGCTCGACCCGCGCCGCGACGCGCTCGACGCGCTGGCCGCCGGCTTTCCGGCGGGCACGGTCTCGGGCGCGCCGAAAGTGCGGGCGATGGAGATCATCGACGAGCTGGAGCGCGACAAGCGCGGCATCTATGCCGGCGCCATCGGCTATTTCGGCGCCGATGGCGAGATGGACACCTGCATCGTCCTGCGCACCGCCGTGGTGAAGGACGGGCGGATGCATGTGCAGGCCGGCGCCGGCATCGTCTACGACTCGGTGCCGGAGAGCGAGCTGCAGGAATGCGTGAACAAGGCCAAGGCGCTGTTCCGCGCCGGCGAGGAAGCGGTGCGTTTCGCCACCCGTTCCGGGCGCGGCCAGTGAGGACGGCGGGGATGGAGCGCACGCGGCAACAGCGATGGCGGGGCTGGCGATAGAGCAATCGCCGGCCGGCGCGGCTTGACCCCGCGCCGGATCACACCCTAGACCTTTTGCAGCCGGCACGGGCCGGCGGATGGACCCGCGATGATCCTTCTCGTCGATAATTACGACAGCTTCACCTGGAACCTCGTCCACTATCTCGGCGGCCTTGGCGCCGAGGTGGAGGTGCGCCGCAACGACACCCTCACCGTCGACGAAGCGTTGGCGATGAAGCCCGAGGCCATCGTCATCTCACCCGGCCCGGCCACGCCGAACGAGGCGGGCATCTGCTGCGCGCTGATCGAGCGGGCGGCGAAGGAGGGCGTGCCGGTGTTCGGCGTCTGCCTCGGCCACCAGGCGATCGGCCAGGTGTTCGGCGGCGAGGTGATCCGCGCGCCGCTGCCGATCCATGGCAAGCTCGCCGACGTCCAGCACAAGGGCGAGGCGGTGTTCCGCGGCATCAACGGCCCGTTCAAGGCGACGCGCTACCACTCGCTGGTGGTGAATCGCGACACCCTGCCCCCGGCGCTCGGCATCACCGCCGAGACCGAGGACGGCCTCATCATGGGCCTCTCGCATAAGGAGCTGCCCGTGCATGGCGTGCAGTTCCACCCCGAGAGCATCGCCTCCGAGCACGGCAAGACCATTCTCAAGAACTTCCTCGACATGGCGCGGGCGTGGAACGCCGGCCGGTCGCGGGCAGCCTGACGCGCGATCCGGGGGAACGATGGAAAATCTCAAGGCCATCATCGGCAAGATCGCCACCGGCGCGACGCTGACGCGGGCGGAATCGGCCTTCGCCTTCGACATCATGATGTCGGGCGAGGCGACGCCCTCGCAGATCGGCGCGGTGCTCATGGGCCTGCGCGTGCGCGGCGAGGATGTGGAAGAGATCGCCGGCGCGGTCTCGACCATGCGCGCCAAGATGCTGCGCGTCGAGGCGCCCGCCGGCGCGGTGGACGTGGTCGGCACCGGGGGCGACGCCTCCGGCTCCTACAACATCTCGACCTGCGCCTCCTTCATCGTCGCCGGCGCCGGCGTACCGGTCGCCAAGCACGGCAACCGCGCGCTCTCCTCCAAGTCCGGCGCGGCGGATGTGCTGACCGCGCTGGGCGTCAAGATCGACCTCACCCCGGCGCAGATCTCGCGCTGCATCACGCAAGCCGGCATCGGCTTCATGTTCGCCCCGGCGCATCACCCGGCGATGAAGCATGTCGGCCCGACGCGGGTGGAGATGGGCACGCGTACCATCTTCAACCTGCTCGGCCCGCTGTCGAACCCGGCCGGCGTCACCCGCCAGATGGTCGGCGTGTTCGCGCGCGGCTGGGTGGAGCCGATCGCCGAGGTGCTGCGCACGCTGGGCTCCAGCCGCGCCTGGGTGGTGCATGGCTCGGACGGGCTCGACGAGATCACCACGACCGGGCCGACCACGGTCGCCGAGCTGAAGGATGGCACGATCCGCGCCTTCGAGATCGCCCCGGAGGAATTCGGCATCGCCCGCGCGACCCCTGAGTCGCTGAAGGGCGGCGATGGCGCGGCCAATGCGCTGGCGTTGCGCGCCGTGCTGGCGGGCGAGAAGAGCGCCTATGCCGACGTGTCGCTGCTCAACGCGGCGGCGGCGCTCATCGTCGCTGGTAAGGCGGACGCTATCGGCCCCGCGCTGGAGATCGCCCGCGCCTCGCTCAGCGGCGGTCATGCGGAAGCCGCGCTCGACCGGCTGGTCGCGGTCTCCGCTCTGGCGGCGGAGTAGGCGCGATGGCGGATATTCTCGAGAAGATCGGCGCCTATAAGCGCGAGGAAATCGCCGCCGCCAAACTGGCCCGCCCGCTGGCCGGCGTGCGCGAGGCAGCCGAAGCGCAGGCTCCGACGCGCGGGTTTCTGCGCGCCATCGAGGCGAAGATCGCCGCGGGCCAGACCGCGCTGATCGCCGAGATCAAGAAGGCCAGCCCCTCCAAGGGGCTCATCCGGCCGGATTTCGACCCGCCGGCTCTCGCCAGCGCCTATGAGGCGGGCGGCGCGGCGTGTCTCTCGGTGCTCACCGACACCCCCTCCTTTCAGGGCGCGCCGGAATTTCTCACCGCCGCCCGCGCCGCCTGTTCGCTGCCGGCGCTGCGCAAGGATTTCCTCTACGACACCTATCAGGTGTTCGAGGCGCGGGCTTGGGGCGCGGACTGCATCCTCGTCATCATGGCCTCGGTCGACGATGCGCTCGCCCGCGACCTGATCGACACCGCGCACGGGCTCGGCATGGACGCGCTGGTGGAGGTGCATGACGATGCCGAGCTCGACCGGGCGCTGACCCTGCCGGCGCGCCTTGTCGGCATCAACAACCGCAATCTGCGCAATTTCGAGGTGACGCTCGCCACCTCCGAGCGGCTCGCCCCGCGCATCCCGGCCGACCGGGTGATCGTCGGCGAGAGCGGCATCTTCACCCCCGAGGATGTGGCCCGCCTCGCCAAGGTGCGCATCGGCACCATCCTCGTCGGCGAAAGCCTGATGCGGCAGACGGACGTTGCGGCGGCCACGCGCGCCCTACTCGCTCCCGCCATGCAGGCGGCGGGCTGATGAGCGAACGCCCCACTCTCACCCATCTCGATGCCTCGGGCGCTGCCAACATGGTCGATGTCGCCGACAAGGCGATCACCGACCGGGTGGCGGTGGCGGAAGGCGAGGTGCGGATGGAGGCGGCGACGCTGGAGCTCATCGTCTCCGGCAACGCCAAGAAGGGCGATGTCATCGGCACGGCACGCCTTGCCGGCATTATGGCGGCCAAGCGCACCCATGAGCTGATTCCGCTCTGCCACGCGCTGCTGCTGTCGAAGGTCGCGGTGGAGATCGAACCGGATGCGGCGCTTCCGGGTTTGCGGGTGCGGGCCACGGTGCGCACCAGCGGCCAGACCGGCGTGGAAATGGAAGCACTCACCGCTGTCTCCGTCGCCTGCCTCACCGTCTACGACATGGCCAAGGCGGTGGACCGGGGCATGCGGATCGAGGCGATCCGGCTGCTGGAGAAATCCGGCGGCCGCTCCGGGCATTGGCAGGCCGACTGAACAAGGGGAACACGCCATGGCGCTGATGCCGGTTGAAGAGGCGCTGGCGCGCCTGCTCGCTTCCGCCGCTCCCCTGCCGACCGAGCGCGTGCCGCTCATGGACGCCGCCGGCCGGGTGCTGGCCGAACCGCTCATCGCCCATCGCACCACGCCCGGCGCCGATGTCTCGGCCATGGACGGCTATGCCGTGCGGGCGCAGGACGCGGCCGAACTGCCGGCTACCCTCACCTTGATCGGCGAATCGGCGGCCGGACGGCCCTTCCCGGACGAGGTGTTGCCCGGCACAACGGTGCGCATCTTCACCGGCGCGGTGATGCCCATCGGGGCCGACGCCGTGGTGATCCAGGAGGACACGCTGCGCGAGGGTAATCGGGTCGCCATTCGCGAGGCGGCGACGCCCGGACGCCATATACGCCGCGCCGGTGGCGATTTCGCCAGCGGCGAGGCGTTGCTCGCCCCCGGCCACCGGCTGCGGGCCCGCGACCTCGCGCTCGCCGCCTCGGCGGATATAGCCGAGCTCAGCGTGTACCGACGCCCGCGCGTGGGCCTTCTTTCCACCGGCGACGAACTGGTGCGCCCCGGTGCGGGCGCGGGCGCGCATCAGGTGATCCTCTCCAACATCTATTCGGTCGGCGCGCTCGCCCGCGCGGCGGGGGCCGAGGTGACGGATTTCGGCATCCTGCCGGATGACATGGCGGCGACACAGGCGGGCGTGAGTTCGGCGCTCGCCGCCGGCTTCGATGTGCTGGTGACGACGGGCGGCGCCTCGGTGGGCGACCACGACCTCGTCGCCCCAGCGCTGACCGCGCAGGGCGTGGCGCTCGATGTCCACAAGGTCGCGCTGCGCCCGGGCAAGCCGCTGATGTTCGGCACCTACGCCCATGCGGCATCCGTCAGCCATGTGCTTGGCCTGCCCGGCAACCCGGTCTCCGCCCATGTCTGCGCCCTGCTCTATCTCGTGCCGCTTCTGAAGGCGCTACAGGGAATTGAAGTGCCACCCTGCGTGCCGCTCAAGCCCGCCCGCCTCGCCACCGACATCAGGGCCAACGAGATGCGCATGGATTTCCAGCGGGCGCAGATCGTCGGGGATCAGGACGGCCTGCCGCTGGTGCGCCCGCTGCCGGTGCAGGACAGCTCCATGCTCTCCGTGCTCGCCCGCGCCGACGTGCTGCTGGTGCGCCAGCCGCACGCGCCGGCGGCGAAGGCGGGCGAGCCCTGCGAGATTCTGCCGCTCGAGGATTGACCCCGCGAGCCGCAGCCTGTGTTCTGGACATCAAGCTGGGGGCTGGCGATGGACATCAATCTTCCCGACGTGAAGGTGGAGGTGGAAGCCGCCTTCGACCGCTATGAGCAGGCGCTGGTGAGCAACGATGTCGCCGGGCTCGACGCGCTGTTCTGGGCCGATCCGACCACCATTCGCTATGGCAATGGCGAGAATCTCTACGGCATCGAGGCGATCCGCGCCTTCCGCAAGGCCCGCTCGCCGCATGGGCTGGAGCGGACGCTGGATAAGACCGTCATCACCACCTATGGCCGCGACATGGCGGTGGCGTCCACTCTGTTCCGACGCGAGACCATGCCCGGCCGTGTCGGCCGGCAGATGCAGACCTGGATGCGCACGCCCGAGGGCTGGAAGGTCGTGGCGGCGCATGTGAGCGTCATCGCCGATCCCGACGAAGGATGATGCCGCGCGCCGCGCGACGGACCGGGCGCATCATGCTAGCCTCGCCGCCTCGCCTCGCTACTCGTGCGTGGCGCGTTCGTCCTTCGGGTTGTTGAGCACGATGTCTCTCGCCGTGATTCCGCCGGTCGCCGGCCCCCTCTCCGAGGCCCGCAAGCGGGTGACCCGCGCCGAGGAATTGCGGCTCCAGCTTGCCGACGAGATCACCCGCGGCCGCCTGCCCCCCGGCACGGCGCTGGACGAAACGGTGCTGGCCGCCCGATTCGGCGTGTCCCGCACGCCGGTGCGCGAGGCGCTGCGCGAGCTCGCCGCCTCCGGCCTGGTCGATGCCCGCCCGCATCGCGGCGCCGTGGTCGCACGCCCCAGCCTTGAGCGGCTGCAGGACATGTTCGACGTCATGGCGGAGCTGGAGGCGCTGTGCGCCGGCCTCGCGGCGCTGGCCATGACCCCGGCGGAGCGCCGGCAGCTCGACCAGCTTCACCAGAGCATGGGCGACATGATGCGCGCGGGCGACTTCCCCGCCTATCGCGAGGCGAATGAGCAGTTCCACGCCGCGCTCTATGCCGGCAGCCATAACGACTATCTGGTGGAAATCACCGTCGGCACGCGGCGGCGCCTCTCGCCCTTCCGGCGCGCCCAGTTCCACGCGCTCGGCCGCCTCGCCCTGTCCCATCGCGAGCATGACCGGGTGGTAACGGCCGTGCTGCGGGGCGAGCGGGAAGCGGCGGCAGCCGCCATGCGCTCGCACATCACCATCGTCCACGACGCCTATGAGCAATACGCTCAGACCGTTTGATCTCAGGCACTTACGGGCACCGGCTGATTCGACCTCTTAGCCCGCCGGCGCCAGAGCCCCGCGCTTTGCCGCCTCATCCGCCAGAAAGGCGCGCCAGCCGCCGAAGCTGGTGATGTCACGCGCCGCCGGTGCAGCGGCCGCCTCCATGGCGAAGCCCTTGACCGCCGTGCCGTCCTCGAGCGTCACCGTGGCGATGCCAAGGGGCGCGGGAATGCCGGCCACCAGTCGCCCGAAAGCGGCTTCCGGCAGCGCCCAGACCTCACAGGCGATGCGCGTCCCGGAGCCCGCGGCGCCGCGCAGCAGGCCGGGCCGGCGCACCCGGCCCTCCGGCAGCAGGAAGAGGCGATAATCCGGGCTGGTCCGCGCCTCGCGGATGAACAAACCGCCGGACTCCACCAGCTCGCCATTGAGCGGCAGGCCGGACAAATGCGCCCCGAACAGGGCGACCGCCACATAGCCCGGCGCCGGAGCCGGAACGGCCGCCAAGGCCGGCGGATGAGCGGCCCCGGTCGCGCCGAGCGTCAGCCCGGTATCACGATGGAAGGCGGCACCAAGCGCGGCCAGATGCGCGTCCTGCCCCGCCGGCGCCAGCAAAGTGATGCCCGCCGGGGCGCCATCGGCGCGAATCTCTGCCGGCACGGCGAGGCCGCACATGTCGAGCAAGTTGACGAAATTCGTGTAGACGCCGAGCTGGCTGTTGCAGCGCACCGGCTCGGCCAGCATCTGCGCGACCGTGAACACGGTCGGCATGGTCGGCACCATCAGCGCGTCGATGCCGGCGAGCGCCGCCCGCGCCTGCGCCTTCAGCTCCGCCAGCCGGTACTGGCCGCGAAACGCCTCGACGGCGCTGAAATGGCGGCCCTGCTCGATGATGCCGGCGACCACCGGATGCACCGACGCGGGCCGCGATTCGAGAAAGGCGCCGACCGCCGCGTAGCGCTCCGCCACCCAAGGCCCCTCATAGAGCAGCCGCGCCGTCTCGAAGAACGGCGTGAGGTCGATCTCGACCAGCCGCGCGCCCAGCCGCGCCATGCGCTCGGCGGCGCGCCGGAACCCCGCCTCCGAGGCGCGGTCGCCAAAGGTCACGAGATCCTGCGCGCGCGGCACGGCGAGCGTCGGGCCGGCCGGAAAGCCGGCGAGACCTCCCAGCGGCAGGACGCGCGAATAGGGATCATCCTCGTCCGCCCCGGCCATGACGGAGGTCGCCAGCAGCGCGTCTTCCACCGTGAGCGCGAAGACCGACACGCAGTCCAGCGAGCGGCAGGCCGGCACGACGCCGCGTGTCGAGACAAGGCCGAGACTGGGTTTGAGGCCGACGATATTGTTCAGCCCGGCCGGCACGCGGCCGGAACCAGCCGTGTCCGTCCCCAGCGCAAAGGCGACCAGCCCCGCCGCGACCGCAACCGCCGAGCCAGAGCTGGACCCCCCCGGCACCAGATCATCGCGCACGGCGTTGCGCGGCGTGCCATAGGGCGAGCGCGTGCCATTGAGCCCGGTGGCGAACTGATCGAGATTCGTCTTGCCGAGAACAATCGCCCCCGCCCGGCGCAGCCGCGCCACGGCCGCCGCGTCGCGCGTGGCGGGATAGGCGTAGTCTGGGCAGGCGCAGGTGGTCGGCAGGCCGGCGACGTCGATATTGTCCTTCACCGCGAAGGGCACGCCGTAGAGCGGCATCTGGGCGGGATCGGCGCCCTCGAGCCGCGCGAGCTGGGCCGCGATGCCGGCATCGTCGACCAGCGCCATGAACACCGCCGGATCGCCATGCGCCACGATGAGCGCCCGTGCCCGCGCCACCGTTTCCGCCGGCCGGGCCCGCCCCGCGCGGTGGGCGGCGAGAATGTCAGCTATGGTTCCGATCACGACTCGCGCCTTTCGTGCTGCACGCAGGACTATGCATAGGCATTAGGCAATATCTGGGCCATTGCATACAGATAGCCGACCTGCCCGTCGCGCGCCAGAGTTGCGGCAGGGTGAGAATTCCCCGTTGTGGAACACACAAAGAACGGATAGTGTTTGTTCGTGATTTGTTTCGCTTAACGGCCCTCGGGCACCCTACAGACGGATCGGGATCGATGCTCACCCGCAAACAGCACGAGCTGCTGCTCTTCATCGACGAACGCCTGAAACGGGACGGCGTGCCCCCCTCTTTCGAGGAAATGAAGGAGGCGCTCGATCTGCGGTCGAAATCGGGCATTCACCGCCTGATCACGGCGCTGGAAGAGCGCGGCTTCATCCGCCGCCTGCCCAACCGGGCCCGCGCGCTCGAAGTGCTCCGCCTGCCGGAGGACGCGCAGGCCCGCCCCGCGCGTGGCGCCTTCGCCCCCAATGTGATCGAAGGCAGCCTCGGCCGGGTGAAGCTGCCCTCCGCCGCGGTGGAGGAGGATTCCCGCCGCCCGGTAGCGATCCCCATCGTCGGCCGCATCGCCGCCGGCTCACCCATCTCCGCCATCCAGTCGCCCGACAGCACGATCAACATGCCGCCGGAAATGCTTTCGGGCGGCGAGCATTTCGCCCTTGAGGTGCGTGGTGATTCGATGATCGAGGCCGGCATCTTCGATGGCGACCTCGCGCTGATCCGCAAATCCGATACCGCCAGCACCGGCGACATCGTGGTGGCGCTGATCGACGACGAGGACGCTACGCTGAAGCGCCTGCGCCGCAAGGGCGCGTCCATCGCGCTGGAAGCCGCCAACCCGGCCTATGAGACCCGCATTTTCGGACCCGACCGGGTGCAGATTCAGGGCCGGCTCGTCGCGCTGTTCCGGCGCTACTGAGCGGGGATGGTCGCGCTTCCGGGCGCGGCCCGCGGATCGGCAACACTGGAGCCGTTGCGTCTTTCCGGCGTGACGGATGGTGCTGCCGGCAACCACGGCCTGGCGCCATCCGGCGGGCGCGAGTCGACCACCCGCCAGACGACCTTGGGTCTCAGTTCTGGTGGATGTGCGGTGGGCAGTTCAGGAGCCGTCGCGCGCGACGAGGGGGACAGAACCACCTCGGAAGGCTGGGGCTCACGGGCATCGGCCACGCCGGTTGTGATCGGCGACACGGCGCCGGGTGTCTTCACCCCGTATGTCGCGTCGTCTGGCGGCGCGCCGGCGGATGGGGTCTTCTCGGTCACCGTCGGCGATGGCGCACCCGTGAGCCAAGGTGTTCGCTCGTCAGGCAACGTAGCGCTGGAGCCATCGGTGCGAGCGCTCTCCAGGTTGCCTATGGGGGCGTCTCGCTGAAGAGTCGCTTGGGCGCGCGCATCCAGAGAAGCATCTGCACCCATCGCCGCCGCGTTCTGTACGGGAGGAGGCGCAGCCCGCCCCACCTCGCTTGGCGCAGGAGCCTGCGCCACCCGTCCCGCCGCGCTTGGCGCAGCAGCCGGCGCCGTCATCTCCGCGCCGCCCTCGACAGCAGCGCCGACCGCGCCGCCCCCGCCCCCATCTTCATCGTCAGTGATACCATCTTCGGCATCAGCAAAGCCGGTGAGCCCGACCCGCACCGCGGGCTCCGGCCCGACCGCCTCGCGATACAACGCCAGCGCCGAGGTCTGCCGTCGTGGGTCGATGCGCAGCACCTGCGCCGCGCAATCCTTGGGCGGCGCCTCGGTGGTGATCAGCAGCGCCACGCGCCGGCAGTCCTCCTCCAATGAGTCGCGGTGGCGCGACAGCGCGATAATCTCGCCGCCCGCCGTTTGCAGCGTGCAGCCCAGCGGATCGCAGCGCGCCGCCTGCGTCAGGGTCGGGTCCGCGAGGCGCGTGCGCTCACCCTCGGCGCTGAGCCATTGCTCGACGACGAAGCGGCCGGCTAGGCCGCGATCACGGTCGCCCATCAGCGTCAGCCGCCCGTCGCTCTGGCGCACCGCCACCGTCCGCCCCTCGCGGTCGACCAGTATGTCCGGCCGCTCGCGCAGCGGCGCCAGCGCAAGCCCGGCCAGCGCCAGCACGGGCGCCACAAGCACCAGCCGGCTGCGCAATAGGCAGAGGGCGGTGAGCGCCAGCGCGAACAGTACGAGACTCGCCAGCGGCAGCGCCGGCAGGCCGCGATCGGCACCGGGCACGGCGGCGACGGCGCGGGAGATGTCGACCATCCGCCCGATGCCCCAGCCCATCACATGCCAGGCCGGCGCGTCCCAGCCGAACGGAATGAGCAGCGCCCCCGCCAACCCCGCCGGCATGATGATGAAGGAGGCAATCGGCATCGCCCCGAGATTGGCGATGAGGCTCAGCGGCGCGAGGCGCTGGAAGTGATAGGCGGCGAAGGGCGCGGTCGCGAGGCCCGCCGCCAGCGATGTCAGCACCAGCGCGGCGATATAGACCGCCGGCCGATGCAGACAGCCCAGCCGCGCGCCCGGCAGTTCGGCCACCTGTCGTCCCCAATGCGCATAGGCGGCGACCAGCGCCAGCGTTGCGGCAAAGGACATCTGCGCGCCGGGATCGAGCACCGCCCAGGGTGTGAGCGCCAGCAGCAGCAGGGCGGCAACCGCCAGGGTACGGAGCGTCAGCGCGGGCCGGCCGAGAGCGACGCCGGCGAGCACGATGAGCGTCATCAGATAGGCGCGCTGCGTCGCCACCTCGCCGCCGGACAGCACGAGATAAAAGGTCGCCGCCAGCGCGGCCGGCACCGCCGCCCAGTTCTTGATCGGGTAGCGCAGCGCCAGCGCCGGCGAGAGCGCCAGCAGCGCCCGCACCAGAAAGAACATGCCCGTCGCCACCAGCGCCATGTGCAGGCCGGAGATGGACAGGACATGCGAGAGGCCGGCCACCCGCATGCTCTCCTCGATGCTCTCCGGCACCCCGTCGCGCAGCCCCGTCACCAGGGCGACAGCGATCGCCGCATCGCCCTGCGTCTGCGCCGAGGCTCCCGGCGGCAGCAGCGCCGCGCGGATGCGGTCGGCAATCGTCGCCCGCGTGGCCGCAAGCCAGGCGCTGACGGAAAGACCAGCCGGAGGCGGAGCGGTGGCCGGCACAACCGCTACCTTGCCGAGCGCGAATCCGGTGGCGCCGATCCCTTCCAGCCAGGCCAGCCGGCCGAAATCGAAACCGCCGGGATAGGCGGGCCCGGGTGGCGGAGCGAGGCTCGCCCGCAGCGCCACATGGGCGCCGACCTCGGGCGGCGTGCGGCTCGTCAGCGTCACCCGCACGCGGCGAGGCGCGGTCTCGCCCCGGCCGTCGAACCGCGTGAGTGCGAGGGTGATGCGGCTGCCGCGCGCCCGCTGCTCCGCCGCCTCGACGAAACCGGCAATCTCCACCCCGTCGACCGCGCGTTGCAAAACCGGATGGGCGATACGCTGCACCTGCAGGCTGGCGGTAGCGAAGCCGGCGGCGAGGGTCGCCAGCAGCGCCAGCAGATGGAAGGCCAGTGGCCGCTCGCGCGCCAGCAGGGTGAGCGCAGCGAGGCCGACAGCGGGGATCAGCCCGGCATAGGGCCAGGGCTCGCGCGGTGCCCCGAAATAAAGCGCGATGCCGGCCGCGAACACCACCGGCAGGAACAGGAAGAAGCGCCGCTCGGCCACCTCCAGCGCGAGCGCCGCGCCCAGCGCCTCGGCAAACCGTCCGGCGATCCCCGGCAGGTCAATGAGGCCGCCTCGCGCGCCGCGCGGCACGCCGAAGGCGATGGCCCGCGCCCGCCCGCGCGCCCTTGATCCGGCTTCATCGCTGTGACGCCCCCGACGGGGCTCGCCCGCGTCCTGCACGCCCTGCCCCAGTCTCGGCGGCGCGCTGTTGAGGAGCGAACGCCAGCCATGCGGCGCCGCCATTTCCCACGCCGGGGAGCTATGGTACACGCACCGTCCGCATCCGCCATGCTGTGCCGTCGCCCGCTACCGGCGACGCGAGACGGAAGAGATATGTCCGAGACCGTCGTTACCCGCTTCGCCCCCTCGCCCACCGGTTTCCTGCACATTGGCGGCGCGCGCACCGCGCTGTTCAACTGGCTCTATGCCCGGGCGAAGGGCGGCACGATGCTGCTGCGCATCGAGGACACCGACCGGCAGCGCTCCACCCCCGAGGCGATCGACGCCATCATCGACGGGCTGAAATGGCTCGGCATCGACTGGTCCGGCGACGTGATCTACCAGTTCGCCCGCGCCGAGCGGCACCGCGAGGCGGTGGAGCAGATGATCGCCGCCGGGCGCGCCTATCCGTGCTTTGCGACCGCGCAGGAGCTGGAGGAGATGCGGGAGAGCGCGCGTAGGGAAGGCCGCCCGCCGCGCTATGACGGGCGCTGGCGCGACCGCCCGGCCTCGGATTACCCGACCGACCGCAAGCCGGTGTACCGCCTGAAGGCGCCGACCGAGGGCGAGACGGTCATTGAGGATCTCGTGCAGGGCCGCGTCGTCATCCCCAACAAGGATCTCGACGACCTCGTGCTGCTGCGCTCGGACGGCACGCCGACCTACATGCTCTCGGTCGTGGTCGACGATCACGACATGAACGTCACCCACATCATCCGCGGCGACGACCATCTGACCAATGCGGCGCGGCAGACGCAGATCTATCTCGCGCTCGGCTGGACCGTGCCCAAGATGGCGCACATCCCGCTGATCCACGGGCCGGATGGCGCCAAGCTCTCCAAGCGCCATGGCGCGCTCGGCGTCGATGCCTACCGCGCCATGGGCTATCTGCCGGCCGCGTTGCGCAACTATCTGGTGCGGCTCGGCTGGAGCCATGGCGACCAGGAAATTTTCTCGACCGACGAGATGAGCCAGCTCTTCGATCTCGACCGCGTGGGCCGCTCGGCGGCGCGCTTCGACTTCGCCAAGCTGGAGAACATCAATGGGCTCTATATGCGGGCGACGCCCGATGCGGAGCTGCTGGCGGCGCTGGATGAGGTGCTGCCGCATCTGCCGAACGGCGCGGAGATCGCCGCCGCCCTCACCCCCGAGCGCCGGGCGCAGCTTCTCGCCGCCATGCCCGGCCTGAAGGAGCGCGCCAAGACGCTGGTCGAGCTGATCGACAGCGCCAGCTACATCTGGAAGTCCCGCCCCTTCCCGCTGGAAGAGAAGGCGCAGGCGCTGCTCACCCCCGAGGCGCGCGACCTGCTCGCCGCGACCGGCGCGGCACTGGCCGGCGTCAGCGACTGGACCGCTGCCACCACCGAGGCCGCCGTTCGACAGGTGGCGGAGGCGAAGGCGGTGAAGCTCGGCGCGCTGGCCCAGCCGCTGCGCGCGGCGATGACCGGCCGCACCACCTCGCCCGGCATTTTCGACGTGCTGGCGGTTCTCGGCAAGGACGAGACGCTGGCGCGCATCGGCGATCAGGCGAGCGCCGCGCCTGCCGCCTGACGGCGGCGGCGAGGCTTGCGCCAAGCTTGCAACGGCCTTGCCCCGGACGGTCCTGCCGGACCGCGCGGGGCGGATTTGATGCGCCTGCGAGATACGTAAAAGCCTGTACGGCAAGGATTCCCGTCGCTTCGTCTTACGCCCTTCGCTGCGCTTGCGAGCAGGGGGCGAAACCGCTACGACTCCCTGCACAGGCTGCGGCATGGCCTCACCCGCCCGCTTGCCCCGCCATCCAGCCAGACGCCGAAAGCGCGCAGCGGCACCGGCAAAGGGTGCACCGTTCTTTCGGCTCCATATGCTCAGGGAGACGCGCATGGACGCCATTAACGGCACTTCGGCGAAAACCGCCAAACTCACCATTGGCGAGGAAAGCTGGGATCTGCCCATCCTTGGCGGCACCATCGGGCCCGACGTCATCGACATCGGCAAGCTGTACGGCCAGACCGGCAAGTTCACCTACGACCCCGGCTTCACCTCGACCGCCTCCTGCGAAAGCCAGATCACCTATATCGATGGCGACGAGGGCGTTCTGCTCTATCGCGGCTACCCGATCGAGCAGCTGGCCGAAAGCGGCGACTTCCTCGAGACCTGCTACCTGCTGCTGTATGGCGAGCTGCCGACCGCCGCCCAGAAGGCGGATTTCGACTACCGCGTCACGCGCCACACCATGGTGCATGAGCAGATGAGCCGCTTCTTCCACGGCTTCCGCCGCGACGCGCACCCGATGGCGGTGCTGGTGGCCTCGGTCGGCGCCATGTCGGCCTTCTATCACGACAGCACCGACATCTCCGATCCGCAGCAGCGGATGATCGCCTCGATCCGCATGATCGCGAAGATGCCGACGCTGGCCGCCATGGCCTATAAATACTCGATCGGCCAGCCCTTCGTGTACCCGAAGAACGAGCTGGATTACGCCTCGAACTTCCTGCGCATGTGCTTCTCGGTACCCTGCGAGGAGTACAAGGCGAACCCGGTGCTCTCGCGCGCCATCGACCGCATCTTCATCCTGCACGCCGACCACGAGCAGAACGCCTCGACCTCCACCGTGCGCCTCGCCGGCTCCTCCGGCGCCAACCCCTTTGCCTGCATCGCCGCCGGCATCGCCTGCCTCTGGGGCCCGGCCCATGGCGGCGCCAACGAGGCCGCGCTCAAGATGCTCGGCGAGATCGGCTCGGTCGATCGCATCCCGGAATACATCAAGCGCGCCAAGGACAAGAACGACCCGTTCCGCCTGATGGGCTTCGGTCACCGCGTCTACAAGAACTATGATCCGCGCGCCAAGATCATGCAGCGCACCTGCCACGAGGTGCTCGGCGAGCTCGGCATCAAGGACGATCCGCTGCTCGACATCGCCGTGGAACTCGAGCGCATCGCGCTGCAGGACGAGTATTTCGTCGAGCGCAAGCTCTACCCGAACATCGACTTCTACTCGGGCATCACGCTGCGCGCACTGGGCTTCCCGACCTCCATGTTCACCGTGCTGTTCGCTCTCGCCCGCACCGTGGGCTGGATCGGCCAGTGGAAGGAGATGATCGAGGATCCCGGCCAGCGCATCGGCCGTCCGCGCCAGCTCTACACCGGCGCCGCCCAGCGCGACTACGTGCCGATCGCCCGCCGCAAGTGAGGCGCCCCCCGGCGAGTAGCGCCTCGCCGGGCTGACACGTTTCAGGAGCCCTGTCTTCCCACCGGAAGGCGGGGTTTCTTATTTAAAGGGTGCCGCAGGGAGCGGGATGGCCCTCAGCGGGCGAGCAGGTCCAGAACAGCCTGCGCGGCGCGCTCACCGGGGCTTGCGCCATCAAGCCCCATCACCACGTCGAGCCGGGCGAAGGCGGCAAGCTGCGCGTCCCGCTCGGGCCCGCCCTCGATCAGCCGCGCGAGTTGGTCGGCCATGGCCGGCGGGTCGATATGCCATTGCAGATATTCCGGCACCGCCTTCTCCTTCAGAATCAGGTTCGGCAGGATGGCCGTGTCCACCTTGATAAGGTAGGGCAGGATGTACCCCTCCAGCCACGGCACCTTATAGGCCGCCACGGTCGGGATACCCGCCAGCGCCAGTTCCAGCATCACGGTGCCCGATGCTGCCAGCGCCGCGCGGGCGACGCGGAACGCCGCGTGTTTCTCAGCCTCTTCCACGACGATACGTGGCTTCACCGGCCAGCCGGCGACCATCGCCTCGACCTCGGCCAGCCGCTTCGGCAGAGTCGGCAGCACGAAATCAACGCGAGGCAGCTTCTGGTGCAGCCGGCCAAGCACATCGCCGAACACAGTGCCGAGCCGTGCCAGCTCCGCGCGGCGGCTGCCGGGCAGCACCAGCATGACCGGACGATCCGAGGCGCGGAGCCTCGCTTCCTCGGCATTGGGCCGCAGATGCTCGAGCATGCCGATGAGCGGGTGCCCGACATAGATTGTCGTCGGCCCGCCAAGATCGGCCATCACCTGCGGCTCGAAAGGCAGCACGGCGAGAACGCGGTCGATATCCGGCGCCATCGCCTTCGCACGCCCCTCGCGCCAGACCCACACCGTCGGCGCGACATATTTCACGATGGGCAAATGCGGCAGCTTGCGGCGCACGCGATGGGCGACGCGGTGGGTGAAGTCCGGCGCATCGACCAGCACCAGCACATCCGGCGGCGCGGCGACGATGGCATCCACTGTCGCGCGCAGGCGGCGCAGAATGCGCGGCAAGCCGGCGATAACCTGCGCGAAGCCCATGGCGGTGATGTCTTCCATGGGGAACAGCGAGGACAACCCCAGCGCCTGCATCCGCCCGCCACCGACGCCGCGAAACCGCGCGCCGGGAACCCGCGCGCGCAAGGCAGCCATCAGCCCCGCCGCCAGGATATCGCCGGATTCCTCACCCGCGACGAGAAACACGTCGAGCGGCTTCGGGCCAGTCGCCGGCTCGGTCACGACGCGCCCTCGCGCGGGGCAATGCCATAGATGAACAGGCCAGCCGCGTCGGCCGCCGCGACGAGGCGCGCGAGATCCGCGACGATCACGCCGCCGGCCTCGACCGCGATCCCCGCAAGCCCGGCGCGCGCCGCGCCTTCCACCGTGCGCTCCCCCAGCGAGGGCATGTCGAGCCGCCGGTCCTGCCCAACCTTGGGCAGCTTCACCAGCACGCCGCAGCGCGCGGCGCGGCGGATGCGGCCATTGGCGCGAAGTTCGGCGACGCGGGCGAGCATGAGGTCAGTGCCCTCCGCCGCCTCCATGGCGACGACGTGGCGCCCCATCACAACGAGCCCCTGCCCAATGTCGAGCGGCCCTGTGATATCAAGCACATGGCGGGCGACGTTAATGTCGTCCAGCTCCTCGCGGCTGACGCTGACCGCACCCAATTGACCGGCCGGCACCAGAATATCCGGCGCGACTTCATGCGCGCCGAGCAGGCGGAAACCGGTCTCCTCGACCAGTTTGCCAAGGCTGCTCAACAGATGATCGTCGCCGCCGCGCATCATGTGGAGAACACGCGGCAGCAGCGTCAGCGTCGTCCAGTCGAGACGTATGTCGCGGATTCGGGGGCGCAGCACATTGCCGATGAACACCACGTCGCGGCAGCCGCGCCGGCGCAATTCGCGCGTCAGCAGCCCGAAGCGGCCGATGGGGATCCACACATGCGGCCAGGCCTCCACTTCCGGCCCGGCGAAGCCGCGGACCGGAAACAGCACGACCTCACGGCCCGCCTTCTGCGCCGCCCGCGCGACGGCGAGCGGAAAAGTGCCGCCGCCGCAGATGATGGCGAGGGGGCCGGCCGAGCCCTGTGCCGGCTCAGGCGGCTTCGGGCTCGACGACATGATCGACCGCATCAACGGGAACGGTCAGGCGGCGCTTGCCGGCGCTGCGCACGAAATCGACGATGAGCATGACATTCGCCTCGTCGCCAAACTGCGCCGCCACCCGCTCCGTGCGCTCGGCCAGCGTGCCGGCGCTGTAGAACAGCTCACGATAGGCCGCCTGCAAGGCGCGCCGCTGCGCCAGCGTCAGGCCACGACGCTTGAGGCCGGTGTAGTTGAGCGAGCGCAGGCCCGGATGCCCCTCCATCATCAGCCCGAAGGGGATGATGTCGAAGTGCACGCCGCACATACCCCCAATCATGGCGCCCGTGCCGATGCGGGTGAACTGATGGACAGCGGAGAGGCCGCCGATGAACACGTTGTCCCCCACCGTGCAGTGGCCGGCCAGCGTCGCGTTATTGGCGAAGATGACCCGATCGCCGACGATGCAGTCATGCGCCACATGGCTCGCCGCCATGAACATGCAGCCCTCGCCGACCACCGTTTCCATGTGACCACCGACCGTGCCGGTGTTCATCGTCACATGCTCGCGGATGACGCAGTTGCGGCCGATCCGCAGACGGGTCGGCTCGCCCTTGTAGTGATGCGACTGCGGCGGAAAGCCGAGCGCGGCGAAGGGATAGACGCTTGAGCCTTCGCCGACGGTCGTGTGGCCAGCAAGCGCCACATGCGAGATGAGTTTCACCCCGGCCTCGAGCACGACATTGGCACCGACGGTGCAGAAGGGCCCGATCTCGACCCCCTCGCCGAGGACGGCACCGTCCTCGACCCGCGAGGTGGGATCGATCTTCACGGAGGAAACGCTCATTACTTCTGTGCCTCTCGGGCGATCATCGCCCCGACTTCTGCCTCAGCGACGAGCTGGCCATCGACCTTGGCCTCGCCCCGGAACCACCACATGTTCCGGCGCTTCGACATCTGCGTCATGTGGTATTCGAGAACATCGCCGGGCACGACCGGCTTGCGGAACTTCGCCTTGTCGATGGTCATGAAATAGACCAGCGAGGGCGGGCCATCGTCCGGCCGGCCGAGCAGGCAGATCGTGCCGGCGGTCTGCGCCATGCCTTCGAGGATGAGCACGCCGGGCATCACCGGGTTGTCCGGGAAATGGCCCTGGAAATGCGGCTCGTTCGCGGAGACGTTCTTCACGCCGATGGCGCTCTTGTCGCCGTCGATCTCGACGATCTTGTCGACCATGAGGAAGGGGTAGCGGTGCGGCAGGGCGGCGAGGATGCGCATGATGTCGGCGGAGCCGAGCGTCGGCGTTTCGATCTTGCTGTCGGTCTGAACGTCCATGTCCTTCACTGCCCTTGCTGACCACCGGCGGCCGGGCGCTCGACACGCGCCAGGCGCTGCACGGCCATGACCTCGCGGAACCACTCGCGCATCGGCTTGGCGGGAGAACCACCCCACTCGACGCCCGGCGGCACATCGTCCTTCACATTGCTCGACGCGGCGATGCGGGCACCGTCACCGATCTTCACATGGCCGATGACGCCCACCTGCCCGCCCAGCATCACGAAGTCACCCAGCGTGGCGCTGCCGGCGATACCGGTCTGCGACACCACGATGCAATGGCGACCGATGACCACGTTGTGGGCGATCTGAACGAGATTGTCGATCTTGCTGCCCTCGCCGATCACCGTGTCGCGCAGGCCGCCGCGATCAATGGTGGTGCCGGCGCCGATCTCCACATCGTCCTGCAGGATGACGCGCTTGATCTGCGGCACCTTGGCGTGCCCTCTGGCGCCGCCGAGATAGCCGAAGCCATCCTGCCCGATGCGGGCGCCGGGATGGACGATGACGCGGTCGCCGAGCAGCGCATGCTGCAAGCTGGCACCCGGACCGATGGAACAGTTGCGCCCGATGCGCACGCCGGCCCCGATGATCGCACCCGCCGCGATCACCGTGCCGCCTCCGATCTCTGCGCCCGGCCCGACAACCGCGCCGGGATCGACGGTGACGTCGCTCTCCAGGCGGGCCTGCGGATGCACCACAGCGCCAGCAGCGATGCCGGTCGCACCGAAGGCGGAGCCGGGCCGCAGCAGGGCGGCATGGAACTGGCGGGCGATGGCGACGAAGGCCGGGTAGGGCTTGGGCACGACCAGCGCGACCGCCCCGGCGGGCACATGATCGACAAAGCGGGGGCTGACGAGAACGGCGCCGGCACGAGTCGCCTGAAGCTCCCCGACATGGCGCGGGCCATCCATGAAGGCCACGTCCCGAGGGCCCGCCTCATCAAGGGAAGCGACGCCGGAGAACTGGCGTCCACCATCCACGCCCTCGGGCAGAGGCGCGCCGACAGACGCGGCGATCTCGGCCAGAGAAAGCGGGGTAGGCGCGGGATAAAAGACGGGATCGCTCATGGTCGGTTGCCGTGCGGCCGGGGCCCCTCAAACGCAGAGGCGGCCCGGAGAACCGGGCCGCCGTGCAGATTGCCGTCAGATCAGACTATCAGAAACGGGTGCCGCCGCTGAAGCGGAAAGCCTGCGTCTGGTCGTAGTCTTCCTTGGTGAGCGCCCAGGCATAGTCGAAGCGCAGCGGGCCGAAGGGCGACTTCCAAATCAGGCTCACGCCGACCGAGGAGCGGATCAGGTCGCTATCCGCCACGCAAACCGCGCCGGTGGCATTTGATGACCCCGCCGGGCAGTCGGCTTCGTTCTGCGCCGTGGTAGCAGCGTCAAACGTGGTCGCACCCTGATAGTCCCACAGCGAGCCAGCGTCGGCGAACACCGCAGCCCGCAACCCCAGCTCCTTCGGCATGAAGGTGAGCGGGAACTGCAGCTCGGCCGTCGTGCCCCAGTACAGCGTGCCGCCGATGGCATCCGCGTCAGAATAGTCGCAGACGCCGTTCACACAACCCGACGCAAGGTCACGCGGGCCAATGCCGTTCGGCTCGAAGCCGCGCACGAGGTCCGGGCCCTTGAAGAAATTGTCGAGGATGCGCAGATCCTCGCCGCCCCACGAGGTCACGTTACCCGCCTGGCCGCGCAGCATGAGCACCACGTCGCCATAGACCGGGAAGTAGAAGCGCGAGTCGAAGGTCGAGCGGATGTAGTTCACGTCGCCGCCGAGACCGGCCAGATCCTGCTTGAACTCAATCAGGTAGCCGTTCGTCGGATCCGTGTTGTTGTCCAGCATGTTGTAGCTGAGCGTGTAACCAACGGCCGAGGTGATGGCCGGATCGTTGTTCACCTCGAGCAGCGCCCAGGAGACGTTGCCGTAATCCTGGATGTCTTCCTCGTCGATCGAGATTTCCTTCTGATACAGGCTGTAGCGCAGACCCAGCGTCAGCTCGTCGGTCAGCGGCAGGGCCACGCGCAGCGTACCGCCGCCCGTCGTCGTGTCATACGGGCTGTACGAGGTCGCCTGCGTCTCCTTGTAGTAAAGGTCGAAGCCGGCAGCGACGCGGTAGTCGAGGAAGTAGGGCTCAGTGAAGTTGAAGTCGATGCCCTGCGCGTTCTCACCCAGCGAGCCGGCGAGGCGGACATACTGGCCACGACCCAGGAAGTTCTTCTCGGACACCGCGACTTCGCCGATGAAGCCGTCCGCCGTGGAGTAACCGCCCGAGATGGAGAACTCGCCGGTGGGCTGATCCTCAACCTGCACCACGAGGATCACGCGATCGGGCGCGGTGCCCGGCTCGGTGGTGATCTTCACGTCCTTGAAGTAGCCGAGGTTGCGCAAGCGGCGCTCGGCGCGGTCGATCAGCACGCGGTTATAGGCATCGCCTTCCGCCAGATCGAACTCGCGACGGATGACCCAGTCGCGGGTGCGGGTGTTGCCGCGGATTTCGATGCGCTCGATATAGACGCGCGGGCCTTCCTCGACGGCGAAGACCAGCGAGATGGTGCGGGTCTGCACGTCGCGGTCGCCGCGCGGGCGCACCTGGGCGAAGGCATAGCCGCTCTTCGACACCTCGATCGTAGCGTTCTCGACCGACTTCTCGACCAGCTCGGCGTTGTAGACCTGGCCCTTCTGCACGCGCAGCGCCGCGCGGATCCGGGCCGGATCGACGTCCTTGATGTTGGAGACGACGTCCACCGTGCCGACGCGGTACTGCGGGCCCTCGTCGATGACATAGGTCAGCACGAAGCCGTTCTTGCCGCGGTCGAGATCCGCCGTCACCGAGACGATGCGGAAATCGGCATAGCCGTGCCGCAGATAGAACCGGCGCAGCAGTTCCTGGTCGGAATTGATGCGGTCGACATCATAGACGTCGGTATTCTTGATCCAGGACAGCCAGTTGGTCTCGGTCGTCGTCAGCTCTTCCTTGAGCTTGTACTCGGAGAAGGCCTTGTTGCCGACGAAGACGATACCGGCGACGCCGAGCTTCTCGCCTTCGGTGATCTCGAAGACGAGGTCGACACGGCCCTGCCCGCGCTCGATGGTCTTCGGCACGACCTTCACATCGTAGCGGCCCGAGCGGCGGTAGAGTTCGATGATGCGCTGGGTGTCGGCCTGCACCGTGGTCTTGGAGAACGGCGCGCGGGCCTTGGACTGAACCTCGCTGGCGAGCTGCTCGTCCTTGATCTTGCGATTGCCCTCAAACGCCACGCGGTTGATGACCTCGTTCTCGGTCACGCGCACCACGAGGCGATTGCCGCTGCGGCTGACATTGACGTCCGAGAACAGACCGGTCGCGTAGAGCGCCTTCAGCCCCTCGTCGATCTTGGCCGGCGTCAACGCCTCGCCCGGCTTCGACGCGAAATAGGACCGGATCGTCTCCGCATCCACACGCTGATTACCCTCAACGACAATGGAACTTGCAGTCTGAGCGACCGCAGCCACAGGCGCGACGACCGTTCCGGCAACCCCCGCGACAGCCATCAGTGCAACAACACTGGCGACCGACGCCAACTTACTCACGAACCGGAAACTACCAGCCATTTGGTGCGCAACCTTACCGTTGTTCTGACATCACGCCGGCCGCGGCCGCAGCTCGGCATGATCTTCACCCTGCGACCCCGCTTGTACAGACTTTTGGCAAGCCTGCAAACCGAGCCACCCCGACACCCACGCCTTTTCCGCACGGCGTGGCCCGAGGGCAACGCCGCAGCGGAAGCAGCTTAAGACTTTGAAATAGTGAGAATATCGTTCCACGTTGCAAAGATCATCAGCATCAACACCAGCGCCAATCCAATGCGGAAACCCACCTCCTGCGCCCGCTCGCTGAGCGGACGGCCGCGCAGCGCCTCGATGGCGTAGAAGAGCAGGTGCCCCCCGTCCAGCAACGGTACGGGAAAGAGGTTAAGAAGACCGATCGAAACCGACAGAACCGCCGCAAGCTGCAGCAGCGCCGCGACGCCGAAGGTCGCGACCTGGCCGGAAACCTGCGCAATTCGGATCGGCCCACCGAGTTGGTCCGCTGATTCCCGGCCCGTCACCACGCCACCGAGATAGCTGAAGGTGCGGTCGACGATGAACCACACTTCCTTGCTGGCCATGCCGACCGCCGCCACGGGGCCGAATCGCTCGGTCTTCACCTCGCCACTGCCCGTCGAGCGGGCGATTCCGAGAACGCCGAGTCGATGGACATTGCCGAAGCTGTCCGTCACCTCGCGCCGGTCGGGCGTCGCGGTGAGCGTTAGGCGCTGGCCGCCGCGCTCGATCTCGACGGCGAGCGGCTGATCGGCACTGGCGCTGACAATGCGCTGCATGTCGCCGAAGGTTTCGATCTTGGCGCCGTCAATCGACAGGATGAGATCGTTCGGCTGGAAGCCGGCGCGCTCAGCGGCGCTGCCGGCCTGTACGGTGTCGACCTGCGGCACGGTCACCTGCCGCCCGACCGTCATGAACAGCCCGGCGAAGATGACGATGGCGAGAATGAAATTGGCGATCGGCCCGGCGGCCACGATGGCCGCGCGCGCCGCGACCGGCTTGTGGAAGAAGCTCTCACGCCGGTCCGTCTCGCTCATGCCGGCAAGCGTCTCGCGGTCCGGGGTCGAGGCGGCGTTGTCATCGCCGAGAAACTTCACATAGCCGCCGAGCGGAATGACGGACAGCTTCCAGCGCGTGCCGTGACGGTCGTAGAAGCCGGCAATTTCCGGCCCGAAACCCACGGAGAACGCCACAACGCGCACCCCCGCGCGCCGGGCGACCCAGAAGTGGCCGAGCTCATGGAAGAAAACCACGATGGTCAGCACGAACAGAAAAGGGATCACATAGCCGAGGAGCCAGCTTGCGGTGCCGCCCATCGAGGCGAGAAATTCCATGGTTCAGTTCCCAAAACCGGCACGGGGACAAAGGCGCCGCGTCACACAGGAGGATGGTTGAAGGCGAAGTTGGGCGAAAGTCCGTATGCCGTCAAAATCCGGCACGATTCCCGCCGGCATCACCACGCCAGAAGGCCGAGCGCCGGGGCGGTGGGATCGCGCAGCAGGCCAAGAGCCAGCGCGAAAGCGCCGGCAGCGATGAAGCCATCCAGCCGGTCCATCAGCCCACCATGGCCGGGAATGAGCGCGCTGGAATCCTTCACGCCAAACCGGCGCTTCATCGACGATTCGAAGAGATCGCCCGCCTGGCTCACCACGCTCGCGAGAAAAGCCGCCGGAGCGGCGAGCAGCGCGGAGGAGAGCCCACCGACATAAAGCGTCAGCATTCCTGCGGCCATGCCGAAAACCGCGCCGCCAATGGCACCCGACCAGGTCTTGTTCGGGCTGACGCGCGGCCAGAGCTTCGGCCCGCCGATCAGGCGACCGCAAAAGTAGGCGGCGATGTCGGTGCTCCAGACGACGGCGAACAGCCAGACGATGCTGAGCAGCCCGATCACCGGCTCGGCCCGCAGCATCAGCGCCGGCAAGGCGAGCGCGGCGGCGTAGAGCACGCCGAAAGGTGTCCAGAGCCGCAGCCGGCGCCCGCCCCGTGCAATCAGCGCGACGGCCACCATGCCGACGATGACAAGGGCGGAGGCGGCGGAGAGCGGGCGGATCGCCAGCATCAGCACCGCCCCAATCAACGCGAGCGAACCGACGATCAGCAGCGCGCGCTTGGGCTTGGCGCCGATCACGGTGAGCCATTCCCAGAAGACCAGCAGAGCGGTGATCAGCACCACCAAGGTGAACGGCCAGTGGCCCCACAGGCAGACAGCGAGGACAAGGGGAGCGAGTACCAGCGCCGAAATCAGCCTGGGACGGAAATCGGCACCGATCCGCACCAGCTCAATATCCCCTGGGCTCGATGCCACCGAAGCGCCGCTCGCGCCGGCCATATTCCGTCAACGCCCGCTCCAGCCAGCCCTTGTCGAAATCCGGCCAAAGCACGGGCAGGAACACCAGCTCGGCATAGGCAGCCTGCCAGAGCAGGAAGTTGGACAAACGCTGCTCGCCACTCGTGCGGATGACCAGATCGAGCGCCGGCAGGCCCGCCGTGTCGAGCTCGGCGGCGAGGCTGTCGGCCGTCACGTCCTCCGCGCGCAGCTCGCCGGCCGCCACCTTGGCGGCAAGGCTGCGGGCGGCGCGGGCGATCTCGTTACGCGAGCCATAGTTGAAGGCGACGGTGAGGCACAGGCCGGTATTGGCGCGGGTCAGCGCCTGCGTCTCATAGAGCAGATCCTGCACCTCGGAATCGCCGGGATGTCCCTCGCCGATGATCCGAACCCGGACATTATTAGCGTGAAGGTCGCGCAGATCCGAGCGGATGAAGCGCTTGAGCAGCCCCATCAGCTCCGTCACCTCCGCCTCGGGGCGCGACCAGTTCTCGCTGGAGAAACTGTAGAGCGTGATCGCCTCGAGACCGATCTCACGGGCTGCCGTTACCGTGCGCCGCACCGCCTCGACGCCGCGCCGGTGCCCTTCGAAGCGCGGCATGCCATGCGCCTTCGCCCAGCGGCCATTGCCATCCATGATGATGGCGACATGGCGCGGAAGCGCCGCGCTGCCGAGCGCGACGTCCTGCTTGTCCGTCCGGGAAGAGCTGCCGATCGACAACCCGAATTTGGCGATATTCACGGAGCCCCCCTCCTCTGCCGCGGGTGGCGTGGCCGCTAGATGGCGAGGATTTCCTTTTCCTTCGCCGCGACAACCTGGTCGATCTCCGCGATCGACTGGTCCGTCGCCTTCTGCACCTGATCGGCGAGCCGGTCGAGATCGTCCGAGCTCATATCGCCGTCCTTCTCGGCCTTCTTGAGGCCATCGAGGCCGTCGCGGCGCACATGACGCACCGAAACACGCGCGGCTTCGGCATATTTATGCGCCACCTTGACCAGTTCCTGGCGACGCTCCTGCGTCAGCTCAGGAATGCGCACGCGCAGAACCTGGCCCTCGGTCTGCGGGTTGAGGCCGAGATTCGAATCGCGAATGGCCTTCTCGACCGCCGCCACCATGCCGCGATCCCACACCTGAACCGAGAGCATGCGCGGCTCGGGAACGTTCACCGAAGCGACCTGATTGAGCGGCATGTGGCTGCCATAGGCATCGACCTGGATCGGCTCCAGCAGGCTCGCCGAGGCGCGGCCGGTGCGCAGGCCACCGAGTTCAGTCTTGAGAACGCCAATGGCGCCCTGCATGCGACGCTTCAGATCGGCAATATCAGTCGGATCAGTGCTCATGCGGACCTCTTCTACTCATCTGCCGGGCGCTGAGGCCTGGCGGGGGCGCCGGAACCGGTGCCGCGAAACGGGTCGGCGGCTATATCGAATGGAACGGCGCGCGTGGCAAGCGATTACGCCCGCCCTCCGGGAAGGACAAGCAATTACGGTGCTACGGTGGTCGAGCGGCCCTCCCCGCGCAGCGCAGCGGCAATCGCGCCCGGCTCGCGGATCGAGAAGACGATGATCGGCAGCTTGGCCTCGCGCGCTAGCGCGAAGGCGGCGGCGTCCATCACCTTCAGATCTTTGGCCAGCGCCTCGTCATGGGTCAGCCGGTCATAGCGGGTCGCGGACGGGTCGCGCTTGGGGTCGGCGGTGTAGACGCCATCCACATTGGTCGCCTTCATCACCGCGTCGCATTCAAGCTCGGCGGCGCGCAGCACGGCGCCGGTGTCCGTGGTGAAATAGGGATTGCCGGTGCCGCCGGCGAGCAGAACGACGCGGCCGCGATCGAGATGGCGCGAGGCGGTCTGGCGGGCATAGGGCTCGCAGATGGTCGGCATGGGAATGGCGGACAGCGTGCGGGCCGGGCAACCGGCGGCCTCGACCGCCTTCTCCAGCGCCAGCGCGTTCATCACCGTGGCCAGCATGCCCATATGGTCCGCCGTGGCGCGGTCGAGCCCCTGGCCAGCGACGCTGGCGCCGCGCAGGATGTTGCCGCCACCGACGACGACGGCGATCTGCGCCCCCGTGCTGCGGGCCTCGACCAGATCGGCGGCGATGCTCTCAATGGTCGGCCAGTGCAGGCCGAAGGCTTCGCTTCCCATCAACGCCTCCCCCGACACCTTCACCAGTACACGCGTGTAAGCGAGCTCGTTGGTTTCAGCGGGAGCGGACATGAAGCACCTCGGCTTGCGCGATTCGGGAGGGCGCAGACAGTAAAACACGCCGGACAGCCCTTGGGCGGTCCGGCGTGCGTTATCAACGGTAGACTTGAAATCAGGCGCCGGCGGCCGCCGCGACCTCAGCCGCGAAGTCGCTTTCCTGCTTCTCGACGCCCTCGCCGAGACCGAAGCGGACGAAAGCCACGAGCTTGATCGGCGCGCCGGCCTTGCCCTCGGTCTCCTTGACCGCCTGGGCGACCGTCTTGGACGGGTCGTGGATGAAGGCCTGCTCGACGAGCGTGACTTCCTTGTAGAAGGTCTTCAGGCCGCTCTCGACGATCTTCTCGACCACGTTGTCCGGCTTGCCGGAGGCCTTGGCCTTCTCGGCGAGCACGCCCTTCTCACGGGCAACGACGTCAGCGTCGATGCCGGCGGCGTCGAGCGCCTGCGGGTTGGCGGCCGCGACATGCATGGCGATCTGGCGGCCGAGGCCGGCCAGCACGTCCTTGTCGCCGGTCGATTCGAGCGCGACGAGCACGCCGATCTTGCCGAGGCCCTCGCCCACCGAGCCGTGGACGTAGGAGCTGACGACGCCCTGCGCGACTTCGAGCGAAGCGGCGCGGCGCAGCGTCATGTTCTCGCCGATGGTGGCGATGGCGGTCGAGATGGCTTCCTCGACCTTGCCACCGGCCGGATAGTCGCTGGCCTTGATGGTCTCGACGTCGGCGCCGGCGGTCAGGGCCACCTTGGCGATGTTCACGACGAGCTGCTGGAACTGCTCGTTGCGCGCCACGAAGTCGGTCTCGGAGTTGACCTCGACGAGCACGCCCTTGGTGCCTTCGATGGCGAGGCCGATGAGGCCCTCGGCGGCCACGCGGCCGGCCTTCTTGGCGGCCTTGGCGAGGCCCTTCTTGCGCAGCCAGTCGATGGCGGCCTCGATGTCGCCTTCGACCTCGTTCAGCGCGGCCTTGCAGTCCATCATGCCGGCGCCGGTCTTGTCGCGCAGCTCCTTCACCATGCCCGCGGTGATGTTGGCCATGTTCGATCCCTCGATCTCAACTGTCATTTGACGACACGGCCGGCCGGAGGGTTCCGGGCCGGCCGTGCGATGCAATGCTTGGCGTCAGATCATGACGCCGTCGCGAAGGCGGGTCACTCGACCTCGGCGGTCAGTTCCTTGGCCTGCGCCACCCAGCCATCGACGCGGCCCGGCAGGCCGACTTCCTCGCCCAGACGGTGGGCGTCGTCGGCGTTGAGGCCGGCAATCTGCGCGAAGTGGAAGATGCCGAGGTCGGTCAGCTTCTTCTCGATCACGGGGGACACGCCGGTGAGCTTCTTCAGGTCGTCGGCGATGCCGCGCGGACCGGAGAGCGGCTCGAGGCTGGTCCATAGGGTCTCAGCCGGCAGATCCTCGACGAGCGGAGCCTCGGAGGCGCCAAGGTCGATGCCGAAGTCGCCCTGGGCGCGGCCGATGCCGTCAATGGCGGCGCGGGCGATCAGGTCGCAATAGAGGTTGATCGCGCGGCCGGCGTCGTCATTGCCGGGAACCGGGAAGGCGATGCCGTCCGGGTCGCAATTGGTGTCGAGGATGGCCGCGACCGGAATGCCAAGGCGGCGCGCTTCGGCGACGGCCAGGTCTTCCTTGTTGGTGTCGATCACGAAGAGGAGGTCGGGAATGCCGCCCATGTCGCGGATACCGCCGAGGGCGCGATCCAGCTTTTCCTTCTCGCGCTGGAGCGTCAGGCGCTCCTTCTTGGTGTAGCCGACGCCCTCACCCGCGTTGAGCAGCTCTTCGAGCTTCTTCAGGCGCGCGATCGAGTGCGAAATGGTCTTCCAGTTGGTCAGCATGCCGCCGAGCCAGCGGGAGTTCACATAATACTGGGCCGAGCGCTTGGCCGCATCCGCAACGGCATCAGCCGCCTGACGCTTGGTGCCGACGAACAGCACGCGACCGCCACGGGCGACCGTGTCCGACACGGCCTGAAGCGCGCGATGCAGCGCCGGCACGGTCTGGGCCAGGTCGATGATGTGGATGTTGTTGCGGGTGCCGAAAATGAAGGGGGCCATCTTCGGGTTCCAGCGGTGCGACTGGTGACCGAAGTGCACGCCAGCCTCAAGGAGCTGGCGCATGGTGAAATCAGGAATCGCCATCGTCTTTTCTCGTCCGGTTGAGCCTCCGCGGGCGTGGCCGCGCCGAACCATTCGGCGACGGCACCGGAGCGTCCGGTTCAACCTCTTCCTGCAGAAATAGGAAAGGGAGCCCGGTCGCGATGCCCGCGTGCGGAATGGCGCGGCCTATACGCCAAAGCGCCCTACGGCGCAAGCGCCGCCCGGTCAGCACTCCCTGGCGAGGCTCACGCGGCCTCGACGTCGACCACGCCGGGCACCGCCTTCAGCGCGCCGGCGATCTGCGGCGAGAGGTTGAAACGGCCGGGCAGCTTCACCTCGACCTCCGTGGCGCCCCGCTCGCCCAGCAGCAGCACCAGCGCCACCTCGCCATCGCCCCGCCCATTGCCCGCCAGCGTGTTGAGGCGGGAAGCGACGCTCTCCAGCGGCTCGGGCGAGCGCAGGAAGATTCGCATGCTCTTCTGCATCCGCGCCGTTGCCGCGTCGAGCGGCTCGGCATTCTGGATGCGCGCACGGACATCCTCGCCCTGAAGCTCGGCAGACACCTGCAACAGCAGGGCCCTGCCCGGTTCCAGCAATTCGCGGAACTGGTTCAGCGCCTCGGAGAACAGCACCGCCTCGAACTGGCCGGAGGGGTCGGAGAGGCCGACAATGCCCATCTTGCTGCCGCTCTTGGTGCGGCGCTCCTGCCGACTCACCACGGTGGCGGCGAGACGCCCGAAGCCGTGGCCGGCCCGGACGGAACGCTGGAAATCGAGCCAGCGCTGCACACGTAGCTTCCCCAGCGCCTTGGCGTAATCGTCCAGCGGATGGCCGGTGAGGAAGAAGCCGATGGCCTGATATTCGTTCTGCAGCCGCTCCGCCGGCAGCCAGGGCGCGACATTGGGAATCGGCAGCTCGGTCGCCTGCGCCGGCCCGCCGAACATGTTCCCCTGGCCGGACGCCACTTCCGCGCCGACCGAGGCGGCATGGGCCAGCACGGGGTCGATCGCTGCGGCGACGCGGGCGCGATTCTTTTCCAGCGCGTCGAAAGCCCCTGCATTCACAAGGCTTTCCATGGTGCGCTTGTTCAGCGCCTTGGCGTTGATGCGGGCGGCGAAGTCCGACAAGCTGGTGAACGGCCGGTCACCGCGCGCCTCGACGATGGCGTCGACGGCATGGACGCCCACGCCCTTGATGGCGGCGAGCGCGTAGAGAATCTTCCCGTCCTTCACCGCGAATTCGCGGCCGGAATGGTTCACCGAGGGCGGCACCACCTCGATACCGAGGCGCTGCGCCTCCTGGCGGAATTCGGCCAGCTTGTCAGTGTTGCCCATATCGAGCGTCATCGAGGCGGCGAGGAATTCGGTGGCGTAGTTCGCCTTCATATAGGCGGTCTGGTAGGCGACCAGCGCATACGCCGCCGCGTGGCTCTTGTTGAAGCCGTAGTCAGCGAATTTCGCCAGCAGATCAAAGATTTCCGAGGCCTTGCCCTTCGGCACGCCGCGCTCCACCGCGCCGTCGACGAAGCGCTCGCGCTGCTTGTCCATCTCCGCGCGGATCTTCTTACCCATGGCGCGGCGCAGCAGATCGGCTTCGCCGAGCGAGTAGCCCGACAGCGTCTGGGCGATCTGCATCACCTGTTCCTGGTAGATGATGACGCCGTAGGTCTCCTTCAGGCTCGCCTCCAGCGCGGGATGGGCATAGGCAGCCTGCTCCTGGCCGTTCTTGACCGCGCAATAGACCGGGATGTTGGCCATGGGACCGGGACGGTACAGGGCCACCAGCGCGATGATGTCCTCCAGCCGATCCGGCTTCATGTCGACCAGCGCGCGCCGCATGCCCGCGCTTTCCACCTGGAACACGCCCACGGTCTCGCCGCGCGTCAGCATGGCGTAACTCTTTGGGTCGTCGAGCGGAATGGTCGACAGATCGAGCTGGATGCCACGCTGGGCGACGAGGCGGACGGCCGTCTGCAGCACCGTCAGCGTCTTCAGGCCGAGGAAGTCGAACTTCACCAGCCCGGCCTGCTCCACCCATTTCATGTTGTACTGGGTGACCGGCATGTCCGAGCGCGGATCTCGGTATAATGGCACCAGCTGCGCCAGCGGGCGGTCGCCAATGACGATGCCGGCGGCGTGGGTCGAGGCGTGGCGGTTGAGCCCTTCGAGGCGCGTGGCGATATCGAAGGCGCGCTTCACCACCGGATTGGCGTCGGCCTCCGCCTGAAGCCGCGCCTCGTCCGTGATCGCCTGCTTCAGCGTCACCGGATTGGCCGGATTCTGAGGCACCAGCTTGCAGAGCTTGTCGACCTGGCCATAGGGCATTTCCAGCACCCGGCCGACGTCGCGAAGCACACCGCGGGCCTGCAGCGTACCGAAGGTGATGATCTGCGCGACCTGGTCGCGGCCATAGCGCTGCTGGACGTATCTTATTACTTCGTCTCGTCTTTCCTGACAGAAGTCGATGTCGAAGTCAGGCATCGACACGCGCTCGGGGTTCAGGAAGCGCTCGAAGAGCAGGCCGAAGCGGAGGGGGTCGAGGTCGGTGATGGTGAGCGAATAGGCGACCAGCGAGCCGGCGCCCGAACCACGGCCCGGGCCGACCGGAATGCCTTGCGCCTTCGCCCATTTGATGAAGTCCGACACGATCAGGAAGTAGCCGGGAAACTTCATCTTTTCGATGATGGACAGCTCGAAGGCGAGGCGGTCCTCATAGTCCTTCACCGTCAGACCCGGCGCCGGCCCGTGGACCGCGAGACGCTGGCGCAGCCCCTCCTCGGCCTGCAGGCGCAGCTCTTCCGCCTCGTCGCGGTCCATGGTGAAGCGCGGCAGGATGGGCTTCACGGTGCGCGGGCGATAGGCGCAGCGCTGGGCGATTTCCACCGTGTTGGCAAGGGCTTCCGGCAGATCAGCGAAGAGCGTCATCATCTCCGCGCGGGTGCGGAAACGGTGTTCGGGGGTGAGTTGGCGCCGGTCGCCCTCGGCGACGAGGCGGCCTTCGGCGATGCAGATCAGCGCGTCATGCGCCTCGTAATCGTCCTGAGCGGCGAAGAACGGCTCGTTGGTGGCGACCAGCGGGAGGTCAAGGCGGTAGGCGAGATCAATCAGCCCGGTCTCGACGCGGCGTTCCTCGGCGATGCCGTGGCGCTGCAGTTCGACATAGAGACGGTCACCAAATACCTCCCGCAAGGCGACCAGACGTTGCTCGGCAAGGTCCGCGCTGCCGGCCGCGAGGCTGCGGTCGATCGGTCCAGTGGGACCGCCAGTCAGTGCAATCAGGCCAGTGTGTGTGGTGTCCAGCCAGTCGAGATTGATGTGCGGCGCGCCGTCCGAGGCGGTCTCCAGATAGGAGCGCGACACCAGCTCCATCAGGTTGCTCCACCCCGCCTCCGAGGCGGCGAGCAGGACGATGCGCGGGCGCTCCGTTGCCAGCGGGCCGCGCGGGGCCGGGCCGGGCATGTCGATGGCGAGCGTGCAGCCAACGATGGGCTGGATGCCGGAGCCGGCCATCTTCTCGGAGAATTCCAGCGCGCCGAACAGATTGCCCGTGTCGGTCAGCGCGATGGCGGGCTGGCGGTCCTTCTTGGCGAGGTCCGCGAGCTTGGCGACGCTCAGCGCGCCTTCCAGCAGCGAGAAGGAGGAGTGCACATGCAGATGCACGAATCCGACATCGGTCGTGGCTTCGCTCATGTGGGTCTCCTGCGATTCGCGGTAGCTCCCTTTATGGTGGGCGCAGCCCCCGGCCGCGTCCACCCTGCGGGGGCGATGCTCCCCGCTGTCCTCAGGCCCGAACGGGGCCTGCATCGGGCCCGGATGGGCTCAGACGCCGGTGAACACCCCGGCCCAGACGCCGACCATGGCGACGAACAGACCAACCGAGGCGAGAGCGGCGACTTCCTGGAGAAGGATGCGGATCATGTCGACCTCCTAGGGAACATAATGAGAACATGCACCCCATAATCCCCAGAATCAACCTATGTTCTTCTTTCGTTCCGACGCCTGGTTAACAGCACGGTAACGGACGAGATCCCGCACGGGAGAATCACCGCCCGCGCCGGGACTTAGCGTCATTGGGAGAAACAGATGGGCCGCTCAGTCGAGGCGCGGCGGCCAGGCCGTGTCGAGCCGCACGCCGAGCAAACCGCCCTCGCCGACGATGATCGCCTCGCAGCGGGCCGGGCGCCCGTCCATCACCGCGTTGAACGCGTCCATCTCGCCCGGCTTGATATGGCCGACGCGGGCGCCGTCGACGAGAACCCAGATGCCGCGCAGCTCACCATTGCGGGCGACATCGGGGACCAGCTCGGCGGTGCAGTCATGGCCTTCGCGCCCCGGCCGCCCGGCGATGCGGCCGAGCACCGGCTGGTGCTCGTCGCTGCCGGCGACCGCGTGGTCATAGCCGCCATCGCCCGCCAGCATCGCGGCCGCCTGCGGGGCGACCACGCGCTCGCCCGTCCAGCGCAGCAGGATGATGAGCGCGAGCGCGGCCGCGACGCCGAGGGCGAGCAGCGACATGTGGTCGAGATCGGCGATCAGATTCGGCATCGGGCCCGACTCATGAGGAAACGCCCGATGCTAGGGCGCGCATCGGTTGCGGCAAATCGGGAAAGTTGCGGGGGCGGCAGGGATGAGGCGAGGCCGGCATGAGGCCCCTCCCCACCATTCAGCCGAGTTCGACCACCTTGCCGTCCTGCAGCGTCACGCGCCGGTGCATACGGCTCGCCAGCTCCAGATTATGCGTGGCGATCAGTGCCGCGAGGCCGGTCGCCTCCACGAGCTGGGACAGCGCGTGGAACACATGGTCGGCGGTGTGCGGGTCGAGATTGCCGGTCGGCTCGTCGGCCAGCAGCAGGCGCGGCGCGTTGGCGACAGCGCGGGCGATGGCGACGCGCTGCTGCTCGCCGCCCGACAGTTCGGCCGGGCGGTGATGCAGGCGCTTGGACAGGCCGAGATAGCCCAAGAGCTCCTGCGCCCGACGCGCGGCTTCCTTCTTGCCGAGACCGCGGATCATCTGCGGCAGCATCACATTCTCCTGCGCCGAGAACTCCGGCAGGAGGTGGTGGAACTGGTAGACGAAGCCGATGTCGGTGCGGCGGATCTGCGTGCGGGCGGCATCCGCCATGCCGCCGGTTGGCACGCCGCCGATATAGACCTCGCCGGCGTCCTGATGCTCCAGAAGGCCGGAGATGTGCAGCAGGGTCGACTTGCCCGTGCCGGAGGGTGCGACGAGCGCGACCGACTGGCCGGGCATGACGGTGAAGTCGGCGCCGCGCAGGATCTCCAGCTTGCCTTCGCCCTGGGTGTAGGACTGCTGGACGTTGTCGAGGCGCAGGGCCGCTTCCATGGGACCGGACATGCTGCCCCCTACTCGTAGCGCAGCGCTTCCACCGGATCGAGGCGCGCAGCGCGCCAGGACGGGTAGAGCGGGGCGAGGAAGGAGAGGATGAGCGCCATGATGACCACGGTGGCGGTCTCGCCGGCATTCATCTCGGCCGGCAGGCGGCTGAGATAATACAGCTCCGGTGAGAACAGCTCGGTCGCCGTCAGCCAGGAGATGAACTGGCGGATCTCCTCGACATTGAGGCACACGACGAGACCGAGCGCGAAGCCGGCCAGCGTGCCGACCACGCCGATGGCGGCGCCGGTGACGAGGAAGATGCGCATGATGGCGCCGCGCGTCGCGCCCATGGTGCGCAGGATGCCGATGTCGCGCCCCTTGTCCTTCACCAGCATGTTGAGGCCGGAAATGATGTTGAAGGCCGCCACCACCACGATCAGCGTGAGGATGAGGAACATCACATTGCGCTCGACTTGCAGCGCGTTGAAGAAGGTGGCGTTTCGCTGCCGCCAGTCGACGATATAGATCGGCCGCTCGGCCGCGGCATGCACGGCGGCGCGGAAATGATCCATGTTGTCGGGGTTGTCGGTGTAGACCTCGATCGCGGTCACATCGCCATTCTTGTTGAAATAGGCCTGGCTCTCGGGCAGCGGCATGAAGACGAAGGCGCTGTCATATTCCGACATGCCGATCTCGAACACCGCCGCGATCTTGTAGACCTTGATACGGGGCGTCGTGCCCATGGGCGTCACCGCGCCGCGCGGGGCGACGAGGGTGAGATTGTCGCCCGCCTGCAGCGAGAGCTGGTCGGCGAGGCGCTTGCCGATGGCGATGCCGGAGCCCGCGTCGAAGCCCTCAAGCGTGCCCTGCTTGATGTTGGCGCCGATGGCCGGGAGCTTGCGCAGATTCTCCTCGGAGACGCCGCGCACCAGCACGCCACCGGCATTGAACGCCGAGGAGGCGAGCGCCTGCCCTTCCACCAGCGGCACGGCGAGCGTGATGCCGGGAACGCCGGCGATGCGCTTGGCGACGGCGTCATAATCGGTGAGCGGGCTGTCCAGCGGCTGCACCAGCAGATGGCCGTTAAGGCCGAGGATCTTCGACAAGAGCTCGGTGCGGAAGCCGTTCATCACCGCCATGACGATGATGAGCGTCGCCACGCCCAGCATGATGCCGAGGAAGGAGAAGCCGGCGATGACCGAGATGAAGCCTTCCTTGCGGCGCGCGCGCAGATAGCGCAGCGACAGCATCCACTCGAAGGCGCTGAACGGGCGCGTGCCTGTCGGCTCCCCGCCCGCCTCAGCGGCCGGGGCCGCCTTGGCCGGCGCGGCCTTCGCCTTGGCCTTACCGGCGCTGCCGCCGGTGACGCTCGTGGCGCTGGTCGTGGCGCTTTTGGCCCGCCGGATCAGATTCATCCGAGGATCCGTTGCAGCGCCGCCGAGACGGAGAGCGTCTCGCGCGAGCCATCGGCGCGGCGCTTGAGTTCCACCGTGCCGGCGGCAAGGCCCTTGGGCCCGACGATGATCTGCCAGGGCAGGCCGATCAGGTCGGCGGTGGCGAATTTGGAGCCGGGGCGCTCGTCGGTGTCGTCATAGAGCACGTCGACATTGCGGGCAGTCAGCTCGGCATAGATGGCGTCGCAGGCGGAGTCGGTCGCCGAGTCACCCGCCTTGAGGTTCAGCAGGCCGACGCGGAAGGGCGCGATGGCCTCCGGCCAGATGATGCCGTTCTCGTCATGCGAGGCTTCGATGATCGCCGCGGCGAGACGCGAGGGGCCGATGCCATAGGAGCCCATATGCACGGGACGCTCCACGCCGTCCGGGCCGGTGACCTTGGCGCCCATCGGCTCGGAATACTTCGTGCCGAAATAGAAGATGTGGCCCACTTCGATGCCCCGGGCAGACAGGCGCTGGCCATCGGGAATCGCGGCGAACGCAGCCTCGTCATGCTTCTCTTCCGTGGCCGCATAAAGGCTGGTCCAGCGGTTCACGATGTCCTGAAGCGCGGCCGGGTCGTCGAAATCCACGTCGGAGCCGGGGGTGCCCATCTCCAGGAAATCGGAATGGCAGAATACCTGGCTCTCGCCGGTGGAGGCGAGGATGATGAATTCGTGGCTGTGATTGCCGCCGATCGGGCCGGTGTCGGCGACCATCGGGATCGCCTTGAGGCCGAGCCGCGCGAAAGTGCGCAGATAGGCGACGAACATGCGGTTATAGGACGTCACCGCGCTCTCAAAATCGAGGTCGATCGAATAGGCGTCCTTCATCAGGAATTCGCGCGAGCGCATGACGCCGAAGCGCGGGCGCACCTCGTCGCGGAACTTCCACTGGATGTGGTAGAGGTTCAGCGGCAAGTCCTTGTAGGACTTCACATACGCGCGGACGATCTCGGTGAGCATCTCCTCATTGGTCGGCCCGTAGAGCATCTCGCGCTCGTGCCGATCCTTGATGCGCAGCATCTCCTTGCCGTAGTCGTCATAACGCCCGCTCTCGCGCCAGAGATCGGCCGACTGGATGGTCGGCATCATGATCTCGATGGCACCGGCGCGATTCTGCTCCTCGCGGACCACGTTGCAGATCTTGTCGAGCACGCGCTTGCCGAGCGGCAGCCAGGCATAGATGCCGGCGCTCTCCTGCCGGATCATGCCGGCGCGGAGCATGAGGCGGTGCGAGACGATTTCCGCTTCCTTCGGCACTTCGCGGAGGATGGGAAGGAAGTAGCGGGAGAGGCGCATCGGCAAACTCACGATTCGGCCGGGGTCGGGCCCATCAATAATGGCGGAGAGAAACCGGATCGGTCAGCAAAATACAAGCCCTCGCGCGTGGAGGCGCCCCGCCCGGCCCGTGCGCGACGGCGCGAACCGAACGCCGACGCGAGGAAAATGACGGTTTCCAAGTAATGGCAACGTTTCCTGCTGCGTCGCACCATAGTTCTTTTGCGACGCAAGGATGACAAGTCATGCTTTGTTGATCTATGGTGCCGGCCTCTAGAAAGAGGTCCGCCAGTCGCCGCTGTTAAGCGCGATGCCGGTCCAGGTCTCGGGAGGAATGACGGCAAAGAAAGCCCCCCGGCAGATGTCGAAACGACACGGAATCGGGTGCGGGCGGCCAGTTGAAAAAAGGGCGGGACAGCATTGTCCCGCCTCTTTTTTTGCCCGGTGTGATGTGACTTCCGGCGATGCGGCGCGCGCCAGCGCCAACCGGCGCGCTCAGTCGACCTTGTACATCTTCACCGGCATGGGGAACATGTCGAGCGTGAGCCGGCCGGTCTCCACCGACCAGGCGAACAGCCCGACGATGACGCCCGCGACCACGGTGGTCACCAGCATCTTCGGGATCAGCAGCGGGCTCTGCGGCGCGCCGGGCTCGGTGCCGTCCTCCTGCGCGCCGTCCTCATGCTGCGAGCGCACGCCGAAGGGCAGCACGGCGAAGATCACCGTCCACCAGACGATGAAATAGATGGCGATATAGGTGCCGACGCCCATGACCCGCCCTCACGCCTCTTCCAGCTCGACCAGCGTCCCCAGGAAGTCCTTGGGATGCAGAAACAGCACCGGCTTGCCATGCGCGCCGAGGCGCGGCTCGCCGGAGCCCAGCACGCGCGCTCCGGCCGCCAGCAAGCGGTCGCGGGCGGCGCGGATGTCGTCCACCTCATAGCAGAGGTGATGGATGCCGCCCTCGGGATTGCGTTCGAGGAACTTGGCGATGGGCGAGGCCTCGCCCAGCACGCCGAGCAACTCCACCTTGGTGTTGGGCAGCACGACGAAGACGGTGTTCACCCCATGCTCGGGCTGCGGCACCACCTCCGACACCTCGCCGCCCAGCGTGTCGCGATAGGTGGCGATGGCCGCGTCGAGATCCGGCACGGCGATGGCGACATGGTTGAGGCGGCCGATCATGTGAACGCTCCCGAGCTACCCCCGCCCAGGCCCGGCTGAACCAGCCGACCCGCAGGCGGGGTGATGCTTCTACGTCAGCCGTTCATACCGTGATCACCAGAACATGGCAGAGCGGCTTCTTGCCCCACGCCTGGTTGACCGAGGAGCGCACCGCGCGGGTGAGCGACTCGGCAACCGCATCGGCGTCGCGCCGACGCGCCTTGGGCAGGCCGTCGAGGCAGTCGAGAATTGCGTCCTCGATGACGTCGTCGATCGGCTTGCCGCCGACGCCGTGCTGCGGCAGGCCGGAGAGGTCAATCATCGGGTCGCCGACCACCTCGCCCTTGGCGGTCATCGCGACCGCCACCGAAACGAGCCCGGCGAAGGAGAGGCGCCGGCGCTCGGCGACGGCGGCATCGGCCGCGTTCACCAGCACATGCCCGTCCTTGTAGAGCCGGCCGAACGGGATCTCCTCGATCACCTCGGCGCTGGCCGTCGGGTCGGCGCTGATGAGGCGGACCACATCGCCATCGACGAGGCGCACCACCTCACGCACGCCCATGGCGCGGGCGAGTTCGGCATGCTCGGCCAGATGCATCGGCTCGCCATGCACGGGCACGGAGACCTGCGGGCGCAGCCAGCGGTACATCTGCTCCAGCTCGCCGCGGCGCGGATGGCCGGAAACATGGACCAGCGCGTCACGGTCGGTCAGCACCTTCACGCCCTGAAGCACCAGCGCGTTGATGATGCGGTTCACCGCGCGCTCATTGCCGGGAATGGTGCGCGAGGAGAAGATCACCTGATCGCCCGGCGAGAGGGCGATCTCGGGATGATCGTCATCGGCGATGCGGGCGAGCGCCGCGCGCGGTTCGCCCTGGCTGCCGGTGAGGATCGCCACCACCTTGTCGCGCGGCAGGAAGCCATAGGCATCCACCGGGCGGAAGGCGGGCAGCCCGTCCAGCAGCCGCTGCTCGCGGGCGACACCAATGACGCGCTCCATGGCGCGGCCCACCAGCACGACCTCGCGGCCGGTGCGGATCGCCGCCTCGGCGATCGAGCGGATACGCGCGACATTCGAGGCGAAGGTCGTCACCGCCACGCGCGCCGGCGCCTTGGCGATCAGCTCGGCCAGCACATGCTGAACATCCGTCTCGGAAGGCGAGATGCCCTCGCGGATGGCGTTGGTCGAATCGCAGATGATCGCCCGCACGCCCTCATCGCCCAGCGCGGTGAAGCGGGCGGGATCGGTGACGTTGCCGACCACGGGGGTCGGGTCGATCTTCCAGTCGCCGGTATGGACGACGAGGCCGAGCGAGGTGCGGATGGCCAGCGAATGGCTGTCGGGAATCGAATGCGCCACCGGGACGAACTCGACCTCGAAGGGGCCGATCTGCGCCCGCCCGCCGCTGGGGACAATGTGGAACGGGATTTTCGGCGCGCCCGGCTCGCCGAGCCGCCGGGCTTCCGCTAGGCCGTGGGTGAAGGGCGTGGTGTAGACCGGGCAACCGAGGCGCGGCCACAGATCGACGAGGGCGCCGACATGGTCCTCATGGCCATGGGTCAGCACCAGCCCGACCAGATTGCCCTGCTCGCGCTCCCGCTCCAGGAAGGTGACGTCCGGCATGATGATGTCGATGCCGGGAATGTCGGGCGAGGCGAAGGAAATGCCGAGATCGACCGCCAGCCATTTGCGACGGTTGCGCGGGCCGAATCCGTACAGGCCCAAATTCATGCCGATCTCGCCCACGCCGCCCAGCGGCGCGAACACCAGCTCCTCCGTTGATTTGCTCACTCAGTTGCCTTTCAAGCCTGCAGGCCGGGCGCGGGAAACACGTCGCCGGCATTGATCGTCTCGCGTGCGCCATCGGCGCGTCGGAGAACCATAGCACCGGAAACATCCAGTGCCTCGAAGATGCCGTGCGTCTCACGTTCGCCGAGACGAACGGTCACGGCCCGCCCCACACCGGGGGCGCGTTTCAACCAGGACTCGCGGGTCGCCTCGAACCCCTGCCCGCCCGCCCATTCCGCCAGCCGCGCCCGCATCGCGGCATCGAGCGCGGCCAGCAGCGCCTCGGGCGCGGTCGGGAAGCCGGCGGCGCCGAGATCCGTCGTCGGATAGGGCGCGTCGAGCGGGTGGTGGGCGCAGTTGACGCCAAAGCCGATCACCGCGGCGTTGCGCGCATCGGGCAGCACGGTGCCTTCAATGAGGATGCCGGCGAGCTTGGCGCCGTCGATCTGCACATCGTTCGGCCATTTCACGCCGATGCGCAACGGGTCGATGCCGGTGACGTCGCGCACCGCGTCATGCAGCGCCAGCGCCGCGACAAAGCACAGTTCCGGCAGGCGTGCCGTCGGACCAGGCTGCACCAGCAGCAGCGAGGCGTAGAGATTGCCGGGCTCGGAGCGCCAGACTCGGCCGCGCCGCCCCCTGCCCTGCGTCTGCCGGCTCGCCACGAACCAGCAAGGCGCCGGACCGGTTGCCCGGGCCAGCGCCTCCGCATTGGTCGAACCGATCTCGTCGAAACGAACGACCGGCGTCGCGCCAGCCGCTGTCCCGCCTGGGAGTCGCGCCATCCTCAGAAGAGCGCCCGTGCCGCCACGCCCGCCGCCGCCAGCAGCGGGGCCGGATAGACGAAGAGCAGGATGGTGAACAGGCCGGAGATCGCCAGCACGGCGCGCAGTTCCGACGGCATCGGCTCGAAGGCCGGGGCCGGCTCGTCGAAATACATCACCTTGACGACGCGCAGATAGTAGAAGGCGCCGACCACGCTGGAGAGCACGCCGATCACCGCGAGGGCATAGAGACCCGACTCGATGGCGGCGAGGAACACGTAGTACTTGGCGAGGAAGCCGGCCAGCGGCGGGATGCCGGCGAGCGAGAACATCAGCGCCGCCAGCATGAACGCCTTCACCGGGCTGGTGCGGGCGAGGCCGGCGAGGTCGTCATAATTCTCCACCATGCCGTCCTTGCGGCGCATGGAGAGGATGCAGGCGAAGGTGCCGAGCGTCATCGCCATGTAGACGGCCATGTAGACCAGCACGCCGCGCACGCCCTGCTCCGTGCCGGCGGCAAGGCCGACCAGCGCGTAGCCCATATGGCCGATGGACGAATAGGCCATCAGGCGCTTGAGGTTGCGCTGGCCGATGGCGCCGAAGGAGCCGAGCGCCATCGAGGCGATCGAGACGAAGACGATGATCTGCTGCCACTCGTGAACGACATTCGGCAGCGCCTCGGTGGCGAAGCGCACGAACACCGCCATGGCCGCGACCTTCGGGGCCGCCGCGAAGAAGGCGGTAACCGGGGCGGGCGCGCCTTCATAGACGTCCGGCGTCCACATGTGGAACGGCACGGCCGAGACCTTGAAGCACAGGCCGGCGAACATGAAGACGATGCCGAAGATCAGCCCGAGTGAGGGCTCGCGCGCGGCCTGGGCGATCTGCGCGAAGTTCACCGTGCCGGTGAAACCGTAGATCAGCGAGGCGCCGTAGAGCAGCATGCCGGACGAGAGCGCGCCGAGCACGAAGTACTTCAGGCCCGCCTCGGTGGAGCGCACCGACTCGCGGTTGTTGGCGGCGATGACGTAGAGCGCGAGGCTCATGAGCTCGAGGCCCATATAGAGCGCGATCAGGTCGCCGGCCGAGATCAGCATCATCATGCCGAGCGTGGAGAGCAGCACCAGGATGGCGAACTCGAAGCGGCTCTGCTTCTCGATCTTCAGCCAGTCCACGGACATGGCGAGCGTCGCCCCGGCGCCGATCAGCGCCAGCACCTTGAGGAAGCGCGAATAGGCGTCGACCTGGAAGCTGCCATTGAACAGCACCGCCTCGGTGGGACCGAGGACGACGAGCACGAGCGCGGCGAAGAGAGCCGCGAGCGCGAAGCCGTTCACCATGTCGGTCGACTTCGGCCCGACAAACGCGCCGAACAGGATCAGCGCGATGGCGGAGACGGCCAGCAGCAGTTCGGGCAGCGCGGGGCCGAGCGCGGCAAGGGAGAAGGTCATTGGCGGGGCTCCGCGGTCATCGGGTCACGGTTCAAGGCAGCACCAGGCTCGCGGCCTTGATGGCGTCGGCGGCCACATCGGCACGGGCAACGATCGCGTTCACGGCGACGCTGCAGGCATCGAGAATGGGCTGGGGCCACACGCCGAACAGGACGGTGAAGAACAGCAGCGGGATGAGCGAGGCCATCTCGCGGCCATTGAGATCGAGAATGCCCTTCAGGCTGTCCTTCTCCAGCGGCCCGAAGATCACCCGGCGGTACAACCAGAGCGCATAGGCGGCGGAGAGGATGACGCCGGTGGTGGCGAACAGCGCGACCCAGGTGTTGCGGCCGAAAGCGGCGAGCAGCGTCAGGAATTCGCCGATGAAGCCCGACGTGCCCGGCAGGCCGACATTCGCCATGGTGAAGACCATGAACACCGTGGCGTAGATCGGCATGCGATGCACGAGACCGCCATAGGCCGAAATCTCGCGGGTATGCATCCGGTCATAGACCACGCCGACGCACAGGAAGAGCGCGCCCGACACGAAGCCGTGGCTGACCATCTGGAACACCGCGCCCTGGATGCCTTCCTGGGTAAGGGTGAAGATGCCCATGGTCACGTAGCCCATGTGAGCGACGGACGAGTAGGCGATCAGCTTCTTGATGTCTTCCTGAACCAGCGCGACCAGCGAGGTGTAGATGATCGCGATCACCGACAGGGTGAAGACGAAGGGCGCGAAATAGGCCGACGCCTCCGGGAACATGGGCAGGCTGAAGCGCAGGAAGCCGTAGCCACCCATCTTCAGCAGGATGCCCGCCAGGATGACCGAGCCGGCGGTCGGTGCCTCGACGTGGGCGTCGGGCAGCCAGGTGTGCACCGGCCACATCGGCATCTTCACCGCGAAGGAGGCGAAGAAGGCCAACCAGAGCCAGTACTGCATGCCCGCCGGGAAATCGAACTTCAGCAGGGCGTTGATGTCCGTCGTGCCCGCCTGCCAGTACATGGCCATGATGGCGAGCATCATGAGCACGGAGCCGGCCAGCGTGTAGAGGAAGAACTTGAACGTCGCGTAGATGCGCCGCTTGCCGCCCCAGATGCCGATGATGAGGAACATCGGGATCAGGCCACCTTCGAAGAAGATGTAGAACTGCAGCAGATCCAGCGACGAGAACGTGCCGATCATCAGCGTCTCGAGCACCAGGAAGCAGATCATGTACTCCTTGACGCGGACCTTGATCGACTCCCAGCTCGCGAGGATGCACATCGGCATCAGGAGCGTGGTGAGCAGGACGAAGGGCAGCGAGATGCCGTCCACGCCCATGCGGTAATTGGCGATCTCGCCGAGCCAGGGCGTGTTCTCGACGAACTGGAACTCGGTGCCCGAGGCATCGAACCCGAACAGCAGCAGCAGCGAGATGACGAAGGTGACCAGCGTCGCCCAGAGCGCGACCCAGCGCGTGTTGCGCTGGGCGATCTCGTCATCGCCGCGGATCATCAGGACGATCAGCAGCGCGCCGACGAGCGGCAGGAAGGTGACGACCGAAAGGATGGGCCAGTCGTACATCAGTGCGCCCCGCCAAACATGAACCAGGTGATGAGGGCCGCGACGCCGACGAGCATCACGAATGCGTAGTGGTAGAGGTAGCCGGTCTGCAGGCGCACGACGCGGTTGGTCACGTCGATCACGCGGGCCGACACGCCGTTCGGGCCGTAGCCGTCGATCACCCGCACGTCACCCTGCTTCCACAGGAACTTGCCGATCCACAGCGTCGGGCGGACGAACAGGAAGTCGTAGATCTCGTCGAAGTACCACTTGTTGAGCAGGAAGCGGTAGCCGACGTCATTCTGCTTGGCGATCGCCTTCGGCACGGCCGGGTTGGCGATGTACATCCAGTACGCCACCACGAAGCCGAGCGCCATCATCACCGTCGGCGACCACTTGGCCCAGGCGGGGATGTGGTGGATCTCCTCGAGGATCTTGTTGTCCGGGGACATGAAGATCGCCTCGCGGAAGAAGTGCTCCACGTCGTGGCCGACGAAGTACGGGTAGAGGATCATGCCCGCGAACAGCGCACCGACCGACAGCACCCCGAGCGGGATGAGCATGACCAGCGGCGACTCATGCGCGTGCTCATAGTGGTGATGGTCGTGCGGATGGCCATGGAACGTCATGAACATCTGCCGCCAGGTATAGAAGGAGGTGAGCAGCGCCGCGCCAACCGTCAGCGTGAACGCATAGGCCGAGATCGGGCTGTGGCTCATGAACGCGGTCTCGATGATCGCGTCCTTGGAGAAGTAGCCGGCGGTGAAGGGGAAGCCCGTCAGTGCCAGGCCGCCGATCAGCATGGTGGCGTAGGTAAAGGGGATCTTCCGCCACAGGCCGCCCATGTGCCGCATGTCCTGCTCATGGTGCATCGCGTGGATGACCGAGCCGGCGGCAAGGAACAGCAGCGCCTTGAAGAAGCCGTGCGTGAGCAGGTGGAAGACGCCGACCGAATAGGCGCCCGCGCCCAGCGCGGTGAACATGTAGCCGAGCTGCGAGCAGGTCGAATAGGCGATCACGCGCTTGATGTCGTTCTGCACGCAGCCGACCGTCGCCGCGAAGAAGGCGGTGGTGGCGCCAACAAACATGACGACGTTGAGCGCGAAGGGCGACAGCTCGAACAGCGGCGACAGGCGCGCCACCATGAAGACGCCGGCGGTGACCATGGTCGCGGCGTGAATGAGCGCCGACACCGGGGTCGGGCCTTCCATCGCGTCCGGCAGCCAGGTGTGCAGGCCGAGCTGGGCGGACTTGCCCATGGCGCCGATGAACAGCAGCAGGCAGATCACGGTCGGCGCGTGCCACTCATGGCCGAGGAACAGGATGTTCTTGTCCATCAGCGTGGGCGCGGCGGCGAAGACCTGCTCGAAGGCCACCGAGCCGGTCATCAGATAGACCGCGAAGATGCCGAGCGCGAAGCCGAAGTCGCCGACGCGGTTGACGATGAAGGCCTTCATCGCGGCGGCGCAGGCGGAGGGCTTGTCGTACCAGAAGCCGATCAGCAGGTAGGAGGCGAGACCGACGCCCTCCCAGCCGAAGAACAGCTGCACGAGGTTGTCGCTCGTCACCAGCATCAGCATGGCGAAGGTGAACAGCGAGAGATAGGCGAAGAAGCGCGGGCGGCTCGGATCCTCGTGCATGTACCCCATGGAATAGAGGTGCACGAGCGAGGACACGGTGGTGACCAGGATCAGCATCACCGCGGTCAGCGTATCGACGCGGATCGCCCAGTTCACATGCAGGTCACCGGAGGCGAACCAAGTGAACAGCTCGACCGTACCGTCATGGCCACCGAACGCGACCTGGAAGAACACGATCCAGGCGAAGAAGGCGGAGACGAAGAGCAGGCCGGTGGTGATGAGCTCGGACGGACGGGCGCCGAGAACGCGCCCGAACAAGCCGACGACCAGGAAGCCGACCAGGGGGAGGAAGACGATGGCCTGAAACATGGTGGCTCCCTCAGCCCTTCATCGTGTTGATGTCCTCGACGGCGATCGACCCGCGATTGCGGAAGAACACCACGAGGATGGCGAGGCCGATGGCGGCCTCGGCGGCGGCGACCGTCAGCACGAAGAGCGCGAAGATCTGGCCGGTGATGTTGCCGAGGAACACCGAGAAGGCGACGAAATTGATGTTCACCGCCAGCAGGATGAGTTCGACCGACATCAGGATGACGATGACGTTCTTCCGGTTGAGGAAGATGCCGAGCGTACCGAGCGTGAACAGGATGGCCGCGACGGTGAGGTAATGCGGGAGACCGATCGCCATGGCTCAGAGCCCCTTGCCCGAGGGCACCTTGACGACGTCGATCGCCATCGCCTTGGTGCGTGCGTTCTGGACCGGGATGCTCTGGCGCTTGACGTTCTCCTTGTGGCGGAGCGTCAGCACGATGGCGCCGATCATGGCGACCAGCAGGACGAGGCCGGCCGCCTGGAAGAAGTAGATATAGTCCGTGTAGAGCACGCGGCCGATCTGCACCGTGTTGGACACGTCGCTCGCCGTGGAGGCGACCGCCCCGGTCACGCCCTGGCCGAAGGTCCAGGAGCCGAACACCAGCACCAGCTCGGCCAGGAAGACGAGGCCGACCAGCGCGCCCACCGGCAGATATTGCAGGAAGCCCTGGCGCAGCTCGACGAAGTCGACGTCGAGCATCATGACCACGAAGAGGAACAGCACCGCGACCGCGCCGACATAGACGACGACGAGCAGCATCGCGAGGAACTCGGCCCCGATCAGGATGAACAGGCCCGAGGCGTTCACGAAGGTCAGGATCAGGAACAGCACCGAATGAACGGGGTTCCGCGACGCGATGACCATGAAGGCCGAGGCGACCGCCACCCCGGCGAAAAGATAGAAGAACAGCGCGGCGAGGCTCATGCCCGGCACCCCTCAATCGTCCCGGCCCGCGTGGCGCGCAGGGCGCCGGCAGCCTTGGCGGCTTGTCTCGTTATGGTCTTCACGTCGTCCATCCCCCGGCCGCTCAGCGATACGGCGCGTCGAGCTCGATATTCCGAGCGATCTCGCGTTCCCAGCGGTCGCCGTTCGCGAGCAGCTTGGCCTTGTCGTAATAGAGTTCCTCGCGCGTCTCGGTGGCGAACTCGAAGTTCGGTCCCTCGACGATCGCATCGACCGGGCAGGCCTCCTGGCAGAAGCCGCAATAGATGCACTTCACCATGTCGATGTCGTAACGCGTGGTGCGGCGGGTGCCGTCATTGCGGCGCGGGCCGGCCTCGATGGTGATGGCCTGCGCCGGGCAGATGGCCTCGCACAGCTTGCAGGCGATGCAGCGCTCTTCCCCGTTCGGGTAGCGGCGCAGCGCGTGCTCGCCACGGAAGCGCGGGCTCACCGGCCCCTTCTCGAAGGGGTAGTTGAGCGTCGCCTTCGGCTTGAAGAAATAGCGCATCGCCAGGAAGAACGCCGAGACAAACTCGGTGAGCAGCAGCTGGCGGGCCGCCAGATCCAATCTCATGACGCTCTCCTCATTCGGCCATGGCCGCAGCGAGGCCGAAGCCCAGCAGCGGCATCGAGACGGCGAACACCCGGATCACCGTCTTCCACCATGAAATGACACCCTCAAGCTGATCCCGGCTCAGCTTGCGGGCTTCCCTAGAACCGCGGATCGACATCTCGACGAACCGCGGCAGAATGAACCATTCGAGGGCACCGAACAGGGCGCCGGCGAGAGCCCCCGTCCAACCGACGGCGGAGGCTTCCATCAGGGCAGCGAGAACCCCGTCATCCATCTCAGCCCCCGCCGGGCGCAAGGCCCGTGAAGTGCAGCACGCTGGCGACCAGAACCACCATGCCGAGCGAGATCGGCAGGAACACCTTCCAGCCCAGACGCATCAGCTGGTCGTAGCGGTAGCGCGGAACCATCGCCTTCACCATGGCGAACATGAAGAAGACCAGCAGCACCTTGAGCAGGAACCACACAATGCCCGGCACCCAGGTGAAGGGCGCGATCGGCACCGGCGGCAGCCAGCCACCCATGAACAGGATGGTGGTCAGCGCGCACATGGTCATGATCGCCACATACTCGCCGAGCATGAACATCATGTACGGGGTCGAGCCGTATTCCACCATGAAGCCCGCGACCAGCTCGGATTCCGCTTCGCCCAGATCGAAGGGCGGGCGGTTCGTCTCGGCCAGCGCCGAGATGAAGAAGATCACGAACATCGGGAACAGCGGCAGCCAGTACCAGCCCAGAATGCCATAGGGCGTGTTCTGCGCCTCGACGATGGCCGAGAGGTTCAGCGAGCCCGCGCACATCAGCACGGTGACGATGACGAAGCCGATGGAGACCTCATAGGACACCATCTGCGCCGCCGCGCGCAGCGCCGACAGGAAGGGGTACTTCGAGTTCGACGCCCAGCCGCCCATGATGACGCCGTACACGCCGAGCGAGGAGATCGCGAAGATGTAGAGCACGCCGACATTGATGTCGGCGACCACCCAGCCGGCGTCGATCGGCACCACGGCCCAGGCGGCGAGCGCCAGAAGGCAGGTGACGAAGGGGGCGAGCAGGAACACGCCCTTGTTCGAGCCGTCGGGGATGACCGGCTCCTTCAGCACGAACTTGATCAGATCGGCGAAGGACTGGAACAGGCCGAAGGGCCCGACCACGTTCGGACCGCGCCGCAGCTGCACCGCCGCCCAGATCTTGCGATCGGCCAGCAGCACATAGGCGACGACGATGAGCAGGCCAACCAGCAGACCCAAGCTCTGGGCCACGATGATGACAACCTGAAGAAGAGTATCGAGCCAGCTTGTGGTGGTCATGCTCCCCCTCCCCTCACTCGGCCGCCGCCGCGAGGCGGCTTGAGGCGAGCGCGGCGCATTCGGCCATCACCGCGGAGGCCCGCGCGATGGGGTTGGTCAGATAGAACGAGGTCACCGCCGCGCGGAATGGCGCGCGCTCGGGCGTGCCACCGGCATTGGCCAGCGCCACGATGGCCGCCGGATCGGCCGGCTCGACATGGTCGATCCGGGCGAGGTGCGGGTGCACGGCGTAGAGCGCGGCGCGCAGCTGAGCCAGATTGTCGAAAGGCAGCCGCGTGCCGAGCATGTCGGACAGCGCGCGCAGCACTGCCCAATCCTCGCGCGCCTCGCCGGGCGGGAAGGCCGCGCGGTTGGCGAGCTGCACACGGCCCTCGGTGTTCACATAGGTCGCCGACTTCTCGGTATAGGCCGCGCCCGGCAGGATGACGTCGGCGCGATGGGCGCCGCGGTCACCATGGGTGCCGAGATAGACCACGAACGCGCCCGGCGCGATGTCGATCTCGTCCGCGCCGAGGGCGAACAGCACATCCACCCCGCCCGGGTTGGTCATCGCGACGGCATCGAGCCCGCCGGCGCCCGGCACGCAGCCGACATCCAGCGCACCGACGCGGGCGGCAGCGGTGTGCAGCACGCCGAAGCCGTTCCAGCCATCCTTCACCGCCCCGACCGACACGGCGAGCCGCGCAGCGAGCGCGAGCACCGCCGCCCCGTCAGCGCGGGAGAGAGCCCCCTGCCCGATCAGGATCAGCGGACGCTGCGCGCCCTTGAGCGTCGCGGCGAAGGTGCCCTCGCCGACGAGGTCGGTCAGCGTATCGGGGCCGGCGCCGAGATACTCATAGGGATAGGTCAGGTCGACATGCTCGCCGACGAGGCCAACCGGGAAATTGCCCTGCAGCCAGCGCTTGCGGATGCGGGCATTGAGCACGCTCGCCTCGCGGCGCGGGTCGGCGCCGATGATGAGCAGCGCATCGGCCTGCTCGATGCCGGCGATGGTCGGGTTGAACACATAGGTCGCGCGGCCGAGCGCCGGGTCGAGCTTGGTGCCATCCTGACGGGCGTCGATATTGGTCGAGCCGAGGCTCGCCAGCAGCGTCTTGAGCGCGAAGGCTTCCTCGACCGAGGCGAGATCGCCGACCAGACCGCCGATGCGGTTGCCCGGCACGCCCTTCACCTTGGCGGCGATGGCGGCGAAGGCCTCCGGCCAGCTCGCGACCTTCAGCTTGCCGCCGACGCGCACATAGGGGCGGTCGAGGCGCTGGCTCTTGAGGCCGTCCCAGATGTAGCGGGTCTTGTCGGAGATCCACTCCTCGTTCACGTCCTCATTGAGACGCGGGAGGACGCGCATGACCTCGCGGCCGCGCGTGTCGACGCGGATGTTGGAGCCGACCGCGTCCATCACGTCGATGGATTCGGTCTTCACCAGCTCCCACGGACGGGCGTGATAGGCATAGGGGCGCTGGGTCAGCGCGCCGACCGGGCAGAGGTCGGCGACATTGCCCTGCAGCTCGGACGACATCGCCGCCTCGAGATAGGTGGTGATCTCCATGTCCTCGCCGCGGCCAATGGCGCCGAGCTCGGCAACGCCGGCGACTTCGGTGGTGAAGCGCACGCAGCGGGTGCACTGGATGCACCGGGTCATCGAGGTCTTGATCAGCGGGCCGATATACTTGTCTTCGACCGCGCGCTTGTTCTCGGCGTAGCGGGAGGTGTCCACGCCATAGGCCATGGCCTGGTCCTGCAGATCGCACTCGCCGCCCTGATCGCAGATCGGGCAATCCAGCGGGTGGTTGATGAGCAGGAACTCCATCACACCTTCGCGCGCCTTCTTCACCATCGGGCTCTTGGTGAGCACGACGGGAGGCTCGCCATTCGGGCCCGGGCGCAGGTCGCGCACATTCATCGCGCAGCTCGCCGTCGGCTTGGGCGGGCCGCCCTTCACCTCGACGAGACACATGCGGCAATTGCCGGCGATGGACAGCCGCTCATGGAAGCAGAAGCGCGGAATTTCCGCACCCGCCGCCTCGCACGCCTGCAGCAGCGTGTACTCGGCGGGAACCTCGACCTCGATGTCGTCGACGATGATCTTGGCCATGTTGCTCTCTACTCCGCCGCGACCGGAACCGGGTCGGAATGCGGGTTCGCCGAATACTGATCGATCCGCTTCTCGATCTCCGGCCGGAAGTGCCGGATGAGACCCTGGATCGGCCACGCCGCCGCATCGCCCAGCGCGCAGATGGTGTGGCCCTCGACCTGCGTCGTGACCTGAAGCAGCAGGTCGATCTCGCGCTTCTGCGCGCGGCCGGCGACCATGCGGTCCATCACCCGCCACATCCAGCCCGTGCCCTCGCGGCAGGGCGTGCACTGGCCGCAGCTCTCATGCCGGAAGAAGTAGGAGATGCGGGCGATCGCCTTGATGACGTCGGTGGACTTGTCCATCACCAGCACGCCGGCGGTGCCGAGGCTCGACTTCACCGCGCGGCAACCGTCGAAGTCCATGATCAGGTCGTCGCACTGGTCGGCCGGGATGATCGGGCAGGACGCGCCGCCGGGGATGATGGCGAGAAGGTTATCCCAGCCGCCGCGCACGCCGCCGCCATGCTTCTCGATCAGTTCCTTGAACGGAATGCCCATCGCGTCCTCGACGACGCAGGGCGTGTTCACATGGCCGGAGATACCATAGAGCTTGGTGCCGACATTGTTCGGCCGGCCGATGGCCGAGAACCACGCGGCGCCGCGGCGCAGGATGGTCGGGGCGACGGCGATCGACTCGACATTGTTGACGGTGGTCGGGCAGCCATAGAGGCCGACATTCGCCGGGAACGGCGGCTTCAGGCGCGGCTGGCCCTTCTTGCCTTCCAGGCTCTCAATCAGCGCGGTCTCTTCGCCGCAGATATACGCGCCGGCGCCATGGTGGACATAGATGTCGAAGTCCCAGCCATGCACGTTGTTCTTGCCGATGAGGCGCGCCTCATAGGCCTGATCGACCGCCGCCTGAAGGTTCTCGCGTTCCTTGATGAACTCGCCGCGCACATAGATATAGGCGGTGTGCGCGCCCATGGCGAAGCCGGCGATCAGGCAGCCCTCGACCAGATGGTGCGGGTCGTGGCGCAGGATCTCGCGGTCCTTGCAGGTGCCCGGCTCGGATTCGTCAGCGTTGACGACGAGATAGTGCGGGCGCCCGTCATTGTTCTTCGGCATAAACGACCACTTGAGGCCGGTCGGGAAGCCGGCGCCGCCGCGCCCGCGCAGGCCCGAGGCCTTCATGTGCTCGATGATCCAGTCGCGACCGGCTTCGAGGATGGTTTTCGTCCCATCCCACGAGCCACGCTTCAGGGCGCCCTGCAGGCCCCAGTCGTGCTGGCCGTAGATATTGGTGAAGATGCGATCCTTGTCGGCAAGCATGGTTCGCTCCTCAGTCAGCCTTGCCGCCGGGCGGCGGGGCCACTGGCTTGGAAGGCTTTTCACTGTCGGCGTTGCCGGCAGCCTCGACGGCCTTGGCCGCGAGAGGCGCGGCGGGGGCCGGATCGGCCTTGGGCGGCGCCGGCGGGGCGGCGGGGGCAGCCGCCGGGGCGGGAGCAGCCGGGGCCGCCTCGCCATTGGCACGCGCTTCGATCGCCTGACGCGCCAGCGCCAGACCCGCACCCTTGCCGACCATCGAGCCGTCATAGAGCTCGGGCGCGAGCAGCGTCGCCTGCCCCGTCACGGGAGCGGAGAGGAAACGGCCATTCTGCGGGCCGGTGGCGGGAGTCTCGCCGCGCTCGAAGGCATCGAGGATCCGGTCGAGATCGGCCGGCGTCAGATCCTCATAGACGTCCTTGAACACCTGGATCATAGGCGCGTTGGTACAGGTGCCCGCGCACTCGACCTCTTCCCAGGAGAAGTCGCCATTGTCCGACAGATGGAAGGGCTCGGCGTGAATGCGCTTCTTGCACACCTTCATCAGGTCTTCGGCGCCCCTGAGCATGCAGGGCGTCGTGCCGCAGACCTGGATATGCGCCTTGCGGCCCACCGGCTGGAGCTGGAACTGGGTGTAGAAGGTCGCGATCTCGTAGACGCGGATGGGCGCCATGCCCAGCATGTCGCCGACATAGCGCATCGCCGGCTCGGAAACCCAGCCGCCGGCTTGCTCCTGCGCCCGCATGAGCAGCGGAATCACCGCGCTGGCCTGCCGGCCCGCGGGGTATTTCGCGATGGTCTTCTCGGCCCAGGCGAGATTCTCGTCCGTGAACGCGAAGCTCTCGGGCTGGACCTCTTTTGGCGCAAGCCTACGGACAGACATGCCGTACCCTTCCGATCGGAACGCTCACCCTGCCGGGCTCAGCGGTCCACTTCACCGAACACGATGTCGAGCGAACCGAGGATCGCCGACACGTCCGCAAGCATGTAGCCGCGGCACAGGAAATCCATCGACTGAAGGTGCGCGAAACCGGGCGCGCGGATCTTGCAGCGATAGGGCTTGTTGGTCCCGTCAGAGACCAGATAGACGCCAAACTCACCCTTCGGCGCTTCCACGGCGGCGTAGACGTCGCCGGCCGGAACATGGAAGCCTTCGGTGTAGAGCTTGAAGTGGTGGATGAGCGCTTCCATCGAGCGCTTCATCTCGCCGCGCTTGGGCGCGACGATCTTGTTGTCGACGGCGGCGACCGGGCCGCTCTCCTTCAGGAGGCGCTCGCAGCACTGGCGCATGATGTACGCCGACTGGCGCATCTCTTCCATGCGGATGCAGTAGCGGTCGTAATTGTCGCAGTTCTTGCCGATCGGAATGTCGAATTCCAGCTCGTCATAGCACTCATAGGGCTGCGACTTGCGCAGATCCCACGCCGCGCCCGAGCCGCGCACCATCACGCCGGAGAAACCCCAGGCCCAGGCGTCCTCAAGGCTGACGATGCCGATATCGACATTGCGCTGCTTGAAGATGCGGTTGTCGGTGAGCAGGCCCTCGAGGTCGTCGCAGACCTTCAGGAACGGGTCGATCCAGGCGAGGATGTCCTCGACCAGCGCGCGCGGCAGATCCTGATGGACCCCGCCCGGCCGGAAATAGGCGGCGTGCATGCGCGAGCCGGAGGCGCGCTCATAGAACACCATGAGCTTCTCGCGCTCCTCGAAGCCCCAGAGCGGCGGCGTGAGCGCGCCGACGTCCATCGCCTGCGTGGTCACGTTGAGCATGTGGGAGAGGATGCGGCCGATCTCGGAATAGAGCACGCGGATGAGCTGGCCGCGCTTCGGCACGGTGATGCCGAGCAGGCGCTCGATCGCGAGGCAGTAGGCGTGCTCCTGGTTCATCGGCGCGACATAGTCGAGCCGGTCGAAATAGGGCACGGCCTGCGTGTAGGTCTTGGTCTCGATCAGCTTCTCGGTGCCGCGATGCAGCAGGCCGATATGCGGATCGACCCGCTCCACCACTTCGCCGTCCAGCTCCAGCACAAGGCGCAAAACGCCATGCGCCGCAGGATGTTGCGGGCCGAAGTTGATCTGGAAGTTGCGGACGCTCGGATCGACCTTGGTGGGTGCGTTCATCTCTGGGCCCTCACCTCAGCCCGCCTTCGGGCTGCTGGCCTTCTCATCGCCCGGGAGCACGTAGTCCGGCCCCTCCCATGGCGACAGGAAGTCGAAGTTGCGGAACTCCTGGGCGAGCTTCACCGGCTCGTAGACGACGCGCTTGCGCTCATCGTCATAGCGCACCTCGACGAAGCCCGTGGTCGGGAAGTCCTTGCGGAGCGGGTAGCCGTCAAAGCCGTAATCGGTCAGCAGGCGCCGCAGCTCCGGGTGACCGGAGAACAGGATGCCGTACATGTCATAGGCTTCGCGCTCGAACCACAGCGCGCCGGGGAACACCGAGGTGGCGGACGGCACGGGCGTGGTCTCGTCGGTCTCGACCTTGATGCGCACGCGCGCGTTCAGGGTCGGCGACAGCAGGTGATAGACCACGTCAAAGCGCTTCTCGCGCTTGGGGTAGTCCACGCCGCAAATATCGATGAAGCTGACGAAGCGGCAGGACGGATCGTCCCGCAGGAAGGTCAGCACCTTGATCACATCGGGCGCGTCCACGAGGAGGGTGAGCTCACCGAAGGCGACGGCCGCGTCCTGCACGGCGTTCGGCAGCGCTTCCGACACATGCGCGCCAAGCTCTTTCAGCGTCTCGTCCATGTCTTTCCCGTAGTCGTCAGTGCCGGTGACCGGCTTATTGATTGAGACAGACGTTGGCAGGGGGCCGGCGCGGGGGCGTCGGCCCGGAAGGATCAGCGTTCGATGGTGCCGGTGCGGCGGATCTTCTTCTGCAGCAGCAGCACACCGTAGAGCAGGGCTTCCGCCGTGGGCGGGCAGCCCGGAATGTAGATGTCCACCGGTACGACGCGATCGCAGCCGCGGACCACAGAGTAGGAATAGTGGTAGTAGCCGCCGCCATTGGCGCAGGAGCCCATGGAGATGACGTAGCGCGGCTCCGGCATCTGGTCGTAGACCTTGCGCAGGGCCGGGGCCATCTTGTTGGTCAGCGTGCCGGCGACGATCATCACGTCGGACTGGCGCGGTGAGGCGCGCGGCGCGAAGCCGAACCGCTCCACGTCGTAGCGCGGCATCGAGGTCTGCATCATCTCGACCGCGCAGCAGGCGAGGCCGAAGGTCATCCACATCAGCGAGCCGGTACGGGCCCAGTTGATGAGATCGTCCGTCGCGGTGACCAGGAAGCCCTTGTCGGCCAGCTCCGCATTGACCTCGACGAAGAACGGGTCCGTGGCGCCGACCGGCTTGCCGGTGTTCGGGTCGATGATGCCCTTGGGCGCCGGAGCGACCAGTGGGCTATTCGCGCTCAATCCCATTCGAGCGCCCCCTTCTTCCACTCGTAAACGAAACCGACGGTCAGCACGCCGAGGAATGTCATCATCGACCAGAAGCCGAGATTGCCCAGTTCCCCGAAGGTGATAGCCCAGGGGAACAGGAAGGCGACCTCGAGGTCGAAGATGATGAACAGGATCGACACCAGATAGAACCGGACGTCGAACTTCATGCGCGCGTCGTCGAACGCATTGAAGCCGCATTCATAGGCCGACATCTTTTCCGGGTCCGGCCGGCTGAAGGCCACCAGGAACGGCGCGACCAGGAGGGCGATACCGATCACCGCTGAAACGCCGATGAAAATGACGACGGGCAGATAATCCTGCAGCAGGCTGCTCATGGACGGCACCCTTCCCGGTCAGCATACGTCGTCGGACGTACCATCGCAGTTGCGAAATATTCAAAGCACGCGGCAGGCTTATCGCACCGCCCTAGGCGAGGCAAGGGCAACGATGCGCCTTCTTCGCCGGCTGGTATACAGAATTCACAGCTTGAGGGCGAGCCAGGCGCCGGTCACGCTTTGGCGACTGAAAAAGATCAGGAATTTGAGATCTTAGAGGCATTTGACCACCGGCTCATGACGCGACGATCTGCCCCGCGTACCTTGCAGGTCAGTCCGGGCTCCACACCCCAATAGGGGCTGGCGCGGCGAGAGTCGGAGCGCGGAAAGGGCCTCACGACGACAGGGGCGATGCAAGCTTCGTGCAAGCCTGGAGCCGACAGTGGACGGTTGAAGGGCCCGTTGCCGGTGCGAAGGCGCAGAAGGCCCGGCGCGCCAAGGAGCGGCGCGCGGGGGCTATGGGATCAGACGGAGGGAGCGTTCAGCACGTCGTCGGCGTCGATGCGAAGCGGTGCGGCGCGGCTGGAGTCGGATCCATCGTTCATCTTGCGCAGGGCCGCCGCCTCGATGCGCATCCGGTGCTGGGAAAAGCGGCCCAGACGGTCGGCGGCGCTGTCGGCCGGTCGGCCTTCCAGCGCATCAAGCGCATCCCAGCTCACCTGACATTCGATGAGGTCATGATCGCCGCGCAGATGGAAGCGGATGGCGCGGGCCTCGGGCATGTCGTCCGGCGGCATGGCGGAGTGCGGCTTGCTGATATCGAGCGCCTCATTGGTCGGCGCGGCGGAGCGTTGATCGGTCATCGGGGTTCTCCTCGTGTCGGGGCTAACCGCCCAATCGCCGAGAAGTTCGGCCGAGGTACTGGAAGACCGGAGGGAGCGCGCCAGATTCGCGAGGCACATTCCGCGGCGAATCTCGGAGCGTAAGAAAGGGCAGAGCATGGATGCGGCGCTGGTGTTCATCCCCGTCGTGGCGCTGGGCGTCGCGTTGATCGCGGGCGGCCTCGTTCTACACTTTCGGACCCGCCTGCGCACGGCCGGGGCGGCCCGGATCGAGCGGCGGGAGGGGGCGCTGCATGTGCCGCTGATCGCCGCCTTTTCCGGCTGGAAGGGCATCCCGTGGGTGAGTTGGGCGCGGAGCAATGTTGCCCCGCGCCTCGTCATCCACGCGGAGCATGTCGAGTGCCGGGTGATCCGCACGCGGCGCAAGCCGCTCTCGCTCATCAGCCGGGTCGATTACCGCGCGACCATCGGCACCGAGAACATCGTGCTGGAATTCTCCGATTCTCTCACCAGCTTCGTCGGCAACACCGCCAACCGCGCCCTCACGCGCGAGGCGCTCGCGCATCTGGCGGGGTTGGGCTGCCCGCTCTCCGAGCGCGCACGCCTTCTGGTCGAGAAGGGATGAGCCCGGCGGAACGGATCGCGTGGCCCGGCATTGACCTCCATACCATCAGCAGGAGGCTCACATGATCATTGCCGACCAGCACCACCCGAAAGCGGCCGCGTCCAAGCCAGGCGATACCCGCCGCGACGCCAAGAAGACTGAGCCGGCCAGCACGGGCACCGCCCGCAGCGCCCTGCCCCATGCCGGCGAGACCATCGGTGAAGAAAGCGGCACCGACAGCAAGACGCCGCCCAAGGGCTGACCATACCGCCGTCGCAGACATGAACAGGCATCGCCGGCACACGCTGGCGGTGCCGAACTCGCTGACAATGCCGACGAACGACATCGCCCGGCCCAAAGCTAGAGAATGTTATTGAGGGAAAGTTCGACGCTCTGGTGAGTGGCGGGAGTGACGGGGCTCGAACCCGCGACCTCCGGCGTGACAGGCCGGCGCTCTAACCAACTGAGCTACACCCCCAACGACCGGCCGATGTGTTGGCCCCGCGTCGAGTGGGGCGGGTGTTAAGGCAGGCCCCGGCGGGTGTCAAGCGGGGCGGTGGTCATCCACAGGGGGATAATCCACAGCCCCGCCCTTCACGGTCCCTTCCCTATCCCGGCAGTTGCGGCCGGCGCTTGGCGAATGCGCTGTCCATCAGAGCCATCGCCGCGATGAGCAGAGGCACGGAAAGGAAGGTGCCTGCCGGCCCCCACAGCCACGTCCAGAGCGCCATGGAGAGAAACACCGCGAAGGGATTGAGCGAGACGCGTCGCCCGACAATGAGCGGCGTCAGAAGCTGCCCCTCCACGCTGGTGATGGTCAGGAACGCCGCCGCCGGCAGCAGGCCATGCACGACCGTCGGGAAGGTCACAATGCCCGCCAAGGCGAGGATCACCGTCATGACGGCTGGCCCGACATATGGGACGTAGTTGAGCAGGCAGGCCAGCGCGCCCCAGAGAGGCGGATTGGGCAGGCCCAAGGCCCAGGTGACGAAACCCGTGGCAGTGCCAAGCCCGATATTGATGAAGGTGGCGGTCACCAGATAGGCGCCCAGCCGATCCTCGATCTCGCGGAACACACGGAGCGCGGCAAGGCGCGTGGTGCGCGGCCCCATCGCCTGCACGACCCGCCGCTTGATCTGGATTCGGCCGGCGAGAAAAAACAGCAGTGAGCCGACGAAGAGGATGAACTGGCCGATGACGGGCGTGACCAGCCCCAGCGCGCTTTCCAGCATGCGGGAATCCGCGATGGCCACCTTCATGGGCGGCTCCGCGACCCGCCCGAGCGATTCGATCGATTCGACGAAGCTGGCGATGCTGCGCATCATTGGCTGGAAGCTGGCGAAACGATCCTGAAGGATGCCGCCGATCTCCGGCCCGCGCGCCGTCCATTCCGCCAGCGGCGTCGCCAGCATGACGGCGAGGCCATAGATGCCGGCCACCATCAGCGCCACCAGGAAGATCGACCCCACCGGCGTCGGAATGCCCCGCCGCCCCATCGCCTCGATGGCCGGGCCGATCACGCTGCCGATGATGACGGCCGCGACGATCGGCACCAGGACCGGGCGGGCCACCACGAGGCTCACGCCCACGGCGACCATGGCGGTGGCGATGATCGCCACCTCCGTCGCCCGGCGCCACAGGCGATCGGTACGCTCCTTCACAGCCGGCGCGCCGGCAATGGCGACCGGCCGGCCGCCCGCCTCTTCCGTACCGCGCAACATGTCCATAATCCTCGCCCCGCCCGGCGGCGTGCTGCCGCGAGCGGGAAACGTGCAGGAACACCGCCGGTTCCCCACGCAGCTCTCCACCCTGAACATGGGGGCCCGCGTAGACAAATCCGGCATTTCAGGCATTCTGCACTGCACAAGGGCGGGGGCCTTCCCGTGAATTGCGGCACGGGTTGCCTACTCTCCCCGTGAGGAGAATTTTCTAGATGCTAAGTCCTGCTTCCATCGTACCCGTGGTCCTCGCCGGCGGCTCGGGGACACGGCTCTGGCCGGTATCCCGCGACAGTCTGCCCAAGCAGTTCCAGTCGCTCTACGGCACCAATACGCTGTATCAGGACACCCTGAAGCGCGTGTCCGACCGGTCACTGTTCAGCGCGCCGATCGTGCTGACGCATGAGGACTTCCGGTTCTTCGCCCGCCGTCAGGCGCAGGATATCGGCCTTGAGGCCACCGTCGTGCTGGAGCCGACGCGCCGTGATTCGGGCCCGGCGCTTCTTGCCGCAGCCATGGTCGCCCAGCGCCTCGCCGGCGAAGGCTGCCTCGTCCTTGCGCTCGCCGCTGATCATGTGGTGCTCGACAACGCGCTGTTCGTCGATGCCTGCCGCGCTGCAGCACGGGCGGCCAGCGACGGCCACATCGTTACCTTCGGCATCACCCCAACCGAGCCGAGCACCGCCTATGGCTATATCCGCCCCGGCGCCACCACGGGCACGGGCGAGGCCTCCAAGGTCGATGCCTTCGTCGAGAAGCCCGACAGCACCACGGCGGCGCGCTACCTCACCGAGGGCTATCTCTGGAACTCCGGCAACTTCCTGTTCCCGGCCAGCCTGCTGATCGAGGAGGCCGAGCGTTTCGAGCCCGAGATCGTCGCGGCGGTGCGCGAGGCGGTGGAACTCTCCATCGAGGATCTCGGCTTCATCCGCCTCGACGCCAAGGCGTTCGCCGACTCGCCCTCCAAGTCCATCGACTACGCGGTGATGGAGAAGACCACCCGTGCCGCCGTCGTCGAGGGCAAGTTCCGCTGGTCCGACATCGGCAGCTGGGACGCGCTGCGCGCGCTGGAACCGGGCGATGCCGCCGGCAACGTCACGCACGGCCCGGTGACGCTGCTCGATTCGACCAACAACTACATCCACACCGACGGCCCGCTGGTCGCGACCGTGGGTGTCGACAACCTCGCCGTGGTCGCGACCGAGGATGCGGTGCTGGTCATGCCCGCCTCGCGCTCGCAGGATGTGAAGGCGCTGGTCAGCAAGCTGAAGAGCGACCGCCACAACGCCGCCAGCGAGCACCTGAAGGCGCACCGGCCCTGGGGCACCTATCAGACCATCTGCCGCGGCGAGCGCTTCCATGTGAAGAAGATCGTCGTCGAGCCGGGCGGGCGCCTCTCGCTGCAGAAGCACTATCACCGCGCCGAGCACTGGATCGTGGTGAAGGGCACCGCTGAAGTGACGCTCGACGGCCGGGTGTTCGAGGTGCGCGAGAACGAATCGACCTACCTGCCGCTCGGCGGCGTGCATCGCCTCGCCAACCCCGGCAAGATCCCGCTGGAGCTGATCGAGGTGCAGACCGGCTCCTATCTCGGCGAGGACGACATCGTCCGCCTGGAAGACGTCTACAACCGCAGCTGATGCGGCCCGGCCGGCGGCGCGTCCGCCGGCCCCTCCCCGGCCCCCTCCATTGCATCGACGGGCAAGGGCGCTTATTCAGCCCTGCCGTGGCGGTGAGCCGACGGCACCGACCGGCGGCATTGCCGGCCGCGCGATGAAGGGAGTATCGCTGTGGGCATGGTCCAGACGGAGACAACCCCCGCCGTTCCGACGTCCCACCGGGACGAGCCGCTGCGCGACAGCGTCCGGCGTACCCTCGCGATCGAGGCCAAGGGCCTCGCCGCCCTGATCGACGCCATTGACGGCGCGCTGGGCGACGGCATGGAACTAGCCATACGCGGCATCGAGGCCGCGCGGGGCCGCGTCATCGTCACCGGCATGGGCAAGAGCGGGCATATCGGCCGCAAGCTCGCCGCGACGCTCGCTTCCACCGGCACCCCCTCACTGTTCATGCACGCCGCCGAGGCGAGCCATGGCGATCTCGGCATGGTGACGCCGGACGACGTGCTGCTCGCCCTCTCCTGGTCGGGCGAGACGGCCGAGCTGAGCGACATCGTGCATTATGCGCGCCGCTTCGCCGTGCCGCTGATCGCCATCACCTGCAATTCCGACAGCACCCTCGGGCGCGCCGCCGATGTCGTGCTGGCGCTGCCCAAGGTCGAGGAAGCCTGCCCGAACGGGCTCGCGCCCACCACCTCCACCCTGCTCCAGCTCGCCGCCGGCGACGCGCTGGCCGTCACGCTGCTGGAGCGACGCGGCTTCTCGGCGTCCGATTTCCGCGTCTTCCACCCCGGCGGCAAGCTCGGCGCGCGCCTGCTCAAGGTCGCCGACCTCATGCATGGCGAGGACAGCGTCCCGCTGGTCGCGCGGGGCACGCCGATGAGCGCCGCGCTGATCGAAATCACCGGCAAGCGCTTCGGCTGCTGCGGCGTCGTCGACGCCAATGGCCGCCTCGTCGGCATCGTGACCGACGGCGACCTGCGCCGCCACATGAGCGGTGACCTGCTGAGCCATCCGGTCGAGACGGTGATGACGGCCTCCCCGCTCACCGTCGCGCCGGATGAGCTGGCCAGCGCCGCGCTGGGCCGCATGAGCCGCACGCAGATCACCGTGCTCTTCGCGGTGCGCGAGGGCGTGCCGGTCGGCATCCTGCACATTCACGATCTCCTGCGCGCCGGCGTCATCTGACCCCGCCCGCCCTTCCGCGAGGACTTCCCATGAGCGGCGTTTCCGCCAATGCCATCGTCACCCTCGGCGAGGTGCGCTTCGGCAATGATCTGCCGATCGCGCTGATCGCCGGCCCGTGCCAGATGGAGAGCCGCGAGCACGCGCTGGAATGCGCCGCCGCGATCAAGGAGATCGCCACGCGCCGGGGGATCGGCGTGGTGTTCAAGACCTCCTTCGACAAGGCCAACCGCACCTCGATCAAGGGCGCGCGCGGCATGGGTATGAAGGCAGCGCTGCCGATCTTCGCCGAGATTCGCGAGCGCTACGGCATGCCGGTGCTGACCGACGTGCATGATGACGACCAGTGCGCCCCGGTGGCGGAAGTGGTCGACGTGCTGCAGATTCCCGCCTTCCTGTGCCGCCAGACCGACCTGCTCATCGCCGCCGCCGCGACCGGCAAGGTGGTGAATGTGAAGAAGGGCCAGTTCCTCGCCCCCTGGGACATGAAGAACGTGGTCGCCAAGCTCACCGATTCGGGCAACCCGAACGTGCTGGTGACCGAGCGCGGCGCCTCCTTCGGCTACAACACGCTGGTCACCGACATGCGCTCGCTCCCCATCATGGCCGAGCAGACCGGCGCGCCGGTGATCTTCGACGCCACCCACTCCGTGCAGCAGCCGGGCGGCCAGGGCACCTCCTCCGGTGGCCAGCGCGAATTCGTGCCGGTGCTGGCGCGGGCAGCGGTGGCGGTCGGCGTCGCCGGCCTGTTCATCGAAACCCACCCCGACCCGGACAAGGCACCGTCCGACGGGCCGAACATGGTGCCGCTGAACCAGTTCGAGGCACTCATCGCCCGCCTTCAGGCGTTTGACGCGGTGGCAAAGGGCCACGGCGCCTGATGGCGCCTGTAGGCCTGCCTTCCCGCTCCCCTCGCCTGCCCCGCTGGATCGAGACGCTGGCGCGCCTCGGCGCGCTCGCCTGCCTCATCGCGCTGCCGCTGCTCTCGCTGCTGCCGGCCGATGTCGTCGAGCGCACCGGGGCGGGGAAGAATCTCGAACACGCCATCGCCTATGCCGGCACGGGCCTGCTGCTCACGCTCGGCATCGCCGCGCCGCGTCGCCGGCTGATCGCCACGCTGCTGCTGATCGCGCTCGCCGCCACGCTGGAGACTGCGCAGGGCTTTACCGCCACTCGAAGCGCGGAGCTGGCGCAGTTCATCGCCGGCTCGATCGGCACACTCGTCGGCCTCGTCGCCGGCTCGCTCGCCCGGCGCTGGCTCGCTCATTGAGCTTCCGAAAACGACAACGCCGCGGCGACCCGACGGCCCCGCGGCGTTGCCTGTTTGCCAGCCGCCGGAGCAGCCGCCCCTCAGAGGCTCTGGTTGTAGGCGCCGACTTCCGGGTGGGTGCGCAGCACGCCGTCCACCAGCTTGAACATGTCGTACATGCGGGCCTCGGAGACCGGGCTCTCGACCACCACGACCAGCTCCGGCTTGTTGGAGGAGGCGCGCACCAGACCCCAGGAGCCGTCTTCCGCCGTCACGCGCACGCCGTTGACGGTGACGATGTCGCGGATCGCCTGGCCGTCGATCTTCCCGCCGCTGGCGGCCAGATCCTCGAAATGCTTCACCACGGCAGCAACGACGCCGTACTTCTTCTCGTCCGCGCAGTGCGGCGACATGGTCGGCGAGGACCAGGTCTTGGGCAGCGCGTCGCGCAGCGCCGACAGCTTCTTGCCGGGGTTGCGGTCGAGCATGTCGAGAATGGCGATGGCCGAGACGAGGCCGTCATCATAGCCGCGCCCGATCGGCTTGTTGAAGAAGTAGTGGCCGGACTTCTCGAAGCCGACCAGCGCGCCGCTCTCGTTGACGCGGCGCTTCATGTAGGAATGGCCGGTCTTCCAGTAGTCGGTCTTGGCGCCATTGGCGATCAGCACCGGATCGGTGACGAACAGGCCGGTGGACTTCACATCCACCACGAACTGCGCTTCCGGGTAGATGGCTGAGAGGTCGCGGGCGAGCATCACGCCCACCTTGTCGGCGAAGATTTCCTCGCCATGGTCATCGACCACGCCGCAGCGGTCACCGTCGCCATCGAATCCGAGGCCGACATCCGCGCCGGAGGCGAGCACCGCATCGCGCATGGCGTGCAGCATCTCCATGTCTTCCGGGTTCGGGTTATACTTCGGGAAGCTGTGGTCGAGCTCGGTGTCGAGCGGCACCACCTCGACGCCCAGCGCCTCAAGGATGCGCGGCGCGAAGGCGCCCGCCGTGCCGTTGCCGCAGGCGACCACGGCCTTGATCTTGTTCTTCAGCTTCGGCCGGTCGGTGAGATCCTTGATGTAGATCTCCGGGAAATTCTCGACATAGACGTAGCTGCCGCCCTCGCGCGGCTTGCCAGCCCCGCTGAGCACGATTTCCTTCAGCCGGCTCATCTCGTCCGGGCCGAAGGTCATGGGGCGGTTCACGCCCATTTTCACGCCGGTCCAGCCATTGTCGTTATGCGAGGCGGTGACCATCGCGACGCACGGAATATCCAGCGCGAACTGCGCGAAATAGGCCATGGGCGACAGGGCAAGGCCGATATCGTGCACCTTGATGCCCGCCGCCATCAGGCCGAGCGTCAGCGCCTGCTTGATCGAGGAGGAATAGCCGCGGAAATCATGGCCCGTCACCACCTCGGGCCGGATCCCCATTTCGTGGATCAGCGTGCCGAGGCCGAGGCCAAGCGCTTGCACCCCCATGAGGTTGAGCTCGCTGCCGAAAAGCCAGCGGGCATCATATTCGCGAAAGCCCGTCGGCTTGACGAGCGGCACGGTCTCATAGGCGTAGGTGTTGGGCTTGAGCGAAGCCTGGGGCAACGGAAACATCGGCACTCCTGTCTCAGAGGCGGGAAAGGTGCAGTTCAGTCACAAGAACCGCTAGCATAATTCATGCCCGGGCCGCCAAGGCGGCCGGAACTCACAGCGCGCGGCGCAGGGCGCCCGCCCCTCTCCACAGGCGCCAGATGCGCATCATAGGGGGCATTGCCGGCACTTCTATGAACGGATCATGCGCCCGTTCCATGCGCTTCAGATCGCCGGGCACCAGCACCAGCGGCAGGAACGCCGGAAGAAGTGCCGGATCGGTGCCCGCGAGGCTCGCCAGCGCCCGTTCGTAATGCTTGAGCGCGAGGGCGCGCAGATCACCCAGCGCCGCCCTCAGCGCCGGCGTGGCGGTGCCCGACACGGCGTCATCCCGGCCAAGGCCATGGGCGGCGAGGATATCGAGCGGCACATAGCACTGGCCGCGCCGGGCGTGGAACGGGAAGGCCCGCAACAGGCCGGTCACCGCATAGGCCACGCCCGCATGGCCGGCCGCATCGGCCGAGCGCCGGTCGGCGGTGCCGGTGAGAATGATGCCGGCGAGACGGATCAGGGCGGAGGACGTCTCCCCCGCATAGCCCTCAAGGTCGTTCACCGACGGCATCGGGTCGTCATAGAGATCGAAGATGCGGGCATCGAGCAGGGCGAAGAAGGTCTCGCGCGGCAGATGGTGACGCTCGACGGCCTCAAGCAGCGCCCCCGCCACCGGGTTTGCCCGCACATCGCCGCGCGCCTCGCCGATCAGCGCGTCGCTCCACCATTGCAGGCGGACCTCGCCGGCCATCGGGTTGCTGATCGCCTCGCGCACGCGGGCGACCTCGATGTTGAAGGCGTGCAGGGCGAAGAGCGCGCCGCGCAGCTCGGCTGGCGCGAACAGGTCCGCGACGTAGCGGTCGCGGTCGAAACCGCGCACCAGCGCCGCGCAATAGTCGGTATTCGATTCGCTCATGCGCCCCCGCGGCCGTCGTCAGGGCAGCGCGAGGAGCGCCGCCGCCACCGGCCGCCCCTCGGCCAGCAGCACGTTATAGGTCGAGGCCGCCGCGCGCGTCGGCATGGCATCGACGGAAATACCGACATCGCGCAAGTGCCAGCGCAGCGCATCCGGGATCGCCCAGGGATCAAGTCCGGTGCCGATCAGCAGGAGCTGGACGGCGCCGGCCTGCTCCAGCACGGGCCGCAGCGCGGCCGCGTCGATCTCGGCGGTCGCGCGCGGCCCCCAGGCATGGATGCCGGAGGGCAGCGCGAGGATCGAGCCGGCCGAGGCCATGCCGGCGAAGTGGAACCCGCCGCGGCCATAACCGTCGATCGGCACCTGCTGCGGCAGATGAGCGTCGGCCTTGGCCATAAGGGTCTCCCTGCGCGGCGCTGCCCGATGAAGACGCCTCAGGGCGCGAGGCGTTCCGCCTTGGAGTTCGCCGCGTTCTGCGCGTCCTTCTCGGCCTTCTCCGCCAGCGCACGGGTCGACACGCCGAGATAGATCAGCAGCGGCGAGGCGATGAAGATCGAGGTGTAGGTGCCGACCAGCACCACGCCGAACATCATGGTGATGGAGAAGCTGTGGATCGCCCGGCCACCGAACAGCACCAGCGCGAGCAGCGCCAGCGTCACGGTGACATGGGTGATGACCGAGCGCGACAGGGTGGAATTGATCGACTGGTTCAGCAGCTCGTCCGTCGGCATCTTCTTGTAGCGCCGCAGCATTTCGCGGATGCGGTCATAGATGACGATGGTGTCGTTCAGCGAGTAGCCGAGAATGGTCAGCAGCGCGGCGACGCTGGTCAGATCGAAGTCGATCTGGAAGATCGCCATGAAGCCGATGGTCAGCACGATGTCATGGAAGTTGGCGATGGAGGCGCCCAGTGCGAACTGCCACTCGAAGCGGAACCAGAGGTAGATCAGGATGCAGAGCACGGCGAGCATCAGGCCGACGATGCCGTAGCTGAGCAGTTCCTGCGACACGCGCGGGCCCACCACCTCGACACGGCGATACTCCACGCCCTCGCCGAGCGCGGTGCGCACCTTGCCGACGACGGCCTGCTGGGCCGCCTCGCCGCCCGGCTGCTGGGCGACGCGGATCAGCACCTCGCCATCATTGCCGATCTCCTGGATCTGCACCTCGCCAAGCTCGAGCGATTCGAGCTTGGAGCGCACATCGCCGATGTTCAGCGTGCTGTTGGGGTAGCGCACCTCAAGCAGCGTGCCGCCCTTGAAGTCGATGCCGAAATTCAGCCCGACCGTCATGAAGGCGACCAGCGCCACGATCGACAGGATCGCCGAGATCGGGAAGCTGATGCGCCGGAAGCGCATGAAGTCGAAATTGGTATCGTCCGGTACGATGCGGAGCAGACGCATGGGCTGTCGCCTTTCTCAGATTGGCACGCGCTGGGGGCGCCGCCAGCGCACCCACATCGCCACCATCAGGCGGGTCAGCGTGAAAGCCGTGAACACGGTGGTGATGATGCCGATGCCGAAGGTGATGGCGAAGCCACGCACCGGGCCCGAGCCGATATAGAACAGCACCGCCGCCGCGATGAAGGTGGTGATGTTCGAATCGAGGATCGTCGCCAGCGCGCGCGAGAAGCCCGCGTCGATGGCGGAGATCGCCGACCGGCCCGCCCGCGCTTCCTCGCGGATGCGCTCATAGATCAGCACGTTCGAATCGACCGCGATGCCGACGGTGAGCACCACGCCGGCAATGCCGGGCAGCGTCAGCGTGGCGCCGAGCATGGCAAGGATGCCGAAGATCATGCCGACATTGATCGCGACCGCCACGACCGCCACCACGCCGAACAGGCCGTAGGTCGCGACCATGAACAGGGCGACGGCACCCGCGCCGACCAGCGAGGCGATGACGCCCGCGCGGATCGAGTCGGCGCCGAGGCCGGGGCCCACGGTGCGCTCTTCCACCACCTGCAGCGGCACCGGCAGGGCGCCGGCGCGCAGCAGGATGGCGAGATCGTTCGCCTGCTGCACGCTGAAGCTGCCGCTGATCTGGCCCGAGCCGCCGAGGATCGGCTCGCGGATGACCGGGGCCGAGATCACCTTGTTGTCGAGGATGATCGCGAAGGGCCGGCCGACATTGGCCTGCGTCGCCTCGGCGAAGCGGCGCGCGCCGTTCGTGTTGAAGCGGAAGGTGACGACCGGCTCGCGCGTCGTCGGATCGAAGCTCGGCTGGGCGTCGGTGAGATCCTCGCCGGCGACGAGCACGCGCTGCTCGATGAGGTAGGGCACCGGCGGCTGGTCTTCCGAATAGAGCACGTCCGTGCCCGCCGGAGGACGGCCCTGCAGCGCCTGCTGCGCGCTCATCGAGGTATCGACGAGGCGGAAGGTCAGCTTGGCGGTCTGGCCAAGCAGCGCCTTCAGGCGCGAGGGATCCTGAAGGCCGGGCACCTGCACCTGGATGCGGTCGGCGCCCTGCCGCTGGATCGACGGCTCGGTGGTGCCGAGCTGGTCGATACGCTTGCGGATGATCTCGATGGACTGCGACACCGCCTGGATCGTGCGGGACTGGATGCCCGCCGAGGTCGGGGTGATCGTGATGACATCGCCCGAACGCGACACGTCCGTATCCATCTGCCCGGTCGTCGCCATCGCGCCGCCCAGAGGCTGCGCGAGGGTACGAAGCTGGGTCAGCGCCGCATCGGCGTCCTGTCCCTCGCGGATGCGGATCTGCACGCTGTCGCCCTGGATGGCGAGGCCGCTATAGCCGACCTTGGCATCGCGCAGCACGCGACGGGCATCGTCGCGGAGCTGTTCGAGCCGGCCCTTGCGCAGCTCGTTCGCGTCGACCTGGAGGACAATATAGGAACCGCCCTGCAGATCGAGGCCGAGCACGATCTTGCGCTGGAGGAAACGCGGCAGGCTGTCATAGGCGGCCGGCGGCAGCAGGCTCGGCACGATCATCAGGCAGATGATCGTCGAGAACACCGCAATCGCCAGTGCCTTCCATTTCGAGAAGTAGAGCATGTCGTTCTTTCCGGCCGCCCCTCAGGAACGCCCGCAAGAGGTAAGCGTCAGGCGGCGCTGTCTTCCTTGGCGGGCTCGCCCTTGGCGCGCACGTCGGAGATCAGGGCACGAAGCTGGCGGACCTTCACGCCATCGGCGAGCTGAAGCTCGATTTCGGTGTCGTCCACCACGCGGGAGACCTTGCCGATGAGGCCACCGGTGGTCACCACCGTGTCGCCACGGCGGATGTTCTTCACCAGCTCCTGATGCGCCTTCACCTTCTTCTGCTGCGGACGCAGGATGAGGAAGTACATGATGACGAAAATCAGCACGAACGGCAGCAGCGACATCAGCATGTCGGTACCGCCCGGAGCGGCGCCCTGCGCGAAGGCGGGAGTGATGAACATGTCGGTTCCTTGTCCGTCGAAGAGTGGCGGGCGGAAGGCCCGGCGGAAGCGGCGCGGACTATACTGACGCGCCTGCCGATTGCAAACGGCGCCGGTGCCCGTTCCGGTCACGGATGGGACAGCATCCACGGCCCATAAGTCTTGCGCCATCAGTCCCACGGACGAGTCGCGCCTCGCGCTTGTCCTCACCGGGCCGGCTGGCTATTCCGGGCGGACAAGGAGCCCGCCATGACCCACGCTTCCGACGCCGCCGCCCCGCCCGATCTCGGCCCGCTGCTCGTGCGCATCGCCGAGGCGCTCGAACGCCTTGCCCCGGCGCCGGCCGCGCGGGGCGACTTTGAGGTCGCCGACGCCTTTGTCTGGCAGGCGGACGCCCGGCATCCGGCCCCCGTGCCGAAGGTCAGCCGGGTCGAGATGGCCCTGCTCAAGGGCATCGAGCGCACGCGCGAACAGCTCCTCGACAACACGCTGCGCTTCGCCCGTGGCCTGCCCGCCAACAATGCCCTGCTCTGGGGCGCGCGCGGCATGGGCAAGAGCTCGCTGGTCAAGGCCGCCCATGCCAGTGTCAATGCGGTGATGGCCAGCGAGGGCAAGCCGCCGCTGAAGCTGGTGGAGATCCATCGCGAGGATATCGAATCCCTGCCCGCGCTGATGGCGCTCATGCGCCCCGCGCCGTTCCGATTCGTCGTGTTCTGCGACGATCTCTCCTTCGACGCCGACGACACCTCCTACAAGTCGCTCAAGGCGGTGCTGGAAGGCGGCATCGAGGGGCGACCGGAGAATGTGCTGTTCTACGCCACCTCCAACCGCCGGCATCTTCTGCCGCGCGACATGATGGAGAATGAGCGCTCGACGGCGATCAATCCGGGCGAGGCGGTCGAGGAGAAGGTGTCGCTGTCCGACCGCTTCGGCCTGTGGCTCGGCTTCCACAAATGCAGCCAGGACGACTATCTGGCGATGGTGGAGGGCTATGCCGCCCATTTCGCCCTGCCGCTCGACGCCGACACGCTGCGGGCCGAGGCGCTGGAATGGGCGACGACGCGCGGCGCGCGCTCGGGGCGTACCGCCTGGCAATATGTTCAGGATGTCGCGGGACGGCTGGGCGTGTCGTTGTCGGAACCGCCAGCCGCCCCGCGCTGACCGGCGCCGAGGTCCAAACGTCACGCCGGGTGGGGAACGGCGGAGCGCAACGCTCCGCCGGAACGGCTCGGCGGCTCAGAGGCCGGCGAGATACTGCGACGGGTCGACCGGCTGCGAGCCCTTGCGGATCTCGAAATGCACCTGCGGCGAGGTCACATTGCCGGTCTGTCCGGCCTTGGCGATCACCTGGCCGCGCTTCACCGTGTCGCCCTTCTTCACCTCCAGCTCGCTGTTATGCGCGTAGGCGGTGACGTAGCCATCGGCGTGCTTGATCAGCACGAGATTGCCATAGCCCTTCAGCTCGCTGCCGGCATAGGCGACGACGCCATCCTCGGCGGCCTTGACCGCCGTGCCTTCCGGCACCGAGACGTTGATGCCCTCATTCTGCTGCCCGCCCGGCTTCGGCCCGAAGGTCGAGATCACCCGGCCACGGACCGGCCAGCGGAACTGCGTGCCGGAACCGGTGCGCATGTCGTCCGGCGTCTCGGCCGGCTTCACCGCGGCGATGGTCTGCGGCTTCTCGGTGGTGGCGACCGGCGCCGGGGTGGCGGGAGCGGTCGCAACAGCGGCGGGCTTGGCGGCAACCGGCGCCGCGGCGACCGGCGCGGGCGCCGGGTGCGGAGCAGCGGCAACGGCGGGGGTCGTCGCGGGCTTGGGCGCGGCGGCGACCGGGTTGGCGGCAGCGGCACCGGCGCCCGGAATGGTCAGCGTGCGGCCGATCTGAACCTGCGCGTTGATGTCGAGCCCGTTGGCGGCGGCGAGCGTGCCGCGCGGCACGCCGTAATTGCGGGCAATGGAGCTCAGCGTCTCGCCGGGCTTCACCACATGGCTGCCGCCGCCGGCGGCGGCCATCTGCGGGGCGCGCGGCGCGGCGGCCTGCGGCGCCAGCTGCTGGGGCTGCGAGCCATAGAGCGGCTGCGTCGCCGGCACGGGCGCGGCGGCGGGATAGGAGGTCGGCGCGGCGGCGGCAACCGGGTAGTTCGGGGCGGCGCTGGCGAGCTGGCGCGGCGCGCCATAGGGCGCGGGAGCAGCGGCGGGGGCACCGTAGGGCGAGGGATAGGCGCTGGCGACACCGGCGCCTGCGGGAGCGGCGAGCGGTGCGGCCGCCACCTGCCCACCGACCGGAGCCCCCATCGGCGCCTGCTGCACGACCCCGGTGGGGGCAGCGGCGACCGAGCCGGTGTAGCTCGGCGCCCCGGCGCTTGTGGCGAACGGGCTGGCGTTCGGATCGCTGAAGCGACCCGTATCCGAACTGCAGGCGGCAGCCGTGCCACCAAGAAGCGCGACAACCGAAAGCCGTATCAGGGAGCTGCTGCCGGAGGCCGTCAAAAAGTTACGCATCTCACCGCACCCGAACGCTAAAACTGTGAGACCGATTAAAACCTCGTATAGGTAAACGTCGGCTTAAATCACCGCGCGTTCGGCAACCTTCGCGGCCTTTTCGGGGCAGGAGGATCAAAGCACCGTCGCGATTCCCGGCCGCATCGGCACGAAGCGGACATGGCCGAGCTCGCGCCGTTCCAGCCCGCCTGCCGTTCGGGCAAGACGGAGCAGTATCTGGGTATCGTCCGGCGGCCCGACCGGCGCCACCAGCACCCCCTCGGGGGCGAGCTGTTCGAGAATCGCGGCGGGGATTTCCTCGACCGCCGCCGACAGCAGGATGCGGTCATAGGGCGCGCGGGCGCCATAGCCGCGCATCCCATCGGCGATGGCCACCTCGACATTGGAGAGCCCCAGCGAATCGAGCCGGCGCGCCGCCGCGTCCGCCAGCGTGCGGAAACGCTCCACGCTCACCACCTCGCGCACGATATGGCCGAGGATCGCCGCCGCGTAGCCCGAGCCGGTGCCGACTTCCAGCACGCGATGGCCGGGGGCGAGGTCGAGCGCCTGCGCCATCAGCGCCACCACGGCGGGCTGGCTGATGGTCTGGCCGCAGTCGATGGGCAGCGCCTGGTCGGCCCAGGCGAGCGGGCGCAGGCCCGCCTCGACGAAGCGCTCGCGCGGCACGCGCTCCAGCGCGCTCATCACCGCCCGGTCGCGAATGCCGCGCTGGCGGAGCGCGAGGAGAAGCTGCGCGCGCTCCAGCGCCTCGTCGGACGCTTCCGTCATGGCCGCGCGAAGACCTGGGCGAGCTGCGTCATCATCGGCTCGTCGGTCATGTCGAAGCGCAGCGGCGTCACCGAGATGAAGCCCTCGTCGAGCGCGTGCAGGTCCGAGCCGTTCACCGTCTCGAAGATGCGCTTCTCGAAGGCGATCCAGTAATAGGGATTGCCGCGCCCGTCCGCCCGCTCGTCGATGCGCAGCAGGTCCTGGTTGCGCCGGCCCTGCGCGGTCACCCTTATGCCCTTCACCTCGCCCACCGGACGGTTGGGGAAGTTCACATTGACCACGATGCCCGGCGGGATGCCGTCCTTCAGCAGCGTGCGCACCACGTCCGGCCCGAAATGCTCGGCGACCGTGTAGGGCGGCGCGCGGCGGGTCTCGAAGCCATAGGCCTGCGACAGGGCGACGGAGGGGATGCCGAGCACCGTGCCTTCCATGGCGCCCGCCACCGTGCCGGAATAGCCGACATCCTCGGCGACGTTCTGCCCGCGATTGACGCCGGAGAGCACGAGGTCCGGCTTGTGGTCCTTGAGGATGTGGCGCACCGCCATGATGACGCAGTCGGTCGGCGTGCCCTTCACCGCGAAGCGCTTCTCCGCCACCTGCCGCAGCCGCAGCGGGTCGGAGAGCGAGAGCGAATGCGACACGCCCGACTGGTCGGTCTCCGGCGCGACGATCCACACATCGTCCGAGAGCGCCCGCGCAATATTGGCGCAGGCCTCGAGCCCCGGCGCGTGGATGCCGTCGTCATTCGTGACCAGGATGCGCATGTCCACCTATCCTACCTGAAACACCGTCATCCCGGCCGAAGCGCAGCGGAGAGCCGGGATCGCTCTCCGCCTTGGATACGATCCCGGATCGGCCTTTGGCCGTCCGGGATGACGCTATCGCTCACACGCCGTCGCTCACCCGCCGATCCGCGTCAGCCCGCCCATATAGGGCACCAGCACGTCCGGCACCGTCACCGAGCCGTCCTCGTTCTGGTAGGTCTCGAGGATCGCCACCAGCGCGCGGCCGACCGCGACGCCCGAGCCGTTGAGCGTGTGGACATAGCGCGGCGCCTTGGCGTCCTTCGCCCGGTAGCGCGCATTCATCCGGCGGGCCTGGAAGTCGGTGCAGGTCGAGACCGAGGAAATCTCGCGATAGGCGTTCTGGCCGGGCAGCCACACCTCGATGTCGAAGGTGCGGGCCGAGGCGAAGCCCATGTCGCCGGTGCAGAGCGTCACCACGCGGTGCGGCAGGTCGAGCTTCTTCAGCACGTTCTGCGCGCAGGCGAGCATGCGCTCCTGCTCGTCCAGCGACGTCTCGGGCGCGCAGATGGTGACCATCTCCACCTTGTTGAACTGGTGCTGGCGGATCATGCCGCGCGTGTCGCGCCCCGCCGAGCCGGCCTCGGCGCGGAAGCAGGGGGTGAGCGCGGTGAGCCGCATCGGCAGTTCTTCCTCGGAGAGGATGGACTGCGCGACGAGGTTGGTCAGCGGCACTTCGGAGGTGGGGATGAGCCAGAAATTGTTCGTGTACTCGCCAGCATCAAACCGCTTCATCAAGCGCTGCTGACGTTCGCGACTAAGGGCGAGCAGTTCTTCCCCACTCAGACGGTCACCTTTTGTCAAAACTATCTGATCTTGGAGGTCAGAGTGGAAGTCTACCCAAAGGCGTTCGAGATCGAAAGCGGCCGCACTAAACTGATCCTCGCGGAACTTCGGCAGCTGCGCGGTGCCGAACATCGCCTCGTCCTTCACCAGCACCGGCGGGGCGACCTCGGTGAGGCCGTGCTCGTCGACATGGGTGTTGATGAAAAACTGGCCGATGGCGCGTTCCAGCCGGGCGAGCTGGCTCTTGAGCACCACGAAGCGCGCGCCGGAGAGCTTGGCGGCGGCCTCGAAATCCATCTGGCCGAGCGCCTCGCCGATCTCGAAATGCTGCTTCGGCGTGAAGGCGTAAGAGCGCGGCGCGCCGACGCGGTCGATCTCGACATTGTCGTGCTCGTCCTTGCCGTCCGGCACCACCTCAAGCGGCGCGTTCGGAATGGCGGCGAGCTGCGTGTGAAGCTCGGCCTCGGCCGCCTTCACATCTTCTTCCAGCGCGGGAATATCGGTCTTGAGCGCCCCAACCTCGGCCATCAGCGCGTCGGCCTTGGCGTTGTCGCCGGCCTTCTTGGCGGCGCCGATCTCCTTGGAGGCGGCGTTGCGGCGGGCCTGAAGCTCTTCCAGCTTCACGATGCCGGCGCGGCGGCGCTCGTCGAGCGCGATCAGCCCGTCCACCAGCGCCTGCGCCTCGCTCTCGGGCGTACCCCGGCGGGTGAGCGCAGTCACGAGCCCTTTCGGCTCCTCGCGAATCCATTTGATGTCGTGCATGGACGTCTCGCTTTCGCGTCTGATCGGCCCTGTGGCCCGTGCCGCAGGGGACTACCCAATGACGGCGCCGCCGACAAGGGCGGCGATCAATCGGGCGGCGATCAAACGGGCACGGATCAAACGCGGCGCGCGGGATGCCCCTTACGCCACCGAGCCCTCGGTCGCCGCCTCACGCGCGGCGCGCCGCTTCTCGATCATCTGCACGAGGATCACCGAGATTTCGTAGAGCAGCAGGGTGGGGATGGCGAGGCCGAGCTGGCTGACCACGTCGGGCGGGGTCAGCACCGCCGCGACGACGAAGACGCCGACAATGGCATAGCGGCGGAACTTCTTGAGCTGGTCGGAGGAGACCACGCCGATCTGCGCCAGCAGCGTCAGGATCACCGGCAGCTGGAAGCAGATGCCGAAGGCGAAGATCAGCGTCATGATCAGCGAGAGATACTCACTCACCTGCGGCAGCATGGAGATTTCCGGCGAGCCGGGGCCGGCGGCCTGCTGCATGGAGAGGAAATAGGTCATCGCCATGGGCATGGCGACGAAATAGACGAAGGCCGCGCCAATGAGGAAGCACACCGGCGTCGCCACCAGATAGGGGCGGAAGGCGTTCTTCTCGTGGCTGTAGAGGCCCGGCGCGACGAACATGTAGATCTGCGTCGCCACCACCGGGAAGGAGATGAACGCCGCCCCGAACATGCCGAGCTTGATCTGGGTGAACAGGAATTCCTGCGGCGCCGTGTAGATCAGCTTCACATGCTCGGTGCCGCCGGCCGCGAACTCGTAGGGCCAGAGCAGGATGTTGTAGATGAACTTGCCCAGCATGAAGCAGGCGAAGAAGGCGATGAAGAAGGCGATCAGCGACTTGATCAGCCGCGAACGCAGCTCGATCAGATGCTCGATCAGCGGGGCCTTGGAGGCGTCGATATCGTCCTGGCTCATGCACCCGGCCCTTCATTGCCGGTAGAACCGGCCGGCGCCTTGGCGGCACGGGACCGGGGCTTGGGAGACGCCTTGGCGGCGGCCGGCGGGGTACCGAGCGGCAGTTCGCCGGTCGAGGCCACAACCTCGGCCGTCTTGGCACGCACGCGCGGCTTGGCGGCACGCTTGGGCGCGACATCCGTTGAGGCGATTTCCGTTGAGGCGATTTCCTTGGGCGCCGCGTCAACCGGCGCAACCACCGGGTCGGCGGCGGGAGCCGCCTTGCGGCGGGTCGACCGCTTGGGCAGCGCCGGGCGCGGAGGGGCGTCGGCCACCGGGGAGGCCGGCGCGGCCGCCGCAATGGTGGGGGCTTTCTCCGGCGTCGCAGCGGCAGCAGCCGGCGCGGGCGCGGCGGCCGCCACCACAGGGGAAGCCGGTGCCGGCGGCTGCGAGGTCGCCGGCGCGGCGGAAGCCGAGACCGGCGCAGCGGCGGCGACAGAAGCGCTGGCCGGCGCCGCCGGCTCCATCTTCTGCGTCGCGGCCCGCACCTCGTCCTCGATGGTCTCGAAGGCGTGGGTTTCCAGCTCGCTCGGCGGGGGAAGCTGCGCCTCGATGTCGGCCGCCGGCAGCTCCGTGCGCTCGACCGGGGTCGAGGTCGCCTTCATCTCGGTGTCGAGATCCTGCAGGGGATTGGTCGGAAAGGCGTTGCTCAGCGTCGAGCGCGCATTGTCGGCAAGACCCGAGAGGTCGTTGCGCAGACCGCTCACGCTGTCCTTGAGGTCGGATAGCTCCGCCTCGCGGAGCGCCTCGTTGAACTGGCCCTGGAACTCGCCGGCCATGCGGCGCAGCTTGCCGACCCCCTGCCCCACCTTGCGCAGGACAGTCGGCAATTCCTTGGGCCCGATCACGACCAGAGCGACGACGCCGATCACCAGTAGTTCGGACCAGCCGATATCAAGCATATGTCAAGCCGGGGCCGCCGCAGCGGCCCTCCCCGATCAAGAACGCCCGCGAGCGGGCTTCAGCCGACCTTGGTCCGCTCGGCTTCAACGCTCGACTGGTGGTCGAGGGAACGCACCGGCTCGGCCGGCTTGGCGGTCGTCTCGTCGTCGTCCGACATGCCCTTCTTGAAGGCCTTGATGCCCTTGGCGGCGTCGCCCATCAGCTCCGACAGCTTGCCGCGGCCGAAGAGGAGGAGCACGACGACCAGCACGATGATCCAATGCCAGATGCTCAGCGAACCCATTTTACAACTCCCTGTCCGAGGCGCCGCCGGCCCCTGGTGACGACGCTTCGCAATTGTGAGCGGACACTAGGGCCCGGTTGCGGCGAAGACAAGAACTTCGGCCGCGTCGATGTGCACGCCTACGTCATGGCCACGGTGTAATCCGGCAACCGGGCGGCGGCGTGCGACCAAAGGGGTATCGAGGCCCTCGACCGCGACCTCATAGAGATCAAGCTCGCCGAGGAATCGGTGGTTGATCACCCGGCCGGGAACCCCGGTGCCGGGGGCGCGCAGATCGACCCCCTGCGGGCGGATGGCGGCAACCGCCGGGCTGCCCTCGGCGAGGCCGGGCGCCGGATAGTCGCCGAAGGGCGTGTGGATCTTGCCCTGACTGGCCACACTGTTCACCTCATTAACCTCGCTGAAGAAGCGCGCGGCGGCGAGATCGGCGGGGTGGCGGTAGAGTTCTTCGGGCGTGCCGAGCTGGACGATTTCGCCCTTGCGCATCAGCGCGATCCTGTCCCCAAGCCGCATCGCCTCCTCCGGGTCATGCGTGACGATGATGCAGGTCGCGCGCGCTTCCCTAAGCACCGCAAGGGTTTGCGCGCGCACACTGCCACGCAGGCGACTGTCCAGCCCCGAGAAGGGTTCGTCCATAAGGAGAATGCCGGGGCGTGGCACAAGCGCACGGGCCAGCGCCACGCGCTGCTGCTCGCCGCCCGACAGCGCATGCGGATAGTCCTGCGCATGCGCCTCCAGCCGCACCCGCGCGAGCGCCCGCAACGCCTCCGCCCTCGCCTCCGCCGCGCTGAGCGCCCGCAAACCGAAGGCGACGTTCTGCTCATTGGTCAGGTGCGGGAACAGCGCATAGTCTTGAAAAACAAGGCCAATACTGCGTTTTTCCGGCGGCACGAACATGCCCGGACCCGCCACCACCTTGCCGTCGAGCAGGATCTGGCCGGCGCTCGGCCGCTCGATGCCGGCGATGAGGCGCAGCAGCGTGGTCTTTCCACAGCCCGACGGGCCGAGCAGGCACAGGATCTCGCCGGGCTCGACCGTGAGCGAGATGCCGCGCACCGATTCCGAGGCGCCATAGGCGTGGCGGAGCCCGTCCAGCGTCAGGCGATTGGCGAGCGAGACCGGGGTGCGGGCCTGCGCGCGGACCGGCATCTGGGACATGCGGCGCCTTTCCTGTGCGAGGAACCGCCGCTACCCCTCGTCCTCATCATCCGCCTCGGGTTCCGGGGCAAAGGAGAGGTCGAACTCGGGCTCCAGCGGATCCTCGTCGTCCTTAAGCCCGGCATCGTCACTGGGCAGAGGCACGGTTAAGCCGGCGGAGACGCGCGCGTCAATGAGCCCGGTGCCGCGCAATTCCTCCAGACCCGGCAGATCCTGGATGCTGTCGAGCCCGAAATGCACCAGGAAGGTCTCCGTGGTGCCATAGGTCACTGGCCGGCCGGGGCTGCGCCGGCGCCCGCGCATCCGCACCCAGCCGGCGGCGAGCAGCACGTCGAGCGTGCCCTTATTGGTTGAAACGCCACGGATTTCCTCGATCTCCGCCCGCGTCACCGGCTGGTGATAGGCGATGATCGCCAGCGTCTCCAGCGCCGCGCGGGAGAGGCGGCGCGGCTCCGGCTTGTCGCGCGACAGCAGGAAGCCGAGATCGGGCGCGGTGCGCAGCATCCACTTGCCGGCGACCCGAACGAGATTGACGCCGCGCGGCGCGTAGTCCGCCGCCAGTTCCGCCAGCAGCGCGCGCAGGTCGGATCCCTCCGGCAGGCGGGCGGCCAGCGTCGCCTCGTCCAGCGGCTCGCCAGCGGCGAACAGCATGGCCTCCAGTAGCCGCAGGCCGAGCGCACGGTCGGGGATGAGGGGTTCACGATCCGGCTGCGGCGCACGCGCCGCCTCGGCGCTCATGCCCCCTCCCCGCCGGTCGCGCGTGAGCGAATCCAGATGGGGGCGAAGGGTGCCTCCTGCTGCACGTCGATCAGCCCTTCGCGCACCATCTCAAGGCTCGCGGAGAAGCCCGAGGCGAGCGCGGTCGCCCGCATCTTCGGATCGGCCATCCAGTTGAGCAGGAAACCGTCCAGCCGCGCCCATTCCCCGCCAAGCGCGAGGCGGCCGATCAACCGCTCCAGCCGCTCGCGTGCCTCGGCCAGAGAAACGACGTTGCGCGGGGCGAAACGCACCTGCGACAGCGCCATCTTCTGCCGCTGTGCGCCATAGGCGGCGAGCAGTTCGTAGAGCGTCGCCTCATAGGTTTGTGGCCCGCCGCGCTCCAGCGGCTCCGGCGCGCCGCGTTCAAACACCTCGTGACCGATGCGGTCGCGGGTCGCCAGATGCGCCGCCGCCGCGCGGATCTGCTCCAGCCGGCGCAGGCGCTCGGTGAGATCGGCGGCGAGATCTGCCGCGCTCGGGCCTTCTTCCTTCGTCGGCTCGGGCAGCAACAGGCGGGATTTCAGATAGGCCAGCCACGCCGCCATGACGAGATAATCGGCCGCGAGTTCCAGCCGGATGCGCCGCGCTTCCTCGACGAAGGTGAGATACTGCTCCGCGAGATCGAGGATCGAGATACGGCCGAGGTCCACCTTCTGCGTGCGTGCGAGCGCCAGCAGCAGGTCGAGCGGGCCCTCGAAGCCGTCCACATCCACGACGAGCGACGGCTCGCCCGGCGAACGGGCGTCATCCGCCTCGAAAGCGAACTGGCTTTGCTCCATGAAGTGACCGCGCTGGCGTTAGGACACCGCGATCATAGCCGAAAATTGAACGCGCGCCTGCGTTTGTTCGATCGCCGTGGGGCGCGCGACCCGCGCCAACGCCGCTGCGCAACGCCGGGCGGCATCTCCGGCGACAACGGGCGTGTGCGCGGCGACCTCACGCATCTCGTCGATCTTGCCATTGCAGTGGAGCACGAGGTCGCAGCCAGCCGCAAAGGAGGCTGTCGTGCGGCTGGCAAGCGAGCCGGCAAGCGCGCCCATGGAGAGATCATCGCTCATCAGCGCACCATCGAAGCCGATGAAGCCGCGAATAACCTCGTCGATGACACGCTTAGAGGTGGTGGCCGGCGCGTCGGGGTCGATCGCCGCGTAGACCACATGCGCGGTCATGCCGAGCGGAAGATCGGCGAGCCGGCGGAACGCCTCGAAATCCGTCGCCTCCAACTCCGCGCGCGGCGTCTCGACCACGGGCAGGCTCTCATGGCTGTCGGCGCGCGCGCGGCCATGGCCGGGAATGTGCTTGAGCACGGGCAGCACGCCACCCTGCATCAGCCCCTCGGCGGCGGCGCGGGCGAGCACGGCGACGCGCTCGGGCGTCTCGCCATAGGCCCGGTCACCGATGATGCCGTGGCCTTCTGGCAGGCGCAGATCGGCACAGGGCACGCAGTCCACATTGATGCCGAGCGCGGCAAGGTCGTCCGCCATCAGGCGGGCGCCGAGACGCGCGGCCTCCGCCCCGCGGGCTTCGCTGGCGGTGTTGGCAAGCTGGGCAAAGACATCCGCCGGGGGGTAGACCGGCCAGTGCGGCGGGCCGAGACGCTGCACGCGCCCGCCTTCCTGATCGATCAGGATCGGCGCATCGGACCGGCCGACAAGCGCACGAAAAGCCGCCACGAGGTCAGCAACCTGCGCGGGCGTCTCGATGTTGCGGCGAAAGAGGATGAAGCCCCAGGGATTGGTCTCGCGGAGGAACGTCTCTTCCTCCGCCGTCAGATGCGTGCCGGCGCAGCCGGTGATGAAGGCGCGCGGCGCGGTCGTGGCGGTCATGGAACGGCTGCTTCGGTTCGGGGTCAGTTGCGCTGGACCATGCAGTCGCCGCCCTGCACACGCAGCGCCTGGCAGAGGGCATTGGCATCATCACGATTGGTGAAGGACCCGACCTGGGCGCGGTAGTAAATGCCGCGGTCGCCGAGGTCCGCCCGACGCACCGCCATGGACTGGCCGTTCAGCACGCCCGGAAACTTCGCCTGCATCGAGCGCCAGGTGGCCTGGGCTTCCGCCTCCGAGCGCACCGAGGCGATCTGCACCACATAGGCACCCGCCGGCGCCGGGGCGGCGGAGGTGGCCGCCGGAGCCGGCGTCGGCGCGGCGGCAACGCGGGCCGGCGGATTGGGCGCGTTCGGCACGATGGAGGGCGTCGCGGCGAGCGGCGTCGGGCTGGTCGAGACCGGCGCGCCAGAACCCGTGCTCAGCGGCGCCGGGGCGGTGGCTGTCGGCTGCGCGGAGGACTGGACGGAAGCCGTCGTGCCGGGAGGCACCGGGCTCGGCGTCGCGTCCTCGACGATCGTGCCGTCGGCCCGCACGGTGAGAGTGCGCACGCGCTTGGGTTCGGTCGTCTTCGCGCTCGGGCTGGTGGCCGGCTGGATGACACGCGGCTGGGGCTGCGCCGCCTGGCTGACATCGACCGGCTGCTCTTCGCTGGAGACGACGCGCTCATTGCCGGTCGGGGCGCTGCCGCCCACACGGTCATAGATCAGCTTCTGGCCGTCGGACGATGCCTCCGGCGCCGGCTGGGACGGCACGATCTTGTTCGGCCCCTGCTCGGCGTGGATCACCGGCGCTTCGCCCGAAGCGGAGACGCTGGCGCGCTTATTGGCGACGAGCACATAGCCGGTCACCGTGCCGACGGCGGCGAGAGCCACGACGGCGGCGACGAGCGCCAGCCGGCGGCGGCCAGAACGGGCCCGTTCCTCGCCTTCGAGCTGGTAATTCTGCTCGACGAGCTCTTCCTCGTCATAGCCCTCATCGGCGTCCGCCGACCGGCCGTAATCATAGGCATCGTCGCCGGGCGGCACGTCGCGCGCGGTTGTCGGCGCGGGAGCCGGGGCCGGAGCCGCCCCACGCGCCATCCAGGCCGGCGGAGCCGATTCGCCACGCGGGGTCGCCCGCGCCGTGGCGCGGGGATCCTCATAGGCCGGATCGTCGACCAGATTGAAAGGCTGCGACAGGGCACGCGAAATGGCATCGGCCGCGCTGTCACCAATCGCCGCCTCGTCACGCGGACGGGGCTGCGGGGCGCGGGGCGCGGAGGGGTAAGCCTCCGCACGCGGCTCGGGCGGGCGCGGCGCCGGCGGCACAACCCGCTCGGGACGGACCATGGAGCGGTTGAGATCGCGCGCCGTGTCCTCGAGCGAGGAACGCGGCGCGGGGGTCGCGGGCGGGGCGGAGCGGCGCGGCGTCTCGGCGAAGACATCCGCCGCCAGCGCCGAGAACGAAGTCGGCGCGGCGGGACGAGGCTGCGCAGGAGGGGCGCTCGGCGGGGCCGACGGACGGGTCGAGGCTGGACGCGGCGGCAGCGGCGGGCGCGCCGCCGCAGGGGGCGGACTAGCCGGCGCGGGCGCAGCCGGACGCGCCGCGGGCCGCGCGGACTGGGCCTGACGCAGCAGATCCGCGAATTCGTCTTCCTGACCCATCAGGCGAGCGAGTTCGGCAAGCGGGTCCTCAGCGGGACCGCCCTGCCGATTACGCGTCGTGTCGTTGGCCATGTTCACCGAACCTGTTCGCTGCGTCTCGCTACACACCCGCCGGGAGGCGGCACATCGGCGGCGGCAGGTCAGATGCGATCTGCGGGCACCTCAGGAGGAAGCACCCGTTTCGCGACTCGCTCACCGCATTTCTTCGGGAGCATCGACTCCAAGAATCGAAAGTCCTGAAGCGATGATCAGCGCGACCGCGTGCACAAGCGCCAGCCGCGCGTAGGTCAAGTTTCGATCATCTTCGATAATGAAGCGTAAATGTGGCATGTCTTTCCCGCGATTCCACTGTCCATGCAGGGCGCTGGCAAGATCGTAGAGATAAAACGCCACCCGGTGCGGCTCACGCGCGCTCGCCGCCTGCTCGATGAGCCGAGGATAGGCGGCGATGAGCTTGGCGAGCCCGATCTCCCCTTCGTCATCGAGACGGGAGAGCTCGGCCTCCGCGAAGGCCGCCAACTCGGTCGGCAGGTCCGGAAACGCCTCGCGCGCATTGCGCAGGATCGAGGATGCCCGCGCATGGGCATACTGGACATAGAACACCGGATTGTCGCGCGACTGCTCGATCACCTTGGCGAGATCGAAGTCGAGCACCGCGTCGTTCTTGCGATAGAGCATCATGAAGCGGACGGGATCGACACCGACCTCGTCCACGACGTCGCGCAGCGTGACAAACGTGCCCGCCCGCTTCGACATCTTCACCGGCTCGCCATTGCGCAGCAGGCGCACGAGCTGGCAGATCTCGACATCGAGCGCGCCCTGCCCGGCGGTCGCGGCGGTCACCGCCGCCTGCATCCGCTTGATGTAGCCGCCGTGATCGGCGCCCCAGACGTCGATCATCTGCTTGAAGCCGCGATCGAACTTGTTCTTGTGATAGGCGATGTCGGCGGCGAAGTAGGTGTAGGTGCCGTCCGACTTCACCAGCGGCCGGTCGATCTCGTCGCCGAAGCCGGTGGCGCGGAACAGGGTCTGCTCGCGGTCCTCCCAATCCTCCACCGGCGCGCCCTTGGGCGGGGGAAGGCTCCCCTGATAGACGAGGTCGCGGGCGCGCATCTCATCGAGCAGCCGGTCGATGATCGAGGCGTTGCCGCCCTCACGGGCATGCAGCGTGCGCTCGGAGAAGTAGACGTCGAAGCTGATGTTCAGCGCCTTCAGGTCGGTGCGGATCATCGCCATCATCATGTCGATGGCGACACCGCGCACCAGCGGCAGCCACTCGGCCTCGGGCTTGGCGAGCAGCGTGTTGGCGTATTTGGCGACCAGCGCATGGCCGACCGGGACCAGATAGTCACCGGGATAGAGGCCGTCGGGAATCGTGATCGCCTCGCCCAGCGCCTCGCGGTAGCGCAGGAAGGCGGAGCGGGCCAGCACGTCGACCTGCACGCCGGCGTCGTTGATGTAGTACTCGCGCGTCACCTCATGGCCGGCAAAGGCGAGGAGATTCGCCAGCGCATCGCCGAACACCGCGCCGCGGCAATGGCCGACATGCATCGGGCCGGTCGGGTTGGCCGAGACGTACTCGACATTGATTTTCTCGCCGGCACCCAGCTCGGAGCGGCCAAAGGCGCGGCCCGCTGTCAGCGCCGCCGACAGCACGCGCGGCCAGTAGGCCAGATCGAGCGCGATATTGATGAAGCCGGGACCGGCCACCTCGACGCGCGCCACACCGGCCACGGCGGCGAGCTTTGGCACCAGCGCCTCGGCGAGGTCGCGCGGCTTCATCTTCGCTTCCTTGGCCAGCACCATCGCGGCATTGGTGGCGAGATCGCCATGGCTGGCCTCGCGCGGCGGCTCGACCACGACGCGCGCCACATCGAGCCCGGCCGGCACGCGGCCTTCGGCGGCAAGCTGGCCCACGGCGTCACGCACATGGTCGGCGAAGATGGCGAACAGGTTCATCGGCAGCAGCTCTCGGCTCGGCGCGTCGGCCCGCAGGGCCGGAAAGGACGGCCGCTGCCGCTACCGCAGTTCAGGTACGCTGTCAAAGAGACGGGCATGCTCGGCCAGCGCATAGCGGTCGGTCTGGCCGGCGATGAAGTCGGCGATCCGCCGGGCGCGCGCCGCCTCGGTGCGGCCGGCGACACCGGCACGCCACTCCTCCGGCAGCGCCCGGTCGTCCTGCATGTAGCGGTTGAACAGCGCCCGCACGACCTCGCCCGCCGCATCCATCTCCGCCATCACGCGCGGATGGCGGTACATGCGGGGGAAGAGGAACGCCTTCACCGCCCGCTCGGCCTCTGCCACCGGGCCGGAGAAGCCAACCAGCGTTCGCCCGAGGCGCCGCACCGCATCCGCACTCTCCGGCTCGGCCTGGGCGGCACGGCGACGCGTTTCCCCCACCACATCCTCGATCAGCGCGGTAATCATCCGCCGGCCGATTTCATGGATGAAGCGGGCGCGGTCGAGCCCCGGAAAGCACTCCCGGATCTGAGCGATGATGTCGCCGACCAGCGGCAGGTCGGCGAATTCCTCAATGTCGAACAGGCCGGCCCGCAGGCCGTCGTCGAGATCGTGCACGTCATAGGCGATGTCGTCGGAGATGGCCGCAACCTGCGCCTCGGCCGAGGCCCAGCTCCACAGCCACAGATCCTGCTTCTCCGCGTGAACCTCGATGGCGTGCGGCAACGGTCCGGCCAAGGGGCCATTATGCTTCACGATGCCCTCAAGCGTCTCCCAGGTGAGGTTCAGCCCGTCAAAGGAGGGGTAGCGATTCTCCAGCCTCGTGACGACGCGCAGCGACTGGGCGTTGTGGTCGAAGCCGCCATAGCCGGCCATGCAAGCGTCGAGCACGCGCTCGCCGGCATGGGCGAAGGGCGGGTGGCCGAGGTCATGCGCCAGCGCCAGCGCCTCGGCGAGATCCTCGTCGAGACCGAGCGCGCGCGCCAGCGAACGCGCCACCTGCACCACTTCCAGCGTATGGGTCAGGCGCGTGCGGTAGTGGTCGCCCTCGTGATAGGAGAAGACCTGCGTCTTGTAAGCGAGGCGGCGAAAGGCCGAGGAATGGATGATGCGGTCTGCGTCGCGGCGGAAGCGGCTGCGCCCGTCGCCGTCCGGCTCGCCATGGAGACGGCCGCGACTTTCTTCCGCCCGCGAGGCCCATGCCACGCGCGGCTCTGCTCCGGCCACCGCCATGCGCGCATCTCCCCTGCGTCGATGCCCCTTTGACTCGGGGCCGGCAGCACTTAACTATCCAGCCAGATCATATTCAACCCGAAGGCCGCGAGATGAGCGCAAGCCCCGCCCTGCCGAATGCGTCCTCCAACGCCGGTTCGCCTCCCCCCGCCACGGGCGTCGGTGTCACCGCCAGCGCCATTCGCCGTATCAGCGAGATTCTCCAGGGCGAACCTGGCGATGCCATGCTGCGCGTCAGTGTGGAGGGCGGCGGGTGCTCCGGCTTCCAGTACAAGTTCGACATCACCCGCGAGCGTGACGCGGATGACATCGTGATCGCCGATGGCGCCGCCCGCGTGGTGATCGACCCGGTCTCGCTGGAGTACATGTCGGGCTCGCAGCTCGACTTCGTCGACGACCTGATCGGCGCCTCCTTCCGCATCAACAACCCGCACGCGACATCCTCGTGCGGCTGCGGCACCAGCTTCGCCCTGTGATGGGTCCGGTCGGCGTGCTCTGCGCCATTCCGCAGGAGCTCGCCTATCTCGCCGACAATCTGATTGCGGCCGAGATCATCGAGGCGGCCGGCATGCGCTTTCATGCCGGACGGCTGGATGGCGAGCCTGTGGTGCTGGCCCGCGCCGGCATGGGCAAGGTGAATGCCGCCATCGCCGCGACGCTGCTGATCGAGCGCTTCGGTTGCCGCGTCGTGGTGTTCTCCGGCATTGCCGGCGGGCTCGATCCCGTGCTGGCGATCGGCGACGTGGTGATCGCCGATCATGTGATCCAGCACGATGCCGGCTACACCTCGGAGACCGGCTTCACCGTCTATCAGGCGGGCTTTCTTCCCTTCTTCGCGCCGACGGATGAACTCGGTCACAGCGCCGAAGCCGCGCTGCTCGAGCGGGTGCGCGCGGCGCTTGCGGATATGGCTCTGTCGCCGCTCTCCGCCGCCCCCGATGAGCGCCCTCCCCGCCTGCATTTCGGCCGCGTGCTGACCGGCGATCAGTTCGTCAACAGCGAGAGCCTGCGCCGGCGGCTTCATGAGGAGCTGGGCGGCGTCGCCGTGGAGATGGAGGGCGCCGCCATGGCGCAGGCCTGTGCCGCCTTCGGCGTGCCCTGGCTGGTCATCCGTGCGCTTTCGGACCTCGCCGGCAACGAATCGCATTTCGATTTCCGGCAGTTCGTGGATGAGGTCGCGCTCTCGTCCGCGCTCATCCTGCGCCGTCTGCTGCCAGTGCTGTAAGCTCGCGCTCCGATTCACCACCCGGCAGGCCCCGATGATCATCGCCACCTGGAACGTCAACTCCGTCCGCCTGCGCATCGACAACACGATCGCCTGGCTGAAGGACCGCCAGCCGGATATCGTGTGCCTGCAGGAGATCAAGTGCCAGGACGACCAGTTCCCGCGCGAGGCGTTCGAGGCGCTCGGCTACAATGTCGCCGTCCACGGCCAGAAGGGCTTCAACGGCGTCGCGGTGCTCTCCCGCCTGCCCTTCGACGAGGTGTCGCCCGGCCTGCCCGGCGATGAAAGCGACGTGCAGTCCCGCTTCATCGAGGTGGTGGTGTCGACGCCGCAGGGCGCGGTGCGGGTGTGCGGGCTCTATCTGCCGAACGGCAATCCCGTCGGCACCGAGAAATACCCCTACAAGCTCGGCTGGATGGCGCGGCTGAAGGACCATGTCGCCGCCCGCCTCGCGCTGGAGGAGCCGCTCATCGTCTGTGGCGACTATAATGTGATCCCGGAAGCGGCCGATGCCGCCCATCCGCAGGCCTGGGTAAACGACGCGCTGTTCCTGCCGCAGACCCGCGCCTCGTTCCGCGAACTGCTCAATCTCGGCCTGACCGACGCGCTACGCGCCACCACGGACGAGCCCGGCCTCTACAGCTTCTGGGACTATCAGGCCGGTGCCTGGCCGCGGAACAACGGCATCCGCATCGACCATCTGCTGCTCTCGCCGCAGGCCGCCGACCGGCTCAAAAGCGCCGGCATCGACAAGCATGTGCGCGGCTGGGAGAAGCCGTCGGACCATGTGCCGGTCTGGGCGGAGTTCGATGTCGGCGGATGAGGAAGGCCGGCGCGCTCAGCGCACGTTCTTCATGTACTGCTCGAGATAGACCAGCGCCATGGCCCGCTCGTCCGAGCTGGCGCCGGCAAAGGCCTCCTCATAAAGGTCGACGACCCACTTGTCCTCGGGACCGGCGGCCGCGTCACGGGCCAGCGTCAGCCACATGAGCCCCCGCGCGCCCTGCCGCGGAATGCCATCGTCGCCCTTGAACAGCAGCCCACCGAGCGCGGCCTGCGCCTGATACTGCCCCTTATGGGCGGCAAGGCCGAGCCAGCGGGCAGCAAAGCGCGGATCGCGCGGCACGCCGTCGCCGTCAATATACAGGCGGGCGAGGTGATACTGCGCGTCGGGATCGCCGAAATAGGACGCGGCATAGGCGAACATGTCGCGGGCGCGGTTCGGATCGCGGCGCACCTTGTTGGGGATGCCGACGAGGTAATAGCCGCCGAGTGCCACGAAGGCGTCCGCCACGAAGCGCGCCTGCGGCGCTGACGGATTGTCGTCGGCATGCAGGTTGGCGATCTGGGTGAAATATTCGAACGCCTTGATATCGTTGCGCTCGACGCCCTCGCCCTCGGCATACATGCGCCCGAGCTTCCACTGCGCGCCGGCATGGCCTTGATCGGCGGCATAGCGCAGGGAATCGATGCCCTTCTCCATGTCGCCGGAACGCAGCGCCTGCGCGCCGAAGCGCACCACTTCCTCGAGCGGGCGGGTGCCGGAGGGCGGCACGACGCCCTTGGGCAGCGCCTGCGCCGCCGAGGCGGAATCGGTCGAGCCATCGAACGCCCGCGCGGGAGCCGGCGCGAGCGCCATCACGGCGCCGCCAAACGCGGCGCCGATGAGGGCGAGAAAGACGGGGCGCTCAAATATCCGCATAGCACGATGTCTCGGCCGCGCCGCCGGGATGGGTGACCGCGCCCTCACGGGCGGGCCCCACGGCCTGCGCGAACTTCCAGATGGCCCCCGAGCCGACGGGCGAAGGACGCGGCACCCATTCCGCCCGGCGGGCGGCGAGTTCCTCGTCCGAGAGCGCCACGTCCAGCGTGCCCTCGATTGCGTCGATGGTGATGATGTCGCCGTCGCGGATCAGCCCGATCGGGCCGCCGACCGCCGCCTCCGGCCCGACATGACCGATGCAGAAGCCACGCGTAGCGCCGGAGAAGCGTCCGTCGGTGATCAGCGCCACCTTGTCGCCCGCGCCCTGCCCATAGAGCGCGGCGGTAGTGGAAAGCATTTCGCGCATGCCGGGGCCGCCCTTGGGGCCCTCATAGCGGATGACCAGCACGTCGCCATCGGCATAGGCGCGGTGGGTCACCGCCTCGAAACAGGCTTCCTCGCCATCGAAGCAGCGGGCGGGGCCGGAGAACTTGAGGTTCTTCAGGCCCGCCACCTTCACGATGGCGCCATCCGGCGCGAGGTTGCCCTTGAGGCCGACCACGCCGCCAGTGACGGTGATCGGGTCATTGGCCGGGCGCACCACGTCCTGATCGGGGTTCCACTTCACCGAGGCGAGGTTCTCGGCGATGGTCCGCCCGGTCACGGTCAGGCAATCGCCGTGCAGATAGCCATGGTCAAGCAGCGTCTTCATCAGCAGCGGAATGCCGCCGACCTCGAACATGTCCTTGGCGACATAGCGCCCGCCGGGCTTGAGATCGGCGATATAGGGCGTGCGCTTGAAGATTTCGGCCACATCGAACAGATCGAACTTGATCCCGGCCTCATGCGCCATGGCGGGCAGGTGCAGCGCCGCATTGGTCGAGCCGCCCGAGGCGGCGACCACGGTCGCGGCATTTTCCAGTGCCTTCAGCGTAACGATGTCGCGCGGGCGGATATTGCGGGCGATGAGATCCATGATCTGCTCGCCGGCCGCCATGCAGAACCGGTCGCGGATCTCGTAGGGCGCCGGCGCGCCGGCCGAATAGGGCAGCGCAAGGCCAATGGCCTCTGACACGGTCGCCATGGTGTTGGCGGTGAACTGCGCGCCGCAGGCCCCGGCCGAGGGGCAGGCGACCTGCTCCAGCTCATCGAGATCATCGTCGGACATCAGCCCGACGGAGTGCTTGCCGACGGCCTCGAACATGTCCTGCACGGTGACCGGCTGGCCACGGAAGGAGCCGGGCAGAATCGAGCCGCCATAGATGAAGATCGACGGCACGTTGAGGCGCAGCATCGCCATCATCATGCCCGGCAGCGACTTGTCGCAGCCGGCGAGGCCGATCAGCGCGTCATAGGAATGGCCGCGAATGGTGAGCTCGACCGAGTCAGCGATGACTTCGCGCGAGGCCAGCGAGGACTTCATGCCCTCGTGGCCCATGGCAATGCCGTCGGTGACGGTGATGGTACAGAACTCGCGCGGCGTGCCATTGGCGCTCGCCACGCCCTTCTTGACCGCCTGCGCCTGGCGCATCAGCGATATGTTGCAAGGAGCCGCCTCGTTCCAGCAGGAGGCGACGCCGACGAGCGGCTGATGGATCTGCTCGCGGGTCAGACCCATCGCGTAGAGATAGGAGCGGTGCGGGGCGCGCGCCGGACCTTCGGTCACGTGCCGGCTCGGCAGCTTCCGCTTGTCGATAAGGGTCTTGGCGTCCATTTTCTTATGCGCATCCCGGTGGACGAAGGCGTAGCGGGCAACTGCACCCGGCCACTACTTTCCCTCGCCTACACGTCGGATTTCGTGCCGGTTTGTGGCGGCTTCACGGCATCGGCGCCTGCGGTTCCAGTTATGGTTGCGAATGCGTGACACTGTTGCGGAGACGCCACGATCTATGGCCCGCCTCGCCGGTCCGAAGGGCGGATTCAGAATGTCAGGATCGGCCGACAATACCTTGTAAACCATAAGGAAACGTCAGAATGCGCTGTTTGCTGACCGCCGCCACGCTGCTTGCCGTGGCGGGCCTGTGGGCGCCGCCCGCGCTCGCGGAAGATTGTACCGACGCCACCCAGATGGGCCTCGATGAATGCGCCGGCGCGGCTTACAAGAAAGCGGATGCCGAGCTGAACCAGATTTACGGCCGCATCGTTGCGCGCCTTGCCAAGGACGCCAGCACCAAGGCCAAGCTGGTGACGGCCCAGAAGGCCTGGATCACCTTCCGCGACACGGAGTGCGCCTTCAGGGCGTCAGCGGTCGAAGGCGGCAGCATGTACCCCATGGCGATGGCGCTCTGCCTTGCCGACGCCACCAAGCAGCGCGTCGCCGAACTTCGCCCGCTGCTGTCCTGCCAGGAAGGCGACACTACCTGCCCCGTGCCGTCTTCCCCGTGATAGGGGTCAGTCGGCGGCGCTCCGCGTCCAGGTGGCGGAAATGACATCCGGCAGGTGGCGGACCCGCGCCACCGTGGCATCGAGCTCGGCGACGCGGACGGAGGTGTTCACCAGCGTCACCCGCAATTCGACCTTGCCGTCCGGGCGATCCTCCTGCGTGACGACATCCGTCGGGAAGTGCGCGGCCTCGAGCAGCGCCGAGAGCCGGGAGACGAGATCATTGGCGACCGCCGCCCGGGTGACCACCGTGACGCCATAGGTCGCCTCGGTCGATTCCTCCGGGCGCGGCAGGCGCTCCAGCGCGGTAACCAGCGGCCGGAGCATGGTGTTGCCGGCGAGGACGAACAGGGTGAGCAGGATCGCCTGCGCCACCAAATCGGCGCCCGCACAGGCCCCGACCGCCGCCGAGCACCACAGCGTCGCCGCCGTGTTGAGGCCGCGAATATTCGCGCCCTCCTTCATGATCACGCCGGCGCCGAGAAAGCCGATGCCCGACACCACATAGGCGACGACGCGGATCGCCCCTTCGGGGCCGCTCAGATGCATCGCCATATCGACGAACTGGCAGGCGCCGATGGCGACCAGCACATTGGTGCGCAGCCCCGCCGTACGCTGGCGGTACTGCCGCTCCGCCCCGATCAGTGTGCCGAGCGCGAAGGCCACGGCGAGGCTGATGAAGGTAGAGACGAAGTCGCTCGTCTCAAAACTGGCAATGAACGGCATCGGCCCGCGCTCCCGCAATGATGCGAGAGCCGGGCGCGGCGCCCGGCTCCATCAACCGTATCAGGCCGCCCGACCGAGACGGGCCAGCGCTTCGCGAATCTTCGCGGCGCGGGCTTCGGCCGCCTCGCGACGCTCGCGCTGCTCCTCGATCACCTCTTCCTTGGCGCGGGCGAGGAAATCGCGGTTGTTCAGCTTGGCATCGACCTTGGCGATGTCATCGCTCGCCTTGGCGAGTTCCTTGGTGAGGCGCGCCGCCTCGGCGTCCATGTCGATGACACCGGCCAGCGGCAGGGCCGCGGTTTCGCCGCGCACCACGAGCTGGACCGCGCCCACCGGCGCCTCCGCCTCGAAGCTGATGGCGGAGACGCGGGCGAGCCGCATCAGCACATCGCTCCAGGTCGCCACGCGCGTGCGCACCTGCTCGCTCGCCCCGACCAGCACCAGCGGCAGCTGCGCTCCTGCGGGAACGTTCATCTCGGCGCGCACCGAACGGATCTCGGTGACCAGATCGATCAGCCAGCCAATCTCGGCCTCCGCCTCCGGCGCCTCGAGCCCCTGCAGTTCCGACCACGGCGTGAGGGCCAGAAGCCCGTCCCGCGCGGCGCCGCCTTCCGCCGTGCGGGTCCACAGCTCTTCGGTAAGGAAGGGCATAAAGGGGTGCAGCAGCTTGAGAATTTCGTCCAGCACGAAGGCGGTCGTGGCGCGGGTCTCGGCCTTCCAGACCTCGTCCGTGCCCATGAAGACGGGCTTGGCGAGTTCCAGATACCAGTCGCAGAAGATGTTCCAGACGAAGCGGTAGGCCGCGCCCGCCGCCTCATTGAAGCGATAGGCCTCGATGGCGGTGGTGATTTCCTCGCCGGCCTTCTGCGTCTCGCCGACGATCCAGCGGTTGAGCGTGGTCGAGACCTTGGCCGGATCGAAGGACGGATCGCGGCCACAGCCATTCATCTCGGCGAAGCGCGCCGCGTTCCAGAGCTTGGTCGCGAAATTGCGATAGCCCTCGACGCGCGAGGTGGCGAGCTTGATGTCGCGCCCCTGCGCCGCCATCGCCGCCAGCGTGAAGCGCAGGGCGTCGGCGCCGTACTGGTTGATGAGGTCGAGCGGGTCGATGACGTTGCCCTTGGACTTCGACATCTTGGCGCCCTTCTCGTCACGGACGAGGGCGTGGATGTAGACGTCCTTGAACGGGATCTCGCCGTCCATGAAGTGCAGGCCCATCATCATCATCCGGGCGACCCAGAAGAAGATGATGTCGAAGCCGGTGATGAGCACCGAGGTCGGGTAGAAGCGCGTGAGCTCCGCCGTTTCGTCCGGCCAGCCGAGCGTCGAGAACGGCCAGAGCGCCGAGGAGAACCACGTGTCGAGCACGTCCTCGTCGCGGGTGATGAGGGCGGCGCGCTTCTCCGGGTCGTCCGCCAGCTCGCGGGCCTCGGCATCGGTGATGATGCCCGCCTGCACGCAATGGGCGAGCGCGGCGGCGACCGCCTCTTCCTCGGTCTCCTCGACGAAAACCGTGCCATCCGGGCCGTACCAGGCCGGGATCTGGTGGCCCCACCAGAGCTGACGCGAGACGCACCAGGGCTGAATGTTCTCCAGCCACTCGAAATAGGTCTTCTCCCAGTTCTTCGGGATGAAGCTCGTGCGCCCTTCGCGCACCGCCGCCAGCGCCGGCTGGGCCAGCGTGTGGGCGTCGACATACCACTGGTCGGTCAGCCAGGGCTCGATGACGACATTGGAGCGGTCGCCATGCGGGACCATGTGGGTGTGCGGCTCAATCTTGTCGACGAGGCCGCGCTCTGCCATGAGCGCGACCACGGCCTTGCGCGCCGCCTCACGGCTCTGGCCGTTGAGGGCAAGCACGACATCGAGATCCGCCCCCGCCGTCCCGGCGAGGAAATCCTCATTGCCGGCCAGCGTCAGCCGCGCCTCGGCATCGAGAATGTTGATCATCGGCAGATTGTGCCGGCGCCCGACCTCGAAATCGTTGAAGTCATGCGCGGGGGTGATCTTGACCGCGCCCGTGCCCTTGGTCGGGTCGGAATACTCGTCCGGCACGATGGGGATCAGCCGGCCGACCAGCGGCAGGCGCACCTTGGCGCCAGCGGCCACGAGGCCGATATAGCGCGGGTCTTCGGGATGCACGGCGACCGCCGTGTCACCCAGCATGGTCTCGGGGCGCGTGGTGGCGACGACAATGTAATCGCGCGTCTCGTACTCGGTCGGCAGGCCATCCGCGTCGAAGGCGACGGGGTGGTCATAGGTCACGCCATCGGCGAGCGGGTAGCGGAAGTGCCAGAGATGGCCCTTTACCTCGACCTGCAGCACCTCGAGGTCGGAAATGGCCGACTGGAACTTGGGGTCCCAGTTCACCAGCCGCTTGTCCTTGTAGATCAGCCCCTGCTTGTAGAGGCGGACGAACACCTTGAGGACGGCGCGCGACAGCCCCTCATCCATGGTGAAGCGCTCGCGCGACCAGTCACAGGAGGCGCCGAGCTTCTTGAGCTGGTTGATGATGGTGCCGCCGGACTCGTCCTTCCACGCCCAGACGCGCTCGACAAAGGCCTCACGGCCCATGTCGCGGCGGCCGGGAAGCTGCCGCTCGGCGAGCTGGCGCTCGACCACCATCTGCGTGGCGATGCCGGCATGGTCGGTGCCTACCTGCCAGAGCACGTCCTTGCCGCGCATGCGCTCGAACCGGCAGAGGATGTCCTGCAGCGTGTTGTTGAGCGCGTGCCCCATATGGAGCGAGCCGGTAACGTTCGGCGGGGGGATGACGATGCAATAGGGCTCGGCGCCGACCCGATCCGCCCGGCCAGCCTTGAACGCTTCCGCATCCAGCCAGCTCTGGTAGATGCGGCCCTCGACGGCGGCGGGATCGAACCTGTTCTCGAGCATTTTGGCTCCGGCACCTCGTGTTGAATGGGTGCGACAGAAAGCGGAGCCGGGGCGTCAAGTCAACGGGTCGACCGCAACTCAGCCCTGCGCGGAGCCGACGGCGCAAAAGGAAAGGCCGCGCGGCAGTCAGCCCACGCGGCCTTTATGAAACCAACGACGAGGGCGCGTCCGGCGTCCCCCGACCGGATTGCGGCGTCAGAGCCCCTGGCGGGAGACGCGCTCGATCTCGGCGCGGACCAGACGCTCGACCAGCGCCGGCAGGTTCTCGTCCAGCCATTCCTTCAGCATCGGACGGAGCGCCTCGGTCACGAGATCGTCCACCGTGCGGGAGTTGGAGGCGACAGTGCGCGCCAGCGTGCCGAAGGCCGCGGAGACGGCGGTCGTCGTCGTGCCGGAAACCAGACGGTTCGGCGCCTCGGCCGCCGGCACCTCGGCCGGGCGCGGCGCCGGGAAGAAGCGCGGCTCGCCACGGCTCTCCGGGCGACGCTCCTCGGTCCCCTCAAGCGAGGACGCGCGAGAGACGGGGGCCGTCTTGGCTTGAACCTGCATGTCAGCGATCTCCGGGACGGACGAGGGTTCAAAGGAGTGAGCGGCGGCGACGGGCGCGGCCTCAGGAGCGGACGACTCGGCCATATCGGCCGTCTCTGCCGCCAGTATCGGCTGAGTCGGCTCGGAAGCCACGGTAGCCGCCTCCGCCGTATCGCCCGACATGATGGCGAGTTCGGCCTGCACCGCCTGCTCGACGAGATCGAGATCAAGAAGGGCCGCGGCGAAACGCTCGTCCTGGTCCTGCACCTCGGCAGGCTCGGGGGTCTCCACCGGCGCGAAGACCGGCAGCGCCTGCGCCACGGCGGCACGGGCGGCCTGGCGGGTCAGCGAGGGGCGCGGCGCCGGGGTGAAGGTGGGCTCGGCTACGCGGCCCGCCGGCTCGCCGGCAAGCGTCGCAACGGCGCGACGGCCGCTGACGAAGGGATCGGAGGCCATCGGGCGTCCCACCGGCGTATAGCCGAGGGAGCCACCGTTGCGCGCGGCGTTCATCGCGCTGCGCGAGACGAAAGCCGGCAGATCAGCCAAGGGCCGCGCGGTCTCGACGGACGGGGCGTCGGCGGCCTGCGCGACAACCTCGGCAGCGGGCGCGGTGTCGTCCTCAGCAAGAGCCTGAGACACCCTGGGATGCCCTTTCTCATCCGCGCCGTTAAAATGATCCCCGGCGGCGAAATGCTCGGCAGCGCTCTCCTGGTCCGCCTCGGCGCCGACGGCCTCCTCGGCAAGACGGCGGCTGGTCGGCAGATCGCGGCGGCCGGTCTCCCCGGTCGTGTCGGCGGCGCTGCGCTCGACTGCCACCGGACGAGACGCGGCGGGTGCCTCACGCGAACCGCTGGCAACTTCGTCGGAAATGATGCGCCGGATGGAGGCGAGAATCTCTTCCATGGATGGCTCGTTTGCCCTCGCGCTCGCCGACATGCGCTGATCCCGGTTCTGACTCAACTCTGCGGTGCCGGGCCCGCGACTCGCACGAATCACCCGTTAACGCTTCATGAATATGACACCGCGTCACGCAGGGCGCCACGGACGGCCCTATCGCTGTTGTGGATGGCAAAACGGGCCGGCAAGCCGACCCGTCTTGATCCTGCGGCGAAAGCCTTGCCTCAGGCTGTCACTGACCACCCGGCGTGCGCACGCCGATCCAGGCATCGCGCACCTGATTGTAGTGAACCTGCGGATTATAGGTGGCCACCTTGAGGCCGAGCCGGCCGGCATTGAGCTGGCCGGTGGCCGAGAGCACCGCATAGGACGCGACGACGCGGTCGCGCTGGGCGATGACGAGGTTGGCGCGGGCATCGAAAAGCGCGGTCTGCGCGTTCAGGACGTCCAGCGTTGTGCGCTGGCCGACGCGCCACTCTTCACGCACGCCGCGCAGCGCGATCTCGTTGGCGGCAACGGAAGCCTGCGCCGACTCGATCGCCGCCTTGGCGGCTTCGAGGTTGCCCCAGTACTGCACGACATTGGCGCGAACCTGCTCGCGGTTCACGTCGACCTCGATGCGCATCTGGCCGAGCGTTTCCTTGCTCTGGCGGATCGTCGCGAACTCGCTGCCGCCCTGATAGATCGGCACGGACAGGTTCAGCGTCGCCGAAGCCGCCGTCTGGCGCTCGGTGTACTGGGCGCTGTTGTAGTCGGAGGAGGCAGAGCCGTTCAGCGTCAGCGTCGGCGACAGGGCAGCTTCCGCCACCTTGACGTTCGCCACGGCCGCATCGACGGCGAACTCCGCCGACTTCACCGCGGGATGGCTGCCGATACCGGTGCTCACGGCGGCCGGCAGCGTCTTGGGCAGCAGACCGTCGATCGGCCGACCGGGGGACAGCTTGGTCGGCTTCAGGCCGATGACCTGGAAGAAGACCGCATTGGCGCTGTTCAGGTTGGCGTCGGCGAGAGCGAGCTGGCTCTGCGCATCGGCGACGCTGGCCTCGGCCTGCGCGACGTCGGTACGAGTGATCTCACCCACCGCGAAGCGATCACGAGCGGCGCGCAATTCCTCGCGCAGCGCTTCCAGGTTCTGCTTCTGCAGTTCCACCAGCGCGGCGTTCTGCAACACGTTCATATAGGCGGTGGCGGCATCGAGCAGGACGAGCTGCTCGGTGTTGCGCAGCAATTCGCGCTGGCCCTTGACCTGTGACTCGGCGCTGCGCACCGAATTGGCCGTGCGCAGACCGTTATAAATGGTCTGGCTGATCGTTACGCCGACACCGCTGGGGTCGGTGCGGTTGTTGCTGATCGACTGATTGCCCTGAAGCGCGGCATAGCCCGAATCGACACGGGTCTCGGCCCACTGGGTGCCGACATAGGCGCTGCCGAACACCTGCGGCCGGTAGCCGGCCAGCGCGATCGGTACATACTCGTCAGTCGCCCGCGTGGCAGCACGCTGCGAGTTCAGTGTCGGATTGTTACTATAGGCGGCGGCGAGAGCCTGCTCGAGGGTCTGCGCGTGCGCCGGAAGCGAGAGGGCACCGAAAAATGAGACCGCCGTAAAAACGACGATCCTGCTCCCGGTAGCTGACAGCCACATGGTCCAAACCCCTGCGAACGCATTACTTGTCCGGAGTCGCCTGCCCCCAGGGAGACTCTTCTGATTCACGTTTGACGCAGCATCAGAATAGGGGTTCGGGTAAGGGCTGTGAACCGCCCTTACCGCCCATCCCGACGTTTTAGTCGCACGCGCGGCAGTTCAGCCACAGCAGGTTCGGAAACGCTCAGAAAACAAAGCCCGGACGCGCCTCGAAACCGGGGAGCGTCGGCACGCCGGCGTCGAACACGATGCGCGAGCCGACACCGCCCGGCGTGTTGGTGAACACGGTGGCGCGCCCGGCGCGGCCACGACCGACCACGGCGACGAGCCGCCCGCCGGGCTTGAGCTGCGCGAACAGCGCGGCCGGCACTTCGTCCACCGAGCCATTGATGAAGATGACGTCATAGGGCGCCTCGCCCGCCCAGCCGGCGGTCATCGGGCCCTGGACATAGGCGGCGTTCAGAAGGCCCAGATCGACCAGCACCGCCGAGCCCAGCGCCGCGAGCTCCGCGTCTTCCTCGAGCGACACCACCTGCCCGGAAAGCTTGGCCAGAACGGCGGTCGAATAGCCGGTGGCGGCGCCGACATCGAGCACCAGCGCATCGGGCCCGATCTCGGCCGCCTGCAGCAGCTTGGCGAGAACCATCGGCTCGACCAGATAGCGCGCGGGCTGGCCGTCCTTCACCATCAGGTCATCGTCAATATAGGCGAAGTTCGTGAGAGACGCCGGAACGAAGCGCTCGCGCGGGGTCTCCATCATGGCGGCGACGATGCGCAGGTCGGTCACGTCGTTGGCGCGCACCTGCGCGTCCACCATGGCACGACGCATCTCAGCGAAATCGATCATTCGGGGAACCTCGGCAAGTCCAGGCGCCACGGGCGCGCGGGCGGTAACGTCGCAGGAGAATTGCGACACGCGCGGGCGCAATGCAAGCCTTGTCGAAGGATTCCAATGTCGCGGACCACCGCAGCGCACAGCCGGCAGGCCCCCTGCCCGCTCCCGGCGCGCTCACGCGATGGGGATGGCGAGCCCAAGGTGCGTTGCCGATCCCGAAAGGCTCTGTTATGAGGCGCCCGGTCCATCGGTCGGGAGACATCCCGCGCACCGATCGGCCACGTGGCGGAGTGGTTACGCAGCGGACTGCAAATCCGCGTACGGGGGTTCGATTCCCTCCGTGGCCTCCAGTTCACGCACGCGCCGCCGGGCCGTCTCACGGTAACCGGCGGCGCGTGTCGTCCACGCTACACCTTGCCAAAGCTCGCCCCATGCACGGGCTGGTTGGTTTGACAACGCCCGCCGATCGTCGTTGATGAGGCCGCCGCCTTGGGCGGACCGCGATCGAGCCGCGCCCGGAGCTTCCGGCGCCGCGATGGCTCTCTGCAGAGGAACTGCCTGATGGTGCCTGCCAAGCTGGCCAATACCTTCCGCAACATGGTCTCGCCGGAGACGCGGGACACGGTGAAGCGGCTGTTCATGACCGATGGACGCCGGCACTGGAAGGGATACGCCATCTCCTTCGTCTTCATGGGTCTCATGGCCGGGTCCACCTCGGGCCTCGCCTATCTCATGGGGACGGTAATCAACCGAATCTTCGTCGAGCAGAACTCGTCGGCGATCTGGATTCTCTCGGCGGCGGTCCTCGCGCTCAGCGTCATCAAGGGCTTCGCGTCCTACGGCCAGTCCGTCACGCTCGCGCGCGTCGGCAACCGGATCGTCGCGGATAACCAGAAGCGGGTGCTCGACCGCCTGCTCTCGCAGGATGTGCGCTTCTTCAGCGGCAGCCACACCGCCGAGATCATGCTGCGGTTCACCACCGGTGCGCAGGGCGCCCGGAACGTGCTGAACCTCATCATCACCAGCCTCGGCCGCGACCTTCTCTCGGTCATCGGCCTGACGGCGGTGATGATCATCCAGGATCCGTTCATGGCGATGATCGGCCTGATCGTCATGCCGCTGGCCGTCGGTGGCGTGCGCAGCCTGATCCGCAAGGTGCAGAAGATCTTCTCGCGCGAGTTCCACGCCGCCTCGCAGATCATGACCGAATCGATCGAGGCGTTTCAGGGCATCCGCACGGTGAAGTCCTTCACCATGGAGGACGACCTGCGCGCCAAGATCTATGGCCGCGTCGACAATATGGAGAAGGCGTCGAACCGGATGATCCGGGCGCAGTCCCAGTCCGGCCCGCTCATGGAGGCCCTGGGCGGCGTCGCGATCGGCCTCGTCGTCATGTATGCCGGCTGGGGCGTGCTGCATGGCGGCCGCACGCCGGGCGAGTTCTTCTCGGTCATCACCGCGCTCCTGCTCAGCTACGAGCCGGCCAAGCGCCTCGCGCGGCTCAACATCGACCTGACCACGCATCTCATCGGCGCGCGCATGTTGTTCGATATGCTCGACCGCCCGGCGATCGAGACCGATCAGCCGGAGACGCCGAAGCTCACCGTTACCAAGGGCGAGATCGCCTTCGACGACGTGTATTTCGGCTATCGCGAGGACGAGCCGGTGCTGCGCGGCCTGAGCTTCATCGCCGAAGCCGGCAAGACCACCGCGCTGGTCGGCCCGTCCGGCGGCGGCAAGAGCACGATCATGAGCCTGATCGAGCGCTTCTATGAGGTCGACTCCGGCAGCATCAAGGTCGATGGCCAGGATGTGCGAGGCGTCACCTATCGCTCGCTGCGCGAAGCCATCGGCTTTGTCAGCCAGGACGTGTTCCTGTTCTCCGGCACGATCCGCGACAATATCGCCGCCGGCCGTCCCGGCGCCTCGGAAGAGGAGATCATCGAGGCCGCCCGCGCCGCCAATGCGCACAACTTCATCATGGGCTTCAGCGAGGGCTATCAGAGCCGCGTGGGCGAACATGGCGCGCAACTCTCCGGCGGCCAGCGCCAGCGCATCGCCATTGCCCGCGCCTTCCTGAAGAACGCGCCGATTCTCTTGCTCGACGAGGCGACCGCCGCGCTCGACAGCGAATCGGAGGCGGAGGTCCAGAAGGCGCTGCGCCTGCTCGAGCAGAACCGCACCACGATCGTCATCGCCCATCGCCTGCAGACCGTCGTGAGCGCCGATTGCATCTGCGTGATCGACAGCGGCCGCGTGGTCGAAAGTGGCCGCCACGAAGAGCTCGTGGCCAAGCGCGGGCGCTATTACAACTTCCACCAGCTCCAGTTCTCGGGGCAGGAGGAACGCCTCAGCGCGTGATTAATATCCACAGGCCACGCGGTTGCGACTTCACAAACCGAAAACGCGTTGCTATATCGCCGGCCTCCGAGGCGCTCAGCCGCGCCTCCGGTCCCTGATAGCTCAGTTGGTAGAGCGTTCGACTGTTAATCGAATGGTCGCAGGTTCGAGTCCTGCTCAGGGAGCCACTCCCCCGTTTCCGGGGCGGCTCAGCTTCCCCAAGATCGACCGCTGATCCTTAGGCTCTCATCTTGCGCCACTCGCCTTGTCGGGCATGGCGCAAGGGTGAGAAAGAAGTCGGCGCATGGCGCCTCGCCGCTGCTCCTGCCCTGTCAGCTGGAAGCCCAGACGTCCTGCAGATAGCGATGCGACGCCTCCATCTCGGCCAGCGCCTCGGCGCCGAGAATAGCGGTGAAGGCGGCGCGGACATCGGGGGCCATGGTGCGGGCATTGCCGCAGATCAGGACAGAAGCCCCGCGCCCCACCAGCTCCTTGACCCTGACGGCATCGGCCCGCAGCAGATCCTGAACATAGGTCTTGGGCGTACCGGCCCGGCGTGAGTAGGCGACCGCGAGCAGGCCCAGCGTGCCTTCGTCGCGATAGGCTTCCAGTTCCTCGCGATAAAGATAATCGCCCTCATCCCGGCAGCCGAAGAACAGCAGCACCGGCCCCACTGCGATGCCCTTCGCCCGCAAGGCATGCCGCTCCTGGATGAAGCCGCGCAGGGGCGCGATGCCGGTGCCCGGTCCGATGAGGATGAGCGGCACGGAGGGATCGTCCGGCAAATGAAAGGTGCTGCCCGTGTCCTTCACCACCACGCGTAGCGTCGTTCCCTCGGCGCGGCCCGCGAGAAAGGTGCTGCACAGGCCGTCATGCTCGGTGCCATCGCCGCAGCGGAAACGGTGCGCGCCCACGGTGAGCGAGCAGCTATCCGGCGCCAGCAAGGGCGAGGACGAGATGGAATAGTAGCGTGGCTTCAGCGCCGGCCGCAGGCTGAGCAGGGTGGCCAGATCGAGCTGCACCGACGGCACCTGCGCGAGCAGATCCATCATGCGCGGCTTGCCGGCAGCAAGGGTCGGGAAATCGGCGAGCCATTGAGCGATCCGCGCCTGATCGGGCGGGCAGCGGGCCGCCTTCGCCCAGGCCCGCAATTCACGCCGCGTCACCGGGCCGGCGAGATCCACATGCTCGGCGAGAAGCTCGCCGACGCGGACCGGCATGCCGAAGGGCAGCGCGCCCTCCCCCTCCGCTTCCGGCTTCAGGGCGGTCAGCAGCACCGTGGCATCAGCGGCGAGGCCGCAATGCGTCACCGCGGCAGCCACCAGTGCCGGCGGATTGCTGGGGAAGACGCCCAGATGATCACCCGCGGCATACGGGACGCCGGCCGGCAGGGACAGCTCGATATGGCGGGTGGAGCCGCGCGCGTCCGGCGCATGCAGTTCGCGATTGACCCGCACCTCGATCCGCACGGCGTCCTGATCGAGCGCCGTGCCACGGCGCGGTGCCGTCTCCGCTGCCGCGCCGGCGAAATTCACCACCTCGACCTTGAGGACCGGCGTCTCAGCCGCGTCGACGTCCTGGGAACGCCCGGTATCGGCGCTGTCGAGCACCTGCCACAGGCCCGCGCTCCAGATCTCAACCGCCGATTCGAAATCACCGTCCGCATCGGCCGCGCCTGGCTCCAGAAGCGGCGTGCCACCGCGCGCCGCGAGCCCCTCGGCGATGGTCCGGGGGAATTTCTGGAAGGTCTGGCGCCACTGCGCATTGCCGCAGCCCAGCACAGCAAAACGCACCCCGGCGCAGGCGTCCGTCGGGGCAGTGTCCAGCCAGCGGGCGAAGCGGGCGGCGTTGTCCGGCGGGGCGCCATTATAGGTGGAGGTGACGATGACCACCGGCCCTTCGGTCAGCCAGGGCTGGCCCACCTGCTCGTCGAGTTCCGCCACGTGCGCGGCGAAGCCCCGGCTGCCGGCATCGCGCGCCAGGGCGAGGGCGATGTCGCGGCAGCCCCCCATATTGGAGCCATAGAGCACGCTCATCGGCCGGCCGCTCCCCGAGCCGGGCGCGGCAACGGGCGCGCCCTTGGGAGCTTCAGTCCGCACAGGGAACCGGCCCTTCACCTCCGGCCGCCGCTCCAGCAGCATCTCCAGATGATCGGGCTTCACGGTGAGCGCCTGCTTGTGGCGCAGCACGTAATGCGGGTCGCGCGGCCGTGCCGTGTAGCGCTGGATAAAGCGGGCCAGCACCATGCGCGCTTCCAGCAAGGCGAACTGGAAGCCGATGCAGGAGCGCACGCCCATGCCGAAGGGGTGGTAGGCATCGCGGTGGTGCTGGCCCTCCTCCCCCGGCAGGAAGCGGTCGGGGCGGAAGCTGTGCGCGTCGGGGCCCCAGAAGCGTGGATTGGTGTGCATGGTGGTCAGCGACACGAAGATGCGCTCGCCGGCCTTCACCGCGTAGCGGCCATGGCCCACGGTCGTGTCGCGGGTGACATAACGGGGGAACATGGGCACGGGCGGGCACAGCCGCAGCGCCTCCTTCAGGACGCGCTGGGTGTAGTCCAGCCGGCCGCAATCCTCATAGGTCGGAACATAGGAGAAGTCCCGGCCGAGCACCTGATCCACCTCGGCGATCAGCTTCTCCAGCGCCTCAGGATGCTTCCAGAGATAATACAGCGCATAGGAGAGCATGCCGCTGGTGGTCTCATGGCCGGCGATCAGCAGGACGATGAGCTGGCCGCGAATATTGTCGTCCGGCAGCTTCAGCCCGGTCACCCGGTCCGGCGTGGTGAGCATCACCTGCAGCAGGTCCGTGGGCACGGGCGCGCCACTGTCCATGAGCGCGCGCCGATCGCGGATGATGGCGTTCACATCGTCCAGCATGATTTTGTCGGCGGCGGCGCGGTGGCGGCGGGCCTCGTGGTAGAAGATTTCCGGCAGGAGGCGCTTCGGCTCCTGCATGGCATCCACCAGGACCAGATTCATCGCCTCCACGAACGGCGGCAGTTCGGGAGAGTCGATCGCATCGTACCGCTTGTTGAAGGCGGCGTAGGAGATGGCCTCGAAGGTCATCCGGGTCATCAGGTCGGTGGCGAGGAAGCTCTCGTCGGGCCCCAGGCGGTCGAGATGAGCGAAGAGGTCGTCGGCCACCTCGACGATGCGGCCATAGTAGTTCTTCAGCGCGGTCGAGCCGAAGGCGGGGGCGAGGATGCGGTGGGCGCGGTGCCACAGCGGGTCATCGTCACTGGCGGTGAACAGCGCGCTGCCGACACTCTTTTCCGCGAGGTTGCCAAGGCCGCCACGGCCCTCCACCACCTTGGCGAACACATCAGGGGCAGCCGTCATCTCCGAGACGATATCGGCATCGGCGCAGAAATAGGCCTTTCCGCCCGGCGCCGTGAAGGCGAAGAAGTCGCCATAGCGGGCGTGAAGATCGGCCATCGCGCCCACAAGGCCATCCGCGTGGTGGAGCTCCGGCAGATTTCCGACGATGGGGTAAGGCTTGGGACCGGGAACGGCCTCCTGCGCCCCGCTGGCATCGTGGCCGGCGGTCACCAGCGTCAGCTGCGTCCCGTCGGGAACGCTGTCATCCAGCGCGACCACCCTCCCATCCGGCGTTTCCACATGGAAAGTCGCGCCCGGCTCGAGATGGGCGGCAGCACGGACCGCCTCCAGCACCGCCTCGCGGCTCGCACCGGGAAACCAGCCGACGCGGATGTTTCCGGCCGGGAGACGGAGTTCAAGGGTCTTCAGGGCCGGAATGGCCTCACCGGCTGCGGTTTCATCGGGGGGCGTGCGTGCGGACATGGGGCCTCCTGGCGCCCGGAGGTGATCAGCGTTCGGCGTGCGGCAACGTGGCGGAGCTGCCCTGCGCCGGGCTGACCTGAAGCGCCTCGATGGCGGCGACCGTCGCCGCCATGTCGCGCTCGGGGTCGATCTCCCGCGCCACGGCCTTCGCACGGGCGGCGAATGCGGGATTGTCCAGCACGGCGCGCAGGCTCTGTTCGAGGGTGGCCCAGTTGACCTTCTTGAGCGGCAGCTCGGCCCCGACGCCGATGCGGCGCATCCGCATCGCATTGTCCGGCTGGTCGAAGGCGAAGGGGATGGTGAGCACCGGGACGCCCGCCCGCAAGGCTTCGGCGCAACCGCCCACGCCACCATGCTGCACGATGGCGGCGGCATGGGGAAACAGCAGGGAGTGCGGGGCATAATCGAGCGCCAGCACCTGATCGGCCGGCGCATCGGGCGGTGGGTTCTTGCCCATGAGCAGGATGGCGCGGCGCCCGAGCGCGCCCGCCGTCTCCGCCGCGATCTGGTAGAAATCATGGGCGAGATGTACCGCCGTGGTCCCCAGGGTGAAGACTACCGGCGGGGTGCCCGCCGCGAGGAAGGCGTCGATCCGGGCGGCGGTCTCCGGGCTCGCTTCCTGCGCGAAGAAGGGAAAGCCGGTCTGGACGGCAGCCGCCGGCCAGTCCCGCTGGGGCGCACCGAAAGCGCGGGGGAATAGCGCCAGCACGAGATCCGGCGAGAACTTGTCGGCGAAGATGATGTCGCCGGTGCCCACTCCCATCTCGCGCTGAAGCGCCAGGAGCGGCCCGGCCCACCGCGTCGTCTGGCGGCGCATGAGGCGGAACATCAGCTTCTGCGGCCAGGTTCCGAGATGGCGCAGGTGAAAGCCCGCCGGAAACCAGCTGTAGATGCTGGGATCGAGCGCCGACATCATGGTGGCGGGCGCCAGCATGGCATTGGCCCAGGGGATACCCCGCCGCGCCGCAACCAGGCGTGCCACATGGACGAGTTCGCCCACCACCAGCGCGTCCGCGCCTTCGGTGGCATTCAGCAGATCCTCGTAGGTTTCCCGCACATGGGGAAAGACGAGGTCGAGAAGCAGGCGGCGCCCGCCATGTACCGGGTCGCCGAAGATCTCCATCAGCACGTCGGGCGGAAAGTCCGGCCGCAGGGGATGGAAGGCCAGGCCGAGCGCCGCCACGCGCGGGGCATAGACCGGCGGGGCGGCGATGATCGGCTCATGGCCGCGCGCGCGCAGCGCCTGCCCGATCGCGAGCATGGGATAGAGATCACCGAACGATCCGAGCGTGGCCAGAACAACGCGCATCAGGGCACCATCTTGGCGTTTTGTGGGAGCGCAGCCGGTTTACGACGCATCAGCACCCAAGCGGCCAGCAGGCCGAGCGCCACCATGCCGGAACCGACGTAATAGCCGTCACCAATGCTCTGGGCGGCGCTGAGGCGCAGGGCGGAGGCGACCGCCGGCCACTGCTCGAGCAGCGCCCGCACCGCCTCGTCCTTGCCATAGATGGCCTGCTCCATCAGGCTCTCTAGATGCGCGCGGGCCTCCCCCTCGGGCACCGCCTTCGCCGCGATATCGAGCACGCGGGCCCGCTCCATGCCGGCGACCACCGTCCCGATGGCCGCCATGCCGATGGCGCCGCCGAGCTGGCGCACCGTGTCGAGGGCACCGAAGGCACTGCCGCGCCGGTCCTCTGCCACGCGCGCGGTGCCGTCCGTATAGGCCTGCGACAGGAAGAGGCCCATCCCCGCGCCGGTGACGATGAGGGCGGGGAACATCAGCAGGAAATCGGCACGCGGCAGCACCTGCGTCTGCCAGAACAGGCCGAGGGTCGCCAGCGTCAATCCCGTGACCACCGGCAGCTTCGCGCCATAGCGGTCATAGAGCCGGCCCGCCAGCGGCGCACAGAGCATCAGCGGCAGCAGAAACAGCAGCATGGCGAGGCCCGACTGAAGCGGGGTGAAGTGCAGGATGCGCTGGAGATAGATGGCGCCGAAGGCCGATTGGCCGACCAGCGCGCACTGCGCGCAGAACAGCACGATGCCGTCCGCGGCGAACTGCCGGTCGGCGAACAGGCGCATATCCACCAGTGGCTCGAGCGCACGCCGCTGCCCGATGATGAACAGCGCCAGCAGAACCGCGCCTGCCGCGATCAGGGTGAGCGTAAGGGCCGCGTTCCAACCCCAGACATGGCTCTGCTGTAGACCCAGCACCAGAGGCCCCAGCGCCACCGCCAGAAGCAGGCTGTGCATCGGCCGGAAGATGCCGCCTCGCGGGCTGGCGGTCGCCGGCCCGGCCGCACGCAGCATCAGCAGGGTGGCCGCGGCTAGCGGGAGGTTCACGAAGAAGGCCCAGCGCCAGCCGCCGAGCTGCACCAGCGCGCCGCAGATGATGGGACCGAACACCAGCGCCAACCCGCCCAGGGCGCTGTAAATGCCCATCGCCCGGCCGCGCTGGGTGGGCCCGAACGCCTCGGTGGCCAGCAGCGCCGCCGCCGGCCCCATCAGGATATTGCCCAGCCCCTCCAGCACCCGGCCGCACAGCAGCATGGGCAGGTCAACCGACACGCCGCAGAGGAGCGAGCCGAGGGCGAACAGCACGACCCCGGCAATGAAGCTGCGTTTGCGGCCAAAGACATCCGCCAGCCGCCCCCCGGTCGCGATGGTGGCCGCGACGGTCAGTGCGTAGAGGGTGATGATCCATTGCTGGGCGCCGTGGCTCAGCATCAGGTCGCGCTGGATGGAGGGGAGCGCCACCGCTGTGCCGGTGACGTCGATCATGATCATGCCCAGCGCGCCGCTGCCGGCGAACACGGCGTACCATTGCTGCTGGCTGGTCGCGGCAGTCATGCTGGCTCCCGACATCCGGCAATCGCGGTTCCCGCGAGCGGAGTGAGACGCCGCGAAAGCCCGGGCACAAGTTTCCGCATACCGCATGAACTTGTCCATCGTTGCCGGCGATGCGACCCAAAATAGCCAGATCAACGCGATGGCCGCGATCACGCGCGGCGTCACCTGTCTCCCGCCGTCGCGCCATAGCCACTGACGCGCCCGCCTGCTATTGCGCGGACATCAGCAGAAGGGGCGTCCGTAACGCTCCAGAAGGATCGGCGGCAGCACCCATGACTCCCGAGGACTTCCGCGACGCGCTCGAGCGGCTCGGGCAGACGCCCGCCAGCCTTGCCAAACTCATCGGCGTGGACGTGCGCACGGCGCGCCGCTGGAGCACGGGGCAGAAGGCCATCCCGGACAGTGTCGCGGCCCAGATCGGCGCACTTGTCGAAGCCGGTGGCGTGACGCCGGAGCTGGTCGCGGAAATCGAGGCCACCCGGAACGACACCAGCGCGGAGCCGCAGATCGCGCGCTTCGTCTGGGTCCAGCGCAAGGACGAGGATCCGTACTGGACGGTTGCCGAGCACGACCTGATCGCGGATGTCTTCTATCTCCCCGGCCGGCTGGAGCGGTTCACCGCCGACGAGCTGGTGCTGGGCGCGGTGATCGCCCCGCCAGCCGGGTAACCAGCCCCCTCGCCTCAGCCCGCCTCATCGGTCGGCCCGGCCTCGCGCGCCGCCAGCGCGCGGCGCAGGCGTTCATTCTCCCGGCGCAGCGCGGCGATCTCGTCACGCACCGGTTCCAGCACGACCTCCAGCTCCGCCTGGGTGAAGCGGGGCGTGATGTGCTGCGGGCAGTTCCAGTCGAAGGCTTCCACCGTGATGAGGGCGAGGCGCTCGATGCGGCCGCTATAACCCGGCATGGCCAGCCTCTCGGCCAGCGCCGGGTCGTCCGTCGCATCGACGAGGCGCATATGGCCGAAGATCTTAAGCCGCTGGCGATGGGCATAATCCATCAGGAACAGCGACACGCGGTCATTCGCCCGCACATTTCCGGTGGTGATGTACTGACGGTTGCCACGGAAATCGGCGAAGCCCAGCGTCGCCTCATCCACCGGCTTCAGGAAACCCGCCGGCCCGCCCCGGTACTGGACATAGGGCCAGCCGGTCTCAGAGACGCTGGCGAGGTAGAAGCCGTCGCGCCCGGCGATATAGGCCAGCTCCGGCGGACCGAGGCGCTGGCTGGGCGCCCCCTCCTGCGCATCGCCACGCGCGCCGAACCGCGCCCACTGGGCCGCGCTGCCATAATGCTCCTGCGCCGCCCGCACCGAGGGCGTGGCGGCGATGTCGAGATATTTGCTGCCCATCTGCCTTCTATCCTCGCCGCCGGCGTCCCGGCGGCTCTCGCGTCCGGACCGCTCAGTTCTGCAGCGCCCAGTCGGCCACCTGCCAGCGCATCTGTCCACGGTCATTGACGATGCGCCCGAGACCGGGGAACGGCATGTGGGTGGCGGCGATCAGCGTGTTGTCCGAGGCCGCGCGCGAAAAGAAGCGCTCGCGCATCGCCTGCGCCGCCGGCCGGTCCTGCTCGAACAGGAAGAAGACATCGGTCGCCCCCGGATGCACCACCGGAAACACCATGTCGGACACCATGATGAGGCTCTTGCCGCCATCGGCCACCCGCACGCCGATATGGCCGGGCGTATGGCCGGTGAGGTCGACGATAGAGATGCCCGGCGCGATCTCGCGCTCGCCGTCGATGGCCTGCAGCTTGGGATAGAGGCGCACCACCTCTTCCGCCATGCGGAAGCTGGTCTGGAGATAATCCGGCGCCCCCGCGCGCTTGGCCGGATCGGTCCAGTGCTTCACGTCGCGCCGGTCGATGAACAGCTCGGCATTGGGGTAGTTGTTCTTCCCGCCCAGCACCAGCCCGCCCATATGGTCCTGATGCAGATGGGTGACGATCACCGCGTCGATCTGGTCGGGGCGAAGCCCGATGGCGGCAAGCGCCTGCGGCAGCGCGCCGGTCTTGCCGATGGAGCCGGCCGCGCCGGTGTCGATCAGGATGCGGCGCGTGCCATCCTCGATCAGATACTGGTTGAACAGGAAGCGCACGCCGCTTGGCCGCGCCACGAACTGCGCCACCGCCTCCTGCTCCACCTGCGCGGCCGTCTGGCCGGGAAAATAGGTGTAAGGCATGTCGGCATAGCCGTCGGTGAGCGCGGTCACGGTGAAGCGGCCGATGGTGATCTGCGCGAGCGGCGTCACCGTCGCCACTCCGGCGCTGGCGGCCGTCGCCGAGGTCGCCGCCAGACTGGCGGTTGGCGTGAGAAGCGGCAGCAGGCCGCCGCCGACGATGCCGAGAGGAAGGCCGGTCGCAAAGGCACGGCGGGAAAGGTGAGGCATGGTGCCCTCCGTCTGATCCACGACTCGGCGCAGAGCGCGATCCCAGACGCGGCCCCACCCGGCTGGCTCTGACGCTAGGACATCCAGAACATGCGCAGTATCCTGTGATTCTGGAAGCTGTCCTCTCACTATTCGGAAGGCTCATGGATCGGTTCGAGGCGATGTCCGTGCTCATGGCCGTGGTGGAGGCCGGCAGCCTATCGGCCGGCGCGCGGCGCCTGAACGCCCCGCTCGCCACGATCAGCCGCAAGGTCACCGAACTCGAGCAGCATCTCGGCACGCGGCTTCTGGTGCGCAGCAGCCGCGGGTTGACGCTCACCGATGCCGGCCGCGCCTTTGTCGCCGCCTCCCGCCGGATTCTGGAGGATCTGGAGGCGGCCGAGCGGCAGGCCGCGGGCGAATACAGCGCGCCACGCGGCTGGCTGCAGGTCACCGCGCCCATCTCTTTCGGCGAGCGCCATCTGCTTCCGGTCGCGCTGGCGTTCCTCGCCGAACAGCCGGAGATCGACCTGCGGCTCATGCTGGCCGACCGGCAGATCAATCTGGCGGATGAGCATGTGGATATCGCGCTGCGCATCGGCCATCTCGCGGACAGTTCGCTGATCGCGACGCGCGTCGGGGCGGTACGCCGGGTCATCTGCGCCAGCCCCGCCTATCTCGCGCGGCGCGGCGTGCCCCATCAGCCGGAAGATCTCGCCGGGCATGACGGCATCAGCTTCCAGGGTTTCGCCGTCGCGCCGGAATGGCGCTACCGGCGCGACAGCGCGGCCTTCGCCGTCGAGCCACGCCCCCGGCTGGCGGTGAACACGACGGAAGCAGCCATCCAGGCGGCGCTGGCGGGCCTGGGGATTATCCGTGTGCTGTCCTATCAGGTGGCGGATGAGCTTCGCGCGGGCCGGTTGCAGGAGCTGCTGCCGACATTCGCTCCGGAACCGCTGCCCGTGAACCTCATCTACCCGGAAGCCGGCCTTATGCCGTTGAAGGTCCGCTGCTTCATGGACTGGGCCGTGCCCCGCCTGCGCGCGCGCCTCGCCGATCTCGGCTAGCCCCCGCGAGGGGACCGGACGGGCGATCTCGCAACGGAGGGCATTAGCGGGATGCTGTTCTGGTCGCTCCCAAAAGCCCGCGCGCCCGACGCGAAAGGAACGCTCATGGCCACCGCCGAGCCGGACTACGATCAGCTTCTGCGCGCCAATCTCGAGCGCGTCTTCAACGAGCGCGATGATGAGGCGCGGGCACGGGCGATCGACGCGCTCTTTGCCGCCGATCCCGTAATGTATGAGCCGGACAATATCGTGGAAGGCCGCGCCGCGGTCTCCGCCATTGCCGGCAAGCTTCTGGAACAGTTCGGCCCCACTTTCCGCTTCACCGCCACCGGCCGCGCCGTTGGCCATCACGGCCTCGCGGTGCTGCGCTGGGAAGCCGGCCCGGCGGGCGGTCCCGTCGCCGTCACCGGCACGGATGCCGCACGGATCGTCGACGGGCGCATAGCGGAGCTGTGGGTTTTGTTGAACGCGCCCGAAGTCTGAGGGCCGGGGCTCCCGCCGCCTCGGTGGGCGAAACAGCGGGGCCGTCGGCGCGCGTCAGGCGGCGGTCTTGACCGCGCCATCCTTCATCCGGGCGGCGAGCGACTGCGTCGCGCCAAGGCTGAACAGATGCGCGTAGATCGCCCCGAGGAAGTTCAGCCGGCGCAATTCCAGCAGCGCCGCCTCGGAAATCGCCGCGAACTTGGCCTCGTCCACGATGAAGAGGCCGTGGACGCTGGCGCTCGCGCCTTCAGGCGTCTTCACGTCGAGGGTGACGCTGCGCAGCAGGTCGAACTCCCCAAGCTTGGCGCAGAGCTGCTCGGTGCGCTTGGCGGCGCCGGCATATTCCGTCACCAGCTTCACCGTCGCGTTCAGGGCCGGCGTCGCCTTGCCCTCGTCGTCGAACAGGCGCTCGACGCCCTCCCCCACGCCGAAGCCGGCATGGCCGGTGTCGACGCAGATCAGCGGGTCGCCCGCCGGCCGCTCGCCGAGGATGAACGGGAAGCGCCGCAGATAGGCCGGCAGATACCCTCCGTTCCAGCGTCCTTCGCTGATGAACAGGTTGCTCTGCGCCTTCAGCCCGCACAGGAACACGGCCGAGTGGCCGGTGCCGGCGGGGGCGAAAACGATGGGAATCTCGCGCGCCGCCGCGGCAAACTCCTCGGCCACCGCCGGGATGATGTGGGCGCGGGCCGCGAAGCCGAAGCGGTCGGCGGCGGTCGAGACGCCATGCGCCCGATGCGCCTGGCTGTCGAGCGGAACGACCGAGGAGTAGAAGAGCGGCAAGTCGGACATGGGGGTCTCGGCTCTGGGAACGGGGAACGAGCGCCAGCGGTAGATCCGTAGCGCCTCCGTTTTAGCGTAGCTCCGCCCACCTTGTCCTGCCAAACAGCGACGAGCCCCCAGCCGGCGCCCGCCGCCCGCTTGCGGGTGCCGGCGCTTGTCGCCATAGTCGCGCCACGGATTCCCGGCCTCGATACGCCCCGTCCGGCACCGATCGCGGCGCCCGGTGGAACGTGTTGTGCGCGGGATGCCCTCCCGCCCGAGCGACCGCATGCCCCGCAAGCCACAAAACATCCTCTACGCCGCCAATGAGAAGCCGCCGCTGACCACGCTGCTGATTCTCGGCGTGCAGCACGCGACCCTGTCGCTGCTCTTCATCGTCTACCCGCTGGTGGCGGCGACCGAGGCGGGGCTCTCCTTCGAGAGCACGCAGATCCTCATCACCAGCTGCATCATCTTCATGGCGGTGGCGACGCTGCTGGAATGCTGGCCGCGCACCGGCTCCGGGCTGCTGCTGGTGCAGATTCCGAACATGGCGCATCTGCCGCTGGCGTTGCAGTCCTATGCGGCGGGTGGCCCGGCGGTCTATGTCACGATGAGCCTGATCGCGGCGGTGTCCCAGCTCTCGCTGACGCGCTTCATGAACGCGATGCGCACGCTGTTCCCGCCGGAGATCTGCGGCGTGGCCGTGACCATGCTCGGCGTGGCGCTGGCCGAGCCGTCGCTGCGGCGCATGTTCGGGCTGGGCGAGGGGCCGGATTCGCTGGCCGATGGGCGCTATGTGCTGGTGAGCTTCACCGCGCTGGCGATCATCGTCGTGCTGGCGATCTTCTCGCGCGGCCTGCTGCGGCTCTTCGCGGTCGCCATCGGCGCGGCGATTGGCTGGATCCTCGCCGTCTATACCGGCGTCGCCATTGCCCCGGCCGAGCCGACCTTCTCCTCCCTGCCCTATGTCGATCTGCCGAGCCTTGGCTGGCCGGGTCTTGGCTTCTCCTGGGCCATCGTCCCGGCTGCCGTGATCACCGGCATCATCTCGGCGGTGGACATGCTCGGCACGGTCGTCTCCATGCAGCGCATGGACGATGCTGACTGGCGCCGCGCCGACATGAACCAGGCGGCGCGCGCCATCCGCGCCAACACCGTCAGCGACATGGGCACGGCGGTGACCGGCGGCTTCGCCAGTGCCTCCTCCTCGGCGGCGATCGGCGTGGCCTTCGCCACCGGCAGCACGGCGTGGCGCATCGGCATCGTCTCCGGCGTGGTGATGCTGCTCGCGGCCTTCTCGCCGAAGCTCATCGCCTCGCTGACCGTGATCCCCGCGCCGGTGATCGGCGCCATCCTGCTCTACAGCGCCGCCTTCCTGATCGTCGCCGGCATGGAGCTGATCCTCTCCCGCCGCCTGTCGGACCGGCGCATCTTCACGGTGGGTCTCGCCGTTCTCGCGGGCCTTGCCGTCGCGGTGCTGCCGCAGCTGGTGCATCAGGCGCCCGGCTGGGCGCAGCCGATCCTGGAATCGCCGCTCTCGGTGTCCACGGCGGTCGCGGTCATCCTCAACCTCGTCTTCCAGATCGGCATCCGCCAGACGGCATCGGTGCCGGTGACGGCCGATGACAACCCCTTCACCGCCTCCACCGAGTTCCTTGAGCGGCAGGGCGACCTCTGGGGCGCGCGGCGCGACGTGGTTGCCGCCGCCATCCCCGTTGTGGCCGAGGCGATCGAGACGCTGATCGACACCGGCGTCGCCGAAGACGGGCTGGAGATGGAAGCGCGTTTCGACGAGACCAATTTCGATGTCGTGCTGCTCTACAAGGGCGAGGCCATCGAGATCCCCACGCTGCGGCCCTCGCCGGAAGACCTGCTGGGCGACGCGAAGGCCGTGGCACGTTTCGTCGGCTACATGCTGAGCAAACGGGCCGACAAGCTGGTGCTCGGCAAGCGCGGCGAGCGCCAGGCCCTGACGCTGCGCTTCGAGCACTGACGACCGTTCCGCACCACCACCTGCGCTTGCGCGCCCCGGAGCTTTATGGCTAGCTCGATTTCGCTTGGCCGCCGCTCTCGCGCGTGAGCCAGCCTGACCCGACGGGATTTCACGCCTATGCAGATCGACCGCTTCATCGAAAAGGATGTCGTCATCACCACCGTGAAGGGGCGGCTCGACAGCAGCTCCTCGCACAAGCTGGACGACTTCCTGGCGGAGATCCCGCAGGGCAACAACCCGATCCTGCTCGATTTCGCCGAGCTCACCTATATCAGCTCGGCCGGGCTGCGCGTCGTGCTGAAGGCGACCAAGCTCGCCCGCAGCCAGGGCGTGGCGCTCGCCATTTGCAGCCTCGTGCCGCAGGTGCATGAAGTGTTCGATGTCAGCGGCTTTACCACGCTGATCCCGATCCATCCCAGCCGCGACGCGGCGCTCGCCGCCCTCGCCTAAGTCAACTTCCCCAGCGGCATCCGTCGGCGGGACAGGCCATGATCATCCGGGAGATCGACCTCAGCCTGCCGAACCAGCTCTCGCAGATGGAGGGTCTGGTCGCCGCGCTCGACTTCTTCATCGAGACCTCCGCCATCCCCGCCAAGCCGGCCTATCGCCTGCACCTCGCGGTGGACGAGTTCGTCAACAACGCCGTGGACTATGGCTACAAGGACGGGCGCGCCGGCGAGATCGGCGTGCATCTGCGCCATCTGGGCGAGGCGCTGGAACTCACCCTGTCCGATGATGGCGACGCCTTCGATCCGTTCAACGCCCCCCCGCCGGACCTCGCCGGCACGCTGGACGAGCGCCGGATCGGCGGGCTGGGCGTGCATCTCGTGCGCACGCTGGCCGACAGCTTTGCCTATAAGCGCGAGAATGGCCGCAACGTCGTGACGCTTCGCCTCTCCCTCGCCGGTGAGACCGCGCAGGCGCGGGAAGCCTGAGAGCCCTCGCGGCGGGTCAGCTCGATTCCAGCGCCCGGTGCGCCTGGGTGAAGTCGTTCACCAGCCGGCGCGCCATCCAGACGATCCGCTCGAACAGCATGGTCATGCGGAACAGCGCGTTCTGCGCGCCGGGCGTGATGTCCTGCTGGGCGGAGAGGCGCAGCCGCAGATCTTCCATCAGTTTGTCGCGATGGCCGAGAAGGCCGAGCACCAGCGCGGCATCCTCCGCCCCCAGGCTCTCGCCATGCTCCGCGACCGCGCTCAGCAGCGCGTGCAGCGCCTCGATCAGCCGCTGGGCGGTATCAACCGCCTGCGCCTCGCGGGCCGCCTCGACGAATTCCGCCAGCGCCTCATGCAGCGCCCCGGCATTGGTCGCGCCCTCATCGACCAGCAGCGCGGTCGCCACCTGCTCGCGGGTCAACGCGCCATCGAGCAGCGTGGCGAGATAGGCGCGGATGGTGCCGGCGAGCGACTGGCCGGCGGTCTTCAGCGTCGCCGCCGGCGGCGTGCTCGGCTCGCCCTCGTCGCGCACATGATCGAGCAGCAGCGGCAGGCGGGCGCTGAGCCGCGCCAGCTCGCGCAAGGCGAGGTCGAGCGCGGTTGATGGATCGCCCGCCGCCTCGCGCAGCAGGAAGGCGGGCTGGGCCAGCGTCTCCGCCGGGCTTTCGCGCGTCACCCGCAGCAGCAGGTGCCGGGTCGGCGTTTCCAGCAGGTTGGTGATGAAGGCGCCGCCGATCTGCGCCAGCAGGAACAGGATGGCGATCTGCGCGCCGGCATCCTCGCCCACGAGGCCCAGCGCGCCATCCAGATGGGCGGGAAACAGCGCCGCGATCACGCAGACCAGCGCCAGCAGCGCCGAGCCGGCGACCTTCTGCAGCACCTGCAGGGCGAAGACGATGCGCCCGGACATCGCCTCGCCGGGGATCAGGATGATGTTGTTGACCGAGCCGGCGAGATTGGCGCCCGCCACCAGAGGCAGGGCGGCGCCGAGATCGAGAAGGTCGCTGCCCACCGCCGTCACCGCGATCGCCGCCGCGACGGAGGAGGACTGCGCGGCGAGCGCGAAGGCGGCACCGATGCCCGCCAGCAGCCAGGGGCTACCCACGGCAATCTCCCACAGCGGATTGCCCATTAGGCTCTCACGCATCGGCCCAACCGCGACCGAGACGAGGTGCATGCCGAACAGCAGCAGCGCGGCGCCGAGCGCGGCTTCCATCACGTTGCGCATACGGTCGCCGCGCGCGAGGTTGAAATAGGTGGCGAAGCCGACAATGCCGATGACGATGGCGGCCGGCGTCGCCGTGTCGATGGCAACGATCAGCGGCAGCAGCGCGGTGCCGACATTGGCCCAGGTCGGCGCCAGCAGCGCCGGCCCGTCCGGCAGCACGCCGCCGCGCACGAAGGAGACGATGATCCACGAGACGGCGGTCGAGCTCTGCGTGACCATGCCGGCCACGACGCCGCTGATCGCCGTGCTCAACGGCGCCCGCAGCGCCCCGGCAAAGGCCGCGCGCGCCCGCCGGCCGACCAGCGGCACGAGATTGGCGGAGAGGCCGCGCACGCCGATGAAGAACAGGCCGAGCCCGCTCAGCAGAAATCCAACCGGTCCCATCGGATCACGCCCCGGACGCAGGAAGGCCGCGGCGCGGCAGGAAAGGCACGGTCCTCATGACAGGCCGAGCAGCGCGTTGATCTTGCCCATCAGCCGGGGGAGCTCCACCGGCTTGGTGTCGAAGTCATCGCACCCGGCCGCCAGCGCCTGCTCGCGGTCCTGCGCCATGGCATGGGCGGTGAGCGCGATGACGGGGATGGCGCGGGTGGTGGGATCGGCCTTCACCCGCCGCGTCGCCTCCCATCCGTCGAGCACCGGCAGGCTCATATCCATCAGGATCAGGTCCGGCTTTTCGGATCCGGCGAGATCCACCCCTTCCTGACCATTGACCGCGATCACCACCTCGAAGCCGTTGCGCGTCAGGCGCCGGCTCAGCATGTCGCGGTTCATCTCATTGTCTTCGACCAGCAGAATTTTCGGCATGTTCCCTCCTCACCCCGGCTTGTGGCTGGCGATGGTGGCCAGCGCCGAACCGAGCGAGCCGATCGGCTGCGCGCTCTTGTTGAGGATCAGCAGCGTGTTGCGGGCGAGGAACTCGCGCTCCTCGGCCGTCAGCTCCTTGGCCGTCAGCACCACGATGGGCAGGTCGCCGAAACGCTCATCGGCACGTACATGCGAGAGAAACTCGAAGCCGTCCATCTCCGGCATCATCAGGTCGAGCAGCACCAGCGCCGGCAGATGATGGGCCTCCAGCCAGTCGAGCGCCGCCTGGCCGTTCGCCGCCTCGGCGGCGTGCAGCCCGACATCCTCGATGGTCTTGCGGATCATGGCGCGGACCTGCGGATCGTCATCGACAACCAGCACCAGCCCCTCCTCCTCGCCCGGCGCGAACTTATGGATCAGCGCGATCAGCCGCTGCCGGTCGATCGGCTTGGTCATGTATTCGGAGGCGCCGAGCGAATAGCCGAGATTCCGGTCGTCGACGATGGTCAGCATGATGACCGGGATGTGCTCGAGCGCCGGCTCGGACTTCATGATGCCGAGCACCGACCAGCCGTCGATCTTCGGCATCATCACGTCGAGCGTGACGATGTCCGGCGGCTCGCGGCGCATGATGTTGAGTGCCTCGATGCCGTCGCGGGCGTGGCGCAGCACATAGCCTTCCTTGCCGAGCGTCGCCGCCAGCACCTCATGCACCGCCGGGTCGTCATCGACCACCAGCACGGTGATGGCGCCAGGCTCCGCCGGCGCGCCGGGATCGGACAGGTCGGGCGCTGCCGCGCTGTCGGCCGCCGCCGTCTTGGTCTCGACCGGCAATTCGATGGTGAAGGTCGAGCCGACGCCGGGCTGGCTGGCGACGTTGATCGTGCCGCCGAGCATGGCGGCGAAATGCTTGGTGATGGTCAGGCCGAGCCCCGTGCCGCCGAAATTGCGGGTGGTGGAGCTGTCCGCCTGGGTAAAGGCCTGGAACAGCCGGCCCATCTGCTCCTCGCTCATGCCGATGCCGCTGTCGGCGACCTCGAAGCGCACCACCTCGCCGCCCTCGCCCTCGATGCGCAGGAGGCGCAGCACGACCTCGCCCTTCTTGGTGAACTTGGCGGCGTTGCTGAGCAGGTTGATGAGGCTCTGCTTCAGCTTGGTCACATCGGTGCGCAGCGAGCCGATATCCATCGGGCAGTCGATGACGAAGCGGTTCTCGTTCTTCGCCATCATCGGGCTGACGATGGTCTTCACCTCTTCCACCATGCGGGTGAGGAAGACCTGCTCGAGATAGACGTCCATCCGCCCGGCCTCGATCTTGGAGAGGTCGAGGATGTCGTTGATGAGACCCAAAAGGTGCTTGCCGGCGGCCTGGATCTTGTCGAGGTCGGCGACCATCGCCGTGTTGCCCTCGTCGGCCGCGTCCTCGGAGAGGATCTCGCTGTAGCCGATGATGGCGTTGAGCGGGGTGCGCAGCTCATGGCTCATATTGGCGAGGAAGGCGGATTTGACCCGGCTCGCCGATTCCGCCGCTTCCTTGGCCTCGCGCAGCTGCTGCTCCATGCGCACCCGGTCGCTGATGTCGACGAAGGTGCCGATGATCGCCGGCTGGCCGCGGAAATCGAGATGCTCATGCGAGACCATGGTGCAGATGCTCGTGCCGTCCGAACGCGGCAGGTAGAACTCCTGCCGCTCGGTCGACGGGCTCATGAGAATGTCGATCAGCCGGGCGGTCTTCTCGGTGTCGCCCACCAGCTCGGCGATGGGCCGGTCGATCAGTGTGGCCGCATCCTTGCCGATCAGCCGGCCGAAGCAGCCATTGGAATGGCGCACCACATGGCTCTTTATATCCATGATGACGAGGCCGACGGGCGCGGCGGCGTCGATGGCGCGCAGCTGCTCCTCGTCCTCGCGCAGTTTCATCTCGGCGATCTTGCGCTCGGTGATGTCGGTGTAGATGGCGATGAAGCCGCCGCCGGGCACCGGGTCGCGCCGCACCTCGAGATAGGTGCCGTCCGGCCGCACGCGCTCGAAGGAATGGGGATGGTCGAGCTGCTTGATGCGCTGGGCCAGCGCCACCTCGATATCCACCTCGCCGAACTCACCGCGCGCGCCGAGATAGCGGATGTAGTCGGCAAAGGTGTGCTCGCTGGTGAGGAACTCGTCGGGCATGTCGAGATATTCGCGGAACAGCTTGTTCCACGTCACGAGGCGATGCTCGGCGTCATACATGGCGACGCCCTGCGACATGTTCTCCAGCGTCGCCCGCAGCAGCGTGGCCTCGCGCCCGTCCAGCCCCTCCTCGGGAAGGGTCGCGGCCTTCGTGTCCTTGGTCATCTCTCCCCCTTGCCGCTTTTCTTCTCAGCCCGCCGGAACGCCGTCCGGCCCGAGCGCCAGCAGGATCGCCGCCATGTCGTCAAAGGCCGGCAAGCCGGCCTCGAAGCCGCGCACGTCGCTGACGAGGCGGGCAAGCACCCGCGCCTCGCCCGGCGCTTCCGCGTGCCCCAGTTCGGCGAAAAGGGCGGCGAGCCGCTCCTCGCCATAGAGCGCCGCGCCGGCATTCTGCGCCTCGGTGAAACCATCGGTGACGATGAGCAGCCGGTCGCCTTCGGCCAGCACGGCCTGCGCGCTCCGATACGGAAACTCTTCCATCACGCCCAGCGCCGGCCCGCCAAAGCCCTGAAGCCGGGACAGGCCGCCATCAGCGCGGCGCAGGAAAGGCGGCACATGGCCGGCGCGCACATAGGCGAGCTCGCCGCTCGCGGCCTCCAGCACGGCCAGCGTCAGCGTCACGAACATGCAGCCGGCATTGCCGCGTGACAGCGCGTCATTGACCATGCCCACCGCCCGCGCCGGATCGCCGAACAGCGCCGGCGCATCCGGCCGCGCCGCCAGCGCGCGGAACATGGCATGGGTGCGCGCCATCATCAGCGCCGCGGCGGCGCCCTTGTCGGAGACGTCGCCGACGATGAGCGCCATGCGGTCGTCGCCCACCGGGAAATAGTCGACGAGATCGCCACCGACCTCCTTGGCCGGTTCCAGCAGCGTGTCGATGGTGAGCACGCGCCCGTCCACCGTGCCGGCAAAGGCCGGCGGCACCAGCGCGAGCTGGAGCGTGCGTGCCTCGTTCAGCTCCACCTGCTTGCGGCGCAGCTCGTCGCGCGTGCGGTCGCGCAGCGCCTTCTTCTCCAGCGTCGCCATGACGCGGGCGCGCAGCAGCGTCGGGTTGAAGGGCTTGAAGATGAAATCGTCGGCGCCCAGCTCGATGCAGCGCACCACCGGGTCGATCTCGTTCAGCGCCGAGACCACGATCACCGGCAGGTCATGGATCGCCCCGCTGGCTTTCAGCGCGTCGAGCACGCCGAAGCCGTCGAGTTCCGGCATCATGATGTCGAGCAGCACGAGGTCATAGGCGGTCTTGCCGATGGCGGCGAGCGCCTCATGGCCGTTGGCGGCCTCGTCGAGGCGGCTGAAGCCAAGCCGTTTCAGGCGGCGCATGAGCAGATCGCGATTCTCGGCGACGTCATCCACCACCAGAATCGCCGCGTTCGGGTCTGCCATCGGCGCGCCTGCCCCCGCTCCATGAAGTCGCGCGGAATATCCACGCAAAGCCCGGCCTTAGCAACGGCGGAAGCCGTCTGACGCTGCGGCAGTCCGGTGGGATTTTCCGTGGCATGCGCGGCGGCGACGCAGCGGCATGGCAAAGCGGCGGGCCGGACCCTAGATAGGGAGGAGACGAGGGAGACAAGATGCAAAGATTGTTGGGCGCCCGCGCGGCGATCATCCTCGTCGCGCTGCTCGCGCCGGGCCTGCCGGCGCTGGCCCAGACATCGACCAGCCCAGGGAATCGCTACGTGCCGCAACGCCCGGATTCGGTGCGACCGAACAGCCAGAACCTGATGCAGGGGCCGTCCTACTGGACGCCGCAGCAGCGCCGGCTCAACGTGCCCGGCGCCACCAGCAATCCCAGCCTGCGGCGCGACACCGGCGCCTACCCGCCGCAACCCCTCCCGCCCCCGCCCCGCCCGGCCGAGACGCCGCCAAAGACCGGCGGGTGACAGGCCGGGCCGGAAGCCGGTTCAGAACGCCCGGTTGATCGACAGGGTGATCGCCTGCGTGCTGGTCGCCCCCGAGAAGGTGCCGCTGAGGATGCCGGTATCCTCGAAACCGCCCCGCGCCGTCGTGGAGAACGGGCCGGCATAGGCGAGGCTGACGTTTTCCGTGAGCGCGTAGGTGTAGCTGATGTCGAGGAACCAGTCCGGGGTCACGAAATAGGTGGCGCCGACCACGACCGCGCCGCCCCACGCCCAGTCCGAGGCCGAGTAGCTCGCCGAGCGGCCGGTGATGTCGTAGTGCACGCCATTAATGTCGGCGAGACCCACCACCTCGTTGAAGGTGTAGTTGACCCGCGACAGCGTGGGCCCGGCGCCGAGATACAGGAAGCCCTTCTCGAAGGACCGGCCGATGAACGGCACCAGCGCGAACTGGTTGTCGAGGCTCGTCGTGTAGGAGCGCGCGACGACATTGCCGGTGAAGGTGGACGGGGACGCGCCGGTGAACGACCCGGCCTGCGGCACCACCACGGGCTCGGTCTGCGCATCGCCGCCGACATAATTATAGGTGAACTTCACGCCCCACAGCCATTCCGTGCCGGGGATGCGGCTGAAATAGCCGAGCTGCGCCGCGCCGGAGAGGTCATAGGACGTGTCAAAGCCGGGGCTCATCGCGCCGCCCGCCGAGCCGGCGCCTGCTTCCACCCCGTTTTCATAGATGGTCGAGACACCCTGCGCGTAGAGGCTCTGATCGGTGAAGCGCGTGGCGTTCAGGCTGCCGCCGGCACCGATGAAGAAGGCGCTGTCCGGCACCAGCGTGACGCTCGCCGGCATGGAGGCCGGGGCCTTGGTGATGGCCTGCGCCTGCGCGGTCGCGGTGATCGCCGCAAAGCCGGCCACGGCGCAGAAAAGTCTGACGACCCGCATGATGTTCCCCCGCAGCCCGTAGGCCGATGCCTGAAATCGCCGTCCGCAAGTCCCGACGGCGTGGGGAAGGTCACAGGCGCGGAGCGGCTGGAATAGCGCCACGACTCAGCACGCGTGACGTTCAGCCGGGAGGGTATAAAAGCGGAGGTTGCAGCGCAATTGCCATCTACCGGATGGGCCGGCGTGGCAGCGCCTCTTCAGCCAGGCGTCCGCAGTACCGCCGTCATCCCCGGGCTTGGTCCGGGGATCCACGACTTTGATACCGGAGAAAGACGTGGATGGCCGGGCCAAGCCCGGCCATGACGTTCTAGGGACAGTATCGGTCAGCCAGCCCTGACAGCGCCGGGACGGAACCGTTCCCCGCTCAGTCGCGCAGCGTGTCCGGCGGGCTGGCTTCCGCCACCAGCGCGGCCAGCGCCTCGTCCAGCGTGAAGCTGGTCTGGTTGGGCGAGCCGAGGCGGCGGATCGAGACGGTGCGCTCGGCGGCCTCCTTGCGGCCAACCACGACCAGAGCCGGCACCTTGGCCAGTGAGTGCTCGCGCACCTTGTAGTTGATCTTCTCGTTACGCAGGTCGAGCTCGACGCGCAGGCCGCGCTTCTTCGCCAGCGCGACGATCTCGCGGGCATAGTCATCGCCCTCGGAGGTGATGGTCGCCACCACCGCCTGCACCGGCGCCAGCCAGAGCGGGAAATGCCCGGCATGGTGCTCGATGAGAATGCCGGTGAAGCGCTCCATCGAGCCGCAAATGGCGCGGTGGATCATCACCGGCGTCTTCTTCGTGCCGTCGGCATCGACATAGAAGGCGCCGAAGCGCTCCGGCAGGTTGAAGTCCACCTGCGTGGTGCCGCACTGCCATTCGCGGCCGATCGCGTCGCGCAGCGTGTACTCGAATTTCGGGCCGTAGAAGGCGCCCTCGCCCGGCAGGATGCCGGTCTTGATCTTGCCGCCGGACTCCGCCTCGATCTGGGTGAGCACCCGGCCCATCACGTCCTCGGCGTGATCCCACACCGCGTCCGAGCCGACGCGCTTCTCGGGCCGCGTGGAGAGCTTCACCACGATCTCCTCAAAGCCGAAATCGGCATAGGTGGAGAGGATGAGATCGTTGATCTTCAGGCACTCCGCCGCCATCTGTTCCTCGGTGCAGAAGATGTGGGCGTCGTCCTGGGTGAAGCCGCGCACGCGCATCAGCCCGTGCAGCGCGCCCGAGGGCTCGTAGCGATGCACCGCGCCGAATTCGGCGAGGCGCATGGGCAGGTCGCGGTAGGATTTCAGCCCGTGCTTGAAGATCTGCACATGGCCGGGGCAGTTCATGGGTTTGAGCGCATAGACGCGGTCATTATCCTCGGTGTCGCCGGCCGGCTGCACCTTGAACATGTTGTCCTTGTACCAGCCCCAATGGCCGGAGGTCTCCCACAGCGACTTGTCGAGCACCTGCGGGGCGTTGACCTCGCTGTAATCGGCGGCGAGGCGCCGGCGCATATAGGCGACGAGGTTCTGGAACAGGTTCCAGCCCTTGGGGTGCCAGAACACGACGCCCGGCCCCTCCTCCTGGAAGTGGAACAGGTCCATCTCCCGGCCGAGCCGGCGATGGTCGCGCTTCTCGGCTTCCTCCAGCTGGACGATATAGGCGTCAAGTTCCTCGCGGGTGCGCCAGGCGGTGGCGTAGATGCGCGTCAGCATCGGGTTGTTGCTGTCGCCGCGCCAATAGGCACCGGCCACCTTCATCAGCTTGAAGGCGTCGCCGATCTTGCCGGTGCTCGGCATATGCGGGCCGCGGCACAGGTCGAACCAGGCGCCCTGCTTGTAGATCTTGATCGACTGGTCCGCCGGAATGGCGTCGACCAGCTCGACCTTGAACGCCTCGCCCTTCTCCTTGAAGACGGCCTTCGTCGTCTCGCGGTCCCACACTTCCTTGGTGAAGGCGGCGTCGCGGGCGATGATCTCGCGCATCTTCTTCTCGATGGCGGGGAAATCCTCCGGCGTGAACGGCTCGTTGCGGAAGAAGTCGTAATAGAAGCCGTTCTCGATCACCGGGCCGATGGTCACCTGCGTACCCGGCCACAGCTCCTGCACCGCTTCCGCCAGCACATGCGCGGCGTCGTGGCGGATGAGTTCCAGCGCCTCGGGGCTCTCGCGGGTGACGATCTCGAATTTGGCGTCGGCGATGATCGGGTCGGACAGGTCGCTCAGCACGCCGTCGAGCTTGATGGCCAGCGACTTCTTGGCCAGCGACTTGGCGATGGAGGCGGCGACTTCCGCGCCCGTGGTGCCGGAGGCATAGGCTCGGACGGCGCCATCGGGGAAGGTGAGGTTGATTTCGGACATCTATTTTCTCCCGCCCACTCCTGCGAACCACGCAGGTAGGCTTGTTGGTCAGGTGCCGCGCGCTCCCTCCTGCTTTTCGGGCGTGCGCGCATAGCGCCACGGCATATACCACGCGCCATTCGCGGGCAATTCGGCCGGCACGCACTCAAAGCCCGACCCGCCCCAAGGATGGCAGCGGCAGATGCGCCCCGCCGCCATCCAGCCCCCCGCCCAGGCGCCGTGCTTGTCGATCGCCTCCTCGGCGAATTCCGAGCAGGTCGGCAGATAGCGGCACTGCCGGCCCATGAAGGCGGAGAAGCTGTAGCGATAGACGAGGATCGGCACGCGCAGCATCAGCCGCGGCAGGCGGGCCAGCAGCGCTGCGGCGGAAGCGCGCGTCGTCATCGGTGTGACCCCGTAGCGGGGAACCGCCGAGATTCCCGCGCGTTGGGTGGCACACACGCGGCGAAAAGGTTCAGCACATGCGGATGACAGCGCCTCTCACCCTTCTGATCCTGCTGCTCGCCGGGCCGGCGCTGGCGCAGCAGCCCGCCCCGCAGACCATGCCCGATGTGGCGCCCTCGCCCACGCCCGCCCCGGCGACGCCGCCCGGCCCCGCCGGTGGCACGCAGCCCGATCCCGCCGCCGCGAACCAGTCCGATGTCGATCCCGACATGCAGCGCGTCGCCGCCTGCAAGGCGGATGCGCTGGCCAAGCTGAAGCAGCGCTCCCCGTCGATCGAGGACATCTATATCGAGATCGACGGCCTCACCATCGCGCAGGCCGAGTCCAAGCTCGGCGACACGGCGGTGAAGGGCGTCATCATGGGCGAGGCCTATATTCAACGCGATCGCTCCGACACCGCCAACCGCTTCCTCTGCCTCACCGGCGAGAAGGACGAGGTCCTGTTCACCTTCTTCACCGAACGCTGAGGCGGGATCACCGAGCCCCGCCAGCCACAGGCCGTCATCTCGGCCGGAGGCGTAGCCGCAGAGCCGGCATCGCGCGCCGTTCTGGCCACGATCCCGGATCGGCCTGCGGCCGTCCGGGATGACGATGGCGGGGGCCGCTGTCGCCCCCACTTCGCCGCCGCGCCCCCTACTCCGCCGCCGTCGCCTTCGCCTCGATCTGGTCGAGCGCGTCGACCACGGCGTCGAAGGTCAGGAGGGTCGAGGCATGGCGCGCCTTGTAGTCGCGCACCGGCTCCAGCACGGCGAGTTCGGCCCAGCGGCCCTCGGGCGGCGCGCCGTTTTCCTTGAGCATACGCCGCATCGCCTCGCGCACCGCCCGCACTTCCGCAGGCGTCGAGCCGACGACCAGCGCGCCCATCACCGAGGACGACGCCTGACCGAGCGCGCAGGCCCGTACCTCATGGGCAAAATCGGCGATCACGCCGTCCTTCACCGCCACATCCACGGTGACGGTGGAACCGCAAAGCTTGGAATGCGCCGTTGCCGTCGCATCGGGCGCGGCGAGCCGGCCGAGGCGTGGTATATCGGCTGCCAGCTCGAGGATGCGGCGATTATAGACCTCGTTCAGCATCTTGTCCGTCCGTCGCGCCGCGCGTCGCGGCTGCGTTGCAGGCCACCCTTGCTCACCTATATAGGAGCGGGTGCGCGTCTGCGAAAGCAACCGGATGTCACTTCCGGGGCGTTCAGACGGGCGTTATGATGATGGTAATGCGCTGATCCGTGACAAGTCATGGCACGTATGTCGAGTAATACCGGTGACACCCCGGCGCCCGGTCTGAAATGCGCCGTCGAACGGAGTTCGTCATGGATGCCGTGCTTGAATCGCTGATGCGCAGCGCGAAGAACGAAGTTGCCGCCGCTGCCACCGAACAGCGCCGCCCCAGCCGCGAGGAAGCGGAAGCGGCCGTGCGCACGCTGATCGCCTGGGCGGGCGATGATCCGACCCGCGAAGGGCTGCTGGATACCCCCAAGCGCGTGGTGAAGGCGTATCAGGAATTCTATGACGGCTATAATGCCGACGCCGAGGCCGTGCTCGACCGCACCTTTGGCGAGATCGGCAATTTCGACGACATGGTGCTGGTGCGCGACATCGAGTTCCACTCGCACTGCGAGCACCACATGGTTCCCTTCGTCGGCAAGGCGCATGTCGCCTATTTCCCGGTGGAGCGCGTGGTCGGCCTTTCGAAGATCGCCCGCATCGTCGATCTGTTCGCCCACCGGCTGCAGACGCAGGAGCACCTGACCTCGCAGATCATCACCGCCATGGACGAGGCGCTGAAGCCGCGCGGCGTCGCCGTGCTGATCGAGGCCGAGCACATGTGCATGGCCATGCGCGGCGTGCGCAAGCAGGGCGCCTCCACCGTCACCATGCAGTTCACCGGCGTGTTCCGCGATGACCCGCAGGAGCAGGTCCGCTTCATGAGCCTGTTGCGGGGCGGGCGTGGCTGAGACGCGTGAGCCGGCCTTCGCCGCGCGCGGCAGCAAGGCCGAGATCGAGGAAGGCGAACGCCTCGCCCCGAAATTCGACGCGGATGGGCTGATCACTGCCGTGGCCGTCGATGCCGAGGACGGCGCGGTCCTCATGGTCGCGCATATGAACGCGCAGGCCCTTGCCCTCACCATCGAGACCGGCGAGGCGCATTATTACAGCCGCTCGCGCGGGCGGCTGTGGAAGAAGGGCGAGGAAAGCGGCCACGTGCAGAAGCTCGTCGAGCTCCAGGTCGATTGCGACCAGGACGCGGTGGTGATGCGCGTGCGCATGGGCGGCACGGGCGCGGCCTGCCACACCGGGCACCGCTCCTGCTTCTTCCGCTCCGTGCCGCTCGGCGCCGCGCCGACACCCGAGTTGAAGCTCGCGGTCAATGACGCCGGCAAGCTGTTCGACCCGGGCGAGGTCTACGCCACCCCGAAGAAGACCGACACGCCGCGCTTCTGAGCGGGCATGCGCGCCGGCCGGTGACGCTCCCGACCCTCCGGCCGGGAGCGCGTGTGTCAGGTGGACATGATGTATTCGCGCATGGCGTGGCTCTCGCGCTCCATCTCCGCCAGGCGATGCTTGACCACGTCGCCAATGGAAATGATGCCGAGAAGCTTGCCGCCCTGCACCACCGGCAGATGGCGGAAGCGGCCGGCGGTCATGTGCTCCATGACCTGATGCACGGTCTCATTGCCGTCGGCGGTGACCACCTTGGAGGTCATGACGGTGGCGACGGTGTCATCGAGCCGTCCCGGCCCGTCATTGCCGATCACCCGCACGCAATCGCGCTCGGAGAGAATGCCGACCACACGGCGCTCGGCATCGGTCACCACGATCGCACCGATGCGCTTCTCGGCCAGCACTTCCACCGCCTCGCGCAACGTTGCGTCCGGGCGGATGGTCTGCACGTCGTACCCCTTCTCGTCCAGAATCGAACGAACCGTCATGGCATGCCTCCTTCCCATTCGGCAGCCGGTCGGCTCTTCCGCCGGCTGCTCGTTACGGCCGCGCTTGCGCGTAGCCTGAGCCGGAAATGATCCGCCTTAACGCAGCGGGAGGCAAGTCTGTTGCGAGAACAGGCTGGATCAGCCCTGAGGGTGCCGGGAATAGGGCGCGCCGTCCGGTCCGGAACGCACCGGATCGAACAGCGGGAACAGCAAAAGCCCGACGACGAAGCCGCCAATATGGGCTTCCCAGGCGATGCTGCCATCGGTGACGCCGGCCGGTGTCAGCAGGCCGAAGCCGATATTGATGAGGAACCACACGCCGACAAAGCCGATCACCCGCCGGTCACGCATGACGATGGACAGCGGCGGGGCGGGATAGCGCACCGAGGCGCTCATCGCGTCCGGCTGCCATACCACATGGCCTTCCGAGGCGAACATGAAGCGGATCGCCGCCGCCATGCAGCCCGACACCGCCGCCGAGGCGCCGATCATCGGCACCAGTTCGCCCTCATGGGTGACGAGATGCAGCCCCGCCCCCGCCGCCGCCGTGACGACGAAGAACAGGAGGAAACGCAGCGTGCCGAAGCGGCGCGCCACCGGGCTGCCAAAGGCCAGCATCCACAGGAGGTTCAGCCCCACATGGGTCCAGCCGCCATGCAGGAAGGCATAGGTGACGAAGGTCCACACATCCGCCCCGGCCCCGCCCGGCAGAATGCCTTCGGCGAGCACGGAGGGGTCGAAGCGGGCGGGAATGAAGGCGAAGAGCGCGAGGATCTCGATGCCCGTATCGGGATCGACCATGTCGCGCAGCCCCTGAATGGCCAGCATCACCGCCGCCAGGACGGTGATCACCGTCGGCACGTTGAGGATGGGCTGGCGGCGCTGGGCGGCAATCTGGGATGGGTCAAGCACAGCGATGACATAGGCGGCGCAGTGCGGGCCGGCAAGCGCCGACAGCACCGACCTCATCAAAGAATCGAGCGCGCGCTAGCGGCGCCGGGTTGCGACCGGCTTAATTCGCGTGATGAACAGCCTGCCAATATCAATGGTTAATGCCAAGAGAAACAGGTGTTAACGACCTCTATCCAAGGTACTCGTGAATCTACGTCGTCGCTTAGACCAGAATAAAAACATCGCTGTCATGATGTCTTCCATAGACAGGAATGAGGTACGCGATGAACAAGAGGCTCGAACGAGCCCGTCTCGCGGCGGCGGCAGCGGTCGTGATAGCGGCGATAGCGGGTGTCTGGGGCGTGTCCCCGGCGCAGGCGAGCGAGCGGGTCGGCGAGGTGCATCTGGCGATGCGCAGCGCCCCCGGCTCGAACATGATCGCGGGGAGCAACACCGCCACCCCGATCGGCTATGCGCGCTTCTGCGCCGAGCGGCCGGGCGATTGCGGCAACGGCAATGGCCGCGGCGGCAAGGTCGCCCTGACCGACGCCAATTACGCCCAGCTCCGCCACATCAACGACACGGTGAACGGCACCATCCAGCCGCTGACCGATATCGAGCATTATGGCGAGATCGAGCGCTGGACCTACCCGGATGACGGCTATGGCGATTGCGAGGACTATGTCCTCCTGAAGCGCCGCCTGCTGATCGAGGCCGGCTGGCCGGCGGAAACGCTGCTCATCACCGTGGTGCGCGACAAGCAGGGCGACGGCCATTCGGTGCTCACCGTCGTCACCGATCGCGGCGATCTGGTGCTGGACAATCAGGAAGCCGCCATCCTGCTCTGGCACGAGACCGGCTACCGCTTCGTCAAGCGGCAGGCGCAGGGTTTCCCGGATCGCTGGGTGTCGCTGGGCGATGTGCTGGCCCCGGCCACGGTCGGCCAGAACTGAGGCGAGGCGCGCGGGGGATCAACCGACCCGCGCCAGCCACTCCTTGCGCAGCAGCGCATATTGCCGCGTGTTCTCGAAGACGGGTTGGCCGTTCTCATCCTGGCGGAAGGAGACGAACTCCTTGAACAGCCCCTCCGCGCGCATGCCGAGCCTGTCGCACAGGCGCTGCGAGGCGGCGTTGTCCTCCTCGACATAGGCATAAAGACGCCGCGCCTGCCGGACCGTGAACAGATGCTCGAACAAAGCCCGCGCGGCCTCGGTGGCGAAGCCGGCCCCGCCAAACGCGGCGTTGAAGTTCCAGCCGACGGAGAAGGTGTCGGGCGGTTCCGGCATGGCAAACACATCGCCGATCACCCGGCCGGTGTCGGCGAGGCAGACCGCGATGGTCTCGTCGCTGCCGGCGCGCGCCGCCGCCTCTGCCTCGGCGGCCGCCAGATCACCGAGCTTGAGGGAAAGATAGCAGCTGGCGCCCGGCTCCCGCAGATAGGCCAGCAGATCCGGGCCATCCTCACGGCGGAAATTCCGCAGCACCAGCCGTTCGGTACGGATGCTGTCCATGGGAGATCTCCTGTCACGACGGGCCGGCGCGCCCGCCTGTCCGGCTGAACAGGAGAAGATGGGCGAAATGGGGCCCGCTCAGTCGATCCGCGCGAGACCTTCGGCAAAGCGCCGCCAGTTGCGCACATAATGCGCCGCCGTGCCGTGGATGCGCGCGGTCACGCTCTCATCCAGCGTGCGGATGACCTTGGCGGGCGCGCCGACGATGAGGGAATTGTCGGGAAATTCCTTGCCCTCGGTCACCAGCGCGCCGGCGCCGACCAGGCAGTTGCGCCCGATGCGGGCGCCGTTCAGCAGCGTGGCGCCCATGCCGATCAGGCTGTTCTCGCCGATCGTGCAGCCATGCAGCATCGCCTTGTGGCCGATGGTGCAGTCCGCGCCGATGGTCATCGGGAAGCCGGGATCGGTGTGGAGCACGCAAAGCTCCTGGATGTTCACCCGCTCCCCGATGCTGATCCGCTCATTGTCGCCCCGGATCACCGTGCCGAACCACACGCTGGCCTCGTCGCCCAGCGCCACATGGCCGATCACCTCGGCAGTGGGGGCGATCCAGAAGCGGCCGGGCGCCGGCAGTTCCGGCGCCACCCCGTCCAGCGCATAGACCGGCATCGGTGGGAATCCCTGGGTCTCGGTCCGAGGTTCAGTCTTCCAGATCGGTGTCGAGGATGGCCATCTGGAAATTATAGGAGAGGTCGCCGTCTTCCTTGTCCTCGAACAGGACGCCGATGAACTCGTCGCCGAGATACACCTCGGCCGAGTCCTTCTTCTTCGGACGGCCGACGACGCGGATCTGCGTGTTGTTGAAGAGGCGCCGCATATAGGTCTGGACGCGCTCGAAATCCTTCTTTTCCAAAATCCGTGCTCCGCAAAGGGTGGGTTGGGCGGCAGGCTTGCCATGCCGGGCGCCGCTGTGCAACCCGCCGCACGGGCGATGCGCGGCCTATCCCGGATCGCGATGCCTGCCGGGATAGGGCGTCAGATCGCCGGCCTCAGATCGCCTCGCCGAGGAAGGGAAGGTCGTCGAACATCTGGTCCATGCTGCGCGAGGGCTCCGCGCAGTTGCCGGCGCCCACTATCCGCGCCGGCACGCCGGCCACCGTCGTCGCCGCCGGCACAGGCTTGAGCACGACGGAGCCGGCCGCCACGCGCGCACAATTGCCCACCTCGATATTGCCGAGCACCTTGGCCCCGGCGCCAATCAGCACGCCGCGGCGGATCTTCGGGTGGCGGTCGCCATGCTCCTTGCCGGTGCCGCCGAGCGTCACGCCCTGCAGGATCGACACATTATCCTCGATCACCGCCGTCTCGCCGACGACGATGCCGGTCGCGTGATCGAAGAAGATGCCGCGCCCGAACACGGCGGCGGGGTTGATGTCGACCTGGAACACCACCGAGGCCCGGCTCTGCAGATAGAGCGCGAAATCCTTTCGCTTGTGCCGGAGCAGCCAATGCGCCAGGCGATGGGTCTGGATGGCGTGGAAGCCCTTGTAATAGAGCAGCGGATCCACCGCCCGCTCCGTCGCGGGATCGCGGTCGCAGACCGCGAGAATGTCGGCGCGGATGGCGAGGCCGATCTCCGGGTCATCCGTCACCGCCTCACGAAAGGCCTGGCGGATGAGGTGGCTCGGCATGTCGTCATGGTCAAGCCGCTGGGCGATGCGGTGGCCGACCGCCTCTTCCAGCGAAGGGTGATAGAGCACGCTGGAATGGACGAAGCTGGCGAGCGCCGGCTCATGCTCGACAATGGCCTCGGCCTCGTCGCGAATGCGCGACCAGACCGGGTCGAGCTTGTCGAGCGGGCGCGCCGCCGCGACACGCTGAAGGGTATTCTGCGCCATGATCTTTCCCTCACCGGTCACGGATCCATCGGGTGGACCCTCTGCCGGCGTTTTACCCGAGTTAGGCGCAGCCTAGCACAGCGGGAGGGGTGATCCCATGCGGGGGTTCGTTGCGATTCTGCAAAAAACGCGAGTCGCCATCGGAGGGCGAAGCGGCCGAGGCCGCCCCTCCGGCCACACCGAAACGGCGGGCCACGTTACCCCTATCAAATCCTTGGTTTCACGGGGTTTTCATGTCGATCACCGGCGCCGCAAATCGCGCCGCCGGGTCGCCATGTCGCGCGTCCGATCAATGCACCTCGGCAAGGAAAGCGAGCGCCGCGTCCTTGTAAACGCGGTCGCCGACGGCCCGCATATGGTCGCGCCCGGGAATGTCCGCGACCCGCGCGCCGGGAATGAGCGCGGCGAGCGGGGCGGCGGCGCCTGACACCTCGTCCCGCGTGCCGACCGCGATCAGCGTCGGAACCGTTATGCGGCCGACCTCCTCGCGCGTCAGCGTGCGGCGCGAGCCATAGATGCAGGCGGCCAGTGCCTGCCGGTCGCTGCCGGTCTGCTCGGCAAAGGCGCGAAAGGTGCGCCCAACCGGATCGGTCACATCGTCAAGGCTCGGCGCCAGCAGCGCCTCCGCCACGGTGACCGGAAGCCCTGCCCCTTCGACCAGATGGATGCCGATGCCGCCGAGGATCAGCGTGCGCACCCGCTCCGGCGCCAGCAGCGCGAGGCAGGCGCCAATGCGCCCGCCCATGGAATAGCCCATCACATCGGCGCGGGGGATGGCGAGATGGTCGAGCAATGCCAGCGCGTCGCGCGCCATCACGCCGGGATCATAGGCGTCGCGCTCATACACCTTGCCGGAGGCGCCATGGCCGCGATTATCCAGCGCGATCACCCGCCGCCCGGCCCCGGTCAGCGCCGTCACCCAGCCCGGCCCGACCCAGTTGATCTCCTTGGTCGAGGCAAAGCCATGAATGAGCAGGATCGGCTCGCCCTGCCCCTCATCGAGATAGGCGAAGTCGATTCCGTCGTGATGGAAGGTCGGCATGGGCGAGGCGGCTCCGGCGAAAAGTGCCGGAAAGCTAGAGAGCCGGACCCATCCTGCCAAGGACCAGCCCGGCTTTTGTGACCGTAGACTTTAGATTGCGTGACGAAGGGAAACACACCTAGATTACGCTACCTATGGGGGCGTGGTGGCATGGCACAGACGATCGACGAGTTTCGTACGGCACTATTGGCATTCGCCGAGCGTGTTCAGAGGGTTCGCGGTCATATTCATAACGAGGAGCAGACCAAGGTCGCACTGGTGCTGCCTTTCATTTCTATCCTCGGCTATGATGATCGCGATCCGACTGAGGTGGCAGCAGAACATGCTGCTGACTTTTCCGACAAGTACCGCAACCGTGTCGATTACGCCGTGCTTAAGGATCTGAAGCCGGTCATCGCGGTTGAATGCAAAAGCGTTGGAAACGGTCGGAAGGATGACCGCGGTCAACTCAAGGCATACTTCAATGCTTCACGCACCGTAAAACTCGGCGTGCTGACCGATGGGATCGTCTATGAATTTTTTGTGGACTCACAAGAACCTAATATGATGGATGATGAGCCATTCTTGCTTGTCGATTTTGACAAAGTCGGGAAAGCTCAGCTCACTGAAACCCTCATCAGCGGCCTCTATGATTTCACCAAGACACGATTTGACCCTGACACAATATCAGAAAACGCACGACGTTCGATTACATACCGTGCATTTTTCGATTATATATCGGAACAATTTCTTGCTCCTAGCGTCGAATTTACACGTTTTCTACTAAAAGAAGTCGACATAAAGCATGTCCGCCTGAACGCCGTTGAGGGCTATCGCGCCATTGCAAAATCGGCGTTCGACGACGTGTTCACCAGTAATGTGCTGAAGCGCCTGGATATTACATCAACCCCGCCAAAAGCACCGGCGCGTCCGGAGGTCGAGCAGGTGCCGATGGAGACATCACCTGTTCAAGCCGAACAACGTGCCACCAGCGAGAACGAGTTACGCGCTTTTGAATCCGTGAGGCGTCGCTTGGCTTATCTTGCCGCTGGCCGCGATGATCTTTTCGACGCGATCGGCAAGATTGCGTATCGTGATTATCAGGGAAAGATGGCCGTGTTTTATATCCAGGAGCGCAAGGGGCGACTTCTCGATATCCTTGAGAACCGCGACGGCACAATTCGCTTTGCCATCGCCGATGGTGGCGAGGGCGGCCCGGTTACCGATCTTGCTCTCGTTGATGACCGACTCCGAGCTTTGTTTGAACGCCGCGTCTCAGGCCAATGAACACAGCCCCACCCGCGGCCGTCTCCACAGCGGCCGCACCAGCGCGACCACGAAGGCGTTGAAGGAGGAGATGAGCCCGATCAGGTTAACGATGGCCGCGATGACCCACAAGGCGAGCTTGGCGACCGCCTCGGTGAGGAACAGCGCGCCACGGCCGAGCACTTTGACGATGGCCAGCGTCTTGCCGCCCTTCACATCGGCCAGCCGGGCCAGCCGCGCGGCGCCCGCCGCGTCATCCACATGGGTGAGGCCGGCGAGCGTCGCCCGCGTGCCGGCCTTGGTCGAAGCGCGGCCGACATCGACCAGCGCGCCCGCCGCCTGCACCTTCCGCCCGCTACGGGCGGCATCGATCAGATGGGCGGCGAAACGCCCGCCAAGCGCTCCGGCGCGGCGGGCCCCCTTCACCACGCTGAGGCCGGCGCGCAGCGTGAGTGGCGCCCCGAAGGCGGCATAGGTTGCACCTGTGGCGACGATGCCGGCACCGGCGAGTGCCACCATGAATTCGTCCACAGGCTCACCGCGCGCCCAGTGAATCGCCTGCCGGCCGAGGTCGCGCACATCGCCCCAAACCGTCAGGTCGCCCGCGATGGATCCGGCCAGACTGGCCTGACTGTCCACCTCACCGGTCACCAGACCGACGCCGAAATCACGCGCCGCGCGCGGCACCGCGCCGCCCGACGCTGCAACCCGCGCGCGCAATTCCTCGCTCACCGGGAGGTGGCGGGAATCGGCCAGCTCCAGAAAACTCGTCGCCAGTTCCGTATCGTCCCGGTCCAGCGCTGTGGCGATTTCCGCCTCGACCCGCCCAGCGTCGAGAACGGTGGAAAGCTGAAGGTCGGCAAGGCGCGCGGCATCGTCCTGCGCCAGGATCAGGGTATAATAATACTCCCCCACCGGCAGCACCCAGTGCGCGGCGCCGGCAAAGGCGAGAAGGAAGGCGGCGGCGGCGAAAAGTCGGCGCATGGCACTCGAGGGGGTGACGCACGCAACGTGCCCCAAGGTGATGCACCACCATTGTGGCGCGGCCAAGGAGCCCTCCTTTAGCCGTTGATCCACAAGGCTTTACCGCTCGCACGCCTCGGCATGTGGCTTGCCACGTCGTTGCCGCATCGTTGCCTCTTGGACCCGGCGCCGCCAGCGGCTATGTTCCGCGCGATCCCATCACGAGCGCGGACGGAAAATCATGGCGGGCCACGTCGTTCCCCACTTCCACAATTCGGCCGGCGTGCCGAAAATCTCCATCGGCGCCAAGGAGTTCATGTGTGTCGGGGCGCGGCCGCCCTTCGATCACCCGCATGTCTTCCTCGATATGGGCTCGGATGACGAGATCATCTGCCCCTATTGCTCGACCCTCTACGCGTACGACCACCATCTGCACGGCACCGAATCGAACCCGCCGGGCGCGCTCTACGAGGCTCCGGCCGCGGCCTGAGCGGCCGCGGACGCCATCATGGCTGCGGAACATCTTGTCGTCGCCGGGGCCGGCATTGGCGGGCTCACGGCGGCGCTCGCCCTGGCGCAAGCTGGGTATAAAATTACCATTCTGGAACGCGCCGCCGCCATCGAGGAGGTCGGCGCGGGGGTGCAGCTCGCCGCCAACGCCACGCGCTGCCTCAAGGCGCTCGGCGTCTATGAGCGCGTGCGTGCCGTCGCCGTGGAGCCCACCGGTTTCGCGGTGATCGACGGGCGCAGCGGGCGCCGGCTCACCAGCGCGCCGATGGGCGCGAGCGCCGAGGCCCGCTTCGGCGGCCCCTTCCTGGTCATCCACCGCGCCGATCTGCAAGCCGCCCTCGCCGAAGCCGCGCGCGCCCATCCCGCCATCGACATAAGGCTCGGGCGCAAGATTGACGGCTTCACCGCCCTTTCCGACGGCATCGCCGTGCAGGCCGAGCAGGGCGAGACCAGCGAATCCGTCCATGCGCGCGCGCTGATCGGCGCCGATGGGCTGCGCTCAGCCGTGCGTGGCCTGCTGCATCCCGGCGTTGCCCCGTCCTTCCGCGGCCGCGCCGCCTGGCGGGCGACGATTCCCCTCAGCGCGCTGCCGGCCCGCCTCACCGACCCGGTGACGCGGCTCTGGCTCGGGCCGGGGGCGCATCTCGTCTCCTATCCGGTGAAGGCGGGCGCGGCGATCAACCTCGTCGCCATTACGCCGGATGCCCGCAAGACCCATGGCTGGGGCATTCCCGCCGCACCGCAGGAATTACTCAGCCATTACAGCGACTGGGGCGACGACGCGCAGGCGCTGCTCGGCGCCCCGAAGAGCTGGCTGCGCTGGGCGCTGTTCGATCTCGACCCGCTCGCCGCCTGGGGTGCCGGGCCGGTGACGCTGCTGGGCGACGCCGCCCACGCCATGTGTCCCTTCCTCGCCCAGGGCGCGGCGCAGGCGATCGAAGACGCGGTGATTCTCGCCGCCTGCCTGAAGGCGGGGCCCGATATTCCCGCGAGCCTGCGCCACTACGAGGCGCTGCGCCGGCCACGCACCGCGCGCATCCAGACCGCCGCGCGCGGCATGGACCGCATCTATCACCTCTCAGGCCCGGCGCGGATCGCCCGCGATCTCGTCATGCGCGCCCGCGCGGGCGAGGCGGTGCTGGAGCGCTACCGCTGGATCTATGGCTGGGAGCCGACACTGGCGGGCTAAGCGAGCAAAGATCGGCTTTGCTCATGCCCCCCATGAAAACATCTCGTTTTCCGATCCGGCAGCACGTGGCTAGGGTCTTCTCACGCCTGCCGGAGACCGACCATGCAAGCCGCCACGCCCTCCCTCGCCGCCCCCGCGCGCAGTTTTCTGCCCCTGCCGCTGCTGGTCGCGGTGTTCTGCGTGCTCTGGTCCTCGGCCTTTGCCGGGGCGAAGCTGGCGCTGGCCGATTGCCCGCCGCTGATCCTGCTGGCGACGCGCCTGCTCATCGCCGGCAGCCTGATGCTGGCGCTGGCGTTCCTCATGGATGGCCGGCCGGCCATGCGCCGGCGCGATGTGGTGGCGCTGATCGGCATTGGCATCCTCAACAACGCGGTCTATCTCGGGCTGAACTGGACCGCGCTGACCTTCACCTCCTCGGCCTACACCGCCGTGCTCACCAGCTGCCTGCCACTGGTGGTTGCGCTGTTCGCCGGGCCGGTGCTGGGCGAGCGGATGAACCTGACCAAATGGGCGGGCATCGCGCTCGGCCTCATCGGCGTGGTCATCGTCCTGCGCTCCCGCCTCGCCGACGCGCATGAGACGCTGGCGGGCACGCTGCTGATCGCCGGCGGCGTCACGGCGCTCTCGGCCGGCACGCTCGCCTTCAAATATTTCGCGCCGCGCGGCGGGGTGTGGACCGGCAATGCCGTGCAGTGCCTGGCGGGCGGGCTGGCGCTGGTTCCCGTGGCGCTGGCGACGGAGAGCCTCGGTGATATCCGCTTCACCGCCAACCTGTTCGGCGGCCTCGCCTTTCTGGTCGTCGCCGTCTCCATCGGCGGCTACGGCCTGTGGTTCTATCTGCTCACCCGCTCCAGCGCGACGGCGGCCTCCAGCCTGCACTTCCTGATGCCGCCGCTCGGCCTGTTCTTCGGCTGGCTGCTGCTCGGGGAAGTCGTGCCGCCGCTCGATTTCCTCGGCATTGCGCCCATTGCGCTCGGCATCTGGCTGGTGACGCGCCCAACGCGCGCACCCGCTGCACGACCTGTCTAGGCGGCGACCGCCACCGCCTGCAGCGCCTTGACCAGCGTGTAGGAGCGCTTGCGGGCCGCGGCGTCGGGAATGGGCGTGGTGATCATCAACTCATCCGCCTTGGTGGTATCAAGGTAGCGTTGCAAGCCCTCCGCCACCCGGTCCGGTCCGCCCACCAGCACCTTCTCCCGGTTGCGACGGATGAAGGCGCGGTCCTGTTCGCTATAGGGGAACGAAGCCGCGTCCTCCGCGCTCGGAATGGGCCGGTAATCGCCCCTTGCCCGCCGCAAATGGGCGAGATCGACGCTCCCCGCCAGCCATTCGGCTTCCTCATCGGTCGGCGCGCAGACGACGGAGAGCGCCAGAATGGCGTGGGGCGCCGCCAGCCGCTCGGACGGCTGAAAGCCCGCCCGGTAACTCAGCATGGCGTCCAGCACATCATGCTGCGCGAAATGATGGGCGAAGGCGAAGCCGACGCCGATCTGCGCGGCAAGGCGCGCGCTGTAGCCAGAGGAGCCGAGCAGCCAGATCGGCGGCAGGCGCACATCCACCGGCATGACCTGGATGTTGCGGTAGGGGTGATCGGCCGGCCAGCGGCCGGTATCCCACAGCATCAGCTCCTTCAGCCGGTCGAGGAAATCGTCCCCGGGATCGACATCCTGCCGCCGGCGCAGCGCGTGGGAGGTGAGCTGGTCGGTGCCCGGCGCGCGGCCAAGGCCGAGATCCACCCGGTCGGGATACAGCGCCTCCAGCACCTTGAAGCGCTCGGCGACCATCAGTGGCGCGTGATTAGGTAGCATGACACCGCCGGAGCCGGCGCGGATGCGTGTGGTCGCGGCGAGGATCTGCCCGGCCATGACATCCGGCGCACCGGAGGCGACGGAGGGGAGATTGTGATGCTCCGCCACCCAGAAACGCTCATAGCCGAGCGCATCGACATGGCGGGCGAGATCGAGCGTGCCGCGCAGCGCCTCCGGCCCCGTGCCGCCCTCGGCGACAAAGGACAGGTCGAGCACGGAGAGAGGGATATCGTGGAGCTGGGACATCCCTCTCACTTAGGTGCCGCCCGCCCCCGCGCAAGGCGTTTCCCATGGGTGACCGCCGGGGAAGATGCGCCGCCCTTGCCTCAGCCAATGCTCATGAGGCTGGCATTGCCGCCGGCCGCCGCCGTGTTGGTGCTGATCGAGCGCTCCAGCATCAGAAGCTCCAGCGGGTAGAACTCGCCGCGCCCCAGCGCCTCGGCTGTCGTGCCATGCACCATGACGAGGGGCCCCTCGCGTTCGGCGAGCTGCTGGTTGCGGCGGATCAGCGCGTCGCTGTCGCCCTCAAACAGTACCGCGTCGAAAGCGGCGCCCTCCAGCCTCTCGGTGAGCGCGAAAGACGCCTCGAGGCCGGCCGGCAGCGCCGGCAGAGCCGCGCCCTGCAGCAGCACCTTGTTGCCGGTGGCGAGGGCGCTGGCGATCTGCACGGCGAGCCCGTGCTCGGTTGCGGCAAGGCAGAGCACTGTTCCGCGCGGGCTCAGTTCATAGAGATTGCGCTCGCCCACCGGCCCCGCCAGTTCGCGCGTGACGCCGAAGGGCGTGGCGGCCAGCACCCGGCCACAGGCCTCGCGAGTCTCCGGCCGGCTGACGAAATCCGTCCATAGCCGTGCCGGCTCTGGCGCGATGCCCGTGATCGGCGAGCCCTCCGGCCGCATCGCCAGCAAGCGGCCGAGATAGAGCGGCCCGCCCGCCTTCGGCCCCGTGCCTGAAAGCCCATGGCCGCCAAAGGGCTGCACGCCGACGACGGCACCAATGACATTGCGGTTCACATAGAGATTGCCGGCCTCGATTCGCCGGGTGACATGGGCGATGGTCTCGTCGATGCGGGTGTGCAGGCCGAAGGTGAGGCCATAGCCCGTGGCATTGATGGCGGCGATCAGCGCGTCGAGATCCTCGCGCCGGTAGCGCACCACATGCAGCACCGGGCCGAACACCTCGCGGGTGAGCGCGGCGATGTCGTCGAGCTCGATCAGGGTCGGCGGCACGAAGCTGCCATGGCGCGTGGCTTCCGCCAGCTCGACCTGCTCCACGCGATGGCCGGCCTTGCGCATGCGCTGGACATGCGCCTCGATGGTCGCGCGCGCCTCATTGCTGATGACCGGCCCGATATCGGTGGCCAGATGGACGGGATTGCCCACCACCAGCTCCTTCAGCGCGCCGCGCAGCATCTCCAGAATGCGCTCGGCCACGTCCTCCTGCAGGCACAGGATGCGCAGCGCCGAGCAGCGCTGGCCGGCAGAATCGAAGGCCGAGGCGATCACATCCGCCACCACCTGCTCGGCCAGCGCCGAGGAATCGACGATCATCGCGTTCTGCCCGCCGGTTTCGGCGATCAGCGGGATGGTGCGCCCCTCCGGGCTCAGCCGGCCGGCGAGCTGGCGCTGGATCAGCCGCGCCACCTCCGTCGATCCGGTGAACATGACGCCGCGCGTGCGGGCATCGCCAACCAGCGCCGCGCCGACATCGCCCGCACCCGGCACAAGCTGCACCGCGCCGGCCGGCACGCCGGCCTCGCGCAGGATCTCGACCGCCGCCGCGGCGATCAGCGGCGTCTCCTCGGCCGGTTTGGCCACCACCGCATTGCCGGCGGCAAGCGCAGCGGCGACTTGCCCGGTAAAGATGGCGAGCGGGAAGTTCCACGGGCTGATGCAGACCACGGGACCCAGCGGACGGTGGGTCTCGGCGGCAAAATGCGCCCGCACCTCAGCCGCGTAATAGCGCAGGAAATCAACAGCTTCGCGCACTTCGCCAATGGCGTTCGGGAAGGATTTCCCGGCCTCGCGCACGATGAGGCCCAGAAGCGCGGGCAGCCGCGACTCCATGATCTCGGCCGCGCGCATCAGGCATGCCGCGCGCTCGGACGGCGGGGTCGACTGCCAGATCGGCGCATGGGCGTGGGCGATTTCCATGGCGCGGGCGACCACGGCGGGCGTCGCCTCCTCCACCGTGCCGACCGTGTCGCGCCGGTCGGCGGGATTGGTGACGGGGCGCGCGAGACCCTCCGCCGGGCCATCGCCGAGGAGCGGCACGGCGCGCGACGGCGCGGCGCTTCCGGCCAGCAAGGCGGCGGCAAGGGACGCCAGACGCTGCTCATTGGACAGGTCGAGCCCCGCCGAGTTGCGGCGCGCCTCGCCGAACAGATCGGCAGGGGCGGCAATGCGCGGGTGCGGCGCGCCCAGCGGCTCGATACGGCGGGCGACCTCGACCGGGCTCTCGATCAGCTCCTCGACCGGCACGGTCTCATCGGCGATCCGGTTCACGAAGGAAGAGTTGGCGCCGTTCTCCAGCAGGCGGCGCACGAGATAGGCCAGCAGCGTCTCATGCGTCCCCACGGGGGCATAGACGCGGCAGGGCCGACCCAGCTTCTCGCGGCCCACCACCTCCTCATAGAGCGGCTCGCCCATGCCGTGCAGGCACTGAAATTCATATTGCCCGGCATAATAGTTGGCGCCCGCCATTTCCATGACGGTGGCGAGCGTCTGGGCGTTGTGGGTGGCAAATTGCGGGAACACCGCGTCGGGCGCCGCGAGCAGCTTGCGGGCGCAGGCGAGGTAGGAAATGTCGGTGTGGACCTTGCGGGTATAGACGGGAAAGCCCTCCAGCCCATCCACCTGCGCCCGCTTGATCTCGCTGTCCCAATAAGCCCCCTTCACCAGCCGGATCATCAGCCGGTGGTTCGAGCGGCGCGCGAGGTCGATGAGGTAATCAATCACATAAGGGCAGCGCTTCTGGTAGGCCTGGATCACGAAACCGATGCCATTCCAACCACTTAGCCCCTCATCGAAACACAGCGCTTCGAGCAGGTCGAGCGATATCTCAAGCCGGTCGGCCTCCTCGGCGTCGATGTTGAGACCGATGTCGTACTGGCGCGCCAGCTTCGCCAACGCGGCAACACGCGGCAGCAACTCCTTGATAACGCGGTCATATTGCGCGCGGCTGTAACGTGGGTGCAGCGCCGAGAGCTTGATCGAGATACCCGGACCTTCATAGATGCCGCGCCCGGCCGACGCCTTGCCGATGGCGTGGATCGCCTGCTCGTAATCGGCGTAATAGCGCCGCGCATCGGCCTCGGTGGTGGCCGCCTCGCCCAGCATGTCGAAGGAATAGCGGAACCCCTTCGCCTCCATGCGGCGGGAATTGGCCAGCGCCTCGGAGATGGTCTGGCCGGTGACGAACTGCTCGCCCATCATCCGCATGGCGACATCGACACCCTTGCGGATGACCGGTTCGCCGCCCCGGCCGATGAGCTTGGTCAGCGCGCCGGTGAGACCGACCTCGCTCGAGGTGGTCGTCAGCTTGCCGGTGAGGACAAGGCCCCAGGTCGCGGCATTCACGAAGAGCGAGGGGCTATGGCCGAGATGCGACTGCCAATCGCCCTTGCCGATCTTGTCGCGGATCAGCGCGTCGCGTGTCGCCCGGTCGGGGATGCGCAGCAGCGCCTCGGCCAGGCACATCAGCGCGACGCCTTCCTGGCTCGACAGCGAATATTCGTGGATGAGCCCTTCCACGGCCCCCTTCTGCCCCTTCGCCCGGAGCGTCTCAACCAGCCCGCGCGCCCGCGTCTTCGCCGCCTCGGCGCGGGGCGCGGGAAGCTCGGCCGCGCCGATCAACTGCGGCACCGCCTCGGTCTCCGGCATGCGGTAGGCGCCGCTGATGCGGGCGCGCAGCACGCCTTGTGGCTGCACAGCGCGGGCAAAAGGCAGGAACGGGCTCGCCGCCCCCTCCTCCAGCCGCGCCAATCCCGCCCCGACCGGCTCCTCCGCCTGCGGTTGCAACCCGAGTTCGACGCGCCCGACCGCATGGACGATCGCCTGCTTGACCAGCGCGTGAGGGGTGCAACCCTGCTGCTCCGCCGCGGCTTTCAGCCGGGCGCGGAGCTCGTCATCAATCTTCACGCCGATGGTGGTGGCGGACATGGGCAGGACCCTTGAATGGAGACAAGATGAGGGTTGGAGCAGCAGTTGCCCTCCAATACCACAAGGTGCAACCTCCATCAATATGGGTTGCGCCTTGCGATAACCGCCCGCCGCGCACAGGGCTACTGCCTCGCCACGATCGGTGGCGCCAACGCGGGATTTCGGCCGAACGGGGCGTGTTCGGCCGGGTGCGCACCGGCGCGTCGAGGCGCTGAACGCGCTGTCGGACGGAAAAATCGAGGGATGGAGAAGGGCTCGCCCTATGCCGGCGTCGTGAGACCCCGTCAAGGGGCACGGTGGCATTCCGCCTCACGGGAAATGGTGGCCGCCGCGGGACTCGAACCCGCACGCCAGAGGCTCCCGATTTTAAGTCGGGTCTGTCTACCAGTTTCAGCAGGCGGCCGCCGTCTTCGTCTTAGCCCAAGCTGGCGGATGAGGCGAGACGGGCGCCGCGTCGGCATCGCACCGCCCACAGGCAGAGCCGGGCAAGTACCCGGCCCGCGCGTTCGCCTCAGAAAACCCCACCGATGAAGCCGGTCTCGTCGACGAAGATGTTCTCCGCCGCCGGGCGCGAGGGCAGGCCCGGCATGGTCATCACCTCACCAGCGAGGGCGACGACGAAGCCGGCACCGGCGGAAAGGCGCACCTCACGGATCGGCAGCACGAAGCCTTCCGGCGTACCGCGCCGCGTGGGATCGGCCGAGAAGCTGTAAGGTGTCTTCGCCATGCAGATCGGCAGGTCGCCATAGCCCATGGCCTCGAACTCAGCGAGCTTCTTCAGCGCGCCGGGCTCAATGGCGACCGAGCCGGCGCGGTAGATGCGTCGGGCGATGGTGTCGATCTTCTCGGTCAGCGGCAGGTCGCTCTCATAGAGCGGGCGGAACGCGGACGGCCCTTCGGCGAGGCGGACCACCTCCTGCGCCAACGCCAGCGCCCCGGCCGAGCCCTCGGCCCAGTGCGAGCACAGATGCACGCTGGCGCCAACCGCCGCACATGCGGCCTCGATGGCCGCAATCTCGGCCGGCGTGTCGCCGGTGAACCGGTTGATAGCGACCACCGCTGGCAGGCCAAAGGCCTTCATGTTCTCGATATGGCGCACAAGATTGCCGGTGCCGCGGCTGACCGCCTCGACATTCTCCGGCCCGAGATCCTTCTGGGCAACGCCGCCATGCATCTTCAGCGCACGCACGGTCGCCACGATCACCACCGCGCGGGGCGTGAGCCCAGCCTGGCGACATTTGATGTCGAGGAACTTCTCCGCCCCGAGATCGGCGCCGAAGCCGGCTTCCGTAACGACATAATCGGCCAGACCCAGCGCGGCACGGGTCGCGATCACCGAATTGCAGCCATGGGCGATATTGGCGAAGGGGCCGCCATGAACGAGAGCGGGCGTCGCCTCCAGCGTCTGCACAAGATTGGGTTGAAAGGCATCACGCAGCAGCGCCGTCATGGCGCCGGTGATCTTCAGCTGACCGGCGGTGACCGGCTGGCGGGTGCGGGTCTGCGCCACCACCATGCGGCCGAGCCGCTCCTCAAGGTCGTCCAGCGAGCGGGCGAGGCAGAAGATCGCCATCACTTCGGAGGCGACAGTGATGTCGAAGCCATCCTCGCGCGGGAAGCCGTTGCCCGGCCCGCCAAGACCGACGATGACGCTGCGCAGCGCCCGATCGTTGAGATCGACCACGCGACGCCAGCTGATGCGGCGCTGGTCGATGTCGAGCTCATTGCCCCAGTAGATGTGGTTGTCGATGGCCGCGGCGAGCAGATTATGCGCGGCGGTGATGGCGTGGAAATCACCGGTGAAATGCAGGTTGATGTCCTGCATCGGCACGATCTGCGCATGGCCGCCGCCCGTCGCGCCCCCCTTCGAGCCGAAGACAGGACCGAGGCTTGGCTCGCGCAGCGCAATGGCGACGCTCTTGCCGGCACGCGCCAGCGCGTCGCCAAGGCCGATGGTCGTGGTGGTCTTGCCCTCACCCGCCGGCGTCGGGTTGATCGCCGTCACCAGGACCAGCCGTCCATCGGCCCTTGCCGCCGCCTCGCGGGCGAAGCCAAGGGCGATCTTGGCCTTGTGCGGGCCATAGCGGTAGAGCGCCGCGTCCGGCACGCCGAGCCGGGCGCCGATCTCCTCGATCGGACGCGGCTCGACGCCGGCGGCGATGGCGGCATCGCTGTTGGGGTCGATCGTGCGCACGGCGGTGTTCATCGGGGCTCCCGTTGAGAAAAGCCGGTCAGGCGGCTCGCATCCGCTCGGCAAGGATAGCAACGAGCAGCATGCCGCCGAGAACTGACAGATGCTCCATGACGAAGTAAAACTCGACCTGCGCCATCGGCCCTTCCATGGACCAGAAATGATGCGCGATCGGGATGGTGAGGGCGGTGAAGGCGGCGAGTGCCCCCGCACCGAGCCAGGTGGCGCGGTTGAGCAGAATGAGCAGCCCGCCGCCGAGTTGGGTGAGGATGGTCAGCACCGCAAACAGCCAAGGCGGGTTCAGGCCGAAATGGGCCATCTCCGCCTGGGCGCCGGCGAAATCGGTCAGCTTGTTGATGCCACTGCCGAGAAACATGAAGACCAGCAGGAAGCGAGCGACGAATGCGGTCGCGGAAGCACGCAGGATGGTTGAGATGATCGCCGGCGTCATCGGTAGCTTTCCTTAAGGTGAGTGCCGCACCTCTGGGATAGCTCAATCACGCGCGCGTGACGATCCACACCCTGACACCACTACTGCGGACGCCCGCCACCCTCGCCGTCCTGATCCTCGGCTTCCTCCTCCCCTTCCGCCTCCTCGCGCTCACGCGCGGCCTTGGCTTCGGAAATGAAATCGGCGCCGTGCTTCTTGGCCTCGCGCACCGCTTCACCGAGCTCGCGGGCGTAGCGGTCGAGATCGAGCCGCAGGCCGCCGACGGAAGGCTTCTCGGTCTCCGAGGCATAGGCGACCATGCGCAGGGAGAGGCTGAGATCAGCCACGAGATCGGCGATGAAGCCGTCGCTCAGATCATGCTCGTCGGCATAGGCAAGCAGCTGCTCATAGAGCGCCGTGCGGTGGGTATCGAAGGCCTCGTCATAGGCCGCGTCGCTCTCGTCGTCCTCGATGATGTCGTCCGGGCCGGCCATGATGTTCTCCTCGTGCTCAGGCGACGCCGTCGCGGATCGGCGGCTGGAAGCTGAGCCCCATGTCCCACGGGAAATAGATCCAGGTGTCCTGGCTCACTTCCGTGATGAAGGTGTCGATGATCGGCCGTCCTGCCGGCTTTGCATAGACGGTGGCGAAATGCGCGTTGGGCAGCATGGCGCGCACCACCTTGGCGGTGGAGCCGGTATCGACGAGATCGTCGATCACCAGAAGCCCCTGCCCGCCCGGCCCGGCCGCGTCCAGCACGACCTGCGCGATGGGCTTGATGACCTCGGTCTCGCCCTGGTTCTTGTAGTCGTGATAGCTGGCGATGCAGACGCTCTCGATGAGCCTTATGCCCAGCTCGCGCGCCACGATGGCGGCGGGCACGAGGCCGCCGCGGGTGATGCAGACAATGCCGACAAAGGGCCCCGCCCCGGCGAGCCGCCAGGCAAGCGCGCGGGCGTCGCGGTGGAACTGGTCCCAGGAAACGGGGAAGGCCTTGTTCTGGCGGTCGTCGGACATCGTAGCGTGCATCCCGGCGGCAAGGGCGACTTTACCGAGAGCATTAGCTTGAGCGCGCCGGCTTCTCCAGTGCCGCCGGGCAGAATTCCCCGCCTTAGCGGCGGTAGCGCGCCGCTGCCGGTGCGTTACGTATCCTGTCCCCAGCGCTGCACGGTGAGCCGGGTGATGGTGGTAAAGATCAGCGCCTCGACCAGAAGACCGATGAGGATGACGGCGAGCAGCCCGGCAAAGACATTGGCCGTCTCAAGCTGGGCACGGTTGGTGAAGATGAACCAGCCGAGCCCGCCGGCGCGCGCGCTGGCACCGAACACCATCTCGGCGGCGATGAGGGTGCGCCAGGCGAAGGCCCAGCCGAGCCTCAGCCCCGAAAGAATGTGCGGCAGCGCGGCCGGCACCAGCAGCGCGATCACATAGGAGGGGCCGGACAGGCCGATATTGCGGCCGGCCATGCGTAGCGTCGGCGGCACCGCGCGAAAGCCGGTATGGCAGGCCAGCGCCAGCGGCCAGAGCACCGCATGGACGATGACGAAGACGAGGCTGGAGGTTCCCACACCAAACCACAGCAGCGCCACCGGCAGCAGCGCGATGGCCGGCAGCGGGTTGAACATGGAGGTGAGCAGGCCGAGCAGGCTCTCGCCCCAGCGACTGAGCGCCGCCAGCGCGGTGATGAGCGCGGCGATGGCGACGCCGATGCCATAGCCCGACAGCAGCACGATGAGCGAGGCCAGGACACGGTCCGGCAATTCCCCCGTGCGCGTGGTGTCCCACAGCGCCTGCAGCGTCTCGAGGAAGGTCGGCAGCAGCAGCGAATTGCCGAGCCAGCGGGCATAGGCCTCCCAGCCGAGCGCCAGCGCGACAAGGATGATCGCCTTGCGCGCCCCGGCGCCCAGCGCCAGCGGCCGCCGCAATGGCTCCACAACCGGCCCGCGCGACACTGGCGACGCAGAAAGGGACGTGTCAGACATGGGCAATCTCGTCGGTGAGCCGGTGAACAGCGTCGGCATCCTCGCTCGGGGGCGGACGCTGCCCACCGAAAATGCGCGACTGGATGTCGGCCTCGAGCGCGCCGAAGGCGGGGCTGCCGCGCCGGCGGGCGGCATCGGGCACGATGTATTCGGCACTCAGCCGCCCAGGATGCGGCGTCATCACCAGCACCCGCGTGCCGACATGCAGCGCCTCGTCGATGCCATGGGTGACGAAAAGACAGGTCGCGCCGGTTTCCTCGCACAGCGCCAGCAACTCGTCCTGCATCCGCCGGCGCGACAGCGCGTCGAGCGCGGCGAAGGGCTCGTCCATCAGCAGGATGGCCGGCTGCACGGCGAAGGCGCGGGCAATCGCCACGCGCTGCTTCATGCCGCCGGAGAGCGTGTGTGGATAGGCATCGGCGAAGGCGCCAAGGCCGACGCGCTCGGCCCAGTGCAAGGCCCGTTCGCGCGCCTCGGCCTTCGACAGGCCCCGCGCCCGGCGCAGCGCGAAGCTGATATTGCCGCTCACCGTGCGCCACGGCAGAAGCTGGTCGAACTCCTGGAACACCACCATGCGGTCCGGCCCCGGCCCGCGCACCGCCTGACCGTTCAGGCGGATTTCGCCGGCGGCGAGCTTGATGAAGCCACCCACCGCGCGCAGCAGCGTGGACTTGCCACAGCCGGAGGGCCCGAGCAGCGCCAGCCGCTCACCCGTGGCGATGGTGAAGGACACATCCTCCACCGCCGTCACCACGCCGGCCTCGGTCGCGTAGCGCAGGCTCACCCGATCGACATCGAGCGCCGGACGGGTCGGTGCCCGCTGTGCCGAAAGGGATGGCGGGGTCTCGGGCGCGGCGCGGTCCGGCGTGAGCGCCATCAGCTCAGCTCCCACCGCGATCATGCAGGCCCGACTGGAACAGCTCTTTCCAGCCCGGCTTCTGCTTGATCAGGCCGATGCGGTACTCGAACTCGGTGAAGACGTCGACGCGCTCGGGCACGGTGGTGAAGTTGATCTGCGGGTCGCGAATGATGCTCTCGATCAGCGCCGGATCGAGCTTGGAGTTTTCCGCCTTGATGTAGAGCTTGGCGGCCTCGGCGGGGTTGGCCTTGATCCAGGCATTGGCCTCGTCGAGCGCGGCGACGAAGGCGGCGACCGTCTTGGGGTTGTCGGTGGCGAACTTCTTGGTGCCGTAGACCACGTTGAACGTGTGCGGCCCGCCGAGCACGTCATAGCTGTTCAGCACGGCATGGACCTTGTCGCTCGCCAGCTGCTGCTGGACGAAGGGCGGCGAGGTGAAATGGGCGGTGATGCCGCCCGTGCCCGACAGGATGGCCGTGGTCGCGTCGGGATGCGGCAGGCTCACCGTCAGATGGTCGAGCTTGTCATACTGGCCAAAGGCCTTGTCGGCGGCGATCTGCAGCACGATCGGCTGGAAGCCGACCTTCACCGAGGGCAGCGCGATGCGGTCAGTGTCGGTGAAGTCCTTGATAGTCTTCACATTCGGATTGTTCGTGGTGAGCACGTTCGGCATCGAGCCGAGCGAGGAGATCAGCACGATATCGACTTTGCCGCGCGTCTTGTCCCAGGTGAGAATGGCCGGGGCGACGCCCGCCGTGGCGAAATCCAGCCCGCCGGAGATCAGCGCGTCATTCATCGCGGCGGCGCCGGAGAGGCGCAGCCACTCGACCTTGAGATCCGGCACGCCGGCGGCGGCGGCCTTGGTCTCGATGAGCTGCTGCTCCTTGGCGACGATCAGCGGCAGGAAGGCGATGCCGAACTGCTGGGCGATGCGAAGCTGGTTGGTCTCGGCCTGCGCCGGCGTGCCGCCCAGCGTGCCGGTGAGCACGATCGACGTGGTGAGCGCCGCCAGTGCGGCAGCGCGGGCAAAAGCGCGGAAGCGCATGAATGTCTCCATCTCAACGAGGTGGAGACGAATGTCGTGGTTTCGTCTACCAAGTCAATAGACTTTACCTACTACGCTGACAGGCCCGCCCGCACCCGCGCCACCATCGTCTCGACCGCAGCCACGGCGGCGGCGAGCTGGTCGGGGTCGCGCGAGCGCACGACGAGGTTGGTGTTGGGCCGGCCGTCTTCCGCCATGAACGGGTAGCTGCCGATGGTCACGCCCGGATGGGCCAGCGCCACCTCCTTCAGCGGCCCGCCAATATCGCCTTCCTTGGCATGAGCCGGCACCGTCTGGGAGAGCATGCGCACGCCGGTGGTGAGCTTCGGTGCCACCTCGTCCAGCATCGCCTGCATGATGGTGGGCACGCCGGCCATGACGATGACATTGCCGATCCAGAAGCCCGGCGCCTTGGAGACCGGGTTCGGCACCAGCGCGGCGCCGGCCGGGATACGCGCCATGCGCAGCCGCGCCTCATTGAGATCGGCCTCGGGAATGCGCTCCAGCAGCATGGCCCGCGCGCGCGGATCGACATCGATGGTGACGCCAAACGCCTTCGCCACCGCGTCGGCGGTGATGTCGTCATGCGTCGGCCCGATGCCGCCGGTGGTGAACACATAGGTGTAGCGGGCGCGCAGGGCGTTCAGCGCGGCGACGATCTCGCCCTCGATGTCGGGCACGACGCGCACCTCGGAAAGGTCGATGCCGAGGGCGGTGAGGTACTCGGCGATATAGCCGATGTTGCGGTCCTTGGTCCGCCCCGAGAGGATCTCGTCGCCGATGACCAGGAGCCCCGCCGTCACCGCCTCTGCCTGCTCGACCATCCGATTCTACTCCTGCTTTCCGTAAAGGCGCCTAGAAACGCCGCAAATGATCGCAGCACCCGCCATATAGAGCGGCACGACGCCCGCAAAATAGGCATTTGACGCGCCCCATGGCGATATTCGCCGTCCGGGTTGTTCCGCCTCTTCCGCTGGCACGACGTTTGTAGCTAACTTCCACGAGTTGGGGAGTGAATTTGCACCTATGAGCGTCGCATTCGACGAGATGACCAATGCGGACGGCTCGATCCGCGCCGCCTACACCACCCTCGCACGCTGGCTGAAGGATGTGCCGCCAGACGTGCTCGACTACCGACGCAAGGAGGCCGAGTTCATCTTCCGACGCATCGGCATCACCTTCGCGGTGTATGGCGACAGCGACGCGCAGGAACGGCTGATCCCCTTCGACATCATCCCCCGCATCCTCACCAATGGGGAATGGGGGCGGCTTTCCAAGGGCCTGGAGCAGCGCACCAAGGCGCTCAACCTCTACATCAAGGATGTCTACTCCAAGCGCGACATCCTGCGCGCCGGCGTGGTGCCCGAGGATCTGGTCTACCAGAACCCGGTGTTCCGCCCGGAGATGAACGGCCAGAAGGTGCCGCACGACCTTTACGTCCACATTGCCGGCATCGACGTGGTGCGGGTGGACGCTGACACCTTCTACGTGCTGGAAGACAATGCCCGCACGCCCTCCGGCGTCTCCTACATGCTGGAGAACCGCGAGATCATGATGCGGCTCTTCCCGGAGCTGTTTGCCGAGAACCGCGTCGCGCCGGTGGAGAATTACACGGACGAACTTCTCGCCACGCTCAAATCGCTCGCCCCGACCACGGCGACGAGCGATCCGGTGGTGGTGGTGCTGACGCCCGGCATCTACAATTCCGCCTATTACGAGCACTCCTTCCTCGCCGACAAGCTGGGCGTGGAACTGGTGGAAGGCCGCGACCTCTTCGTGCGCAACGACGTGGTCTATATGCGCACCACCGAGGGCCCGCGCCGGGTGGATGTGATCTACCGCCGGCTCGACGACGATTTCATCGACCCCCTCGCCTTCCGGCCGGACAGCGCGCTCGGCGTGCCCGGGCTGATGAGCGCCTATAATGCCGGCAACGTCACGCTGACCAACGCGGTCGGCACCGGCGTTGCCGACGACAAGGCGGTCTACAGCTACATGCCCGAGATCATCCGCTTCTATCTCGGCGAGGAGCCGCTGCTGAAAAACGTGCCGACCTGGCGCTGCCGTGAGGCGGACCACCTGAACTATGTGCTCGATCACCTCAACGAGCTGGTGGTGAAGGAAGTTCACGGCTCCGGCGGCTACGGCATGCTGATCGGCCCGCGCGCCGACAAGGCGCAGATCGAGCTGTTCCGCGCCAAGCTGAAGCAAGATCCCACCAACTTCATCGCCCAGCCGACGCTGGCGCTGTCCACCTGCCCGACCTTCGTCGAGGAAGGCATCGCGCCGCGCCATGTCGATCTACGCCCCTTCGTGCTCACCGGCTCCGACCGCACCCGCATCGTGCCGGGCGGCCTCACCCGCGTCGCGCTCGAGGAAGGTTCGCTGGTGGTGAATTCGAGCCAGGGCGGCGGGACCAAGGACACCTGGGTGCTGGAGGAGAGCTGACGCGGGCTGCGATCTGACCGTCATCCCGGACGGCCGCAGGCCGATCCGGGATCGTCCGTTAACTGGTGAACGATCCCGGCTCTTCGCTTCGCTGCGGCCGGGATGACCTTGGGTGGGAGCGCATAGACAGATGCCGATTGAAACATGGCTGGCCTTCGTCGCCGCCTCGGCGGTCCTTCTGGTCATTCCCGGACCGACGATCCTGCTCGTCGTCTCCTATGCGCTCGGCCAGGGCCGCAAGGTGGCGCTGCCGGTGGCGACCGGCGTCGCGCTCGGCGACTTCACCGCGATGACGCTCTCCATGCTGGGCCTCGGCGCGCTGCTCGCCACCTCGGCGACGCTGTTCACCGTGCTCAAATGGATCGGTGCGCTCTATCTCATCTGGCTCGGCATCAAGCTCTGGCGGGCCGGCGGCACGCCGCTCATTGGCGAAGCCCGCACCACCGGCCGGCCGCTCGGCATGTTGCTGCACGCCTGGATCGTCACCGCGCTGAACCCGAAGAGCATCACCTTCTTCGTGGCCTTCCTGCCGCAATTCCTCGATCCCGCCGGCGACTTCCTCACCCAGATGGCGATCTTCGAGACCACCTTCCTCGTGCTCGCCGCCACCAATGCCTTCGGCTACGCGCTCATTGCGGGCCGGCTGCGCGGCGCCATCGGCACGCCGCGCATCGTCGCCGCCATCAATCGGATCGGTGGCACTCTCCTGATCGGGGCGGGCGTCGCGACGCTCGCCTGGCGTAACGCGAAATAGAACGCGGGTTCCCATGCTTTCTCGCACAGCCGACAATCTCTACTGGCTCGCCCGCTACATGGAGCGCGCCGACTGCCTTGCCCGCATTCTCGATGTGACGCAGCGCCTCGCGCAGCTTCCCGCGGCCTATGGCGGCTCGACCAATGAGTGGCGCTCGGCGCTGCTCACCGCCGGCTGCGCCGACCTGTTCAAGCAGGTGCATGGCGACGAGGCGACGGAGCAGAACGTCATCTCCTTCCTCGCCTTCGCGCCGGAGAACCCCTCCTCGATCCGCAACTGCTTCGAGATCGCCCGCACCAATGCCCGCTCGGTGCGCACGGCGCTCACCATCGAGATGTGGGAGACCATCAACTCCGCCTGGCTGGAGCTGAAGCGCTATTCCACCAAGAGCATGACGCGCGAGGAGCTGGCCCGCTTCCTCTCCTTCGTGAAGGAGACCTCGCTGCGCTTCGACGGTGCCGCCTACCGCACCATGCTGCGCAATGACGCCTTCTGGTTTTCGCGCGTGGGCATGTATGTCGAGCGCGCGGACAACACGGCGCGCATCCTCGACGTGAAATATCATGTGCTGCTGCCGGATTCCGAGCATGTCGGCGGGCCGCTCGACTATTTCCAGTGGACCTCGATCCTGCGCTCGGTGTCGGCGCTGACGTCCTTCCACTGGGTCTACCGCGAGAGCGTGAAGCCCTGGCTGGTGGCGGATCTGTTGATCCTCAACGCGCAGATGCCGCGCTCGCTCACCAGTTGCTACCAGAACATCACGCGCTATCTCGATGACATCGCCGCCTATTACGGCCGGCAGGGCACAGCGCAGCGTCTCGCCCGCTCCACCCTCACCCGGCTCGGCAACAGCCGGATGGAGGACGTGTTCCAGACCGGGCTGCACGAGTATATCGACGGCTTCGTCGTCGAGAATAACCGGCTCGGTTCGACCGTTGCCGAACAATATCTCCTGTAATTCCGGGTCGACCGCCGCGTCATGCGTATCCATGTGAAGCACGCCACCATCTATACCTACGATCCGCCGGCCAATGGCGCGATCCAGACGCTGCGCCTCACGCCGCGCAACCATGACGGTCAATATGTCGTCTCCTGGCGCATCGACGTGTCGGAAAGCTGCCGGTTGCGGGCGCATGAGGACGCGTTCGGCAACCTCACCCACACTTTCGCGGTAGAGGGGCCGATCTCGGAGCTACGCGTGATCGTCGAGGGCGAGGTCGAGACACAGGACACGTCCGGCGTGGTGCGTGGCGTGAAGGAGCGTTTCCCGGCCTCGCTCTATATGCGCGAGACCGACCTCACCGTCGCCGACCCGGCCCTGCGCGCCTTCGCCGAACAGGCGGCCGCCGGTATTGAGGACCGCATCGCCAAGCTGCACGCGCTGATGGAAGCGATCGGCGCCCATATGACCTTCGATCCCGAACCGACGCAGGCGACCACCACCGCCAAGGAAGCCTTCGCGCTGAAGCGCGGCGTGTGCCAGGATTACGCGCATATCTTCATCGCCGGGGCGCGCCACATCGGCATCCCTGCCCGCTACGCCAGCGGCTACATCGTCACCGACGGCGCGGCACAATCGCAGACGCAGGGCCTCATCCAGCTCCAGGGGGCCTCCGCGCAGGCCGGCCATGGCTGGGCCGAGGCCTATGTGGAGGGTCTGGGCTGGGTCGGGTTCGATCCGGCCAATCTCCAGTGCCCGACCGAGGCCTATGTGCGGCTCGCCGTGGGGCTCGACTATCTCGGCGCCGCTCCGGTGCGCGGCAACCGCTATGGGGGCGGCGAGGAAAATCTCTCCGTCGCTCTCACCGTCGACCAGTCGAGCCGGCAGATTCAGGGCTGACGGTTGCCGGCCGCAAAAGCGCCCCGCTATAAGGGCGCGTAATGGGATGCCGCGCGCCACAGGGCCGTGGCCAGGGGGAAGTGCCTTCGATGACCTATTGTTGTGGTCTTCTGGTGCGTGACGGCCTCGTCATGATTGCCGATACCCGGACCAATGCCGGGCTCGACAACATCTCGACCTTCCGCAAGCTGCACGTCTTCGAGGAACCGGGCCGCCACATCATGGCGCTGGCGACGGCGGGAAACCTGTCGATCTCGCAGGCCGTCATCAGCACCCTGCAGGAGGGGCTGGAGAACCCGGAGACCGGCAAGAAGGACACGCTGACCAGCGTCAGCAGCATGTTCCGCGCGACGCAGCTCGTCGGCGCGGCCATCCGTCATGTCCATCGTCTCTATGGCGAGGGCCTGAAGGAATCCGACATCCGCTTCGACGTCTCCTTCCTGTTCGGCGGACAGGTGAATGGCGGGCGGCTGCGGCTGTTCATGATTTACGCCGCTGGCAATTTCATTGAATGCACCGCCGACACCCCCTTCCTGCAGATCGGCGAGCACAAATATGGCAAGCCGGTGCTGGACCGCTCCATCACCTTCGAGACCGACCTGTATGACGCGCTGAAGTCGGGCCTGATCTCGATGGATTCGACCATGCGCTCCAATCTCGGTGTCGGCATGCCCATCGACATTCTGGTGGCGCGCCGAGATGGCGGGCAGTCGGAGCTGAATTACCGCATCGAGCCGGGCGAGCCCTATTTCCACGATCTGCGCGAGCGGTGGTCGGCCGCGCTGCGCGCCGCCCACACCTCGATCCCCCGCCCGCCCTATGGGCGAAACCGCTAGAAGGGCGTGAACGCGCGAAAGCCGCCGATGCAGGTGCACCGGCGGCTCTCGTCTTGCGATTGTCCTGTCACCCGTCAGGTGAGCAGATACAGCAGGATGATGATCGGAATCGGAATACCGATGAGCCACATCAGAATAGCGGGCATGATCGCTCTCCTCGACTGAGTAATTCACGGGCGGTGACGTATGGTTTCACCGCGTTCGACTTGACTGTCGCCCTGATAACGCCATGAGCTCTTGCGGGTTCCATGGCATCACGCACCCCGCCAGCCCCTGCTGGCCTTGCCGGCGACGCCATGCCGGGACAGATTTCGACGCTTCGGGAGGAAAAACATGACCACGCCCCGCATCGCCCTCGTCACCGGCGCCGGCACCGGCATCGGCAAGGCCGCCGCTCTCGCCCTCGCCGAATCCGGCTTTGAGGTTGTTCTCACCGGTCGCCGCACCGAACCGCTCGAGGCGCTCGCCTCAGTCATCGCCGCCAAGGGCCAGACGGCTCACCCCATCGCCGCGGATGTGGCGGACGCGGCCTCGGTGCGCGCGCTGTTCGACGAGATCGCCAGCCGTTTCAAGCGCCTCGACATGCTGTTCAACAATGCCGGCGGCTGGTCGCCGGGCATGCCGATCGAGGACATCCCGCTGGAGGACTGGCAACGCGTGGTGACCGTCAACCTCACCGGCGTGTTCCTCTGCACCCAGGCCGCCATCCGTCTCATGAAGACGCAGACCCCCAAGGGCGGGCGCATCATCAATAACGGCTCGATCTCGGCGCACGCCCCGCGCCCGCTTACCGCGCCCTACACCGCCACCAAGCACGCGGTCACAGGCCTCACCAAGCAGGTCGCGCTGGAAGGCCGCGCGCACAACATCGCCTGCGGACAGATCGATATCGGCAATGCCGACACCGACATGGCGGTGAAGATGAAGACCGGCATTCTTCAGCCCAACGGCCAGATCATGGTCGAGCCGACCTTCGACCCCGTCCATGCCGGCCGTGCCGTCGCCTATATGGCCGGCCTGCCGCTCGACGCGAATGTGCTGACCATGACCATCATGGCCACCAACGCACCGTTTGTCGGGCGGGGCTAGCGGACGGTCTCCTCCGTGGCGCTCGGCGCCTTGTCAGCCGTAATATCCGGCGTTGCGGCTGCCGTGCGGGACGACTTATCGGTCTTTACCGCCGGGGCCCAAACGTTGCGCGCCTTCTCCAGGTCCGCCCGATACTTCTGGGGCAGCGCAGCCCGCAATTCGTCGAAATCGGCCGCATTGCCGATCCAGTCGAGCGGTCGGCTCTCCTTGCCGACGAAGCCGAGAGCGATCTTCGGCCGTAGCAGAACCGTGTGAGTCGGCGAGAAATACGCCTCCAGCGCAGCGCGCAGGTTCGGCGGATCATAAGCGCCGCCGACCTCGTTTTTTCCGTCTGTCAAGCGGGCGAGTGCACTGACATGGATGTGCTCACCGATGGAGCGGGCCTGGGGCGGCAAGCCAGCGACACGCACCCCGGCTCCACGCGGGCGTTGCTGGGCGATCACGCGATACGTCGGATCGTTGCGGTCCATGAAAAATAATGGCGGCTGTCGGGACTCGTGAATGTCAGGGCTGTCTTCGCCTTGCAACGCCTCAAGCTCACCCGGCCGAAAAACGGGGGCATGCCCCGCGGGCGTCAGCGCATCGAGGCGCTTCAGCATCCACGCCAACGTCAGAGCGCCGATACCCCCGGCCTGATAGCCACCGCCAATGTCCGAATGCACGCCTGGAAACCACACCTGCTCAACCGCCGTGAATCCCGCATGCTGCGGCACCTGCCAGAGTGCGGGAGGGTACCACCGCCGCTTCTCGTCAATCGCCACAGCGTGCAGCGACACGTCGATAATCGAGGATAGAGCCGTGTCGTGAAACTCGTAGCGCTCGCGATTTCTCCGAAAGACACTTCCGGGGATACCTAGCGAGCCCACCGTGTCGAAAACGCCGAGACCGCGAATACGTACGCCATCATGGGTGAGCGTGCGCAACCATACCGTGTCCGCCGGGTAGCGGTCCTTGGGCGGCGTCCTGTAGAGCTCCCACACCGTCTGTTCATTCTGCGTCGTGCAATTCTCGGCCTTGAGCAGCCCGCTCGCGCCAATATAGCCGGCAAGGCTGCGCGCGGTGAAGGCACCGCGCGAGAAGCCGAAAATGAAGATGTCATCGCCGGGGGCGTAGAACTGGCTGAGGAAGCGGTAGGCTTGGCGGACATTGACGTCGAGGCCAGTTCCGATTGCCCCGCCGGCCAGCTTGTCAAACCCGCCTGCAGTTCCCACGCCCTCGTCATAATAGATGCGCTGTTCGACACCATCGGTGACACCCGGCTGCAGCATGTCGCGCAGCCGCACGATGTTGGTGATGTCCTCGCTGTTGGGATCGTTCCAGGTGCCGTCAAGGCAGAGGATGAGCCGCCGCGGCAGGCGCTTGATGGCCGTTCGCTCGGCCGAAGGATCGATTGATTTCACACTCATGACGCCCCCCGTCATTGCGGAAGCATCATCATAATGGTTGCATTTTACCAAATGCAACCCTGAGTTTATTTCAACGCTCTCAGATCACCGCCAGCGCGCCCTGGAAGATCAGCCAGCTCAACAGTCCCATCACGCCGAGGCTGACGAGGCTGGCGACCAGGCCGGCGGCGATGAAGGCGCCGTCGCGCTCGACGAGGCCGAGGCCGAGAATGCAAACGGCGATGCCCGGCGGCAGGTTGCCGAAGATCGGGATCGGCAGCATCAGCAGCAGGCCCAGCACGACCACCACGCCGCCCAGCACGAGACGGGCGGCCGCGCTGGAGAAATAGGCCAGCCGCGGGCGTGAATACGCCTCGAAGCGGCGGATCCATTTCAGCGCGCCATGGACGATCTTCTCCAGCAGCGTGCGGGAAATGGTGCGGGCCGCCAGCCAGCGCGGCAGCCACAATTCGTCACGCCCGAGCAGCATCTGCGCGCCGACGAGGCACAGCAACACGCCGCAGATCACCGGAATGCCCGGCGGCATGGGCAGGCAGTTCGGCAGGCCGAGCAGCAGGATGGACAGGCCGAAGGCGCGGTTGCGCAGGGCATGCACGATCTCGCCCACGCCGATGCGTTCCGCCGAATGGGCGGTCACGATCGCCGAGAGCAGCTCCGAGGTGCGGGGCGAACGATGATCCACGATGGGCGGCCCGGTGCCTTCAGTCATGCCTTGGGACACCACCACGGCACCCAGTTTCGCCGCCCTCATAGCACGGCGAAAGCGGCAAGGAGAGGGCACAGCGTCCAAATCGCCGCGCGCCCCCGGCCAGGAAGAGCCGCCCACAGCTCAGTGGATCTGGAACACCCCGTCGACGCGGCGCAGCTCGGCGGGCTTGATCAGCCGTGAATGCGCGATGGTGACCGAGTGCAGCGGCCCTTCCAGCTCGCGCTTCCAGAAGTCGAGAAAGCGGTTCAGCTCCGGGAAATGGGGATAAAGGTCGTAGTGTTGCCAGAGATAGGTCTGCAGCAGCGCCGGGTGGTCCGGCATGCGGTAGAGGATCTGGGCGGTGGTCAGGCCATAACCGGCGAGCTGCCGGACGAAATCCGCCGATGCGGTATGCACGCCCGGCGCGGATGCTTCACGAGATGCCATGCGGAACCTCCTTTCGCTGACATGCCGAGTTGAACGCATGAAGCTTGCGTGAACAAGTCCAAAGATCGCGTTTCATGTGCAATATCAATGCACTAGCAGCATATGCCGGGGAGTGCTGACAACCCGCGCGGCAGCGTGCTGGCACTCACCTCACGGGACTGCCAATTTTTTCACGCCGAGGCCTTGCGCCCCCTCCGCCCCCCGCCTAGATGTCCTCGCGGCAGCGTGATCGGGACCGTTCCGGCCGATCCGCCGCCATGAAACCAGATGATCGTTCAAGCTTTTCTGGAGAGAACCGATGAAGTTCCGTCCCCTGCATGACCGTGTGGTGGTCAAGCGCGTCGATGCGGAAACCAAGACCGCGGGCGGCATCATCATCCCCGACACCGCCAAGGAAAAGCCCTCGCAGGGCGAGGTGGTCGCGGTGGGCCCGGGTGCCCGCGACGAGGCCGGCAAGCTCGTTGCGCTCGACGTGAAGGCCGGTGACCGCGTGCTGTTCGGCAAGTGGTCCGGCACCGAGGTCAAGATCGACGGCGTCGACTACCTGATCATGAAGGAGTCCGACATCCTCGGCGTGATCGACGACAGCGCCTCCGCCAAGAAGGCGGCGTGACGCCCGAACGCCCGACGCAAGTCGTAACGCATCACCGGAGTTAAAAGACATGTCTGCCAAAGAAGTGAAATTTGCGGGCGACGCGCGCGAGAAGATGCTGCGCGGCGTCGACATCCTCGCCAATGCGGTGAAGGTGACCCTCGGCCCCAAGGGCCGTAACGTCGTGATCGAGAAGTCCTTCGGCGCTCCGCGCATCACCAAGGACGGCGTCACCGTCGCCAAGGAGATCGAGCTCGAGGACAAGTTCGAGAACATGGGCGCCCAGATGGTGCGCGAAGTGGCCTCGAAGTCCAACGACCTCGCCGGTGACGGCACCACCACCGCCACCGTGCTCGCCCAGGCCATCGTGAAGGAAGGCGCCAAGTCCGTCGCCGCCGGCATGAACCCGATGGACCTGAAGCGCGGCATCGACCTCGCGGTCGAGGCGATCGTCGCCGATCTCAAGAAGAACGCCAAGAAGGTCACCTCGAACGAGGAGATCGCCCAGGTCGGCACCATTTCCGCCAATGGCGATTCCGAGATCGGCAAGTACCTCGCCGAGGCCATGCAGAAGGTCGGCAACGAGGGTGTCATCACCGTCGAGGAAGCCAAGACCGCCGAGACCGAGCTCGACGTCGTCGAGGGCATGCAGTTCGACCGCGGCTACCTGTCTCCCTACTTCATCACCAACGCCGAGAAGATGCGCGTGGAGTTCGAGGATCCCTACATCCTCATTCACGAGAAGAAGCTCTCGGGCCTGCAGGAGCTCCTCCCGGTCCTCGAGGCCGTGGTGCAGACCTCCAAGCCCCTGCTGATCATCGCCGAGGACATCGAGGGCGAGGCTCTCGCCACGCTCGTCGTCAACAAGCTGCGCGGCGGCCTCAAGGTCGCGGCCGTCAAGGCCCCCGGCTTCGGTGATCGCCGCAAGGCCATGCTGCAGGACATCGCCGTCCTCACCGGCGGCACCGCCATCTCCGACGATCTCGGCATCAAGCTCGACAGCGTGACGCTCGCCATGCTCGGCCGCGCCAAGAAGGTGGTGATCGAGAAGGAGAACACCACGATCGTCGACGGCACCGGCGCCAAGGCCGACATCGAGGCCCGCGTCGCGCAGATCAAGGCGCAGATCGAGGAGACCACCTCGGACTACGACCGCGAGAAGCTGCAGGAGCGTCTGGCCAAGCTCGCGGGCGGCGTCGCGGTGATCCGCGTCGGCGGCGCGACCGAGGTCGAGGTCAAGGAGAAGAAGGACCGCGTTGACGACGCGCTGCACGCGACCCGCGCGGCCGTCGAGGAAGGCATCCTGCCGGGCGGCGGCGTTGCCCTGCTCCGCGCGATCAAGGCGCTCGAGGGCGTCGTGACCGCTAACCCCGACCAGAAGACCGGCGTCGAGATCGTCCGCAAGGCCATCCAGGCCCCGGCCCGTCAGATCGCCAGCAATGCCGGCGAGGATGGTTCGCTGATCGTCGGCCGCATCCTGGAGAAGGACAGCTACGCCTACGGCTTCAACGCCCAGACCGGCGAGTATGTCGACATGTTCAAGGCGGGCGTCATCGACCCGGCCAAGGTCCTGCGTTCCTCGATCCAGAACGCCGCCTCGGTCGCCTCGCTGCTCATCACCACCGAGGCGATGATCGCCGAGCTGCCCAAGAAGGCCGGCGCCGCGGCCCCGGCCATGCCGGGCGGCGGCATGGGCGGCATGGACTTCTGAGGACGGTCTGAAGCCCCCCGGCAATCGCAAGAACCGACGTCGGCCAAGGCCGACGTCTCGGGCGGCGGCATGGGCGGCATGGACTTCTGAGGACGGTCTGAAGCCGCCCGGCAATCGCAAGAACCGACGTCGGCCAAGGCCGACGTCTCGGGCGGCGGCATGGGCGGCATGGACTTCTGATCGTCCGACCGACACTGAAGAACGAAGGGCGCGGCGCAAGCTGCGCCCTTTTCGTTTGCGACGCGCGCGATCAGGCGGGCTCGCGCGCCGCGCCGGCGATCGTGTCGAGACTATCGTCCGCCGCGCGCTGGTGCAGGCGTTCCAAATCCGCGCCCATGGTCTCCACCCGGAACGCCCAGGTGATCGCCGCGCCGGCAAAGGAGGTCAGGGCGAGGCCGATCAGCAGCGCGGTGGTGCCGATATCGGCCAGCAGGATGGGAAACAGGAACGCGGTCAGCACCGCGCCGATCTTGCCCGTGGCGGCGGCCAGCCCCGCGCCCTTGCCGCGCACGCGGGTGGGAAACACCTCGCCGGCGATCAGGTAGGTCTGCGCGTTCGGGCCGACATTGGTCATGAAGTTGAACAGCATGAAGCCGGCGAAGATCAGCAGGGTGCGGCCGGGGTCGGGGTAGTAATGCGACATGGCCGCCAGCAGCAGGCCGGCGGCGCAGCCAATGAAGCCGATGATCTGCAGCGGAATGCGCCCCACGCGGTCGGCCAGCAGCACTGCCGCGAAGATGCCGGCGATCAGCAGCGTGTCGATCAGCGCCGCGCCCTCGGCCGCCAGCACCTGGCTGGCGACGATATCGGTGACATCATGCTGAATTGGTGTGCCGTGACCGAAGGCGGCGGCGAGGATGGTGGGGGTAAACAGCCCGATGCCGTAGGTGCTGAGATCCTGCATGAACCACGGCACGGAAGCGAGGATCGTCGCCCGCCGGTTGCGGCGGGTGAACAGCTCGCGCCAGCCGGAGGCCCCGGCCCCGTGTCCTGGCGTCCCTGCCCCGACGGCGGGCGTCGCCAGTTCGACCTGGTGCGGATAGGCGGGCTCGCGATAGAGCAGCCGGGCGGTCTCGCGCGCCGCCTCCAGCGTCCGTCCCTGCGCGAACAGCCACGGCGCGGACTCGGTGATGAAGAAACGCGCCACGGTAACGATGGCGGCGGGCAGGATCACCGCCGCATACATCAGCCGCCAGGCGGAGACGGTCGGATCGTTCACCAGCACCGCATAGCCGACCGCCGTACCGGCCAGCGCCCCCAGCGCCTGGAAGCCGAAGGCCGCCAGCACCAGCCGGCCGCGATTGGCGCTCGGAATGCTCTCGGAAATGATGAGATGCGCCGTCGGGTAATCGCAGCCCAGCGCGACGCCGACGCCGAACAGGAAGACCGCCAGCCAGAAATAGGTCGGGCTCACCGACAGGAGGACGAGGAAGATGATGAACAGGATCATCTCGACCACGAACATGAACTTGCGCCCGAACGTGTCGGACAGCCCGCCCAGCAGTAGCGCCCCGACCAGAATGCCGGCAAGGCTCGCGGCCCCGATGACGCCATGCTCGGTGGCGCCGAGACCGAATTCGGCGGAAATCAGCGGCAAGGCGACGGCGGTGGTGAACACCACCATCCCCTCGAAGAATTTGCCGAAGGCGGCGAGCCACCAGATCCGCCATTGCATGCCGGTCATCGGCGTATAGCCGACCGGCGTGCCATCCGCCCACACCGGCATTTCGTCGATATAGTCCTGGACCGACCGCCCCTTATCCGCGCCGAACATCCCCATCCCCTTGGCCACCCAATCGTCTCCCCTTGGGCCCGCGCTATGAAGCCACGATGACCCGCCCACGCCTAGGGGCGGGATGACGCTGAATAGTCAGGTCATCGTCACGCGTCCCGACCATTCGTCATCCGCCCTCCGCCCCTTTCGACATGCCACCCCCGTCCTTTCGTCATCCCGGCCGAAGCGGAGCGCAGAGCCGGGATCGCGGGCCGATGGGGCTCATCGAGCGCCATCATCACCCCCGGCACACCGTCAGGACCGGGCTGGGCCCGGCCATCCACGACTTCCCTCTCGCCGCGCCCGGCCGAAGTCGTGGATCCCCGGGTCAAGCCCGGGGATGACGGCGTGAGGGTGGGGACCGCGTGATCAAGTCGGAGCGCGATCCCGGCTCGGCCTTTGGCCGTCCGGGATGACGGCTATAGGTTGCCGTCATCCCCCCATCCCATCGTCATCCCGGCCGCAGGCGAAGCCGGAGAGCCGGGATCGCAGGCCGCGCTCATCCCCCGCACATCGTCAGGACCGGGCTTGGCCCGGCCATCCACGACTTGCCACTGTCGCGCCCGGCCCAAGTCGTGGATCCCCGGGCCAAGCCCGGGGATGACGGCGTTCTGGGAGTGAGGCCACGTGAACGAGGCGGCACGCGATCCCGGATCGGCCTTTGGCCGTCCGGGATGACGCGCTAGAGGGGCCGTCATCCGGCCGGCCCCATCCCGTCGTCATCCCGGCCGCAGGCGAAGCCGGAGAGCCGGGATCGTCATCGGTTGGAGACCTGAGACGGGGCGCGCGTGAACGAGACGCACGCGATCCCGGATCGGCCTATGGCCGTCCGGGATGACGCAGGGCGACGTGGGCCGCTCAGAACCGCGCGCGCAGGCCGAGCGATCCCACCCAGCCCTGTACGTCGCCGAGCGTGGCGCCGGTCTGCCCGTACAGCGCGAAGTTCTGGGTGATGTTGGAGGTGATGCCGACGCCCAGCGTGTACCAGGTCTCGCCCGTGGTCTCGCCAAAGGCCGTGCCGCCAGCGACCACATCGCCATCGCCCATGAAGTCGTGCAGCACATTCGCCATGATGTAGGGCGTGTGCACCCGGCCGTCCTTGGTGGTGATGGTCGTCTGCAGCTGGAAGCCGACGCGGCCGACGAGATTGTCGAGCGTGGCCTCGTCCACCGCCATGCCAACGGAATCGGTGAAGGCGTCCTGCTGCGTGCGCACATAGGTGAGCTCGGCCTGCGGCTTCAGCACGAGATCATGCGGAAGAGCAAAGCCATAGCCGACCTCGGCCGACACGCCCCAGCTCGTGGTGTCCGTGCTCGCATGGCCGGTCGGGGCGGAGAAGGTGGTGTCGAGGATGTCCGCCTTGGCGACGACGTCGACATAGCCGCCCAGCCCCGGCGTGCCATCGGCGAAATAGGTCGCGTACCCACCGAAGGACCAGCCGTCGAGCTGCGAGGTGGCGCTGGAGTTGCGCACCGACACATCGGTCGAGCCATAGCCGGCGAAGGCGCCGACATGGAGCTGGCCGACCGACACATCGACCCGCTTGTCGACGCCGAACTGCGACATCAGGCTATCCTGGTCATAGGACCAGCCGGAGGACGGCTTTACCGTGACCGAGCCGCCATAGGCCCGGCCCCAGGCCTGCCAGGTGCCGTCGGCGCCCTCACCCTGGCGGATCTCGCCAAGGCGACGGTCCAGCGTGTTGTAGGCCATGAAAGCGTAGCTCGCCGCGGCCGACGGGCCGACCGTATAGCCCGGCACCTGCGCGGCAACATCGGACTGCAGATAATAGCTGCCGCCCGCCTGATAGAGGCTGTAGGCATAGGCGCCGGCGATGACCGACTGGTCGCCGGTGAGCGGGTTGGTGGCAAGCTGGAACGCCCCCTCACTCACGCTGGTCGCACCGGAAGCGTCGACGACCTGAATGCCAGCCCCGGCCGCATGGCCGGTCGCCCCGCCATTGCCGGTGAGCGCGACCACCAGCGTCGTGGTGCCCGACACCGTGCCGCCGGTGAGCACCACCGTATCGGCCGTGCCACCGCTGCCATTGGCCACCGCGTCGAGCGCGATCACGCCCGAGCTCAGCGTGCCATTGGCGCCGCCGACATAATTGCCGGAGATGGTGAGCTTGTCGCCGACCGCGCCGTCGAGCAGCGAGATGACGCCGTAATTGTTGAAGCTGCCGGTGACCTCCACCGTCGCGTCGGTCTCGGTGCCGGCGCCGATGATGAGCTGGCCGCCGGGAAGATCGGCGCTGCCGAGATTGAAATTGCGCGTCTCCAGCGACACGCTGGAAGCGCTGAGCGCCAGGGCCGAGGTCGCATCCACATCGACCACGCCATACGCCAGTGACGGGCCGAAGACGTAGCTGGTGCCGGCCAGCGTCAGCGACGAGTTCGTGCTGACAGAGAGTTCGGCGAAACTGATCACGCTACCCAGCGTGAGGCTGCTGCCATCGACGATGTTGAGCTGGTCGCGGTCAGTGCCGCCATCCACGCTCACGCCGTTGAGGGTGAGGTTCACCCCCTCGACGGCGCCGTCGAAGATCACCGTATCCTCGCCCTCGCCGGCATTGATCGCGCCGTTCAGCGTGACCATGGAAACGGACTGGATCACGATCCTGTCGTCGCCGGCGCCGCCATTGATGCCGCCGATGGAGCCGCCCTGGATCGTGACGACATCATCGCCTTCCTTGACATTGATCGTGCCGAGGATGGTGCCGCCGGTGACGGTGACGAAATTCTGCTGCCCGATCGAGCCACCGTCGATGTTGCCGCTGATAGTGCCGCCGGACACGGTGATCTCTTCGCCATAGACATCGCCGCCGACGGAGCCCGACCGGATGGTGATGATGTCGTAGCCCGAGCCCGCCTGGATATCGTGCAGCACGGTGCCGCCATCGAGCGTCACGGTATCGTCGTCGTCGCCCGCTTTCACCTCGCCGACTGTACCGCCGGTGATGGTGATGCTGTCCGCGCCCTCATAGCCGTAGATGATGCCCTCGACGGTGCCGCCACTGATCGTGAACACGTTGTTCTGACCGAGCGTGCCGCCGCTGATATCACCCTTGATCCGGCCGCCGGTGACATAGATCTCCTCGCCGATCACGTCGCCGCCGATCGTGCCGCCATTGATGTGGATCACGTCCCAGCCGCTGTCGCCTTCGACGCTGCTGGCGACCGAGCCGCCATTGACGGTGATGACGTCATTGCCGGCGCCGCCCCGGAGCTTGGCGCCAATCGAGCCAGAATTGAGGGTGAGAATGTCGTCGTCGGCGTCGCCGATCACCTTGCCGCCGATCGTCGCCCCATCGATGGTCACGGTGTCGTTCTCGCCGCTGGCGGAGACATCGCCCGTCACCGTCGTGCCCGTGGACAGCGTCAGCACGTCGCGACTGGAGGACAGCGATACGCTCGCCAGAGTCCCGGCCGGGCAGGTCCAGTACCTCGTCCCGTCGGTTGTGATGTAGGTGCAGTTCGGTGGCGCCGCCGCCTGTGCGCTCGCCATCATGGCCGACATTGCGACGCCGGCCAGCAAGGCCGTGCGAAAACCGAGCTTATTCATAATGTTAACACTGCCCCACAACCCGCGCGAACCCCATTCAAAGCGCCGGGTCGGGACAGCTAATGCATTTCAGACTGACGGGTCCATACCTTACGAAACGGTAAATGGGTAATTATCTGGGGATGTGGGAAAGAGGTAACAGGATGGGCAGCAATGGTATTCAAATGCCGGACTAGTCCAGTGTCTGGCGGAAGCGGCTAACGGCGATCACCATCGCCACGAGCATGATCGCGGTCAGCCCGGCAATATCCGTGGCGAGGTCGCTGGCCGTCGCGCCCTTGAGCAGGATGCCGCGCACCATGCGCAGATAATGGGTGAGCGGCAGGGTCTCGGAGATCCATTGCGCCCAGCGCGGCATGCCGGCGAAGGGGAACATGAAGCCGGACAGCAGGATATTGGGCAGGAAGTACATGAAGGTCATCTGCACCGCCTGAAGCTGGTTCTGCGCCAGCGTCGAGAAGGTGTAGCCGATGGACAGGTTGGCCACGATGAACAGGGCGGTGAGCGCGGTGAGCAACCCGAGCGAACCCACCACCGGAACGGCGAACAGCCCGATTCCCGCCAGCACGATGAGCGCCGCCTGCCCGGCCCCGACCAGCACATAGGGCGCGATCTTGCCGAGCATCACCTCGACCGGGCGGATCGGCATGGCCAGCAGCGTTTCCATGGTCCCGCGCTCGATCTCCCGCGTCACCGAGAGCGCGGTGAAGATCAGCATGGTCATGGTGAGGATGGTGCCGAGCAGGCCGGGCACGATGTTGAGCTGCGTCACCGCCGCCGGGTTGTAGCGGGCATGGGTGATGATCTCGAAGGGCGGCGGCTGGTCCTCCAGCCCGCTGCCGCGCGGCCCGCCATCCACCGCGAAACGCTCCCGCGTCACCGCCGCATCGACCAGCCGGTTCAGCGCCGCGAGCGCGCTGCCCGAGGCGACCGGATCGGTGGCGTCAGCCGCCACCAGGAGCGCCGGGTTCTCGCCGCGGCGCACCGCGCGCTCGAAGCCGGCGGGGATCTCCACCACGAACAGCACGTCGCCCGAGCGCATCAGCCGCTCGGCCTCAGCTTCAGTGCGGGGGTGATGGGTGACGGAAAAGTACTTCGTGTTCTCCAGCGCCGCGAGAATGGCCCGCGTCAGCGAGCTGTTCTCATGGGCGAGAACGGCGGTCGGCAGATGGCGCGGCGTGGTGTTGATGGCGTAGCCGAACAGCACGAGTTGCAGCAGCGGGATCATGATCATGCTGGCGAAGGACACCCGGTCCCGCAGCAATTGCAGAAACTCCTTGCGCATCATGGCGCCGATCCGGCGCAGTGAACCGCTCATCGGAAATTATCCCGCGAGCGGTTCATCAGGTCGATGAAGACGTCCTCCAGGGTCGGGGCGTCCTGGCGCCAGTCGAGCCCCGGCCGGGCGCGATAAGGCGCGATGGCCACCTCCAGCGCCGCCGCGTCATGCCCGCCGACATGAACGCTCGCCCCGAAAGGCGCGACCATCTCGATGCCCGGCAGGCCGGAAAGCTCCCGCGCCAGCGCCGCCGGGTCACCGCCCATCACGGTCCAGGTGGAAAGGCCCGAGCGCGCGACCACCTCGGCCACCGGCCCCTGCGCCAGCAATTCGCCATAGGCGATATACGCGATCTCATGGCAGCGCTCGGCCTCGTCCATGTAATGGGTCGAGACCAGCACGGTCAGCCCTTCCGCCGCCAACTCATGGATCTGCGCCCAGAACTCGCGCCGCGCCTTGGGATCGACGCCGGCAGTCGGCTCATCCAGGAGAAGAAGTTGCGGCGCGGGCAGGATGCAGGCGCCGAGCGCCAGGCGCTGCTTCCACCCGCCCGATAGCGAACCGGCAAGCTGCCGGTCGCGTCCGGCAAGGCCCAGCCGCTCGACGGCGGCCCGCGCGGCCCCCACCGGGTCCGGCACGCCATAGATGCGGGCGACGAATTCGAGGTTCTCGCGCACCGATAGATCGGCGTAGAGGCTGAATTTCTGCGTCATGTAGCCGACATGCCGGCGGATGGTGCGCGCCTCGGTGAGGATGTCGAAGCCGAGGCACGTCCCCCGCCCGGCATCGGGCGTCAGCAGTCCGCAGAGCATGCGGATCGTCGTCGTCTTGCCCGAGCCATTCGGCCCGAGGAAGCCGTAGATCTGGCCGCGCCGCACGCGCATCGAGAGATCGCGCACCACCACGCGGTCGCCAAAACGCTTGGAGAGGCCCTCCACCTCGATGGCGTAGTCCGGCGTCGATGGCTCCCCCTCGCCGCTCATGGCAGACGCTGCACGGTGATCGGCTGCCCCGGCCGCAGCGCCCCCGGCGTGTCGGCGCGTGCTTCCAGGAGAAAGACAAGCTTGGCTCGCTCGTCGAGGCTGTAGATCACCGGCGGGGTGTATTCCGCGCTGGCGGCGATATAGCTCACCTTGGCGTCCACCGGCGCCGTGCAGCCATCGCAGGTTACCCGCACCGGTGCGCCGAGCGTGAAGCGCGGCAGATCGGGTTCGGGCACGAAGAAGCGCAGCTTGATCAGCTCCGGCGGCAGCAGCGACACCACCGGCCGACCCGCCGGCACAAGCTCGCCCGGCCGGAAATACACCGTCTCGACCGAGCCCGCGACGGGCGCGGCGAGGCTGCGCCGGGTGAGCCGCGTCCGCGCCGCACTGAGATTGGCCTCGGCCGCCTCGACAGCGCGTTGGGCCGCCGCGATCTGCTTCTCGCGCGAGCCGAGGCCGGCCACGGTGATCTGCGTGTCCACCTCGTCCAGTGCCGCCTGATTCTGGTCATAGGTGTGCTGGGCGGTGTCGAGCGCCGCCTTTGAGCCGACCTGCTTGGCAAAAAGCTCCTTCTGCCGCTCAAGCTCGATGCGCGAGAGGTCGAGCGTCGCCTCGGCCCGGCGCCGCGTCGCCTCCAGCACGGCGATTTCCTGCGGGCGCTGAGCGGCGCTGGTCAGGTTCTCCAGCTCCGCCTGCGCCTGGGCGAGGCTCGCCTGAGCCGCGTCGACCTCGGCCTGCTGGAGCGCGGAATCAATGGTGAACAGCGCCGTGCCTTGGGTGACGCGGTCGCCCTCCTCCACGGCGAGGCTGATCAACCGGCCCGCCTCATCCGGTCCGACGAAGATCAGATCGCCCTCGGCATAGCCCTGATAGCGCGGCGGGCCTGCATCGGCGCAGCCCGCCAGTGTCGCCACCAGCAAGCCAACCGTCAGGCACAGCCGGCCCCGCCGGGCCGGGATGCGTGACGCGAAAGCGTGGTCGGGCTGGGGCATGGGCACTCGCTGGCGCACGGACACTCCGCCATTGAAACCAGACGGAGGATGCGCTGACCAGTGTGGTCATTCCCCATCGGACAAAGCCAGCAGCCACGCAGCAAAAAGGCGGGCGCCGCGCGGCGCCCGCCTTTGGGTCAGGCAAGGATCAGCCGGAGATCGGCCGCCGGATCAGTTCAGCGTGCCGATGGCGAAGAACTCGGTCTCGCCAGACGAGCCGTCCACGCCGTCATTGTCGGTGACGATGAAAGCGTTACCGACGGCGTCAATGGTGAAGCTCTCGACCTTGTCGAGCACATAGCCATGCGGGGCGGCGAGCAGCGGCAGCAGATCCTTCACCTCGGTCTTGGTGAGAACCGGCGGCTGAGCCTCGCTGCCAAGCGCAGCCGGGGTCACGCCCTTCAGCGAGACGAAGGTGAGCTTCTTGGTCTTGGCGTTCGGACCGACCTGATTGTCGCGCTCGATGACGAGGAAGCCGTCCTTGTAGGCGGTCAGCTCGGACAGGCCCATCCAGCCCTTGGCCGGCTTGTCGAGCGGGTAGCGCACATAGGTCCAGCTCTTGTCGGCGGGCTTGTAGGCGAGGATCTTCACGAAGCCCTTCGGATCATCCTTCCACTCGCGCTGCACGGCGAGCCACACGGTCTCGTCGGCGCCCGAACCGGTGACGGCGACGCCCTCGAAGCCGAAGCGGGTCGCCTGCGCGGCCAGCGCCTCGGGCAGCGCGATCTGCTCGGCGACGGTGCCATCGGCATCAACCCGCACCAGAAGGTTCTGCGTCGGGTTCTCCTTCTTCTCCGGGTTGCCTTCCGAGGCGACCCAGAAGCCACCCTCGGGGCGCACCGCGATGCCCTCGAGGTCGAGCCCCTTGGCCGGCTTGCCGTCCACGGTAAGCACGGTCGCCTTGGTGATCTTGGCCGGCAGGCTGGTGGCGTCGACGGTGAGGATGCGCGCCTGCGCATAGGCACTGTCGGTCACGGCGTAGAGCTTGCCGGGCTCCTTCGGATCGGCCGCGAAGCCGGAAAGCGCCGACCACCAGATCGGCAGTCCGTCCGGGCCATTCTCGGAGAGGATGGTCGGATAGGCCGGCTTGGCGCCGGGCTGGCGCTGATACACGGTGACGACGGACCCGATCCCGCCATCCTCGCGCAGATCGGTCTCAGCGGCAGTAACGAACAGGTCGCGCTTGGGGATCGCCATCAGGCCCTCCGGCCCGACGCCGCCCGGCAGAACCTGCAGGAACTCCGGGGCCTCCGCGCCGCCCTTGTCGCGATAGACATAGACCAGCGAGCCGCGCTCGGAGGCGACGAAGATCAGCTTCTGGCCATCGAAGGTGGCGACTTCCGCGCCCTCCATCTCGATGCCCTTCTTGTTGCGCTTGTCGGGATAGTGCCCGACGCGCACGGCCATGTGTTCGGGCGCGACGCCGGAGTCGAACAGCAGCTTGCCGGTCTTGTCGAAGATGGAGAAGCCGCGCGTGCCGCCCTTCCAGTCGCCTTCATTGGCGATGACGAAGCGGTCATCGTCGAGCCACTGCACCGTATCGGGCTCGCGCGGCGTGTCCTTGATCGCGCTGGTGAGGTCGATCACCCCGTCCTTCTTGGTGTCGATCTTGTCGAGCGAGACCGTGCCGGCGGAGAAGCTGCCGGTCACCTTACCGGTGTTGAGATCGACCACGACGATGTGGTTGTTCTCCTGCAGGGTGATGACCACCTCGTTCTTGGAATTGATGTCGAGATATTCCGGCTCCGGGTCTTCGGGGGCGACGGCAGCAAGGCCGGTGAGCTCCACGACCTTCTTCGAGGCGTCGACGACACGGCCGTCCTTGACCTCGAAATAGGTCAGGTTGCCGGCCGGCAGCTGCGGCAGGGCGCCCTCATTCACCTCTTCGTCGCGCTCATTCTCGATCGCGATGGCGAGGAAGCGCCCGTCCGGGCTCTTGGTGACGGCGTCCGGCTGGCCGCCGAGATCCACCTTGTCCTCGACCTTGCGCGAGGCGATGTCGACCACCGCGAGATGGCCGGAGGGCTTGGACTTCGACTCCGAGGTGTTCACCCCGACATAGGCCTTGCCGCCGATCACCACCGTGGTGGTCGGCTCGCCCTCGAGCGCCACCACGCCCGCGGGCTTGGGCGCCGCCGGGTCGGTGATGTCGACAAAGCCGATGCGCTGGCCGGGGCTGTCGCTGTAGATCAGCGTGTTGCCGTCTTCGGTGAAGGTGATGATTTCCGCCGAGGTCGGCTTCGCGGCATCCGCACCGGCCGGCAGGTTGTCGATCACGTTGAAGGTGGCGATGCGGTTGAACACCGGCGCGGGCGACTGGGCCTGCGCGCCAGGCAGGGCAAGGCCCAGCACCAGGGCGGACACACCGGCGAGAAGAAGCGAGCGCATGGGAGAATCCTCGTCTGACGCGGGGGCAGGCCCCGCTCTGGCGCGCACTTCAAAAGGCGTTGCGTGACAGAGGCATGACGGCAACCGCCGGCGCCGGACGCAAAGGCACCGAAGTATTCGACTTTTGTCGAAACATTTCGCCGCAAATGCCGATATTTAGAGCTTGCACTTACCCTTGGGTCATCGTCTCCTTGGCGCATCGGGACAAGGCGCAAAAGCGCCGCCCGGCGGGCTCGACCCGCGAGGAAACGCCATAGGAGGAATCCCCATGACCGACACGTCAGGGAAGAATGCGGACCTGCGTCAGGACGTCCGCACAAGCCGTCGCCGTTTCATGACCACCGCGGCCGCGGTGGCCGGCGCCAGCGTGGTCGCCGCCCCGGCGGTGCATGCCCAGGCGCCCATCAAGCTGAAGTTCCAGTCCACCTGGCCGAACAAGGACATCTTCCACGAATTCGCCGGCGACTACGTCAAGCGCGTCAATGCGATGACGGGCGGGCGCGTGGAACTGGAAATCCTGCCGGCCGGTTCGGTCGTCCCCGCCTTCCAGATGCTCGACGCGGTGTCGTCCGGCATTCTCGACGGCGGTCACGGCGTCGCCGCCTATTGGTACGGCAAGAACAAGGCCTTCTCGCTGTTCGGCACCGCCCCCGCCTTTGGCTGGGACGCCGACGAGCTGCTCGGCTGGGTCCGCTATGGCGGCGGCCAGGAGCTTTATGACGACCTCGTGCAGAACACGCTGAAGCTCAACGTGGTCGGCATGCTCTCCGGGCCGATGCCGAGCCAGCCGCTCGGCTGGTTCAAGAAGGAGATCACCGGCCCCGCCGACATGAAGGGCATGAAGTACCGGACCGTTGGCCTCGGCGCCGATCTGTTCAAGGAATTCGGCGCGGCGGTCACCATCGTACCGGGCGGCGAAATCGTGCCGGCCATCGACCGTGGCCTGCTCGACGGCGCCGAGTTCAACAACCCCTCCTCCGACCTGGTGCTCGGCTTCCCGGACGTCGCCAAGGTCTACATGCTCGGCAGCTATCATCAGGCGCTCGAATGCTTCGAGATCCTGTTCAACAAGACCAAGTTCGACGGGCTGCCCAAGGACGTTCAGGAAATCCTCAAGGGCGCGTCCGACGCCACCTCCGCCACCATGATGTGGAAGGCGCAGGACCGTTACTCGAAGGATCTCGAGGCCATCAAGGCGCGCGGGGTCAAGGTTCTGCAGACCCCCAGATCCGTGCTGGAGGCCCAGCTCAAGGCCTGGGACGTGGTCATCGCCAACCTCTCCGCCGACCCGGTGTTCAAGAAGGTCGTCGACAGCCAGAAGGCATGGGCCAAGCGGATCGTCGGCTTCCGGCTGGAATATGAGCCGGACTCGAAGTTCGCCTACGACCACTTCTTCAAGACGGCCTGAACCACCGCCGATGGCGCCCCTCTCCGGCTACGGAGGGGGGCGTTTCGCATCCGCTGCTCTCCCCGGCATGACGCCGCGCCGGCCGCTTTCGTGCGGCCCCGCGCCGGCCCATGCCTCAAGCGTGCCCACGTGACGAGGCCCGTCCCATGCAATCCCTCCTGCTCGGCGTTGACCGGCTGAACGCCTTTGTCGGCAAGACCTTCGCCTGGTGCATCGTCGTCCTGATGCTGGCCATCACCTACGAGGTGTTCTGCCGCTATGTCCTGCGCGATCCGACCACCTGGGCCTACGATGTCAGCCTGATGCTCTATGGCGCCCTGTTCATGATGGCGGGCGCCTACACGCTCTCGCGCAACGGCCATGTGCGCGGCGACTTCATGTACCGCAAATGGTCGCCGCGGACGCAGGCCAAGAGCGACCTGGTGTTGTTCTTCCTGTTCTACTTCCCCGGCATTCTCGCGCTGATCTATGCCGGCTGGAACTACTTCCAGCTCTCCTACATGCTCAACGAGCACTCCTCCTTCAGCCCCGACGGCCCGGTGATCTGGCCGTTCAAGGCGCTGATCCCCATCACCGGCGTGCTCCTGCTGCTGCAGGGCATCGTCGAGGTGGTGCGCTGCCTGATCTGCATCCGTGACGGCGACTGGCCCCAGCGCCTCCACGACGTCGAGGAGATGGAGAAGATCATCCTCGAAGAAGCCGCCACAAAGGACGATCCCGAAGCCGTCCTCAACGCCATCGAACGTGAATCCACCACGCGGGGATCGCTGTGATGTTTCTTTCGGACCCCGCCCTCGGCATCCTGATGCTGGTGCTGTTCCTGATTTTCCTGATGCTCGGCTTTCCCATCGCCTTCACGCTGATGGCGCTGGGCGTGGGCTTCGGCTACTTCACGCAAGGGGACAGCATCTTCAACCTCTTCGTCCAGCGCACCTATTCGGTGATGGCGAATGACGTGCTGATTTCCATCCCGCTCTTCCTGTTCATGGGCTATGTGATCGAGCGGGCGAACATCCTCGACCGGCTGTTCCGTTCCATCCAGCTCGCGGCCGGCTGGATCCCCGGCTCCCTCGCCGTGGCGACGCTGATCACCTGCGCGCTGTTCGCCACCGCCACAGGCATCGTCGGCGCCGTGGTGACGCTGATGGGCCTGCTCGCCTTTCCGGCCATGCTGCGTGCCGGCTACGACACCAAGCTCGCCTCGGGCGTGGTCTGCGCCGGTGGCTGCCTCGGCATCCTCATCCCGCCGAGCGTCATGCTGATCCTCTACGGCGCCACGGCTGGCGTCTCGGTGGTGAAGCTCTATGCCGCCGCCTTCTTCCCCGGCATCGCGCTCGCCGGCATGTACATCGCCTATGTGATCATCCGCGCGATGATCAACCCGTCGCTGGCACCGAAGCTGCCGGCGGAGGAACGCAACATTCCGGCCCTGACCATCATCTGGGCGCTGCTGACCTCGTTCCTGCCGCTGGTCGCGCTGATCGTCACGGTGCTTGGCTGCATCATCCTCGGCCTCGCGACCCCGTCAGAAGCGGCTGCCATCGGTGCCTTCGGCGCGGTGCTGCTGGCGCTGGCCTACCGCACCTTCAGCTTCACCAAGCTGAAGGATTCGGTGTTCCTCACCGCCCGCGCCTCGGCCATGGTGTGCTGGCTCTTCGTCGGCTCGGCGGTATTCTCGGCGGTGTTCGCGCTGCTGGGCGGCCAGAGGCTGGTCGAGGAGTTCATCATGAGCCTCGATCTCGGCCCGATCGGCTTCCTGCTGCTCACCCAGGCGATCATCTTCGTGCTGGGCTGGCCGCTGGAATGGACGGAGATCATCGTGATCTTCCTGCCGATCTTCCTGCCGCTGCTCGACCATTTCAACATCGACCCGATCTTCTTCGGGGTGCTGGTGGCGCTGAACCTGCAGACCTCGTTCCTGTCGCCGCCCGTCGCCATGGCGCCGTTCTATCTGAAGGGCGTGGCGCCGAAGGGGGTGACGATCGAGCAGATCTTCTCGGGCGTCATGCCCTTCATCTACATCGTCATCTTCGCGATGGTGCTGCTCTACATGTTCCCCGGCTTCGCCCTGTGGCTGCCGAACTACCTGTATGGCGGCTGAGAGCCCAAAGCCTCACGCAAAACGGGCTCCGCGGGGCCCGTTTTCATGACTGGAGCGCCGCTCAGGCCGACAGTGCCTTGGGGTCACCCGGCGCGGTCTTCCAGCCGAGCGCGGGGAAGCGCACCACGCGCCGCCCCCGGAAATCCGCCTCGCAGACGAGGTGGCCGCGCTCTTCCATATAGGTGAGCAGCCAGCGCCCCCGCGAGGGCGAGCGGCTGCCATAGGCCTTGGCCAGCACCTCATCCGCCGGCGAGGGCGCGCCCTCCATGCCGGCGCGGGCGAGCAGCAGGAACACGCCCTGCATCTCCTCCGGCAGGCCGGAGGCCTGCTCTACCGCCCGGCCCCATTCCTCACTGTCAACCCGTCCGTCGAGCCCGGCGCGTGCGATGGCGAGGCGGCGGGTGAAGTCGGCAAGGTCCGGCACCTTGGAGCCCACGCGCCGCACCCGGCAATGAACGAGGAAATCCGGGTAGAGCGAGGCGGCCGAGCGGAACGGCGCATCGCCATCAGCCACGAATTGGCGGACAATCTCCGCGACCAGTGCCTCGCGCTCGGCCTCGAAGGCGGCGGCGGCTTCCGGATCGACCGGCACGGGCTCCGGCGGCCGCGCCTCTTCCAGGGTCTCGATGATGTCCTCGACCGGGCGCGCCTCGACCCGCCGTACCGGGGTGGGCATCGGTTCAGTGGCAAGATCGTCGAAGATCAGGTCCTGGATCTGCGCCGAGCCCAGCTCCGGGGGTGGCATCAGCTCGGGGCGGCCATTGCGGCTCGCGGTCTCGACATAGCCAATCTTGAGCGCCAGCGGGCGGCGCGAGAGCGCCGGGCCGAGCGCCACGAAGGAGCCGGTGTTGAGATCGCGGAAGCTCTCGGCCTGCCGCTTCTCCATGCCGAGCAGGTCCGCCGCGCGGGCCATGTCGATGTCGAGGAAGGTGCGGCCCATCAGGAAGTTCGAGGCTTCCGCCGCCACATTCTTCGCGAGCTTGGCGAGGCGCTGCGTGGCGATGACGCCGGCAAGGCCGCGCTTGCGGCCACGGCACATCAGATTGGTCATGGCCGACAGCGAAACGCGCCGCGCCTCGTCGGAAATCTCACCGGCACCTGAGGGGGCGAAAAGCTGCGCCTCGTCCACCACCACGAGCATCGGGTACCAATATTCGCGCTCGGCCTCGAACAGCCCGTTGAGGAAAGCGGCGGCCGAGCGCATCTGCGCGTCGGCGTCCAGCCCCTCAAGGTTGAACACCACCGAGGCCCGGTGGCGCCGGATGCGGGCGGCGATGCGCTGAATCTCGCCCTGCGTGCGCTCGGCATCGATCACCACATGGCCGAAGCGGTCGGCGAGGCTGACGAAGTCGCCTTCCGGATCAATGATCGCCTGCTGCACATGGCCGGCGCTCTGTTCCAGCAGGCGGCGCAGCAGATGCGACTTGCCCGAACCCGAATTCCCCTGCACCAGCAGGCGGGTGGACAGAAGCTCCTCCAGATCGAGCCGTACCGGCTGGCCGGCGGTGCTGCTTCCGAGCTCGATACCGATCTTCATCTGCGACTGTCGAATCCTGTCAGGGGCACGCCGAGGGCTGCACGGCCGAGCCTGCGGAGGTTTAGCACGCGCGCGCGGGAGGCCAGCCGCCACCGCCGGAGAAGTCCACAGATTCGGCCCGCCCCGGCAAGACACAAACGGGGATCGGCGCGCAGAGCGGCCAGCCTCGACAAGGCGGCAAGGGCCGTCCATGCTCACCAGATGGCATTGGTTCCGCTCTTCACCATCGGCTACGAACAGGTCTCCTCCTCCGCCGTGCTCGACACGCTGGCCGGTGCGGGGGTTGACCTTCTGGTGGATGTGCGGGCGGTCGCCGCCTCGCGCCGTGCCGGCTTCTCGAAAAGCCATCTCGCCGCCGGCGTCTCCGAACGCGGCATCGGCTATCTGCACCTGCGCGGGCTCGGCACCCCGGCCGAGGGCCGGCAAGCGGCGCGCAGCGGCCATTATGGTGAGCTGCGTCGCATCTATGACGCGCATCTGGCCACGCCGACGGCGCAGGAGCAGCTCGACGAGCTGACCGAGCTGGTGCGCGCCGGACGCCGCGTCTGCGTCCTCTGTTTCGAGCGGCACCCCGAACATTGCCACCGGCAGATGGTGGCCGATCTCATCTGCGAGCGCGTCGGCGCCCCCATCGAACACCTGTTCGCCCCGCCGGTGTGAGCCGGCTGCACGATCCCCTCTCCAAACCTGCATAAAATCACGGTTCGGACCGAATCAGCGGGCGCGATTCAATTCAAGATTGATTGAATACAACCATCCGCAGGTGCTCGGATGGGTTGCATTTCGTACAATCTCTCAGCCGATGAGCGCGCCGATGACCGGTACGCCTGCGCCGACGCGTACCCGCGCGGCCGCGGGTCCGATCCCGGTCCTGCGCCTCGCCGCATGGGCCGCAGCGCTGCCGCTCGCCCTAGGTCTCGCGCCTTTGGCGGCGGCCGATCCGCTTACCGACAGCTTCAAGCGGCGGCTCTATTTCTATGCGGGCAGCGACATGGCCCGCGACACCTCCTATGGCTGGGCAGGCCTCGCATGGGCGCCCTTTGCCCGCATGGACGAGGACGGCCTGCGCCTACGCTTTCAGGGCGGCGGCGGGCGTTACCGCTATGAGACCGCCGACGTCGCCGGCGGCTGGAACGGCGTGAGCAAGACCGAAGCGGAGGCGCTCATCGGCTGGCAGACGCTGCGCGGTCCGCACGCTCTGGCGCTCTATGCGGGCATTGCCATGATCGACAACCAGCTCGACCTGCCCGATCCCGCCAATCAGGACCAGGGCACGCGCTATGGCGGCAAGTTGGTCGCCGAGTGGTTCTATCGCTGGGATGAGCGCGGCACGCTGTCCGCCGCGATCAGCGCTACCACCGCCGACAGCGCCGCCACCGCGCGTTTCGCCGCCGGCTGGCGGATGCTCGAGTGGCTGGAACTCGGTGTCGAAACCGCCGCCACCTCGGACTGGCCGGACCGCGACGCCCGGCTGGGCGGCTTTCTCGTAGTGCCTGTCAAGGGGCAGGAGCTGCGCGCCGCCGGCGGCTGGCGCTGGAGTTCGGACGAGACGGATGGCGCCTATCTCACCCTGTCGGTCTACATGCCCTATTGAGGCTCAGGCGTCCTCCGCCTTCATGCCCTCAAGGGCGGCCGCGGCATCGACATCGGCATGGGTGGCGATTTCATGGATCGCCAGTGCCTCCAGCTCCTCGCGGGTGTCGATATCGAGGAAGGCGCCCTCGCCCTCCACCGGCACCTCGACCACCGCCTCGGCATTGGCGGCGATGAGATGACGCGCCCCGACATCACCCGACAGCGCCATGAGGTCGCCGAACAGCGCCCGCGACCAGGCAACGGGATTGCCGCGCCGCCCCTCGCTGACCGGCACGGCGACCAGCCGCCCCTCGGCGAGATTGAGCGCACCCGCGAGCCGGTCCACGAGCCCAAACTCGACCTTCGGCATGTCGCCGAGCAGCACCACGGCCCGATCCACCTCCGGCGGCAGCGCGCCAATGCCGGCCCGCAGCGAGGTGGACAGGCCCTCGGCATAGGCGGGGTTATGGACGAAACGCACATTGAGCCCCGCCAGCGCCCCGCGCACCCTCTCGGCTTCGTGGCCGGTCACGACAATCACCGGCCGGGCGTGTGAGGCAAGCGCCGCCTGCACGGCACGCCGCAGCAATGGCGCGCCACCGAGATCGGCGGTGAGCTTGTGGGCATGCGGCATCCGCGTCCCGCGCCCCGCCGCCAGCACCACCGCGCCGGCAAGCCCGGTCGATGCCACGCTCTCGCGCGGCTGCGGCCTTGAGGGAATCTCCATCAGCAAGCCTCCCACGCCCATGCCCGTAATGTCGTCGCGCGTGACCGGCAGACCCGCCACCAGCCGACGCAGCACCCAGTCGAAGCCGTTGTCCTTCGGGCTGCGCGCGCAGCCCGGCGCGCCGAGCACCGGCACGGCACCAAGCCGGGCGACCAGCAGGAGATTGCCGGGATCGACCGGCATGCCGAAATGCTCGACCAAGCCGCCCGCGGCCTCAATGGCGGCCGGGATCACGTCGCGCCGGTCGGCAATCGCCGAGGCGCCGAACACGATGATGAGCTCCGCCCCTGCCTGCCGCACCTCCGCGATCGCCACCGCAAGCGCCGCCTCGTCATGCGGCACCCGGCGCTCGAGAGCGATCCCTACCCCCATCGGAGCGAGCCGCGCAGCCGTTACGCGCAGGGTCTTGGCGATGACCTTTTCCGGCAATCCCGGCAGAAGGGTGGAAATGACCGCCACCCGCTTGAGCCGATAGGGCGCGACCTCGATCACCCGGCCGCAGGCGGCCCGCGCCGCCGCCATGGCGGGGGCGGACACGGCGAAGGGGATGATCTTCACCGTGCCGATCATCTGCCCGGCCTCGACAGCAGCGAAGGCGGGCAGCGTCGCCAGCGTCACGGCCTCGTCAATGCGGTTGAGTGCGTCGATCCCCGCACGGTCGACAACGAGAACGCCCGCTTCCGCCGCACGGATATTGGCGCGGCCGGTGAAGGCGGCATCGACCGCGGCATGGTCGCCACTCACCGCCGCGGCGATCTCGGCGGCGGCGGCGTCCTCGTCGACATCGCCAGGCTCCAGCTGCACCGCGACGATCTCGGTAATACCGGCCTGAGCCAGCGCGGCGAGCGCGGCGGCATCGATCCGCGCGCCCTTGCGCAGCTCGGCACCGGGTACGCGCAGCGCGTGGACATTGATGGCGCCCTCCGCCTCGGCGAGCGGCAGGCGGGCGAACCTCACGCCGCCTTCTCCCGGCGCAGCGGCTTGCGACGCAGATCGGCGATGATCTCACCGAGAATGGAGACCGCGATCTCTGCCGGGCTCACCGAGCCGATATCGAGGCCAATGGGCGCATGGATGCGCGCAAGCTGCTCGCGCGCGAGGCCGCGCTCGGCGAGCCGTTCCAGCCGTGCCGCATGGGTCTTCCGCGAGCCGAGCGCGCCGATATAGAAGCAACCCGCGTTGAGCCCCGCCGCGAGTGCCGGATCGTCGATCTTCGGATCATGCGTCAGCGCCACCAGCGCGGTGAAGGGGTCGAGCCCCAGCTCGGGGAGCGCCACATCCGGCCATTCGGCGCGGATGTCGACACCGGGGAAGCGGTCTTCCGTTGCGAAGGCGGTGCGCGGGTCGATGATGATGACGCTGAAATCCGCCATCGCCGCCATGGGAGCGAGCGCCTGAGAGATATGCACGGCGCCGGTGATGATGAGCCGCGGCGAGGGCACCTGCGCGGTAAGGAACACCCGCTCATTGCCGGATTCGATCAGCGCGCTCTTGCCGGTGCGAAACGCTTCACCGAGAGCCTCCGCCAGCGGATCGCCGTCCACCTCGGCCGGACGGACGAGACGCTGGCGCCCGGAACCGAGTTCGGTGACGAGCACCGTCGCCCGGCGCGCGGCGCGCTCGGCATTCAGCATTTGCAGAAGGGCGAGGTCCATCAGGCGACCTTCTCGACATAGACGCTGATCCGCCCGCCACAGGAGAGCCCGACCTGCCACGCCGTCTCGTCCGCGACACCGAATTCCAGCAGACGCGGGCGGCCATCCTCGATCACCTCGGCAGCCTCGGCCACCACCGCACCCTCGACGCAGCCGCCGGAGACCGAGCCGAGAAACCGGCCGGCCTCGTCGATCACCAGATGGCTGCCGACCGGGCGCGGCGCCGAGCCCCAGGTCTGCACAACCGTGGCGAGTGCCACGCCATGGCCTTCCTGGCGCCAGCGTGCCGCGGCCTCCAGAACATCTTCCTCACGCGCGAACATGATCCCTCGCCTTCCGCGACGATAATGCACGCAGTGCAGCATGGGCGCGCTTGCCGATAAAGCTGGAAACGATCACAAAGCCGCGCATGAGCGCTTCCTCCCCTCCTGTCGCAGCGGCATCCGTGGCCAGTCTGCCGCGCACGCTGCGCCGGCCGGCCGAACTTGCCGATGCAGGCCTGCTCCCGGCCGATCACGGCCTCGACGCCCTCGCCGCGCGCTATGCCGTGGCGGTGACGCCCGCCTTGATCGCCCGGATCGACCGTGACGATCCCGCCGATCCCATCGCCCGGCAATTCGTGCCGGATGCGAGGGAGCTGGACACCAGGGCCGAGGAACTGACCGACCCGATCGGCGATGAGGCGCATAGCCCGGTGCCGGGCATCGTCCACCGCTATCCCGACCGGGTGCTGCTGAAGCTGGTCGGGGTCTGCGCGGTCTATTGCCGCTTCTGCTTCCGCCGCGAAATGGTCGGGCCGGGCGCCGAGACCAGCCTGTCCGAAGCCGCGCTGGAGAGCGCCCTCGCCTATATCGCCGGGCGTCCGGAGATCTGGGAGGTCGTGCTCACCGGCGGCGACCCGCTGGTGGCGGCGCCGCGTCGCCTTGCCGATCTGATGGCGCGGCTTGCCGCAATCGACCATGTGAAGATCGTGCGCTTCCACACCCGCGTGCCCATCGCCGCACCGGAGCGCGTGACGGCGACGCTGGTTGAGGCGCTGCGCCATCCCGGCCTCACCACCTATGTCGCCGTTCACGCCAATCACGCGCGCGAACTCGGCGCCCCGGCCCGCGCCGCCATCGCCCGGCTCGCCGATGCCGGCATCGCGCTGGTCAGCCAGTCCGTGCTGCTCCGGGGCGTGAATGACGAGGCAGATACGCTCGCCGCGCTGTTTCGCGCCCTCGTCGAATGTCGGGTGAAGCCCTATTACCTGCACCATCCCGATCTCGCGCCGGGCACCGGGCATTTCCGCCTGCCGATCGCGCGCGGGCAGGAATTGATGCGCGCCCTGCGCGGGCGGCTCTCCGGCCTCGCCCTCCCCACCTATGTGCTCGACATACCCGGCGGCTACGGCAAGGTGCCGATCGGGCCGGACTATCTCGAGCCGACGCCAGAGGGCTGGCGCGTCACCGATTATTGCGGCGGCGTTCATGCCTATGAGGCCGCGGATGGGGCAGCGCCGCGATGACCCGGCCGGAGCGCGTGGATGTCGTGGTCATCGGCGCCGGCGCGGCGGGGATGATGTGCGCCTGGGAGGCGGCCAAGCGCGGCCGCCGCGTCGTGGTGATCGACCATGCCCGCGCGCCGGGCGAGAAGATCCGCATTTCCGGCGGCGGGCGCTGCAACTTCACCAATCGAGGCACCACGCCGAAGAACTACCTTTCCGCCAACCCTTCCTTCGCCATTTCGGCGCTGAAGCGCTACACGCCTGAGGACTTCATCCGGCTGGTGGACCGGCACGGCATCGCCTGGCACGAGAAGACGCTCGGCCAATTGTTCTGCGACGGCTCGGCGCGGCAGATCGTCGATATGCTCACCGACGGGCTGCGCGAGGCCGGGGCGGCGCTACGGCTCTCGACCACGGTCAGTTCGGTGGCGCGCGACGGCGACGGCTTCAGCCTCGCGACCAGCGAGGGGTCGCTCGCCTGCCGCTCGCTGGTCATTGCTTCCGGCGGCAAGTCGATCCCGAAGATGGGCGCCACCGGCTTCGGCTACGAGATCGCCACGCAGTTCGGCCTGCGCCTCGTGCCGACGCGGCCGGGGCTGGTGCCGCTCACCCTCGATCCGGGCCTGCTGGAAACCATCGCCCCCCTCTCGGGCGTGGCCGTGGAGGGGCGCGCCCGGCACGGCAAGACGGCGTTCGACGAAGCCGTGCTGTTCACCCATCGCGGGCTGTCAGGTCCCGCCATCCTGCAGATCTCGTCCTACTGGCGCGAGGGCGAGGAGATCGAACTGGCGCTGGCCCCCCGCACCGATGTGTTCGGTCGCCTGCGGGAAGCGCGCAGCACAAATGGCCGGCAGGGGCCCGCGACGGCCCTCGCCGAGATCCTGCCGAAACGGCTCGCTCAGGCCATTGCCGAGCGCGAGGCGGGCGCAGGCAACCTCGCCGACCTCTCCGACAAGGTGCTGCGCCGGATCGACACCGCCGTGAATGGCTGGCGCTTCAAGCCGACCGGATCGGAGGGCTACCGCACGGCCGAGGTGACGCTCGGCGGCGTCGACACGGCCGACCTCGATTCCCGCACGCTCGAGGCGCGCCAGATGCGCGGCCTCTATTTCATCGGCGAGGTGGTGGACGTCACCGGCTGGCTCGGCGGCTACAACTTCCAGTGGGCCTGGGCCTCCGGCTGGGTCGCCGGGCAGAACGCCTGATCCTCAGAGACGGCGGAATTCGCGCCCGAGATAGACGAGGCTCTCCCGCGCCGGGCCGAGCGTGACATGCTCGACGCGGCCGACCAGCACGTCATGCGTCGCCACGGTGCGCGCCTCGACCAGCCGGCACTCGAAGACGGCAAGCGCGCCGACCAGGCAGGGAAGCCCGAGCGCACCCTCCTGCCAGTGCCCGACACCGAAGCGCTGCTCGCCGGAAAGCCCGCCCCGCCCGCCAAAACTCTGCGCCACCGCCTCCTGCGCACCGGTCAGCATGTTCACCGCGAACCGCCCGGCATGGTGGAAGGCCGGCGCCGAGAGGCTGCGCCGGTTGAGGCAGACCAGCAGCGTCGGCGGGGTATCTGAGACGGAGGCGACCGCCGTTGCGGTGAAGCCGGCCCGCCCCTCCGGCCCCCGCGTGGTGACGACATGGACAGCCGCCGCCAGCCGGCTCATCGCCTCGCGAAACAGGCCCGCATCGACGGCATGGCCATCCGTGGGCGTCGACCGGGTGCTATCGTCCACGAGGCTCTCCAGCGCGGCCATCGCCGCCAAGTTGTGCATAAGACGCCGAGGCTGCGGGTGGAAGTCCCGTCGCATGGCGCGGATGGGACCTAAACATGACCGAAAAATGAAGCCCCCGACGAAAGGAGGGGCTTTGTTGCAATTGCGACAAAACCTTGAAACGCAAGGAAAATCGGTAAAAATGGTGTCAAGACACCGTTCCATCACGCGTTTCGATCGATTGCATTTCGTCTTTCGATCGAATTGTATCTGAGAGCGACGCGCGCTAAGAGTGAAGACCCGCATACGTTGCGGGCAAGATTATAAATTATGCACACCGGATGCGTGCGGCTTTCGCCATCGGCTGAGGGGAGCCGGAAAACAAAATGGAAGTCTTCATTCAGCAGCTCATCAACGGGCTGACGCTGGGCTCGATCTATGGGCTCATCGCCATTGGCTACACGATGGTCTTTGGCATCATCGGCATGGTGAACTTCGCCCATGGCGACGTGTTCATGGTGTCCACCTTCATCGCCCTGGTCTGCTTCCTGCTGCTCACCACGGTGCTCGGCATCACCTCGATCTTCCTGGCGCTGGCCATCGTGCTGGTGGTGGCGATGTTCTTCACATCACTGACCAACTGGGCGATCGAGCGCGTGGCCTACCGGCCCTTGCGCGGCTCGTTCCGCCTCGCGCCGATGATCTCGGCCATCGGCATGTCGATCTTCCTCGCCAATTTCGTCCAGGTCTCTCAGGGCCCGCGCAACAAGCCGGTGCCGCCGATGGTGACCGACGTGATCGTGCTGATGGACTCCGGCAACTACCAGGTCACGCTGGCGTGGAAGCAGGTCATCATCATGGCGGTGACCGCGCTGCTGCTGATGGGCTTCTGGTACCTCGTGCAGAAGACCTCGCTCGGCCGCGCCCAGCGCGCCGTGGAGCAGGACCGCAAGATGGCGGCGCTGCTCGGCATCAATGTCGACCACACCATCTCGCTGACCTTCGTCATCGGCGCCGCGCTCGCCGCCGTCGCGGGCGTCATGTACATGATGTATTATGGTGTCGCGCACTTTGCCGACGGCTTCGTGCCGGGCGTGAAGGCCTTCACCGCCGCGGTTCTGGGCGGCATCGGCTCGCTGCCCGGCGCCGTGCTGGGCGGGCTGCTGATCGGCCTGATCGAGGTGTTCTGGTCGGCCTATTTCTCCATCGAGTACAAGGACGTCGCCGCCTTCTCGATCCTTGCCATCACCCTCATCTTCATGCCGCAGGGCCTGCTCGGCCGGCCGGAAGTCGAGAAGGTCTGAGGTAGGCCGCCATGGCAGTCCAGCTTGCCGACACCGCGCCCGCCCCGGCGCAGACGTCCGTGATGGCTCACGCCCTCAAGGATGCCTTCATCACCGGCCTCATCGCCACCGGCCTCTTCGGTCCCCTGATCGGCTTCCAGACGATCGTCATCGATGGGGCGCTCGGTCTCGCATACCGGCCAATGACGCTGGCCGTCATGGTCGGCATCATCTTCGTCGGCCGCCTGATCCTCAATCTGACGATCTGGTCGCCCAACCGCCCGCCCCGGACCAAGACCGGCCCGACCGTGTTCGACCGCATGGGCACGACCGTCGGACCGGCGGTCAAGCCAGCGCTGCTCGGGCTGGCGATCTTCTTCCCGTTCATCGCCGCCGCCTCCATGGGCGGCCTGAGCGAGAGCCGCTATCTCATCGACCTCGGCATCCTCATCCTCACCTATGTGATGCTGGGCTGGGGCCTGAACATCGTGGTGGGCCTCGCCGGCCTGCTCGACCTCGGTTACGTCGCCTTTTACGCGGTGGGTGCCTATACCTACGCGCTGCTGGCGACCTCGGCGCCGATCAATGATTTCTTCGCCGGTCTGTTCGGCGAGACCTTCTGGGCGAGCTGGGCCTTCTGGATCTGCCTGCCCATGGCGGGCCTGTTTGCCGGCGTCTGGGGCATGATCCTCGGCTTTCCGGTTCTGCGCCTGCGCGGCGACTACCTCGCCATCGTTACGCTGGCCTTCGGCGAGATCATCCGCCTCGTGCTCATCAACTGGGTGGACTTCACCGGCGGCGGCGCAGGCATCGCCTCGATCCCGCGGGCGACCTTCTTCGGCATTCCCTTCACCGCGGGCGAGGATGGGTTCGCGGCGCGCTTCGGGCTCGAATTCAGCCCGATGCACCGCATCATCTTCCTCTATTTCGTCATTCTCGCCCTCGCTCTGCTCACCGCCTTCGTGACGGTGCGGCTGCGCAAGCTGCCGGTCGGGCGGGCGTGGGAAGCGCTGCGCGAGGATGAGATCGCCTGTCGTTCGCTCGGCATCAACACCACCAATGTGAAGCTCTCGGCCTTCGCCACCGGCGCCATGTTCGGCGGCTTTGCCGGCTGCTTCTTCGCGGTGCGTGCCGGCTTCGTCTCCCCGGAGAGCTTTACCTTCGACATCTCGGCGATGATCCTCGCCATTGTGGTGCTCGGCGGCATGGGCTCGCAGATCGGCGTCGCGGTGGCGGCGGCGGTGATGATGGGCGGCATGGAGATGCTGCGCAATCTTGGCTTCCTCACCCAGATCTTCGGCAACGAGTTCGACCCGAGCCTCTACCGCATGCTGCTGTTCGGCTTCGCCATGGTCACGATCATGGTCTGGAAGCCCCGCGGCCTCGTCTCCACCCGCGATCCCACCATCTTCCTGAAGGAGCGCAAGGCGGTGTCCGGCGATCTCGTCAAGGAGGGGCACGGCTGATGGCACCCCTCGACACCGGCATTCCCGTCTGGGAAGCCGATACCATCCTCTCCGTCGAACACCTGTTCATGCGCTTTGGCGGCCTTGTGGCCGTCAACGACCTCAGCTTCAAGGTCGGCCGCGGCCAGATCACCGCGCTGATCGGCCCGAACGGCGCCGGCAAGACCACGGTGTTCAACTGCATCACCGGCTTCTACAAGCCGAGCGAGGGCCGGCTCGTGCTCGGCCATCGTCGGACGCCGACGCCGGAGGAAGTCGCCAAGGTCACGCTGATCGGCGAACGCTCGCTGGTCGGCACCGATTCCGCCGTCTTCCTGCTGGAGCGGATGCCCGACTACCGGGTCTCCGGCGAGGCGAAGGTGGCGCGCACCTTCCAGAACATCCGCCTGTTCACCGGCATGACCGTGCTGGAGAATTTGATGGTGGCCCAGCACAACGCGCTGATGGTCGCCTCCGGCTATTCGCTGAAGGGGCTGTTCGGCCTGCCCGGCTGGAACAGCGCGCAGCGCGCCGCCACCGAGAAGGCCAAGTACTGGCTCGACAAGGTGGGCCTCACCGAGCGGGCGGACGACCCGGCGGGCGACCTGCCCTATGGCGCCCAGCGCCGGCTGGAGATCGCCCGCGCCATGTGCTCGGAGCCGATCCTTCTGTGCCTCGACGAGCCGGCGGCGGGCCTCAACCCGCGCGAGAGCCTTGAACTCAACAATCTGCTGCGCTCCATCCGCGCCGAACATGGCACCTCGATCCTGCTGATCGAGCACGACATGAGCGTCGTCATGGAGATCTCCGACCACGTGGTCGTGCTCGACTACGGCACCAAGATCTCGGACGGCACGCCCGACGCGGTGAAGAACGATCCGCGCGTCATCGCCGCCTATCTCGGCGTCGACGAGGACGCGGTGGAGGAGGTCGAGGCCGAAATCGGCATCGACGCCGGCGGCCATTCCACGGGAGCCAACTCGTGAGCGACACAGTGACCACCGTGCCCCACAGCGCCGGCGCGCCGCTCGCCCCGAGCGACGCCGAACCCATGCTGGCCGTGCGCGGCGTAAAGACCTTCTACGGGAACATCATGGCGCTGAAGGGCGTCGATGTGGACGTCCACAAGGGCGAGATCGTCACCCTGATCGGCTCCAACGGCGCCGGCAAGTCGACGCTGATGATGACCATCTTCGGCCAGCCGCGCGCCCGTGAGGGGCAGATCGTCTATGAAGGCCGCGACATCACCAAGATGCCGACCCACGAGATCGCGCAGCTCAAGATCGCGCAATCGCCGGAAGGCCGCCGCATCTTTCCGCGCATGACCGTGTTCGAAAACCTGCAGATGGGTGCCTCGGTCGACGGCTTCGCCCATTTCGAGCAGGATCTCGAGAAGGTCTTCGTGCTATTCCCGCGCCTCAAGGAGCGCATCAACCAGCGTGGCGGCACGCTGTCGGGCGGCGAGCAGCAGATGCTCGCCATCGGCCGCGCCCTGATGAGCCGCCCGCGCCTCTTGATGCTGGACGAGCCCTCGCTCGGCCTCGCGCCGCTGATCGTCAAGCAGATCTTCGACGCGATCCGCGAACTGAACCGCACCGAAGGTCTCACCGTGTTCTTGGTCGAGCAGAACGCGTTCCATGCGCTGAAGCTCGCCCATCGCGGCTATGTGCTGGTGAACGGCCTCGTCACCATGTCCGGCCCTGGCCGTGAACTGCTGGAGCGCCCCGAGGTACGGGCGGCCTATCTCGAAGGTGGGAAGCACTGACATGGCACAGACCAGCGGCACGCTCATCTCCCAGGGCCCGACGACCAGCCTCGCGGTGGTCGTGCCCGCCCTCGTCGTCATCGCCATTCTGGTGGCATCGGTCATCACGCCATCCTCGGTCATCGAGGTGTCGCGCGGCGATTTCCTGCTCGTCACCGTGTTCCTCGGCGGCGGTGCGGCCTGGTTCACCGGCCGCTCCATCGCCCGCACCTGGCGGGTGTACCGCCAGGCGGTGGTCTACGCGCTCCTGCTCGGCTGCGTGGTGCGCTTCTTCCACTTCGCGCTGTTCCAGGGGACGCTCCTGTCCCTGCACTATTTCCTGACGGATACGGCCTTCCTGGTGGCGCTCGCCACCCTCGGCTTCCGCTCCGAGCGGGCAAGCCAGATGGCGACGCGCTATGGCTGGATCTACCGTCAGTCGGGGCCGTTTGGCTGGCTCGAGGGCGCCTCCCGCGAGGCGTCCGGCGAGCGGAGCTGAGCGGCCTTCACCATGTTTCGCTTCCTCATCGACAGGGGTGCGGAAAAGAGCATGATAGCGGTCAGGGGTGACAGCTACCTGGCCGTGCAGGCTGCGAAGACTACCCTTTCAGAATCAGGAGAGAAGTTCATGAAGAAGCTTCTGTTTGCGGGCATTGCGCTCGGCGCCATGGCGGCGCTGGCCGTGCCGGCCTCGGCGCAGGTAAAGGTCGGCGTCGGCGGTCCGATCACCGGCCCGAACGCCACCTTCGGCGCCCAGCTCAAGAACGGCGCCGAGCAGTGGGCGGCGGACGTCAACGCCGCCGGCGGTCTCCTCGGCCAGAAGGTCGAGATCGTGGTGGGCGACGACGCCTCCAAGCCCGAGCAGGGCGTCTCGGTGGCCAACAAGTTCATCGCCGACGGCGTGAAGTTCGTGATCGGCCACTTCAACTCGGGCGTGTCGATCCCGGCCTCCGAGCAGTATGCCGAAGCCGGCGTGATCGCCATCTCCCCGGCCTCGACTAACCCGAAGCTGACCGAGCGCGGCCTCACCAACGTGTTCCGCACCTGCGGTCGTGACGACCAGCAGGGCGCCGTTGCCGCCGCCTACATCCTTCAGAACCTGAAGGGCAAGAAGATCGCCATCGTCCACGACAAGACCCCCTACGGTAAGGGTCTGGCCGACGAGACCAAGAAGGCGCTCAACGCCGGTGGCGTGACCGAAGTCGTCTATGAAGGCATCAACCCGGGCGAGAAGGACTATTCCGCTCTCGTTTCCAAGCTGAAGGCCGCGAACGTCGACATTCTCTACTACGGCGGTCTGCACACCGAAGCCGGCCTGCTGGTGCGCCAGCTGCGCGACCAGGGCCAGAACACCGTCCTGTTCTCCGGCGACGGCATCACCGACAAGGAGTTCTGGACCATCGCCGGTCCGGGCGCCGCTGGCACCCTCATGACCTTCGGCCCGGATCCGCGCAAGAGCCCGGCCGCCGTCAAGGTCGTCGAGGAGTTCAAGAAGAAGAACATCGACCCCGAGGGTTATGTTCTCTACTCCTACGCCGCTGGCCAGGTGATCCAGCAGGCCGTCGAAGCGACCAAGTCGCTCGATACCAAGAAGGTCGCCGAGTACATCCACTCGGGCGCGGCTTTCAACACGGTGCTCGGCAAGCTGACCTTCGACAAGAAGGGTGACCGCACCAACCTCGACTACGTCGTCTATGTCTGGAAGGACGGCGGCTACACCGAGCTCTGATCGCGCATCGGGCCGCTCGCGCGGCGCCGCTTACACCTGACGAAGAACCCGCCGGTTAGCGCCGGCGGGTTTTTCTTTGCGCCTCAGCCGAAGCGGGAGAGCGCCGGAAACGTCTCCAGCAGCCAGAAGCTCATCGTCGCCATCCAGCCGGAGAGGAAGCCGATGCCGGTGAGCACCAGAAGGCCCCCCATCACCTTCTCGACCATAGGCAGATAGCGCCGGGCATGAACGAGCAGGCCGAGCGCCGGGCGCGCCATAGCGGCGACCAGCAGAAAGGGCACGCCGAGGCCAGCGGAATAGACGGCCAGTAGCCCCGCCCCGCGCGTCAGCGTCTGCTCGCTCGCCGCCACGGCGAGGATCGCCGCAAGCACCGGCCCGATGCAGGGCGTCCAGCCAAAGGCGAAGGCGAGGCCCATCACATAGGCGCCGGCGAGTGTGGAAGGCGCATCGACATGCACGCGGCGCGTGCGCGTCAGCCAGCCGAAGCGCAGCACGCCGAGGAAGTGCAGCCCCATCAGCAGGATGGCGACGCCGGCTACAATGCTGAGCTCCTGCGAATACATGCGCAGATAGCCGCCGGCCACCGAAGCGCCCGCGCCCAGCGCCACGAAGACAGTCGAGAAACCCGCCACGAATAGAAGCGCCGCACCGAGCGTGCGGCGCGCGGCGGCGTCGGTCGGCGCCTTGTGGGTGATCTGGTCGAGGCTGGTGCCGGCGAGATAGCACAGATAGGGCGGTACCAGAGGCAGCACGCAGGGCGACACGAAGCTGGCAATGCCCGCGGCAAAGGCCGCCGGGAGGGTGACGTCGGCCATGAACTGCGCAACCTTTACCGGACTGTTGGACCTTCCAATGCACGCCCGCTTGAGCTTATGCAATGTGGCCGCTTGGCCTCTCCCCGTGATGTGATGCTGCTGGTGCCCGCCCGATGCGCAACCTGATCACCGACGTTCCCGGCCTACGCGTCGGCAACGCCACCGACCTCGCCCTCGCCTCGGGCGTCACCGCCGTCATCTTCGACGAACCGACCGTCGCCTCGGTCGATGTACGCGGCGGCGGGCCCGGCACGCGCGAGACCGATCTTCTGGCACCGGACGAGACCGTGGGCGCCATCCACGCCCTTGCCCTTTCGGGCGGCTCCGCCTTCGGGCTCGACGCCGGCGCCGGGGTGATGGCGGCGCTGGCCGAGCGCGGCATCGGCTTTGCCGTCGGCAGTGCCCTGGTACCCATCGTGCCCGGCGCCGTGCTGTTCGATCTTCTGAATGGCGGCGACAAGAACTGGGGCCGCTTTCCGCCCTATCGCGATCTCGGCTACGCCGCCGCCAATGCCGCCGGGCTCGATTTCCCGCTCGGCACGGTCGGCGCGGGCACCGGCGCCACGACGGTCGATCTGAAGGGCGGGCTGGGTTCGGCCTCGATGATCGCGGCAAGCGGCCACAGGGTCGGCGCGCTGGTGGCGGTGAATGCCTGCGGGGCGACCAATTTCCCCAATGCCCCGCATTTCTGGGCCGCGCCCTTCGAGCGGGACGGTGAGTTCGGTGGCCACGGCTTTCCCAGCCCCCTGCCCCCCCTCCCCGCGCGGCCGCGCCTGAAGGGCCTGCCGGAGGGCGCGGAGGCCGGCATCGCCAACACGACGATCGCCGTGGTGGCGACGGATGCGGTGCTCACCAAGGCTCAGTGCAAGCGTCTCGCCGTGATGGCGCATGATGGCTACGCCCATGCCATCTGGCCCGTGCACACCCCGCTCGACGGCGACACCATCTTCGCCGCCGCCACCGGCCGCACGCCGCTGGCCGATCCGGTGTTCGATCTCGCGCTCATCGGCGCGGCGGTGGTCCAGACGGTCGCCCGCGCCTGCGCCCGGGCCGTCTATGAGGCCACCGCGTTGCCGCAAGCCGGCACGATCCCCACATGGCAGGAACGGTGGCGCTAGGCCGACCGTGCCTTGCGCCCGCTCGGTCTCGACGCTGCCCGGAAAGACAACGGCCGAGGCTGAGGGCCCCGGCCGTGATGGAGAGGATGGGACCCGTCGTCCCCCTCAGGGGCACGGCTCCCAGAAGCCGGTCGTGCGCTGGGGGTTGGTGTAGTACCAGCAATAGTTCGGCTGGGGCGGCGGGCCGGCAAGGTTTGCCGCCGCGACCCCGGTGAGGAAGCCGAGCGCCGCGCCGGCCGCCACCGCGCCACCCGGCGGCCAGTAGGGACGCGGATTGACCACCACCACGCCGCCCCCGCGCGGCACCGGCCCATAATAGCGGCCCGCCCCGTAATAATGGCCGGGATTGGCGACACCGACGCAGCCGCGCCACCCGCAGGCCCCGGCGCGCCAGGCTTGCGCCTCGGGCATGGCCGCCAGCATCCCCATCAGGGCCACGGCCGCCCCTGTCGCCACATACCCAATCGTCTTCATGCCTGTCTCCTCGGCGGGTGCCGTCAGCAACACCCGGATGATGTCGTCCCCGATTCGGAGATTACCGCTCTCCTTCGGTAAGCGCATCCGGTGTTGACGCTGGGTCGTCCAGCGCTTTCTTGCCGTGCCCCGGCCCGCCATGGTACGGGCGCGCAACGGAGAGCCCTGCCCATGACCCACCGCCCGCTCATCATCGCCCCGTCCATTCTCGCCAGTGACTTCGCGCGCTTTGGGGAGGAACTCAAGGCGGTGGACGCCGCCGGCGCGGACTGGATCCATATCGACATCATGGACGGGCATTTCGTGCCCAACATCTCCTTCGGGCCAGACGTGGTGAAGGCGCTGCGCCCGCTCTCGGCCAAGCCCTTCGACGTGCATCTGATGATCGCACCGGCCGATCCGTATCTCGAAGCCTTCGCCAAGGCGGGCGCGGACCACATCTCGGTCCATGCGGAAGCTGGCCCGCATCTCCACCGCTCGCTGCAGGCCATCCGCGCCCTCGGCAAGAAGGCCGGCGTCGCCATCAACCCGGCGACCCCAGCCAGCGCCATCGAGCATGTGCTCGATATCATCGACCTCGTCATCGTGATGACGGTGAATCCCGGCTTCGGCGGGCAGGCCTTCATCGCCCCGGTGATGGACAAGGTGCGCCAGATCAAGGCGATGATCGCTGATCGGCCGATCGACATCGAGATCGATGGCGGCGTGACGCCCGAGACCGCCGCCGCCTGCATCGCCGCCGGCGCCAATGCGCTGGTCGCCGGCTCCGCCACCTTCAAGGGCGGCGCGGCCGCCTATGCCGGCAACATCGCCGCGATCCGCGAAGCGGCGGAACGGGCGCGGGGCACGCTCGTCTGACGCGGCCGCAGGGCAGCGTCCCGGCGGCGGGATTTGTCGCGCCCCCGCCTATCTGCTAATGCGCGGGCATCCACCGCTTGCCGAAAGAGCCCGCCCGTGATCCCGCGCTATACCCGCCCCGAAATGGCTGCCATCTGGGAGCCGCAGACCCGCTTCCGCATCTGGTTCGAGATCGAGGCGCACGCGACCGATGCGCTGGCTGAGCTCGGCGTGGTGCCGAAGGAGGCCGCGGCGAAGATCTGGGAGATGGCGAAGGAAGCCACCTTCGACGTCGAGCGCATCGACGAGATCGAGGCGGTCACCAAGCATGACGTCATCGCCTTCCTCACCCATCTCGCCGAGATCGTCGGGCCGGAGGCGCGCTTCGTCCATCAGGGCATGACCTCGTCGGACGTGCTGGACACCTGCCTCTCGGTGCAGCTGGTGCGCGCCGCCGACATTCTCATCAAGGATGTCGACCGACTTCTCGCGGCGCTGGAGGCCCGCGCCTTCGAACACAAGCTCACCCCGACCATCGGCCGCTCGCACGGCATCCACGCCGAGCCGACCACCTTCGGGCTGAAGCTCGCCCAGGCCCATGCCGAATTCCAGCGCAACCGCGCCCGCCTGGTCGCGGCGCGCGAGGAAGTCGCCACCTGCGCCATTTCCGGCGCGGTGGGCACCTTCGCGCAGATCGACCCGCGCGTGGAAGAGTATGTCGCTGCCAAGCTGGGCCTGAAGGTCGAGCCGGTGTCGACGCAGGTCATACCCCGCGACCGCCACGCCGCCTATTTCGCCGCGCTCGGGGTCGTCGCCTCCTCAATGGAGCGCGTCGCCATCGAGATCCGCCATCTGCAGCGCACCGAGGTGCTGGAGGCCGAGGAGTTCTTCTCGGCAGGCCAGAAGGGCTCCTCGGCCATGCCGCACAAGCGCAACCCGGTGCTGACCGAGAACGTCACCGGCCTTGCCCGCCTCGTGCGCGGCATGGTCACGCCGGCGCTGGAGAATGTCGCCCTCTGGCATGAGCGCGACATCTCGCACTCCTCGGTCGAGCGCGGCATCGGCCCCGACGCGACGGTGACGCTCGATTTCGCACTGAACCGCCTTGCCGGCGTCATCGAAAAGCTCGTGGTCTATCCGGAGAACATGCAGCGCAATCTCGACCGCCTCGGCGGTCTTGTGCATTCCCAGCGCGTGCTGCTGGCGCTGACGCAGAAGGGCGCGAGCCGCGAGGACGCCTATCGCCTCGTGCAGCGCAACGCCATGCCGGTCTGGCGCGGCGAGGGCGACTTCCAGACGCTGCTCACGAATGATGAGGAAGTGCGCCAGTACCTGACGCCGGAGGAGATCGCCGAGAAGTTCGACCTCGGCTACCACCTCAAGCATGTCGATACGATCTTCACCCGGGTGTTCGGCCGCGCCTGAGCACAGCAGGGCCGATCATAAAAAAGGCGCGCCACCGGCGCGCCTTTGTCATTTCAGGCTCGCTTGATCTAGCGGAAGACCGGACCGCGCCCACGTCCGCGCCAGTCCGCCCCACCACCGCGCCAGCCGGAAACGCCACCACGGTAATAGACCGGGCCTCGACCGCGCCAGCCGGGGCCACCGCCCCAATAGCCGCGGCGCGGGCCGTAATAGCGCGGGCCATAGCCATAATAACGCGGCCCGCCCCAATAGCCGGGCCCTGGCCCCCAATAGGGACCATAGCCTGGACCGCCCCAGGCGGAGCCGACCGCCGCGCCGAGCGCGAAGGCGCCGACGCCGAGAGCGACATCATTGGCGTAGTAATTGGGCTGCACGACCACGCGGGCAGGTGCGCGGCCGCCAAAGGCGAGATAGCTCGCGCTGACGAAGCCGCCGCCGACACGGCACCAGCTCCCGGCGCAGCCGCCGGTATTGACCTGCGTGCCGGCCGGCAGCGAACCGATCACCGCGTAACGCGTGCCGGGGCCGCTGCGGATATTCAGATCGGTCGTCGCCACGGCCGGTCGGGCCGACGCAGCAACCGTGCCGGCCATCAGCAGGCCGGCGGCAACCATCAGAGATTTTGCGAAATGCATTCGGGCTCTCCTCACCGCGGCAGACGCTTGGACGCCTCCCCGCTGACGCAGCGGCCGCAACACTGTGCGATAGCAATCGAATGGGGCGAAATTGGTTGCTCTACGTAAACGTTCGCCCGATCACAGTTACGTCACCAGATCGCGGCACCGGGCCGCCACATGACCGGCCGGCCATTATAGGACGGGCCTTCCGCATAGGGGCCCTGCCAGAACGGCCCCATCCCGCCATAGAAGCTGGCGCGTTGCGGCAGCCGCCCTTCCCCGCGCCGCGACCAATAGGTGTCGCCATAGCGGTCGCCGAAGCGGGCGATGTTCGGATAGCCCGGATGCATGTTGGCGTAACTGGTCCGTCCGCCCCAGTAGCTGGTGCGCGCCCCCCAGTAGCTGGCGCCATTGCGGCCATAGAGGCCCGGTCCCCAATAGCCCGGCCCCCAGCTCGCCCGCCACACCGTGCCCCAGCCATAGCCGAAGGGCGCGGTGCCATAACCGCCCCAACCATAGCCGCCATCCGCCGCGTCGACCGCGGCGGCGAGCCCGACAAAAGGCGCGGCGAGGCCGGCCAGCAGCGCGGCGCCCGGCGCATAGGGCGCGGTCACGGCAATGCCGGGATAGACCGGGCCGGCATAGGGCGCCGTCGCCTCATACCCAACGGGCACGGCCGGGCCACCGTAGGCGGCATAGGAAGAAGCCATCTGTGTCGCCGGACCGCGGGCCGGGGCCCGACGCACGACGACGCGAGCGGGCTCGGCCGCGCCGGTCGAGAGGTGGCGGGCACTCACATAGCCGTCCACCGTCTCGCACCAGCTGCCCGAACAGCCGCGCAGCTCGACAGAGGTGCCGGCCGGCAACGTGCCGACGCTGTCATAATTTGTACCCGGCCCGGTGCGCAGCTTGACTGAAGCCGTGGTGATGGCCGTGGAAGTCGCCCCACCCGTCGTGACCGTCGCCCCGGCCGGCGATGCGGAGAGGTCGGGAATCACGTTCGGCGCATAGGCGCGGCCCGGCGTCGCCGCCACCGGCGCGGCGCTCATCGGCTGCAGAGACAACGCGGCCGGCGCGCCCTGCCCGATCAGCCGGGCGCTGACATAGCCATATTGCGTCTGGCACCATGCCCCGGCGCAGGACACGACATTGACGGGCGACCCGGCCGGCAGCGTCCCCAGCAGGTCATAGCGCGTCCCCGGCCCGGAGCGCACATTGGCGCTCGCCGTCACCACCGCATTGCCTGCGGATGCAGCGCCAGCCGCACCGAAGCCGCCATAGGCACCGAGCCCACTGGCACCCGACACGGCCGTGGAGCCGTAGCTCAGCGAGTCGCGGGCTTGCGAGCCCGGCACGCGCGGCTGGGCGGCGGCGTTCAGCACCTGCTGCACCGGCCCGCGCGAGAGCAGATAGATGCTGATATAGCCCTCATCCGTCTGGCACCAGCTATCGGCGCAGCGGATCACCTGAACGCTGGTCGAATCCGGCAGCGTCTTGACCACTTCATACTCGGTGCCGGGGCCCGAGCGCACATTGGTCGTGCCCATGGTGGTGCGCACGCCGGACATGGTGAGATCATCGCCGGGATGATCGGACGGCACGCCCGCGATAAGTCCCGTGCCAGCGGCGGCGACCGGGGGCTGATAGCTCGCCGCCGCGCCCGCCGGCGCATAGCCGAGCGCCGCGGCGCCCTGCAACGCAGCCGGCGCGCGATAGGTGGGCGAGGCGCCGCCCGCAAGGGCAGGCGCTCCATAAACGGCAGATGCGGCGGCGCCCTGCCCGATCAGCCGGGCGCTGACATAGCCATATTGCGTCTGGCACCACGCCCCGGCGCAGGACACCACATTCACCGGCGCGCCCGCCGGCAGCGTGCCGAGCGAATTGTAGCGCGTCCCCGGCCCGGAGCGCACATTGGCGCTCGCCGTCACCATCGCATTGCCTGCGGATGCAGCGCCAGCCGCACCGATGCCGCCATAGGCACCGAGCCCACTGGCACCCGACACGGCCGTGGAGCCGTAGCTCAGCGAGTCGCGGGCTTGCGAGCCCGGCACGCGCGGCTGGGCGGCGGCGTTCAGCACCTGCTGCACCGGCCCGCGCGAGAGCAGATAGATGCTGATATAGCCCTCATCCGTCTGGCACCAGCTATCGGCGCAGCGGATCACCTGAACGCTGGTCGAATCCGGCAGCGTCTTGACCACTTCATACTCGGTGCCGGGGCCCGAGCGCACATTGGTCGTGCCCATGGTGGTGCGCACGCCGGACATGGTGAGATCATCGCCGGGATGATCGGACGGCACGCCCGCGATAAGTCCCGTGCCAGCGGCGGCGACCGGGGGCTGATAGCTCGCCGCCGCGCCCGCCGGCGCATAACCCAGCGCTGCGGCGCCCTGGATCGGCGGGGGCGCGGGAATGAAATTGCCGGAGGCGGCGGCAGTGCCGGAAAATGCCGGGCTGGCGGCGGCAGCGCCAGGCGCCTGCGCCAGCAAATTCGCGCTCACATAGCCATAAGGGGTCTGGCACCAGGCGCCGGAGCAGCCGACCACCTCGACGGGCGTGCCGGCCGGCAGCGTGCCGAGAAGACCATAGCTGGTGCCCGGCCCCCCGCGCACATTGGCGGTGCTGCGCGTCGTGGCGGGCCATGCTGCGGCCGCCAGCGTGCCGGCCATCAGAAAGCCGGAAGCGAACAGAACGGACGTCGTGAACCGCATGGGGCCTCCCATGCCACGACCTTCCCGAACGGACGATCGCGGCCATCCTCACGGATGACCGCAATCGCCGCCTGTCGCAATCAAATGCCGAAAAGATGGTTGCCAAGGTGCAACCAGCCGGGCGACCGCGCGAATCGGTGGTGCCGGCAGCCTCGCGCCTTCCGGCCCGGACGCGTCAGCCTTCGGTCTTGAGCTGGGTGATCGCCTCGGCCAGCAGCTCTTCCATGGTGCGGCGAATGCGATGCTCGGACACGTCGAGGCCCTTGGCGTCGAGGTCGGCCTTGACCTTGCGGTACACATCCTCGTCGCCGGCTTCCTGCAGGTCGGCCTCGATGAGGGTGCGGGCATAGGCGTCGGCATCGGCGCCGGCGAGGCCGAGCTTCTCGGCGACCCACAGGCCGAGCGCCTTGTTGCGGCGGGCATGGGCCTTGAACTTCAGGGTCTCGTCATGGGCGAACTTCGCCTCGAACGCATCTTCGCGGTTATCGAACGTGCTCATGCGATGGCCCCTATGTCTGTAAGTTGCGGCTTGATTATCGCGTGCCCGCACCCAAATCAACGCCATCGCGGCCATCCACCGCCCCCTACGGCAATCTGCCGCTCGGGGCCCCGACATGTCCCGTGCGGTGGAGACACGCCAGACATGCACGCGGTCCTGTTTGTATCCGCACCGGCGATCGGCTAGTGTCCGCGCGTGGGCGCCGGAGCCGGAGCGAAACGAATCGTCGGCGATATCGAGATCGCCAGGGCGCGACAGATCGCGTAAACGTGCGGCGCCCCAGCCGTGAACCCGGAACCGGAGCCCCGGCACCCTAATGGACTTCCTCAACCGACGGTACCCACCCATGAGCCGCCGCCGCCGCATTTATGAAGGTAAGGCGAAGGTCCTCTATGAGGGCCCTGAGCCAGGCACGCTGATCCAGCACTTCAAGGATGACGCCACTGCCTTCAACAACAAGAAGCACGACGTCATCGACGGCAAAGGCGTGCTGAACAACCGTATCTCGGAATACATCTTCCTGAAGCTGAACGAGATCGGTGTCCCGACCCATTTCATCAAGCGGCTGAACATGCGCGAGCAGCTCATCCGCGAGGTCGAGATCATCCCGCTTGAAGTGGTGGTGCGCAACGTCGCCGCCGGTTCGCTGTCGACCCGCCTCGGCATCGAGGAAGGCACGCAGCTTCCCCGGTCGATCATCGAATTCTACTACAAGAACGACGCGCTCAACGACCCGATGGTGTCGGAAGAGCACATCACGGCGTTCGGCTGGGCGACCACCCAGGAAATCGACGACATCATCGCGCTGGCCATCCGCGTGAATGATTTCCTGTCGGGCCTGTTCCTCGGCGTCGGCATCCGCCTTGTCGACTTCAAGATGGAATGCGGCCGTCTCTGGGAAGGCGACATGATGCGGATCGTCGTCGCCGACGAGATCAGCCCGGATTCCTGCCGTCTGTGGGACATCAAGTCGAACGACAAGCTCGACAAGGATCGTTTCCGCCGCGACATGGGCGGCCTCGTCGAGGCCTATTCGGAAGTGGCGCGCCGCCTCGGCATCATGTCCGAGAACGAGCGCAGCACGGGTGGGCCGGTTCTGGTCAAGTCCGAACCTGAAGAGTGACGGGCCCGCCGGGAGCTGCGGCTTTCGGTGGTCTCCTATACCGGATCGGGCATTGAGCCCGGTGCAGGCTGATGATAGGCGGGGGCCCGGTTGCCCCCGTCTGTGTTTTTCACCCGCAAGTTTCCACGAGTGGTCCCATGAAGGCGCGCGTTCTCGTCACCCTGAAATCCGCCGTGCTCGATCCGCAGGGCAAGGCCATCGAAGGCGCGCTGCGCTCGCTCGGCGTGCCCGGCATCGCCAGCGTCCGCCAGGGCAAGGTCTTCGATGTCGAACTGGACGGCGCCGACCAGGCCAAGGCTGAGGCGACGCTCAAGGAAGCCTGCGAGAAGCTGCTCGCCAACACCGTCATCGAAACCTACCGCATCGAGTTCGTGAGCTGACGCGATGAAATCAGCCGTTCTCGTTTTCCCCGGCTCCAATCGCGAGGGCGATGCCGCGAAGGCTCTTGCCGCCGTCTCCGGCAGCAAGCCCGCCATGGTCTGGCACGCGGAGACCGAACTTCCGGCGGGCACCGATCTCGTGGTGCTGCCCGGCGGCTTCTCCTATGGCGATTATCTGCGCTGCGGCGCCATCGCCGGCCGCGCTGCCATCATGAACGCGGTGCGCGAGCATGCCGCCCGCGGCGGGCTGGTGCTCGGCATTTGCAACGGCTTCCAGATCCTGTGCGAGAGCGGCCTGCTGCCGGGCGTGCTGGTCCGCAACTCCCGCCTGCGCTTCATCTGCCGCGAGGCGCTGCTGAAGGTCGAGCGCAACGACACGCCCTTCACCCGGCGCTATGCCAAGGGCGCCATCGTGCGCTTCCCCGTCGCCCATGGCGAAGGCAACTACACCGCCGATGCCGAGACGTTGAAGCGGCTCGAGGGCGAGGGCCGCGTGCTGTTCCGCTATGTCACCGCCAGCGGCACGCGCGACGACACGCAGGTGCTCAACGGCGCCGCCAACTCGATCGCCGGCATCGTCTCCGAGAAGCTGAACGTGCTCGGCCTGATGCCGCACCCGGAAAACCACGTCGATCCCGCCATCGGCCCGACCGATGGCCGCGCCCTGTTCGAGAGCCTCGCCGGAGCGCTGGAGAGGGCCTGAGGGTCTCCCCTCGCCGGCCCGCCCCGCCTCGCCCCGCAAACGTAAGACGGCCCGCATGACCTCCTCCGAACCGAAGATCACCCCCGAGCTCGTCGCCGACCATGGCCTCAAGCCCGACGAATATGAGCGCATCCTGAAGCTGATCGGCCGCGAGCCGACCTTCACCGAGCTCGGCATCTTCTCGGCCATGTGGAACGAGCACTGCTCGTACAAGTCCTCGCGCCTGCATCTGAAGGGCCTGCCGACCAAGGCGCCGTGGGTCATTCAAGGGCCGGGCGAGAATGCCGGCGTCATCGACATTGGCGACGGCCAGGCCGCCGTGTTCAAGATGGAGAGCCACAACCACCCCTCCTATATCGAGCCTCACCAGGGCGCGGCGACGGGCGTGGGCGGCATTCTGCGCGACGTGTTCACCATGGGCGCCCGGCCGATCGCGGCGCTCAACGCCCTGCGCTTCGGCGATCCCAAGCACCCGCGCACCCGCCATCTGGTGGCCGGCGTCGTCGGTGGCATCGGCTCCTATGGCAACTCCTTCGGCGTGCCGACGGTCGGCGGCCTTGTCGGCTTCCACACCCGCTATGACGGCAACCCGCTGGTGAACGCCATGGCGGTCGGCCTCGCGGATGCGGACAAGATCTTCTACGCCAAGGCGACCGGCGTCGGCCTGCCCGTGGTCTATCTCGGCTCCAAGACCGGCCGCGACGGCATCCACGGCGCAACCATGGCCTCCGCCGAGTTCGGCGAGGGCGCCGAGGAAAAGCGCCCGACCGTGCAGGTTGGCGACCCCTTCGCCGAAAAGCTGCTGCTGGAAGCCTGCCTCGAGATCATGGAGGCCGGCTGCGTGGTCGCGATTCAGGACATGGGCGCGGCCGGCCTCACCTGCTCGGCCGTCGAGATGGGCGCCAAGGGCGATCTCGGCATCGAGCTGGAGCTCGACAACGTGCCCTGCCGCGAGGCCGGCATGAGCGCCTATGAGATGATGCTCTCCGAGAGCCAGGAGCGCATGCTCATGGTCATCGCGCCGGGCAAGGAAGAGCAGGCCGAGGCGATCTTCCGCAAATGGGGGCTCGACTTCGCCATTGTCGGCCACACCACCGACAATCTGCGCTTCGTCGTCAAGCACAAGGGCGAGGTCAAGGCCGACCTGCCGATCAAGGAACTGGGCGACGAGGCCCCGCTCTATGACCGGCCGTGGATCGAGACGCCCAAGCAGCCGCCGATCGACCCCGCCGCGCTGGAAATCTCCGCGACCATTCCGGGCGCGCTGGAGCGCCTGATCGGCTCGCCGGACTTCGCCTCCAAACGCTGGATCTGGGAGCAGTACGACTACCTGATCCTCAACAACACCGCCCAGCGCCCCGGCGGCGATGCGGCCGTGGTGCGTGTCGAGAACGGCCCGAAGGCGCTCGCCATGAGCTGCGACGTCACCCCGCGCTATTGCGAGGCCGACCCATTCGAGGGCGGCAAGCAGGCGGTGGCGGAAGCCTGGCGCAACATCACCGCTGTCGGCGCCCGTCCGCTCGCCATCACCGACAATCTGAATTTCGGCAACCCCGAGAAGCCGGAGATCATGGGCCAGCTCGTCGGCTGCCTGCGCGGCATCGGCGCGGCGGCGCTGGCGCTCGACTTCCCCGTCGTGTCCGGCAATGTCAGCCTCTACAACGAGACCAACGGCCGCGGCATCCTGCCAACCCCGACCATTGGCGGCGTCGGCGTGCTCGACGACATCGACACCATGGCGACGCTGGCCTTCAAGGCGAGCGGCGAGCTCATCTTCGTGGTCGGCGCCACCACGGGCTGGCTCGGCCAGTCGGCCTTCCTCTCCGAGATTCTCGACCGCGAGGACGGCGCCCCGCCGCCGGTCGATCTGGAGCTTGAGCGCAAGAACGGCGATTTCGTGCGCGCCCTCATCCAGGCCGGCCTCGTTACCGCCGTGCATGACGTGTCCGATGGCGGCCTGCTGGTGGCGGTCGCCGAGATGGCCATGGCCTCCGGCATCGGCGCGAACCTCCTCGCGCCCGAGGGCATCAATCCGCACGCCTACTGGTTCGGCGAGGATCAGGCGCGCTACGTCATCACCGTCGCCAGCGGCGAGAAGGCGCAGGTCCTGCGTGAGGCCGAGGTGGCCGGCGTCACCCTCGCAAAGATCGGCGCGACCGCCGGCGACCGATTGAATATTCCGGGCGAGCGCCCAATTGTAGTCGACGCGCTGCGCGAGCGGCATGAGGCCTGGCTGCCCATCTATATGGGCGCGGGCATGGTGTGAGGGAGCATCATCCATGGCGATGGAAGCGGCCGAGATTGAACGGCTGATCCGTGAGGGGGTACCGGACGCCTCGGTGGAGATTCGTGATCTCGCCGGCGACGGCAATCACTATGCCGCAACCGTCATCTCGGAGAGCTTCCGCGGCAAGAGCCGCGTGCAGCAGCACCAGATGGTCTATGCGGCGCTCAAGGGGCAGATGGGTGGCATCTTGCACGCCCTCGCGCTCCAGACCAATGTGCCGGACTGAACGCGGCGACGTCGCTGAACGCGGCCCGCGCCGCTCCACCACTTTCCCGCCAGGGATCGCCAGAAGGGCAATGCCATGAGCATCCATGATTTCATCGACAGCCAGGTGAAGAGCAACGACGTCGTCGTCTTCATGAAGGGCACGCCGCAATTCCCCATGTGTGGCTTCTCCGGCCAGGTGGCGCACGTCTTCAACCTGCTGGGCGTCGACTACAAGGGCATCAACGTTCTCGACTCCGACGAGATCCGCAACGGGATCAAGGAGTACACGAACTGGCCGACCATCCCGCAGGTCTTCGTGAAGGGTGAGTTCGTCGGCGGCTGCGACATCGTCCGCGAGATGTACCAGGCAGGCGAGCTGCAGACGCTGCTGGAAGAAAAGGGCGTCGTGGTCGCTGGCCGCGCCACTGCCTGAGCGCTTGCGCGACATAGACGGCAATGCGGGGCGCCACGGGCGCCCCGTTTCATTTGCAAAGGGCGATCAGCGAAAATGCCTTTCGACCCAGGCGAGAAAGCTCTCGCCGGAGGGTGGCAGCGTGGCGAAGCGGCGGGCGACCAGCCAGTAGGCGCCGAAGGGAATGGAAAGCGGAAAGGGGCGTATCAGCTCGCCCCGGGCGAGAGCATCGGACGCCAGCCGCTCATCGGTAAGCGCCACGCCCTGCCCGCGCAGCGCCGCCTGCAAGGTGAGGCCACCTTCCGCATAGACCAGCCCGCGCTGCGCCGTGGCCGGCGCGGCAATGCCGGCGGCGGCGAACCACTGCCCCCATACATCGCGCCGCTCCTCATGCACCAGCGGATAGGCCAGCAACTGTTCCGGTCGCAACAATGGATCGCCATCCGGCAGCAGCGACGGCGAGAGCACGGGCGTCAGCCGCGTCGTGAAGAGCGGGCGGCTCTCCACCCGCGGCCATCGGCTCTGCGTCTCGCTATGGCGAATGGCGATCGCTGGATCACGCCCACGAAATTCGTAGAACCGACGATCCGTATCGATATCGAGATCAATGCCGGGGTGACGCCGCTGAAAGTCGGCGAGATTGGGCATCAGCCAGCACGAGGCAAAGGATGGCTCGCAGCTGATGATTAATGCCGGCTGTTCCTCGGTCTGGCGCAGGCGGTCGAGGCAGTCACCGATGCTGTCGAAGGATGTGGTGAGCAGCAACCGCAGCTCCTCGCCCGCTGCCGTCAGCGTTACCGCGCGATGATGCCGCTCGAAGAGGGGGCGGCCGATCAACGCCTCCAGGTCGCGCACCTGCCGGCTGATCGCCGCCTGCGAGATGAAGAGTTCGGCCGCCGCCTGGGTGAAGCTGCGATGCCGCGCGGCCACCTCGAAGCTGCGCAGCGCGGTAAGCGGAAGCCGGCCCCGTTTCATCCATAACCTCAAGTCATGCGACGACGATGATATGCTCGTTTGTCGAGGCGTGGCAACAAAGGTCACATGGCGGCCGAGGAGATGCCGCCATGCTCATGAATTTGCTCGATATATTGACCGAGACAGTCGCTCTCGCGACATTTCAGCATCCGGCGCATCGTCCGGCCGACCGGCACCGGGCCACTGCCAGCTCGTGTCGCGAAGCCCGCACCCGATCGGCTACGGAACCGGCGCCGCCACTTCCCGAGAGGCCCGTCGAACGGGTGTCGATCCGGCCGGTATTAGCGAGGTTGGGCGTTGTCCGCTAAAGGCACCCCAACAAAAAAGCCGCCCCGAGGGGCGGCTTTCTCGTCTCTCGCGATCCGTTGGGATCAGCGCGAATAGTACTCGACCACGAGGTTCGGCTCCATCACGACCGGATAGGGCACCTCGTTGAGCTCGGGCACGCGCGTGAACTTGGCGGTCAGCTTGTGAGCGTCGACTTCCAGATAATCGGGAACGTCGCGCTCGCCGGAAGCCGCGGCCTCGATCACGAGGGCGAGCTGCTTCGAGGCTTCCTTGACCTCGATCACGTCGCCGACCTTGACCTTGTAGCTAGGAATGTTGACGCGCTGGCCGTTCACCTTGACGTGGCCGTGGCTCACGAACTGGCGGGCGGCGAAGACGGTCGGAACGAACTTGGCGCGGTAGACGACCGCGTCGAGACGGCGCTCCAGCAGGCCGATCAGGTTGGCGCCGGTGTCGCCCTTGAGGCGCGAGGCTTCAACATAGATCGCGTGGAACTGCTTCTCGCCGATCGAGGCGTAGTAGCCCTTCAGCTTCTGCTTGGCGCGCAGCTGCACGCCGAAGTCGGAAAGCTTGCCCTTGCGGCGCTGGCCGTGCTGGCCCGGGCCGTATTCACGCTTATTGATGGGGCTCTTCGGGCGGCCCCAGATGTTCTCGCCCATACGGCGGTCAAGCTTGTGCTTGGCCGAAACGCGCTTGCTCATGCGCTGGTCCTCTTCGCAAGGTTGCGGTTTGGATCGCGCCCCCTCCTCTCCTCCCTTGCGGGAAGTGACAGGCCCTGTCCGAACGCGCCGGTCAGGTCCACGGGTGCGTGAAACGTTGCACGGGGCCGTTGCCGACCCCGTGCGTGAGCGGGTGGATAGTCGCAAAAGGGCGGAAGGTCAAGGGCGCGGGCGCTCTGGCAGGCTTCGGCCCCAGCCTCACCGGCCCTTGCGCAACGCCGCCAGCACCTCGAGGCTGGCATAGCCGTCGGGATCCACCCCCATCTTGCGCTGGAAATCGGCCACCGCGCGCATGGTCATGTTGCCGACGCGTCCATCCGCCCCGCCCGTGTCGAAGCCGGCGCGGGTGAGTCGCCGCTGAACCTCCTGGATCTCCGCCAGCGTGAGCGCGCGCTCGCCGCCCGGGAAGGGCGTGATGAAGGGCGCGCCGCCCAGCACCCGGTCGCCGAGATGGCAGACGGCGAGGGCATAGTTCATCGAGGGGTTGTAGCTGCGCACGGCATAGAAATTCTGCGTCAGCAGGAAGCACGGCCCCTCCGGTCCTACGGGGGCCCAGAGCCGCGCGGTCGCCTTTGGCAGGTCGAAGCGCCCGCCCCCTGCCGGCGTCACGCCGGCCTTGGCCCAGTCGGCGACGCTACGGCGTGTCTTGTTGTCCGCCAGATTTTCGGGGACGCCGTCCATCCGCACCTCGACCCCCCAGGGCAGGCCGCGCTGGTAGTTGCCGCGCTGGATCAGATAGCGCGAGGAGCCCGCCAGCGCGTCCGGCACCGAATAGGGCGAGGGCGCGCCATTCCCGTCATAATCGACGCCGAGATTGAGCCAGACCTCGGGCATCCACTGCGTATGCCCCATGGCGCCGGCCCAGGAGCCCTGCATCTCATCCGGCTGCGCCCAGCCGCGCTGGACGATGGCGCAGGCATTCAGGAATTCCGTTTCCCAGTATTTGCGCCGGCGCGGCTCGCCCCAGGCGAGCGCGGCCAGCGAGGGGAAAACAGGGCGCATATGATCGGGGTCGAGCACCAGTTCGCCGAAGGCGCTCTCCATACCCCAGAGGCCGAGCAGCACATCCGGCTCGACGCCGAAATCGCCCTGCAGGCGCTTCATCAGCGCGGCGTTCTTCTGCGCCGCCGCGCGGCCGGTATTGAGCCGCCATTCGGAGATACGGCGGTTGAGATACTGCCAGAGCTGCTCGCGGAATTCCGGCTGGCCGCTGTCCTTGGCATAGACCGAGGTGTCCGGCTCCAGCCCGCGCGTGACCTTGTCATAGACTGCGTCGGATATGCCGCGCGCCCGCGCCCGGGCGCGGAATTCGGCAACCCAGACATCAAACGGCTTGTCCGCCTGCTGCGCCCGCGCGGGCAGGATGGCGCCCGGTGCCATGCCCAGCGCCCCCGCGCTGGCCAGCGCTGCGCCGGCAAGGAGAAGGCGGCGGCGGCTAAAACCTCTCGGCGCCTCAAGATCGCAGGGCTTGGTCGCCGGCGGCACGCGCAAACAGGTCACGGACGAATCCTTCCGGGCAGCTTCTGCCGATGCGGCATGCTGCGCGGGGAAGGCGGCAGCGGCAAGGCCGGAAGCCGGGCCACTCGTGCGACAGGGCTGTTCAGGCCGCCGCCATCGCCACCGGCAGCACCTCGCCCGCCCGCGCCGCGCGGCCGATGATGGTCTCCACCAGCCCCGAATCGAGCGGTCGCCCAGTCGAGAACAGCCGCAGCGGCGCCGGGCTCGCGGCAAAGGCCGTGGGGCCGAGCAGCGCGGCAAGGCGCCGGGCGATGGCCGGCGCCGGGTCGATCCAGCGCACCGGCCAGGGCGCGACCTTCTGGAGACGATCGAGCACCAGCGGGTAATGCGTGCAGGCCAGCACCACCGCATCGGTCCGCGCCTTACCCGCGCGCACAAAGGCAGGAGCGATCTCGGCGGCAAAGGCCTCGTCCGGCACGCTCTCGCCGGCCATGGCGGCCTCGGCGAGCGCGGCGAGCTGCGTCGAGCCGACCAGCGTCACCGCGCAATTGCCGGCGAAATCGCGAATGAGCGTCTGGGTGTAGTCGCGCTTCACCGTGCCGGGCGTCGCCAGCACGCTCACCTGCCGGCTGAGCGAGCTCTCGCAGGCCGGCTTGATCGCCGGCACCGTGCCGATGAAAGGAATGGCATGGCGCGCGCGCAGGCTCGGCAGAACGAGCGTCGAGGCGGTGTTGCAGGCGATCACCACCGCATCCGGCCGCACGCGGGCGATCAGCGCGTCGATGACGCAGACCAGCCGGGTCAGCAGCGCGCCCTCCTCCCAGGAGCCGATGGGAAAGGCCGCGTCATCGGCGGCATAGACGAAGCGCGCATCGGGCCGCACCCGCGCCAGCTCGCGGAACACGGAAAGGCCACCCAGCCCCGAATCGAAGACGAGGATGGTCGGCGCGCGCAACGCGCTCGGCAGCTGGGTCTCGGGGGACAGCGATGGCGACGACACGCGGGACGGCCCATTGGCACGAGGGGACGAGACGCCGATGGAGCCGGTGGATGCCGGGCCGGGTGAAGCCTCGATGCGCATCTGAATGTCCTCCATCCCGGGCGGGATTATGGCGCATCTCAGTGTGACGCATCTTGGTGAACGGATCGTTGCGACCTCAACCGCCTCCCGGCACGGGGGATCTCAGCCGGCGTCGCCCTCATCATCGGCCGGCGCCTTCTGCCCGCTCAGCCGCGCGGCGGTGCGCGCCGCCCGCAGGCCGCGTCCTTCCACCAGCGCGGTGACCATGCCGTGCAGCGTGGCAATGTCCTGCCGCGTCAGCCCGACCCGGTGGAAGATGTTGCGGATGTTGCGGATCGTCACCGGCTTCTTCTGCGGCGAGCGGAAGAACAGCGCCGCGTCGAGTTCGTGCTCCACATGATCGAAGAAGGCGAGAAGGTCCGCCTTGTCGGCGATCGGGTAGCGGTCCGGCTGCTGGAAGGGAAGCGCTCCGCCCGAGGCGTGCTTGAACCATTCATAGGCGATCACCGCCACCGCCATGCCGAGATTCAGCGAGGCAAAGGCGGGGTTCACCGGCAAGGTGAGGATCACGTCGGCGAGGGAGACCTCCTCGGTGTAGAGCCCGGTGCGCTCGCGCCCGATCAGCAGCCCGACATTCTCACCGCCCTTGATGCGCGTGCCGGCCTCGACGGCGAAATCGTCGGCGCCGATCACCGTCTTCTGCATCCCGCGCTCGCGGGCCGTGGCGGCGGCGATGAAGTTGAGATCGGCGATGGCCGCGCGCAGGTCCGGGAAGATCTGCGCCTCTTCCAGAATGCGGTCGGCGCCGGAGGCGAAGGTCACCGCCTTGGGGTTCGGCCACCCCTCGCGCGGATTGACGATGCGCAGCCGCGTCAGGCCGAAATTGCCCATGGCCCGCACGGCCGAGCCGATATTCTCCCCGAGCTGCGGCTCGACGAGGATGACGACCGGCCCACCCTGGGGCCAGTCGAGGCTGCGATTGGTGCCAGCGCCGGTCATCGGGCGAACCCCGTGGCGGCGAGGGAGGTGCGGAAATGGGACAGGGCGAGCGGCGCGTTCATGGCCGCCCTCCTAGAGCATTTCCTCCAGGAGTGAAATCGCTAAGCGCCCGCACGAGCCCACGCAGAAGCGCGGGCGCCGCCCGCGCTCATTTGGCGGTTGGCAGGCGGCTCACCGTCACCTGGCTCGCCGCCCCGGCCTTGCCGCGGATCAGCCCCCACACAACACCCGGCTGAGCCGGGTCGAAGGCGAAGCCCTGCCCGGCGATCTCGACGGGAATCGTCTCCTGCCACACCATCACCGACCCCATCTCCGGCGGGGCGACGACGTAGAGCTCGGCATTGTCATGGCCGGAGATGTAGAGCCGGCCATCGGGCCCGAAGGCGCCGCCGGAATTGCTCATATCCTGGAATTTGGCGACCAGCGCGTCGGGATAGACGAAGGCCTCGGCGACGCTCCAATCCGCGTTGAAGCGCACGAGCTGGGTGGCGTATTTGTTGCCATAGGCGACCGGGCTCTTGTCGAACACGCGATTGTAATTGGCGAAGGCGCCCCACCAGCGGCCCTGGGGATCACGGTCGAGCCAGGTGAAGGAGCCGCGATCAATGCCGAAACTGTGGCTTTCCAGATGCTTCAGCGTCTCGGCGTCCCACACCTCGATCGAGGAGGTCATCGGCCAGTCCGGGTAATTGGAATGCGCGGTGTAGAGCTTGCCGTCGCGCACCACGCCGCTGTCGAGATGGAGGATCGGCCCGGCCTTCGGGCCCTCCCATTTCGCCACCGCCTGGCCGGTGGTCTTGTCGAGCTTCACCAAAGTGCGGTTGTCGATCGCGTAGAAAAAGCGGTCCGACACGGCGACGGCCTGCCGGGCTTCGGGAACCTCGAAGCGGGTGAGCGTCTCGGCGGCCGGGCGCTGCTCCTGAGCGGCGGCGCTGCAGGCGCACAGGGCGGCCAGCAGGAGGGCAAGGCTGACAGAGGTACGGCGCGACATGGTCTTGGTCTCCCCGAGTAATCGCACGCGCCCCGCAGGGTGCATCGCGGCAGATCCGCGAGGGGGCTAACAGCGGCCGATGAAGCTGCCACGACAGGCGTTTGACGATTTACCGCCAAAGTCGTGCCGCACCGCGCTTTCGCTTGACGCTGCGGCGCGGTATCACGCCTTCACCGGCGGCGGCCGCGCGGACCGGCGCCGAGGCCCCATTACGAAGCTGCATCCGTGCGAGGTAGGAACCCATGGCGAAGATCAAGGTCGAGAATCCCGTCGTCGAACTCGACGGCGACGAGATGACCCGCATCATCTGGCAGTACATCAAGGACAAGCTGATCCACCCGTACCTCGACATCGACCTCGAGTATTACGACCTCGGCGTCGAGAACCGCGATGCCACCGAGGACCAGGTGACGATCGATGCGGCCGAGGCGATCAAGCGCGTGGGCGTGGGCGTCAAATGCGCCACCATCACCCCGGATGCGGGCCGCGTCACCGAGTTCAACCTGAAGAAGATGTGGCGTTCGCCCAACGGCACCATCCGCAACATTCTTGGCGGCGTGATCTTCCGCGAGCCGATCATCTGCAAGAACGTGCCGCGCCTCGTACCCGGCTGGACCCAGCCGATCATCGTCGGCCGCCACGCCTTCGGCGACCAGTACCGCGCGACCGACTTCACCGTTCCGGGCAAGGGCACGCTGACCATCAAGTTCGTCGGCGATGACGGGCAGGTCATCGAGCACGAGGTCTACAAGTTCCCCGGCGCCGGCGTCGCGATGTCGATGTACAATGTCGACGAATCCATCGTCGAATTCGCCCGCGCCTCGCTGAATTACGGCCTGATGCGCAAATACCCGGTGTACCTGTCGACCAAGGACACCATCCTGAAGCAGTATGACGGCCGCTTCCGCAAGATCTTCCAGGACATCTACGACGCCGAGTTCAAGGCCGAGTTCGAGAAAAACAAGATCTGGTACGAGCACCGCCTGATCGACGACATGGTCGCCTCGGCGCTCAAGTGGTCCGGCGGCTATGTCTGGGCGTGCAAGAACTATGATGGCGACGTGCAGTCGGACATCGTGGCGCAGGGCTTCGGCTCGCTGGGCCTGATGACCTCGGTGCTGATGACGCCGGATGGCCAGACCGTGGAGGCCGAGGCCGCGCACGGCACCGTCACCCGCCACTACCGCGAGCACCAGAAGGGCAAGGAGACCTCGACCAACTCCATCGCCTCGATCTTCGCCTGGACCCGCGGCCTCGCGCACCGCGCCAAGCTCGACAACAATGCCGAACTCGCCAATTTCTGCACCACGCTGGAGAAGGTGTGCGTCGACACGGTCGAGAGCGGCTACATGACCAAGGATCTCGCCCTTCTCGTCGGCGCGGACCAGAAGTGGCTTTCCACCACCGGATTCCTCGACAAGATCTCCGAGAATCTGGGCAAGGCCCTCGCCTGAGGCCATGAACATCCGGGACGCGCTTTGGCGCGTCCCGGTTCCCCAGGCACGGTAACCTGGACCCATACCGCGGGCGCCAGCGGCGGGCTGGTCGCCTGGCCTTGGCGGTTAGCTGTCAATCTTGCAAACGCAGGATACCGGCGAAAAGGGATAGGCCATGATGCGCATCCGGCTTTGGGCCTGGGTTTTTCTCGGCATCGTTGCCGCGCTCGTGCACTCCCTGCCGGCAGCCGCAGCCGCCACCGGGCGCCGTCCCCAGGCTGTGGGGCCGAGTTTCACCCAGACCAGGATCACGATTGATCGGAACCGGCGCATCGATCTGCGCGGGAAGAGCTGGATCCTGAGTAATTCCCGAACGCCCACGCCCACCCGATCAAGCAATTGCCGAATTGGCACCGATCGTATCAACCGCTATCCCCTTATCGTCGAAGGACCGGGCCGGGCGCGCATCTACGGCGGCAGCATCATTGGCCGCGTTCCTCAGAACAGCCCTTGGGGCGCCTCCTACTGCAACAGCGCGGCGATCGAGATCAGAACCAACGGCGCAACGCTCGACAGCTTCTACGCACGCAATGTGTGGGATGGGGTGAGGATCGCCGGGCCGCAGGGCTCAAGCTTTCGTCTTTCCAACATCTGGATCAGCGGCGCGCGTGATGATTGTGTCGAGAACGACCAGCTTCTGTCCCTCGAACTGCGCAACTCGCTGCTCGAATCCTGCTTCATGGGGATAAGCGTCGAGCCCAATTGCGGGAAATCGGCCTGCCGCTTCGACGACTCCCGAGCGACACTAGATATCAACAACAGCCTCATTGGGCTGAAGGCCGCGACCGTCGATCCCGTCTCCGGCGAAAACATCATGGGCGCCGTCTTCTTCAAGACGTCGATCTGGTCCCCGCGCATCAACATCCGCAACAGCGTGCTGGCCTTGGAGGCCATACTGCCGCGGGACCGCGCGCGCCTGATGACGTTCAAGAACAAGATCGGCCGCTGCGAGAACAACCTTCTCTTGCTGACAGGCGACGATCCGGTCGACGAGCTCGATTTTCCGCCCAGCTGCTTCACCGTCTACCGAGGCGAGGAAGCCCGGCAGAAATGGGACGAGCTGCGTGCGCGCTGGGTTGCGGCGAATGCGCGCCGATTTCATTAAGCGGCTCAGTTTTCCGTGAGCGGCGCCGCCTTTGCTGCATGCCAGGCGACGCATCTCTGGGCGCCGCGCCGCGCAGAGAGCGCGTCGCACCTCCCCTGAGCGATAGAGTTCCGGCTCGGGCGCGACATATGCGCTCAAACAATGACTTAGCTGCTGCGTGAACCTCAGTTCCCCCGAGCTTTACTCCGGCTCCTCGCTGATCTCGCCGCTGGCGATGTCGGATCGGCGGGCCACCGGGTGCGGCCCGGCCACATCGCGCGCCATGGCCGCGATCCGCGCCCCGATTTCGGGGTGGCGGTGGATGATCTCGCTCAGATCCGCCGCGTCGAGCATCAGCAGCATGGAGCGCGTGCGCGCCCGCGCCGTCGCCGCGCGCTTGGCCGAGCGCACCAGCGCCATTTCGCCGAAGAACTGCCCCTCGGTGAGCACGACGCTCTCATGCGGGAATTCCAGCAGCACCTCACCGGAGGCGATGAAGTACATCGAGCGCGCGGTCTCGCCGCGCCGGACGATCACCTCGCCCGGCTGCGCGACATGGGCCGACAGCGCCTTGTGGATCTCGCCAATCCCCACCGCATCGAGATCGGCGAAGAGCGGCACGCGGGCCACCATGCCCCAGGTGATGACGAAGTCGCGCCGCTTGATGACATCGACAAAGGCCGTGGCGATGATGCCGACCGGCAGGGCGATCATGATGATGCCGGTAATCATGGTGAGGCTGGCGATCACCTTGCCCGCCGGGGTCAGCGGGTAGGTATCCCCATAGCCGACCGTCGTCACCGTCGTCATCGCCCACCACATGGCGGCGGGGATCGAGCCGAAATGCTGCGGCTGGACGGTGCCTTCGGCGACATACATGGCCGAAGCCGCGATCAGCACCGACGCCGCCAGCAACCAGAAACAGGCCATCAGCGACTGGCGCTCGCGGTGCAGCACCTCGAACAGCGACTGCATGCCCGGCGAATAGCGCGCCAGCTTGACGAAGCGCAGCAGCCGGAAGATCGCCAGCGTGCGCAGCTCGACATGGAAGAGCATCGAGATGAGGAAGGGCAACCAGGCCACAAGATCGATGATGGCGGCGGGCGTCACCATGTGACGCAGCCTTGCCCGCCCGGCCGCAACCCCGCGATAACGCGGATTCTCCGGCGCCGACCACAGGCGCAGTGCGTATTCCAGCGCGAACAGCGCCAGCGAGAGGATCTCGAAGCTGCGGAAGAACGGCATGTCGCGCAGCAGGAGGCTCGGCACGGTCTCCAGCACGGCGACGACGACATTGAGCACGATCAGCACGATCAGCGCGATGTTCACCCGCTCGGCGATACGGTCATGCGCGGCATCACGCTCAAGGATCTCGTAACAGCGCCGCCGCTTGGCCGCCCACCAGCCCACCGAGCCCGGCGCGGGGCCCGGCTCGCCCTCATGCCGGGCCGATGGATGCTTTGGCGCAGGTCCGCCGGTTGCCGCGTGGCGGCCCGCCGGGCCGGGCCGCACCGCCGGGCCCGGCTGCGTCGTGGCGCCAGGGACGGGCGCCGCCTCGCCAGAGGCCGGCACGGGCGACGGGGAGGCATTCACACCGTCATGGGACGCAGCCACGGACACGCCCTCATCCTTGGCCGCCACTACTCTGGAGATGGGTTCCCCGGTGGGCGCTGCGCCGGCAGCCTCATTCACGGACAAAACGCCCTTCCCCGCAGCGTCCACGGACGTCACGTCCTTCGCCGCAACGTCTTTCGCCGCGCCGCCTTCCATTGCCATATCGTCAGCCACCATATCGTCAGTGGCCATCTGCGACGTTGCCCTCATGGACGCGCGGCTCTTGCCCGCCGCATCCTTACCCGTCTTGTGGGCCGTCATTCCGGCCTCCCTGCCCCATCACACCGCGACGGCGAAGCCACCGCCGCCAACCCCTTGCACCCGCCGCGGCACGGGTCGCCACTCCCCGGCGACATGCCGCGCGCGCCGAATCGGCCTGCCCCTCGCCGATCACGCTAAGGTTCCATCATGCCACGACCGACACCCCACTGGCTTGATGATCCTCAGGTGATGCTGCGAGGATCGTTACCGTCGTTGTCAGCAGAGGCCACACCCGCGCGAAGCGCTTCAAGCCTCCACGGGCCCCGCGGGTCGGCAGTTGCCCGGCCGGTGCCGGACGGGCCCTAGAACAGATGCGCACAGCGCGCCAGGGCTCGCCGCATCCAAGCGCCGTCATCCTGCGGGGCGATGCCCTGCGCCGGCACACGTCGATGGACCGCCGCCATGGAACGCGCGACCAAGAGGCCCCGTCTATGGCAGCGTCGGCGAGCTATGAAACGGGCGCAGATGGCACGACACGTCGCACGGTACCCACGCCCCGTCGCGAAGTGGACCATGCCTTGGGGAGGTGATCCGGCTGCCCGCCGCGATCATGGACAGTTGGACCACAAAGCCCGGCCCCCTGACCGGACCCGGCGCGATATGGAACTGCCGCACACGGCGCTAAGGCGCCTCAACGCACGAGGCGGCGCGACGCCACCAAGCGCCGCCGCGGCCTCACCCCGTTATGTAGCGCGGGAAGCAACACGCGGGCAGGATCAAGCCAACGCTCACCAGGCACGGAGCATCCCGCACGCTCATCGGGCAGCCCTAGACGTCCAGCCTGCCCAGCCCCGACACGGACGCCGCGGCATCGCGCCTGCCAAAAACGCAGGCCTCAGAAGGCGCCCATCCAGGTCCTCAGCCAGCCAGCGCGGCCTCGATGGCGGCGAGCGCCTCGCCGGCGCGGGCGCCGTCGGGGCCACCGGCCTGCGCCATGTCGGCGCGGCCGCCGCCGCCCTTGCCGCCCAGCGCCTCGGCGCCCCGGCGCACCAGCGCCACCGCGTCATAACTGGCGGTCAGATCGTCGGTAACGCCGACCACAAGGCCGGCGCGCCCGTCCTCGGTCACGCCGACGATCGCCACGATGCCGGAGCCGAGGCGCTTCTTGCCTTCATCGGCCAGGCTCTTGAGATCCTTGAGGTCGATGCCGCTGACCTGGCGCGCCATCAGCTTGACCGCGCCGACCGTGCGCACCGGCCCCTCGCCGGCCTCGCCGCCGCCCATGGCGAGCTTGCGCTTGGCCTCGCCGAGCTCGCGCTCGAGCCGGCGCCGCTCCTCGACCAGCTGGGCGATGCGCGCCTCAACCTCGCCGACCGGCGCCTTCAGCGCCGCCGCGGCTGCGTGCAGCGCGCGGCTCTCGCCGGACAGATGACGGCGCGCGCCATCGGCCGTCATCGCCTCGATGCGGCGCACGCCGGCGCCGACCGCGCTCTCGCCGAGCACGCTGACAAGGCCGATATCGCCGGTGCGCCGCACATGGGTGCCGCCGCACAGCTCGATGGAATAGGGCGCGCCATTGCCGGGATCGGTGCCCATGGCGACCACGCGCACCTCCTCGCCATATTTCTCGCCGAACAGCGCGCGCGCGCCCGATGCGATGGCGTCGTCGACCGCCATGAGGCGCGTCGTGACCGGCTCATTGCGCAGCACGACGGCGTTGGCGATGTCCTCGACCGCGCGCAGCTCTGCCTCGTCGAGCGGCTTGGGGTGGCTGAAGTCGAAGCGCAGGCGATCCGGCGCCACCAGCGAGCCCTTCTGCGCGACATGATCGCCCAGCACGCGGCGCAGGGCCTCGTGCAGCAAATGGGTGGCCGAATGGTTGGCGCGGATGGCGCCGCGGCGGGCCGTGTCGACATTGAGCGCGAGCGCCGCGCCGACGACGAGCGTGCCGCTCTCGACCTCGACCTCATGGGCGAAGATGTCGCCGAGCTTCTTCTGCGTGCCGATGACGCGCACGGTGACGCCATCATCGCCGGTCATGCGGCCGGTATCGCCGACCTGGCCGCCGCTCTCGGCATAGAAGGGGGTCTGGTTGAGCACGACGAGGCCGCGCGCGCCGGTCTCCAGCGCCTTGACGCGGCGGCCATCGCTCACCAGCGCGGTCACCGCGCCCTCTGCGGTCTCGGTCTCATAACCGAGGAATTCCGTCGACCCCACATCATCGCGCACGCCGAACCAGATCGCGTCGGTCGCCGCCTCGCCGGAACCCGCCCAGGAGGCACGGGCCTCGGCGCGCTGGCGCTCCATGGCGGCGTTGAAGCTCTCTACATCGACGCTCACACCGCGGGCGCGCAGCGCGTCCTCGGTCAAATCGAGCGGGAAACCATAGGTGTCATAGAGCTTGAAGGCGGTGTCGCCGGAGAATTTGGCGCCGCTGCCCAGCCCCTCGCTCTCGCTTTCGAGGATCGACAGGCCGCGCTCCAGCGTCTTGCGGAAGCGGGTCTCTTCCAGGCGCAGCGTCTCGCTGACCAGCGCCTCGGCGCGCACGATCTCCGGGTAAGCCCGGCCCATCTCGCGCACCAGCACGGGGACCAGGCGGTGCATCAGCGGGTCGCGGGCGCCGAGCAGCTGAGCGTGGCGCATGGCGCGGCGCATGATGCGGCGCAGCACATAGCCACGCCCCTCATTGGAGGGCAGCACGCCATCGGCGACGAGAAAGGTCGCCGCGCGCAGATGATCGGCGATGACGCGATGGCTGGCCTTTTGCGGGCCGTTGGAGGGTATGTCGGTCATCTCCTCGACGGCGCCGGTGAGCGCGCGCATGAGGTCGATCTCGTAATTGTCATGCGTGCCCTGCAGCACCGCCGAGACGCGCTCCAGCCCCATGCCGGTGTCGATGGAGGGACGCGGCAGGCTCACCCGGTCGCCGCCCGGCAGCTGCTCGAACTGCATGAAGACGAGATTCCAGATCTCGATGAAGCGGTCGCCATCCTGATCGGGCGAGCCGGGCGGGCCGCCAGGGATGTGCGAACCATGATCGTAGAAGATCTCCGAGCACGGGCCGCACGGGCCGGTATCGCCCATCTGCCAGAAATTGTCGGAGGTCGGGATGCGGATGATCTTGGATTCCGGCAGGCCGGCGATCTTGCGCCACAGGCCGAAGGCTTCGTCATCCTCGGAATAGACGGTGACCAGCAGCTTCTCGACCGGCAGTTCGAACTCGCGGGTGATCAGGTTCCAGGCGAGCTCGATCGCGTTCTCCTTGAAATAGTCGCCAAAGGAGAAATTGCCGAGCATCTCGAAGAAGGTGTGATGCCGCGCGGTGTAGCCGACATTGTCGAGATCATTGTGCTTGCCGCCGGCGCGGACACATTTCTGCGAGGTCGCGGCGCGCGAATAGGGCCGCTTCTCGATGCCGGTGAAGACGTTCTTGAACTGCACCATCCCGGCATTGGTGAACATCAAGGTCGGGTCGTTGCGCGGCACGAGCGGCGAGGAGTCGACCACCTGGTGGCCGTGCTTCGCGAAATAGTCGAGAAAGGTCGAACGAATCTCGTTAACGCCGCTCATGAAACCAGTCCGAAGAAGGAGAAGGCAGCCGGCGCTGGAGAGCATCCGGCCCGCGCCCAGCGGCGCGAGACGGTTCTAACGAGGCCCCCTCGCCTTGTCCAGAAAGGCCGCGCGGACACGCGCCTGCATGGTTACGCGCGGGCGCCGATGCGGTGGGAGCGAGCACCGGGAAAAGATCTCCCGGCAGAGCAACCCGCGCACGGGTCGCGCGGCGCGCTGAACCGTCCCGCACGACGTACCGCGCGGGACGCTCAGCCTTGCGCGGACCGCTCAACCCTCGGTATCGTCTTCCTCGCTCGGCTCGCCGGCGAGGATCTGCTCGGCGATGAGGCCGGCATTCTGGCGGATGGTCGCCTCGATGCGGCCGGCGATCTCCGGGTTCTGCCGCAGGAAGTTCTTGGCGTTCTCGCGGCCCTGGCCGAGGCGCTGGCTGTCATGGGAGAACCAGGCGCCGGACTTCTCGACCACGCCGGCCTTGACGCCGAGATCGATCAGTTCGCCCATCTTGGAGACGCCCTCGCCATACATGATGTCGAACTCGACCTGCTTGAAGGGCGGGGCCAGCTTGTTCTTCACCACCTTCACGCGGGTCTGGTTGCCGACCACTTCCTCGCGCTCCTTGATCGAGCCGATGCGGCGGATGTCGAGGCGCACCGAGGCGTAGAATTTCAACGCGTTGCCGCCGGTGGTGGTTTCCGGGCTGCCATACATCACACCGATCTTCATGCGGATCTGGTTGATGAAGATGACCATGGTGTGCGAGCGGTTGATCGAGGCAGTCAGCTTGCGCAGCGCCTGGCTCATCAGGCGGGCCTGCATGCCCGGCTGGTTGTCGCCCATCTCGCCGTCAAGCTCGGCGCGCGGGGTGAGCGCGGCGACCGAATCGACCACCAGCACATCCACCGCCCCGGAACGCACCAGCGTATCGGCAATCTCCAGCGCCTGCTCGCCGGCATCCGGCTGGGAGATCAGCAGATTGTCGAGATCGACGCCGAGCTTGCGGGCATAGATCGGGTCGAGCGCGTGCTCGGCGTCGATGAAGGCGCACACGCCGCCCTTCTTCTGGGCCTCGGCAATGGTGTGCAAGGCAAGCGTGGTCTTGCCCGAGGATTCCGGCCCGAAGATCTCGACGACGCGCCCGCGCGGCAATCCGCCAATGCCGAGCGCGATGTCGAGGCCGAGCGAGCCGGTGGAGACCGTCTCGATCTCCATGATCTTGTCGTTCTTGCCCAGGCGCATGATCGAGCCCTTGCCGAAATGGCGCTCGATCTGGGTAAGGGCGGCGTCCAGCGCCTTGGCTTTGTCCATGGAAGATCCTTCGACGAGTCGCAAACTCGCTTGAGTCATTGCCGGGCTCCGGGTTGCACGCAAGGGGTGAACGGGATTTCCTTGAATGTATCCGGTTTGTTCTCTGTTCGCAATATGTTCTCATCGCTTCGCCGCAGATAAGGCGGTGGCGTGCACCCGCAGGTCGGGTGCATCCGTCCGTCACCACGGCGCCGTCAAAATGTCTATACATATCAACGCGAGACGCTAGACTATACGCCCTTCAGGGCCTTGGCGGGGAAACGAATTCGCCGGGCCGGCACCGAGGTGACGGCGTGAACGACAGCCCTTCCCTTACCGACGCGCCACACCGGGCGGCGCCGACGCTCGGCCAGCGCATCCGCGCCGATCTCGAGGGCAGGATCCTGTCAGGCGAGTGGCCACCCGGCCACCGCATCCCCTTCGAGCACGAGTTGATGGCGCAGTATGGCTGCGCCCGCATGACCGTCAACAAGGTGATCGCCGGGCTGGTCGCGGCAGGGCTGGTGGAACGGCGCCGGCGGGCCGGCTCCTTCGTGGCGCAGCCACGCATCCATTCGGCGGTGCTGCGCATCCCCGACATTCCCGCTGAAGTTGCCGCGCGCGGCGAGACCTATGGCTACCGCCTGCTGACGCGGCGCCAGCGCCGCGCCGAGGCGGGCGATCCGCACGGGCTCGACGGGCAACAGGTTCTGGACATCACCTGCCTGCATCTTGCCAATGGCCGGCCGCTGGCGGTGGAGGAGCGGCTGATCAGCCTTGCCAGCGTTCCCGAGGCGCTGTCGGCCAATTTCGCGGCCACGCCACCCGGCTCCTGGCTGCTGCGCCATGTGCCCTGGACGGAAGCGGAGCACCGCATCAGCGCGCTGGGGGCACCGGCACGCCTCGCCGAGGCGCTCGGTGTCGCGAAGGGCACGGCCTGCCTGAGCCTCGAGCGCCGCACCTGGCGCGCCGGCGAGACCGTCACCTTCGTGCGGCAGGTCTTTCGCGGCGACGCCTACGACCTGGTGGCCCGCTTCGCGCCGTAAGTGTCAGATCGAACACGAGAGACCGCCCCGCTCGCCTCAGCCCAGAATGCCCGGCAGGTCCAGCTGCTGCTCGCGGGCGCAGGCGAGCGCGATGTCGTAGCCAGCATCGGCATGGCGCATCACGCCGGTCGCCGGGTCGTTCCACAGCACGCGCTCCAGCCGGCGGGCGGCGTCATCCGTGCCGTCGGCGCAGATCACCATGCCGGAATGCTGGGAGAAGCCCATGCCGACGCCGCCGCCGTGATGGAGCGAGACCCAGGTGGCACCGGAGGCGGTGTTGAGCAGCGCGTTGAGCAGCGGCCAGTCGGAAACCGCGTCCGAGCCGTCGCGCATTGCCTCGGTCTCGCGGTTGGGCGAGGCGACCGAGCCGGAATCGAGATGGTCGCGGCCGATGACGACGGGCGCCTTCAGTTCGCCCGTGCGCACCATCTCGTTGAAGGCAAGCCCCAGCCGGTGACGGTCGCCGAGCCCGACCCAGCAGATGCGCGCCGGCAGGCCCTGAAAGGCGATGCGCGCGCGCGCCATGTCGAGCCAGTTGTGCAGGTGGGTGTTGTCCGGCAGCAGTTCCTTCACCTTGGCGTCGGTCTTGTAGATGTCCTCCGGGTCGCCGGAGAGCGCCGCCCAGCGGAACGGGCCGATGCCCCGGCAGAATAGCGGGCGGATATAGGCCGGCACGAAGCCGGGGAAGGCGAAGGCGTTCTCGAAACCTTCTTCCTTCGCCACCTGGCGGATGTTGTTGCCATAGTCGAGCGTCGGCACGCCGGCGTTCCAGAAATCGACCATGGCGGCGACATGCACCTTCATCGAGGCGCGGGCGGCGGCTTCCACCGCCTTGGGGTCGCTCTCCTGCTTGGTCCGCCATTCGGCGACGCTCCAGCCGGCAGGGAGATAGCCGTGAATCGGGTCATGGGCGGATGTCTGGTCGGTGACGATGTCCGGCCGCATGCCGCCGGCCTTCATGCGTGCGACGAGTTCGGGGAAGATCTCGGCGGCATTGCCGAGAAGGCCGACGGACTTCGCCTCGCCGGCCTTCGTCCACTGGTCGATCAGCGCCAGCGCCTCGTCCAGCGTGTGCGCCTTGGCGTCGACATAGCGGGTGCGCAGGCGGAAATCGATGCGGGTCTCGTCGCATTCGACGGCGAGGCAGCAGGCCCCGGCCATGACGGCAGCGAGCGGCTGTGCGCCGCCCATACCGCCGAGGCCACCCGTCAGGATCCACTTGCCCGTGAGATTGCCGTTGTAGTGCTGGCGCCCGGCCTCCACGAAGGTCTCGTAGGTGCCCTGCACGATGCCCTGCGTGCCGATATAGATCCACGAGCCGGCGGTCATCTGGCCGTACATGGCCAGCCCCTTCTTATCCAGCTCGTTGAAATGGTCCCAGGTCGCCCAGTGCGGCACGAGGTTGGAATTGGCGATGAGCACGCGCGGCGCGTCCTTGTGGGTGCGGAACACGCCCACCGGCTTGCCCGACTGCACCAGCAGCGTCTGCGTCTCGTCGAGATCGCGCAGCGCGGCGACGATCTTGTCGAAATCCGCCCAGCTGCGCGCCGCCCGACCGATGCCGCCATAGACCACCAGCTCATGCGGGCGCTCGGCGACCTCGGGGTCAAGATTGTTCATCAGCATGCGCAGCGGCGCCTCGGTGAGCCAGCTCTTGGCGGAGAGCTCGGTACCGCGGGCGGCGCGGACGGTGCGGGAATTGTCGAGGCGGGGCGAGCTCATGATCGGGATCCTTCAGGCGCGCGAGCGGGCAAAGGCGATGGCGGTCTTTAAGAGGCGGATCAGGCTGTCGCGCAGCGGCGCGGCATAGGCGGGATCATAGGGCGCGGGCCAGTTGTCCGGGCCGACGGGACCGAGCGGCTCCGGCATATAGGCCCGGCAGGCGAGCTCCATCTGCACGGCATGAACGCCCGCTTCCGGCCGCCCGTAATGGCGGGTGATGTAGCCGCCCTTGAAGCGGCCATTGGCCACGAAAGGCCGCCCGGTCCCCTCGCCCAGCGCGACCAGCGCCGCCTCCAGCGCCGGCGCACAGCTCGCTCCCGCATTGGTGCCGAGATTGAGTTCGGGCAGCGTGCCCTCGAACAGGCGCGGGATCACCGAGCGGATGGAATGGCAATCATAGAGCACCACCGCTCCATGCGCGGCACGCGCGGCCTCGATCTCGGCGGCCAGCGCCGCGTGATAGGGGTCGAAGAAGCCGACCCGCCGCGCCGCCACATCGGGGGCCCGGCCGTCCTTGTAGAGCGGTTCGCCGTCGAAGGTGGTGGTCGGGCACAGCTCCGTCGTCGCCTGGCCGGGATAGAGCGAGGCGCCGGAGGGATCGCGGTTCACGTCGATCACGGTGCGGGAGATCGCGGTGCGCACCACGCTCGCGCCGAGCTCGGCAGCGAAATCGTAGAGCGTCTCGATCCACCAGTCGCAATCCTTTCGCGCCAGCCAGGGCGAAACGAGGTCCACCTCCAGCTCCGGCGGGATGTCGGTGCCGGTGTGGGGGATGGACAGTACCAGCGGGGCGGTCCCGCGACGGACCGTGAGGAAGGGGGGATGGGTCATCGTCACGCCCCGCTCACCGTCGGCAGTAGCGCCGCCGCCAGCCCGGCAATGGCGCCGGAGCGGATGAGGGCGTTGGCCTTGTCCATGTCGGGCGCGAAATGGCGGTCCTCGTCGAGATGCGGCACCTCGGCACGCAGCCGCGACCGCACCTGTTCCAAGACGGGCGACGAGGCAAGCGGGGCGTGGAAATCGCAGCCCTGCGCGCCTGCCAGCAATTCGATGCCGAGCACGCAGACCGCGTTCTCCACCATCCCCAGCAGCCGGCGCGCGCCATGGGCGGCCATCGACACATGGTCTTCCTGATTGGCCGAGGTGGGAATGGAATCGACGCTCGCCGGATAGGCCCGCTGCTTGTTCTCCGACACCAGCGCGGCCGCCGTCACCTGCGGGATCATGAAGCCGGAATTCAGCCCCGGCTTCGGGGTGAGGAAGGCCGGCATGCCCGACAGCGCCGGGTCGACCAGCATGGCGATGCGTCGCTCGGCAAGCGAGCCGATCTCGCAGACGGCCAGCGCGATCATGTCGGCGGCGAAGGCGACCGGTTCGGCGTGGAAATTGCCGCCCGACAGCGCCTCGCCCTCCTCAGGGAAGATCAGCGGATTGTCAGAAACGCCATTGGCTTCCGTCTCCAGCGTCGTCGCCGCCTGCCGGAGCACATCGAGCGCCGCGCCCATCACCTGCGGCTGACAGCGCAGGCAATAGGGGTCCTGCACCCGCTCGTCGCCAATGAGATGGGAGGCGCGGATGGCCGAGCCCGCCATCAGCGCGCGCAGCGCGTCAGCCGTCTCGATCTGCCCGCGATGCTTGCGCAAGGCATGGATGCGCGGGTCGAAGGGCGCGTCGGAGCCGCGCGCCGCATCGGTCGACAGCGCGCCCGTAACGAGTGCCGAACGGTAGAGGTTCTCGGCCTCGAACAGCCCGGCGAGCGCATTGGCGGTGGAGAATTGCGTGCCGTTGAGCAGCGCCAGCCCTTCCTTGGGGCCGAGCGTCACCGGGGCAAGACCGGCCTGCGCCAGCGCCTCGCCCGCGGTGAGGCGGGCGCCGCCCACGAAGATCTCGCCGACCCCGATCATCGCCGCCGTCATATGGGCGAGCGGGGCGAGGTCACCGGAGGCGCCGACCGAGCCCTGGCAGGGCACGACGGGCGTCAGCCCCTTGGCCAACATGGCCTCGAGCAGCTCGATGGTCGCCGGGCGGATGCCGGACGCTCCCTGCGCGAGGCTAGCCAGCTTCAGTGCCATCATCAGCCGGGCGATGGACACCGGCATGGGTTCGCCGACACCCGCGGCGTGGGAGAGCACGATGTTGCGCTGGAGCGTCTCAAGATCAGCATCGGGAATGCGCACGCTGGCGAGCTTCCCGAAGCCGGTATTGATGCCATAGACCGGCTCGCCCTTGGCGAGGATCGCCGCCACGGCGGCGGCGCTGCGGGCAATGACCGGCCGCGCGGCGGGGTCGAGGGCGACCGACGCGCCGCGATAGACCGCGCGCCATTCGGCTAGGCTCACCTCGCCGGGTTTCAGGACGATCTGTGTCATTGGCCCCTCCAGACGCGGGCGTGAAGCGGGTTGAAGCCCATGCGGTAGACCAGCTCCGCCGGGCGCTCGATATCCCAGATGGCGAGGTCGCAATATTTGCCGACCTCGATGGTGCCCACCTCATCCAGCCGCCCCAGCGCGCGTGCCGCCTCGCGCGTCACCCCGGCGAGGCATTCCTCGACGGTGAGGCGGAACAGCGTCGCGCCCATGTTGAGCGTCAGCAGCAGCGAGGTGAGTGGCGAAGTGCCGGGATTGCAGTCGGTCGCCAGAGCGATCCTGGTGCCCTGCTGGCGGAAGAGATCGACCGGCGGCAGTTTGGTTTCGCGGATGAAATAGAAGGCGCCCGGCAGCAGCACCGCCACGGTGCCGGCCTTGGCCATGGCGGCCGCGCCCTCGGCATCGGTATATTCGAGATGGTCGGCCGACAGCGCGCCGAAGGAGGCCGCGAGCGGCGCGCCATGGAGATTGGAGAGCTGGTCGGCATGCAGCTTCACCGGAAGGCCCAGCCCCTTCGCCGCGGCGAAGACCCGCGCCACCTGCGCGGGCGAGAAGGCGATGCCCTCGCAGAAAGCGTCCACCGCATCCGCCAACCCCTCGTCGGCGATCTGCGGCAGCAGGGCGATCACCGAATCGATATAGTCGTCCTTGTCGCCAGCGAATTCCGGCGGCAGCGCATGGGCGCCGAGATAGGTGGTGGTGACCGAGACCGGCCGCTCCCGCCCGAGCCGCCGCGCGGCACGCAGCGAGGTCAGCTCGGCGGCGGCATTGAGCCCATAGCCGGATTTCACCTCGACCGTGGTGACGCCCTCCCCGATCAGCGCATCGAGCCGGCGGGTGGCGGAGGCGACCAGCTCATCCTCGCTCGCCGCGCGGGTGGCCCGCATGGTGGAGACGATACCGCCTCCTGCCCGCGCGATCGCCTCATAGGAGACCCCGGCGAGGCGCTGCTCGAACTCGGCCGCGCGGTCGCCGCCATGGACGAGATGGGTGTGGCAGTCGATCAGCCCCGGGGTGATCCAGCGCCCCTCGCACTCGATGATCTCATCGGCCTGACACTCCACCTCACTGCACTGATCGGCCACGAGGACGATGCGTCCATCCCGGCATCCGATGACGCCGTTTTCGATGACGCCGAGGCCGGGCCGGTCGGGCGCCAGCGTGGCGATCCGGGCGCCTCGCCAGAGACGGTCGCAGCGCATGGCCTCTCCTTCATCGGTGACAGGCGGATGGATAATGTCTATACATAATGACGTTTCGACCGCCTTGTCCATAGCCCTCGGGAGCGACACCCCCATGTCCGGCACAGAGAGCCCCAGCCCGGCCGCACCGACGACCACCCTCTGGTTTGAAAACGCCTTTCTTTCAGAGGGTTGGGCACGGAACGTGACTCTGTCTGTCAGCGACGGACGGATCACCGGCATCGCCGTGGGAACGGATTCGCGCGGCGCCTCAGAGCGCCATGCCATCGCCTTGCCGGGACTCCCGAATCTCCACAGCCACGCCTTCCAGCGCGCCTTCGCCGGCGGCACCGAAGTGCGCGGCCCCACCGGCGACAGTTTCTGGACCTGGCGCGAGGCCATGTACCGCGCGGTGGACCGCATGGACCCCGACGATGTCGAGGCCATCGCCACCCTCGCCTATGTCGAGATGCTCGAAGCCGGCTTCACCCGCGTCGGCGAGTTCCACTATCTGCACCACGACATAAACGGTTATCATTACAATGAGTTAGGCGAACTTTCGCAGCGCATCGCGGCGGCCGCCGCCTCAACCGGCATCGCGCTGACGCTACTGCCGGTGTTCTACGCCCATGGTGGTTTCGACGCCGCGCCACCGACCCATGGTCAGCGGCGTTTCATCAACAGTGTCAGCAGCTTCGCCCGCCTGCTTGAATCAGCCCGGCAGGCGATGTCGGCGCTTCCCGACGCGGTGCTCGGCCTCGCCCCGCACAGCCTGCGCGCCGCGACGCTCACCGAGATCGGCCGCCTCCTCCCGCTGACCACCGGGCCCATCCACATCCATGTCGCCGAGCAGATGAAAGAGGTCGAGGACTGCCTCGCCTTCTCCGGCCGGCGCCCGGTGGAGTTACTGCTCGATCAGGTAGCGGTAAACGCGCGCTGGTGCCTCATTCACGCCACCCACATGACCGAGGACGAGACTACCCGCCTCGCAAAAAGCGGAGCCGTCGCAGGGCTTTGCCCGATCACCGAGGCCAATCTGGGCGACGGCATCTTCCCCGCCCCGGCCTTTCTGGAAGCTGGCGGACGCTATGGCGTCGGCTCGGATTCCAATGTGCGGATCGACGCCGCCGAGGAACTGCGCCTGCTGGAATACTCCCAGCGCCTCGCCCACCGCGCCCGCAACGTTCTGGCCATGAGCGAAGGCCGCTCCACCGGCGCGAGCCTGTTCACCGGGGCGCTCCAGGGCGGCGGCCAGGCGCTGGGCGCGCCCGTTGGGCTGGAGGTCGGCGCTCCCGCCGATCTTGTCAGCCTCGACGCCCGCCATCCGTCTCTTCTGGACAGGACCGGCGACGGCATTCTTGATAGCTGGATCTTCGGCGCGGCCGGTCAGGCGGTTGACTGTGTCTGGCGGCGCGGCCTTAAGCTGGTCGAGGCCGGCATCCATCGCGACCGCGAGGCCGCCCGTCGGCGCTTCGCCGCCGTTCGTGCCAAGCTTACTGCCTGAATCAGCCTCTTCACCGGAGCTTCCATGTCGCTGCAATTTCTCATGATTCCCGGCGCGCCAACGCCGGTCGCGCCGTTCAGCCATGCTGTCGAGGCCGATGGCTGGGTGTTCATCACCGGGCAGATGCCGACCTGGCCGGACGATGATTCCCGCCCGCTCCCGGAGGGCGTCGAGGCGCAGACACGGCGGGTGATGGACAATCTCGTCATCGTGCTGGAAGGGCTCGGGCTCGACCTCTCCCATGTGGTGCAGGCGCGGGTGTACCTGACGGAGTTCCAGCGCGACTACCCGGCGATGAACGCCGCCTACGCGTCCTATTTCCCCACGGATCGCCGCCCCGCCCGCACCTGCGTCGGCGTTACCGGCCTCGCACGCGAGGCGCTGGTCGAGATCGACCTCGTCGCCCGCCGCCCATCCTGACGACTAACAAAAAAGGCGGCCCTGAGGGCCGCCTTTTCCGTCTTCGGATGGGAGGCGCTCAGACCACCTTGACGGTGAAGCTGCCCACACCATCCACGCCACCTTCCATCACATCCCCACGCACGATCGCGCCGACGCCGGCGGGGGTGCCGGACATGATGATATCGCCGGCCTTGAGCTCGAACAGGCCCGAGAGAATGGAGATCATCTCCGGCACCTTCCAGATCATCTGGTTGAGGTCGCCGACCTGACGCTGCACGCCATTGACGTTGAGCCACACCTTGCCGTCGGTCGGATGACCGATCTTGGAAGCCGGCACCAGCGCCGAGCACGGGGCGGACGCTTCAAAGGCCTTGCCCACTTCCCACGGCCGGCCGAGCTTCTTGGCCTCGCCCTGCAGGTCGCGGCGGGTCATATCGAGACCGATGCCATAGCCCCACACATGCTCCATCGCCGTCTCGACCGGGATGTTCACCCCGCCCTTGCCGAGCGCCACGAGCATTTCGAGCTCGTAATGCACGTCGCTGGACTTGTCGGGATAGGGGAAGGTGCCGTTGGTGATGACGTTGTCGGGGTTCTTCTGGAAGAAGAAGGGCGGCTCCTTGTTCGGATCATGCCCCATCTCGATCGCGTGCTCGGCATAGTTCCGGCCGACGCAATAGACGCGGTGGATGGGAAACAGCTTGTCCGAGCCTTCGACGGGAAGCGTCGGAATGCCAGGAGGCGTGATCACATAGGCGGCGTGGTCGAGAGGGGCGTTCATCAGCGTACTCCTGCGTAATAATCGACGCGTTTCTCAATGTTTTCGATGAGAGCCGACAGTCCCATCGCCGCGGCGAACAGGATGATGGTCAGCGCCCAGAAATTCTCCATGTCGAAGTTGCGCGAGTAGAGCTCGAACAACTCGCCATAGCCGATGATCGAGACCAGCAACTGGCCGATCACCACGCCCTTCACGCCGCGCACCACGCCGAGCCGGATGCCGGCCAGGATTTCCGGGAGCGCCGCAAGAAGGATGATCTTACCGTAGAGGGCGAAGGTCGAGGCGCCGTAGCTGCGCCCCATCTCGACCAGCGAATTCGGCACGCCCTGTATGCCGGCGCGGGTGTCCAGCACAATGATCCATACGGCGAACAGGAAGACGGTGACGACCACCGTCGTCTCGCCCATGCCGAACAGGATCATCAGCACCGGCACGAGCGCGGAGAGCGGTGCCGAGACGAAGATGTTGACCCAGATGCCCATGAGGTTGTCGACCGCCTTGAAGCGCCCCATGAGCACGCCAAGGATGATGCCAACCACGATGGCGAAGGCCATGCCGACGAGGAAGCTGTTCAGCGTTGTCAGCGCGGCCGCCTGCCAGGTGCCGGTCTGCACCAGAGCAACTGCCGCCACCAGGACGTCGGACAGCGGCGGGATAAGGAACATCGCCCCCGAGCGCCCGACCAGTTCCCAGATGACGCACCAGACGAGGAGCGAGGCCATCATGGGCACGCGATAGCCGAAAAGTGTCATCGCGCCCTCCCCTAATCGACGTAGCGCTTGAGGCCCTGCCAGATCTCCTCGACCGTATCGAGATAGCCCTGGTCACGGCGAATGGCGTCGGGCGAGGCGGAGCGGTCGATCTCCGGCTCGATGATCTGGGCGATGCGGCCCGGACGGCGGGACAGGATGACGATGCGATCCGAGCAGTAGACCGCTTCCTCGATCGAATGGGTCACGAAGATGAAGGTCTTCTTCTCCAGCTCGACAAGGCGCAGCAGGTCCTCCTGGAACTTGCGGCGGTTCTGCTCGTCCACCGCCGAGAACGGCTCGTCGAGCAGCAGCACGTCGGCGTTGACCGCAAAGGCGCGGGCGAGGCCCACCCGCTGGCGCATGCCGCCGGAGAGTTCGTGCGGGTACTTGTTCTCGAAGCCGGCGAGCCCGACCTCGGCGATGTATTTGCGGGCGATGGACTGGCGCTCGTCCTTGCCCATGCCCTTCAGCTCGAGGCCGAAGGCGACGTTGCGCATCACCGTGGCCCAGGGCATCAGCGCGAAGTCCTGGAACACGAAGGCCCGCTCCGGGCCGGGGCCGGTAACGGTCTTGCCGTTCACCCGGATCTCGCCCGACGTCGCCGGGATCAGGCCGGCAATGATCTTGAGCAGGGTGGTCTTGCCGCAGCCGGAGGGACCGAGCAGCGTGGTCAGCTTGCCGGCGGGAAAGTCGAGATCGATGCTGCGCAGCGCCTCGACCTCATTGTACATCTTGCAGATGCCCCGCACCTCGACCGCGACGTCGGCGCCGGCCGGACGGCTGGCGGCGGAAGCGGCGTGCGCCGTGATGTTGCGCATGGTTCAGGCCCTTCTCTTTTCGGGACGCAGCACGCGAAGCTCGAAAGCCTCAAGCACAGCCAGCGTCAGGGTGGAGACGAGAATGATGGAGACCACCGCGGCATACATCTCCGCGTAGTTCGCCACCGAGCGGTGATAGGTGATGAGGTCGCCGATGCCGGTGGGCGTGATCAGCAGTTCGGCCAGGATGACGCCGATGAAACCAGCGGCGAGACCAAGGCGCAGGCCGGCGAAGATCACCGGACTGGCGTCCGGGATGATGATCTTGGTGATCCGCTGCCACCAGGTGCCCTGGAAGGAGTAGCACATCGCAACCAATGACGGATTGGCGTTGCGTACCGCCTTGTAACCATTGAGCACGATGACCGGCAGCGAAAGCATGATCACCGCCAGAGTCTTCGACACGAGGCCAATGCCGTAGACGAAAGTGATCAGCGGGATCAGCGCCGCCATGGGCGCGGCCTGCACGACGATGAACACCGGCGCGATCAGCCATTCGGCAAAGCGCGACAGACCCATCACGATGCCGAGCGCGATACCGATCACGGTGGAGATGGCAATGCCGATCACCAGCGGCTGCAGCGTTTCGGCGTAGGCTGCGGCGAAGGAGCCGTCGAGCGTCATGGCGACGAAGGCGCGCAAGGTCTCCAGGAAGGTCGGGAAGGCGAAGCTGATCGGAATGCGACCGGCGACTTCCCAGATGAGGAAGAAGAGCCCGATGGAGGCGATGCGCCACAGGGCCGAGCGGTGCTCCGAGAGCCTCCTCCAGATGGAGGAGGCTTCGGCGCCGGGGACGGTTCGCGAGGAGCCGTTCACGTCAGCGGGTAGCGCCATCAGGCCGGCCTCAATTCGTGCCGACCTTGCCGAGCGCACGATTCAGTGGCTCGAGCGCCCAGAACTCCTCGACCTTCAGCTCGTCCGGCTTGCCGGTGAGCTGGCCAGAGAGCGTGTAGAAGGCGAAGTCATCCTTGGCCGCAGCCTGACCGCCACCATTGAGCGGGAAGGCCTTGCCCTGCGCGAGCTCGGTGAAATAGGGCGTGATCTCGGCGACCTGATCGGCCGGCAGATCCGGCAGCAGCTTGTACTTGGTGCGCCACTCGGCAACGATCGCCGGGTTCTTGGTCACCTCGCGCCAGGTGGTCAGCACGGCCTCGACGATGATGTCGACGTCCTTCGGGTTCTTGTCGAGGAAGTCCTGCCGGGCGAACAGCGCCTCGTCGGTGGCGTTCACGCCATCCAGCGGCAGGATGATGAACTTGCCGGGGGCCTTGGCCGCCAGCAGCTTGCGCCCGTTGGTGTCGACGATGGTCGCCTTCACATTGCCCTGCAGCAGCGCGCCGGTGCGCACTTCGGAGCCGGGGATGTAGCTGATCTTGGAGAACTTGATGCCCTGCTTCTCCTCCATCAGCTTCATGATGGCTTCGGTGCCGGAGCCGCGCGAATGGACGGCGATCTCCTGGCCGTCGAGATCCTTCCAGGTCTTGTAGAACTCCGCATTGACGGCCGGGTAGAAGCGCAGCGTGGAGAGCTGCAGGAAGATGCGCACCGGCACCTTCACCTTCTGGATCAGCGCATAGGGGCCGCCGACACCGATATCCGCCTGCCCACCTACCACGGCCTGCGCCGCAATGTCCTCGGACTTCAGATAGGTCATCTCGATGTCGACGCCCTTCTCCTTGGCCAGCTCGAAAGCGGCCAGCAGATGAAGGTTCTCGACGCTGGCAATATCGCCATAGGCAACGCGCACCTTGGCTTCAGCCTCGGGCGAGAAAGCGAGCGCCGCGCTAAAACCAAGCACGGCGGCGGTGCCGGAAAGGCGCACCAATCCCTTGGTCAGGCTCTTGAGCATTTACGTCTCCCATGATGCCGGTGGTTGGTTCCACGGATGGCTTCAACGGCGCCGATACCCCGCGAGGTTGGCGACCAATTGATATTTGGTTTATATTGGCTCTATCGTTAGGTCAAGTTCAAAACGGCTTGACCGCAAGGTCTGGCCATCCCATAGATTGAACCAATGAGAACTTTGGTTGACCCGCGCCGCCATGCTGAACCCGCAGCCTGATACCCACCCGGAAAAGGGAATCGTCACCCAGCTGCGCGCCTATCTCGCGCAGACAGACCTGCCCGATGACGGCCGTCTGCCGCCCGAGCGCGAGCTGTCGGCCGCGCTCGGCGTCTCGCGGACCGAGCTGCGCAAGGCGCTCGACGTGCTGGAAGCCGAAGGTCAGCTCTGGCGCCATGTCGGCAAGGGCACCTTCATGGGCAGCCGCCCGCTCGACACCTTTGCCGACATCACCGCCCTCGCGCGGCGCAGCAACCCGGCCGAGGTGATGCGCGCGCGTCTGGTGATCGAGCCGGAGATCACCCGCGCCGCGGCCTTCACCGCGACGCCCGCGGCCATTTCCGAAATGCGCCTGTGTCTTTCCCGCTCGCGGCAGGCCGACACCTGGCGGCAATATGAAGGCTGGGATACGCGGCTTCACCGCACCATCGCGGAAGCGACGCAGAACAGCCTGCTGCTCGGCCTGTTCGATACGCTGAACGCGGTGCGCCGGGCCGTGACCTGGGGCCGGCTGCGCACCGCGCCGGTTCGCCCCCTGCCGACACATCACAGCTTTGCCGAGCATGAGGCGATCGTCGACGCCATCGAGAATCGCGACATGGCCGCCGCCGCAGCCGCCATGCGTGCCCATCTCCAGACGGTGGAGCGCAAGCTGCTGGAAAAGCAGATGCGCGCCGCCAACGAGGACTGACGCGGCCTCAGTCAGACCCCGCGCTGGCGGGGCGTGGCAATTTCTGGTCTCTTGCGACAGGTCAAGGACGCCACGGCGCCTTCACCGTCCCGTGGCAGTCTCACGGCATGGCCCCGCCCGGCCGCGCCACGGGTCGCAAGGAACCAGATGAACAGCTCCATCAGCCCGCATCCCGCCCACGGCAATTATCACGGTCTCATAGCCCGCGCGGCCGCCCTCGGCCCTCTGCGCACGGCCGTCGCCCACCCTTGCGATGAATCCTCGCTGCGCGCCGCCCTTGATGCCACCGGCGCCGGGCTCATCACCCCCATTCTTGTCGGCCCGCAGGGGCGGATCGCCTCCGTCGCGCGCGAGCATGGGCTCGATCTTACCGGCCTCACCCTCATGGACACCGCGCACAGCGCGGCCTCGGCCGCCCGCGCCGTCGAGCTGGTGCGCGCGGGCGACGCCGCACTGCTGATGAAGGGCAGCCTGCACAGCGACGAGATTCTCGGCGCGATCACGGCGCGGGACACCGGCCTGCGCACGGGACGGCGCGTCAGCCATGTCTTCATCATGGATGTCCCGTCCTATCCCGAGCCCCTGTTCATCACCGACGCGGCGGTCAACATCTTTCCCGACCTCGATGCGAAACGCGACATTGTGCAGAACGCTATCGACCTCCATCTCGGCCTTGGTCTCGGGCGTCCGCGTGTGGCGATTTTATCCGCGGTGGAGACGGTCACCACCAGCATCCCCTCCACCATTGACGCCGCCGCCCTGTGCAAGATGGCCGAGCGAGGGCAGATCACCGGTGCCGACCTGGATGGACCGCTGGCGCTCGACAACGCCATTTCCCCGGAAGCCGCGCGCATCAAGGGGCTCACCTCACCCGTGGCCGGCCGGGCGCAGATACTCGTCGCCCCCGACCTTGAGGCCGGCAACATGCTGGCGAAGAACCTCACCTTCATGGCTGGCGCCGACGCCGCCGGGCTGGTGCTGGGCGCGCGCGTGCCGGTGATTCTGACGAGCCGCGCCGACACGTTGAAGACCCGCCTCGCCTCCTGCGCAGTGGCTGTGCTTTACGCCGATGCGCGGCTGCGTCAGCCCGGGCTGGGAGGTTGAGCGATGAGCGATGTCCTGTTCGTAGTGAATGCCGGCTCGTCCAGCATCAAGTTCAAGCTTTACGGCGTGACGGGCGATGAACTGGAGGTGATGATCGCCGGGGCGCTCGACGGCATCGGTACACGCCCGCGCCTGCGGGCCCGCGACGGTGCCGGGCAATCCCTCGTGGAGCAGGATTTCACCGCGCAGGAGATCGCCGGCCCACATGATGCGCAACACGCCATTGGCGACTGGATCACCCCCCTCATCGACGACCACCATCTGATCGGCGTCGGCCACCGCGTCGTGCATGGTGGACCGGACTATAGCCACCCCGTGCTGATCGACAGCGCGGTTTTGGCACGGCTGGAAAGCTTCATTCCGCTAGCCCCCCTCCACCAGCTGACCAATCTCGACCCCATCCGTGTGATCCGCCAGCGCCGGCCGGATCTGCCGCAGGTTGCCTGTTTCGACACCGCTTTTCATCGTGGGCACCCGGAGATCGCCGACCGCTTCGCCCTGCCCCGCGCCCTTTATGAGGATGGCGTGCGCCGCTACGGCTTTCACGGCCTGTCCTATGAGTATGTGTCGGCGCGCCTGCGCGCCATCGACCCACACGCGGCCGCGGGCGCCGTGGTCATCGCGCATCTCGGTTCCGGCGCTTCCGCCTGCGCGCTTCGCGATGGGGCCAGTCAGGATTCCACCATGAGCTTCACCGCTCTGGACGGGCTACCCATGGGGACACGCTGCGGCGCTCTCGATGCGGGCGTGGTGCTTCATCTCATTGAGCAGAAGGGCATGAGTCCGTCCGAAGTTGGCCATCTGCTCTATCATGACAGCGGCCTCAAGGGCCTCTCCGGCATCAGCAGCGACATGCGCGAGCTCATCTCCAGCGATGCCCCTGAGGCGGCGCTGGCGGTAGATTACTTCTGCCTGAAGGTCGCTCAGGCGGTGGCGCAGTTCATCGTCACGTTGGGCGGCCTTGATGCGCTTGTGTTCACTGCGGGAATTGGCGAGCGCTCCGCACCGGTGCGGGCGCGAATCGCGGAGCGGCTGGCATTTCTTGGCCTGGAGCTGGATGCGGATGCGAATGCACGGAATGCGCTGCGCATTCACGCCCCCGGCTCAAGCCTGCGGGCCTTCGTCATCCCGACCGACGAAGAAGGCATGATCGCCCGCCACACGCTGCGGTTGCTCGGAGACGTCGAAAGTGAAGCGCGTCAGGGCGCGCCGAGGCCCTGATACGCCTTCCAATCCCGCTCGACCTGCGCCCGTATATCCGGGTTAAGGGTCGCCAGCAGCCGGCGCCAGAACGGACCGAAATGGCGGTTGCTGTCGCCGAGGACGATCTGAAGCTGCGAGAACATCATGCTCTTGGCGTTGTCGGGCAATTCCGGCCAGAGATTGAGCATGAAGGCCACCCGCCAGTGCACGAGATCAAACTCGCGCGGCCCGGTCACATAAGACGTGTTCCATGCGGCGATTGCCAGATCGGGCGAGCGCAACAGCCAGCTAGAGGTCGCAAGATCGAGCCACACGGCGGAATTGACCGGATCAACCGCCAGCACGCTTGCCGCATTGACCTGCGTGCGGCCAGGAGGATCGGCCATCGCCTGGCCAAGCCTGAGATAAAGCTCGCGGGCGCGGTTGCGGACACCCACGGTGTTCGCCCACTCGCCCACCTCGGCCTGCAGCGCGATAAGCGGCTGCAGGGTCTCGGCCTTCAGATAGTCGCCGGCGAGGCTCACCATGACTCGGTCATCCAGCGACTGGAACCGCCAGAGCCGAACGCCACCGAACGCCAGCAGCGATGCCGCCGCGATGAGCGCGAGGGAGCCGGCAATCCGCAATGGACGCCCGACGCCAGCGCCCGATTGATCAGCCGACATAGTACTTCTTGTAATAGGCCGACGAGTAATAGGAGTAGCGGCCATAGCGCGGCGTCCGGCGCAGATCGACCATGTTGAACGCGATGCCGCACACTTTGCGGTCGCCCGGGATGCGCTCCAGCGAATGACGAACGAACTCGCGCGCTGTCACGCCCCAGCGGACTACGAAGACCACCTTGTCCGCAACCGACGCGAGCACCGCCGCATCCACCACGGGACCGACAGGCGGCGCGTCGACGATGATCAGATCGAAGCTTTGGCGCAACTGGTCGATCAGATGCTGCATCCGCGCGGACCCGAGCAGGTCGGGCGGGCTCTGCGTCTTCGCGCCTGAACCGAGCACATAGACGCCCGACAGCTTGTCGCGATGGAGAATGCCCTCGGCCGCCGCGGTCTGCGCCAGCAGTTCCACCAGCCCTGGCCGATCGGTCAGCCCGAACTGCTGCGAAATGGACGGACGCCGTAGATCGCAGTCGATCAGCAAGACGCGCTTGCCCGATGTCGCCGCGGAGACGGCGAGCGAAATCGCCAGCGATGTCTTGCCCTCACCCGGCGAGGCGGAGGTGATCTCCACCACCTGAGGCGGATTGTCGACGTCGGACATCTGAACGCCTGCCCGCAGGCTGCGTATAGATTCACTGAACCGGGACAAGGGCTTCTCTACGAGGAATTTCAGGACGGGCACGGCCCCTCCCGCTTCCATCTCCGGGAAGTCCGCCCATTCGACAGAGGACAGGACCGGCAGCCCCGTCTGCTCCTCCACCTGGCGCGGGCTGGTGAAGCCGGAGTTGAGCAGGTCGAGAAGGAGAGCAACACCGAAGCCGACAATCAACCCGAGTGCAGCTCCAGCGCCGAGGAACAGCGGACGGCTCGGAGAGGTTGGCCCACCGCCTGGCAAGGCCGGGGTAATGATCCGAGCATCCTGAATGTCCATCTCAGAACGCTCAGAAGTCAGCTTGGCCTGCGTCAGAAATGTTTCGTAGAGCGTGCGATTTGCCTGGGCGTCGCGCTCGAGCTCACGCAGCCGGATCGTGAGCGAACTCTCGGCACCAGCCTGACCCGACGCACTGGCAACGTTGGCCTCCATCGCATCGGCACGTGTTTGGGCGACGTCGTAGTCATTCTTGAGGTTTACAATGATACGTTGAATTTCAGTATTTATGAGACGCTCGACCTCCCGGCGCTCCGCTCGTACATTGACGACGAGCGGATGACGCTCGCCATATCGAGACACCAAATCCGCCTCACGGGCAGAGACCGATGCGAGCCGCCCGCGCAGGTCGCTGATCACGCCCGATTTAATGACGTCAGGAATGGAGTCGACCTTACCGCCGTTTTCAAGTAGATCTCGAGCCTGCTCGTACTTGGCCTTCTTGGCGGCGGCTTCCGTCTGAATTTGCACCAACTCAGCGTTTACTTCCGAGAGTTGCTGATCATTGAGAGTTCTGGATCCAACAGCAACAATGTTATTATCGTTGCGAAACTTGACAACGGCCTCTTCCGAAGCACGCAGAGCCTCGCGAAGGCTCTGCATGCGCTCAGTAAGCCAAGAAGACGCACGCCGGGCTGATTCAAATCTACTCTCAAGCTGGTCCGTAATATAAGCATCCGCAATTGCGTTAGCGATGCGTGCAGCCTTGACGCGATCTTCCGAAGCAACCGCGATGGTTATAATGGAGGATCGCGGCTTGCGGCCAATGGTCATGGCCAACGTCAGCCGCCCTATAGTACCGCGCGTCGTGGGGTCGATATCATCCCCGGACGTCGGTTGCGACACGGCGGCCGGTGCCGGCGCCCCACCGAGCCCAACAAGCAACTTCAGTCGCGCTAGAATCGACACCTCTGGCGCGCCGAATTCGGGATCTTCATTGAGCTTCTCATGCTCCACAACACGCTTCAGAAAATTGACCGACGTCAGAATCGCCATCTGATCATCGATCACCGTCTTATCGTCGAGAGGCGAGAGCTCATTGCCCAAACCGCTTCGCGACGAACTGTCAAGAAGAACCTCAGCGGTACTTGTATAAGTCGGAGTAATCGTAAGATAAATTACAAAGGCAGCAGCCAGCACGCTCGCAGCCACCATCGCAATCAGCGGCCAGCGACGAAGCAGGAAGTCAACAGCGTGGTGTAGGTCGAACCGACCGCCCTCTTCCGACCGAGAGAATTCCGCAATCTGACCGTGCATTTCAACCCACTCAGGACGTCGCCTACATAAACCGAGGAACCGCGCCCGCCGAACAGCCCTGCGCCACCCTCTCGGTCACCGTGCATTATACTCACATAATGCACGATTCATAGCGACGCTGCCGAGCGAGAGTGCTATAATTTTTTGTGGTTATACACTTGCCTATGTCAGGGATTTGAATGGCATAGTACAATTCTAGACCGAACCACCAAAAGCCACATCAAGACTATCCACTAAGCTTGTTAGGTAGAATGATGCCTGCACGACGCAAGTGGGGGGTTGACGGTGAAAAGACTTCACTCAACCACTTCCGCAGAGTTTTACTACTAGGCGCCGCCGCCGCCGTGCTCTCGGGATGCGCCGGAGCCCCCAGCGCACCGCCGCCCAGCGCAGCCGCCACGGATACGCCCCCAGAGTACCTTTTGGGAACCGGTGACCGCATTCGCCTCAACGTCTTCAACGAGGCATCGCTGTCCGGTGAGTTCGAGGTCGACTCATCCGGCATGATTTCGATCCCTTTGATCGGCTCACTGAAGGCAGCTGGCCTGTCGCAGCGCCAGCTCGAACAGTCGATCAGTGAGAAGCTTTCTAGTGGATACATGCGCGATCCGCGCGTTAACGTAGAAATTCTGAAGTACCGGCCATTTTATATAATTGGCGAAGTCCACAAGCCGGGTGAGTACCCTTACCGCAATGGCATGAATATCGTCAGTGCGGCCGCAGTCGCCGGTGGATTTACCTATCGGGCCAATGACCAGACGGTGTTCATTCGACGGGCCGGCCAGAGCCAGGAATATTCCTACCCAGTTACAACGACGACTATGGTTTATCCGGGCGATATCGTGCGAGTTGCAGAGCGCCTGTTCTGATCACGCGAGCCGGTCATGACGCATCAGGCGTCTTACCGGCTCGTGTCGATGCGGCGACTCCAACTCTGGGTCAGTCCGGCACCGAGCAAGGCCCAGAAGGTTACACCGACCGCTTGGATTTGCAGGCTAAAGTCGACCAGCGAATGCGTGAGCGCCGCGACGCTGGCCGCGAGCGCCGCGAGACTGAGCAGAGGCCGCCTCTCGCGGCGCGCGATGTTCCGCATCATGACAACCAGCACGCCGGCGCCAAGGGCAAGCAGGGCGAGCGTCGCAGGAAAACCCAGCTCGAAAGCAAGCTCGACATAGGTATCGTGGGCCTTGGTCCAGAAGGAGTTGAGGAACCGGTCGCTTCGGTAAACCGGGTAGACATCGGCAAAGCTGCCATAACCGAAGCCGGTGACCGGCACATCGCGTGCCGCCTCAAGCGTCTGCAGCGCTACGCTGAGCCGCGTATCGAGTCCATCCGCCGTGTCGACACGCTCCACGGTGCCTTCCCCATACGCGAGCACGAGAGCAACAAACCCAAGTGCCACAAGCAATCCGGCAATGCCATGCGCAACCGAACGGCGACCGGACACGCCATACAGGGCAATCAAGGTAACAACACCAAAAATGCCGCAAAGCAGACCAGCGCGCGATAAGGTCCAGAGCAGCGCGATGGCGATGACCAGCAGCGGCACCATCAGCGGCAGCGCCTGCCGCACCACCCGGGCCATAAGCTCCGACAGCCGCAGCGCGAAGGGGAGATGCCGCGACACGCCGTCCCCCTGCAGGCTATCGAACACGAGAGCCAGCGCAACCACGAGGCCAACATTGGCGTACGTGGCAAAGCTGTTGCGGTTGATGAAGGTGGACGTAACCGCACCGGGATAAGCGAACTTTGGCCCCCAGAGCAGCTGTTCCGGGAACGCGATCAGCTGGATGATGCCGTAGAGCGCATAAACGGCAATGATCCCGACAAGACCAAGGGCGAACAGACGCGCGCGCAGACCATCACGGCAAAGCTGAACCGCCAGATAAAACGCGGCCGCCGTCGTCGCCAGCCGAAGCAGGGCGACCAGACCCGCATCGGGGGTCGTGGATATGCTGCCGTGAACTGGCGGCGCGCCCGGGACAGATGTCAGCACATCGGCGGCGATCTGCCAGAAATCGCTGCGCCACGACAGCGGAAGGCCCGGCAGCGTCTGCACAACGATCCAGCCGGCGACCGCCGCGAACACTCCCAGGGCCCATCCCAAACGACGCAAGGCGACCGGACGAGGCCGATCGCCGAGCAGGAAGCCGAGTTCGATCACCGCCAGCATGCTTCCGAACAGGATGGCATTGGTCGCCCAAGCGATCGGACGGTTGCTGCCAAAGGCCAAAGGCAGCCAGGCAAGCGTGACGAGGAAAACAACGAAAATCAGATCGTTGAGGCTCTCCACCCCGTCCGCCCGGCGCAGGAACCGCGGATCGTCACGGTTCGCGCGTACGGCCCGCATGGCTGTCGCCGCTTTCATGTGGTCAGCACCCTCACCTCCGCCGCCTCCAGCACCGCGCAACTGAGACGATGGGTCAGGTAGGCACCAGTATCGACATTAATCCGGTTCGGCAGGATCTCGCACGCCATAACCGGGGTGTGACCATGGACCACCCGCCGCCCATGATCGGCGGCGGACTCGATGAACGTATCGCGGATCCAGATGAGGTCGTCGTGGGCCTGGCGCTCCAGCGGAACGCCGGGGCGCACGCCGGCATGGCAGAAGAAATAGCCGCCGAGCTCATGGGACGTCGGGAGGTCGCGCAGGAACGCAAGATGGGCGGGCGGGATAACCTCGCTCGTCGCGGCGCGCAACGCATCCTCTCCGCCGGCGGCCAAGTACTGCCGCGCCACGATGCCATAGGAGAACAGCGTCTCTACTCCACCATTCGCCAGCCAGACGTCAAAGTCGCGCTGCCCGTCGAGAGCCTCCAGCAGCATCACTTCGTGATTACCCTTGAGACAGATCCACCCGGCCGCGTCACGCCCCTCGATCAGGCGATCGAGCACCTGACGGCTTGCGGCGCCGCGATCAATGTAATCACCGAGGAAGATGAAGAGAGCGGAGGAGGGTCCGGCTGGGCTGCGGTCAGCATCTTGCAGAGCCACGGCAAGGAGACGATCCAGAAGATCAAGCCGGCCGTGAATGTCGCCGAAGGCGTAGACCCGCTGCCCAGCGGGAATGCTGTAGGTGGGCGGCTCGGGGACAACCGCCCGCGCACGAAAGCGGGAAAACAACATGACGCCGGCCAATGACCTCGGGATCGACGAAAACGCTTAGCCCCCCAGCCAAACTGTCCCCAAAGGCATGCCACCCGCAAGCGCGGATGGTCCGTACACAGAGCGCTCAGTAAGTGAGCACGACGGCCGCGCTGACCACATTCTGCTGGTAGTCCTCGACGCCGTTCACGCCGTTGAGGCTCGAGGAGTAATCCGTGTAGTTGTACGTCAGGCGGAAGGTTGCGTAGCGGTTCCAGAGATAGCGAATTTCCGCACCGGCGACATACTGGTCGTCGTCACGCGGGTAATCTTCGTAATTCTGGTTCTGGTAGCTGAACCAGGCGGAGAGCAGGATGTCGCGGCGCCATTCATAGTCGCCACGCAGACCGACCGTCGAGCTCAGCACGCTGGAGCCGTTCAGCCCCTCATACTCGAAATTCGAGGTCAACACTTCCTGCTTCGCGTTGAAATTGATTGTCAGCAGAGGCGTGGCGAACCAGTCGAGATTGGCGCCATAGGTGAAGTGAGGAACCGAGTCGATATTGCCTTCCGCATCCCAGTAGCTGTAGCCGACATAGACTTCACCGCGCGTCAGGCGCGACGGCTGAAACTCCAAACCAGTTGTAAATGTGTACTGTTCGGCGTTGTAATCCGTGTTTTCCATAAAGGCCCAGTCATAGCTGGCACCCAGGAAAACACTAGTCAGCGGGCTGATATTGTAGCCGACGCGACCGCTAATCTTATAATCCTGACCGTCGCGATAGGTCTGATCCGTTGGGACGCCGTCAATGTTGTCAGCGAAGGCGCGGTCGCGGAAATCGAACAGGACACGCGTCCAGAGACGATTAAACGTTTTGCGAAAACCGACACCCGCCGTGGTCTGGTCGTAGGGCAGCGGCGAGGTCAGGTTGTTGTCGGTTTCGTCGTCGCCAGGCAGCTCGTTGAGGTGCGAGAAGCGGGCATAACCAATGAGCTCAAGATCGCCGGTCACATCGAGGCGGCCATTCGTGCCGACCGAGTAGCTCTGATAGTCGGCGTTGCTGTATTTGGCGTAAGTGCCGCTCTGGAAATAGCCATCAAAACCAAGGTAATGCTGGGTCCAGTCGGACTTCACCGCCACAGCGGGGCGAACCGTGAAGATCCAGTCCGCCTTCTCGTTGGTATTGGTCGCCGTGATGTTGTCGTTATACCCCTCGCTCACATAGAGCGACGGCAGGATCGTAAAGGACGACAGCGCCACACCCGGCGAGTTGACCGCAGCCGCGGCGCGATCACCAACACTCAACAGTGCCGGATCAGAAGACGTCGCCGACGCGGAGGCCGACGGCGGGTACTCAGCCGCTACGGCAACCCCACCAAACACGCTACCAAGAAGAGCCGATACCAGCCCTACTGTTGCTACGTTCTTCCTCATGACCCCCGCCCCTCTCAGATTCACAACGCCCCTCAACATCATCAGGTCGGGCTAATTTCGTTGGTCGTATCGTTCGGCAGCGACGGAATGATCACCGCGATCGGGCTGGTCTCCGGCGCCAGCTGAGGCGGCAGCAATGCGCCACCCGCCGCATTCAGCGTGACCGCGAACTGCGCCCCAAACGCACTCCCGCGAGACACACCCTCATCAACAAAGACCTGATTGACCGACTGGAGAGCAGCTTGAGCGCTCGGATTGGTCGCCGCCACAACCTGCAACTCACGCACACCAAGCGCGACACCATCCGCGAGCAATTGAGTGAGACTCAAATTCGGCGGCAGCCCAGGAACACCCTCCTTGCTGACGGTAATGATCGCCTTGACGACATCCCCGGCCACAGCAGGATTGGTAGCAATCAGATTACGGATCGCGTCACGCGCCTGGTTCGCCGTCACTTGCCCGGAACGAACCGCATTCACCAGAGCCGCGATCCGGTCCTTCACGGCCGCAACACGCTGCTCCGCCGACAGGGAGGCCGAGAACTGAACCGCCGTCAGGACATTCGTCGTCTGAGCAACGGCCGGCACACCACCAACGCAGGTAGCACCGAACGCCACGACACACGCGACAGCCGCAGCACGCGCAAGACCGACTGCCATTGGATCCCCCAACCCTGATTTCCGCGATTCATGATTACCATACTGCAGCACCCACACTAGTGCAGATAAGCCACACTGGTCAACATTTACCGCCAACAGAGGCGACTAAATATCGGCAAATTCGGAACAAATGAGCGGTACCCCGATCCTCTCCCCGACTTCTGCGCTGACCGGCAAATAACGATACCGGCAATGTCAGTCTCTCTTCTGATCGACAACAACAATCTTCGCTGCGTGAGGCGGCAAACCGGCCGATTAAGACTAAATTAATTTCGGATATTCATCAGATAAGCCGCCCATTTCGTCGAGATGACGCAGGATAAATTGACGGAATGCGATAATTCGTAACCGCAAATTTCTCTGCTGCACTGCAACTTCAGCGCTGGCATCTGGAATTACCAATATTTCTAGGCCCCATGAATATGGGGGTCATGCACGATCGGGCGCTCTTATCTTGGGCACGCTCATTGCTCAAGCAGCCGTGCGCCGGCAAAAGCGGCGCGCGATTCTGTCGCAGGAACGAGAATCGTTAGCTGGAAAGGCGTTCAGCCTGTTCGATGAGCTCGAGACACAGGGCGGCAGCGGCAAAATCACGGAATCGGGCCGCGCGGCGCGCCGTGGCCTCCGCATCTGTACCCCACGCCTTCTCCTGAACTTCCTCGTCGATATGCGCCGCCCGCCAGGCTTCTTCAGGCGCGAGCCGTCCGCCCCAGAGTGCGAGAGCGACGAGGGCTGAGCCGGAGAGCGTGGTCAGGAGATTCAACGCGGCAAGGCGCAGGGCATCCTCCGGCAGATGGGCGGCGATCGCCTCGAGGCTGCGTCGGGGCTGCTCGACATAGACAACGCCTTCACTGAGGAAGAACGTGGCCCCGATCTCCTCGCGCGCCCAGTCGAGCAGCGGATCCCATATCTGGCTCTGAAGCTCGACCAGAGCGGCGGGCCCCTCCGTGCGGTAGCAGAGAAGATCCGAACCGGCATATCGAACGATCTCGGCCGCCACAGCGGCGCGGTTCGGCTCGACGCCGTCGAGAGCGGAATTGACCAGACGCGTCACCGGCATGGTCAGCGGGTCGATGAATTCCCCCTGCCCCGCCCATTCGGCGGCCATCTCCTCCGCCAGCGCGCGCACCGGAACCTGCACGATGCGGCGCCCGGGCGTGCGCACAGGCCGCCCGTCGAGCTCGATGCGGAAGCCACCCTCGGCCGTGGGGGCGGCGCTGGCGGCGGTGTAGAACCGCTTCATGCGTGGCGCGGCGGATTGTGCCGCGAGCTTGCCCGCGAGATCGGTGGTCTCAGACCCGCTCATGCGTGGCGCTCCACAAGTCTTCCATGGCCGGCAGAAGGTCCTCGGCGCGCTCGACCAGCCGCTCCGCCCCCGCCTCGCTCAGCAGGGCCGGGGCATGATAGCCCCAGGTCACGCCAATGCCGCGCGCGCCAGCGGCACGCGCCATCTCCATGTCGAAACTGGTGTCGCCGATCAGCACCGTGGCTTCCGGTGCGATACCGGTGGCGGCGGCCGCCTGCAGCACCATGGCCGGGTGGGGCTTGGACGGGGCGTCATCCGCCGTCTGGATGGTAGCGAAACGCCCTTCAAGCCCGTGATGGCTCAGCACGGCGGCAACCCCACGCTGCGACTTGCCGGTGGCGATGCCAAGCACCACGTCGTCACGCGCGGTGAGCCGGTCCAGCACCGCCTTCACGCCTGGAAACATCGGCTCAACGAAGCCCCCCTCGGCCCGGAGCTCGCGAAAGGCGTCGCGGTAGAGGTCGGCCAGCGTCTCGGCGGGAAAGGCGGGCGCGTTGCCACCGAGTTCACGCATTGCCTCGACCAGCGACAGGCCGACAATACCGAGCACGGCCGGGCGCGGGGGCACGTCGAGCTCGGCCCGCGTGAAGGCGCGGCGCATCGCCTCGACGATGACGTGCTGGCTGTCCACCAGCGTTCCGTCGCAGTCAAACAGGACGAGTTTCACGGCAGCCCTTCCGGCAGGAGGCCGCGCGCGGCACGGCGGGAATGGTGGGCGGTGACGGGCTCGAACCGCCGACCCTCTCGGTGTAAACGAGATGCTCTACCAACTGAGCTAACCGCCCGGAAAACGCAGCGCCGCGGCCGCGGAGGACCGCGCCAGCGCGTACCGCCCCTGGGCGGCGCAGGCCGAGCTTAAAGCATCGGATCGCCGCGCGGGCAAGAGGGCGAAGAAACGGGGAGAGGCAACGGGGCGCATAAACGGGCGATGGCGCCCTGCCCTAAAAACGAAACACGCGCCGGGCGGGGAACCGGAACGGTCCAACGCCACCCGACGCGCGCTCTGAACGTCCCCGCGTGGACCCGGCACCACCTGCGCCCATCGGGGCGGCGGTGCCAGCCTCACGCATCAAGCGGACGAAATCAGCCGTTGACGGTTTCCTTCAGGCCCTTGCCGGGCGTGAACTTCGGCGCCTTCGAGGCTTCGATCTTGACCGGCTTGCCGGTGCGCGGATTGCGGCCCTCACGCGCGGCGCGGGTCACGACGGAGAAGCTGCCGAAGCCGATCAGCTTCACTTCCTCGCCGGCCTTCAGCGAAGCGGCAATGGCATCGAAGGTCGCGTCGACCGCAGCCGCGGCAGCAGCCTTCGTCAGCTTGGCCTGCTCGGCCACGGCGGCGACGAGTTCGTTCTTCGTGGTCATGAGACCGGTCCTTCCCTTGTTGCACAAGAATCGTCGGTTGCATGCACCAACGACGGGCGCGACCCTTTCTCCAAATTGCGGCGATTGCAAGCGCAACCGTCATCAAACCCGCACAAATACACGATTTTGGATGATTTCAGCCTACCCGGACACCGTCAAAAGCTGGCATGCCAGCGCCTGCATTTTGAGCGTCACGTCAGCGCGGCGGTGTCAAGCTCCCCGTCGAGCGTCGTGCCAAACGAAAATGGCGGCGCCCGTTGGGGCACCGCCATTCACACAAGGCGCGGGGAAGCTCAGTGAGCGGCGACGCCGCTCGGCTCCTCGATCGTGCCGATCACCGGCTCGACCTTGGCGTCGGGGAGCTTCTCCTCCCAGACGATCGCTTCGGGCTGACGCGTCAGGGCGTGCTGCAGCACCTCGTCCATCCGCGAGACCGGGACGATCTCCAGGGCATTCTTCACATTGTCCGGGATCTCGGCGAGATCCTTGGCATTCTCCTCAGGGATCAGCACCTTCTTGATGCCGGCCCGCAGGGCGGCGAGGAGCTTCTCCTTGAGACCTCCGATCGGCAGCACCCGGCCGCGCAGCGTGACCTCGCCGGTCATGGCGACGTCGCGGCGGATCGGAATGCCCGTGAGCACCGAGGTGAGCACGGTCGCCATGGCCACGCCCGCCGAGGGGCCGTCCTTCGGGGTCGCCCCTTCGGGAACATGGACATGGATGTCGCGGCGGTCGAACAGAGGCGGCTCGATGCCGAAATCGAGCGCGCGCGAGCGGACATAGGACGCCGCCGCCGAGATCGATTCCTTCATCACGTCGCGCAGGTTGCCGGTGACGGTCATCTTGCCCTTGCCGGGCATCATGACGCCTTCGATGGTCAGGATCTCGCCGCCGACTTCCGTCCAGGCGAGCCCGGTCACCACGCCGACCTGGTCCTCGGCCTCGGCCTCGCCATAGCGGTAGCGCGGCGCGCCGAGATAGTCCTCGAGCTGCTGGACCGTGACCTTCACCGTCTTCTTCTTCGACAGCATGAGATCCTTCACCGCCTTGCGGGCGAGGTTGGAGATCTCACGCTCGAGGTTGCGCACGCCGGCTTCCCGCGTATAGCGGCGCACCAGGGTGAGCAGGGCCTCGTCGTCGATGGCCCATTCCTTCGGATGCAGGCCATGCTTGGTCAGCGCCTGGGGAATGAGATGCCGGCGGGCGATCTCGACCTTCTCATCTTCCGTGTAGCCGGCGATGCGGATCACCTCCATGCGGTCCAGAAGGGCCGGCGGAATGTTCAGCGTGTTCGCCGTCGTCACGAACATGACGTTGGAGAGGTCGTAATCCACCTCGAGATAGTGGTCGTTGAAGGTGTGGTTCTGCTCGGGGTCCAGCACCTCCAGCAGCGCCGAGGACGGATCGCCGCGGAAGTCCGCGCCCATCTTGTCGATCTCGTCGAGCAGGAAGAGCGGGTTGGACTTCTTCGCCTTGCGCATCGACTGGATGACCTTGCCGGGCATCGAGCCGATATAGGTGCGCCGGTGGCCGCGGATCTCGGCCTCGTCGCGCACGCCGCCGAGGGCGACGCGCACATACTCACGGCCCGTCGCCTTGGCGATGGACTTGGCGAGCGAGGTCTTGCCGACGCCGGGCGGGCCGACGAGGCACAGGATCGGGCCCGTCAGCTTGTTCTGCCGGCTCTGCACGGCGAGATACTCGACGATGCGTTCCTTGACCTTGTCGAGACCGAAATGGTCGGTATCGAGCACGTTCTGGGCGAAGGGCAGATCCTTCTTGACCTTGGAGCGGTTGCCCCACGGGATCGAGAGCAGCCAGTCCAGATAGTTGCGCACCACGGTGGCTTCCGCCGACATGGGGCTCATCTGGCGCAGCTTCTTCAGCTCGTGCGTGGCCTTCTCGCGCGCTTCCTTGGAGAGCTTGACGGTCTTGATGCGCTCTTCCAGCTCGGCCAGCTCATCACGGCCGTCCTCGCCGTCGCCCAGCTCCTTCTGGATCGCCTTCATCTGCTCGTTGAGATAGTACTCGCGCTGGGTCTTTTCCATCTGGCGCTTGACGCGCGTGCGGATGCGCTTCTCGACCTGAAGGACCGAGATCTCGCTCTCCATCAGTGAGAGCACCTTCTCCAGCCGGGCGGTGACCTTGAGGATCTCCAGCACCGCCTGCTTCTCGGGGATCTTCACCGCGAGATGCGAGGCGATGGTGTCGGCGAGCTTCGAGTGGTCCTCGATCTGGGTGACCACGCCGACGACCTCGGGCGAAACCTTCTTGTTCAGCTTCACATAGCTGTCGAACTCGGAGAGCACCGAGCGGCCGAGCGCCTCGGCCTCGACCTTGGAGCCGATCTCCTCCTCCAGCGCGACGGCTTCGGCCTCATAGAGGTCGGCACGGTCGGTGTAGTGGGTGACCTTGGCGCGCGAAATGCCCTCGACCAGCACCTTCACCGTGCCGTCCGGCAGCTTGAGGAGCTGCAGCACGGAGGCCAGCGTGCCGATCTTGTAGATGGCATCGGTCGACGGATCGTCGTCGGAGGCGTTCTCCTGGGTCGCCAGCAGGATGAACGTGTCGTTCCGCATCACCTCTTCCAGGGCGCGGATCGACTTCTCGCGGCCCACGAACAGCGGCACGATCATGTGCGGAAAGACCACGATGTCGCGCAGCGGAAGGACCGGGAAAGTCTGCGAGACGCCCGGCGTGAGCGCAGCGCGAGGCTTGGAGCTCGTCATGGCTCTATCCTTTTCTGTTGACGGCCGGCATCCGCCGCCGGCGCGAAGCGCGCCAGCGAGAGGGGCCGTGCCGCAATACGGCCGGAACGCGAACGGGGATCGGTGTGCGGGAGCGGTACGCCGCGGGACTGCACGTCGATGCAGGTCGAGGACCGGTGGTTGACGCTCAGATGGCGATGACTTCCGGCTCCGTCAAGGGAGCCGGTCCTGCCGTCCGGGCGGGGCCGCCCGGACGCTCCTGCGTCCCGGCGCGGCTCAGGCACTCGCGCCCGCATCGCCGACCGCACGATCCGCATAGATGTAGAGCGGACGTGCATTCTGCTCGACGACCTCCTTGCTGATGACGACCTCCTCGACCCCTTCGAGGCCGGGCAGATCGAACATCGTGTCGAGCAGGATGCCTTCCATGATCGAGCGCAGGCCGCGCGCGCCGGTCTTGCGCTCGATGGCCTTGCGGGCGATGGCGCCCAGCGCTTCCTCATGGATGGTGAGCTCGACATTCTCCATCTCGAACAGGCGCTGATACTGCTTCACCAGCGCGTTCTTCGGCTCGGAGAGGATCTTCTTCAGCGCCGCCTCGTCGAGGTCTTCCAGCGTCGCGATCACCGGCAGACGGCCGATGAACTCCGGGATCAGCCCGTATTTGAGCAGATCCTCGGGCTCGACCTCGCGGAACACCTCGCCCGGCTTGCGGTCCTCAGGCGCGGAGACGACCGCGCCGAAGCCGATCGAGGTGCCCTTGCCGCGGGAGGAGATGATCTTGTCGAGGCCGGCGAAGGCGCCGCCGCAGATGAACAGGATGTTGGTCGTGTCCACCTGCAGGAACTCCTGCTGGGGATGCTTGCGGCCGCCCTGCGGAGGCACGGAGGCAACGGTGCCTTCCATGATCTTCAGCAGCGCCTGCTGCACGCCCTCGCCCGACACGTCGCGGGTGATGGACGGGTTGTCGGACTTGCGGCTGATCTTGTCGATCTCGTCGATATAGACGATGCCGCGCTGCGCCCGCTCGACATTGTAGTCGGCCGACTGCAGCAGCTTGAGAATGATGTTCTCGACGTCCTCGCCGACATAGCCCGCCTCGGTGAGCGTCGTCGCGTCCGCCATGGTGAAAGGCACGTCGAGGATGCGGGCGAGCGTCTGCGCGAGCAGCGTCTTGCCCGAGCCCGTCGGCCCGATCAGCATGATGTTGGACTTGGCGAGCTCCACGTCACCGGCATGCTTGGTCGCGTGGTTCAGGCGCTTGTAGTGGTTATGCACCGCCACCGACAGGACGCGCTTGGCATGGAACTGGCCGATGACGTAATCGTCCAGAACCTTGCAGATCTCCTTCGGGGTCGGAATGCCGTCGCGTGACTTCACCAGCGAGGACTTGTTCTCCTCGCGGATAATGTCCATGCACAGCTCGACGCATTCATCGCAGATGAACACGGTAGGTCCCGCAATCAGCTTGCGGACCTCGTGCTGGCTCTTGCCGCAGAACGAGCAGTAAAGAGTGTTCTTGCTGTCGCCGCCGCCAACCTTGCTCATGCGTCTCTCCGTCCGCTCGGCGGTCCAGGGGTTTCCTGATCCCGCCCCAGTCTCGCAGGCCGCCGCGGGCCTCCAAGGGGGGAGAAACGCGACGGCTCAATGGGCCGTCAAAAGGAAGCGACTTAAGGGTCCAACCGTTCCTGCTAGCCAAGCACGCTAGCGGCGGAACGATCAAGAAGGCATTCGCGTCATCCCCGCCTTCGCGGATCGGGCGCCGGCCCCGTCGTACCCCTGTCACACCTCCTGGCGACACTTCACTGTCATGACATGCAAGCGCGATACCGCGCCGCACGCAACCCCACGCTTCATTTCCGCGCGGGATTGCCCTTCATATAGGAAGCCGCCGTGGCTTCCGAAACACGCACATTAAAGGCGATCAGGCTTTCGCGGGGGCGTCGTCCGGACGCTTGTCGATCACTTTGTCGATAAGTCCGAAGGCCTTGGCGGCATCGGCAGTCATGAAGTTGTCGCGCTCGAGCGCGTCTTCGACCGCCTTCAGGTCCTGGCCGGTGTGCTTCACATAGATTTCGTTGAGCCGCTTCTTGAGGCTCTCGACTTCCTTGGCGTGGATCAGGATGTCCGTCACCTGGCCCTGGAAGCCGCCGGACGGCTGGTGAACCATGATTCGCGCGTTCGGCAGGGCGAAGCGCATGTCCTTCTCGCCGGCGGTGAGCAGCAGCGAGCCCATCGAGGCCGCCTGGCCGATGCACAGCGTGGAGACCGCCGGCTTGATGAACTGCATCGTGTCGTAAATGGCGAGGCCCGACGTCACCACTCCACCGGGGGAGTTGATGTACATCGAGATTTCCTTCTTCGGGTTCTCCGCCTCAAGGAACAGGAGCTGCGCGACCATGAGGGTCGCCATGCCGTCCTCGACCGGCCCGGTCAGGAAAATGATGCGCTCCTTCAGGAGGCGCGAATAAATATCGTAGGACCGCTCGCCCCGGTTGGTCTGCTCGACCACCATGGGGACCAGGTAATTCATGTAAGTATCAATAGGGTCACGCATATTTCGATCCTCGGCGGTGCGGCGCCCGTGCGCCGCCCGCGAATCCATCCCGCCCCACAATAAAGCGAAAGCGCGTCCCTACCAGCCCTGCGGACCCTTATGCCGCAGATGGCACGCGCGGGAGACGCTCCCGCGCGAACCTTCCGCAGCCGTCATCAGGCCTTGTCGGCCTCGTCCTCGGCGTAGAGTTCCTCGCGGGTGACGGGGACCTCATTGACCTTGGCGAGCTCGAGCAGGAAGTCGACGACCTTCTCCTCGAAGATCGGCGCGCGCAGGCTGGCGAGCGCCTGGGCGTTCTTGCGATAGAACTCCCACACCTGCTGCTCCTGCCCGGGGAACTGGCGGGCACGCTCGACGACGGCGCGGGTGACCTCGTCGTCGGTCACCTGGATGTTGTTCTTCTCACCGATTTCCGCAAGCACCAGGCCGAGACGAACGCGACGCTTGGCGATCTTGTCGTAATCGGCGCGGGCCTCCTCCTCGGTGGTGCCCTCATCGGCGAAGGTCCGCTTCTGGTTTTCCATCTCGGAGGTGACCGAGTTCCAGATGCCCTCGAATTCCTGCTGGGCGAGGGTCGGGGGCACGTCGAACTGGTGCAGGCCGTCCAGCGCGTCGAGCAGGCGACGCTTCACCTTGGCGCGGCTCTGGGCGTTGTGCTCCTGGGCGATGCGGCTCTTCACCTGCTCGCGCAGCGCGGCGATGTCGTCCATGCCGAGCGACTTGGCGAACTCGTCGTCGAGCGCGAGCTCACCGGGCGCATCGATCTTGGAGGCGGTCACCTCGAAGGCGGCGGCCTTACCGGCGAGCTGGGCGGCCTGGTAGTTCTCAGGGAAGGTGACGTTGACCGTGCGGGTCTCGCCTTCCTTGATGCCGACCAGCTGCTCCTCGAAGCCGGGGATGAAGCTGTTGGAGCCGAGCACGACCGGGATGTCCTCGCCCGAGCCGCCCTCGAACTTCTCGCCGTCGATCGAGCCGACGAAGGACACGGTGACGCGGTCGCCATTGGCGGCCTCGCCGGCTTCCTTGGCGGTGTAGGGGCGGTTCGCCTCGGCGATGCGGTTGACGGTGTCGTCGACTTCCGCCTCGGTCACGGCCAGCACCGGCTTGTCGAGGGTGATCGACTTGAAATCGCCGAGCTCGATGGACGGCAGCACCTCGATGCCGACGGTGTAGGACAGGTCGGCCTTGCCCTCGATCACCTCATTGACCGCCGCCTCGTCCTGCGGCAGCTCGACCTTGGGCTGCATGGCGAGCTTGAAGCCGTTATCGTCGATGATCTTCGAGTTGGCCTCGTTTACCGCCTGGTCGATCACTTCGGCGAGAACCGACTTGCCATAGAGGCGCTTCAGATGGGCGACCGGCACCTTGCCCGGGCGGAAGCCGTTGATGCGCACCTTGTCCTTCATCTCGCTGAGGCGCGCGGTCGCCTTGGCGTCCAGTTCGGCGGCCGGCAGAACCACGCGATATTCGCGCTTGAGACCTTCGGCGAGGAGTTCGGTGACCTGCATGTTCAATCGGCCTTCGTCGTGTTTGCCGCGCGAACGCGGCGTTCTCGTCGGTTATGCGAGGCCACGGCGCTCGCGCGTCGCTCGTCCTCGTCGGTGAAATTCGGTCGGGAGGCTCCGGGCTGCCGGAAAACTGGTGCGGGCGGAGGGACTCGAACCCCCACATCTTGCGACACTGGAACCTAAATCTCGCCTCTGAGCTGTCCGTCAAGTAACTGCGCGGGTTTGCGCGCCTCCCATCCCCGCCGCTCCCGCGTCAGGGGCACAAGTTGTGGCCTGTGCCCGCACGCTAGAACGATCAAGGACGGCTACTGCATCCACAAGGGACGCAGGAGCGAGCTTCGCATAGCGCATCGTCAGGGTCATTGTCGAGTGTCCGAGGAGCTTCTGCACCTCGTACAGGGGCACTCCGCGCTGAACCAAGCGGCTCGCGAACGTGTGTCGGAGGGTGTGCGGGACGAACTCTTCGTCACCAAGCATCCCCATATGGGAGCGGCAGCGGTTCCAGCTCTCCTCAATCCCTTTCTTGGTGAGGTTGGGAAAGAGCTTAGCCTTGACGGTTCCACGGATGCGCCGCCGAAGGATGGAAGTGGCCCGTTCAGTCGCAGGGATGACGCGCGACCTGTTGGACTTGGTGCGCGATGCGAACAAGCGGATTTGAAGTCGCTCGCCTCCCCCGACCAACGGAACCCGCTCGATTTCGCCCGCAGTGAGGTTCAAGCCCTCAGAAACGCGCATCCCGGTATCCACCAGTAGCGCCACGAAATCGAGCATTTCCGGCTCACCCGTGAAGGTGAACCACGCAAGAATGCGCTCCTCTTCTTCCTCCGTGAACCAGCGCAGCCGGCCCTCAGGTTCGTCTTCCCACTCAAAGTTCGGACGCTTCGCAATCCACTCCATCTTTGCCGCATAAGTCAGCATCTTGGAGAGAGCCGCGAGCTTTCGATTGATCGTCGCCCCCGAGTAGTTCTTCGTTCCCTGCTTCAGGGCCAGTGTTGCCGCATCTATCTGAGCCGGTCCAATGGACCTGATCGGCGTAAGCGGGCCGATGAGATCAACCATCATGCGGCCATTAAAGATGAGGGTGGCTGCGCTCTTCTGCCCCTCCCAATAGCGCGTCTTGGTGCGCTCGAAGAGTTCTTCGAGGGTGGTAGGGGCGATGTTGAGCCCCTCGGTAGGCGCGGTGCCGGTTGTCTCCAGCGATGCGCGTAGTGTTGCCTCCCATGCTTCCGCCTCAGCGCGCGTCGGGAAGTCCTTACGGAAACGCCTCCCGTTGTGCGTAAGGGAACACTGCCATGCGCTCCCTCGGGGTCGAATTGCCATCTATGGCCCTCCTAAGGTACAGGATGATCCGCCATTGCCCGGTTGGCGGAATTGGTAGACGCACTCGGTTTAGGTCCGAGCGCCTCGCGGCGTGGGGGTTCGAGTCCCTCACCGGGCACCACCGGCGATTTCAGCCATTTTCTCAGCGACAGCCTCGCCGGCCGTCGTCGCGCGCCACTCGAAAGCGTTCGCGTGATGCTGAGCGGGCTGCGAGCGGACTAAGCCGCACTCGGTCAGCCACTTGAGGTGTGTGGAAACCGTGTTGCGTGCGATGCCATGACGCTTGGTCAGGTCGCCCTGCCATATGTCAGGCTCCGCGCAGATTATCCCGAAAATCTGCAACGTCAGGTCGGAGAACGACTTGTGCTGCTTCGTGAAATACTCAACGGCAGAAACGAGGTTTCTCAACCCCGCGCGCGCTTCCGGCTTCATCTAGATACCCCTTTGCGTTGTTCCGCAGCGGGTAGGCTTATCCCACTTTCGGGATTTGCTCTAGAGTGCGAGGAACGCTGCAAAGGCGCCGATCATCAGGGCGCCGGCCTTCCATCTCCACCCATCCGCTGTATCAATGCCGAGGCAGGCTCGCCCCGCCCATACCTCAACCCCCGAGCCAGTCGGGGCCGCGCCAAAGAACCGGCGCGCATAGCGGCACTCGTGCCATTCAACCATCACGTCCCCGAGGCCGGGGACGCCTAGATGTACGGACTTCATTCCTTTTTTGCCTTCTTTGATGGGCATACATTCCTAGAAACCTTTCGACAGATACTCATACGCAGGCGAAAGCGTCAAGAACGAAACATGAACACTTAGGTAACAGAAAACCTCTTATCCACACTCGTGGGAACGCCGGTTTTCACATGCACGGGCCTTTTCGCGAGCCGATTGCGGCCTCGCTGGCTGGCTTCATCAGGCGTGCGGCACCACCCGCACACGACGGGCCGCGCGGCCCGTTTCGCCGTCTTCTAAATGGCTTACGCCCTTACCTGTCCAATTCGTTTTCCGAATGGTTCCACCTCGATTGATTCACGCCATTGATGAGAAGCGCGCGGTGCGCCACAACAGCTAGGCGTGGATCAGCCCGTCATCACCCACATATAGATCGACGTTCCCGGCCTTCGTTGCGGCCGCGTCGAGCGCAGCGGCGTGCGGCTCGGGCCAATCACCATCCCAAAAGCCGGCGCCGTGCCCGCACCGCGTCAGCCAGAAGTCGTGCCCCGCCATGGCCGCTTTGCGGGCCGCTAGGCTGCCCTCAAACTCGCGCGAGAGGGGCGCGCCTTCGCATTGGATGTGCGCGAGGTTCGCAGCGTAGAAGTCGCGACAGTCGGCGTGCATTTTCGATAGGGTTTCCGGGGCGATGTCGCTTTCGTCCCGGTCATTGTCGAGAGGCTCGCCCGCGTCATCCACGGATGACCAAAGAGCGGCGCCAACATAGCCCCGGAAGAAATGCCATTCCGGGGAGCCTTCGCGGAGGTTGTCAGGCATTGGCGGACACCTCCCCCAGGTCGACTACCGACACCGTGTCGAAGGCCACGCCGTAGGGCGTCACGGGTTCGACGGGCGCGTAATGCCAGAGGCCGGCCGCCTCTCGGTTCCAGCGCTCAAGCTCCGCGTGATAGGCGGCGACTGACACAAAGCCGCGCGAGGCTGCTCGACTTCTCCCCGTAGGGACGTGAGTTCGGACGTAACAGAATGCGGAGAAGGAATCAGACATCGCGCGCCCTCAAACCGCCTGCCACACGCGAAAGCCAGCGCGCTCTAGCTGCGCCTGCCAAGATGGCCCCGCGTCGTGAAGCAGGGCAGCGCGGAAGGCGTCGTAACCGGAAAGCTCCCCTAGCGCCCGGTCCACCGGGTACACGGAAGGCAGCTTGCCAGCGGCGACCGACGCGGCGGCGGTACGCTTGTCATACCCGAAGCCGTTAGCGTGCCCCCGCACCATCTGAGTGCCGAGCCAATGGACGTAGGCATAGAGCCGCGCCGCGCCGTCCTTCGGGTGCTTGAAGGCCACGGTTGCGACCTTCCGGTCGTCCCCGCCAAGGATGATGTATGCCGAGACGCCAGCGAATGCCTTGTCGTGCTGGTCGTAGACGTTTGCCATGGGGTTGCCTCTAGAGCCTGAGGATTGGTAAGGTTCCCCCCGGCAACCCCACGCCCTTTCGAGCGTGAGGAAGCCGTCTCTAGAGCCAGAGAATGAATAGGGCCGTGAGGGCTGCCACCCTCGCGGCTTTCTTCATTTTCAGGGGTTTGCCAGAGACGGAGACGAACACCACGATTTGCATGGCTCGGTTCTCCGGGGGGTAGCGGCCGGGCAAGAGCGCCCGACCGGGCACGCTAGGCGCACCATGAGGCGCACCCGATGCGGGCCGGATGCGCCCTAGCTGCGTCTCATGAGGTGGGGTTCACCACCAGTTACGGCCGAGCTTCACGGCGCGCGGCTCGATGCCATAAGCGCGCGCGGCGGCCTGTTTCAGGTCACGAAGGGTGTCGCCTAGGTCCCGTCCGAAGTACGGGCCGATCTGGCAGCCGATGCCGTCGTGAGGCGTCACAAGGTAGGGAAACCAGCCTTCGCGAGAATTGCCCCACGCCTCAATGCGGTGCGTCCCGCCCTTGAGGAGTTCCGCGACCGGGACGAACTCGCCGCCCCACATTGTACGATCCGACCAACCCATGATTGGCACTCCGTATCATCCCAAAAACGGGACGTTCGAGATAAAGGTTTCGGCCCTGCTAGGCCATCGTCAGGGGTGCAGCACCAGCACCCGACCTATTCACCTTTCAAACAGCCCCCGAAGGTGCAGCCAGCGCCGCCGCTTCGTTGCACCTCTTATCCCAAAATCGGGATGATGCTGTCAAGCGGGACAGGAGTATTTTTCTTAAAAATCAGAATATTGCATGTTTTTCAGGGCCTTAGTGGGAACTCATTGTGCCCGGAGAAGCCCCGAACTGCGCGCCGCCTCGGCGTGTGTGCGCGCCAACTGCCGCGCAAACTCGATCTGTTTGGCATACTTCGCGTGCTCTGCCGCCGCCCGGCGCGCATCCTCCATTAGCTGGTAGGTTGCGGTATTTTGGTAATTCATGGCGTGGCGCAGAGCGGCCGTGTAAGCGCCGTCTGACGACAACGCTTCCCAGCGCTTCACACTTTCGTACGTGCGAAGGGCAACCGCTTCAGAATAGCCGACGGCAGTTCCATCAAGGTGCGAGGTAGTTACAGAGGGGGCCGACTGGAAGGGCCGTTCAGCAGGCACGGCCTTAACTGTAGAGGGCACAGCCGCGCCCTGTTCAACGCGGGCAATTGCAACACCGCTCTGCGCTTCGCCAGCTTTAGCTTTGGCTTCCTCGACCTTTTGCCACCAAGCCACGCAGCGGGCGCGAAGGATTGCAGCCTTAGCCTGTAGCAACTGCCTTCCCTTACCTTTTTGGGAGTCGGGCAGCGCCAGCCAAGTGTTCAAGTAGGAGAGTGCGAGGGCGCATGCAATGGTGACCGCGACGCTCACCAGCACGCCAAACACGTTAGACATGCGCGACTCCATATAGGCACCCGGACAAGGCAATCTACCATCCCTTGTGGTTTCGCAAAAGAGATAGACAGGGGCGCCCACACCCCATCAAACACGAACGCATCGACGAATGCCCAAGGTGGGCATGGGCACCCGTGCCGCCCCCGCTATGGCCGCCTAGGCGCACGGTGGAGATACTCAATCCAACGCAGAAGCCAGCACCTTCAAGGGCTTGCACGCGGCGCGTGCCCGGAACTGTGCCCAATGCCCCCCTAGGCGCCCCTCTAAATCGGCCGGCCGGCACCCCCATGGGGGGTCTCGCGCGTTCTTCTCTATTCAGATGCTCACTCGGATTTCTGCCGAAAACCATCGGGGGTCCCTTCACGACGACTCCAGCGGCTCCTAGGGTGCCCGGAGACGGCCAACGAAGGGGAACCGCGCATGTCCGGTGGGATGACATGGAAGCAGCTTCAGGAGGCCCTCACAGCCTATCCATGGACCGCGTTCGGGCACGAGGACTTCCACCTAGTCGAGACCACTGTACGTGCCTGTCAGGCGGCCGGGAGACCGCTTGAGGTGGATTGGGAGGCCGTCGAGGCGATGACGGTCATTCTCCAGATTGAGCCCTTGGACACGAGGTTCCTCCTGCACAAGTTTGAGCCGGGTCGTGGGCTACTCTTCCTGAAGAAGAAGCCCCTCTTCCTCGTCTGCACAGGGCAGCTCACCAAGGATAGGTGGGACATGCACCTGCCCGGCCGCTCGTTAGAGGCAGCGCTGAGTGCTGTCGTGAGACCATTCGAGTTGATGGATAGACAGTGGAAGGGGATGGCGAAAGCTCTGGCGGACATTCCAGCAAAGCCTTGACCAGCCCCTAGGTCCCCCTCTCCGAGGCCAGCCTAGGCCACCTCAAGATAGCCTTGACATTACACCCTACCGAGCGACAGCGAGGTAGGGTCATAACCCCGCGATGCGGGTGTATTCCCGCTTTGCAAGCGCGGTCATGCTAAATGCCGGGCCAATGCGGGTGAACCACCCAGCCTTTGCCATGGCCTCTAGGTCGGCGCCGACATCCGACTCCATTCCCAAGGCGGTCATAAGCGAGCCAAGCTCCTCGGGTTTCCACGTGTCGGCCTGCCGATAGCGCCACTGGTCCCCGATAATGGTCAAGATGTTGAGTTGCGTGTCGGTTAGAGAGGCAGTTTCGTAGGCCATGGAACTCTCCGTCTGCTCGTTACGAAACCATATGTAGTATGGTTGTAAAATTGAAACAGAACACACAGCGAACATCCGCCCCCTGTTGGGAGATTTTTTCTCTCACTAACCAACAGGGGGCTCTTCCTATAGTGGGGGGTTAGCCAACTCCTTGATTATAAACGATTTCCCATCCACGTGTCGGCAGCTTTCGGCGCTCCCAACACGCCGTCCATGTATCGCTCCAGCTCCTCCTGCATGAGGCGGTTGTAGTGGTCGCTGGCGGCCTTGTCGGTGTCTGAGGCCATGTGCTCCAACCAGTATTGGCAAGCGCCTGCAACGGCGTCTAGACGGTCGTCGTGGCGCAGCGAACCGCGCTCCTTGGTAAGGCGGGTGAGCTGGTAGAACAGGCTGTAGTGGCCGGCGCCTTCGACCGGCAGCGCCTCCACCGAGCGGAGGTCATCCTCCACCACCTTGCGGTCGATGATGAGCCGGTGCTGGTTCATGAGGGGCTCCAGCGTCTCAATGATGCGTGCCTCCTTCTGTCCCTTGGCGCGTACCTCTTCGACCGTCACCGGATGGATGCGGGCGAGCACGGGCTTGAGGAGTTGCGTGAACATGCCGTCACCGAAGTTGCTCTCGACGAGCACCCGGTTGACGTTGTGCTGCTTGGCGATGACCGCAAGGCGGTTGAGCGTGCCCTCCTCGTAGCCCCCTAACGCGCCGCCCGAGGCCGTCAGGTAGAGCCACCCGTGCAGGATTTTTACGACCGCATAGGCGGTCTCGTCCTTGCCGCGTCCTGAGGGGTCGATGAACATGACGGACCCGGTGAACTCGGCCATCTCCCGCGCGGTCCACATGGGGGAGTGGAAGCGGTCTCCGGTCATTCCGGGGTTCGGGAGGTCTTCAAGCACTTGGTCTGGCCCGGCCGCCCACACGAACTTCACGGGTGCCATGCGCGGATCGAGGGTGAACACGATCAGGTCGGACAGCTTCAGCGGGTAGCGGTCGGCATCGGAGAGGCTGCTGTCGAGCATGAACTGGAGCGCGAAGCCGGATCGGCCATACTCGGCCTCCTTCTCGCGCAGCACGTGCTCAGGGAAGCGCGGGGACACCGGGTCGCCGGCCATCGCCCCGTTCGCCATGAGCTTCAGGATGTAGGGGGCGAGCCGGCCGGCGTACTTCTCGGGGTTCGTCGGGATGCGCGCAGGCCAGATGCGGATTTCGTACCCGCGTCCCGGTAGCTCATTGTAGATGGACATCTCGGACTGCGGCGTGCCGAGGTAGGTAATGTAGCCGCTCTCGGGCTTCACGACCGCCGAGAACTCCTTGATCAGCTCAAGCAGGCGCTCGCGGGCCTGCGCCGTGTAGGAGTTGTTCGTGGTCTCGATATCGTCCGCGATGATTTCGTCAGCGCGGGAGCCGGTGATCTGGCCGGTGATGCCCACCGACTTCACCGAGGGGTCCTTCGACGTGCGCGAAGGCCCGAAGTCGAACATGACCACGCTGTCCTTCTGGCCCTCGCGGGGGCGCAGATGCTGGAGCATGGGCATCTCGTCGATGATCTTCTTGACGAACATCGACAGGCTGTCGGCCGCCTGCTTCGAGGCGGACACGACCATCATCTTCCAGTCGGGGTTCGTGTAGCCGCGCCACGCGACAAAGGCCCCGTAAATCCATGACTTCCCGACGCCTCGGAAAGCCATGATCATCTTCTTCTTGGGGCCGTGCTGAAGGTAGCCGGCGATGTCGTACTGTTCCGGGGTCGGCTCGGGCAGGCCGAGGTGTTTCCAGACGAGGAACAGGAAGTTTCGGAAGTCGGCCCGGATCGGGTCCTTGTGGACGAAGATGGGGCCGGCTGAGTTATTGGAGATGGGTCCTCCGTATGAGACAAAAGAGCCCCCTCAGGATTTCCCCAAGGAGGCTCTATTGGACGAAGACGTGGTGGACCGGCTTAGGTCGCTGGCGGATCAGGTCGACGATGTGCCGGTGGCGGATATTGAGAAGGCCCTACGCGAGGCTGCGGAGGCCATAGAGCGGCTCCGCAACGAGATGGATAGGTGGGCGCCGCTGGTCGCGAAGGGGCTTCAAAAGGGGATACAGGCCCGCTAATTGGCCCTGTAGCCGCTATCCTCTGCGTCGTCCTCCCCGGAGAACGGGAGAGTATGGACGAGGTTCTGGACGTGCTCGGACTTCAGCGAGGCGGTGATGCCGTTGTCCTTGAGGAACTTGACAGCCACCGCGAGGTCGGCCGCGACGGCCTCACCGTTCTCAATCTTCTTGGTGAGCGCCTCAGCGACGGCCTTGTGCAGGCCGCCGAGTTCCTTCTCGTCAGCTTTGTTGCTCACGTGAAGAGACGCTCCAGCTTCGCGCGGAAGAGAGCGTAGAGGCCGGCGAGAACGGCGAGACCGCCGCTCCAGTAGGCCAGCTTCGCGGAGTGCTTGCTTTGCCCCTCCTCAAGCTTCGAGACGCGGTTTTCGAGGTCGGGCCGGTCCTCGATAGCGCGCACGCGCGTTTCCAGCGCAACGCGCGCGTCCCGCTCGACATCAAGGCGCATAATCACGCCGTCCAGCTTGCCCTCAATGCGCCCGAAGGCGCGGTGAAATTCGGTGTCGTGTTCCATTATGTCTCGAAGGTCTGCCACCCGTCAGGTAGGGCCGAAATCAGGCTTGCTCGCTCTTGGGCCGTCAGAAGCGCGTCATAGTCGCCCTGCGGCATGGTGAGGCCCGCCTCCTCGGGGGATGCGGGGATGATGAGGGCGGCCCTACCATCGCCACGATGAGGAAGAACGCCCCACAAGGCGTCCGTTACCGGGTGTCCCCCTGGACGAAGTGCGGCGTAGGCAGCGTGGGAACGCTGCTCGGCTGCGGCCAGCGAAGAGAAGATTAGGTAGCTCATGGCGCTGCCTTCGCGAGCGCCGCGTCAAGAGCGGCAATGTCGAGCGCGGCCTGAGCCGCGACCACGGCGGTCATAGAGCCCACTAGCCACTCGCCGGGAGACTGCGTGGCACCGATGAGGACGTTTACCGTCTGCGGGGTACTCGCGGTAAGGCCGGCCGTCTGATAGCCGCCCGTTGTCACTACGCCGTTGATGGCGAGGTCGGCAGCGGCGGCCGAATAACGGTGGCGGCCTATCAAGCGCCACCAGTTGTTCACTGCGGGAACCGAGGGGGAGACTATGCGCTGATAGCTGTCGCTATCCAGCCGCCGCCCGCCTGCAACTGCCTTGTAGGACTCCGTGGTGAGGAAGCCGATGTTCGCCCGCGTCAGGCCGGTGGCCGTGTTGGCATAGACCACCTGCTGAGAGACGTTAGCGACCTCGCCCCGCCGAAGAACAACCGCACCGAGCGTTAAGGCACCCCGGCCGTTGGAGAAGGCCGTCGTCCCCTGAATCTCAAGGAAGTCATCGGAACCGTCAAAGCGGATGGTCGGGCGGTCGTTCACGGCGTCGAGCACCCCGGCGTTGACGAGCCGAGGTTGCCGTGCTGCGGTTGCCTGCACTGCATGTCGCGCTTGGCCGGTCTGGTCATACAGCGCGACCAGAAGGACGCTAGATGTCCCGGCCCAACTCAATAGAGCTGAGGTGTCGAGCCAGCCATCGCCGCGCGCTCCGAACTCCATCTCTGAGTTATCCGATGCGCGGCGAGCCCGGAGGAGCGGGCCGGTATAGCTCGTGAGCATCCGGCGCATCCCAAGGGCGACGTAGAGTTGGGGCGAGAGGTCGTCCAGAGGGGACGCCGCAAGAGCCCGACGCCCCCTCCAGAGGCCAAACCCAAAGCGGCTCATCAGGGAACCATGAAGACCGGCGTAACGGTGCCTTCGGCCCACACGCGGGTTCCAGCCACGTCAAACCAGCCGGGCTGAAAGATGGGCACAGAGCGTTTCACGCCGCGCAGGGACGTGTAGACCAGCGTGCCAGCGGAGCCGATGTAGAGGGCGCGGAAAGGCTCCGCGGTGTCGACGGTATTGGACGGCGTGAGGGGGATGAGGTCCTCGGCCGTGTGGAGTTCTTTGATGTTGTCGAGAGAGAGCATTAAATCCTCGTTGAGGCGCTCACGAAGAGGCGGTCAACGTTTTCATCGGTGAGGCCAACCTCTACAGCGAGAGCGGTGAGGTAGGGATTGGTACGCTCGAAGTTGAGCGCGTTGTTCCACCAGAGGCGGACAGGCGCGTAGGGGTGAGCGGCAACGGCAGCCTCCACGGCCTCAAGCATTCCGGCTTCGTAGAGTGCGATGAGAGCCTGCGCGCGGGTCACAGCCTGCGGAACGGTAGCAGGACGGGGACGGATGGTGATGACGTTCACCCGCCCACCCCATCGAAGCTGGTAAAGTCGGCGGTCCAGAGGTCCCGCTGGGAGCGGTCGGCAGGGATGTCGCCATCCTGCACAATGCGGTAGGGAACGCCGGTAGGCACGAGCTGGACGGCAAGGTCGTTTAGAGATTCGATGCCTTCGGCCGGGGTCAGAACGGCCACGCCGCCATCGGCCGTCGGGTAAATGATGCGCATGTCAGGTTCCCCGGAAGATGACAAGGTTGACGATATTCGGATCGAAGTTGTTCTGCGTGACCGAGTTGGACGTATAGGTCACGAGGTCTATGTAAGTTGTTTGCTGGCTAGTGATGTGAACGACACTCGGGGCCTGCCCCTGCTGCCCATCACCAGTATTGGTGCAAGAGAGCAGCGCCATGTAATTCGTGTCCGGCATTGCAGTCGCGAAGTACACTCGATATGTGCCAGAGCCCAAGTCACCAATCGCGCTGACGTTGTACGTCTTGCGGATTGTCACGGTCCCGTTTCCCTGAAAGTTCACGGCGGCCAGATACTTGCCATTGCTCAACCAAGTCAGGTCGGCATCTAGACCCGTCACCTGCGATTTTGAGTGCGTATGGGTCGCGGCTGCTTTGCCGGCCAGTGCGGTAGCCGTAGCCGACTGATCTGCCTTGTTGGCGAGAGCATCGGACAGGCCAGCCACTTCGGAGACGCTGTGGCCGTGGCCGATTGGGGACTTTGCGTCGAGCGCCGTCTGCGTGGCTGCGGCGTCTGCCTTATCCGCAATGTCCTCTACGGCCTGTGAAAGCGCGCTCTCGGCTGCCAAGAAGCGCGCCGTGAGCGTCTCATTGGTTCCCGCAATCTTCACCTTGTCGGTGGTGATTTCGGCTGCGCCTGTGACGAGGGCGATGGCCGCTACCGCGTCCTGCACATTGGTCGCCGTGAGGTTGGTTCCTGCCGGATCGAACGGAAGGTCGGCGGCGTCGTCGATGACAACCGCCTCCGCGAGGTCCTGAGCCACCTTGAACAGGTCAGCGGCAGTCGTTGAAGCCTCAAGGGCGACTTCGAGGGCCTCCTCCGAGGTGGTCTTGGCGCTCGCAGCTTCAGCCTTGGCGGACGCCGCATCCGTGGCCGCAACGCCCGCGAGGCTCAGCGCCTGCCCCGCCGTTGCCACCGCCGAGGCCGAGTTATCCAGCGCCGTGCGCGCCTCCTCGGTGATGGCCGTAACGCCGTCGCTGGTCTCCTCCACGATGTCGAGAACGTGCTCATAGGTCGTGTTGAGGTCTTCCCCGGTGACGGTCGAACCGTCCTCGAACCGGACCAAGGCGCCGGTCGCGGTGCGGCGGAAGATGTTGATGAGGGTGCCGTTTGCGGGCGCAGCGGCAAGCTCAAGCTGGCCCGAGGTGATCCACGTGAACGGAACCTGCGCGCCGTTCACGGTGACGTAGACGTAGCTGCGGTCGCGGTAGTCAAAGGCGACCGGGTAACGTCGGGTCGAACCGTCCCCCCGGTAGAAGAGGGACGTTTGAAGGACTGCCAAATTGTCTCCTGATGATGAGCAAGCGGCCGAAGCCGCCTGCGTCAGTGTCGGGTCTTGGGTGCATACTCGGGCAGGCCCTCGGACATGATGCCGAGGAGCGTCGTGACAGGGAGCACGTTCTGCCAGATGAGAGGACGGATAGCCGAGCGGACCTCAGCCTGCGACCACGAGCGGCCCTCGGCAATCGGATCCACAACGGCACTGACGGCTCCCTGAATGTCGTTCAGAAGGCCCGTTGTCGGATTGCCGAACCAGAGGTCCGAAGTCTGCCCCGTGGAGCGGCTGTTGAAGACGCCCTGATTGCCGCTGAGGCGCGCTGCGGAGTCCACTACAAGCGGTATGAGCGCGGTCATGCCGGTTCGCTGGAAGGCGCCCAAGGCAATACCCTGAGGCGACAGGCGCTCCTCCAGTTGCTTCTCCGTGAGGCTCGGGGCGTTCGCTCCGGTCTGCGCGATGTGGCCCACCGTCGAGGTGAAGTAGGTGGCGAGAAAGGTGGTAAGGCTCTCCCGGTCCCACATATGGATGTTGTGGAGCATCTGCTTCGAGTGGGCGCCAAGGACGAAGGTGCGGAACTGGAGGAGCATCTGCGCAACCGGATGCGACATCCACTGAGCGAACATGCCGGGGGAGTTCTCCTGCACGACGCGGCGCGCCATCCGGTCGACTGCGTTCTCGAAGTGCGCCGCCGCCTGAAGGTCATCCCACTTGTCCACGTTGAGCCGCCGCAGCTTGCCGCCCTCGCCGTCCGTGAGCGTGCGGTACTTCCTGATCTGATCGAACACGCGCTCGGCCATGGCATCCGTGAGGCCCAAGGCGCGGAGACGCTGGGCGTTCCTGAGGGACTTTCCGTCCGCCATGAGCGAGAACTTGTGGAGGATGGCCGAGCCGGTCCACCGATGGAGCACGGTGTTGATGGCGTTCAGGCCCGACACCTCGGCGGTCGCGTGCTTGAGGAACCCAAGCCCCTTCTCAAGAGCTTCGACTTTCGGGCTCACGGACGCGAAGCTGCCGAACTCAGGGTCTCCCGTGATGCGGCTGTCGGCGGCGCTCCGCAGTCGCTCGGCGCCGTGCCCGGTGATGCTCTCCCATTCATCCACCAGCTCGTGCGTGATCCGCCCCGTCTCGGCGCCGCGCAGCCACGCGCGAACCATAGGCACGCCCTTCAGCGTGGCCTTCACGCCGGCAGCGGAAACGATGTTGCCTAGCTCGGAGATTTGCGCGAAGCCAACCTGCCCCATGACGCGGACGAAGCCGTAGTCTCGAAGCAGTCTCCCGGTGGTCGCAAGCGCCGTGTTGGCGTCGTGCATGGGGATGCCAGCCACCGACTTGAAGAGGAAGTCGAGCCGGCCGATGTCCTCGTCCAGCTTGGCCCTGTCCTGTCCGGCCTCGGCAGCAACGGCACGCACCCGTTGGAGGTGGGTATCCCATTCGCCGGGGTGGGTGAAACCGTCGATGAGGAGGTGACGCTCGCCGTCGATGACCTTGCCCGCACGGGCCTGCGCGAGAGCCACGGCGCCCGACATCTGCCGATTGTAGATGGCCCAAAGCTTGTCGGTGTCGTTCTCCAGAAGTAGGTCAGCGATGGTCGCCTGCGAGCCATCCGGCATCTTGAGAACAAGGCTCTCGTCAAGGAGCACCCGGTGCTTGCCGCGAGAGACCGAGCCGGTGTCGTTCGGCCGCTTTAGCCGCGCCATGACGTTCTCGACATCCTCGGGGCTAACGCCGTCGAGGTCGCCTAGCATGACCCGAAGGCCCTCTAGGTCGTCCCCGAACAAGGCGGCGCCCTGCCGGATGTTCATTCCGTAAGCCAGCTCCTTGATCTTCTTGGCGTAGCCTCGGCCCATCTTGAGGGCCAGGTCTCCGTCAAGGTCTGGCGACTTCGCCATCATCGCCTCGGCAATGGCGGCCCCGAGGCCGTTCACGCCGAAGCGTTCATGGGCGGCGAGAACCTTCCGATAGTCGAAGATGCGCGGGAGGTAGTTCAGGTTCTCCTCCAGCACGCCAAAGCCTCCTACCGGGCGAAACTGGCCGGAAAGTCCCTGCGACAGTCCGGGGTCATTGGCGAGCTTCACATACCGGGCATATGCCTGCCGGTCTGCCGAGGCCGCCTTCATCACATGGGGGTCGAAGGTGTCGAGAGGGTCACGACTACGGACAGCACGGGCAACCTCCGTGTTGAACGCCGCCCGACTTCGGGTCTTCTTCCACCAGTTTAGGTCCCGCTCCTTCGCCCACCCGTCGAAGGCCGCCTCGTATTCACGACGCCGGACGACATCGGCCTTTCGGGCAATCTTCCGCTGCTCCTCAGAGGCCGTCCAAACCGTCTCCATCTCCTTGTCCACGTGACCCACCGCGTCCTCGCCAAGGACGTTCCCGGTGGCTCGCGTCAGGGGGTTATCGGATTTCTTGGTCGCTCCGGTGGCGTCGTATCGAAGGTCTCCCATCGCGGCGCGCGGCGTGATGTCTGAGCCTTGGAGGCGCATCGCATCGGCCGCATCGTATCGGAGCACGGACTGCTCTACCGGGTTCTGTGCCGCGCCGGCCGAGCTATCCGCCCCACGGGGAACGTAGCGCCCCTCCACCTCTCCTACGGCCTCCGTGGCGACCTTTCGCAGCGCAGCCGCCTCTTCGGCCATGTGCGGGGCCTTGCTCAGGTAGCCGTAGGCGCTGCCAATGAACGCGCCACCGGCTGCCGAGTAGAGCACCGCATCCCACTCGGGGTTCGGCTTCAGTCCCTCCTCGGCCGCCGAGAGTCCGGCATTGATGGCGGCACCGGCCGCGCCCGCACGGAGCGTGCGCTGGAGCTTGTTGAGCTTCTGGCCCCACATGATGGCGTTGCCCGTGCCCGCCGTGAGGAAGCCCACACCGAGCCCGATGGGGTCCCCGAAGGCTGCCGCAACGCGCGCCGCGCTGCCGACGATACCGGCCTCTGAAAGCTCACGCTCCCGCTGCATCTGCGAGAGAATGGCCTCGCGGGTGGAAAGCCCCTGTTCCCGCGAATAGACGCTCTCGAAGGCTCCCCAACGGTCCTGAGGGATGCCCTTGGTGAGCTTGTCCAGCTCCTCCCTGCTCATGCGGTAGCTGGGGTCGTCGAACTGGAGCCAGTCCTTCGTCAGGAGCCAGCCAGTGAGGCTGTCTTCCCGCGCGGCGTTGGCGATGGTGGTGCCGATGCCCGGCGCGCCAGCGGCCTCCTGAGCGGCGTCTGCGGCCATCTGCTGGGGAACGGTGATCGGGCGCGTGGGGGCGTAGTCAGAGGACCGGATGTCAGAGGCGCCGCTGGCGCTTTGGGGCGTGAAGGTGCCCCCGAGGAGGGCCGCAGCCTTGACCTCATGGTCAGCCATCTGCGTTTCCACCTTGTCCCGCACGGTGCCCGGAGCGCCGCCATTGTGGGCGTCCGTGGCGTTGTAACGGCCCGCCGCGCCGGCATTGATGGCACTGTAGATGTCGAGGCGGCCCATGCCGGGCTGGACGCCTGCGTCCTTCAGGTAGCGTTCGGCGGCCTCAACCTGGGCCGTTACGGTCATGTCCTGAGTGACGCCGTACTTCTGGCGCTGGGCCTCGCCCGACTGGATTAGGCCGCGATGCTCGCCCCACTGCGTGCGGGGGCCTTTCTGCCACGGGTCGAAGGTGCCGCCCGTCTCGTAGGAAATGACCGTGGCGAGGTCGAGAGGGTTGATGCCAAGGCGTTGCGAGGATGCCTTGATGGCATCCGCGAGTTCGTTGCTCATTCTACTCCCAAGAGTCTAAGCGCTTCCCGTTGTTCTCCCAACGGATGCCCTTGTCTTTGAGGCCGCTCTTCCACTTCTCGGCAGGAGGGCGGCGGTCGTTCTGCTCGCGCAGGATGCGAGCCTTCTCCACGCCTTCGTATTCGGCTTTGGCGCCGCGCAGGCTGAAGGACATCGCCGCTCGGGCAGCGGGGTCGTCGATCATGAGAGGCCCCTCACCGTTGCGGCGCCAGAGCTGGAAGACGCCCTGCTGTCCGTCACCGGCAGCCCGCACACTGATGTCGCTGGCCGACAAGCCGAGACTGGCACCGTACTTCTCGGCCCACTGCTCGATTTTCCAGTTGATGATGTCTTCCGCGTTCGGCGGGACGGCCGCATCGGTAAGCATCACAGGCTCACCGTTGATGACCGTGTGCGTTGCCTGAATGCGGTCCTTGGCAAGCTCAATGGCCTCATCGGGAGCCTTCCCGAGGCGGACATAGAACTGGCCCCATTTCTCCAGCTTGGCTGCTGTTTCATCCGAGACCGTCATCGCGGGCTTGCCGCTGAACCAATTCAGGGGGTTCAGCATGGAGTCGCCCCTGCGGAGCTGCCCCACCTTGTCGGTGACCGTCTGGAAGTTCTGTCGCAGGCTCATCGGGAGTTCCTGCGGGTCCGCCCGATCGGTGAACTTCATGGCCGCCTCGAAGGCGCCGGCCTCGTCGTAGTTCATCTCCTGCCGGGCCACGCGGAACGCCTCATAGAAGAACTGGTCGCTCTCCTTGACGTGCTGCGCGAGCAGGCGCGGATTGCGGGCGTAGAGGCTCTCATAGAGCTGCGCACCCGCTCGGAGCGCGGCCGGAACCTCACCCTTCTGGAGCGCCTCGTGGCTGGCCGAAGACGGGCCGGCACCGAGGATCGACTTGAACTGAGGGTCCACCAGTCCGTTCCGCGAGAGCGCCTGAACCCGGAAGTTCATGGCTCCCTCGCCGTCACCGCTGGCGGCCATCTGTTCCGCCTTCTTGCGGATCAGCTCCACGCCCTGCTTCTGGAGGTCATCGGCGCTCACTGACTTGGTGTCGCCGCTCTCGGTGCGGACCTCCACAGGAGTCATGAAGGCGAGCGTCCCGTTCTCCGCAGCGACCTCCAAGCGCGACTGAACGACGGCCTCATCCTTGTCGGCGTTGGCCTTGTTCTGGAGCCTGAGCTGCTCGCGCTGGTGCGCCGCCGTGGTGGCCTGCGCCTTGTTGATGATGACCTGTGCCGTGGGGCCGGCATCCTGCTTGGCCGCGATGGAACCCACGCCGCCGCGCGTGTCGTTCAGAAAGTGCTCGACATAACGGTCATTGCCGGGCGTCTCCGCGAGCCTCCGGGTGACGTTCAGGACAACCCCATCCAAGTCCTGAGGGGACAGGTTGAGGGTGTCCTTGAGGTGCGGATATTCGGCACGGAGGGCGGCCTGAAGCTCCTCCGGGGTCTTCCCTTCGGAGATGCCCGCCGCCACGCCCGCGAACCACTTGTCGCCCACCATGTTGAGCGCCGTGTCGCGCTCCTTCTTCACCCGGTATTCGGTTTGCCGGGCGCGGAGGTTCGGGCCGAACTTGTTGAGGACGGCGCCATAGGCGGCGCGCGCCTCCGGGTCCGTGATGCCCTTGAGGTCCTCCTGAGCAGCCTGCGCAATGAAGGCATCGAAGTCCCCGGTGTCGCGGTCGAACTCGCCACTTTCCCATGCGCTTTGCAGGGCGGTGACGCGGTTGATGGCGACCTGCTGAGCACCGAGACGGTCGAACTCCTTGCGCCCCGCCCCGGTGACGGTGGCCGGCGCAGTGCCCGCGAGGACGTGCTGCTTGAGCTGTGCCTCGGAGAGCTGAGCGACCTCGGCTTGGGCGCTAGCCTTCTGCTTCGTCTCCATGTTCGCGAAGGCTTGCTGAAGCGTGGGCGAGAGCCCCTGAAGGGCCTGCGCGAGGTCGAGAAGGTCGTTGCCGCGCTGGGGCTCCGGGGGCCGGACGTAGGTGTTCACGGGAGCCGCCATGGGGCGCAGGGCGCGCTCTTCGATGGGGTCGGGAGCTACCCGGCGAGGCGCGCGGGAGCGGCGCGGACCCGCCTGAAGCGAGTCCTCGTTTACCGGCACGAGGCCGGGGAGCTTTGCCATGATGATCCTGTCTTAGCTGTAGGCGGTGTTGTAGGCGCCGAGGCCCGCCTGTCCGATGCCAACGGCAAGGCCGAGCCCGGAGGGCTTCCGCCCACGGGGGACTGAATTGATGCGATTGTCGCGGGTGGTCTCGGCCGCGCGGCGCTCCTGATCGAGCTGAGCCACGGTCATGTCGAGGTTGCTTTGGATGTTGGAGCGGTCGCGGCTCGCGGCGTTGTCGAGTTCGCCAAGGAGCATGTCCACGGACAGGCCGCTCACACCCGCCTCTCCAGCGGTCGCTTCGGCTGTTGCCTTCTGCGCCGTCACGGTGCGGATGTTCTTCTGCATTTCCTCAGCCGCAGCGGTGCGCTCCTGCTGCGTTCGGAGGTTGATCTGGTTCACCTCGTCGTTCATCGCCTTGATGGAGTTGAGGCGGTTCTGCTCATACATCGCCTCCTGCTGATTGTAGGCTTCCATCTGGCCTTGGTACTGAACGACCGATGAAGCAGCACTGATGGCGAGCCCTACGAGGGCTACTGCGGTACACATTCGGTGCGCTTAAATCTCACGACTTCAAGGAAGGTCACGCCCCCGGCGCCGGCATTCGGCAGCTCTCGAAGGACACGAAACCCGCACCACTTCAACCAACGCACGTGCGTCGCATTGCGCGCGTCTGCGTAGTTGTAAAGGAGCGGATATTGACGGTGGAGGATGTCGAGGACGGGCTGGCACCGCCGCAAGAACTCGCGCTGCTTGCGCACGATACGGTCGGTGCCAAGCAACCACACAAGCGCCGCTCCGGATGTCTCGGTCGGGAACGTGCCGAACATCAGCACGGTGCCTTCCTCATCCCTTGCGGCGTAGGCTTCCCCCCCTAAAGAGTGCGTCAGGACCTCCAGAGGGGTAAGCCCGGTGGCGGCGGCCACCTCTTCCCGATCCGCCACCCGCAGGTTGTCGGCCAGCTCGCGGCAGTCGTCGATGGTGGCTTTGACTATCTGCGCCCTCATTGCGTGTTGCGCCCTCGGCGGGCGAAGAGCCCATTCCACTCGGCGCTCAGGATGTGGCACGGGAGGAACGTGTCGTTCTCAACCACGATGTCCACGTCCGTGTTGCGCGCGGCGACTGGCACCCGGAACGTGCCGTCCGCGAGCGCCGGCTCTCCGATGATGCTCTCGCCCAAAACACGCCCGGTTGCGACATAGGTGTAGGTGTCGCGGTTGCCGGACGGGCGCACGATGACGCGGTAATAACCGGTGCGCTCATGGGTGAAGCTGATGCTGCGGAGCTGAAGGCGCCCCGACTGGATTGCCATGACGCCACCCCCGGCTGCCTGTTGCCGGACGAGGATGGGGGAGAGCTGGTAGCGCATGGTGTAGGCCGAGCCGATCCACGCGCCCACCGCCGTCATGTCACCCGGAACGGAGAATGACCGCCCGCCCAAGAAGGTCACGGGAAGGACAACGCCCGCTCGCGCACGGCCATCATTGGCGGCCTCCACAACGAACCTCGTAGCGGCGCTCGGAGCATAGGGAAGGGTCACGACAGTGCGCCGCAAGGTGGGGTCATAGACCTTCGTGATGCTGGCCGCGCTGGAGTGAATGCGGCTATCGAGGTGGTAGACGAAGGGCGCCTCACCGTCCTCGCGCACGGGCTCGACGCTCATGCGTTCGAGGCGCGTCGTGCCGTCCTGCCCCACGGCAACGAGGTAGGCGTAGTTCTCAATGAACTCCACCGCCCTGATCTCCGCTAGGTCGGGGAAGGTCCACTTGTGCCAAGCGGACTGGAGCTTCTCGTTTCCCGACCAGAGCCACTGGTAGACATAGATGGACTGCGGCTCAGTCGAGGACAGGGCGAGAAGGATGCTCTCGGCTGTGCTTGCTGCCAGCTTGAAGACGCCGCTGGGGACGTATTTGGGGACGTGCCCGGAGATGTCAGCCGCGTCGTAAACGGCGTTGTCGCCGTCCATGAAATACTCGCGGAACGACGTGTGGGGGCCGCGCGGGGTCGCGAAGATGACGCTCTTTCCGACCGGCACCGGCCGCGCAGACGGTGAACACTCGAACTCGGTCGCGACATGGGCCGCCACGGACTTCGGCGTCAGCACGTCCGGCCCACTCAATACGAACTGCGTCTGGTCCGAGAAGAGCAGAAGCTCCTTGTCGAAGGGAACCGCGTGGCGAAGGATGGACACCTTCGTATGCGAGACGCCGATGTCGATGGGGTCGGTGTCGAGGAGCTGGGTGGCCGTCTGCCGGAAGAAGTTGAAGAAGTCCCCCGACCGGCTCATCACCACGTTCTCATCGGTGATGAAGCCCAAGCGGTTCCGATGGAAGAACAGGTCCGTGATGGTGCGGCCCACGAATGAAGGCCACGGCGAGGTGTTCTCGTCGCCGCAGCCGTTCGGGCTCCAGTCGGTCGGCTTGAAGGTGAAGCTGCCGTTGGCCTCGCGCACCAGCACGTGGGGCATGGTGTTGCGGTCGAGCGATGTCTGGAGGCCCGGCTTGACGGTCTCCACCCAACTTCCCGTCCGCGTTGCGCCGTCCTCGGTGAACTTGACGTAATAGGCGTCGAACTTGCTCGTCTGGTCGCCCGTGACCTGCAAGACGAAGCCGTCAACCGCACGCTCAGGCAGGTCCGAGAACCGTTGCACGGTCCCCTTGAACGCCTTCATGCCGTTGCCGCCTATGCCATCCGCAACGTCCACCGAGAAGTCGGCGGTGTCATTCCTACGGAGAACGTGGACCAGAGAGCCGCGCTGACCGGCCCAAAAGTCCGGCCGATTGGTGTTGATCTGTGCGGCCAAGGTGCTCGCAATGTGCGTGGTCTGCACATAGGGGGCGTCGTTCGTCGTGCCGCCGTTCGGAACCTGATTAGCGGCGGCTTGACTGCCGTTCAGGATAACCGTGTAGCCCATGCCATAGGCGCCCTGCTTGACCCAAACGAGAGCCTCAGGGTTTCGCGTCGGCGCGCGCGTAGCTGCCGCCGCCACTGTCCGCGAGCGGTTCACGATGAACGTGTAGTCCGCCACCGTGACCATGGAGAGGTTCTGCGAGGCGGAAGGCGAAGACAGGTAGCCCCAACCATTGGGGGCATTCACGACCTTCTCTCGCCCCTCCATGTCGAAGATGCGAATGCCGCCGCTGTCAGCCAGGACGATGTATCGTTCGGCCGTGTCGCGGTTGATCGTGTGGATGAAGGTGTCGCCCACGGCGGCCTGAGACAGCACCGCCACAAGCTCCGCTGGCGGGCGCTTGCGAAGTCCCTCCACGACGGAGGAGAGCGCGTTCTCTTGGGCCTGCGCCTGCGAAGCGAGGCGAACGGCCACCGCCTGCTGGGAGACGCCGTTGATGAGGTTCGGGATTGACCCGGTGATGACGGGCATTAGCGGTCGAGAACCCGAGCCACCGCGGAGTTTGTCAGGATGTTGAGGTTGAGGCTCTCGCTCTCGGCCTCAAGAAGGTCAGCGCGGGCCTTCAGCTCGTCGCGCACCGTGAACTGGTAGAGTTCGCCATCGCCCAAGACTCGCTGCTGAAAGATGCGCGCGGCCCGGATGACACACAGCTCACGCGCCGCCTGCGGTAGATCCTCGAACTCAAGGAGGAGCACGAGGTCGGCCTTGACCGCCGAGGCAAAGGTGAAGGAGTGCGCGCGGCGGTCGTAGAGCCGATTGCCCCGCTGCACGATGTCCCGGCCGGGCTCCTTCACCGAGCACCGCATGGTGTTCGCCGGAAGCAGGACGTTCCCGTCTTCCATGCGGGGCTGGAGAGGGTAATCCGTCTCCGTATTCCAGTGCCAGCCCTCAGTCTGGATGGCTCGGTTCACCTCAGCGAGCGTTCGCCGCGCCGTCGAAGCGTCCACATGGGCGCTGTTCTGGAGGCTATTTACGGGGGACTCACCGATGGTGTTGAGCAGGATGTTGACCGCTTCGAGTTCGGTCGTAGGGGTGGTCTGAACCGCCCCGCGTTTTCTAGACGCCCTCGGCTTTGGCTTTGTACTGCCGTTCGAACTCGATGGGCGACAGCATCCCATTCCGTGCGTGCTTGCGGGTGGGGTTGTAGAACATCTCGATGTAATCGAACACGTCCCCGCGTGCCTCGTCGCGCGTGCGGTAGACCTTGCGGCGGATACGCTCGCGCTTGAGCAGGTTGAAAAAGCTCTCGGCGACGGCGTTGTCATGGCAGTTGCCGCGACGGCTCATCGACGGCTGCAGATCGTGGTGTTTCAGGAACGAAGCCCACTCCATGCTGGTGAACTGGCTTCCCTGGTCCGAATGCACCAACACACGCTCCTTCGGCTTACGTCGCCAGACGGCAGCCAGCAGCGCCTGAAGCACGACGTTGGTCGTCTGCCGGGCCTGCATGGACCAGCCGACGACGCGGCGGGAGAAAAGATCGATCACGACCGCCAGATAGGCGAAGCCCTCATGGGTGCGGATATAGGTGATGTCGGTCACCCAGGCCTTGTCAGGCGCCTCCACGTCGAACCGGCGATCGAGCGTGTTGTCGACGGCCAGGGACGGCTTGCCGGCATAGTGGCCGGGGCGGCGCTTGTAGCCGATCTGCGCCCGGATGCCGGCAAGTCGCGTCAGCCGCGCAACCCGGTTTGGGCAGCAGCTCTCGCCCATGTCCGCCAGATCGTCGTGAAGCTTACGATAGCCATAGACCTTGCCGCTCTCGCTCCATGCCGCGCGGATCAGCTCGATCTGTCGTTGGTCCTCCCGAGCGCGCCTGCTCAGCGGATCCTTCAGCCAGGCGTAAAAGCCGCTGGGCTGGACACGCAGGCACCGACACATGGCGCGGATCGAAAACTGCAGGCGATGCGCGGCGATGAACGCGTACTTCACTTTGCATCCTTGGCGAAGTACGCGGCCGCTTTTTTTAGGATGTCGCGCTCCTCCGTCACGCGCTGCAACTCGCGCTTCAGCCGGCGGACCTCGGCAGCCTGATCGTCATCGCGGGCCACGGCGGCAGGCTTGCCGTACCGTTTCCTCCACTCGTAGAGCGAGTACTTGCTGATCCCTAGCCGCGCCGCCACCTCCGCAACCGGATAGCCCCGCTCGGTGATCTGAAGGACCGCGTCGCGTTTGAAGTCCTCGGTGAAGTTCGCTTTGCCCATCGGGGCCTCCTTGCCTCAAAATTTAGGGAAGAAGGCGTCCAGGAATCTAGGGGCGGTTCAGTCTGCATGACCCTCCGTTGAACGAAAAAAAGGGCCTCTCCGGTGAAGAAGAGGCCCTTGGTTAGGTGGTGCTAGTCAGTCGATCAGGAGGCAGCCTTGGACAGCTCCACCGCCGCTTCCGCGCGGAGGACGCCGTGGCCCATGGCATACTTGGACACCATCAGGGTCGCCTGCTTCTCGATCTTCCACTCGCCCTCGGACGCGAGGTCGAGCAGCTTCACGGTGCCCACCGCGTCGGCGGTGAAGCCCACGGCGACGGTGTTGGTGAAGTCGCCGTTGTAGGCGGCCTGTTCGCCATCCGTGACGTTGGTGATCGGGAGGTGGTTGGACTTCACGATGGTGACGTTCGCCACCTTGATCACGTTGCCCTCGGCATACGCGCCCGCGCCACCCCAATCCTTGTTCAGGACCTTCGTGTTCTGCGCGAGGCCGTAATACTGGAGCGGGCGAACCGCGATGTGGCGGCCGTCCTCGTCCACGTCCTTCTCGTCGAAGATGCGGGCGATGTCCCAAATGCCCTGAAGCAGGTCATCCGAGGAGGTCGCGAAGGTGGTCTTCTTGAGGACCGTGCCGCCCGCCGCATCGGTGATGGCGTTGGCCGAACGGGCCGCATTCACGAGGAGCTGGGCGATGGTCTTGTCCGCCTTGATGGCGAGCGAGGCAGCGCACTTCGCGGCGTAGATAGAGCGCACGTCATAGTGGTTCTTGGCCTCATCAATCTTCGGGATGTAGACCGGGGAGACCAGAAGGCGGTCGATGGTGATCGTGCGCTGGGCGTGCTTGATGAGCTGGCCCTGAAGGTCCTGACCCGGCGTGTGGTAGTAGGCCGCCGCGTTACCGATGATCGGGAACTGAGCGGAGTTCGTACCGGAGACGGTGCGGACGCGGGTGAGCGGGAGGAAGACGTTCTTCTCGTCGAAGAGCGTGGCGACCTCGCCCGACCACTTCTTCAGGAACAGGGCGTCATCCGCGCCAGTGGCGTTGGACATACCAAGGCGCGAAACGGTAGCATCAGCCATTTATAGAATTTCCAGTGATTTTGGGAGGAAGGTTTGAGGCTTCCTGAGCCACTCATCACTCGAACACAGGGTTGTCCGCCGCAGCGGGCCGAGGTCTCGTAAGGTGTTCAGATTGCCGAGACGCCGCGTATTCATTCACGCAGCACGTCTATGCTTCCGTCACTGGAACTTTTTGCTACTCACATTCCCATATGTAGCTTGTAGATGTATCACTCATCGTAGCTACGCAAGAACGCATTATTTTCTGTCCGAGCGCCTCTAGAGCGACATATCCTTTGAGTTTCTTGGCGCTTTCGCGAATTAGAACAACGTCGGACACCTTAACGCCCCGCCCCTCGTACTCCTTCCTGATCGCATTTTGAGCTTCGCTGATGTCGTCCTCAGAAAAGCCAGTACCAAACACGAGAAATAGATAGGTCAACACGCCGCAAACTAAAACAATTGCCGCAGCGGCGACTTTCGGTGCTGTGGCTCCTGTCTTGTCGAAAAGTCCGATTACGACCAGATGGATAGCCGCAATAGGCCAGAGGAAAAAGCCGTAGATGAACCACTTACCGAACGACCGCTTCATTCCAAAATGAGCTGTCAAACCTATCGATAGGCCGAAGGCCAGCCAAGCCATGCCCGTAATGAAGTAGTCCAATTGCGCCCCCTCTTTACCTTGGGCAACTCTATTCGAGCGGCGCCCTTGGTAAAGAGGGAAGAGCGAGTTAACGGGCCAACGCGCCCACCAATCCACGAACTTCACCGAGCTTGTCGAAGCAGTCTTGGTGAGCGTCGTAGAGGTCCACCACGAAGTTCGCGGCGGCCTTGGAGCCGGCACCCTTGGCGGGCACTGCCGGGGCGTCCTTGCACTCCAGAAGGGAGCTAGGGACGCTGACCTCGCTGCCGGTCGCGCAGCCCATCAAGGGCGCGCTCAAGAGCAGCGGGAAGAGGAGCTTCAGGCGCACGGTCGATTTCCCGATAGATGGGTTTAAGTTCCTCCTGTCGTTTGACAGTGGTTGCGGCGTTGCGCTGAGCGGCGGCCAGCGCCTCGTTGAGGCCCTTCTCGACACGCTCAAGGCGCGCCACGTCAGCCGAAAGGTCCGTCACGCGGCCCTTCAGGTAGACGATGGCAGCACCGGAGCCGGCGATGGAGACCACCAGAAGGAGGATGAGAAAGAGGACGCTACGGCTGGGCATCATCAGATTGAGGAAAGGAGGCTCCTGTCGGTTGATAGGGGAACGGCGGCGGGCCTCGGGCGGCGGCCATGGACAGGAACTTCATGTAGTTCCCGTCATCCTTGGTCGCGAAGCCGAAGTACCCGAGGAGGAGGGAGCCGGCTAAACCAGTCACCGCCACGAGGGCGGTCTGGCGAAGCACGTCATCAGGGCCACGGAAGATGACCCACGACGCCACGACCGCGCACCACACGAGGGTGAGGTAGAGCAGTCGGCGGCGGCGCCCCCATTCAGGGCGGAAGGTCATTCAGAAGGCGGTCGTGCGGGCAATCTTGGCGTCCACCTGATCGCGGAACGCCTGATCCTTCCGGTAGCGCGGGTCGCGCATATCGGCCTTCATTTCGTCCACCGAGGCATAGGCCCCGGCACCACGAGCGGGAGCGCCGTTGAGCAGATTGGGCTCGCTGGGGGTGGCAGCCTTGTACTTGGCGTAAAGCCCCTCGATGGCGAACTTCATGGCGGCCGGATTGTCGCCGGTCACGATGGCGTCGTAAGCCGCGATGTCGGCAGGCGCCATGTTGGTGCGCGCCCATTCGACCATCGCGTCATAGCCCTCATCACCCCCCACCGGAGCGAGCAACTCGGAACGGGCACGATCAGCGAGAGCCTGCTGGCCGGCGATGAAGTCTTCGACCATCGTGCGCGGAATGCCGGCCTTCTCCAGCGCCTCGAAGTCGCTGTCTTCCAGCGAACCATTGGCGTCGAACTTCGCCCGCATGGCGTCGTAGTCCACGCCAGCCGAAGCCGCTGCCTCGCGGGCGGCGGCCTCCTCAGGAGACGCTTCCGGCTGCCCCTCCGTCTTCGCTTCGGGGGCGCTTTCGGTCTTGGCCTCCGGGGTAGTCTCGGGGGCTCCCTCGGTCGTCGGAGGCTCGGGTGCCTTCTGCGACTGCCGGCGCTCCAACTCAGCGTAGGACTGGAGCAGGGCCTCCGTGTTTACGGACTTGGTGTCGGCGTTCCAGAACTTCTCGGGGACGTTCTCGGGACGCTCGACTTCGGCTGGGGCCGGGGCATCCGGCCCGCTGACATTGCCAGCAAACTGAACTGCGGCGGTCATCAGTAGTTCACCTGCACGGCGCCGCTAAGGGGCGCGAAGGCGACCTCGCCGGGCTCCTCGCTGGTGGCGGTGGGGGCCGGCTTCTTGGCGCGCTTGGGGGCCTCGGGCTTCACCGTCTCGGTGGTGTCGGCCGGGGGCGTGGTCGTGGGTTCGGTCTCGCTCAAGCGGCGGTTCCTTCTTGCTGGTTGCTGGGATTGAGCTGGTCACGGACGATGTTCATTCCACCGGGACCGAGCTTGTCGACGAGCTGCTGAGCCATGGCCTGCTGCGCCTGAGCGGCGCGCGCCTGCTGGACTTCTTCATCGGAGCGAACAAGGCCCTGCGTCTCCACGGAGAGCGCGGTGGCAACTCGGGTGATGTAGTCGCCCACGTTGAGGCGCTCCGAGATGACCTCCTGCCCGAGCGGCGCAATCTGCTGGAGCAGGAGATTGAGCTTGGTGAGGTCGTGGCCCCGGCCGAGCGCCTCAAGTCCGGTGACAATCGCCGGCCGGATGGCGTTCGAGGGCATCTTCGGGAGCTTCCGCTGGCGCCGCATCTGGTAGACCAAGCGGGCCAGAAGCGGCGGCTGAAGTTCGAGCGCGAGGATGGAGTAGACGCCGCCGAGGGCGTCCTCAATCTCACCCGCCATGTAGCGGACCTCCTCGGCCGTCACGCGCTCCCCCTTCCGCTGCACGGCGGTATTCAGGAGGAAGGCGAAGGCGAGGCGCTGAGTGATCTGTTGGATGGTCTCAAGGGCCACACGGAAGTCGGCGGCCTTATCGACCTGAAGGACGCCCACGTCGTCCTTGTTGCCCGTTCGGACGGCGCCGTTGGGGCTATCGGTCAACGTCTTCTGCCGCGTGGTCCCGTTGGGGTTCACGAGGAAGAGGACCTTCGCGGCTGCGGCGGTGCCCTCCACGATGGCCTGAGACAGCGCCTCAAGGGAGGCCAGGTCTCCGAGATATTCCTCAACATAGGACCGGCCGTAGTGCTCGCCATCCACCTTGGAGAAGCGGAGGGCCACAAACGGCGAAGCGTCCAGCGGGTATGTGCCATCGGAACCGGGAACGGGCGTGTTGCCAATTTCCTGATGAACGGTCCACTTGGCATCGGCGCGGCGCACCCACGTGTAGAGCGTGAGCGTGTTCTTCTTCGTGTCCGAGGGAAGCTGTGCGGTGCCCCCTCGCTCCTGCTCAACCAGCGCCTTCATGGCCGGTTCGAGCGTGTCCACGTCCACCTCTTCGCGCGTCAGGATTTCCATGATGCGGCCTGAGGGGTCGCGGCGGACAACATAGGAGCCAAGGCGCCACACACGGACGCTGTTGTCCGGTTGGAGCTGGAGAAGAACGTTGCCGGCAACGATCAGGTATTTGAGGGCCTCGAAGATGGAGACCCGAAGCGAGGTTGTTTCCACCTCGCTCATGATGCGGCGCTCCATGTGGCCGAGCGCCTCTTCCACCTTCGACTTGAGAGCCGGGGCGATGTTGGCCTGAGCGAGCAGCTCAGGCTCCATCTTGTAGCGGAAGAAGGGCGCGTTCGGCGGAAGGAGGGCCAGTAGGAGCTTAGATGCGAGGTTGTTCACCCCCCGCGCCCCGATGGACTGAAACGGGGTCACATATTTGTGGCCCGGTCCAGCGCCCACCGGAGGGACCAGCGTGGGAATGGTGAGCTTTGCGCACTCTTCCGCTCGGGTCCGATAAGGGGTTTGGTCAACCTCCAGCACTCCGTAGCGGCTGGCGGCTGTCGTCATCAATTCGGGGCGTTAACCCCCGTGCCGCCGTTGCCAACCGTCGAAGTCGGGTTGATGCGGAGCGAGGAGCGGCCCTTGCGGCGGCTCTTCAGGAGCGCCGAGTCACCCTGAGGGTTCTCGTCAGTCTTGAAGGTCTGAGCCGTGGGCTGCGGGGGCGGTGCGGCCGGTGCCGGCTGCTGGACCGGCTTCGGCTTGGACGTACACATTACTGGAGGGCGTCTTCTTTCTGCTGTTCGAGCTTCGCCCTGAGGAACCGCACGACTTCAGCCCGGCCAACGGACGCCCACACTTCCCGCTCGGAAGCGGTCATGGTGGGTGCGCGGTCGGGAAAGCGGCCCTCAAGGGCCGTGACGAGGGCCTCGCTGACGGTAGGGAAATCGTCTTCGGGCATTCGGATGTCTCTATAGTGGGGTGTTAGGCCCGGAGCCGGGTGACGAGGTGATCAACCACGTCACGGAACTCCTGACGGGTGCCGTCATTAGTGACGTAGTAGTCGAAGAAGTGCCCGTTGAGCCGGCCCTCCATGGCGGTCGGGGTTCGCCCCCGGCGCTCAATGCGGACAGTCCGGCCGCCCATACGCTCGATCAGGTCGAACTCATTGGGGAAGCGCATGTCGTCCACGACAACGCTCTTCCCGTCCGCCATCAGTGCGCGGATGCGCGCTTCGGCAACGTCGGTCCAGAGACCCTCGGTGATGGTCTTGCGGCCCCAATCCGTGCCGATGGTCTCCATGATGCGGCGCGGAGTGATGCTCCCAAGTGCAGCGATGGGCGCCTCCTTGAGGTCGCCTTCGACCATCCGCTCAATGTCGCCAGCGGGGACGCCGGCCGCCGCGAGAAACTCCCGCGTCATGGACTTGAGCGGCCCGGCGAACTTCACGTTTACGAACCCATGGAGCTTGACCATGACCGCCGAGGCGGTCGACTTCCCGCTTTGTGCGGCGGGGCTGTAGAGGCCGATCAGGAGGGGCGCCAGAGAATGGGCTCCTTGGTCTTGAAGTCGTAGTCCGAAGCACGGAGGATGCGCGCCACGCGCGCTTGAACCAGAGCGTCCGCCTCGGTGAGGCCGGACTTCTCGTAAGCGGCCACCACGGCGGGCCACGACGGATCATCGTTGAGGATGGCGAGGGCCTTCTTCGGGCCGCAGCCGGGGAGCCCGGTGTAGCCGTCCGTCTGGTCCCCGATGAGGGTCTGGTAGAGGTGGTGGAAGTCCGCCTCGGCCTCGGTGATTTCCACGATGCCCTCCTCGGGGGAGCGGCAGTAGAGGCCGGGGATGGTCTTCATGTCCTTGTCGATGGACACGATGACCTTCTCCCCCTTGAGCTTCGACCACGTGGCAAGGATGCCCATGCAGTCGTCGCCCTCAAGGTGCGGACGCAGGTACGCGCCCTTCTCATTGATCATCCATTCGCGGATGGCCTTGAGAACCAGCGGCTTCTTCACCTTCGCCCGGTTGCCCTTGTAGGTGGGCAGGATGGACTTGCGGAAATTCTCCTCGCTGTCCGTCAGGCAGAGCTTGAAGTCGGTCCCTTCAAGCTCGCCCATGAGCCGGTCCAGCTCCTCGTCGATGGCCGCGCGAACTTCGTTCTCGTCGCAGTGCCACGTCCAGTAACCGGGCTCCCACTCATAGGCGGTCTCCTTGGCGGCCGAGCAGCCGTAGGCCAGGACGTCAGCGTCGATCAGGAGGGTCCTCACGAGGCGTCGCCCTTGTCCGAGACGAGGCGCACCACGTTGTCGTTCTTGAGAGCGTACACCGGGGTCATCGCGGAGAGCACCGCGCCTGCGGCGGCTTCGAGGATGAACCGGCCCTTGCGGGTCTTGGCCGTCTCCATCCGGTCCACGAGGGTCACGAGACACTGCGTCATGTCGCAGATGTCGGACACCTCATAGGGTTGGGTGTAGGAAATCTCAGTCAGTCAGGGGCTCCAAGGCGTGGTCGATGTCCTCCTCCACGAGGTAGACATTGAGGACCTTCAGTCGGTTGAGGGCGCCGGGCACGACGGCGCGCGCCTCCTCCGGGGTTGCATAGATTTCGGCGTGAGCGAGCCGGCCGGACCAGCCCCGAGCGTAACCGGGGTGGCCCTTGAAGCGGCCTTTCACGGGGTCGTAGAGGACAGCCCCGGCCTTCACGGCTGCTCCCGGCCTTCAGGATATTCCCACTGGTCACAGACGGTGTTCGTGACCGGCATGGGGTAGTATGTCGTCATGTTGCCCACGGCCATCGGCATGAGGACGATGACGGTCTCATCGTGACTGGAGAGGCACCGGCCATAGTCCTTGCAGCCCGCAAGGAGTGCGGCCAGCGCGCCGACAGCGGCAAGCAGGCGCCACCTCACGCGGCTTCTTCCTTCATGCTCATCGCGTTCTCGCGGACCACGAAGGAGCTAGCCTTGCGAGCCACCGTGGCGAGAACATCAGGGTCGAGGTGGGGGTTGAAGATGGAGGCGCCGCGATAGCGGAACCACTCGTGGATCTCATGCAGCTCGGCGTCCTTGAGGAGACCGAAGACAGCGCCCACGACCTCCTGCCGGCACATATGGCGCGACAGGTAACGCTTGGCCGATTTCCACGGCGTCCGGCTGCCATCCCGCTTGGCGCTGTCGAGAGACGCCTCGGCGGTCTCGTCAACTTCCGCCTGAATGAACGGGCGGTCGCCGTCGAAGCCCATGAGGACGGACCAGCCGGGCTTGTAGGTGATGCGGGAGATGATGGAGAGGATTTCCTCGTTGGTCATCTTCAGTCCATGCTCTTGAGGGTTTCGAGGCGCCGCAGCCCGGCAGCCGTGACGCTCCACTTCCGGCCATAGAGGCCGGTCGCGATGCGCGTGGTGAGGAGGCCATCGCTCGCCGCCATGGCGATGAGGTCGGCGTGCTTCCGGGCGAAGTCGCCCTTGGTCGTGAAGGGGCGCCAGCGGGCCTCGTCGAGGACCGACACCAGCGAGCTAGTGCGTTTCACGCCAATTCGCCCCGACTTTGTATTCGCCGTCGATGCGGACGCGGAACTTGAAATGCTCACCCGCGAGGCGGAAGCAATCGACAAGGGTACGGCCGAGTTCATCTGCAATTTCCTTCTTGGCTTCGGCCTGCAATTCGTCATGGACGTTCGCCACGAAGGCGTAGTCCTTGCCGAACACACGCCCGTTCTCGGTGAGTTGTCGGAATGCGAGGATGGCCGCTTGCTTGGCGATCAAGGCGCCAGCAGATTGCAGCAACGTGTTGAGGGCTGCGTGGCCTGAGCGGACGAAGAGCTTGCGACCGTCGAGGCCGATGAGGTAGCCGCCCTTGGTGCGCTTCCGCCACCAAGTGCCGTCTCCCCCCTGCTTCCAAAGCTCGGGGTCTTCGACGCGCTCGGGCAGAGGCATCGGACGGTAGCCGTCAACGAAGAACTCAATGCTCTCTTTGAGCAGCTTCAGGGCCGGCACCTTCTTGAGGAAGGTCGCCTTGAGCTTCTTGCCGGCAGCCTTCAGCTCTTCCTCGCCGGGGTTTGACTTGCCCCGGAAGAACCGCTTCTCCAGCTCGGCCGTGTCGATGCCCTCGCGGCGCGCGGCACGCACGATGTCGAGGACGGTCTCGCCGATCTTCTTGTCGCCGGCCCCGTAGAGGAAGGCGTAGATGAAGGTCTTGGCGCCGTTGCGGTAAATCTTGTGCAGGATGTTGTGGTCATCCCGCTCCTCATCCGTGAGGCCGAGGGCCTGCACGTTCACCCAATGGATGTCGCCCTCAAGGAGGACCTTGGCGTAAGCGCCGCCGTCATATTTCGCCATGAAGTGGGCGAGGCAGCGCAGCTCAAGGCCCGAGAGGTCGGCGCCCACCAGCACCTTGCCGGCAGAGGCCATGAAGAGGGCGCGGCAATCGGCGCCATAGGGCGTCCCCACCTTGGGGACTTGGGCCACGTTGGGGTGCGAATGGGTGCATCGGCCGGTGACGGCGCCGATGGTGTTGACGCTGCCGTGGATGCGGCCGTTGCGCTCGACGCGGAGCCACGCCTGATCGCCCTCGGCCAACATGCCGATGCGCTTCTCGACGAGGAAGTATTCCGCGAGCGGCTTCGCCTCGGGGTAGTCCAGCTTCGACAGAACGCCGTCGTCGATTTTGGCTTGGCCGCTGTCGGTGTGCTGCTCGGGCACCCACCCCAGCGCCTTCAGGCGGTCGGCAATCATCTGCCGGGACGCCGGGTTGAACTCGATCAGCTCAACCTTCGTGAACGGCTCGCCTTTGACGTAGCCGCGCGCCTTGTTGTTCACCTTCGGGATGAAGATGGTTTCGACGCGCTTGGGCGGGAACGTCTCCTGAAGGGCCTTGCTGAGTTCCAGCCGGCGCTTCACGAGCTGCTCATAGAGGAACGTCGCCGCGTTGCGGTCGAAGGCGAAGCCGTGGCGCTCCTGCCGCGCCATGATTTCCGCGAACTCGAACTCAAGAGCGAGTGATGCGGGGGCCGGCTTCCGCGCCTCGATCCACTTCAGGAGGGCGTCCGTGACCTCCACGTCCTGAATGCAGTAGGCGTGCATGGAGTCGTTCCACGCATCCCACTTGCCGGGAAGGTCGTTCCCCTTCTCGTCCTTGCCGTACTCGCCCTTCATCTGGCCGAGCCGGTAGCCCCACGCTTCCAGCGAGTGGCGCGTCTTGCGCACCTTCGGCGGCATACGGCCGGCCTTGACCAGCTTGCCATCCCAAAGGTCCGTCTCGGGCTTCACCAGCCGGGCGGCAATGAGGGTGTCGAAGAGGCGGCCCTTGGGTTGGAAATTCGGATAGAGCTTGCGGAGCGCCGGAAGGTCGAACTTGAGGATGTTGTGGCCGATCAACTCGTCAGCCAGGGCGAGGAGTTCGACGCCGCGCTCAACATCACCGGGGCCGCGAAGATCATCGGAGAAGTCGAAGACTTCCCCGGTGTCGGCGTCCTTCGCCACAAGGCAATGGACGCGGGTAAGGGCATCGAGAAACCCATCGGTCTCGATGTCGAAGATTAAGCGCAGTGTGGAGGTCCGTTTACGGGCGTGATTTTAGGCCGCGTCATTTCAGAAGCGGCGCAACGAGGGCATGATCGGCGGACAGCTAGAAAATGATGCGTCGCCAACGAGCGGGCGTTCTTAGCGCCTTAAAAAATAAGAACGAAAAATCGATGCCTTTAATTCGGCTAGTCTTATCTGGTGCGGGCATAAAAGTTACTCGGATATTTCGTAGTAACTTTCCGATTACAGAAAAATTACACTAAGATTACGGCGGGCAAAATGACCGAAGGGTCATTTTCGATTTATGTCACCGCTCTATTGACTTGCCGGAGCGGTTGAGAGAGACATAGACATCCTCGCGAGGGATTCCTTCCAGCACTCAATTGGAGGAAGCGCTGATGCCCTTGTTGTGACAGCCACGATTCCAGTATCGGGGTTGCAGGCGGAACGTGATCTGGCTGCAACTCTCAGCTCCCGAGGGGAGCATAAGCGGACGCGGAAGGATAAAAACCTTCCGCGTTTGCTTGCTATTTATGCTAAAGCAACTTGCTTGAACTTGTCGGGCACCACGAAGAGCCACTCGCGATACTTCTCGCGGAGCCGCTCAGCGCGCGCTTCCGTCCGCTCGAACTGCGCCGGGCTTTCGCACCGGGTGAGCGTCATGGTGAGGTCGGCCTCGTCGATGGCGAAGGCATTGGTCGTGTGGACGTTCCGGCCGTCGAACCCGATCTGGCAGAAGCCGAGGTCGAAGCGGTTGAGCGCCTCGCGGCAGGGCTGAAAGACGCGCAGGCGGATCACGTTGACGGGGAGCTGGCCCGGTTGCTCATAGAGCCGCGCATCAGCGACGGTCGGGTCATCAGCGAAATACTGCATCGCCGCGACGACGGTGTTGGTGTAGCCGGCGTCGAGCAGCGCAGAGTGGATGGCGTTGTGGCCCTCCATGTACGGCACGAAGAAGTCGAGGTCCTTGATGGGGCGCCCGAACCACGCATCACGGAGAGCCCCGCCCGCCAGATAGGCGAGCGGAGCGTGCTCCTGAATGAGCGCGAGAACGGCCCGCCCCTGTGCGGGGATCAGGTCCATTGCGGTCTCTGGAGAAGGAAAGGGCTTCGGGGAAAGCCGGATTGGCGCTCCCCGCTCTTGCGCGAAGGGGTAAGCCAGCGCATTTTGACTGGGGATTTATGGTTGTGGATGCGTTACATGAAAGCTCAAGAAGCCGCCCTGCTTGCAAAAGATTACGTCCAAGAACTATTCGGACAGGATGGTCTCTCTAACTTGGCTCTTGAAGAAATTGAGCTTCAACCAGATGGCTATTGGTCTGTAACTATAGGATTTCATAGACCGTGGGAGGAAATGAACTCCCTTGCGGCACTTTCTGGCGCCATACAACCGCGCTCCCTGCGGGTAGTAAGAATAAAGGACGCCACAAAACAAGTGGAGTCAGTGAAGAAGCGCGATAATAGTTAGCAAAATGTCCAGATTGGCAATTGATACCAATCTATTGCTCCTTTTTGTCGTTGGAGTAACAAATAAAAATTACATACAACTACATAAAAGGCTTAATGCATTCTTCGATGGAGATTATGAGCTTTTGTTGAAAGCAATACGAGGATACAAAGCCATTGTCCTCACTCCAAATGTTGTTTCCGAGACATCAAATTTGATAAGAATGACGTCTGAACCTCGATCTTCTGAAATAGCCAATAGATTTGAGGTTTTGATTAAAAATACACCGGAAGTTTACATTTCGAGTGCAAGTGCATCGAGTCGAAGAGAACATGCCAGATTGGGCATCACGGACTGCGGATTGATTGAGTTGAGCGCAGAAGGCGCACACATTTTGACGACAGACTACGATTTATTCCATGCGGTCTCGGCGTGCGGATTTACTGCTGTTAACTTCAACCACTTACGAGAGGCTGCTGCGCGTGCGCGTTGAAACTAAAATGGCACGTCGTCCGCCCCGGACTCATCCATGAAGGCACCTTCGGGGTCGTGGGGCAGGAGGCGGCCGGTGAACTTGTCGTAGCGAACGTGGTCAGCCGGCCCCACCTCACCGAACTCCCGGTTCTTGAGAAGGCGCATCATCGACACGCTCGGCGTCTCGCCCTGCTGGTCTCGCTCCAGCGCCAGCACGTTGTCGCTGAGCTGCTTCAACGAGCCCGAGCCGCGAAGGTGGGAGAGCGTGACACGCCCGCCCTCTTCATGGGCTGAGCCTTCCGGCTTGTTCAGATGAACGATGGCAATGACGCCCACACCGGTCTCTTCCACCAGCGAGCGCAGCTTCGTCATGAGCCGGTCGATGTCTTTGCGCTCGCCCTCGGAGCTGCTCTCCTGCCCCGAGACCACGATGCTTATGTGGTCAAGGATGATGAAGTCCACGCCACAAGAAACGGCGAGGTAGCGCAGCTTGGAGAGCAGGTTCTCGCTGTCGAGCGAGCCGAAGTGGTCGTAGAAGAACATCCGGGTCTGGATGATGTTCTTCAGCGACTCGCCCCACGCGGTCTCGGGGATGCACGAGGGGTCGGCACGGAGCTTGCCGAGGGGGACATCGTTGTGGATGGCGATGTAGCCCTGAGCGGTCTTCTCCTTGCTCTCCTCCAGATAGACGCTGCCGATGGTGCAGCCGTGCGCTTGGTGGAGGTGATAGGCTAGCTCGCGGGCAAGGGTGGATTTGCCGATGCCCGATCCGGCCGTGAGCAGGGTTAGCTCACGCTTTCGCAGGCCCCCGAGCATCTCGTTCAGCTTGGGATAGGGCAGCGCGAAGCCGTTGGTCACGGTCTGGCGCAGCATCTCCAAGGTGATTTCGGAACCGGACACAATGCCGTCCGGCCGGTAGACCTTGGCGTTCCATATGGCGGTGATGACCGCCTCGCCCTTGCCTGCCTGAAGGCACTCGCTGGGGTCCTTCAGGGGCAACGAGGCGACGGCTGCCTTGCCCGGAGAGAGGGCAGCGGCGCACTCGGCGGAAGCCTTCAGGCCGGGCTCGTCCATGTCGAACATGAAGACGACCTGCTCGAAGGTCTCCAGCCATTCGAGGTTCTTCTTGATGGACTTGAGGGCACCTTGCGCGCCGTTCGGCACAGACACCACGGGCCACTTGTTGCCCTGGAGCTGAGACACGGTAAGCGCATCTATCTCGCCCTCGGTGACGACGACCTTCTTGCCGCCCTGTCCCCAAAGGTGCTGGCCGAAGAGGCCGGCCTCCTTGAGGTCCCCGAGAACCTTGAAGTCCTTGTTGGCGAAGCGGAGCTTCTGCGCCACTTCGTTCCGGTCGCTGTCGTAGAACGGGGCAATCTGGACCGGCTTGCCCTTGTACTCGCCAAGGCGGTAGCCGAACTTCCGGCACGTCTCCTCGGTGAGCTTGCGTTTCGGCAGGGCGGCGATGTCACCGCCCCTAATGAGGTCGGCGTTCAGCCGTTCGCTCCTGTTGTCGTTAGGCTGCCGGGGGGCGCTTCCATCCCCCGGCTCGTAATAGCCGCAGCCGAAGCAGTGGCCGTGGCCGTCCGAATAGCGGCCGAGGTTGTCCCTCGAACCGCAGGCCGGGCATGGCTCCTTCCCGATGAAGGAGCTTTCCTCGCGGATCACTCAGTCAACGAGAGGACGCCAGCGGATGACCTTCTGGACCTCGTTGAAGCGGCGCTTCTTCGCGTTCTCGAAGGCGTGCGACACCGCGCACACGACGCCGAGGATGCCGCCCAAGATGAGAAGCAAGCCGAAGGGCATCGGCAGCCCGAGCATGTCGAGCCGGTAGCTGCCATAGGCGATGGCGAACACGAGCCCGCCGAAGCCGGCGAGCACGGCAGCCGCCACCAGCACGCCAAGGATGATGTCCTTCATGACGAGCAGTGCCTCCTTCATTTGCAGCCCTCACGGGATGAGCCGCCAGAACCCACAAAGGGGACCACTGGGGGCACCGAAGTGCGCGGCGTGGAGAGCGAGCGGGAGAACGAACGGGATGACGAGGACGGACGCGAGAAGGACCGCGCCACGAAGGCGGCCATCACCGGCTCCGACAGATTGAGGGAGGCCCGCTTGCACGGGTCCCCCTTCTGGCAGGCGCCGAGCGTGACGGCCATGAGTGCGGCGAGAGCGAGAACACCCTTGCGCATCAGCGGCGCCCCCGCAGCACACGCATGAGCAGCGCGGTAGCGAGGCCCCAGCCGAGAGCGGCCGGCCACGAGAGCGTGGCACCGATCAGCCACGCGATGAGCTTGATTGCCAGCATCCAGAAGACGCCACCGATCAGGAAGACGAGGAAGGCAGCGGCAAACGCCGCCGCCGCCGCGCCCAAGAAGACCGCGAGCTTCTCCATCACGCGGCCTTCCGCTTGCCCCAACGGTCGCGGACGACGAGCTTGTACTCGCCATACGGGTAGCCGTTGATGTCGGTCTTCATCGTCGTGACGATGTTGTGGCCGCGCTTCCGCAGCTTCTCGATTGTCGAGGAGAGCCGCGTGCCATAGCCGAGAAGAACGGCCTCGCCCTGCGTGAGGGTTCGGCCGCTCGTCAGGTGCGCGAGCACCTGCTGAGTACGGGTCATATGAGTGGACCTTCCGGGGCGCCGATCAGGCGGCGTGCTTGGTGATGGAGACGGACGGCTTCGGCGCGGCGGCCTCCAGCGAGGAGGAGAACACCACGAAGGTGTTGCCGGGGTTGGCCTCCGCGAGACGCGCGGCTTCCCGCTCGGCGGCCTCGCTGGTCTCGTGGATGAACGGCTTCGAGGCCGGCTTGAGCTGGCCGCTGGCGTCCTTCAGGACGACGATATGCGACCGCGAGGGGGCCGCAGCGACCGGCGCCGGGGCCTGCACCAGCTCGAACCGGGTGCGATAGAAGCCGCTGAGGCTGCCCCCGAAGTAGACGAAGGTCGGACCAGCGCGTGTGACCGTGAAGGTAGAGCCCTTGGTGCTGTCGGGGAAGCAGCGGCGCCGCGCGGCCTGATCTTCCACGGTGTCCTTGAAGCGGACCACGGAGCCCTGCTCGATCTGAGCCGAGCTGGACGTGAGTTCGATATGCTTGGGGCCGACGAAGGCCCGGCCGTGGCCGGAAACGTGGAACTCGGGGTCCACCTCAACGATGAACGGAAGGGTGCCGCCAGCGCGCACAGAGGCGATTACGCCGGTCTGGCCCTGCTTGAACCACCAATGGGCAGGCAGAGTGTCCAAGAAGCGCACCTTGTCGCCAACCTTGAAGTTCTTGGTCGTGGTCATTCAGTCTTCTCCCATGTGTCGGGGTGCGCAAAGGCGCGTTGAGACGAAGACGGCCCCGCTCCCGTGTTGGGGAACGAGGCCGCGTATGTGATTGCGATAGTGGGGGGTTAGCCGTGGGGGGCCGGCGTCGGGATGCCCCGAGCCGAGAGCCACGGCAGAACGTCGAAGCTCGGACACGCCTTGGGAGACGTGCGGGTGAGCTTGATCAGGTCCCGGTGTCCCATGATCTGAGAACCGGGGAAGAGCTTCAGCCACTCACGGAGGACGCGCTCCAGCGAAGCAAACTGCGCCTCGGTGAAGTTGTTCTCGGGCTCGCCCTTGCGGTCGATGCCGCCGACCAGACACACGCCAAGAGAGCGCGTGTTCCAGCCGGGGCCGCAGCCGCCTACATGCGAGCCCACCATGTCGAGGGGGCGGGGCTTGTGGCCGGTGGCAGCCGTTTCCACGGTGCCGTCCCGGCGAATGACGGCGTGATAGCCGCAGCGGAACCAACCCCGCTGCCTGTGCCACACGTCGATTTCGGAGGACCCGATGTCCATGTCGGCGCGGGTGGCCGAACAGTGGACGATCAGGGTGTCAATGTTGCGCAATGGTCCTACTTGCGGGGCGGCTCAAGGAGCCAAGCCCTCGGGATGAGCTTGTCGGCGTAGAGGAAGCCGTTCTTCTCGCACCACATGGCGTAAGTGGTGGGCGAGCCCTTGGAGATGCGGGCCTTGGAGTTCGAGAAGACGAAGCGGATGTCGAGTTCAGGGTGCTGCTGCTTGATCAGCACGTGCTTCTGACGGTCGGCCACGACGAAGCGGCCTTTCGTTTCGACCACGATGCCGTTCGGCAGCACGAAGTCGGGGTGGTATTTGGCGTTCCGCGCCGGGCGGATGTAGCCGATGACATCTTCCTCGTAGCGGGGGTCGATGCCCGCTGCACGAAGCTGTGCTGCCACCTTCTCTTCCAGCCCGGAGCGGAAGCCTTCCCGGAGCCCCACCTCGTTATCGGAGGCGGGGACCGGCTTACGCGGTGCCACGATCAGAAGGCGGCGGCGCTGTCCGCGTCATCGTCCACGGCGCCGACTTCATCGTCTTCGGCGTCCTCCGTGGTCTCGTCCTTGAAGGCACTCTCGTCGTGGGCGTAGCCGTCCTCCTCGCCGAAGCCGTAGCTCGACGCGGTGCGGGAACCCTGAGAGACCAGCTCGATAATCTGCGCGCCGTTCAGGCGCAGCTTGAGGCCCGCGAGGCCCGAGCCGGGGATGAAGTAGTCGCTGGCCTCGAAGGCCACCTTGCCCTCGGTGCCGCCCCAAATGGCCGGAACCTTCAGCATCGGGTGACCCTTGGCGTCGAAGATGTCCGGCTTGGCCGTCCACTTCTTGCCCTTACGGGGACCCTGCTTCACGACACCGCTCGCCGGCATCGAGAACTTGAACTCGATTTCACCCGTGGGCTCTTCGGTCTCGTTGTCGTAGACGGTCTTGAACAGGTCGTTGACGGTGACGGCCTTCAGCTTCTTGCGCTGGCCCACGTCGAGCTTCTTGAACCCCTCTTCGGCGGCCTTGATAGCGGCGTCGTGGTGCGGCTTCAGCTTCGCGATGAACGCCTTCACGGCCGGGTCATCGGCCCGATAGACCACCGTGACGGAATACTCACCGTCCGGCTTGGGGAACTTCTCGTTTCCGAAGTCCGGCTCGCTCAGCTTGGGGAACTTGAACACACCACGGGGAGCGGTGAACTTCGGGTACTTCTTCTTTTCTGCCATATGCTCTCAGTTGGCTACCGAGGCGCGGGCGTGCGCCACCAGTGCCTTAACGCGCTGGCCCCGGTGGAAACGCTCCAGCGCGGCTACGTCGTGGCCTTCTTCGCGAAGGGCGAGGATGTCGGCGGTGCGGGCGCGACGGCCCTGCGACCACGCCTCAATGGCGCGGCCCAAAGCGGTTTCCATGGGGAACCTCAGCGATGTGAATGAATGGGAATTGCGATAGTGGGGGGTTAGCCCCGGACCTGCCGGCTCAGCCGCGCGGGACCTCGTTCGCGAGGTAGGCAGCGATGGCCGCGAAGGCCGGCGTGCGATTGCCCTCGGTCGAGGACATCAGGTTCTTGGTGGCCGTGAAGAGTTCCTGCGGCGGGACGCCAGCCCACTCGGCCACGAGGATGAAGAGTGCGGTTGCGGTGTGAACCTGAGCGCCGGGCTCGTGCGTCTGGAGCCGGTCCACGAGGTCCATGACGAGGTGCTGGACGACAGCGGCGTCCGCGTTGTTGATCCGGTCGGGATCAACGCGCCCCATGCTTGGCCTCCCAAGCGCCCACCACGAGGCGGCGCAGCTTGTTCTTTTCAGGACGCGAGAGGGTAGTGCGGTCAAAGGTCTTGCCGTCCACGGTGATGCTGTCGTGGGCGGCGCCGAGGCGGATGGTGATGCCGAGGGACATTGATGCGGGACTCCTAAAATGCGAAACCCCACGCCGTCGTTGAACGGTATGGGGTTCCTGATGATCTCTAAACACGAGGGAGTTCGCCGCTTGGCCTATGTTGCAGGCTTCGCGGTGTGGGGTTTCCTTTTGGTTTGCGCGATTGGCGCGCGCGAAAAGGATCAGCACGGATTGTTATTCGCCTCGTTTGCCCTCGGGTTTGGGGCATGGCTGACTGTCCACGCCGTCACTTGGGTGATTGACGGGTTCAGGAAGAAGCCGGAAGCGTAATAACGATAGTGGGGGGTTAGCCCTCAGGCGGCACGGCAATTGATCGGGGAAGAGACCGCCTTCTCCTTCAGCCAAGCAATGCCGCGCGGAGTCCAAAGGAGCTGAAACGTGACGTGTCCGGCGAACTCGCGGGTGCCTGTAATGCCGCGACCGGCGCGCACGAAGGCCGGGGTGAAGCGCAGGCCAGAAGCGCGCTTGCCGTTTTCCCGACCATGGATGCGCTTGATGTGGCCGGACGCCTCCAACTTGTCGTGCAGAAGCTTTGCCGACCACCCGAGCTGCGCGGCGGCCTCGGTTGAAGTCACGCACCCCTCAGCCTTCACGTAGGTGTCGAAGAAGTCGACCTTAGGGGCCGCCTCCACCAACTTCTCGGCCGCAGCCGAGGCAAGCGCCGCCTGCGCCTCGGCCAGTTTCTTGTGCTCAATCGCCAGCTTCTCAGCCGCCTCGCGTCCCTCGAACTGTTCCGCCCAAGCGCGCGCAGCGATAGCTGGATTGGTGAAGTCGGGGAGCGTGGGCTTGGCCGGGGCGAGTTCTCCACGGCGCCATGCGGTGAAGACGCGGATAACCTCGGCTCGAACCTGCTTTGCCCGTTCGGTGCGGGACAGGAGACACACGAGCAAAGCCTGTTCCTCATTGAGGTAGTAGGCGATAGAGGGGCGCCCCCGGCCTAGAGGATCGGCTGATTTAGCGGACACCGCCCGCAAAACTCCGAATGTCTCAAGTTCCGCCCGGTGTGGCGCTATCAGGTCTTTCCGAATGTCCCGAGGCCGGGCCATCCCGAGCTTCTCAGCAAGGTCCGTGTCCAGAACGCGGGGCTCGTTGTCGATGTTAGCGATGGTCAGGGCGTTCATCTGTCAGTCTCTCTACTCAGGTGTCGAAGATGCTGTTTCGTCCCGTTTTCGGGACGTTCTAGGCAAAGAAAAACCGACTCTCGCGGATGACCGAGAGGTCGAGGTCGCCCATGGGAGGCAGCGGCGGGAGCTTACCGCCATCGGGGAGTTGCTCCTCCAGCTCGCTCTTGAGCCGCTGGAGCACGTTCGGCGTGTACATGGCGATGAACTCCTCTCTGAGCAGATGAGCCATGACGGCAGCGTTCCCGGCGTGCGTGCCGTAGCTGTCGTGGATCAGGGAGTAGGACCGGATGCCCGCCTCAAGGCACCGAACAACGGTCCCCTGCATGTGCGCGGCGTCCAGCGAATGGACGAAGTTCGGGGCGATGGCAGAGGCCATGCGCCGGGTGTCGATGTCTTCCTTCTCGGCGCGGACCTGGAGCCGCAGCCGGACCTCTTGAAAGGTCAGCTCCAGCCGCTTTCCACTGAACTGCCGGTAGTCCTGCTGAGCGACGAGGCCGGCCGGCGTAGTCCACCGAACCGGGAGCCCCTGCTTGGCGACCACGGTTGCGGCTCCCTGAAGCCAGTCCATGGCGTGGCGAGCGGCGACGACAACCTGACCCACTGCGTCCCAAGTGAGTCGAGCCATGTAAGAAGCGGCCGGCCACCCATCAGCCTCTTTGGCTCCCCACGGGAAGGCAGAGGGGTTCGCCTCGAACATCGGCTTCACCGTGTCCTCATAAATCTGCTCGGTGAAGCCAAACAGTTTGGCTCCATAGGGGAGGGTCATGACGGGACGCTTCGTGACCTTGCGATTGATGAGCCCGACCCACCCCCGCGCGCTCTCCAGCCGGTCAATCTCAGCCCTTGCCACCTTCGCCTCCTTCTCGTCGAGGGAGTCTGCCTTGGCGCGTAGCTCCGGGCTGATTTCATCCGCCGCATCCTTGAGGACCTGCTGAGAAACGATATCCGCAACCTGCTGGTAGATGTCGTTCGGGGCGTTGCCCGGCACGAGGTTCACGGCCTTGCCGCCGATGGGGTCGCGCAGCATGGCCGAGAAGTTCTGGAGGCCGTTGCACGTCCCGTCCATCTGGACCGGGAGCGCGCTTTCGTAGTCGTAGCCCTCCTCACAGAACCCCTTCCACTCGAAGCAGAACGCGAGCGCCTGCCAAGGCTTCTCCGCGTCCGCCCAAAAGCGGTTCGCGAAGGGGTCTTCAGCGGACGCGAGGATGGCCGATTGGTTCGCGTAGACCCAATCAATGCGCTCCTCCATGGACTTCTTATCGACGCCCCAAAGGCCGGCGCCGTGGACCGCCAGCCAGCCGGCGCCCTGCGCATCCGCAATGGGAACCGTGTTTGCAAAGAAGAGGAGGCCACGAGAACGGTCGTCGCCCTGCGGATTGAGGTAGAGCGGCACAGCGTAGGCGCGCCCCCGGAAGTCGAGCTGGTAGGGGAAATATATGGCTTCCTCACCAGCAAACTCGCGCGCGGTCTGCGTCAGCTTGGAAAGGGCAATTCGCTTACCCACCACGCGCTTGTTCTGGCCCTTCACACGCGCAACCTCGCGCTTCCACGCTCTCATGCGGGCCTGTTGATCCTCCGACATGTCTTCCCAAGCCATAGTTTCGGGAACGTCATGGGGGCGCTCGGGCTCGGGCTCGTTACGCGGGGAAGGGAGTCCAGCGATGCCTGAACCGACTGCGTAGAGCTTTTCCATCACATCGAGAACGCGAGTGTTGATTGCCCAAGCGGTGTCCTGCATGGCGTTCACGGCCTGATAGACGGTCGGCATAGGGATTTCTGCCAGCTCCTCCAGATAGGCCCGGTTCCCGGTCTTGATCAGATGGAGGCGGCGAACACGGCCCGACCAATAGCCGCCCTCGGTGGGAGAGGTCCAAGGGCGCGGCGGGATGATCGTGGGTAGGTAGACGGGGAGCAGCGCCTCACAACGCTCATTCTCTTTCCGCACCCAATCGGCTGTTTCAGCGACAGGGACGATGAACTCACCCTGCATTGCGCGAGCACCGACGCTCACGCTTTCCCGTGCCACAAGGCCAGTAGCGCCGATCATCAGCTCAATGAGCTTCACCCCGAGTGTGATTCGCTTGTCCCGGCCCCAATCCTCCCAAGGCTGCCCCAGCTTGCGCTGGTAGTGCAGCATGACGCGGCGGCGGTACTTGGGATTGTCGCTGGCCTCTACGACCTTTCGTCGCGTCCAATGATACAGGCCGGGCGTGCCTTCCTTCATGAAACGGAAGCGCATCTCGTCTTCAATCAGAATGCCCACTTCATAGGCAAGTGTCTGGAGACGCGGGCGGGAACTCAGATTATCCAAGACGACCCGGAGGGTAAGAAACGCTGCCAACTCGGGTTCAACCGAAGCGAGGCAATCTGCCGCAGCGTGGAGCCGGCCGGCTGCCCCAGTGAATGCCGCCTCCATGAACGACTCGATGGCGGACACCATTTTACCAGCCCCAGCGTTGAGCACTCGACGCACAGAGTTCGTTTCGGTCTGCCGGCCCTCAGCCTCAGCGGCGCGGACATTTTCCCAGAACCGCTCGACACCTAGTGAGCGCATCCGCTCCTCAAGGGCGAGTTGCCGGGGCATGTCGGGGTGGACCTCAGGACGCGCGAAAGCGGCCGGCGAAGCGTCGGTGTGGGGCATCTGAACAATCCCGATTTAACGATAGTGGGGGGTTAGCCCCGCCTCCGGGCACACGCTCGGGCACACGCTCCGAGGGCTTCATTTTCATCCCGATTTCAGGACATTGAAAACAAAAGAAAACCCCGCATTGCGGGGCGTTCGCCGGGGGCGAGACCTATTTCTTCCTGCTTGTGGGATGCTCAGAGGCGGGAACCTAAATCCAGCGCGTCTACCAGTTCCGCCACGCCCGCGGACACGCCGGACACCTCGTTCCCGCAATCTGCGGAGAGACCAAGGCGCGCGGACGCGTGCACCCGAAAAGATGCCGCCAGCCGGGTGCGGGCTTATAGCACGGCGATGCCGCAGCGCCAGCCCTAAAACCGCGCACGGTTGCGCGATCCCAAGCGCACACCTCGCCCGGCAATTTGCGAGCCCCGCGCGCCGTCATCCTACGGCGCCGAGGCGGGCAAACAGCCGGGCATAGACCGGGCGCAGCGCGTCGATCAGATCATCCGCCACCAGCCCCGGCCCGGCCTCGCGCGCCGCCTCGCCATGCAGCCAGACGGCGGCGGCCGCCGCCTCGAAGGCCGGCATGCCCTGCGCCAGCAGCCCGCCGCATATCCCCGAGAGCACGTCCCCCGCCCCTGCCGTCGCCAGCCAGGGCGGAGCGTTCGAGGCGATGGCCGCCCGCCCATCGGGGCTGGCGACCACCGTGTCCGGCCCCTTCAGCACCAGCACGGCACCGAGCCGGGCGGCACCGGCGCGGGCCCGCTCCAGCTTGGAGGAGGCATCGAGCACGTCGGGGCACCCCGCGAACAGCCGCGCGAACTCGCCCTCATGCGGCGTGGCGATGGCGGCGGGCGCGTGGGCGATCTGCCGGGCGAGATCATCCGCCTTTCCGGCAAAGCTGGTGAGGAGATCGGCATCGAGCACCAGCCGGCGCTCGGCGGCGACCGCCAGCAGAGCGCGCGTGCCCTCCCCCACCCCGGCGCCGGGCCCGATGACCAGCGTGCCGAGCCGGCGATCCTCCAGCAGCCGCGAAAAAACCTCCGGCCCGTCGACCGGCCGCACCATGATCGCCGAGAGGTTGGCCGCATGGATCGCCAGCGCCTCATGCGGGCAGGCGACCGTCACCAGCCCCGCCCCGGCCCGCAGCGCCGCGCGGGCGGCAAGGCGCGTCGCCCCGGTCGCCTGCGCCGGGCCGGACAGCGCGACGAGATGGCCCCGCGTATATTTGTGCCCGGCGATACCCGGCACGGGAAAGCCCTCCGCCCACAGCTCGGGCTCATTGGCATAGGCGCGCGGGCGAATCGTCGCCAGGACCTCCGGCCGGATGCCGATATCTGCGATCTCCAGCGCCCCGGTGTGAACGCGGCCCGGCAGCAGCAAATGGCCGGGCTTGGCCCGGAAAAAGGTGATGCTCGCCTGCGCCAGGATCGCCGCGCCGCGCACCGCGCCGCTCGCGCCGTCAATGCCGGAGGGCAGATCGACCGCCAGCAACGGCCGGCCGGCCGCGTTCACCCGCTCCACCAGCGCCCGCGCCGGCCCGTCGAGATCGCGCGCCAGCCCGGCGCCGAACAGCGCGTCGATGATGAGGTCGGCGCCCTCAAGGGGCACGGTCGCCGCGTCTTCCACCGGCCCCGCCCAGCGCGCCGCCATGGCCGCCGCGTCGCCCCTCAGCGCCGCGACCTCGCCCAACAGCGCAAGGCGCACCTCGTAAAAGGCCGCGGCAAGGTGGCGCGCGGCGACGAAGCCGTCCCCGCCATTATTGCCGGGCCCACACAGCACCAGCACCCGGCTACCGGCCCGCGCGCGCCGCGCCGCGACACGGGCGACCTCCCGCCCGGCGGCCTCCATCAGGATGAGGCCGGGCGTGCCCGCCTCGATCGTCAGCGCATCGGCGCGCCCCATCTCGGTCGGTGTCAGCAATTCCATGAGGCTTTCACTCCTGCCGTCACTCTAGGCCATGGCCCCGGCGCCTGCCGAGAGCCATGACGGCCGCGCGGGGCACTAACGCCTCCGCGAACGGACAGGCGTGTGCCGGCACTGAAGCGCAACCTTAAGCCGCAGCGGCGCTCAGGCGGTGCATCCGCAGGCAGAGAGGCGTGCCTTGCCTAATTTGCGCGCGGTATTCCGCCGCCGAGAGAAGGACCGCCCGCCTACCGCTTGAGCATTGAGATTATTTTTTAATCACGCGCTTGGAAATAAACTCGGAGGCGCTGCTTTTTGCCGCTCGAAAAGACCGCGGAACCCGCTATTTTCCTGATGCAGGCACCGCTTGGCATGGGTTCTGCTTCGACGCGGATCGACTCGACCGGGCGTCGCGGATCGTCGAGTCAGGGAGATAAGGTGACATGAAGAAGATCGAGGCCATCATTAAGCCCTTCAAGCTGGACGAGGTGAAGGAAGCGCTGCAGGAAGTCGGGTTGCAGGGCATCACCGTCACCGAAGCCAAGGGCTTCGGCCGGCAGAAGGGTCACACCGAGCTGTATCGCGGCGCCGAATATGTCGTCGACTTCCTGCCCAAGGTGAAGATCGAGGTGGTGGTCGCGGACGAGACGGTGGAAACCGCCATCGACGCCATCCGCCGCGCCGCCCAGACCGGCCGCATCGGCGACGGCAAGATCTTCGTGTCGAACATCGAGGAAGCCATTCGTATCCGTACGGGCGAGTCGGGCGTCGACGCCATCTGAACACACGCGTAATATGTGGGCGCCGACAGCACGCGCTGCATCGCAATGATGCAGCGCGTCTCGTTGTTGGCGCCACCGCTTGTGTCTCACCTGCCCGCGAATGAGCAGCATTCAAAAGAGGTTCGAAAAAGATGACGACGGCCAAGGATGTCATGAAGCTGATAAAGGAGAACGACGTTAAGTACGTCGACCTCCGCTTCACCGATCCGCGCGGCAAGTGGCAGCATGTCACCTTCGACCTCTCTATGGTCGATGAGGATTTCTTCGCTGAGGGTCAGGCGTTTGACGGTTCGTCGATTGCCGGCTGGAAGGCGATCAACGAATCCGACATGCACCTCCAGCCGGATCTCGATTCGGTCAGCATCGACCCGTTCTTCTCCGAGACCACCCTCGTCGTCGTCTGCGACGTGCTCGAGCCGACCACCGGCGAGCCCTATAGCCGCGACCCGCGCGGCATCGCCAAGAAGGCCGAGGCCTATCTCAAGTCCACCGGCATCGGCGATACCGTCTATATCGGCCCGGAAGCCGAGTTCTTCATCTTCGACGACGTGCGCTTCAAGGCCGACCCTTACAACACCGGCTTCAAGCTGGATTCGATCGAGCTGCCGACCAATTTCGACACCGAATATGAAGGCGGCAATCTCGGCCACCGGGTGAAGACCAAGGGCGGCTATTTCCCCGTCCCGCCGATCGACAGCGCGCAGGACATGCGCGGTGAAATGCTCGCCGCCATGGCCCGCATGGGCGCCAAGGTCGAGAAGCACCACCACGAGGTCGCCTCCGCCCAGCACGAGCTGGGTCTGAAGTTCGACACGCTGGTGACGATGGCCGACCACCTGCAGGTCTATAAGTACTGCATCCACCAGGTCGCCAACATCTATGGCAAGACCGCCACCTTCATGCCGAAGCCCGTCTTCGGCGACAACGGCTCGGGCATGCATGTGCACCAGTCGATCTGGAAGGGCGGCAAGCCGCTGTTCGCCGGCAACAAATACGCCGACCTCAGCCAGGAATGCCTGTGGTACATTGGCGGCATCATCAAGCACGCCAAGGCGCTGAACGCCTTCACCAACCCGCTGACCAACTCCTACAAGCGTCTGGTTCCGGGCTATGAGGCGCCGGTGCTGCTCGCCTATTCGGCGCGCAACCGCTCGGCCTCCTGCCGCATCCCCTACACCACCTCGCCCAAGGCCAAGCGCGTCGAGACCCGCTTCCCGGACCCCGGTGCGAACCCCTATCTCGCTTTCGCGGCGCTGGTCATGGCCGGCCTCGACGGCATCCTGAACAAGATCGACCCCGGCCCGGCGATGGACAAGGATCTCTACGATCTGCCCCCGAAGGAGCTGAAGAAGATCCCGACCGTCTGCGGCTCGCTGCGTGAGGCGCTGGCCTCGCTCGACAAGGACCGCGAGTTCCTCAAGAAGGGCGGCGTGTTCGACGACGACTTCATCAACGCCTATATCGAACTGAAGATGACCGAGGTGATGCGCTTCGAGATGACGCCGCACCCGGTCGAGTTCGAGATGTACTACTCGGTCTGAGCCCGAATCGCCGAGCCTCGGCCCGGCCGGCTATGGAAGGGGCGCCTCGCGGCGCCCCTTTTTCATGGGTGCCGGACCTCCCGCCCCGCTCACCCCGCCGCGGCGCCGTCCACCCTGACCACCTCGATGCGGTTGCGCCCGTCCTTCTTCGCCCGGTAGAGCACGCCATCGGCGCGTTCGATCAGGATGCGCAGCCGGCTTTCCATCGCTGGCGCGGATACCGCCGCCGGCAGGCTGGCGATGGCGAGGCCGATGCTCGCCGTGCATTCCAGCGGCGCGTTATCCGCGCCCATATGCAGGCTGATCGCCGCCTGCTTCAGCCCCCGCTGCACCCGCTCGGCGGCCGCCCGCGCCGCCGCATCATCCGCGCCCGGCAGCAGCACGACGAATTCCTCGCCGCCGACGCGGCCGATCACGTCGCCGTCCCGCACATTGTCGCGCAGCACCTGGGCGAACAGCACCAGCACGCTGTCGCCGGCGGCATGGCCGAAGCGGTCATTGATCTGCTTGAAATGGTCGAGGTCGAGGAACATCACCGCCAGCGGCCCGCCCGCCGCCGTCACCGCCACGGCCTGCTGCATGAAGCCGCGCCGGTTGAGCAGGCCGGTCAGCTCGTCGCGGTCCGCCGCCTGCCGGTATTGCTGCTCAGCGCGCTCGCGCGCCATCAGCACCACGGTGAAGCAGATGAAGATGGTGAGCGCCATGCCGGTCAGGCCGAACCAGGCCATGGAGGGGTTGTTGAAGATCTCGATCCGGTCGCTCTGCACCTGCTCGTTGAGCAGCGGGATGCGCAGGAAGTTCATCACAAAGGCGATGGAGAGGGCGATGAACAACCCCAGCCGCGCCTTGGAGCTGCGCAGCCCGCCGCGCCAGAGCTGCTCCAGCGAGGCCAGGATCAGAATGGGAATCGCCACCGAGATCAGCACCACCCGCGCCACCGGATCGGCGTCGAAGGGCGGGATATGCACCACGAGGATCCAGGCGAGCGGCGCCGCCCAGGTGAGCAGCGGCGAGACCGGCTGGCGGTCGAAGCGCCTCAGCCCCGCCCAGAGCTGGGAATAGCCGACCAGGAAGCAGCTATTGGCCAGCGCGACGGCGATGAAATAGGGCAGCTCGTGCCGGAAAATGCCGCCGAGAATGCCGAGAATGAGGAAGCCGAGCGCGCCCGCCCAGTGGGCAAGCGCCGGTTCGGTGGGGGTGACCCACCAGACAAAGAGCAGCCCCACGGCCAGAAGCGTGGCGACCACCGTGAGCACCGCCCACAGCGTCAGCGGGTCAAGCATGGCGAATAAGGCGGCGTGACATCATGGAGCATCATACCCCTTTCACGCCCCCCGGCCAGCGCGCCGAGAGGCGCCGCCCGCCGCTCATCGTCACATCTCAGGCAACGGCCTGGCACAGCTCGACGCGGTCGCGCCCGGCCTGCTTGGCGCGGTAGAGGGCGGCGTCGGCCTCGGCGCAGAGCCGTTCGAGAATCGCCTGCCCCTGCGTATCCTCGTTGCCCTCCATCTGCCCCTCCTCCCGCTGCCCCTCCCCGGCCGGCGCGATCGCCCGCGTGGCGACGCCGATGCTGACCGTGGCGAGGAAGGCCGGCACGCCGCCCTCATGGGCGATGCGGGTGCTGGCCTCGCGAAAGGCCTGGCGCAGCCGCTCGGCGGTGGCGTGGGCGAGCGCCTCGTCGGCGCCCGGCAGCAGCACGGCGAATTCCTCCCCGCCGAGCCGCCCGGCCACGGCGCCGGCAGGGCCGCTCTGGCGCAGGATCTCGCCGAACAGCGCGAGCACCCGGTCGCCGGCGGCATGGCCGTGCCGGTCATTGATCGCCTTCAGATGGTCGAGATCGAGCATCAGCAGCGCCAGCGCCCCGCCCTGCGCGCAGATCGCGCGCGCCCGCGCCAGAAAGCCACGCCGGTTGGCGAGGCCGGTCAGCTCGTCGCGCGCCGCCTCCTCGCGCAGCTCCCGCATCGTCTGCTCGCGCACCAGCAGCACCAGCAGGAAGCTCGCCAGCACGATCAGCCCCATGCCGATGACGCCATAGATCGCCGCATCGGCCGAGACGATGGTCAGCACCTGCTCGCGCGGCGTCAAAAGCACGGCCACCAGCCGCACGAGATTGAGCACCACCAGCGAGCCGCTCATCGCCAGCAGGCCGCGGCGCAGCGCCGGCTCGGGGATCGAAGCGCGCCATATTTCCCGCGCCGCGGCGAAGGTCAGCGCCGCGACGAGGGCGGCGAACAGCACGAGGCGGTCATGCATGGAGCCCGCAAAGGGCGGAACCATCACCAGCACGCACCACGCGGCCGGGGCCGCAATCAGCCGCCAGGGCTGCGAGCGGCGGCCGGCGACGCTGCGCAGCGCCACCCATTGCAGGCTGTAGCCGGCGAGCAGCACGGCATTGGGCAAAAGCCCGAAATAGGGCGAGGGCAGAAAGTCACGCAGCAGCAGCCCGGCAATGCCGACCGCCAGCGCCAGCGTGCCGAATCCCCATTGGGCCAGGCACGGCTCGCGGCCACCAAGTGCCCACGCAAAAAAGGTCGCGCCCGCCGAGAACAGCCCGACGAGACCGATGATGACCCAGAGCGTCCAGGGATCGAACTCCATCCACCGTCCGGTCCGCGCCGGTCCCCGTGCCATGCCCCGCGGAGGAGGGACTCAGCGCGCGCCCCGTCCGCGCGGGCAGCATACCCCCGCACAAGCAAAAGGGCAGGCCTTGCGGGCCTGCCCTTCGAGATCGTCCGTGTAAAACGGAAATCAGCGCTTCGAGAACTGGAAGCTGCGGCGGGCCTTGGCCTTGCCGTACTTCTTACGCTCGACGACACGCGAGTCGCGGGTCAGGAAGCCACCCTTCTTGAGCGGGCCGCGCAGCTCGGGCTCGTAATAGGTCAGAGCGCGCGAAATGCCGTGGCGCAGCGCGCCGGCCTGGCCGGAGAGGCCGCCGCCGGAGACGGTGGCAACCACGTCATACTGGCCGGTGCGGGCCGCCGTCGTGAAGGGCTGCTGGATGATCAGGCGCAGCACCGGACGGGCGAAATAGGTCTCGATATCGCGCTCGTTGACCAGGATCTTGCCCGTGCCGGGGCGGATCCACACGCGGGCGACCGCGTTCTTGCGCTTGCCGGTGGCGTAGGAGCGGCCCTGGCGGTCCAGCTTCTGGACATGCTTGGGAGCCTCGACGGCCTGCGGCTTCAGGGCCTCGAGCCCGTCGAGCGACTGGATGAGCTCAGCCATTGTCAGATCCCCACATTCTTACGGTTGAGCGCGGCGACGTCGAGCGTGACCGGCTGCTGGGCTTCATGCGGGTGGCTGGCGCCCTTGTAGACGCGCAGATTGCCCATCAGCTTGCGGCCAAGGGGGCCGCGCGCCAGCATGCGCTCGACCGCCTTCTCGACCACGCGCTCGGGGAAACGGCCGTCGAGGATGAACTTCGCGGTCCGCTCCTTGATGCCGCCCGGGAAGCCGGTGTGGTGGTAGTAAACCTTGGCAGCGCGCTTGTTGCCGGTCAGCACCACCTTCTCGGCGTTGATGACGACGATGTTGTCGCCGCAATCAACGTGGGGGGTGTAGGTCGGCTTGTGCTTGCCCTTGAGGCGGGTGGCGATGATCGTCGCGAGACGGCCGACAACGAGGCCGGAGGCGTCGATCACGACCCACTTCTTGTCTACGTCGGCCGGTTTTGCCGAATACGTCTTCATGGGAATGTCCAATATGCAAGGGGATGCCAGCCTTAAGCGGCGGCACTTCTCTCGTGGCGCGGCTTTTAGCGGAGGCGGCGCGCAACGTCAATCGGCACACTTCCGAAAAAGCCCATCCAATTCAATGGGTTACGAGATAGGTATTTTATTACCTGCTTCTAAGTCCCTAAAATGGCTCACCCGGCGCCCTTATAGCCTGGCAAAGCGGGCCGGCCAGCCGGCCCGCGATGGATTTCCGCCGCCCGCGCGCCTATCTCGAGGGCGGGCCAGCCGCGAACGCGCCCCCCCATGAGAGGCGCCCGGCGCAGAAGGGACAGAGCATGCCGCACGATTCCTATGACGACGCCTTCATCGCCGATTGGCTCGGCCGCGTGCGCACCATCGCCGTGGTCGGCGCCAGCCCCAACCCGGCCCGCCCCAGCCATGGCGTCGCGCTCTACCTGGCGCGGCATGGCTACAAGGTCATCGCCATCAATCCCGGCCAGGCCGGGCGCGACATTGCCGGCCTGCCGACCTATGCCCGCCTCGCCGATGTGCCCGAGCCGATCGACATGGTCGATGTGTTCCGCGCGCCGGAATATCTCGACGGCGTGGTGGCGGAGACGCTGGCGCTCGCCCCGCGCCCGGCGCTGATCTGGACCCAGCTCGGGGTGCGCGACGATGCGGCCGCCGCCAAGGCGGAAGCCGCGGGCATCGCCGTCATTCAGGACCGCTGCCCGGCCATCGAGATTCCGCGCCTGCGCCTGCCGCGACTGGCGTGAGTTTCATCGGGCGCTGCTAGAAGAAGAGGCGGGGCGACAGCGCGGCGGTGCGTACCGCGGACCACGGCACCGAGGCATCCGCCACGCCTGCGAGGCGCCGCTTACCCGTACCGAAGCCGCACTGCCGCCCCGCGCCGACCCTAGGCGGCGCGGCTTTCGTGAAGCTGTCGCGAGGCTGGCGCCAATGAGGTTTAGCGGGAGTTTGGCAACGACGTCCCGCCCCGCGCAGGGCTGACGCGCCCGGCTTGCCTTCCAGCCTCAGGGCCGGACGAGAAAACAACAAATATCATATGTTGTTTAAATATTTTGCCAGACATCTTGCGTTTTTTAGTGGAGCCGCAAGGATGGAGGTAACGGCCGGCGTGTCACGCGGCCAGCCGAGCAGGAGACACCCATGACCGAGACCCCCACCACGCCCGGATTCGCTACCCTTGCCGTCCATGCCGGCGCGCAGCCGGACCCGACCACCAAGGCGCGCGCCACGCCGATCTACCAGACCACGTCCTTCGTGTTCGACGATGTCGACCACGCCGCCTCGCTGTTCGGGCTGAAGGCGTTCGGCAATATCTATACGCGCATCGGCAACCCCACCAATGCGGTGCTGGAGGAGCGCGTGGCCGCGCTCGAAGGCGGCACGGCGGCGCTCGCGGTCGCCTCGGGCCATGCGGCCCAGCTCATCACCTTCCAGACCCTGCTGCAGCCGGGCGACGAGTTCATCGCCGCGCGCAAGCTCTATGGCGGTTCGATCAACCAGTTCAACCACGCCTTCAAGAGTTTCGGCTGGAACGTGGTGTGGGCCGATTCCGACGACATCGCCTCCTTCGAGAAGGCGATCTCGCCCAAGACCAAGGCGATCTTCATCGAATCCATCGCCAATCCCGGCGGCATCGTCACCGACATCGCCGCCATCTCGAAGATCGCCAAGCGCGCCGGCGTGCCGCTGATCGTCGACAACACGCTGGCGACCCCCTACCTGATCCGCCCCTTCGAGCATGGCGCCGACATCGTCATCCACTCCGCCACCAAATTCCTCGGCGGCCATGGCAACTCGATCGCCGGCATCATCGTCGATGGCGGCTCGTTCAACTGGCTGCGCGAGGGGCGCTATCCCTTCCTGTCGCAGCCGCGCCCGGAATATGAGGGCGTGGTGATCGGCGAGACCTTCGGCAATTTCGCCTTCGCCATCGCCGCGCGCGTGCTCGGCCTGCGCGATCTCGGGCCGGCGCTCTCGCCCTTCAACGCCTTCCTCATCCTCACCGGCATCGAGACCCTGCCACTGCGCATCCAGCGCCACAGCGACAACGCGCTGGCGGTGGCGAAATTCCTGGCCGACCACCCCAAGGTGGAATGGGTGAGCTATCCCGGCCTGCCGGGCGACCGCTATTACAACCTCGCCCAGCGCTACACGCCCAAGGGCGCCGGCGCGGTGTTCACCTTCGGGCTGAAGGGCGGCTATGAGGCGGGCGTGGCGGTGGTCTCGGGCGTGAAGCTGTTCTCGCACCTCGCCAATATCGGCGACACCCGCTCGCTCATCATCCACCCGGCCTCCACCACCCACCGCCAGCTCGCCGACGAGCAGAAGAGCGCGGCGGGCGCGGGGCCGGAGGTGATCCGCGTCTCCGTCGGCATCGAGGACGCCGCCGACATCATCGCCGATCTGGAGCAGGCGCTGGCGGGCGCCTGAGTCACACCAAGCTTTCGCCCAGCTTGCCGAAGATGAACGATTTATGAGTTTGGCATGCAGGCGATGCAGGGCTGGGATGCGGTATACTTCCTACCGAATGAGCAGGATGTCGAATATATAGGCAGCGAACTGATTAACGGACGTGCAGCTGGCCCCGTGTGAGGGACGGCCGCGATCCGGATCTAAGCTGATGGAGACTTCACATGCTGCTCTGGGGCCTTGTTGCCAAGCAGATCCGCCGCTGGCAGGCGTACCGCCGCACCGTTCTCGAGCTCTCGCAGCTCGACGACCGCACGCTCGCCGACATCAACGTGACCCGTGGCGAGATCGTCCACGTCGCGCGTCAGGCGGCTGCCGCGGCCTGATGGACCGGACGATCCGGTGAGGCAAGCCTCACTGGCCTGATCGTCCACCACACTGCACCGATCGAACGGCCCCGGAAATTTCCGGGGCCGTTTCTTTTTTGGCCCGGTTCCGTGCTAAGGGCGCGGCTGGAAAGATGAGCAAAGGCAGCCCAGCGCGATCATGACGAGCTCGCAGATGCGTCCGGTCCACATCATCGGCGGCGGCCTCGCCGGCTGCGAAGCCGCCTGGCAGCTCGCCCGTCGCGGCGTTCCCGTGGTGCTGCACGAAATGCGCCCCACGCGCGGCACGGATGCCCATAAGAGCGAGGATCTGGCCGAGCTGGTCTGCTCCAACTCCTTCAGATCAGACGATTCTTCCAATAATGCCGTCGGCGTGCTGCACGCCGAAATGCGCCGCCTCGGCTCGCTCATCATGGCCTGCGCCGACCGTCACCAGATACCGGCCGGCGGCGCGCTGGCGGTGGACCGCGAGGCCTTCGCCGCCGCCGTCACCGCCGCCATCACTTCCCATCCGCTCATCACGCTGGAGCGCGGCGAGATCACCGGCCTGCCGCCGGAGGACTGGGACAACGTCATCATCGCCACCGGCCCCCTCACCTCCCCGGCGCTGGCCGAAGCCATCCGCGCCCGCACGGATGAGAGCGCGCTCGCCTTCTTCGACGCCATCGCGCCGATAATTCACTTTGATTCCATAGACATGGACGTGTGCTGGTTCCAGTCGCGCTATGACAAGGTGGGCCCCGGCGGCACCGGCGCCGACTACATCAACTGCCCGATGGACAAGGCGCAATACGAAGCCTTCGTCGCCGCGCTGATCGAATCCGACACCGTGCCCTTCCGCGATTTCGAGGCGGCGACGCCCTATTTCGACGGCTGCCTGCCGATCGAGGTCATGGCCGCACGCGGGCCCGAGACGCTGCGCCACGGCCCGATGAAGCCGATGGGCCTCACCAATGCTCACAACCCGACCGTGAAGCCCTATGCCGTGGTCCAGCTCCGGCAGGATAACGCCTTGGGAACGCTTTATAATATGGTCGGCTTCCAGACAAAGACGCGCCATGCCGAGCAGGTGCGGATCTTCCGCATGATTCCCGGCCTGGAAAAGGCCGAGTTCGCCCGCCTCGGCGGCCTGCACCGCAATACCTACCTCAACTCGCCCAAGCTGCTCGACCGCACCCTGCGCCTGAAAGCCGAGCCGCGCCTGCGCTTCGCCGGCCAGATCACCGGCTGCGAGGGCTATGTGGAAAGCTCCGCCATGGGCCTCATGGCCGGCCTGTTCGCCAGTGCCGAACGCCTCGGCGGTGTCATGGAACCGCCGCCGGCCACCACCGCCCATGGCGCGCTGCTCAATCACATCACCGGCGGGCATATCGAGACGGTGGAAGCGGGCCCGCGCTCCTTCCAGCCGATGAACATCAATTTCGGCCTGTTCCCGCCGCTGCACGCCAACCCCACCCGCGATGCCGATGGCAATCGCCTGCGCGGCACGCAGAAAACCGTGGCGAAGAAACAGCTTATGGCCGCCCGTGCCTTGGCGGAGATGGACGGTTTCGCCCGCGCCCATGTCGATCTCGCCGGTGAGGAAGCCGCGTGACCATGCGCCCCGACGCCCTCTCGGCCCCGCGCGGCTTCACGCTCGACACCGTGCTGAAGCGCGACATCTTCAGCACCATCGAGCGCGGCACCTGGCATGACGGGCAGGGCCGCGCCTTCCCGGCCGTGCGCCGGCGCTATGACGACGTGAAATGGTGGGTGAAGCCGCTCGCCCGCCACTTCGCCCGCCGCGAGGCACGGGCGCTGCGCCGGGCCGAGGGCAGCGGTCATACCGTACCGGTCTATGCGCTGGAGGAAGGCGCGCTGGTGCGTGGCTTCGTCGACGGCATCCCGCTGCAGATCGCCCGCCCCTATGGCGACGCCGCCTTCTTCCGCTCGGCGCGGCAGGGCCTGCGCGAGGTACATCGCCGCCGCATCGCCCATAATGACCTCGCCAAGCCGCAAAACTGGCTCTACGCGGCGGATGGGCGTGCCGTGCTGATGGATTTCCAGCTCGCCTTCTGTTTTGAGAGGCGCAGCAAGATCTTCCGTATCGCGGCCTATGAGGACATTCGCCACCTCTTGAAGCAGAAGCGCAGCTTCTGCCCGGAGGCGCTGACCCCGATCGAGAAGCGCATTCTCGCCCGCAAGAGCCTGTTCAACCGCATCTGGATGAGCACCGGCAAGAAGGTCTACAACTTCGTCACCCGCCGCCTACTGAACTACCATGATACCGAAGGGCGCGGCCCGCGCGCCATGGAGCAGGGCCCGGCCATCGCCACCGTGCTGGCCGCCCATCCCGGTGTCAGCGCGGTCCATATCGCCGACTTCCCGACTGCCGGTCACAGCTTCGGCCTCTATGCCTTCGTCGAGGCCGCCGGTGTCGAGGAAGCCGCGCTGCGCGAGCGCCTGACAGCCGAGCTGCCGGGGATCCTGCCGCCCGAGCATATCCAGACCGTCGCCGCCCTGCCCCGCGACGCGAGCGGCGAGCCGCGCGACGACCTGCTGCGCCTTGTGGCGCTGAACCAGCTCGACCAGCTCGACCAGCTTCCGCGCACCCCCGAGCAGCAGGTCGCGCTCGACGCCATCATCCGCGAGCGGCGCAATCTCAGCGATCGCGTCCGTCGCGGCATTTAGCCGGGGTTTCCCCATACCGGCCTTGACTCTACTGCGCTGCACCTAAAGATGCGCCCGCGGATCGTGGGGTGGTTCGCGGACCAATCGCGTGGGGGCATATGCGCTATCTCATCACCGGCACCGCCGGCTTCATCGGCTTCCACCTCGCGCGCCGGCTGCTGGAAGATGGGCATGAGGTCGTCGGCTTCGACGGGATGACCGCCTATTACAATCTGAAGCTCAAGGAAGCCCGCCACGCCGCGCTCGGCCAGTTTGCGGCGTTCCGCCCGGTGATCGGCCGGCTCGAGGACCGCGCGCTGCTGAGCGCCACCGCCCATGAGGCGCGCCCGGACGTCATCGTCCACCTCGCCGCGCAGGCGGGCGTGCGCTACAGCCTGGAAAACCCGCAGGCCTATCTCGATTCCAACCTCGTCGGCTCCTGGAACGTGCTGGAACTGGCCAAGGAGCTGGAGGTGAAGCACCTTTTGCTCGCCTCGACCTCCTCCATCTATGGCGCCAACCCCACCGTGCCATTCCACGAGACCGACCGGGCCGACGAGCCGCTCACCTTCTATGCCGCCACCAAGAAGGGCATGGAGATGATGGGCCACTCCTACGCCCATCTCTACAAGGTGCCGACCACCGCCTTCCGCTTCTTCACCGTCTATGGCCCCTGGGGCCGGCCGGACATGGCGCTGTTCAAGTTCGTCTCCGCCATGCTCGCGGATCAGGAGATCGAGATCTACGGCGAAGGCAAGATGAGCCGGGACTTCACCTATATCGACGATCTGGTGGAGGCCATCATCCGCCTTGCCGCGATCCCGCCGGGCGAGGCCAACCGCGTCACCGCGCCCGCGAATGTCGACACGCTGTCCGCGCAGGGGCCGTTCCGCGTGGTCAATATCGGCGGCGGCAACCCGGTCGGGCTGCTGGATTTCGTCGAGACCATCGAGGACATCATCGGCCGCCCGGCCAAGCGCCGGATGCTGCCGATGCAGAAGGGCGACGTGCCGCGCACCTTCGCCAGCCCGGCGCTGCTGCAGGCGCTCACCGGCTATTCGCCCGCCACCCCGCTGTCGGTCGGCGTCCGCGCCTTCGTGGAATGGTATCGCGAGGCGCAGGTCTATCTCTGACAGCTCTATCTCTGACAGTTGCTGAGCTTTGACGGCTCGTTAAGCGCGTCGCAAGGGCGTGCCTAACGGAAATGGATTGGCGACCAGCCCGGTGATAAAGCTTCGCCCGATGTTCACCGTCGAAGGGCGGTGAAGTGGCGAGCGGCGGACGTCATCCTTTCCATGTCGATGCTTTGCGGGTTGCATGACCTCGGCTTCATGCCGTACCGGCCTCAGGCTGGCGGGGCACGGCGAGACATGGCGTCACGAGGGATTACCCGATGACGCGCTGGACCCACGGCCTGGTCAACCGCCTCGTCATCCTCTGCGACCTGACGATGATCGCCCTCGCCACGCTGGCGGGTTACCTGTTCTGGCATGAGCTGAGCTGGAGCCAGACCGCCGTTCTCGGCGTCATTGCCGCGTCGGTCTATGCGGGCACGCTGACGCTCGGCCAAGCCTACCGCGTCGAGCACTATAAGCGGCTGCGCCGGCAGATCGTCCATGTGCTCATCGGCAGCGTCCCGGCCGGGCTGGCGGTGCTGCTGGTCTATTACGCGCTGGTGCCGGCCGAGGACGAGGATCTCACCGCCCTCGGTCACTGGGCGGCCATCGCCGCCTTCGCGCTGCTCTTTGGCCGCCTGGTGCTGGTCAGCTGGCTGATCCGCTCGATCAACCGGCGCGGCCTGCTGCGTCGCGACGTGCTGGTGATCGGCGACCTCGACCGGGCCTACGCGCTGGTGCGAAACTACTATGAGGAGCAGCAGGGCGAGCGGCTGCTCGACTTCATCGCCGTGTTCCGCGACGAGGGCCGCCCGGCGACGCCCGCCGAGCTGGCGGGCGACGGCGTTCCCCCAATGCGCGGAGGCCTTGCCGAACTCTTCGCCTATGCCCGCCGCGACACGGTGGACATGGTGATCGTCACCAAGTCGTGGAACGATGTGCGGGCCATTGGCGAGGTGGCGCAGCAGCTCAACCGCTTCGCGGTCGACGTGATGCTGGAGCTGGAGCCTGGCACCTTCAAGCCGGGCTATGCCGGCCTCACCAGCATCGCCGACCACCGCGCCTTACAGGTGCAGCAGCGCCCGCTGAAAGGTTCGCTCGGCATCTTCAAGGCGGTGGAGGACTACACGGTCGCCACGATCGGGCTGATCCTCGTCTCGCCGGTGCTGCTGCTGGCCGCCATCGCCATCAAGCTGGATTCGCCCGGCCCGGTGCTGTTCCGGCAGGCCCGCATCGGCCTGAACAACCGCGAATTCACCGTCTACAAGCTGCGCACCATGCATGTGAATCCGGCCGATGACGGCTCGGTCGCCGCCGTGCGGGAGGATCCGCGCATCACCCGCGTGGGCGCGCTGCTGCGCAGCTTCTCCATCGACGAGCTGCCGCAGCTTCTCAACGTCCTCAAGGGCGACATGTCGGTCGTCGGCCCGCGCCCGCATGTGCCGAACATGCGGATCACCGAGGATGTGCGCTATGAGGCGATCAGCGATTATGTCGCTCGCTACCGCATGAAGCCGGGCATCACCGGCTGGGCGCAGATCAACGGGATGCGCGGCGGCATCTACACCGTCGAGAAGGCCGAGCGCGGCGTCGAGCTCGACCTCTATTACATCGAGCACTGGTCGATATGGTTCGACATCCGCATCTTGCTGCTCACCGTCACCAAGGGCCTCGCCGACAATTCGGCGTTCTGAGGCTGGCGCTCGCGGCGCTCGCGCTCCTCGCCGGGGCCGTAGCCGCGCGGGCCGAGCCGGCACGGCCCTTCCTGGCCTATCAGGCGAGCTGGTACGAGCCGCCGGCGCAGGACGGGGCAGCCACCACTCTCGCGCGCCTGCCCCGCGCCATCACCCATGTCGCTCTGGCTTTCGTGAAGCCGGACCTTGCCTATCCCGGCGGCCTTGAGCTTTCCGGCACCGGGCTGCAATACCCGTTTTCCGGCGCGGTGCTGAAGGACGCAATCGCCGCGCTGAAGGCCCGCGCTCCCGCCACGCGCGTGCTACTGGCGGTGGGCGGGGCGACCTATGGCGGCTGGGACAGGCTTGATCCCGGCGCGCTCGCCCGGCTGGTGGCTGATCTCGGCGCGGATGGCCTCGACATCGACTTTGAGCCGACCCAGCCCGCCTGCCTGATCCGTGCCGGCCGGGTCGCCTGCGCCAGCGATGCCCTCTGGCTGGACATTGTCCGACGCCTGCGCGACGCCCTGCCCCGGCCTTATGTCCTCAGCGTTGCCGGCTGGAGCGTCGGCGCCTATGGCCAGGGCGCCTTTACCAATGCCCCGCCGCCAAGCCCGTGGCGCGGCTCGATGATCGCGCTGCTGCGCGCGCCGGAGGCGGCGATGCTCGATCTCGTGGCGATCATGAGCTACGACGCCGGGCCGCATTACCAGCCGCTGGAAGCCTTCCGCGCCTATCGCAGCCTGTGGAAGGGCCCGCTGGCGCTGGGTATCCCCGTCCTGCCGCCAACTCACGGCGAAAAGCGCGCGACGCTCGCCGGCACTGCGGCGCTGATGGCAACGCTGAAGCCAGACCCGCTCGCCGGCGCCATGCTCTACGCGCTGAACCTGACGCCCCCCGGTCCGCCCGGCCCGGACAACCCGGATGCGAGGGCGCTCACTACCGCCATCTGCATCGGGTTGCAGCTGGAGGGCTGCACGCCCTGAGGCTCAGCCGAGCGCGGGCGCGTCCTTATGGCGGGCGATGACGTTGCAGAACTCGGTGGGGCGGCTGCCGAGCGGGGTGAGGCGGCCGTCTTCCTCCAGATGGAAGAAGCGGTAGTCGCGGGCCGCCAGCAGGTTCCAGGCGGCCGCCGCGTCGCCGCCCGCCTTCATCAGCGTCGGGCAGTTCATCTCGAAGATCACGGTCGGCCGGTCACGCTCCAGCGTCTGTCGGGCGCCGGCGAGCACCTGTCCCTCCGCGCCCTCCACGTCGATCTTGATGCAATCGACACGCGGCAGGCCCTGCTCGGCGACCAGAAGGTCGAGCGTCGTCAGCTCCACGCTCTCGCTGCCGGCATCGGAGCCGTCGCTGAGCAGGGAGAAGGCCTGCGGATCATCGCCCAGCGGGTTGTGGAACAGCGCGGCACGGCCCGGCGCGTCCGAGAGCGCCTTGCGCACGATGGCGACATTGGCAAAGCCATTCAGGGCGACATTGGCGGCAAGCTGCGTGCCCGCCGCCTCGCCGGGCTCCACCGCGACGATACGGGCCGCGCTCGGCGCCATCTTCAGCGTGAACAGGCCGATATTGGCGCCGACATCGACGAACACGTCGCCCGGCTTCACGAATTTCTGGATGTAGTGCAGCTCCGGCTCCACCGCGTCGCGCAGCAGGAAGGCGGAGACGGAGGTGAAGCGCAGATCCGGCGGCACGCGCAGCTTGGCCCCGCCCGGCACCAGCTCGAACACCGGGCTGTGCCCCAGCGCCACCGCCGCCATCCAGCGCAGGCCGCGCGCGCTCACCGCCAGCGGCGCCTCGCGGAAGCCGGGCATGCGCATGAGCTTGGACAGGCGGCGCAGCATCCTAGTCTCCGTCCGATAGGGCATGGGCGCCGAAGCTTATGCGGTGCGCCGGTCGCGCTGTCGAGGGGCGCCGTCCCCGCACGCGCAGGAGGTAGATGGCGAGCGCCATGACCACGCCGAGTTCGCCCGGCGTGAACACCAGCGAATAGACCGCCGAGGTGACCAGCAGATAGAGGATGTAGTCGGAGAGCGCGAGCACCAGCGCGTCATCCGTGCCGCGTGCGGCCCTCAACACGACGATGACACCCCACACATAGAGCCCCGCCAGCAGCAGCGCCCCCAACAACCCATATTCAAAGACCACGCCGAACCAGCCGAGATCGGCGATATAGAACTGGTCATTGCCGAAAATGTCGGCAAGCGTGATGGCGCCGAAGCGGGTCGTGGCGCCCACCCCGAACAGCCAGCGCCAGGGGTCGTCACCGAGGAAGTTCGCCGCCAGCGCCAGCGAATGCTGGCGCACGGTGAGCGAGCCGCCGAGCGACTGCACGAGATTGTCGGCGTTCTGCACCATCATCACCCCCACGCCGAGCGGCACCACGGCGAGGAACAGCCCGACGATGAGCAGACGCCGGCGCGGCGCCAGCGACGTCACGGCGGCGTAGACGCAGATCAGCAGCATGCCGCCAATGGCCGTGCGCTGCTTGTAGATCATCAGCATGGCGAGGAAGCCGGCGAGGATCAGCAGCGGCGCCAGCAGGGTCGGGCGCTGCACGGCACGGCGCGCGAGATAGAACAGCAGCAGCGCGCCGAAGAACATCGGCATGTAGATTCGATAGCCGCGCTCGACCTCGATCATGAACAGCTTGCCGAGCATGGGATCGTTCACGTACCAGCTCGTCGGCACGGCGATCCACAGCAGCACCATCAGTGCGAAGGTCGCGGCACCCAGCCCCACCAGCACGGCGCGCAGCCGGTCATGGCTCGGCGCCAGCCAGGCGAGCAGCGCCGAGAGCGCGAAGTAATAGGTCATCGGCCACACCTTCACCGTGGTGATCAGCGCGTCGATCAGCCCATTGCCGAGCTGCACCATGGAGATGAAGGGCGTGACGCCCAGCGCATAGGCGAGGAAGACGAGATAGAAGCGCTTGGCCGGCAGCTCCAGCCGCACCACCGCATAGAGCGCCAGCGGCAGGCAGGCGAGCGGCCACGCCTTCGAGAGCAGATAGGGGACGGTCAGCTCGTGCAGGTAATGGAAGCACTGCGCGAACAGCGGCAGGGTGACGACAAGGATCGTCGTCGTCACCAGCCCGGCGAACCGCTCGTCGGAGATCGGCAGCGGGTCGGGCACATAGGCGCGGGGCAGGCTCACCACCGCCGCGCGGCGCCGGGAGGTGACGCCCCCGCTCATGCCCCGCCCTCCGGCGGTTTCATGCCGTAGCGCGCCGGATCGCGCCGGGCCTTCAGCGCCGTCAGCAGCACGGGTGCGGAATCGATGAACACCCGGCGGGCATGGCCAAGCGGGTTGCGGGCGAGCCGGTAGGCCCATTCCAGCCCCGCCCGGCGCAGAAAGGCCGGCGCGCGGGGCACAAGGCCGGTGGCGAAGTTCAACGCGCTCCCCACGCACAGCCCGCAGCCCACCGCCCCGCCGCGCGCCGCAATGGCCCGCGCGAGATATTCCGACTGCGGCGAGCCGGCGACGAGGAAGACGTAACGCGCCGGATGCGCCACGACGAAATCCACGCACGCCGCCACCGCGGCAGGATCGCGGATGAAGCCCATGGGCGGCACATGCAGGGCGAGACGGGTGAGGCCGAAGCGCGCCATCAGCCGGCACCGCAATTCCTCGCTGCCACCGATCACCGTCACCGGATCCTCCGGCGCGGTATGGCCTTCCAGCAAGGAGAGCGTCACATCGCTGCCGGCGGCGTGCGGCAGGTCGAGCCCGAACAGCCGGCGCGCGAGGACGCGCGGCACCTGCCCATCCAACAGGCGCAGCCAGGCATGGTCATAGGCGTCGCGGAAACGGGAATCGCCGAGTTCGTTCAGCCGGGTGAAATGCGCCGCATTGGGCGTCACGACATAGGCGAAGGGCGCATCGGCCGGGCGGGCGGCGATGGTGGCGGCGGCCGCCGCCGTGTCCAGCCGGGCGATCGGCACGCCGAGATAGACGACCTCCGGCACGGCTTCCACGGGCGCTTTTCCTTGGTGGCGCCCCCTTAGGGGGTCACGGTGCTCTGCGTGCCCATCGTATAGTTGAAGCTGCGCTGGAACGGCACCACCTTGTTGATGAACTGGTCGATCCAGACATTCAGCTCGGCGACGGAGCTGCGCGGCACATAGATGATGTCACCGGAAACAAGCTGCACATCGTCCAGCGTGAAGCCGGTCTGGATGATCTCCTTGACGTTCACCAGCCGCAGCATCGGCATGTTGTCCGGGCCACGGCGGATGATCGCGACCTGCCCGGTACGCGCCTCCTCGGTGAAGCCGCCGGCGGTCAGGATGCCCTGCAGCGTGCCGTTGCGCATCTCCGAGAGATTATAGGGGCCCGGCCGCTCGACCATGCCGCCGATGTAGACCTTGGCGGAGACGGGGTCTTCGAGCGCGATCACCACCTTCTGGTCGGCGAGCTCGACGCGCGAGGCGCGGCGCACCACTTCCTGCGCGCCGGCGAGCGTCATCCCCTCGACCTTGAGCTGGCCGATGGCGCGCGGCGCCACCGTGCCATCGGGCGAGACGGTAAGCTCCTCGTCCATGTCGCGGGTGAGGAAATATTTGATCTTCAGCTTGTCGCCGGGGCCGATCCGGTAGGGCGGAACCTGGCTGCTCCACGGGCGGAACCCCTGCGGGTTCACCTCGGTGAAGCGCAGCTCCTGCCCGGTGGTGAAGGCATCGCCCGGGCTCTGCGGCTTGCCGACCGAGCCGGTGGTGTCGCGGCTGGTGGTGCAGCCGGCGAGCAGCACGGCCAGAAGCAACACCGGCACGAGCACGGCGCCCTTCCGTCCCCGCCCCGCCCGAGCGGCAGCGCGGAAGCGGGGCGCGTCGTCGCCGCTGTCGGCTAGGGGCATGCGTCTTCTCCGGCTCGGCACGCGCCACCGCCAGGGGCGGCACGCTGCGACGCTCGAAACCTAAAGAAACGCGGTTAATGAAGCCTTAAATCCTTGCAATGACTCGGCTTCCCGCAGCGGCGCTCAGGGGCGGCAGGTCGTGCCGGCGCGGCGCGCATCGCGGTAGAAGGGCACGAGGTCCAGCCGGTCGATATGACGCCAGAGCACGCTTTCGCGCGGCGGACACAGGCCGATCAGCGCGGAGGTCGGGTTGCCCTTCCAGTCATCGGGCACATGCACCATGGCCGACCAGACGCCGAGCGAGAAATCCGGCTCATTCGCCCACCAGCGGCTCGGCAGAGCGCGGCGCAGATAGTCGCGGATGGCAAGACGCCCATCGAAAGGAAACGGGTCGATGGACGGGTCGAGCGGGCTCGCCCCCGGCAGGTCGCCCGTGCCTGTCTGCGCCTGCGCCGGCAGGCTCGCCGCAGCGATCGCCAGCAGCGCGGCAGCCACCAGCATCGCGGCGCGCCCGGCTCTTGCGAGGCGCACGGCTGCGTGGTTCATGCGGGGGTGTCGTCCCATCCGGCCCATGGGGGCGATATGCCATGGTGCGCCGGCGCTGTCTCGCTTCTCCCGACCCGGTTCAAAGGATCGCATGCCGACCCTCCCCTCCCGTCTCTCCCGGCTGGCGCTGGCCTATGCGCCCTATGCCGGCGCGCTCGCCGTGCGCGGGCTGGAGGTGGTGGGCAAGCTCGGCCTGTTCATGCTGGCGGCGCGCCTGCTCGGCACGCATGAGGCGGGGCTCTATTTCATCTGCCTGACCTGGGTCGGCCTTGCCGCCACCATCGCCCGCGCCGGCTTCGAGAAGGCGGTGGTGCGCCACATGGCGGCGGAGATCGCCATTGGCGACGGCGCGGCGGCGGAGCGGGCGATGCTCACCGGCCTCGGCTGGACCGTGCTCGGCAGCGTCATGGCCACGCTGGCGACGCTCGCCGCCGCGACACCCGCCGCAGCCTATCTGTTCCACGATCCCGACCTTGCCGCCCCGCTGCGCATCGCCGCGCTGGCGATCCTGCCGCAGGCGCTGTGCTTCTATGCCGGCCATGTGCTGCTGGGGCTGAACCGCGGCGTCGCCGGGCAGTTCGTGCAGAACGCGTCCTGGCCGGTCTTCACCTTCCTGGCCATGCTGGCGGGCGCGCACTCGCTCTCCGCCATGCTCTATGCGCTGGCCCTCTCCAATCTCGCCGCCACCGCCATCGGCGCGTGGCTGATCCTGCGGGCCGAGCGCGACGGCGCCGCACCGGTCGAGGCTCCCGCCGACGTCCTCCCCGCGCTGTGGCGCACCGCCGTGCCGCTGGGGCTGGTGGAGGTGGTGCAGGTTTCACTCAACTCCATCCCGATGCTGCTGCTGGCGGTCTATGCGAGCCCGGCCGAGGTCGGCGCCTTCAGCATCGCCAACCGGCTGTCCATCCTCATCTGGGTGGTCATCATCGCCATCGGCTCCATCGCCGCACCACGCTTTTCCGCCCTGCACCGGCTGGGCGACTGGGCGGGCCTGCGGGCGCAGAACCGGCGCGCACGGCGGCTCGTCGCGCTGTGCAGCGTGCCGCCGGTCGCCCTCATGATGCTCCTGCCCGGCCCGCTGCTGGCGCTGATCGGCCCCGGCTTCGACATCGCCGCCACCGCCCTCGTCATCATGGCGGCCGGACAACTGGTGAACGGCCTGCTCTCCTGCCAGGACATCGTGCTGGCGATGACTGGCCATGGCGGGCTGCTGCGCTGGCTGAACGTCGCGCAATTCCTCGTCTGCTGCGCCGCCGGCGCCGTGCTCGTGCCGCTCTACGGGATGAATGGCGCGGCGATCCTCACCGCCCTCGTCATCGTGCAGGGCGCGCTCGGCACGGCGATCGCGGTGCGCCGGCTGATGCCGCAGGCTTTTTGACGCAGCGGCGGCGGGTCTTTACCGGCGCTTAGCGTTAATGGGGCACACTCAGGCCGAGTAGAGGTGTGGCCGCCCGGCCGGTGGGCGTGCAGGTGGCGTTGAATGGCGATGACGGGAACCTATGCGGGCGAGGCCGAGGCCACGGCCGCCGGCCAGTGGTCCGGCAGTCGCCCGCCCGCCTTCACGCTGCGCGATTTCCTCATCGCCGCCTTCTTCCACATCCGCATCATCCTGCTGGCCGCGCTGCTGCCGCTGGCGGCGGGCGTGGCGGCGGCGACGTTCGCCAGGACCGAATACACCGCCAACAGCCTGCTCATGGTCATCGTCAGCCGCGAGGTGACCAACGCGCAGAACGTCACCGGCACCGGGCCGGCCGTGCTCTCCATCGAAGGGCTGAAGCAGGTCGAATCCGAGGTGCAGATCCTCGAGAGCGCCGATGTCATCCGCACGGTGATCGAGGATATGGGCCGCGAGACGCTGTTCCCGCCCGGCCTTTTGTCCCGCGTGCGCGATCTGCTCGCCGGGCCCGGCAGTGCGATGGACAAGGCGATCGAACGATTCCGGCGCAATCTGCGCGCCGAGGTGCTCGACGGCTCGAATGTGATCGAGGTGTCCTTCACCCATCCCGACCGCGCCATCGCCATCGAGGCGACCGACAAGCTGGTCGCCGCCTATATGGCGCGCCGGCGGGTCATCATGGAGAACCCCACCGCCCGCATCCTTGAGGCCGAGGTCCAGCGCTTCCAGCGCGACCTCACCGCGACCGACCGGGCGATCGAGGGGCTGAAAAGCCGCGTCGGCATCATCGATTTCGACCAGGACGCCGTCCTCGCCGCCAATCAGGTGGATTCGGTCGTCCAGCGTCGCCGTCAGGTCGCCGAGCGCAAGGTCGCGGTGGCCGGCCAGCTGACCGAGGCCGAGAAGCAGCTCGCCGCCCTGCCCCCGACCGTGTTCGACTTCAACCAGAAGAGCGACGCGCTGGGCAATGACGACGACAACAACACGCTGAGCCGCCTCCTCATCGAGCGCGACCGCCTCGCCCTGCAATACGCCGCCAATGGCGCGATGATGCGCGAGATCAACCGCAAGATCGAGACCATCCGCAAGCAGATCGCCACCCGCAATGAGCGGCTCTACGAGACCAGCCGCGACGTGCGAAACCCGGCGGTGGGCTATGTGAACAACATGATCCTCAGCCTGCGCATCGAGGCGGACGCGCTCGACCGGCAGGAAAAGGAACTGGTCGTCCAGCAGGCGGATGCCGAAAAGCGCCTGACCGCGCTGCGCGCGGCCGAGACCGAACTGGTCGAGCTCAACCGCCGCCGCGAGACGCTGTCGGAGGGCTACCGCGAATATCTGCGCCGCGCCACCGCCGCCAAGATCGAGGAATCCGCCGCCGCCGAGCGCGAATCCAATGTGCGCCTCGTGCAGGATGCCGGCGCCTCGGTCACCAACCGCTCCATGCGCCTGCCTTTCCTCGGCGCTGGCCTCATCGGCGCGGTGCTGTTCGGCGCCGCCGCCGGCGCGGTCGCCTCGGCGCTGCGCTCGACCTTCATCCAGCCGAGCGAGACTGAGCGGGCGCTCGAGGTGCCGGTGCTCGGCGAGTACGACAATCCCGCGCGCGGCGAGGATGATGCCGCGCTCCAGCGCGACGCCGGCAACCTCGCGGCGCTGCTGGCGGATACGCGGGTCGACGGGCAGCCGGTGCGCGTCGTGCAGTTCATCGGCGTGGAGGCCGACCCGGCGCTGTCGGGCCTTGCCGAGCGGGTCGCCGCCGAGTTCACCACCCAGCGCGGCCTGCGCACGCTTCTGGTCGATCTCACCGCCCCGCCGGTCACGATTGACGATCCCTCGGTCCGGCTCAAGGGCGGCATCCGCGCCCGCCCCACCGGCACGCCGCTCTTGTGGAGCCTGACCGACGCGCAGACCTCGCCCTTGCTCCAGCTGCGCACGCCGCTGCATGAGGCGGAAGGGCTGATGCGCGAGCTGCGCCAGGAGTGCGAGGCGGTGGTGTTCTGCGCCACCGCGCGCGAGGCGAGCGCGCTCGGCCACCGGCTCGACGCGCTGGTCGACGGCAATGTGCTGGTGGTGCGCGCCGACAAGACCCGCAAGCCCGCCGCCATCGCCCTGCGCAGCGCGGTGGTGGAGAGCGGCGGCGTGCCGCTCGGCTTCGTCTTCATCGGCCGGCGTTACATCCTGCCCGACTGGATCTACCGGCTCACCTGAACCGGATCGGCCACCGGACGCGCCTGCGCTCGCAATTCGCGGATGAAGGCGTCGATCAGCGGCTGCTCGCCGCTGAGCCGGCGGGTCGCGGCGAAGTGCGCGGAATCAAAGCCATAGCTCTCCGGCTTCAGCACCCGCATCTGCCCGCGCCCGACCCAATCCTCGCCGATATGGCGCGGCAGATAGCCGATGAAGCGGCCGGACAGGATCATCATCACCTGCGCCTCCATCTGCACGATGGCGGCGCTCGCCCGCGGGTGGTTCACCCGGTAGAGGTCGTCGAGGTGGCGGTAGCGCCGCACGGAGAACAATGCCTCCTCGATGCGGGCATGGCTGATCTCGGCACCCGGCAGGTCGAACAGCGCATGGCCGCGCCCGCAATAGAGCGCCTGCGCCTCCCGGTGCAGCGGAATATAGGTGATGCCCGGCACCTTCTGCGAGAACGGCCCGACCACAAGGTCGCGCTGCCCGTCCATCAGCGCCCGCTCCAGCGCCAGCGGCGTGCCGAGCTCCAGATCGACGAACACCTCCGAGGCATAGTCCATGTAGCGGGCGAGCGCCGTCTGGAGACCCAGTTGCGGGTTGGTCACGACGCCATCGACGATGCCGACACGCAGCCGTCCGACGAGGCGGCGCTGGTCGCGCCCGATGCGGCCGTGAAAGGCGTCGATATCCTCGAACAGCCGCAGCGCGGCGGCGAGCGTCGCCTCGCCGAAGGGCGTGAGGCGGAATCCCGCCCGCCCGCGCTCGCAAAGCTGCCCACCCAGCTTGCGCTCCAGCGCGGCCAGATGAGTCGAGAGCGTGGATTGCGACAGGTTCAGCGCGATCTGCGCGTCCTGAAACCCGCCCTCCTGCGCCAGCACGACGAAGACGCGCAGCAGCCGCAGGTCGATATTGTCCAGCCGCCGCATGGCGCCGTCCCCCTTATGCCCTACCCGTCATCCCGGCCGAGCGCAGCGAGAGCCGGGATCGCCTGCCGCCTCGCCTCGTGCCCGCGCGATCCCGGCTCGGTCCTGCGGACCGTCCGGGATGACGGATCAAGGCAAGCGCCCGATACATCTAAATCTATCAATACATCCTTCCACTAATTCCGATTTTCTGGAAAGTGGAACTGCGCCAGCATGGCCTCGCCCTCCCGCTGGAGCTTCCCCGATGCGCGCCCCCTCCCCGCTCTGTTCCCGCGTGCCCGCATGACGCTCGAGGGTCTCGCCGGACGCACCGTCCTCGTCACAGGCTCCAGCCGCGGCATCGGTCATGGCATCGCCCGCGCCTTCGCCGCCGCCGGGGCGGAGCTGCAAATGCTCGCCGATGATGCCGCGATCCATGAAGCCGCCGGCCGGCTTGGCGCGCGCGGCCATCAGGCGGACATCACCTCGGCGGAGGCCGTGGCGGCGGTGGCGGCGTCCATTCCCCGGCTCGATGTGCTGGTGAACAATGCTGGGCTGGAGCTCGTCACCCCGCTCGACGATGCCGGCGCGCAGAACGAGGCGATCTTCCGCCGCGTGGTCGAGATAAACGTCGTCGGCACCTTCCTCGTCACCCGCGCCATGCTGCCGGCCATGGGCCATGGCGGGCGCATCATCAACACCGCCTCCGTGTGGTCGCGCTCGGCCGAGGCGCTGTTCGGCGCCTATGTCGCCTCTAAGCACGCGGTGATCGGCCTGACCAAGACCTGGGCCAAGGAGCTCGGCCCGCGTGGCATTACCGTGAATGCGGTGTGTCCGGGCTGGGTGCGCACGGAAGCCTCACTGCGCTCGCTCCACGCCATGGCCGCGCGCATGGCTGCCGAGCCGGAAACGCTGTTGAACGAGATCGTGGCCGGGCAGATCCTGCCGGGATTCATGGAGCCGGAGGATGTCGCCGGCACCTATCTGTTCCTGGCGTCCGACCTTGCGGCCAACATCACCGGCCAGAGCCTCGGCGTCGACCGAGGAGAATTCCCATGGTGAGCCCCCACAAGGATTTGCGCGTCATCGTCACCGGCGCGGGCAGCGGCATTGGCCGCGCCTGTGCCGATGCGCTGAGCGCGGCCGGCGCCAAAGTGGTGGGCTTCGACCTACACCCGCCGGAGCAGACCTCCCACTGGCCGACCATCCTCACCAATGTGTCGGACGAGGCCGCCGTTATCGCCGGCATGGATGCGGCGCGCGACCAGCTCGGCGGGCTCGACGTCATCGTCAACTGCGCCGGTGTGCTGGTAGACACCCCGCTCGCCAGCTTTGACATCGGCGCCTATGAGCGCATGGCGGCGGTGAATATTCGCGGGCCGATCCTGATGGCGCGCGAGGCGCTCAAACACTTCAGCGGCCCGGCACCGGTGCGCGGGCGCATCATCAACATCGCCTCGGAGCTGGCCTATCTCGGCCGCGCCGGCGCCTCCGGCTACTGCGCCACCAAGGGCGCGGTGCTCAGCCTCACCCGCGCCTGGGCCCGCGAACTCGCGCCGGACATTCTGGTCAACGCCGTCGCCCCCGGCCCGGTCGACACGCCGCTGCTCGGCTTCGACCGGATGAGCCCGGCGGAGCGCGCGCTGGAGACCACCAACCCGCTCGGCCGCGTCGGCCGGCCGGAGGAAATCGCGCAGGCGGTGCTGTTCCTTGCGAGCCGCGCCACCGGCTTCATCACCGGCCAATGCATCAGCGTCGATGGCGGCGCTGGCATGCATTGAGAGATTTGCCCCGACAGAACCAGAGGGAAACATGGTCGACAGCGTCCGTCTCGACGAACTGAGCTGGCCCGAATTCGCGGCGAAGATCGCCGCCGGCGCGCCGGTGCTGCTGCCGGTCGGCTCCACCGAGCAGCATGGGCCGCATCTGCCGCTCAATGTGGACGTGGTGCTGCCCACCGGCGTGTGCGAGCGCGTCGCCCGCGCGATCGGCGGCATCGTCGCCCCGACGGTGAATTATGGCTGCAAGTCCATGCCGCGCTCGGGTGGCGGCGAGCAGTTTCCCGGCACGCTGAGCCTTGATGCGCATACCTTCTCGCTGGTGCTGCGCGACGTGATCCGCAATCTCGGCCGGCAGGGCGTGCGCCGGCTGGTGCTGGTGAACGGCCATTACGAGAATCTGTGGCCGTCGGTCGAAGGGCTCGATCTGGCGTTGCGCGAACTTTCACGCGACGGCATCACCGACATGCAGGTGATGCGGCTGGAATACTGGGACTTCGCCCAGCGCGCCACGCTGGATACGCTGTTCCCCGACGGCTTCCCCGGCATCGACCTCGAACATGCGAGCCTGCTCGAGACCTCGCTGATGCTCCTCCTGCGCCCGGAGCTCGTGGAGATGGACAAAGTGCCGAGTGACGGCCCGGCCACCTTCCCGCCCTATGACAAATTCCCCGTCCCCGCCGATTTCGGCCTGCCGCCCTCCGGCGTGCTGGCGGTCGCCACTGGCTCCACGGTGGAGAAGGGCGAACTGCTGATGGCCGACTACGTCACCCACATGTCCGCCGCCATCCGCAAGGAATTCGGGCTGTAGGGGCGACCCGTGTCCCGGCCCAGCGGAGCCGAAGGCGAAGCGCCGAGCCGGGACCCAGGGGAGAATCCGCGAAGCTCCGCTTTGCTCTTGCTTTAGCCGCCTGCGGCGACGTCTTGCGCTGGATCCCGGATCGGCGCCGCGCTGCGCACGGCTTGTCCGGGACACAGAAAGAAAACGGGGCCCCGCCCCCATGAGGTTCACATGACCCGCATCTTCGAGCCCCTCGATTCCGGCAGCATCCCCCGCTATGCGGGGCTGCCGACCTTCATGCGCCTGCCGGTGGCCGAGCCCTCCGAGGTCGATATCGCCATTCTCGGCCTGCCCTTCGACCTCGGCACCACCAACCGCGCCGGCACCCGCCACGGGCCGCGCGAATTGCGCAACCAGTCGAGCCTGATGCGCCGCGTGCACCACGTCACCGGCCTGTCGCCCTATGACCGGGCGCGCGTGGCCGATTGCGGCGACGTCATCACCGATCCGTTCGACCTGATGCGCTCGCTTGACCTCATCACCGCGCATTACGAGGGCGTGCGCGAGGCCGGGGCGCTGCCGCTCACCGCCGGCGGCGACCATCTCATCAGCCTGCCGATCCTGCGCGGGCTCGCCAGCGACGGGCCGGTCGGCCTCATCCAGTTCGACGCCCATTCGGACACCTATGACAGCTTCTTCAATGGCAGCCGCTACACCCATGGCACGCCGTTCCGCCGCGCGATCGAGGAAGGGCTGGTCGATCCCAAGCGCTTCGTGCAGATCGGCCTGCGCGGCGCCATCTCCGATGCCGGCAATTACGACTATGCCCGCGAGATGGGCGTGCGCATCATCTTCATCGAGGAATTCGTCGCCCGCGGCGTCGAGGATGTGATGGCGGAAGCCCGCGCCATCGTCGGCGACAAGCCGACCTATGTCACCTTCGACATTGACGGCATCGACCCCTCGCAGGCGCCCGGCACCGGCACGCCGGAGATCGGCGGCTTCTCCACGCGGGAAGCGCAGGCCATGGTCCGCCTGCTCGACGGTCTCGACATTATCGGCGCCGACCTCGTCGAGGTCGCCCCGCCCTTCGACCCTTCCGGCCTCACCGCGCTCACCGGCGCCACCATCCTGTTTGAACTGCTCTGCGTGCTCGCGGGCGTCGTCGACAACAAGGGAGCCCGCTAATGGCCCATGGCTATGAGACCGGGCGGCTCGACCTGCCCTTCGTCGGCATCTGCACCTTCGGCAAATACCCGCTCCAGCTCGACTGGGACCGGATCGATGCCGATGTCGCCATTCTCGGCGCGCCCTTCGATCTCGGCACGCAATGGCGCTCGGGCGCGCGCTCCGGCCCGCGCGCCATCCGCGAAGCCTCGACGCTGTTCTCCTTCGGCCATGCCGGCGCCTATGACCATGAGGACGACGTCACCTATCTGGCGGCAGAAAAAACCCGCATCGTCGATATCGGCGATGCCGACATGATCCACACCGACACCGACCAGAGCCACGCCAATATCGAGTTTGGCGTGCGCAAGATCCTCAAGGCCGGCGCCATCCCGGTCGTGCTCGGCGGCGATCACTCGGTCAACATTCCCTGCATCGAGGCGTTCTCGGACGAGGAACCGTTCCACATCGTCCAGTTCGACGCCCATCTCGACTTCGTGGATGAGCGCAAGGGCGTGCGGCGCGGCCATGGTAACCCGCTGCGCCGGGCGGCCGAGAAGCCCTATGTCACCGGCCTCACCCAGCTGGGCATTCGCAATGTCTCGTCAACTGCCCGCGAGGGCTATGAGGCGGCGCGCTCCATGGGCTCGGACATCCTTAGCGTGCGGCAGATCCGCAAGCTCGGCACCGAGGCGGTGCTGGCCCGCATCCCGGAGGGCAAGCGCTATTACGTCACCATCGACATTGACGGCTTCGACCCGTCCATAGCGCCGGGCACCGGCACGCCGAGCCATGGCGGCTTCACCTATTACGAGGTGCTGGAACTGCTGGACGGGCTGACCAAGCGCGGCACGGTGATCGGCGTCGATCTCGTCGAGGTCGCCCGCGAATATGATCCGGGCGGCGTCACCTCGATCCTCGCCGCTCAGGTGCTGCTGAACTTCATCGGCCGCATCCTGCACAACCGGAAAAGCTGAAGCTGCGCGGTCTTGACCTTCGGCCCTTGTGACCGATTTGCCCTCTATCGACGTACCGGTGTCGCCTGTGGAGCCCTGCGCCCTCAGGCGACGCCGGGAGCCGCAGAGGAGATATCATGCGCACCCACAAGACCGCCAACGACCTGCCCTCCAACGCCAAGAAGGTCGCCATCGACCTGCTCAATGCCAATCTCGCCGCCGGCATCGACCTGGCGCTCGCCACCAAGCAGGCGCACTGGAACCTGAAGGGCCCGCAATTCATCGCCGTTCACGAAATGCTGGACGGCTTCCGCACCGAGCTCGACGGCCATAACGACACCATGGCCGAGCGCGTGGTGCAGCTCGGCGGCACGGCGCTGGGCACCACCCAGACGGTCGGCACGGCGAGCCATCTCAAGCCCTACCCGACCGACATCTACAAGATATCCGATCACCTTGGCGAACTCGCCAACCGCTACGGCGCTGTTGCCAACAGCGTGCGCAAGGCGATCGACGAGGCGGACGAGGCCGGTGACGCCACCACCGCCGACATCTTCACCGCCGCCTCGCGTTCGCTCGACAAGGCGCTCTGGTTCATCGAATCGCACCTTCAGGAAGCGCAGTAACACCACGGCGCGCAGGTTTCCCCCAGCCTGCGCGCACTCTTTCATGGTATGTCGGAACCGGGAAACGGCGGCGCTGCAATCTCTACTTGTCGCGCACGCTGTACTCACCCGTGTTTTCTTTGCGCCCGAACGGCTTACCGCTTTGCCTACGACGCGAATTCCGCCATTCTTCGCGCGTAAAGCGTGGCGGAATCGAAACCGGCCGGGTGGGGCATCAGCGTCCGGGGCCGCGGCGAACAAAAGGGGCAAGGGCGCATGGTAGTCAGGCCAGCCAAGGAGCAGGATGATGGGATCACGTCTGCGCACATCATCTCGGCCATGAACGGCACGGGTACCGAGGGAGCCTCGGAGTTCGTCATCAACCATCTGGAAATCGCCCGGGTGATCGAGCGGGCGCATCGGCGCTTTCTCGATCTTCTGCGGATCGAGCTGACGCGGCTCGGCACGGACGATATCAGCCCGTCGCAGGTCATGCTGCTCTTCACCATCGGCAGCGACGAGCTCTCGGTCCGCGACCTGCTGGAGCGCGGCCACTATCTCGGCTCCAACGCCTCCTACAATCTCAAGCAGCTCGTCGAGGGCGGCTATGTCCACCGTTCGCCCTCGCTGCGTGATCGGCGCTCGGCCCGTCTCCGACTGACGGCGAAGGCGATCAGCCTGTGCGACGCCATCCGCAACATGCACGACACCGCTGAGCGGGGTCCGCGCGACGAGGCCGAGGCGCTGGAACTGACCACCGCCTATAACGTGCTGCGCAAGCTCGAAATGCACTGGACCAGCGCGCTGCGCTATGGCGGCGAAGGCGGCTGACGCCCGACTTCGGAGGGACAACGTCGGCTGGCGAACACCCTTCTCGCGGATCCGGACAACGAAAAAACCCGCCGCGCACGACGCGGCGGGTTTTTCGTTTGTGTCAGGTGATGACGCTCGGCGCCGTGCGGCCGGTGCGGCCGGGAATGTCCGGCAGGGAGCGGGCGATCTCGATCAGGTCCGCCAGCACCTCCTGCGTGTCGATGCCGTGCCGGCCGGCATCCGGCTCGAAGCGCTCGATATAAACGCGCAGCGTCGCCCCGGCGGTGCCGGTGCCCGACAGGCGATAGACGATGCGCGAGCCGTCGGTGAAGAAGATCCGCACGCCCTGGCGCGTCGTCACCGAGCCATCGACCGGGTCGTGATAGGCGAAGTCGTCCGCCTTCTCGACGGTAAGGCCGTTGATGACCGTGCCCGGCAGTCCGTCGAGACGGCGGCGCAGCTCGCCGACCAGCCCGTCAGCGGCGGCCGCATCGACCTCTTCATAATCGTGCCGGGTGTAGAAGTTGCGCCCATATTCCGCCCAGTGCGCGCTGACGATGTCGGCAAGGCTCTGCCGGCGCACGGCCAGAATGTTGAGCCACATCAGCACGGCCCACAGCCCGTCCTTCTCGCGCACATGGTTGGAGCCGGTGCCGAAGCTTTCCTCGCCGCAGACCGTGGCAAGGCCGGCATCGAGCAGGTTGCCGAAGAACTTCCAGCCCGTGGGCGTCTCGTAGCAGGTGATGCCGAGCTTGGCCGCCACCCGGTCCGCCGCGCCGCTGGTCGGCATGGAGCGGGCGATGCCCTTGATGCCATCCTTGTAGCCGGGCGCCAGATGCGCGTTGGCGGCGATGAGGGCCAGCGAATCGGAGGGGGTGAGGTAGAGCCCCCGGCCGATGATCATGTTGCGGTCGCCATCGCCATCGGACGCCGCGCCGAGATCCGGCGCATGATCCGACATCAGCAGGTCGTAGAGATCCTTGGCGTGGACCAGGTTCGGGTCGGGGTGATGCCCGCCGAAATCCGGCAGCGGCTCGCCATGCACCACCGTGCCCGGCGCCGCGCCCAGCGTCTCCTCGAGGATCGCCGTGGCATAGGGGCCGGTCACCGCGCTCATCGCGTCGAAGCGCATGGTGAAGCCGGTAGCGAACAGGTCGCGGATCGCGTCGAAATCGAACAGCGTCCCCATCAGCTCGGCATAGTCCTCCACGGGGTCGACGACATCGACCACCATGTCCTCGACGCGGGTGAGGCCGAGCGTGTCCAGATCGACATCCGGTGCGTCGCTGATGCGGTATTCGCTGATGGTCTTGGAGCGCTCGAAGATCGCGTCGGTCACCGGTTCGGGGGCCGGGCCGCCATTGCCGATATTGTACTTGATGCCGAAATCGCCGTGCGGGCCGCCCATATTGTGGCTGGCCGAGAGGATGATGCCGCCAAACGCCTCATGCTTGCGGATGACGCAGGAGGCGGCGGGGGTGGAGAGGATGCCGCCCTTGCCGACCAGCACCCGCCCGAAGCCGGCCGCCGCCGCCATCTTGATGACGATCTGGATCGCCTCGCGGTTATAGAAGCGCCCGTCGCCGCCGATCACCAGCGTCTCGCCCTCGAATTCCGCCAGGCTGTCGAACAGCGCCTGAACGAAATTCTCCACATAATGCGGCTGCTGGAAGACCTGCACCTTCTTGCGCAGGCCCGAAGTGCCGGGCTTCTGGCCCTCGAAGGGCGTGGTGGCGACGGTGCGGATCATGTTTCCCCCTCTGAATTCTTGGTCGTCATCCCGGAGGGCCGCAGGCCGATCCGGGATCGCGCATGGCGCGGCGAGCGATCCCGGCGCGCCGGCCAGACCGGCGTCCGGGATGACGGTTGAGACTATCGGCCCGTCAGATGGGCGAGCAGCCCGGCAGCGGAGGCCGAGAGGTCGGGCGAGGCCTGCCCGCTCTCCACCGCCGGCAGCAGCGTGCTGGCGAGTTCCTTGCCGAGCTCGACGCCCCACTGGTCGAAGCTGTTGATGTTCCAGATCGCCCCTTCCACGAACACGCGGTGCTCATAGAGCGCGATGAGGCGCCCGAGCGTGTAGGGATCGAGCCGCTCATAGGCGATGGTGACGGAGGGCCGGTTGCCGGGGAAGACGCGGTGCGGGGCGATCTTGCTGGCGGTGGCCTCGTCGCGGCCGGCGGCGAGCAGCTGCGCCTTCGCCTCCTCCAGCGTGCGCCCGCGCATAAGCGCCTCGGACTGGGCGAGGCAGTTGGCGATGAGCATGGCGTGCTGGCGCTTCAGGCCGGGCAGCGCGTCCTCGCCATGGCCCTTGGCGGCGATGAGGAACTCGACCGGGATCGGGCTGGTGCCCTGGTGGATGAGCTGGAAGAAGGCGTGCTGGCCATTGGTGCCCGGCTCGCCCCACACCACCGGGCCGGTGTCATGGGCGACCTCGGTGCCGTCAAGCGTCACGCGCTTGCCGTTGCTCTCCATGTCGAGCTGCTGGAGATAGGCCGGCAGGCGGGCAAGGTGCTGGTCATAGGGAATGACCGCGCGGGTGGCGTAGCCGCACACGTCGCGGTGCCAGATGCCGACGAGGCCGAGCAGCACCGGCAGGTTCTGCGCCAGCGGCGCGGTGCGGAAATGCTCGTCCATGGCATGGCCGCCATCGAGGAAGCGGCCGAAATTCTCCGGGCCGATGGCAATCATCACCGGCAAGCCGATGGCCGACCACACCGAATAGCGCCCGCCGACCCAGTCCCAGAAGCCGAACACCCGGTCGGGCGCGATGCCGAAGGCCGCCACCTTGTCGAGCGCGGTGGAGACCGCCGCGAAATGGTGCCCCACCGCCGCCTCGCCGAGCGCCTCGACCACCCAGCGCCGGGCGCTGGCGGCATTCGCCATCGTCTCCTGCGTGGTGAAGGTCTTGGAGGCGACGATCACCAGCGTGGTGGCCGGATCAAGCGGCTTGATGGTGTCGAAGAGATGCGCGCCATCGACATTGGAGACGTAATGCGCGCGCGGGCCGTCGTGATAGGGCGCGAGCGCCTGCGTCGCCATCACCGGCCCGAGATCCGAACCGCCAATGCCGATATTGATGATGTCGGTGATCGCCTTGCCGGTCGCGCCGGTGAGCGTGCCCGAGCGGATGCCCTCGGCGAAGGCGCCCATATCGGCCAGAACCTTGGCGACATCGCCGCGCACATCCTGCCCATCCACATGGAACGGCGTCGCGCTGCGGTTGCGCAGCGCCGTGTGCAGAACGGCGCGGTCCTCGGTGAGGTTGATATGCACGCCCGCGAACATCGCCGCGCGCTTCTCCTCGACGCCCGCCGCGCGGGCGAGGTCGATCAGCAGAGCGAGCGTGTCGGCCGACAGCGAGCATTTGGAAAAGTCGAGCAGCACGTCCTCGAAGGTGGCCGAGAAGCGCGCGAAGCGCTCGCCATCCTGGGCGAACAGCGCCGCGACCTTCTGCGACGCCCGCGCCGCGCGGTCGGCGGACAGGGCCTTGAAGACGGGATCGGTCGCGGTGCTCATACGTCTCTCCGAACTCATGAACCGGAGCCCAGCTTACTAGTCGCTGCGCCCCATGCTTTTCTTAACTGCCTCGATAAGCTGCTTCAGAGTGAACGGTTTCGGCAGGAAGCCGAAATCCGCACCCTCCGGCAGGTTCTTGGCGAAGGCTTCCTCGGCATAGCCCGACATGAATATCACCTTTATGTCGGGATGCGTGCCGCGCAGCTCCCTGAGCAGGGTCGGGCCGTCCATCTCCGGCATCACCACGTCGGAAAGGATGAGGTCAACCTCCCCGCCATGCTCGGCCATCACCTCCAGCGCCTCGACGCCGGAGCCGGCCTCCAGCACCTGATAGCCGCGCGAGGCGAGCGCGCGGGCGGCGAAGGCGCGCACCGCTTCCTCGTCCTCGACCAGCAGCAGCGTGCCGCGTCCGGTGAGATCCTGCGGCTTGGCCGGCGCCTCCACCTCGGCGCGGGCGGGCACATCGACCACTTCGGGGATGTGGCGCGGCAGGAAGACGCGGAACACCGAGCCATGGCCGACCTCGCTCTCCACCTGCAACGTGCCGCCGGTCTGCTTGACGATGCCATAGACGGTGGAAAGGCCGAGGCCCGTGCCCTTGCCCACTTCCTTGGTGGAGAAGAACGGCTCGAAGATCTTGTCGATGATGGCGGGCGGAATGCCGGTGCCAGTGTCGGTCACTTCCACCAGCACATGGTCGGCGCGCGGCAGGCCGGCCTCGGCGTAGAACTCCGCCTGCTCGGCCGGCACATTCACCGTGCGGATGGTCAGCGTGCCGCCCTCGGGCATGGCGTCGCGCGCATTCACCGCGAGATTGACGATGACCTGCTCGAACTGGTTGAGGTCCGCCTTCACCGGCCAGAGGTCGCGGCCCTCCTTCACTTCCAGCTTGACCATCTCGCCCAGCAGGCGACGCAGCAGCATGGAGAGGTCGCTCATCACGTCGCCGAGCTTCAGCACCTGCGGGCGCAGCGTCTGGCGGCGCGAGAAGGCCAGCAACTGCCGCACGAGACCGGCGGCACGGTTGGCGTTCTGCTTGATCTGCATCACGTCCTGGAAGGACGGATCGGTCGGCCGGCTATTGGCCAGCAGGAGGTCCGAATAGCCGATGATGGCAGTCAGCACATTGTTGAAGTCGTGCGCCACGCCGCCGGCGAGCTGGCCGACCGCCTGCATCTTCTGCGACTGGGCGAACTGCGCTTCCAGCGTGCGCTGCTCGGTCGTGTCGATGGCGTAGACGATGGCCGCCTCGCCGCCCGCCGCCTCGTCCTCGACCGGGGCGACATAGAAGCGGACCGAGCGCCCGCCATCGCGCTCGGCGCCGATGTCGAGCGGGCTCGGCGGGGTGTGGCCGTTCACCGCCGCCTCGATGACGCCGGCAAACGCGCCGCGCGAGGCCTCGCCGATCACCTCGACCAGCGGGCGCCCGCGCGCCGCCTCGCGTCCGCCGAACAGCCGGGCGAACATGGCATTGGCGCGGGCGATGCGGCCCTCGCGATCCACCGTCGCGATGGCGATGGGCGAATTGTGGAAGAAGCGGGCGAAACGCACCTCGGCAGCGCGGGCGGGATCGCCGGCATTGTCCTCGCGCGAGCGGTTGACCACGAGGGTGCGCGAGGCACCGGGCGTGCCGTCGGAGGAAAAGGCGACGCGGTGCCAGATGCGCACCGGCAGGGTCTGCCCGTTCTTGCGCTTGAGATCGAGGTCGAGCACCTCGGTGCGCACCCCGCCGGGCACGGGCGCGATATTGGTCAGCAGCGCCGCCGCCGGGCCGGGCACGAGATCGACGACGGAAAGACCGCCGGGGCCGAATTCGGCGAGATCATAGCCCAGCCAGTCGACCAGCGTGGCGTTGATGTAGTGGATCGCCCCGCCCGCCGCCGAGAAGAAGCCGGCCGGGGCGTGATCGAGATAGTCGATGGCGTGCTGGAGTTCGAGAAAGGCAGTTTCCTGCCGCTCGCGCTCGCGGGTGAGGTCGCTCACCGTCCACACCGCGAAACGCCCGCCACGCTGGCGCGCCGCCGCCGGGCGGGCACCGAGCCGCAGCCAGCGCACCGGCTGGCCAGGGGTGGCGACGCGCACTTCCTCACTCGCCGCGCGCCCCTCGCGCACGCCCTGCGCGAGGCGGTACACCGCCTCGGAGGCGTCGGGATCGCTGGTGAACAGCCGCTCGACGGGGCGCGCCTCGTCCGGGCTCGGCGCGCCGATGATTTCGCAATAGCGTGGATTGGCGTAGAGCACGCGGCCGAGCGCATCGACCACGCTGATGCCCTCGGTCGCGCTGTCGACCACGCGCCGGGCCAGCTCATCATGCGGGTCCGGCAGGCCAAAGCGCAGCAGCCCCGCCGCATAGGCGAACAGCGCGAACACGCCGACCACGGCAAGGACGGTCAAGAGCCCGATGATCCACGGATCGGCGCGCTCCCGGCCGAGCAGAAGCAGCGACACGACGGCGCCGACAAGAGCCAGCGCGACCACCAGCACCAGCCGGATGCTGCCGCCGATTTCGGGGCGGGCGAGAGTGCGATCGTCGGGTCCGCTATCCGCCATGTCCAAGCCAAAAGGCTCCCGCGCGACGCGGCGGGGAGCGATTCATCAGGTCTTCTTGGTGCCTGACCCGCCGACGCGGGGCAAGGGCGATTCGCCCCTATGCCCGTTTTCGCAGGGGAGGCCGGGTGCCCGCGCCGCGTCCCCTGCCGCCGGGGCGCGGGGCGCGCAGGGCGGCTTGCGGCCCCTCCCGGTGGCCCTCCCGATGGCCCTCCCCTTGCCGAGCACGGGCTTCCGCGACACAAAGAGCGCGAACCGGCGTGGCAGAGAGCGGCCATCCGGCGTTTTGAGGAGAGCCGAACCGATGGGCGACACGCTGAATTCCCTGAGCGGGCTGGGCATCTGGCTGGCCTTTGGCGGCCTCGCCGTCATGGCCGTGCTGGCGCTCATCGTCGGCCGGCGCGGCAAGCGCCGGGGCGCCCATGGCGTCGCCGCCGGCCATCGCCTCGCCGTGCTCGACCAGGTGCCGATCGACCAGACCCGCCGGTTGGTACTGATCCAGCGCGATGAGGTGCAGCACCTCGTGATCCTCGGCGGCGGCAGCGATTTCCTCGTCGAGAGCGGTATCCGCTCCGGCGAGCCGACGCTGGCGACCGGACACACCCATCACCATCACGGCGAGCCGCATCACCGCCCGGTCTTCCTCGACGAGCCGCACCGCGCCCCGCCCGAACCCGCCGCCGCGCCGGTGGCGGCCCGCACGCCGGAGCCGGAGCCCCGCCCCGAGCCTCGCCCTGTCGAGCGTCCCGCCGCCGAGCGTCCTGTCGAGCGCCCCGCGCCTGTGGCGGCGCGCGAGCCGCTGATCCGCCCCGCCGCCCCGCGCCGTCCCGTCACCAATGTGAAGCCGGCCGAACCCGCCGCCCCCGAGCCGCGCCTCGACATGGAACTGGAGCCGGCCTCCCCGCCCCCGCCGCGCGCCGTGATGGACACGCCCCGTCCGCGACCGCCGGTGCGGCCCGAGGCCAAGGCCGAGCCGCGCCTTGATCCGGCGGAAAAGTCGGAAGGCGGGCGTGTCGCGGTGAAGCTCGACCCGTTCTTCGCCGGCATGGTCGATCAGCTCGAGGAAACGCTCCGCCGTCCCAACCTCGCCGGCGAGGGCGCGCGCACCGCGACCGTGACCGCGACCACCGTGACCGTCACCGCGGCTCCTGTCGCGACGCCCGCCACCCGGCCCGCCCCGGAGGCGCCGATCCTCGATGTCGCGCCGCTCATTGCGGTGAAGGATGAGCCCACCGCCGCCGCCGCGCCGGAAATCCTGCCGCCGCTCACCGCGAGCGACGAGGTACCCACGGAAAAGGCACCGCCCATCGTCGTCCCCACCGCGCAGGACCGTCCGGCCGCGCCGGGGGATGATGCGTTCGAGATCGAGATGGCGAACCTGCTGGGACGCAAGCGCCCCTGAGCGCGGCGCCTCCCTCCCTGCCAACAAAAAGGGCGGCCCGGATGATCGGGCCGCCCTTTTCAGATCAGTATCGCGTGCCGCGCCTCAATCGTCGCGGTAGACGCGCTCGCGGCGCTCATGGCGCTCCTGCGCCTCGATGGAGAGCGTCGCGATCGGCCGGGCTTCGAGGCGCTTGAGCGAGATGGGCTCGCCCGTTTCCTCGCAATAGCCGTAGGAGCCGTCGTCGATCCGCTCCAGCGCCGAGTCGATCTTGGCGATCAGCTTGCGCTGGCGATCACGCGCCCGAAGTTCGATCGCGCGGTCGGTTTCCGAAGAGGCCCGGTCGGCAATGTCCGGGTGATTCTGGTTTTCGTCCTGAAGGTGCTGAAGCGTCTCACGCGCCTCGCGCAGGATATCATCCTTCCAGGCGAGCAGCTTCTGGCGGAAATATTCCCGCTGCCGCTCATTCATGAAAGGCTCGTCCTCGCGGGGGCGATATTCCTGGTCGATCTCCACCGACATCGGCCTTCGTCCTCGTGTTCGGGGGTCACCCCTTCGGGCGCCGCTTATAGACCGCCGGATCGCCCGGTACAACAGTTCTCGTCGTCACGCATACGACATGAAACCCCGGCGTTTTCAGCGCCTTGCGCGCTGTTGCCGGACGACCCGCGCCTTAAGAGGCAAGTGCCGGGCCAAGCTGGAAAGCCCTGTTATCCCCGCAAAACAAAACGCCCCGGCACCATGAGGTACCGGGGCGCTGGTTCAGCACCGGGAATGCTCGTCCCGGCTCAATCGAAGCCGAGGAAGAAGGTGTAGGACAGCGAGACGCCGGCCTGGAACTGGTTGCGGTCGCCATTCTGCACGACCAGCGGACTGTCGGCGGCGTCATCGGCGAGATACTTGTACTCGGCGAACACCGAGCCGAGGATCGCCGGCGTGAAGCGCTTGAGGATCTGGCCGCCGAAGCCGACCGAGTACAGGCCACCGCCCGCCTCATACGTCCCCAGATTGTTGCCCAGCGCGATGGCCGACGCCGATTCTTCCGGCGTGATGCCGTAATAAGCGTCGATATAGCCCGAGCTCGCCAGCGTCATGCGCGGACCGGCGGAGATCGCCATGCCGCCCCAGAAATCGGTGAAGTAGATCGCGTCGATGGCGAAGTCGGCCACCGCGCCCTCGAAGCCGCCGAAGCCGTAGCGCAGGTCGGCGCGCAGACGCAGCCAGTCGACCGGGTACCACTGGGCGTAACCGCCAATCTCATAGGCGTAGTCGACATCGTCGAGACCGCGCAGATCGTCCGAATCGCCCGCGTCGCGCTTCCAGTCAACCTTGCCGGTGATACCCGCCTCGACCGTGCCGGTGTCGTAGAGCGCGATGCTCGGATTGTCGTTGAAGCTGCGCCAGCGGCTCAGCTTGTCGGCGCGCGAGATGCTGATGATCGGGCGGAAGGCCGCCTCATAGTCATCCGAGCCCATATAGTCGGGCTGGGCCATCACATAGCCGCCGACGGTGATGGTCCATTCGCGATCCACCGCCGCGGGCGCGGACACGTTGGCCGACGCGGTCGACGGCGCCCCCACGGACATATCGGCGGCAGACGCCATCGTGGCGAGCCCCACTGAGGACGCCAGAACCACGAGACCCGTCGCAACGATCGAACGCATTGACCACACCCTGCTGAAAAACCGTCACAATACATACACGAGGAAGCGGCGCCTGTGGTTGCCGAAAAGTCACGTAAGATGCCGCCGACGACGTGACGGTCATAATCGTGCACGACAGCCTTAACAGGAGCTTGCCTGACTTGCTCCGCCCTGCCCCGCCGGGCCGCTCGGGCAACGCCGCGGGTTGAGGCACCCGGACGCAGCGTCGCGCGGGCAATGCCGTCATTCGGCCCCTATATGTAAGGTATCGAGCCGCTGTCTCATCAGCCGGAGGACCGCGATGCCGCGCCTGTTTCTGCTTCGTCACGCCAAATCCGCCTGGCCGGAGGGCGTTGCCGATCGTGAACGCCCCCTGGCCCCGCGCGGTGAGCGTGGCGCGGCGGCGATCGGTGCCTATATGGCGGAGAACAACCTTCTTCCCGCCCGCGCGCTGGTCTCCCCCGCGCGGCGCACGCTGGAGACCTGGGACATCGCCACCCGCACCTGGCCCGCCCACACCCCGCCGGCTTTCGAGGCCGGCATCTATGAGGCCTCGGCCGACCGGCTGCTGGAGATCATCCGCGCGCAGGACGGCCACTCGCCGCTGATGCTGGTCGGGCACAATCCCGGCATGGAGGAACTGGCCGCTCGCCTGCTCACCCGCGCCCACCGGGTAAAGGTGCTGCCGAAATACCCGACCGGCGCGCTCGCCGTGATCGACGTGCCCGGCGCCGACTGGGCGCATATCGCCACCGGCGAGGGCACGCTGGAGCGATTCGTCACCCCGCGCGCGCTGGGCGTGGCGAAAGACTGAGAGAGCCGAGAACAAGGAACCGCTTTGCCCTCCTGGTATGAAGAGCTGATCGACGAGGCCCGCCTCACCGCCCTGACCCTGCTGGACCGGGCGGAGGATCTGGCAAACCCGACGCTGCGCCTCGGCATTACCGGCCTGTCGCGCTCGGGCAAGACCGTGTTCACCACCGCGCTCATCCATGCGCTGGCGCGCGGCGGGCGATTGCCGGTGTTCCAGGCCATGCATGAGGGCCGCATCGCCGCGGCACGCCTTGAGCCGCAGCCGGACGACGCGGTGCCGCGCTTCAACTATGAGGGCCATCTCGCCACGCTGGTGGATGAGCGGCGCTGGCCGGACTCCACGCGCCGCATCAGCGAATTGCGCCTCGCCATCGACTACGCGCCAACGCGCGGCGGGCGGCGCTCGCTCACCCTCGACATTGTCGATTATCCCGGCGAATGGCTGCTCGACCTGCCGCTGCTCGATCAGGACTTCGCCGCCTTCGCCGCCAACAGCCTGAACCTTGCCCGCGCCCCGGCCCGGCGGCATCTCGCCGGCCTTTTTCTCGGCCGGCTGGACAGCCTCGACCCGGACGCCCCGGCCGACGAGGCGCATGCGCGCGAACTCGCCGCGCTGTTTACCGATTATCTCGCCGCCTGCCGCGCCGAGACCGTCTCCATGAGCCTGCTGCCGCCCGGCCGCTTCCTCATGCCCGGCGATCTCGAAGGCTCGCCGGCGCTTACCTTCGCCCCGCTCGACCTCTCACCCGGTCAGGAGGCGAAGCCCGGCTCGCTGCACGCCATGATGCGCCGGCGCTACGAGGCCTATAAGGACAATGTGGTCCGCCCCTTCTTCCGCGACCATTTCGCCCGGCTCGACCGCCAGATCGTGCTGATCGACGTGCTCAGCGCGCTCAATGCCGGGCCGGCGGCGCTGGCTGATTTGGAGGCCGCGCTCGACGGCATTCTCGCGGCCTTCCGCGTCGGGCGGAATTCCTGGCTCTCGGCGCTGTTCCGCCACCGCATCGGCAAGGTGCTGTTCGCCGCCACGAAGGCCGACCATCTCCACCACACCAGCCATGACCCGCTCGAAGCCATCCTGCGCCGCCTCGTCGAGCGCGCACTGGGGCGGGCGTCGAGCGCCGGGGCGGAGATCGACGTGGTGGCGCTCGCCGCCGTCCGCGCCACGCGCGAGGCGATGGTGAAGCGCGGCCGGGCGCATCTGCCGGCCATTGTCGGCGTGCCCGAGGCGGGCCAGCACGGTGCGGACGAGTTTGACGGGCTGGCCGAGGCCGCCGTCTTCCCCGGCGACCTGCCGGAAAACCCCTCCGCGCTGTTCGACCCCACGCTCGGCTTCAAGGGGCTGGCCGATGCGCAGGGCGGGGATTTCCGCTTCCTGCGCTTCCGCCCGCCGCTGGTGACACGCAATGGCGATGGCGAGGCGCTGCCCATGCCCCATATACGCCTCGACCGTGCCCTCGAATTCCTGCTCGGCGACCGGCTGAAATGACCATGACCGACCGTTCCCCCCGCCGCCCGCAGGCCTTCCGGCTCGACGATCCCGATGTCGTCTTCGCCGAGGTGGGCCGCCCCGCCCCGCGCGGCTCCATCGTGGTGACCCCGACCCCGGCGGCGCTGGAGCCGGCCGAGGATGTGCCGCTGCCCGTGCCCCCGCCCAAGGCCTCGCGCTGGGCGACGCTGTTCTGGTCGGGCCTTGGCGGCCTTGTCAGCCTCGGCGTCGGCCTCGCCGTCTCGAAGCTCATCGAGGATCTGTTCGCCCGCGCCGACTGGCTCGGCTATGTCGGCCTCGCCTTCGCCGCCGCCCTCGCCGTGGGCGCGCTCGCCATCCTCGCCCGCGAGATCTTCGGACTGATGCGGCTGAAGACGCTGAACCATCTGCGCGAGCGCGCCGCCGAGGCGCTGGCGAAGGACGACCGGCGCGTCGCCGAGACGGTGACGCAGGAACTGCTCGCCGTCACCCGCGCCTCGCCCCGGCTCTACCGGGCCCGCACCGAGCTCACCTCGCATCTCGGCGCGATCATTGACGGGGCGGACCTTGTGCGCCTCACCGAGCGCCATCTCATGGGCCCGCTGGACGCGGAGGCGACGCGCCTTGTCTCCGCCGCCGCCAAGCGCGTCTCCGTGGTCACGGCGGTGTCGCCGCGCGCGGCGGTCGATCTCATCTTCGTGCTGGTCACCGCCATCGGTCTCGTGCGGCGCCTTGCCCTGCTCTATGGCGGGCGGCCGGGCACGCTGGGGATGATCCGGCTGTTCCGTCAGGTTATCGCCCATCTCGCCGTCACCGGCGGCATGGCGGCGGGGGATTCGCTGATCCAGCAGGTGGTCGGCCACGGCCTAGCTGCCAAGCTGTCCGCCCGGCTCGGCGAGGGCGTGGTGAACGGGCTGCTCACGGCGCGGCTGGGTCTCGCCGCCATCGAGGTGACGCGGCCTTTGCCCTTTGCGGCGCTGCCCGCGCCGGCGCTGAAGGATGTCGCCTCCGGGCTCATCACCCGCGAGGCACCGCCCGACAAAGCCGGCGATCAGCCCTGATGTTCGGGCGTGCGCAGGACGAGCCCGTCCAGCGCGTCGGAGATCTTGATCTGGCAGGAGAGGCGCGAGGTCGGCTTCACGTCGGAGGCGAAGTCCAGCATGTCCTCTTCCATCGGGCCCGGCTCGCCGGTCTTCCCCGCCCAGGCCTCGTCGACATAGACGTGGCAGGTTGCGCAGGCGCAGGCGCCGCCGCATTCGGCATCAATGCCGGGGACACCGTTGCGGATCGCCGCTTCCATCACAGTTGAGCCGGATTGTGCCTCCACGGTGCGTTCGGTTCCCGCGGAGTCGATGAAGGTGATCTTGGCCATGGCGATGGGCTTCGACGCTCTTGAAGAATTAAAAGGAAGACGCCCTATCTAGCTCCCATGGCCGCCGATTGCCAGAGCCGGAGGCCCCTACCCCGCGCCTCTCCGGGTCCCAGATTCGGACCAAGCAACCATCCCCGCCACAGTCATGAATCAGGCGTTAGCGGACATGGTGAACAGCCCGTTAACGATAACCTCAATCGCTGCATTAACCCCAGTTCCATTTTTATTGTGCAAGAGCGTAGGATAAAGGTGCGGTGGATTGCCGTTTCTCTCGTCAAGCCCCGGTAGTTGCCGGGACGGGCGGAGCGGCAGTCTCTCGCTAACCCCGGGCCGACGGCGAAAGCCGGTCGGAGTAGCGTACGGACCGGAGGCAGGCGCCGATGTCGACGAATACGAAGAAGGTTTATCAGGATCCCGCGGAGGCCGCGCTGTCGGCCATCGAGGAGGCTCTGAACCTCGACCTTGTGACCGATGACGCGGATGCCACCTCGCCGGCGACGGACGAGACCGAGCGCGCACGGCAGGCAAGGGACGAGAACTTCAGCCCGACCGGCGTCGACCTGCCCCCCGCCCGCGAGCCGCAGGGCCCGCGCATCGAGGAGCGCACCAGCGCCTTCGACCCGGCCGGCGACGACGCCTTCCGCGACCCGCTCTTCGACGAGCCCTCCTTCCTCAGCGCCAGCGATCTCGACGCCGACACCACGGCCGGCGAGACCTATCCCGATGACGCCTTCGAGCTGCCGCTGACCGACCCGGCGGACGCCGAGCCGTCCTTCGCGCCCCATATCGAGCCCCGCTTCGATTTCGGCCTGGAATCGGCCGAGCCGGCCGCCCGTGACGAGGTTCCCGACGCGCCGGCCCTCGCCGCGACGGAAGCCCTTGCGCCCGCCCTTGCCGCCGGCGCTGTCGCCGGAGCGGCGGCTGCCGCCGTCGCCGCGCCCGCCACCGCCGAGCCGCGCCGCGCCAACCGTGCGGCCCCGCAGGGTCCGCGCGCCGCCAATGACGACCGCCAGACCATCGGCCAGCTGCTCTCCGCGCTGCAGCGCCGCCCGCCGCCGACGCCCTATTACCTCGCCACCGGCGCCTCCGCCCTGTGGCTCGGTCTTGGCGGCCTGATCTCCTACGCGCAGTTCAGCCAGCCCGGCGCCGATCTGTTCTCCTCCACCGCCCTGCTGACGACGCTGGCCGGCCTCGTCGTGCCGCCGGTGTTCTTCGCCGTGCTCGCCGCCATGGTGAGCCGGATGCAGGAAATGCGCATCGTCGCCCATTCCATGGCGCAGGTGGCGATCCGCATCGCCGAGCCCGACCGCTCGGGCACCGATGCCGTGGTCAATGTCAGCCAGGTGGTGCGCCGCGAAGTCGCCGCGATGGATGACGGCGTGGAGCGCACCATCGCCCGCGCCAGCGAGCTGGAAGCGCTGGTGCGCAGCGAGATTTCCTCGCTCGAGCACGCCTATGAGGAAAACGAGGTGCGCATGCGCCACCTCATCGAGCGCCTCCAGGCCGAGCGCGAGCTCATCCTCACCCATGCCGACCATCTGCGTGAGACGATTTCCGGCGCGCAGTTCTCCTTCACCCATGAGGTGGACGGGGTCAGCGAGCGCATCAACGCCACCATCAACGAGGCGGCGGATCGCGTCACCGGCACGCTCTCCGACAAGGGCGAGCACATCACCCTGGCGCTGGGCCGCGTCGGCGACACCATCATTGACGCGCTGTCCGAGAAGGGCGGCGACCTGATCGACCGCCTGCAGGCCACCGGCTCCGACGTCAACACCAACCTGTCGGAAGCCAGCGAGCATCTCATCTCGACGCTCACCTCGCAGACCGACGAGATCACCACCCGCCTGTCCGGCGTCACCGCCAACCTCACGGACACGCTGGCGAGCCGCACCGACGAGATCGGCGCGCGCCTGCTGACCACGGCGACCGAGCTGTCCAACGTCGTCACCACCCGCACGACGGAGATGGGCGAGAAGCTCACCGCCACCACCCACACGCTGACCGAGACGCTGGCCGCCCGTTCGGATGAGATCACCGAGGCGCTGGTCGGCACCGGCACGCGCCTCGCCGACGAGATCGCCATCCGCGCCAGCGAGGTCAATCACACGCTGAAGTCCACCGGCGAGGCCCTCGTGCTCGACATGTCCGTGCGCGGCGGCGAGGTGGTGCGCAAGCTGGAAGAGACCGGCAACCGCGTCGCCGAGACCATCACCGTGCGCGGCGACGACCTCGCCGACCGCATCGCCGACACCGGCAACCGCATCTACGACACCATCGCCGTGCGCGGCTCCGAGCTGGAGCGCCTGCTCGGCGAGACCGGCCAGCGCGTGGTGCGCGAGATTTCCGACGCCGGCGCCAACGCCCATGACACGCTGGCGGATGCCGCCACGCGCCTGTCCTCCGACATCACCTATCGCGGCACGGCGGTCAGCGAGCAGATCACGCTCGCCGGCGACGAGGTGGCCCAGGCCATCGCCCAGCGTGGCAACCGCGCCACCGACCAGTTCCGCGAGACGGCGGACGAGCTGACCTCCGCCCTCGGCAACCGCGCCGAAGCGGTGCGCGAGATGCTGAACTCCCGCCTGCAGATGCTGGAGGAGACCATCTCGGTGCGCGGCAACGAGCTCGCCGCGCGCATCGCCACCGACACCTCGCTGCTCGGCCGGCAGATCACCGACGGCCTGCGCGACTTCGACACCGTGCTCCAGACCAATGGCTCGGACGTCGTCCAGCGCATCACCGAGCGGGTCGACGCCATCACCCGCGCGATGGACGCCAACCTCGCCGGCTTCGACGACCAGATCACCGCCAAGACCGAGCAGGTCGCGTCCTCGCTCGATCTGCGCATCGCCAATATCGAAGGTGTGCTCGACCGCGGCGTGGAAGGCCTCAACGAGACGCTGGCCGGCCGCACGCAGGAATTCGCCCAGACCATGACCGAGGGCGCGCGCCTTGCCACCGAGGCGATGGACAAGTCGCTCGGCGTGCTCGACGGCTTCTTCACCCAGCACGCGCAGGAAGTCACCGCCGGCATCAGCGACCGCATGGATCAGGCCGCCCGTACCCTGACCGACGGCGCGATGAAGGCGAACGACGCGATGACGCGCTCGCTCGACGTGCTCAGCAACTTCTTCGACGACCGCGCCGGCGCGGTCACCGAGCAGCTCAGCGACCGTATCGAGCAGGCCGACCGCACGCTGGCCGCCCGCGCGCAGGAAATCGCCGAGACGCTCGACCAGCGGGTCAACCGCTTCGAGGAAACCGTCATCGGCCGCATCGACAATGTCGCCACCTCCGTCGAGGTGCGCGGCGCCGCCATGGCGGACCTGCTCGGCCAGCGCATCGGCGCCGTTGCCGGCCAGCTGCGCAACGAGGCGGGCGAGATCGAAAGCAGCCTCACCAGCCTGGTCGACAATGTCAGCCGCACGCTGGTCGACCGCGCCGGCGAGGTCACCGCGCTGTTCGACTCCCGCACCGAGGAAATCGCCCGCATCGTCGAGGAGCGCGGCAACGGCCTGCTCGCGGCGCTGGAAGACCGCAGCCTCGGCATCACCAGCGAGATCTCCCGCGCCAGCGGCGAGCTGCTGGCCGCCATTGACGACCATCGCGACAATCTGGTGCGCGCGCTCGACAACACCCGCTCCGGCGCGGTGGACGACATCGCCCGCGCCAGCGAGGAACTGCTGCACGTTCTGGAAACCCGCTCCGACGCCATCGTCTCCGCCTTCGAGCAGGCGACCGGCGGGCGCGCCGAGCAGCTCATGCAGATGAGCGACGAGGTGCTGAACACGGTCGAGCAGCGCACTGCCGGCCTCTTGGACGCCTTCCAGCGCTCCAGCCAGACCACCGCGACCGAAATGGCCCGCATCGGCGACGACCTGCTCGCCAATCTCGGCAACCAGAGCGGCGACGTCGTCTCCGCGCTCCAGCAGCTCTCCAGCCAGGTGACGAGCGAGATCGCCCGCGCCGGCGACGGCCTGCTCACCGAATTCGATGGCCGCGGCTCGCACCTCGTCGACACCGTCAAGCATGTCAGCGGCCAGGTGGTGGACGAGATCGCCCGCGCCAGCGACGCCCTGCTCGCCGAATTCGACGGGCGCGGCTCGCAGCTCGTGGAGACCGTGCGCCAGACCAGCGACGTCACCTCTTCCGAGTTCACCCGCCTCACCGAGGAATTCATCCGCACCCTCGACGAGCGCGGCAGCACCCTCGTCGACGCCGCCCGCCAGACGGCGGAATTCGCCAGCACCGAACTGTCCCGCGTTGGCGAAGAATTCGTCCAGACGCTGGACGGGCGCGGCAACAACATCGTCGAAGCCGCCCGCCAGAGCGCCGAGTTCACCTCGGGCGAGCTCTCCCGCCTCACCGAGGAATTCGTCTCCACGCTGGACGGGCGCGGCAGCAGCATCGTCGATGCCGCCCGCCAGAGCGCGGAATTCGCCACCGGCGAACTCTCCCGCGTCACCGAGGAACTGGTCACCGCGCTCGACGGGCGCGGCGCCACCATCGTCGACGCGGCCCGCCAGACGGCGGACTTCACCACCGGCGAGCTCTCCCGCCTCACCGAGGAATTCGTCGGTGCGCTCGAAGGGCGCGGCGCCGGCCTCATCGAGGCGATCTCCGAGAGCGGCCGTGCCGCCGTCGCCGAAATCGGCGCCACCAACCAGGCGCTTCAGGGCGATGTCGCCGGGCTGCTGGAGCGGCTTGGCGAGGTCAATGTCCAGTTGCAGGACGTGCTGGCCGGCTCGGCCAGCAACCTCGCCGCCATCGAGGGCGCGATCAGCGAGCGCCTCTCGGCCTTCCAGAGCACGGTCTACAGCGTCGAGGAAGCCAGCCGCGGCGCCTCCACCCGCATGGACGAGCAGATCCGCGAACTGCGCGAGGTTTCCGGCAGCGTGCTGCAGGATGTCACCGCGCTCAGCGAGAACTTCAGCCAGCAGGCCGGCATCATCACCAGCGTCGCCACCGCTCTCGGCGCCGCGCATGAAAATCTCGACGAGACGCTCGGCGGTCGCCACCAGGCGCTGCTCGATGTCGCCGAGAAGGTCGGCGGACGCACGGCGGAGCTGGACGAGCGCCTCAGCGCTTATGCCCGCTCGATCGAGCAGACCTTCAGCAAGGCGGAGCAGCGCGTCGCTGAGCTGTCCAAGGAGATCCTCGAGACCGCCAGCCAGTCGACCAGCACCATCGTCGCCCAGCAGGAAGACATCCGCAGCGCGACCGAGGCCGAGCGCGAGCGCACCCTCGCCTCGCTGCGCGAGACCTACCGTCTCGCCGTCGAGGAAGTGAACACGCTGATGGGCGAGGCCAGCCGCGGCTTCAACGGCACCGCCGAGGAGCTGCGCGACTCGGTCGCCGCCATCAAGACCATGCTGGAGACCACCCGCGAGGAGATGCGGCGCGGCATCCTCGAACTCCCCGAGGAGACCGAGGCCAACGCCTCGGCCATGCGCCGCACCATCGCCGAGCAGATCAAGGCGCTGGCCGAGCTGAACGATATCGTCTCGCGCCATGGCCGCACGCTGGATGTCGATAATGGCATCCGCGCCCGCGCGCCCCAGCCTTTGCCGCAGGCCCCCGCTCCGGCCCCGGTGGCGGTGGCGCCCGCTCCGGTGATCGAAGCCCCCGCCCCTGTCGTCGTGGCGGCGCCGGTGGCGCCCGCTCCGGTCGCGCAGGCGCCCACGCCGGCTCCGACCCCTGCCCCGGCTCCCGTGGCGGCCCGTCCCGCCCCGGCTCAGCCTGCCCCGGCTCAGCCCGCCGCCCGTCCGGCCCAGCCGGCGCCGCGTCAGGCCCAGCCGGCACCGCGTTATGAGCCGGCCCGCCCGGCTCAGCCTGCCGCGCCGCGCTACGAGCCGCCCCGCCCGGCTGCCGCGCGTCCCGCCCCGGCCGCGCCCGTAGCCCCGCGCCGTCCGGTGACGACGCCGTCTGCCCCGGCCCGTCAGCCCACTGAGGGCCAGCAGGGTGGCTGGCTGTCGGAACTGCTCGCCCGCGCCGACAATGAAGGTCCCTCGCTGGCGCCGTCCGCCCCGCGCGGCCGTGCCCCGGAGGCTCGCCCGGCCCGCGTCGAGCGCGAATCCGAGCGCCCGGTGCACCACGCCATCGAGTCGCTCGACTCGCTCTCCGTCGACATCGCCCGGATGATCGACCATGAGGCGGCGGTCGATCTGTGGGAGCGCTACAAGCGCGGCGAGCGCAACGTGTTCACCCGCCGGCTCTACACCATGCAGGGCCAGCAGACCTTCGAGGAAATCCGCCGTAAGTACCGGCGCGACCTCGAATTCCGCGACACGGTGGACCGCTATATCGGCGAGTTCGAGCGGCTGATCGAGCAGGTCGGGCGCGACGAGCGCGGCCAGCAGCTCACCAAGACCTACCTGACCTCGGACACCGGCAAGGTCTACACCCTGCTCGCCCACGCCGCCGGCCGCTTCGACTAGCGGCCGGTCCGGGGCCCGGACAGTCCAGACGCCATGAACGCAAAAAGGGCCCCGCGAGGGGCCCTTTTTCTTGGGTGCGACAGCCGGATGGGCGGGGGCGTCAGACGCGCCCGCCGGTCCAGGTCACGATGTCCACGAACACCTGATCGGACGCCGCGTCGAGCGCGCTGGTCGCGTCCGGTCCGCTGGTGCCGGCGGCCGGGGCGCGGGCGGTGAACACCTTCGCCGCCACGATGCGCCCGGTACTGGCGCTGACGATGCGCGCGGACACCTCGACCACCGCCTCCGGTCCCTCGCCGAAGGTCTGGAGGCCGAAGGCGCGGATGTCGGTCAGCAGCGTGTAATCGGCATTGATCGCGTCGCCCGGCCGGCCCACGGCGCGGCCACGGCTGGAATTCTCGAAGGACTGGATCAGCCGCGCCTGGAACAGCGCCGGCAGCCGGTCCGCCCACTGCGCCTTGCCGAGATAGGTGATCTGGCCGGGCTGCGGCTCGACGACGATCCGCTCGGTGTCGAGCACCTGCAGCGCGGTCGAGCCGGCCACCACGAGCTGCGCCGAGCCCGCGCGCGGGGCGTTGAAGCCGGCCGGGGCGGTCAGGTCGAAGGTCGGCAGGGCCTTGTCGCCACCGCCGAGCAGCGAGGCGCAGCCGCCGAGCCCGAGGGCGAGCGCGAGAATGGCGGCCGTGCCGGCCAGCCGGTGGCGGCGCTCGGTTCGTGTCACGTCCGTCAACCTCACCTGGCCTTCCCTGTTCTTCTGTGCGTTCACGCGGACCATCGCCTAGCGCCCCGTATAGTTCGGAACGGACTGGCCGCCGAAGATGAACTGGCGCGGGTTGCGCTCAAGATTGCGGAACACCCGCTCGATCTCGGCCAGCGTGCGCCGCCCGTCGACCGCCAGCGCCTCGTATTGGCGCAGGCCCGGACCGGTGAACTTGTTGATGTTCGCGGTCAGCTCGGCGGTGCGCACGTCGAGATTGGCGGCGAGCTTGCGCACTTCCGCCGCGGCGCCGGTGATCTCGGCGAACATGCCCTTGCCCTCTTCCGAGGCGGTCAGGCCGTTCACATTGTCGAGGATCGAATTGATCTTGCTCGACATGCCATCGAGCTGCGCGGTGAAGCGGCTGATGTCGTTCACCATTGCCGTCACCTTCTCCGGCTGGATCGCCGAGACGGTGCGGTCGAGATTGCCGGCGAGCGTGTCGATGCGCTTGGCGGCCGAGCTCACATCGGTGATGAGCTGGTCGATATTGCCGGAATTATTGCCCAGAGCGGTGGTGAACTTGTCGACATTGTCGATGACCGAGGAAATCTTGGTCTCGTTCAGCCGCAGCAGGTCGTCGACCCGGCGGGCGATGTCGTCGACGCGGCCCATCACCTGCCGCGCGCCCTGCATCAGATCCTGCACCGCGCCGGCATCGGCCTGGATGCGCGGCAGCTGGCCGTCCGGCGGGGTGGGCAGCGGCTCGGCGCCGGCATTGCCACCGATCAGCCCGATGGAGGACAGGCCCGTGAGCACCTGCGCGTCGAGCTGGGCGCGGGTGTCGGACTTCACCGGCGTCGTCGGCTGCACGGCCACGGTGGCGACGACCCGGCGCGGGTCCTGCGTGTCGAGCCGGAGGCCGATCACCTCACCGACCGGGATGCCGTTGAAGGTCACCGCCGAGCCGGTCTGAAGGCCGCTGACGGGGCCGTTGAACACCACGTCATAATTGGTGCGCGGCCCACGGCCGGAGGAGCCGCTGAACCACCAGACAAAGGCGAAGGCCGCCGCGATGACGGCGAGGGTGAACAGGCCGATGATGATGTAGTTGGCGCGTGTTTCCATGATGCCTCAGCGCGCCCCCTGCTCGACAAAGCCAGCCGCACGCGCCCGCTTGCCGTGGAAATAAGCGGTAACCCAGGGGTGTTTGGAGGCGAGCATCGTGTCGATCGGTCCCACGGCGATGACCTTGCCATCGGCCAGGGCGGCGATGCGGTCGCAGACGGTGTGAAGGCTGTCGAGATCGTGGGTTACCATGAATACGGTCAGCCCCAAAGTCTGCTGCAGCGTGGCGATGAGTTCGTCGAATTCGCCGGCGCCGATCGGGTCGAGACCCGAGGTCGGCTCGTCGAGAAAGAGGATTTCCGGGTCGAGCGCCAGCGCGCGGGCGAGCGCCACGCGCTTGATCATGCCGCCCGAGAGTTCGGACGGCATCTTGGTCACGACATCCGGCTGCAACCCGACCATTTCCACCTTGGCGATGGTGATCTCGTCCATCAATTGCGGTGACAGGTCGAGATATTCGCGCATCGGGAACTGGATGTTCTGCCGCACGGTGAGCGAGGAGAACAGGGCGCCCTGCTGGAAGAGAACGCCCCAACGCTGTTCCAGTTGCCGGCGCTGTTCATAAGTCAGCGTGTCGAGATCCTGGCCGAACACCTCCACCGTGCCCGAGCGCTTGGGCACGAGGCCGAGAATGGTGCGGGTGAGCACCGACTTGCCGCCGCCCGAGGCGCCGACGAAGCCCATGATCTCGCCCTTCATCACGTCGAGCGACAGGCCCTTGAGGATGGTGCGCTCGCCAAAGCCCACCACCACGTCGCGCACGGAAATGATCGGCTCGCCCGGCTGGATGTCGGGGATCGGCAGGGCGTTGCTGTGGCTGTGCATCATGTCGGAAAGCCCCTCGCCCTCACATGTCGATCGCGGCGAAGAACATGGCGAACAGGCCGTCCATCACGATGACCAGGAAGATCGCCTTCACCACCGAGGCGGTGGTGTGGGCGCCGAGCGATTCGGCGCTGCCCCCGACCCGCATGCCCTCCATGCAGGCGATGAGGCCGACAATGGCGGCCATGAAGGGCGCCTTGATCATGCCCACCTCGAAGGTGTTGAGCGCGATCGCCTCCTGCAGCCGGTGCAGGAAGATGGTCGGCGAGATGTCGCCATAGAGCCAGGCCACCAGCCCGCCGCCGAACAGCGCGCACATATTGCCGATGAAGGTCAGCAGCGGCACGGCGATGATGAGCGCGACGAGGCGCGGCAGCACCAGCACCTCGTTCGGGTCGAAGCCCATGACGCGCAGCGCGTCCACTTCCTCGCGCATCCGCATCGAGCCAAGCTCGGCGGTGAAGGCGCTGCCGGAGCGGCCGGCGACCATGATGGAGACGATGAGCACGCCGAGTTCGCGCAAGGTGAGAATGCCCACCATGTCGACCACATAGGTCGTCGCGCCGAACTTGCGGAAATGGAAGATGCCCTGCTGGGCAATGATGCAGCCGATCAGGAAGGTGATCAGCGCGATGATCGGCACCGCGCGCAGCCCGGTGCGCTCGAGGTGATAGACCATCGAGGTCCAGCGGAAGGTGTGCGGGCGCACCGCCACGCGCAGCAGCGACCCCACCACCGCGCCGATGAAGGAGAGGAAGAACAGCGCGTCCTGGCCGGTCTCCACCACCACCTTGCCGATCAGCTCGACCGAGCCGACCAGCGCATTGGTGTGCGGGCGAACCGGCGGCACCTCATGGCAGCCATTGGTGATTTCCTTGAGCAGCGGATGGAACCGCCGCTCGAGGCCCACGAGCTGGGCGCGCACGCCAGCCGTGTCCAGCGTCCGGATCAGCCGGTCGAGCATGACCGCGCCGACCGTGTCGAGCCGACGCACGCCGGAGAAATCCAGTCGCGCCGTCTCGGCACCGCCCGCGCGCAACTCGTCCAGCGCCGCCTCGACGACGCCTTCCAGCGCGCGACCCTGCGCGGCGACCCATCGGCCATTGCCGACGATCACCAGCTCGCGCCCATGGCGCGCCGTGGCGAGCAGCGGTGCCTCAGCGGCTCCCAAGATCAGCAGCTCCCATTCGGTTTCGACGCCGCCTAGCGGCGGGGTACGGCACGGCGGCGCGCGGCCGGGCCACGCGCAATTTGCGCTTTTGCTTCATAGCCGTGCGGCTCATGCTCTGTCGAGGCGCCTGGGCTTTCCACGGGTATCTTGATGATGCCAAATCGTTCTAGCTTGAAAACTGTGCTTTCCCTGTGACGCAAGGACGTACCACCGGCCCCGCCACACCCCCTCGGAGACCCGCCAACATGGGCGTCGAGTGGGCGTCGAGGGCCGGCGCGCCTCCGTCGCGGCGATGGCCGGTCTCGCCAGAGCCGCGGGCGGGCGCCTAGAGTGGACTGAGCGATTCGTTCCGTCCCCACCGGTTGACGCCCCATGCCCACGCTGTCCCTCGCCGTTGAACGCTTTCCCATCCGTGGCAGCTTCACCATCGCGCGCGGCTCGAAGACCGAGGCCGTCGTGGTCGCGGTGGAGATACGCGACGGGGTGGCGCTTGGACGTGGCGAATGCGTGCCTTATGCGCGCTATGGCGAGAGCGTGGAGGGCGTCACCGAGGCCATTGAAAGCGCCCGCCGCGCCATCGAGGCCGGGGCCGACCGCCATGCGCTGCAGTACATCCTGCCCCCCGGCGCGGCGCGCAACGCGCTCGACTGCGCGCTGTGGGATCTGGAGGCCAAGCGCAGCGGCACGCGCGTGCATGCGATCGCTGGCCTGCCTGCCCCCGGTCCCGTCGTCACCGCCTATACGCTCAGCCTCGGCACGCCGGAGGCGATGGCGGAAGCTGCCGCCGCCAGCGGGCACGCGCTGCTGAAACTCAAGCTCGGCGCGGAGGGCGACGCCGCGCGCCTCGCCGCCATTCGCCGCGCCGTGCCGCGGACGCGCCTCATCGTCGATGCCAATGAGGGATGGAACGCCGGCAACCTCGCGGCCAACCTCGCCGCCTGCGCGGAGGCCGGCGTCGAACTGGTGGAGCAGCCGCTGCCCGCCGCCGACGATGCCCTGCTGTCCTTCATCACCCGCCCCGTCCCGGTCTGCGCCGATGAGAGCGCGCATGGGCGCGACACGCTGCCCGATCTGATCGGCCGCTATGACGCGCTCAATATCAAGCTGGACAAGACCGGCGGGCTGACCGAGGCGCTGGCGCTGGCCCGGGCGGCACAGATGTCGGGGCTGTCGATCATGGTTGGCTGCATGGTCGCGACCTCGCTCTCCATGGCCCCGGCGCTGCTGCTGGCGGGCATGGCGGAGGTCGTCGATCTCGACGGGCCGCTCCTGCTGGCGAAAGACCGCACGCCGGCTCTCGTCTATGAGGGCAGCCGCGTCTTCCCGGCCGATCCCGCGCTCTGGGGCTGAGGTCAGCGCACGCGCAGCAGGCCCGCAATGCCGGCGCCCAGCCCCGCCAGCAGGGCGGACAACAGGAAGGCGTGCCCGCCAAAGGCCTGCCAGAGCGGGCCGGCGGCCAGCGTCGCCAGCGCCATGGCAATGGTCGTCGCCCAGGCGGCGAGCGCCTGCACGGCGGCGCCCCGCCCCTCCGGCGCGTGGCGGGCGACCATTTCCACCGTGCCGAGATAGGTGCAGCCGAAGGTCGCCGCGTGCAGCAGCTGGAGCACCGGCAGCAGCGCATCGGGCGGGTCCATCCCCATCGCGCCGAAGCGCAGCACGCCAGCGAGCCCGCCGATCAGCAGCAGCTTTTCCGGTCCGAGGCGCTGCGTCACCCGCGTACCGACATGGAACAGCGCGACTTCGGCGATGACGCCGATCGACCACATCAGCCCCACCGCGGAATCGCTGAGCCCCGCCGCCCGCCAGTTGATCGAGGCGAAGGCGTAGAGCGTCGCGTGCGAGGCCTGCACCAGCGCCGCCGCGCCGATGGCGAGGCCCAGCGCCAGCGAGATCCGGGGAAAGCCCGCGCGCACTGTCCGTTCCGGCAGCTTCATCTCCTCCAGCGTCAGCGCCGCCAGCGCGGCGACGAGACTGCCGGCGACGATGAGCCAGACGGTCGCGTCCTTTGGCAGATGCGGCAGCAGGAAGCCCCCGGCGAAATTGCCAGCGATGAAGGCGAGCGAGCCCCAGAGCCGCACGCGGCCATAATCGATCAGCCCCTCCGCCCGCCGCGCCACCGCATAGGCGTCGAGCACCGGCAGGCTCGGCTGCCAGAAGGAGGCGGCGATGGCGAGGGCGACCAGCATCAGCCCGGTGCCGGGCGCCAGCGCCACCGCGCAGAAGGCGAGCGCGGTCATCAGCCCATAGACCACCAGCGTCGCGCGCGGGCGCCCGCTGCGGTCCGCCACCAGCCCGCCGAGCGGCATGGTGAAGAGGCGGATGCCGAAGGGCACGGCGAGCGTCAGCGCGATCAGCCCGGCATCGAAGCCCCGCCCCTGCAACCAGATCGGGAAGAAGGGGATGTAGACGCCGATGCCGAAGAACAGCCCGGCATAGGCGACGGGAATGGCGATGCGGGGGGCGAGGACAAGCACGCGCGGGGACTCGGGGGAGAGGCGATGCCGCCTCGATAGCAGCCCGGCCCGACGGTGACGAGGTCTGCCTTACGAGCCCGGCCCGCCCCTCACCCTCTCACTCACCACCAGGCGTGGAAATGATGCACCGGCCCGTGGCCCTCGCCGATGGTGAGATCATCCGCCCGGCCGATGGCGGCGGTGAGATACGCCTTCGCCCCTTCCACCGCCTCGCGCAGCGAATGGCCCTTGGCCAGATGCGCGGTGATGGCGGAGGAGAGCGTGCAGCCCGTGCCATGGGTGTTGCGGGTGGCGACGCGCGGCGCCGCCAGTTCCACGAACCCATCCGCATCGAGCAGCACGTCGACGCTCTCCGGCCCCTCGCCATGGCCGCCCTTGATGAGCACGGCGCGCGGGCCCATCGCCAGCAGCGTCTGCGCCTGCGCCCGCACTTCGCTGAGCAGCGTCGCCACCGGCGCGTCGAGCAGCGCGGCGGCTTCCGGCAGGTTCGGGGTGATCAGCAGCGCGCGCGGCAGCAGCACGCGGCGCAGGCTCTCGATCGCCTCCGGCACCAGCAGCCGGTCGCCCGAGGCGGCGATCATCACCGGATCGAGCACCACCATCTCCTGCCCGTGCCGCTCCAACCCCGCCGCCACCGCCTCGATCACCTCGGGGCGCGACAACATGCCGATCTTCACCGCGTTCACCGCGAGATCGGAGAACACCGCGTCGATCTGCGCGGCAAGAAAATCCGGCGGCACGTCATGAATGGCGGTGACGCCGCGCGTGTTCTGCGCGGTCAGCGCGGTGATGACCGAGGCGCCATAGACGCCGAGCGCGGAAAACGTCTTGAGATCGGCCTGGATTCCCGCGCCGCCGCCGGAATCGGAGCCGGCAATGGTCACGGCGATGGCGGTGGTGGGCGCTGCTGCTGGCGTCATTCTCGCGCTTCCTTTGCCGGGCGACGAAACGCGCCGCGCGCCCCGCTGGCGGAGCGCGCGCGACCCGTTTCCTCCGCCGGCATGACCCGGATCAGGTTCGTGGGTTGGCTCGTCGCCTCTCAGCCCTTCGGGCACCCCAACGGTTCTTGTCGTGTCCGGCAGATAGGCGATGGCGCGGGCGGGTGCAAGCGGGATGCAAGCGGGATGCAAGCGGGGGATGCACGCGGGACACCATCGAGCGGGGTTGCGCGCCCGCCGGGCTTCTGGTCCTGTGCGGCATCGACTGAACCGCCGGAAAGCCGCCATGGTCCCCTTCTTCGTGCAGATCAAATGCCAGCTCGGGCGCTCCTATGAGGTCGCCAACGCCCTCGCCGATGCCGAGATCGCCTCCGAGATCTATTCCACCGCCGGGGAGTTCGACCTGCTGGTGAAGTTCTACGTCGCCGAGGGCACCGATATCGGCCATTTCGTGAACGAGAAGGTGCAGAAGATTCCCGGCATCCAGGACACCCGCACCCTCATCACCTTCAAGGCGTTCTGAGCCGCGGCGGCTTACGGCGCGGGCCCCGCCGGGGGCGTCGCCGCCGCGTCCTCCTTCGCCCGGTCGATGCCGAGCTGGCGCTCGCGCCAGATGACGAACAGACCGGCGCCGATGACGATGGTGCCGCCCGCCAGCACCATGAGCGGGGGCACCTCGGCGAACAGGATGAAGCCGAGCAGCAGCGACCACAGCATCGCCGAATAGCTGAACGGCGCCACCACCGAGGCCGGCGCGTAGCGATAGCTCTCGGTGAGCAGGATCTGCCCGACCCCGCCGACCAGCCCGGTGCTGACCAGGAGCGCCGCCTCGCCCGGCGTCGGCACCACCCAGCCCCAGGCGGACGTCGCGAGCCCCGCCACCGCCGCCAGCGCCTGGAAATAGAACACGATGGCCGGCGTGGTCTCGGTCTGCGTCAGCCGCCGCACCTGGATCATCGCCCCGGCGGTGAAGCCGGCGGCGATCAGCGCGAGCAGCGCGCCGAGCTTGTGGCCCGGCGAGTCGTAATCGCCCGCCATATGCGGCCAGAGCATGATGACCACGCCCACCAGCCCGACCATCACCGCCGCCCAGCGATAGGCCTGCACCCGCTCACGCAGGAAGATCGCCGCGAAGATCACCGTGAGCAACGGCGCGGTGAAGCCGATGGCGGTGGCGTCGGCGAGCGGAATCAGCGCCAGCGCGGCAAAGCCCAGCGACATCGAGCCGACGCCCACCGTACCGCGCACGATATGGCCGAGCGGGTGGGCCGTGCGGATGGCGGCGCCGATCTCACGGCGCCAGGCGAGCAGGATCAACAGCGGAATGAGCGCGAAGAACGAGCGCGCGAACACCACCTCGCCGGTCGGCACATGGGCCGAGACGATGCGCACGAGAGCGGACATGATGGTGAAGAGGAAGGTCGCGCCGATCTGCAGCGCGATCCCCTTGAGCGCGTTCATGGCGCGCTTGGAGCACGAGTCCGCCGGAGCCCGCAAGCCGGGCCGAGCGAGCGGCGCGACGACTTTTGCGTGAAGGCCGCCCCGGCTCGCGCGCCGGGGCGGACGGTCGCCTTAAGGGAAGGGATTCCCGCCCGCCAGCGCGATACCGCCAAACACGATGCCCGCCGCCAGCACGAGGCAAGCGAGCGCGGCGAGCACCGAGCCCGGCGTCGCCGGCGCGCGGTCGACGAAGCCCGCCGCCGGCTTGCGGCCGGTGACCATGGCGCGGATCAGATTATCCCGCCCGACCAGCGAATAGGCGATGTTGGCAACCACATGCAGGCCAATGAGCCCCAGCAGGAACGGGTAAATCTGCTGATGCAGGGCGGAGGCCCGCGCCATCGTTTCATCGCTCACCACCGGCGTCATCGGGCCATAGACGATGATGTCGTCGGTGGTGAACAGCCCGGTGAGCGCCTGCGCGCCCACAAGGCCGATCAGCCCGAGAATGACCAGCGCGCCGACCGGGTTGTGGCCGAGATAATGCGGCGGATGCCCGCGCAGCAGCCCCCGTACATAGCCCGCCACGGCGCGCGGCCCGCGCACGAAGCTGGCAAAGCGCGCCGTGCTCCCGCCGACCACGCCCCAGAGCAGGCGGAACACCAGCAGGACGAGGATGCTCAGCCCGTTCCACTGGTGCCAGACCAGCCCGGCATCGCCGTAATATTTGCTGGCGAAGGCGAGCCCCACCAGCGCGACCAGCAGCCATTTGGCCAGCCGCGTCGGCAGATCCCAGGCGAGCACCGTGCCAGCAGCCGTGTCAGCCCGCACGCTCAGCTCTTCTTGCGGAAGCTGTCATGGCAGGTGCCGCAGGTGCGGATCACGCCGGGAAAGTTCGCCTTGAAGCTGGCTTCATCGGTGATGGCGGCGCGGGCGGCCGTGGCGTCGGAGGCGAGCTTGGCGAACAGGCCATCGAACTTCGCCTGATCCTGCCAGACCGCCGGCAGCGCGCCGGTGTCGCCGGTGCCGGAACCGGCGGGGAACAGCGCCGGCAGCTCCTTGCCGCCCTTGGCATAGGCGTCGAGCGCCTTCTGCACCGTGGCAAGATCGAACGCCGCATTACCGCGCAGCATACCGCCGACCGGCTTGGTCACGTCGCCGAACCCCTTCAGGATCGCCTGGCGCTGCTTGATGACATCGGACTGCGCCATCACGGCGGTTCCGGCAAAAAGGGCAGTGACGGCGGCGGCGCAGGCCAGAAGACGACGATTCATGAAGGCTCCCCTTGAGACGGAGCCGAGACCCGACTCCCCGCCCACACCTTAGTAAGGCTCCAGACTGTGACAATCAGTCCAAAGGCTGGCTCGCGGGGACGTGATCCCGCAGCGGCAGGCCATCCCCCGTGGCGTCAGGGGCGCTGGCGGCGGCTGGCATAATAGCGGTTACCCATGGGGGTTTTCCCGATTTTCCGGCGCCCCACTTCACCTAAGGTCACCGCGCAAGAACAGCCGAACGGCTTCGATCCGCCCCATCGAAAGGGACACGCCATGGCCATCCGCACCATTCTCCTGCACGCTTCCGCCGATACCGGCTTCACCGATCGGCTCGCCTTCGCCGTCGCCCTTGCCAAGCAGGCGGGCGCCGCCATCCGCACGGTCTACACGCTCTACCCGACCGGGGTGCCGCGCGTGGGCCGGGCGCTGTCGATCTATGTCAATGAGCTGGTCAACGAGGCCAAGGGCAAGGAGCCGACCCTCAAGGCGCAGTATGAGCAGGCGCTGGCCGCCGGCGGCGTCACCGGCACATGGGAGGTGATCGAGGGCGACGTCACCTCGGCGCTGCGCGATGCCGTCAGCTTCTCCGATCTCACCGTGGTCAGCGAGACCCCCTATGGCACGGTGGACGACCAGCTCGCCGCCACCCTGCCCGAGCATCTGGCGCTCGCCTGCAACGGCCCTGTCGCGGTGGTGCCGACCGGCAAGCCGGTGCCGGCCCGCATCGGCAAGGTGCTGGTGGCATGGAAGCCCTCGCGCGAGGCCGGCCACGCCGTGCGCTTCGCCCTGCCCCTGCTCGCCACCGCCGACCAGGTCGAAGTCGTCACCATCGCCGAGGGCGGCAATACGGTGGAAGCCTCCGGCGCCCAGCTCACCGCCTATCTCAAGACCCATGGCGTGAACGCCCGCCACGTCCATGTCGGCGATGGCGCGGCGACCGTGGCGCTCGGCCGGGAGATCGACCGCTTCGGCGCCGACCTCGTGGTGATGGGCGCCTATAGCCGCTCGCGCTTCGCCGAGATGATTCTCGGCGGCGTCACCGCCTCGCTGCTCGCCAACCCGCCGGTGCCGCTCTTCATCGCCCATTGAGGCATCGCGCCTGATCGGCCTGATCGGTCACGCACACTGGTCTCATTGGCCTGATCGTCCACCTGACTGCACTGACAATACACGACGGCCGGATGTATAATCCGGCCGTTTTTCGTGGTGCGGGCGCGCGTTGTTTTCGGGTTGCGCCGGCGTTGAAACGGGCGCTTACTGGCAAGAAAGGTCAGCATAACTGACCAATAGGAGCGTCCCGTGCCCAGTGCCGACCCCATGGCCACCACCCATCTCGTCCCGCTGTTCCTCTTCGCCATAGCGGGGGCGCTAACCCCCGGGCCGAACAACATGATTTCCGCCGGCTCGGGCGCCGCCTTCGGCTTCCGGCGCACCCTGCCGCAGATCTGGGGCGTCACCTTCGGTTTCGCGCTGATGGTGATGGCGGTCGGCTTCGGCCTCGGCGCCCTGTTCCTGTCGATTCCCTATGCGCATCAGGCGCTTAAGGTCATCGGGTCGGTCTATCTGCTGTTCCTCGCCTGGAAGATCGCCAATGCTGGCGGCACGACCGGCGGCACCGCCATCGAAAAACCGATGACCAGCCTGCAAGCCGCGCTTTTTCAATGGGTTAACCCCAAGGCGTGGACCATCGCCCTCTCCATGGTGCCGGCCTTCACCACCGTCGGCGGCGACCGCATCGTGGCGGAAATCCTTGTATTGGCTGGTGTTTCCGCCATCGTCACCTTGCCGGCGCTCTGCGTCTGGGCCGGCTTCGGCGCCCTGCTCGCCCGGCTTCTCTCCACCCCGCGCCAGCAGCGCATCGTCAATTACGTCATGGCCGCGCTGGTCGCGGCGAGCGTGGTCATGCTGTTCCTCTGACGCTGCACCGCAGCATCACCTGCCCCCGCGTCATAAAACGGTGATGCGATTCAGGCTTATCTCCCCGTCATGAAGCCATCGCAAAGCCCGCTTTGGGCATGCCGGGGAGGGCTTTCGAGGTGACCGACGCACCCGAAGAGCGCCATTATCGCAGCCTGTTCCTGTCAGACGTCCATTTGGGCACCAAGGGTTGCCAAGCGGATTTGCTGCTGGACTTCCTGAAATATCACGACGCCGAGACCATCTATCTGGTCGGCGACATCGTCGATGGCTGGCGCCTGCGCTCCGGCTGGTACTGGCCGCAGGCCCATAACGACGTGGTGCAGAAGCTGCTGCGCAAGGGCCGCAAGGGCGCGCGCATGGTCTATCTGCCGGGAAACCATGACGAATTCCTGCGCGACTATTATGGCAGCCACTTCGGCGGCATTGAGGTCGTGGAGACCGCGATCCACGAGGCGGCTGACGGCAAGCGCTACCTCGTCATCCATGGCGACGTGTTTGACGTGGTGGTGCGCCACGCCAAATGGCTCGCCTTCCTCGGCGACGGCGCCTACAGTTTCGCTCTTGGGATGAACACGCATGTTAACTGGATGCGGCGCAAGCTCGGCTTCCCCTACTGGTCGCTCAGCCAGTGGGCCAAGCTCAAGGTCAAGAACGCGGTGAACTTCATCGGCCGCTTCGAGGAGGCCGTCGCCGTGGAAGCCCGCCGCCACAAGGTTGATGGCGTGATCTGCGGGCATATCCACCACGCCATCATGCACGACAACTTTGGTGTATCCTACCTGAACTGCGGCGACTGGGTGGAAAGCTGCACCGCCATCGTCGAACACATGGACGGCCGGTTTGAATTGATCGACTGGGCGCGCGAGACCCGCGCCAAGACGATCGCCCCGCTGCTTCTCGAAAGGCCGAAAGTCGCCGCCTGATGCGCATCCTGATCGCCACCGACGCCTGGACACCGCAAGTCAACGGCGTGGTGCGCTCGCTTCAGAACACCGCCCGTGAAGCGGAAGGCCTTGGCGCGCATATCGCATTTCTGACGCCCGGCGATTTCCGCACCCTGCCCATGCCGACCTACCCGGAGATCCGCCTGGCGCTGGCGACGCGCGCCATGGTGGCCCGCCGCATGGACGAGATCGGCGCCGACTTCGTCCACATCGCCACCGAAGGCCCCATCGGTCTCCTCGCCCGCCGGGTCTGCCTGTCGCGTGGCAGAACCTTCACGACGAGCTACCACACCCGTTTCCCCGAATATCTCGCCGCCCGCGCGCCAGTGCCGCAGGCGCTGTCCTATGCTTGGCTGCGCCGATTTCACAATGCCGGCGCGGGAATCATGGTCTCCACCGCGACGCTGGAGCGTGAGCTGCACGGACGCGGTTTCCACAACATAATGCGCTGGTCGCGCGGCGTTGATTCCACACAGTTTCGCCCCCGCCCGCCAGCGGAGCAGGACGCCTTTGTCGCCAGCCTGCCGCGGCCGATCTTCCTCTCCGTCGGCCGCGTGGCGGTAGAGAAAAACATAAGCGCGTTCCTGGACTTGGACCTTCCCGGATCGAAGGTAGTGGTCGGCGACGGCCCCGCGCGGGCCGAGCTTGAGGCCAAGCATCCGGACGCGCATTTCCTCGGGCTGAAGGAAGGCGAGGCGCTCGCCCGCATCTATGCGGCGGCCGATGTTTTTGTTTTCCCGAGCCTCACCGACACTTTCGGAATCGTGCTGCTGGAAGCCCTCGCCAGCGGCCTGCCGGTCGCCGCCTTCCCCGTCACCGGCCCGATGGACGTCATCGGCGAGGCCCCGAAGGACGCGCCCGCCGGCGTGCTCGACACAGATCTGCGTCGCGCCGCCGTGGCCGCCCTAGAGGTGTCGCGCGACAATGCCCGCGCCTATGCGCTGCGCTATTCCTGGCGCGCCTGCACGCAGCAATTCCTTACCAACATACAGACCGCGCAGGATCGCTTCGCCCGCCTCAAGGCCGCCGGCTGAACCTCACGCCGCCGCGAGGCAGCGGGCGAACACCGTCGCGTCCACATTGCCGCCGGAGAGCACGATCGCCGCCGTCTTGCCGGCGAGGTCCACCTTGCCCGCCAGCACCGCCGCCAGCGCCACGGCGCCGCCTGGCTCGACGACGATCTTCAGTTCCTCAAAGGCGAAGGCGACGGCACGCGCCACCTCCTCATCGGTCGCGGACACGCCCTCACCGACGATTCGCGAGGAAATCTCGAAGGTTAGCTTGCCCGGCGTCGCCGCCATCAGGGCGTCGCAAATCGAACCGCTGACGCGGTTATTGCGCTCGCGCCCCCCGGAACGGAAGGAGCGCGCGTGATCGTCAAAGCCGGCCGGCTCAGCCGTCATCACCCGCGCCTCGGGGAAACGGTCCTTCACCGCCAGCGCGATACCGGAAACCAGCCCGCCGCCGGAGGCATTGGCGATCACCACATCGGGGGCCAAGCCCTGCGCGGCGAGATCCTGCGCGATCTCCAGCCCCACCGTGCCCTGCCCGGCGATGATGTAGAAATCGTCATAGGGCGGCACGAAGACCGCCCCGCGCTCACGGGCGATGGCCCCAGCAATGGCGTCACGGTCGTCGGTCTCGCGGTCATACTCGACCACCTCGCCGCCGAAGGCGATGGTCCGCGCCTTCTTCATGGCCGGCGCGTCTTTCGGCATGACGATGACAGACGGCATCCCCATCAGCGTGGCCGCCGCCGCCACGCCCTGCGCGTGGTTGCCCGAGGAACAGGCGACGACACCGCCGACCCGCTGCTCCGCGCCAAGGCGCGAGATCCGATTATAGGCGCCCCGGAATTTGAACGAGCCGGTACGCTGGAGCGGCTCCGGCTTCAGGAACACCCGTCCGCCGGTCAGTTCGTCCAGCTTGGCCGAGCTGATCAGCGGCGTGCGCACGGCCACCGGGGCCAGGCGCTCGGCGGCGGAAAGGATGTCGTCAATGGTGGGGAGAGCGTTGGCGTGCGTCATGCGGCGAGTTTAATGCGGCGCGCCGCGCTTCGCATCCCCCTTTTACCGACAAGGCGTTGCCGCATTGCACACAGTCCGGGACAACGGCCCGGCAAATGCCGGCCACGGTTGCGCCGGATGGGCCGGGCACCCTAGATTTCCGTCTCAACGGGGGAACTGAGAGAGCATGTCCGGCCGCACACGCAGTCTCGATCGCAGCGGCATGGAAGCCGGCGCGCAGGCGATCACCGGCCAGCTCGGCCGCACCATCCAGCGCCTGCGCAAGGCCTATAACCTCTCGCTGTCGGAGCTTTCCGAGCAGTCGGGCGTCGCCAAGTCGATCATCAGCCAGATCGAGCGCAACGAGACCAACCCGACGCTGGCCACGGTCTGGCGGCTGTCTCAGGCGCTGGACGTGTCGATCGACCGTTTCATGGCCGCCACCGACGATGAACCCTTCGTCGAGCACCTGACGCGCGCTGACACGCCGATTCTGGTCTCGGAAGACGGCAAGTGCCGCCTCACCATCACCGGCTGGATCAAGACGGTGGAGTGGCTGCAATGGTTCGACTTCTTCGCCGAGCCGGGTGGCGAGCTGATCTCGGACGGTCACCAGCGCGGTTCCATCGAGTGCCTGTCGGTGCTCTCCGGCGAGTTGCAGGTGGAATGCGCGGATGTCACCGAAGTGGCGCGCGCCGGCGAGACGCTGCGCTATCGCTGCGACCGGCGGCATGTCATCCGCAACCTCGGGACGGAACCGGCCCAGGCGACCATGGTCTGCCTGCTGAAAGCCGCCGTGCTCGATTGAGCCATTGATATTGCAAAGAAAAAGGCGCCCCGCAGGGCGCCTTTTTTGTTTCCTGTCGGCCTCAGTGCGGCGTCGTCGACGCCGCCTCGCGCGCCCGCTCCCGCCGCCGCTCGCCGAAGCCCGCGATCCAGCGGCTGACGACATAGAAGGTCGGGGTGAACAGCAGGCCGAAGAAGGTCACGCCGATCATGCCAGAGAACACCGCCGTGCCGAGCGCCTGACGCAGCTCCGCGCCCGCGCCCGTCGCCCACACCAGCGGCACCACGCCCAGGATGAAGGCGAGCGAGGTCATGATGATCGGACGCAGACGCAGCTGCGCCGCATGGGTCGCAGCACTGAAGCGGTCCTCGCCCTGGTCCTCGAGCTGCTTGGCGAATTCGACGATCAGGATCGCGTTCTTCGCCGCAAGGCCGATCAGGACGATGAAGCCGACCTGACTGAGGATGTTGTTGTCCTGGCCGCGCAAGAGAATGCCCACCACCGCCGCGATCAGACACATCGGGACGATGAGGATGACCGCCAGTGGCAAGGTCAGGCTTTCATACTGCGCCGCTAGCACGAGGAAGACGAATACCACGCCGAGCGCAAAGGCGAAGATCGCCGTGTTGCCCGCGCGCACCTGCTGATAGGCCAGCGCCGTCCACTCAAAGGCGAAGCCGTCCGGCAGCGTCTCGGTGGCGATCTGCTGCATGAGCTGGATCGCCTGCCCCTGCGAGATCCCCGCCACGTCGCCGTCAAGCTCCGCCGACGGGTAGAGGTTGTAGCGCGGCACGCGGTAGGGGCCGGAAATGTCCTGCACCGTGGTGAAGGAGCCGAGCGGCACCGTCTGGCCACTGGCGTTCTTCACCCGCAATTGCAGCACGTCCTCCGGCGTCAGGCGGTAGGGCGCGTCGGCCTGCGCCTGCACCCGGTAGGTGCGGCCAAAGAGGTTGAAATCGTTGACATAGCTTGAGCCGATATAGGTCTGCAGCGTCGAGAACACATCGGCCATGTTCACGCCAAGGAGCTGCGCCTTGGTGCGGTCGATGTCGAGGAAGAGCTGCGGCGTCGAGGTCTCGAACAGCGAGTAGACCTGCCGGAGACCCGGCGTCTGGTTGGCCCGGCCCATCATCGCATAGACCGCGCCCTGAAGCGCGCCATAGCCGCGCCCGCCGCGATCCTCGATCATCATGCGGTAGCCGCCGGCATTGCCGATGCCCTGCACGGGCGGCGGCATGACGACGATCATAAAGGCTTCCTGGATCGAGGCGAGCTTGCCGAAGAGCTGGCCCTGGATCGCCGGGGCCGACTGGCCCTGATGCTGCGCGCGCTCGGCCGCCGGGCCGAGAATGACAAACATCGCGCCGGCATTGGGAGCGTTGGTGAAGGTCGCACCGGAGAAGCCGACGATGTTGACCACATGCGCCACGCCGGGCGTCGCCAGCACTTCCTTGGCGGCGCGGTTCATCACCTCATTGGTGCGCGCCAGCGAGGCGCCACCAGGCAATTGCGCCGCGACGATGAGGTAGCCGCGATCCTGCGCGGGGATGAACCCTTGCGGCGTCATCGAGAACAGCTTGAAGCCGCCGGCGAGAATGGCGACGTAAACCAGCAGGACGACGACGGCGAACCGCACCAGGCGGCCGGTGAGCCAGCCATAGCCGCTCGACAGCCCGTTGAAGCCCTTGTTGAAATAATAGAAGAACCCGGTGATCGGCCGCGCATACCAGGCCGGCTTGTGGTCCGGCCCCTTGTGCGGCTTGAGCAGCAGGGCGCAGAGGGCCGGCGACAGGGTCAGCGAGACCAGCAAGGAGATCAGCGTCGAGCCGGCGATGGTCAGCGCGAACTGGCGGTAGAACTCGCCGGAGATGCCGGTGATGAAAGCGGTCGGGATGAACACCGACGCCAGCACCAGCGAAATCGCCACCAGCGCCCCACCGACCTCGTCCATGGTCTTGTAGGCGGCGTCGCGCGGGCTGAGGCCGGTCGAGATGTTGTGCTCGACGCTTTCCACCACAACGATCGCGTCGTCGACCACGATGCCGATGGCGAGGACGAGGCCGAACAACGACAGGTTGTTCAGCGAGAAGCCGAACAGGCTCATGATGAAGAAGGTGCCGATCAGCGACACCGGAATGGCGAGGATCGGGATGATCGCCGCGCGCCAGGTCTGCAGGAAGATCACCACCACGATCACGACGAGAACGATCGCCTCGATGATGGTGTGCTCCACCGCGCGCACCGATTCCGCGATGAACTGCGTCGGGTTGTAGGCCGTGGAGTAGGTGATGCCCGAGGGGAAGCCCTTGGAGATTTCCTTGATCTCGCGCTCGATCGCCTCGCCGGTGGCGAGTGCGTTGGAGCCCGGCAGCTGGAAGATGCCGAGCGCGACCGAGGGCTTTGAATCGAAATAGGAAATCGACGAGCTGTCCTGCGCGGCAATCTCGATGCGCGCCACGTCCCGCAGGCGCACAACTGCCGTGCCGCTCTCACGCACGACGATGTTGCCGAACTCCTCCGGCGTCGAGAGACGACCGAGCGTGCGCACGGCCACCTGGAAGGCGAGCTGCTTCTCCACCGGCGGCGCGTTCAGCACGCCGGAAGCGACCTGGAGGTTCTGGGCCTGGAGGGCGGCGGTCACGTCGGTGGCGGTGAGGCTGAGCGCCTGCAACTTGCGCGGGTCAAGCCAGACCTGCATCGCATAGTCGCGCGAGCCGAACACGGTGATCGAGCCGACGCCGCGCACACGCTGGAGTTGGTCCTTGATCTGCAGATTGGCGTAGTTCGAGATGAACAGTGAGTCGCGTGAGTCGTCCGGTGAGAACAGACTGACGACCATCAGGATGTCCGGCGAGGACTTCGCGACGGTCACGCCGATCTGCTGCACCTCCTGCGGAAGACGCGGGGTCGCGGTGGCGACGCGGTTCTGCACCTGCACCTGCGCGATATCGAGATCGGTGCCGATGTCGAAAGTGACCGCGATGGAGAAGCGGCCGTCCGCCGTCGAGTTGGAGGAGATGTAGAGCATCCCCTCCACGCCGTTGATCTGCTGCTCGATGGGCGCGGCGACCGTATCGGCCACCGTTTCCGCCGACGCTCCGGGATACTGACCGGTGACGTTGACCACCGGGGGCGCGATGTCGGGATATTGGGCGACCGGCAGCGCGATATAGGCCACGGCGCCGAGGATCATCACGACGACCGAGATGACCGAGGCGAAGATCGGGCGGTCGATGAAGAAGTGGGAGAAGCGCATGGCTGGTGCTCCCCCGCTCAGTTGGCAGGCTTGGCGGCGGGAGCTTCCGTGCCGGTGCCCGCCGGCGCAGCCGGCTGCTCGAGCTTGCCGATGACCTGCGCGCCCGGACGAATGCGCACGAGGCCGTTCACCACCACCAGATCGTCCTTGGTCAGGCCGCTATTGATGATGCGCTGCCCATCGATCTGGCGACCCAGCGTCACATACTTCATCTGCGGCACCTGGGGCTGGTCGCCCGGCTGCATCACATAGACGAATTTGCGCGTCTGCTCCGTGCCGATGGCGACATCCGGCACCAGCACAGCGTCATGCGGCGTGGAGGACGGCACGCGGATGCGGCCGAACATGCCGGGCGTGAAGGTGGCGTCCGCATTGGCGAATTCCGCGCGGCCACGGATCGTGCCGGTCTCGGTGCTGATCTGGTTATCGACGAAGTTCAGCGTTCCCTTGTGCGGGAAGCCCTTGTCGTCGATCAGGCCCAGCTCGACCGGGATCGGCTTGCCATTCTCGCCCATCTGCTTGGCCATGCGCTGGTAGCGCAGGAACGAGGCCTCGTCATAGGTGAACTCGAAATAGATCGGGTCGATCGAGACGATTGTGGCGAGCAGCGTGTTGGTGTTGGCGCCACCGGCGCCGCCGGTGACGAGGTTGCCAACGGAGACCTTGCGGTCGCCGATGCGGCCGGTGACCGGCGAGCGCAGATCGGTGAATTCAAGGTCAAGCTGGGCGGAGTGAACCGCCGCCTCGGCGCCGGTGACACTGGCGCGCGCCGAACGTTCGGTCTGCAGGCGCTGGTCGAAGGTCTGCTTGGAAATGGCGGTCGAGGTGCGGTCCTCGATCAGCGTCTGGGCGCGCTGGAGGTCGGCCTGCGCGAAATCGAGATCGGCCTGCGCCTTGGCAAGGTTCGCCTGCGCCTGATCGAGCGCCACCTGGAAGGGGCGCTTGTCGATGGTGAACAGCAGATCGCCCTGCTTCACCAGCTGGCCGTCGGTGAAGTTGATCGACTGCAGATAGCCGGAGACGCGGGCATAGACCTGCACGAGATCGACCGCCGTGAAGCGGCCGACATACTCGTCATAATCGGTGACGCTGCGCACGGTCGGCTTGGCGACGGTGACCGGCGCCGCCTGCGGCGCGGCCTGCGGCGCCTTGTTCTGCTCGGAGCATCCCGCGAGGGCGAGGCCCACCAGCGCAAGGGCGAAAAGGGGGAAGCGCGGCGACGCTGAAATCATACGAATCTCTCCGAAAATATCGGTCAGGCAGACCGTAATACGGTCGCCACATGGCGCGATCCGCCCGCATCGGACGCACACAGCCCGGAGCCACTAGCACAGTTTTGCTGCACTGCGTAAGCAATATCACGGAGAGGCTGGAATCCTCCGGGGACGCAGGAGATTGCGCAGATAGCCCCGTCCCAAAAGCAGCAGCACCAGCAGAACATAGGCAACGCCGCCGCTCACTATGCACAGCGCAAGCCGCGCCTCCTCCTGCCCGACGGGTAGCAAGGTAACAACAATGTCACCATAGCGCGCCGCAGCGTAGAGCACGGCCGCGAGCACGGCGGCGATCAGCGCGAGACGCGGCAGCGCCCGCCGCAACGGGGCGTCCCCGCATTCATAGCCGCGCCGATGGGCCAGAACGGCAAGGGCGATCACCGTGATCCAGCCACCAATGGAGGTGGCGAAGGCGAGCCCCACCTGCGCGAGATGGTCGATAAGGGCGGTCTTCAGCGCGATGTTCACCGCCGCCGCTCCGAGCGTCGCCAGCATGGGCGTGCGCGTGTCGCCGCGCGCATAGAACGGCGCCGAGAGCGAGCGGATGATGACGAAAGGAATGAGCCCGACACCATAGGCCGCCAGCGTCGCCCCGGCGGCCTGGGCCGCCTCGGGGGTGAAGGCGCCGCGCATGAACAGCCCGCGCATGATGATCTCGGGGATCGTCAGCGACGCCGCGAGAAAGGGAAGCGACAGAAGGACCGTCAGCTCGATGGCGCGCGACTGGGCGTAGCGCGCGCCGTCATAGTCGTTCGCCGCGATGCGGCGGGACATCTCCGGCAGCAGAACGATGCCCGCCGCGATGCCGACAACACCGATGGGAAGCTGGTTGATGCGGTCGGCATAGAACAGTGCCGCAATCGCCCCCTGCGGCAGGAAGGAAGCGATGATGGTATCCGCGAAGATGGCGAGCTGGGTGCCGGCCGAACCGAGGATCGCCGGCCCGAGCGCCACAAGGAAGCGCCGCGTCTCGGGATCAAGGCGTGGCCGGCCAAAGCGCGGGCCGAGCCCATGCCGCTCCGCGTCGAAGACCAGAAGAGCCACCTGCAGGAAGCCGGAAATCAGCACGCCCCACGCCGCCGCGTCGCCGGCAGTGGGGAAAAGCCCGACCGCGCTCAGCGTGCCAACCATGGCAACGTTGAGCAGGATGGAGGCCGCGGCCGCCGCCCAGAACCGATCATTGGCGTTGAGTACGCCGCCCACCAGCGTCACCACCGCGATCAGGCCGAGATAGGGGAAGGTGATGCGGGTGAAGTCCACCGTCAGCGCAAAGCGCTGGGGATCATCCGACAGGCCGGGGGCCAGCAGCGCGACGACCCAGTGGGTGGCGAGCAGGGCCAGCGCCAGCAGGGCGAGCTGCACCACCACGACGGCGGTAAGAATGCCATTGGCGAAGCGGGCCGCGCTGGCGTCCCCCAGCTGCGTCTTCACCCGCGCATAGGCGGGAATGAAGGCGGTGTTGAAGGCCCCCTCGGCGAAGATCGAGCGGAAATGGTTGGGCAGGCGGAAGGCGATGTAGAAGGCATCCGCCACCGGACCGGCGCCGAGCACCGCCGCCATGACGATATCGCGCACGAAGCCGGTCAGCCGCGAGAGCAGCGTCCAGCCGCCGACCGAGAAGATGCTGCGAATCATGACGGGAGAATGCCGGGCTGGGAGTGAGACCGGCGGAAGCTAGCCCCGCCGGCCGGTGTCCACCAGTCCCCTGCCCGGCCGTTCAGGCGCCGAGCGCGCGGCGCACCGCGGCGATGACCCGCTCCTGGCTCGCCGGATCGAGATAGGCGTGCATGGGCAGGCTGATCACCTCGCCCGACAGGCGCTCGCAGACCGGCAGGCCGTTGCCGGCGGACGGGTACTGCGCATAGGCCGGCTGGCGATGCATCGGGATGCGGTAATAGACCGCCGTCGGCACGCCTTCCTTCTGCAGCGTGGCGGCGAGGCCGTCGCGCACGCCATGCGGCAGGCGGATCGTGTACTGCGCCCAGACCGAGGTCGCGCGCGGATCGACCACCGGCACGACGCAGACATCGGCCAGCGCCTCGTTGTAGCGGGCAGCGACGCGCTGGCGGGCAGCGATCTCATCCTCGAAGATCGTCAGCTTTTCCAGAAGGATCGCGGCCTGGATGGTGTCCAGCCGGCCGGTCATGCCGATGCGGACATTCTCATACTTGTCCACGCCCTGCCCGTGCTCGCGCACGCTCTTGAGCACCGGCACGAGATCATCGTCATCGGTGAAGATCGCCCCGCCATCGCCGAAGCAGCCCAGCGGCTTGGCCGGGAAGAAGCTGGTAGCGATGGCATCGCCAAAGGAGCCGGTGCGCTTGCCATGCCAAGTGCCGCCGAAGCCCTGCGCGGTGTCGCACAGGATCTTCAGCCCATGCGCCTTGGCGATGGCCTCGATCGCATCGAAATCAGCGGGCTGGCCGAACAGATCGACCGGCACCACGACGCGCGGCGTCAGCCCCTTATCGATGGCGACCTTGATCGCCGCCTCAAGACTCGCCGGATCCATGTTGAAGGTGTCTTCGAGCACGTCGACGAAGACCGGCGAGGCGCCGACCCACGGCACCACCTCGGCGGTGGCGCAGAAGGTGAAGGCCGGGCAGAACACCGCGTCCCCTGGACCCACGCCCCAGGCCATGAGAATCATCGCCAGCGCGTCCGTGCCGCTGGAGCAGGAAATGGCGTGCTTGGCGCCAGCGAAAGCGGCGAGCTTCTGCTCGAGCTCGGTGACCTCAGGCCCGTTCACGAAGCGGCAGTGGTCGAGCACGCGCGCGACTGCCTCGTCGATCCGCGAGCCCAGCCGGGCGCGCTGCGAGGCGACGTCGATGAAGGGGATCGGCGCGGCGTCGGTCTTCACATGGGAGTTCATTGTCGTCCTCGCTCAGCCGGCAGCGGCGATACGCAGCGGCGCGGCCTCGGGCTTCACCGAGCCGGGCACGTCCAGGCAGCGGATGGCGGTGGCGATGGCGGCGACGCCATCCTCACCGGTGACGGCCGGGGCCTTCTCGCCGCGAATGGCTTCCAGGAACCGGGTGAGTTCCACGCGCAGCGGCTCGGCATAGGCCACGGGAAGATGGCGCATCGAGTAGCTGCCATCGGGCTTGTAGTCGAAGCACTCGGTAACCTGCCGGGTCAGCAGGTCGCCGGTTACATATTTGTTGCGCGTCGCGACCTGCACGGTGCGCGCCTTGAACGGCGTCAGCCAGTTGGTGTTGATGTGCGCCAGCACGCCATTGGCGGTGCGGAACTGCAGCAGCGCGATGTCCTCACGGTCGGCGACCGCCGCCTTCACCTGCGGCTGCACCTCGGAAATCTGCGAGCCGGTGAAATGGCAGATCAGGTCGATGTCGTGGACCGCGAGGTCGATCACCACGCCGACATTCGACATGCGCGGCGGGAAAGGGCCGACGCGGGTGATGCCGATGGAGAGGATCTCCTCGCCGCGAATGGCGTTCTTCACCGCCTCGACCGCCGGGTTGAAGCGCTCGACATGGCCGACCATCAGCGCCACGCCCTTCGCCTTGGCCGCTGCCACGATGGCCTCGGCCTCGGCGACGGTGGGGGCGATGGGCTTTTCCACCAGAACATGCTTGCCGGCGGCGATGGCGGCCAGCGCGACGTCGTGATGGAGATGGGTCGGCGCGGCGACGACCAGCGCGTCGACGCCGAGCGCGATCAGTTCCTCGGTGCTGGCGACGGCGGTGCAGCCGAGCATGGCCGCGACCTTGCCGCGCTGGGCCTCGTCCGGGTCGGCGATGCCGACCATGATGGCCCCCGGCAGATCGGACAGCACGCGCGCATGATTGTAGCCCATGACGCCAACGCCGATGACGCCGACACGGATCGGAGCTTTTTCCACAGCGGTGCTTTCACCCATTGCGCAGACCTCGCGACGCACGCCGACCAAACAGTTCAGTTGGCGTCTAACATGCGCCCTCGGGCATGACGAGCCGCGCGGAGCGCCATCCACGCACCTACCGGCTCAATAATTGATTCAAGATGTTACCGACGCGCCACGCTCAGGGCGTCGCGGTCTCCAGCGGCTTCACCGCCGAAACGTCCACAAAGCTCTTGTAGATGAAGCCGCGCTTGCCATCGGCGATCACCTCACACCAGCCCGAGCAGGCGACGAGTTCGACCTTCTGCCCGCTCGCCAGATTGCCGACCGGCGCGGCGCCCTTCTTCGGCGCGGCGCGCATGGTCACCGGCGAGCGCAGGGTGATCGTCCCGACCGCGGCACCACCGAAGCCAGCGCCCTCGGCAGGCGTCTCATCCTCGCCGGCCGGGTCGCTCTCCGCGGCCGCGGCGGCGACAGGGGCGGCCGCGGGCGTCGCGGCGGCCACCATAGCCGGCTTGGGCGGCGCCGGCGGTGGCAGCGGAGCCTGACGCGGCAGCGTCGTGGCGGCGTTTGCAGTCGCGGCCTTCGGCTTGTCGGCGTGAAGCACATCGGCGCCCGCATCTCCCGTGGGGGCGAAGGCGGTGACGCCGGGCAGGTTGGCGGGGGCCGGTGAGGTCTCGAACAACGGCTCGGCGTTGCGGAGCGTGGGCTGGGGAACCTCGGCAACGACGGCGGCAACGCTCGGCGCTGCGCTTGGCTGCGGCTGTGCGGCGATGGGGAACGGCGCGTTGGACGGGGCAACCGCCATGTCCGCCACTGGCTGCACGGCCAGCGGGGCCGACGGCGCGACGCTGGCAATGGCCGCATTGCCGATCGCCTCAGGCGCGACTTTCGCTTCCTCGCGACCCACGACCGACTGAAGGGCGACCGCTCCACCGCCGGCAATCGCCATGAAGACGGCAAGCACGCCAAGGCGCTGCCAGGTGAAGGCGTCCTTGGATGAGGAACGGCGCTTGCGTGCCGGCGTCTCGCCCTCGGCGCAGCGCGCCACGACGCCAAAGCCCCGGCGACGCGGCTCGGAGGCGGACGAATCGGCGAGGGGCTGGGCAACCGGGCGCAGGGCCGCGGGGCGAAGCTGGGCGGGAACGGGCTGAGCTTCTGAGGAAAGCGGCGCCGGCGGATGGGCGGGTTCGCTCGTCGCGGGCCGGGAGGGGAACATGTCCCGGACGTCCCCAAGGGCGGCGATCCGGCTACGGACTTCGGAATAGGGCGCCGGCGCCGGTTTATCGCTGGGCTCGCGGCGCGTGACCAAAGGCCGTACCGGCTCGGCAACAGGCTCAGGTACGAGAAGGCGCTCAGGCGGCGCGCTGTCCGCGCGGGTCGCCTTCTCCTGCTCAAGAGCCGTGAGAATGGCGCGGAAATCCTTGACCAGCGTGGACGAAAGGCCGGAGCCGCGCTGTTCCTGCGTCGAGGTCGACATGGCGCGCATCACTCTGCGATCACCGCGGCCGGGACCATCGTCCACGACCAGCGAAGGCCTGCGGATGTCGGCATCATACGACCGGTTTCGGTATGGGATCGAGCCCCGGGCGAACCCAGTCCGCCCCTATCCACTACCATCCACCTAGTTTCGCAGTGCTCGACACGCCGCATGCGTTGCTTCCGATCTTGTGGCCAGCCCCGAGGGACTCCCGCCACTACCAAGTTACTTCCCGCACGCTCCGGCGACACACTAACCGCATCGGACGCGTTGATGCAAGAAAGCAACATCGCGGGTTTTTCAACTTGTATGGCGATTGCGGCAACTCTGGGCCCACCAGCGCGGCGCATTCGCACACGCGAAATTAATACCTCCGCTCAAGGCCTAGACCGCGAGTTCGCGGCGGGGCTGCTCGGTGGCATGGAACACCCGGCGATAGCGGGTGATTTCGTCAGCCGGCCCCATGGCCTTGGTGGCATTGTCGGACAGTTTCACGGTGGGATGACCGTCGGCGGAAATCACCTTGCAGACGATGGAAATCGGGTCGAGCCGCCCCTCCGGCACGAAGCCGCGGAAATCGTTGGTCAGCAAGGTTCCCCAGCCGAAGCCGATGCGCATCCGGCCCTGGAAGTGGCGATAGATGGTCTCGATGTCCGCGATATCGAGACCATCGGAGAAGATGGCGAGCTTGGTGCGGGGATCCTGTCCCCGCGCGATCCACCAGGCGATCGCTTCCTCGCCGCCCTCGATGGGATCCTTCGAATCGATTCGGATGCCGGTCCAGTTCGTCACCCAGTCGGGCGCCTCCTGGAGAAAATGCGTCGTGCCGAACGTGTCGGGCAGGATGACCCGCAGATTGCCCTCATAGTCCTTCTGCCAGTCCGACAGCACCTTGTAGGGCGCGTCGGCGAGTTCCGCGTCGGAGCGCGCCAGCGCGGCATAGACCATGGGCAGCTCATGGGCATTAGTGCCAGTGGCCTCGACCTCGCGGCGCATGGCGATGAGGCAGTTCGACGTGCCGAGAAAGCTCTCGCCCAATCCCTCCATCATCGCCTGCACGCACCAGTCCTGCCACAGGAAGCCATGGCGGCGGCGCGTGCCGAAATCGGCGACATTGACCCCGCCGAGCGCGCGCAGCCGCTGGACCTTCTCCCAAACCCGCGTCATCGCCTGGGCGTAGAGCACTTGGAGTTCGAACCGCCCCAGGCTGCGCAAGACGGCGCGCGAGCGCAGCTCGTTGATGATGGCGAGCGCCGGCACCTCCCACATGGTGGTCTCGATCCACGGCCCCTCGAAGGTCAGCTCATACTGCCCGTCGCGCTTTTCGAGGTGATAGGCCGGAAAGCGGAAGCCCTCGAACCAGGCCATGAAGTCCGGCGAGAACATCTGGCGCTTGCCATAGAACATGTTGCCGCGAAGCCAGGTCGACTCGCCTCGGGTGAGGGAGAGCGAGCGCACATGGTCGAGCTGCTCGCGCAGTTCGCCCTCGTCGACAAAATCGGCGATGCGCACATGCGCGGTGCGGTTGATGATGCCGAAGGTCACCCGCGTCTGGAAATGCCGGCGGTAGATCGTTTGCGCCATCAACAGCTTGTAGAAGTCGGTATCGAGCACCGAGCGCACGATCGGGTCGATCTTCCAGGTGTGGTTGTAGACGCGCGAGGCGATGTCGATCATGCGGAAACGCTCTGTGGGCCGGCACCCCCTTCTAGTGCATCACAGCGCCGATGGGCAGCGATCCGGCCGAGATTGACCGCGCGTCACCCCCGCGAAAAAGCCACGGCTCGACGTGCTGCATTGCAGCAATGCACGCTGGATGCCCCTTCCCTCCGCCGGAAGGATGACTACGTGCAGCGCGATCGCAGTCTCACGGACAGGATTTCCGCAATGCCGACTTCCCTTTTTGATAGCTACCGCCTCGGCGACATCACGCTGGCAAATCGCATCGTCATGGCCCCGCTGACCCGCAACCGCGCGGTCGAAGGTCTCGTCCCCTCCCCGCTGGCGGTGACCTATTATGGCCAGCGCGCCTCGGCCGGGCTCATCATCACCGAGGCGACGCAGGTTTCCGCGACCGCGCAGGGCTATCAGGACACGCCCGGTATCTTCACCGAGGCGCAGGTTGCCGGCTGGAAGAAGGTGACGGACGCTGTCCATGCCAAGGGTGGGCGCATCTTCGTGCAGCTCTGGCATGTCGGGCGCGTCTCGCACCGCTCGCTCCAGCCCGGCGGTGCGGCGCCGCTCGCCCCCTCGGCGATCCGGGCCGAGACCAAGACGTATGTGAATAACGGCTTTGCCGATGTCGACGAGCCCCGCGCGCTCGAGACGGACGAGATCCCCGGCATTGTCGACGACTTCCGCCATGCAGCGGCCAACGCCATTCGCGCCGGCTTTGACGGCGTCGAGATCCACGCCGCCAATGGCTATCTGATCGACCAGTTCCTGCGCGACGGTGCCAACAAGCGCACCGACCGTTATGGCGGCTCGATCGAGAACCGCGTGCGCTTCCTCAAGGAAATCATGGAGGCCGTCACGGCGGAAATCGGCGCCGCGCGCACCGGCATTCGCATCTCCCCGGTGACGCCGGCCAATGGCCTCTCCGACAGCGACCCGGCCGCGCTGTTCGCCCACGTGCTGGACGTGCTGGAAGCGATCAAGCCGGTCTATGTCCACATCATCGAGGGCGCCACGGGCGGCCCGCGCGACGTGGTGCCGGGCTTCGACTTCGAGGCGCTGCACAAGCGCTACAGCGGCACCTGGATGGTCAATAACGGCTACGACAAGGCCCTGGCTGACGACGTCGTCGCCAGCGGCAAGGCGGATCTCGTCGCCTTCGGCAAGGCGTTCATCGCCAACCCGGACGCGGTGGAGCGCCTGCGTGAAGGAGCCGCCTTCAACGAGCTCGACCGCGACACGCTCTATGGCGGCGGCGCCAAGGGTTATATCGACTATCCGGCCCTTGCCGAAGCCGTAGCCTGACCGACCTCAGGGGGCCTGCCGGAAATACGGCAGGCCCTTTGCCTTGAGCAGGCAAACGGGAAACGCCATCAGCAGCGCGCCGGTGAGAAGAGCGCCCATGAGCGTGGCGCCGGACAGCTTGCCCTCCTGCGCTGCGGCGAAGAACATGCCGAACCCGACCGGGTAGAAGAACAGCACGGCGGTGAAGGTGCCCGGCGAAAAGCGCCCCCGCGTAACGATCATCGGCAGGACGTGGAAGAAAGTGGCGTTGATGAGCATCAGCGCCGCAAAGCTCAGCGGCGCGAGCGGCAGCAGGTCGGACATCTGCGCCTGCACGAAGCCCAGCACGACCACGGCCGCATTGGTCAGGTAGAAATCGCTCCACTCGACGGGCAGGCCGATGACCGAGCGCGCCCAGTTTCTCCAGTCCAACGAGAATTCTTCGAGGATGTGAAGCGTGTAGGCCATCAGAGCGAGCCACGCCCAAAGCTCAAACGACATAGCGACATCCCCCACAACGGTGCTGCGGAGGATGTTAGGTTGAGAAGGTCTCAGGCGGCCAGCGGCTCGGGCTGGGAACGGACGGAGACGTTGACCTCCATTCCCAGATAGTCGCCGGTGAGGCCGGTAAAGCCGCCGGCGACGGGAACCGCCTGGCTCGGGTCGCGCGTGACCGCGACGCGGATCAGATTGTCGGCGGCGATGGTGCCATTGGTCGGATCGAACTCGACCCAGCCCGCGCCCGGCAGATAGATATCCGCCCAGGCATGCGTCGCCCCCGCGCCGATAACCGCCGGCCCGTCGCCATCCAGCGCCGGGTCGTAGAGGTAGCCGGTCACGAAGCGCGCGCCGAAGCCGAGCGCCCGCACCGCCTCGATCAGCAGCAGCGCGAAATCGCGGCAGGAGCCTGACCCGAGCCGCAGCGTTTCCAGCGGCGGCTGCGTGCCCTGCTCATGGCGGACCTGATAGGCGAAGCCCTGATGAATGCTGTTGTTGATGTCGGTCAGCAGCGCCATCGTATCGGTGGGGCGCCCGGCGATGAAGCCCTTGGCCCATTGCTCGAGCTCCCCCATCGGGTCGGGATAGTGCGGCTCGAGCATGCGCCCGAGATCGGTCCGGTCATCCGGCGAGTAGACGAAGGGGTATTCCTTCGCCGCCTCGGCGATCTCGAAGTCGAGGCCACCCAGCCCATAGCGCTCGATCGTCAGTACGCTTTCGATCGACAGCTCATTGGCCGTCTCCGTGAAGTCCACCGTGGCTACCGAGTTGCCGAACACGTCGTGCATCCAGCGCACATTGGCCGGCGGCCACAGCGTGAGCTGCGCCGCGACCAGACGCAAATCATGGCTGTCGCGCGGGCGCAGCATCAGCCGGTGCGGCTGGAACTCGACCGGGTTGGCATAGGTGTAGCGCGTCAGATGGCGCACGGTGAGAGTCTGCATGATGACCTTTCCGGGAGCCGCTCAGCGCGGGAGCAGGCGCCCGATCGCGTAGCCGGCGACAGCGGTCGCCAGCAGCATGTTGAAGGAGAAGCGGCGTTCACTCGCCCCGCCGGTCGCGTTCAGGGCCGTGCGAGCATCGCGCTCCAGGCCGGCACTGGCGGAACGGCCGGCAACCAGCCCTTCGGTCGGCGACGTGCGGGCGCTGCCGGACGTGGAAGCCGCCGAGCCGCTGCCATAGGAGCTTGAGGTCGTGCCGGAGCCCGCCGGTGTGACGCCATGGCCCGGGGTGCCCGGGGCCTTGTCAACATTGTTCGAAAACGGATCGCCATTGGCCATGTCGCTGTCCTCCCGTCGAGTGCTCGGTGTCGAGTGCTCGGGCAGACAACGCGGCAAGGCTCGAATGGTTCGCCGCGCTAGAGGCGGCCGGACAGGAAGGCGATCATTTCCATCGGCCCGCGGGCACGGAACAGCGTCACGCGACGCCCGCCGCACATGTCGCAGCGCAGGCGCGGCGCCGGCTCGGTGGGATCGGCTTCTTCAAGAGCGGTCGCATCGCCCGTGCCAAGCGCGGAACGACGGCCGCAACGTTGGCAATGGGCGCAGATCATCGACAGTTGGTGGGAAATGACAACGCCTCCGGCAGTGGCGCTCCCCGGAAGGGATCGCGCGACACGACACCCTAGCACAGCCGGGCGGCGGACGCGTTCACGAGCCGTCGATGATGACCCGGCCACGGCCGGCGGCCTTGGCCCGATAGAGCGCGCGGTCGGTCCGCTCCATCAGCCCATCGACATCGCACTCGCCCGACCGGCTGGTGGCGAGGCCGATGCTGACGGAAAGATCCACGACCAGCCCGCTGCTGGTGATCACCGGCAGGCACAGTTCGCGCAGAAGCCGTGCCGCCACCGCTTCCGCCTCGGACGCACCCGTGCCGGCCAGCAGCACGGCAAACTCCTCCCCGCCAATCCGCGCGAGCACATCGGTCCCGCGCAGATGCGCGCGGCTGCGCTGGGCCACCACCCGCAGAACCTCGTCACCCACCGGATGGCCGAAACGGTCATTGACCGACTTGAAGTGGTCGACGTCGATCACCAGCAGCGAACAGGACGAGCCGTCGCGCCGGGCGCGCTCCAGGTCGGCGGCAATGTCCTGCATGAGCTGGCGGCGGTTCCACACGCCAGTAAGCGGATCGGAGACTGAGAGCTGCCGCAACTGCTCCTCCGCCTGCCGCTGGGCGGTCACATCCCACCAGGTCAGGAGGAAATAGTCGCCGACGAAGCGATAACGGAACTGGACGATGCGGCGCGTCTCGTCGCAGCAGCGCACCGACCACTCGCTGAACTGGATGATGGACCGATCGCGCCGCGCTTCTTCGGTCTTGGCCCGCCATTCGGCCAGCACCGCCGCGCGTTCCTCCGGGTCGGGAAAGCCCATGTCCCACCACTCATCGTGATGAACGATGGGCTTTTCCTCATAGAGGAACATCTCGTCGGAAACCTGATTGTAGAACAGGCTGTTGAAGTCGAGATCGTAGATTTCCAGCGCAACCGGCAACTGATCGATGAGTGCCGGCAAATGGTCCTTCGGCAAGCGCCCCGGCCCATTGCGCAAGGTGATAAGCCGATGAGTATCGGTGAGGTGGCGCAGCGCGCAGTGCAGTGTGTGCGCACCACCCTCGACGCGGGAGACCTCGACCTCGAACTGCGCGCCCAGCGTTTCCGGCTCGGCCCGCCATGCCTCCTCCAGCAGGAGCGGGTCCGGTAGCCCGACCAGATCCCCGAGATGCGCGCCCTCTTCCAGCGTCTGCTGTTCGAGGAGCCCGCACGCCGCCGCATTGGCCGCAACGATCCTGATCTGCGGACCCTCCACGACAAGAAGCGGCTGATCGGCGCGATGTATCCAGTCGAACATGGAAGCAGGCTAGCGCGCGCCATCAGCGCGGCAGTGGTATAATGAAGCTGATCTCAAGAAAGTACCGACTACCTGCCGGCGGACACCCGTCCGAGATTTTCATGTCCTGGGAGGAGATGGTGGGCGCACTAGGGCTCGAACCTAGGACCCGCTGATTAAGAGTCAGCTGCTCTACCAACTGAGCTATGCGCCCGGACCGGGTGTCTGCGGAACAACGTCCCGCGAACGGGGGGTCATGTAGCAAAGCGATTCCGGCCTGTCTACACCCCCCTGCCACTTGTCCTCATTCTTTGAACGCCTCGTCGCGCTTCTTGCGCACGGAGGGCAGCAGCACGACCAGCAGCGCCAATGCCGCGAGCGCCAGCATCGTCGCGGAAATCGGTCGCGAGATGAAGACGAGCGGATCACCTCGCGATATCAGCATCGCGCGACGCAAATACTCCTCAAGCATAGGCCCAATAATGAACCCTAGTAGAAGCGGAGCTGGCTCGCAGTGCAGCTTGACGAGTACGTAGCCGATGAGGCCGAAGATGGCCATCGTATACACGTCAAAATTGTTATTGTTGACGCTGTAGACGCCGATGCAGCAGAAGCCGACGATGAGCGGGAAGAGGATGTGGTAGGGCACGGTGAGCAGGCGGACCCAGATGCCGATCAGCGGCAGGTTGAGCACCACCAGCAGGAAATTGCCGATCCACATCGACGCGACGATGCCCCAGAACAGGCTCGGCTGCTCGTTGACGACGTTCGGACCGGGTACGATTCCCTGGATGATGAGCGCGCCGATCATCAGCGCCATCACCGGGTTGGACGGGATGCCCAGCGTCAGCATGGGGATAAAGGAGGTCTGCGCGCCGGCATTATTGGCCGATTCCGGCCCCGCCACGCCCTCGATCGCGCCCTTGCCGAAGCGCTCGGGATGGCGGGAGATCTTCTTCTCGATGGAATAGGCGGCGAAGGACGACAGGATTGCGCCGCCGCCCGGCAGGATGCCGAGGAACGAGCCGAGGAAGGTGCCGCGAATCACCGGGCCGATGATGCGCTTGAAGTCCTCCTTGGAGAGCAGCAGGCCCTTCACCTTCTGCACCATCACCGTGCGGGTGTGCTCATCCTCCAGGTTGCGCACGATCTCGCCGATGCCGAACACGCCCATGGCCAGCGCCACGAACTCGATTCCATCCGCCAGCTCGATCATGTCGAAGGTGAAGCGCGGCGTGCCGGTGTAGACGTCCTGGCCGGAAAGGCCGAGCAGGATGCCCAGCACCACCATCGCCAGCGCCTTGATGACCGAGCCGGACGCCAACGCCACGGAGGCCACAAGTCCTAGAACCATCAGCGCAAAATACTCGGGGGGTCCGAATTTCAGCGCGAGGTCGGCGAGGGGTGGGGCGAAGACGGCGAGGAGGAAGGTGGCGACCGATCCGGCGAAGAAGGAGCCGAGCGCGGCGGTTGCAAGCGCGGCGCCGGCCCGGCCCTGGCGGGCCATCTGGTAGCCGTCAATGGCGGTGACAACGGACGAGCTTTCGCCCGGCAGGTTGATCAGGATGGCCGTGGTCGAGCCGCCATATTGCGCGCCGTAATAGATGCCGGCGAGCATGATGAGCGCCGCCACCGGCGGCAGGCCGAAGGTGATCGGCAGCAGCATGGCGATGGTCGGCACCGGGCCAAGGCCCGGCAAAACGCCGATCAGCGTGCCCAGCAGCACCCCCAGGAAGCAGTAGAGAATGTTCTGGAAGGTGAAGGCGACGGAGAAGCCGAGCGCCAAATTGTCATAGATTTCCAAGGAACTGGCTCCCGATCAGTAGCCGCCGAGCCAAGGCCCGAGCATGGGCAGCGGCAGGCCGAGCCCCTTGATGAACACGCCCCAGGAGAAGGCGACCATGATGCTCGCCGAAATCACCCCCGTGACGATGCTGAAGCGGCCGCTGGCAAGGGCCGAGATGAACACGGCGAGCCACATGGACGGGCCGAGGCCGAGCGGACGGATGCCCACGCCGAACAGCACCACGGCCAGCGTGACCAGGAAAAGCGCCCGCCATGGCCACTCGCGCAGGTTGAGCGAACCGCCATCTTCGGGCTGGGTAGTCAGGCCAGTGAGGAGGACGATCAGGCCAAAGAGTGCAAGCAGACCGGCCAGGATCATCGGGAAGTAGCCCGGCCCCATTCTTATGGCGCGGCCCATCGGCAGGTCGGAACCTTGCCACGCGAAAAAGGCGGCGACCGCGATCAGCAGCAGCCCTGTCGCGACATCGCGCGGATTCTTGACGAAGCGAACCATGCACCCCCCTGCCCGGCCCTAGGATAGAAATGGACCCGCCCGCCCGGCGGCCATTCCGGCCTTGGCGGGCGAGCGGGTCACGTCATCTCACATCAGTCGGCGAAGACGCCGGCCTTCTCGATCACCGGCTTCCACTTGGCGACTTCCGCCTCCAGGAACTTCTGGTGAACTTCCGGGGTGGCGCGCTCGAGCGCGACCGGTTCCGTGCCGAGGTCGGCGAAGCGGGCGATGACTTTGGGATCCTGCAGCGCGACGAGCAGCGCGGCGTTCAGCTTGTCGATGAACGGCTTCGGCGTGCCCTTGGGCGCGTAGAGGCCGTGCCACACCGCAATCTCGAAGCCCGGCAGAGCGCCTTCCTTGAAGGTCGGGATATCCGGCAGCGACTTCAGGCGGTTCGGCGTGGTGACGCCATACGCCTTCACCTTGCCGGCCTTGATCTGGCCGGTGGTGTTGGTCGACTGGTCGCACATCAGGTCGATCTGGCCGCCGACGAGGTCGTTCATGGCCGGGCCCGTGCCCTGATAGGGAACGGTGGTCATGGGCGTGCCGATGGCGGACATGAACAGCATGCCGCACAGATGCGAGGCGGAGCCGACGCCGGCATTGCCGTAGATCACGCCGTCCTTCTTTTCCTTCACATAGGCGATCAGCTCGGCCGCATCCTTCGGCGGCAGGCCGGACTTGCCGATCATGGTCATCGGCACGTCGGTGACGAGGCCGATTTCCTCGAAGTCCGTCAGCACGTTGTAGGGCAGCTTGCGGTAGAGGGTGGCGGAGGTCGCCTGGCCGATATGGTGCAGCAGAATCGTGTAGCCGTCGGGGGTGGCCTTGGCGACCTGGCCCGCGCCGCGCGTGCCGCCGGCGCCGCCGACATTCTCGACAACCACCTGCTGGCCGAGCGAGCGCGACATGGATTCGGCGATGAGGCGGGCCACCGTGTCGGTCGGGCCACCGGCCGCGAAGGGCACGATCATCGTCACATTGCGGTTGGGATAGTCCTGCGCCTTGGCGCCGGCGAACGGCATGGCCGACAGCGCCAGGGCCGCGACCGCGATGGCGGCCGACTTGAAATTCATCATGCGTCCCTCCCGAGACTCTGTAAAACGCTTGCCACGCTTTGAACGGGCATCATTGTGCCCGCTCTTTTGAGAGGGCTAAGCCAGCACCCACATGACACTGCGTCAAGTGGCCCTTTGGGCTTAGTCCTGCGTAAGTGAAGCGGTTTTCCCGCAAGCCTTCTATGTTGGGCTAGGATGAAGCCGCCGCAGGACACCGACAGGACGCCCTGCGGCTTACGCCTCCCAGAACCCTAGGAAGCCGTTACGGCAGCCGCCATAGTCCCGCGCATGATTCAGGAACCGCCGCCCCTCGTCGTCGAGATCGCCTTTCAGGAGCCGTGGCTTGCCGCGCGGCGGCTGGCGGGGGATGACGCGCGCGCCAGCGGGCTGGTCTTCCTCGACAGCGCGATGACCCATCCCCTGCTCGGGCGCTGGTCCTATGTGATGGCGCGCCCCTTCGGCCGCTTCACGGTGGAAGACGGCGTGCCGCGCTGGGATGGCGAGCGCCAGAGCGGCGCGCCGCTCGAGGTTCTGCGGGAGCGTCTCGCCCGCCATGCCCAGCCGCGCCTGCCGGGCGGAGCCGGGTTTCAGGCCGGGGCGGCCGGCTATCTCGCCTATGAAGCGGGCCGCCTGTTCGACCGCTTTCCCACCGCGCAGGCCGAGGCGGGCGAAGGCCCGGAAATCGACCTTGGCTTCTACGATGTAGTGCTGGCCTTCGACATGGCGGCCAGCCGCGCCTACCTCATCTCCACCGGCTGGCCGGAAAGCGAGCCCGCCCGCCGGGCGAAGCGGGCGCGCGAGCGGCTGGCGGAGGTGAGCGAGCAGCTCACGACACCTCCGTCTCCCCTCGGGCCGCCGGTGACGGCGACCGACTGGCGCTCCAATTTCGACGCGGCGCGCTATCAGGAGGCCGTGGCTGAGGTCATCGCCTATATCCGCGCCGGCGACATCTTCCAGGCGAACTTCACCCAGCGATTCGAGGCACGGCTGGCGAGCGCCGGCGGTGCGCTTGATCCGCTGCGGCTCTACGACCAGCTGCGCCGCGCCAACCCAGCCACCTTCGCCGCGCTCATCATCGGCGCGGAGCGGACCATCGCCTCCTCCTCGCCCGAGCGCTTCGTGAAGCTTACTGGCCGTGAGGTCGAGACGCGCCCGATCAAGGGCACGGTGCCGCGCTCCGTGGAGCCGACGCTCGACGCCTTTCGCGGCCGGGAACTGACGGCGAGCGAGAAGGACCGCGCCGAGAATGTGATGATCGTCGACCTGCTGCGCAACGATCTCTCGCGCGTCTGCCGGCCCGGCACGGTGAAGGTGCCGCGCCTGTGCGGGCTGGAGACCTATGCCAATGTGCATCACCTCGTCTCCGTGGTGACCGGCACGCTGGCCGAGGGACGCGACGGGCTCGACCTCACCGCCGCCTCCTTCCCCGGCGGTTCGATCACCGGCGCGCCGAAGATCCGCGCCATGGAGATCATCCGCGAGCTGGAGGGGCGCCCGCGCGGCGTCTATTGCGGCTCCATCGGCTATATCGGCTTTGACGGCGCGATGGACTTCAACATCGCCATCCGCACCGTGACGGTGGAGAAGGATGTCGCGAGCTTCGGGGTCGGCGGGGGCATCACCACCCTGTCCGATCCCGCGGCCGAACATGCCGAGAGCCTGACCAAGGCCGAGCGGCTGTTCCGCGCCTTCCGGCCGGAGGCGGGCGCATGATCCTGCTCATCGACAATTATGACAGCTTCGTCTTCAACGTGGCGCGCTACCTCACCGAGCTGGGGGCTGAGGTCGAGGTGGCCCGCAATGACGCGCTGGATGTCGCCACCATCGCCCTCATGAAGCCGGAGGCGCTGGTGATTTCCCCCGGCCCCTGCTCCCCCAATGAAGCCGGCGTGTCGCTGGAGGCGGTGCGCGCGCTCTCCGGCACGCTGCCGATCCTCGGCATCTGCCTCGGCCATCAATGCATCGGCCAGGCCTTTGGCGGGCGGGTGGTGCGGGCCAAGGAGCCGATGCATGGGCGCGCCTCGCAGGTCCGCCATCGCGGCACCGACGTGTTCGCCGGCCTGCCCTCCCCCCTTCCCGCCGGGCGCTACCATTCGCTGGCGGTGGAGCTGGATGAGGGCTCGCCGCTCACCGCCACCGCCTGGGCCGAGGATGGCGAGATCATGGGCCTCGCCCATCGCGAGCACCCGACCTTCGGCGTGCAGTTCCACCCCGAATCCGTGCTGACCGGGCCGGGCTATGAGATTCTCGGCAACTTCCTCGATCTTGCCGGCGTCACCCGCCGGGCGCTGGCGGTCGAACGGGCGGCGGAGGACGCGCCCGGCCGCTACCCGCCCTTGCTCGCCCCCGCCGCGCTGACGACGCCGGATTGGGCCAAGGTGTGGCCGGCGCGCTGGGACAGCGAACGGTGAGCGCCACCCTCTCCAGCGAGGACCGCGGCTTCACGCTCGGCGACGGCGTGTTTGATACGGCGCTCGTGCTCGACGGGCGGATGCTGGCGCGCGAGCGCCATGTCGGGCGGCTCATGGCGGCGACGGACGTGATCGGCATCGAGGTGGCGCGCGGGGCGGTGGAGAGCGCCATAGACGCCGCGCTGACGGGCGCGCCGATGATCCTGCGCACCACGGTGACGCGCGGTATCGCGGCGCGCGGGCTGTGGCCGGCGAGCACGGGCGCGCCGACCGTGGTGACGGCGACGGCACCCTGGAGCCCGGCGCTGATCGGCCAGCCGGCGCGGCTCATCACCGCGACGGGGCGGCGCAACGAATTCTCACCGACGGCGAATTTGAAGACGCTCGGCTATCTCGACCACATCCTCGCCGCCCGCGAGGCGGCGCAGGCGGGCGTGGACGACGCGCTGATCCTCAACACGCGGGGCAACGTCGCCTGCGCGACCATCGGCAATGTCGTGGCCGTCATCGGTGATGCGCTGGTGACGCCGGCACTCCATGAGGGCTGCCTGCCGGGGATCGTCCGCACGCTGCTGATCGAGGCCGCGCCGGCACTCGGCCTCGCGGTGGAGGAGCGCGCGCTGGCCCCACGCGAGCTGGCGGATGCGCGGGCGGTGTTCCTCACCAATTCCGTCCGGCTGATCCGGCCGGTGACGGCGCTGGACGGGGCCGAGCTGGCGCGGGCGCCCGATATCGAGGCCGCGCTGCTCGCGGCACTGCGGGCCGCGCTGGGCATGCCCAAGGCCTGAGCGGCGCTCCCGCCGGATCAATGCACCGCCGGCAGGTTGAGCGCGGTCCATTCGGTACGCGGGATGGACGGGCCGACGCGGAAGGCGAAGCCGGTCACCGTGCGCCGGGCGGCATCGAGCTCGCAGCGATAGGACAGTTCGAACCAGTCCGCCCCCGCGCGGAAGGCGCTGCCCGCCGCGACGAAAACGCCGTTCTCCCAATGCGGATCGGACAGGGCGTAGTCCACCAGCCGATCCGGTTGGAAGCGGTGCTGCCAGGCATGGATCTGCTCCATCGCCTCGAAATCGCAGAGCTGGGCGATGCGCTCCTCATCCGCAAGGGTGGTCATCTGCTGCCGCAGCCGCCGGTTCTTCGGGCTGGCGAGCGCGTCGCCGGAGAGCATGCGGCTCGGGCGCACCGTGTCATCGGGCGCCACGCCCGGCGCCGGGCGGGCGGCGGGTGCGGCAGGCACTGGGGCGTCCACTTGGGCGGGGATGCTCGCCTCCGAAGGAGCGGCGCTGGTCGTGAGCGGCGAGGCGGGAGCGGAAGGATGCAGCGCGTCGAAATCGCGGGCGCTGATCACCTCGGTCTCCAGCGCCGGCGGCTCGGGCGGCTCCATCAGCGGCTCGACCACGCGCAGCAGCAGCGCGCCGATCACCATGAGATGCAGCACCACCGCGCCGAGAAGTGGCAGGGAGGAGGTCGCGCGCGCCCGCGGCGGCCGGACGGTCTCCCGGGCCGGCAGCACCACCTCGGGAGTGGAAAGCGTCGTCATGGGGCGCGGAGCGGCATTGGCGTGTCGGATAAGCTAGCCATCCACGCCCCGGCGGGCAGGATTATGGCGGCGCCGCCTGAAGAATGGCCGCCAGCAGCCGCAGCAGCTCCGACCCGCGCACCTTGCGCCCGCCTCCGCGCCATTCGGTGGTGACGGCGACCACGACGCCGCGCGCCGGCACGATGGCGATCATCTGCCCGCCAAAGCCGGCGGCATAGGCGGCGCCCGGCCCGAAGGCGTCGGGCGGCGGCACCCACCAGAGATAACCATAGCCCTGCCGGCTGCGGTCGCTGTGCGACCAGGCGGTGGTCGAGGCTTCCACCCAATCGGCCGGCACGATGGACTGCCCGGCCCAGTTGCCCTTGTCGAGATAGAGCTGCCCGAACCGCGCGGCATCGCGGGCGCTGAGGCGGAAAGGATAGGCCGGGTGCTCGGAGGCCGGCTCGCTGACATAGCGCCCATCGGCGGCGGTGAAGTCCTGCATGCCGATGGGGCGGGCGATCCGGCGCTCGAAGCCGGTGAAGATGTCCTCGCCCGTCGCCCGGCGCCAGATGGTGCCGAGGGCGTTGAAATCCCAGTTGTTGTAGAACCAGAAACTACCCGGCGGGTGGCTGCCGCGCGCCGGGCGGTCACGCTTCATCGGCGCCGTCTCATGTGCGGCAGGGTGGTAGATGCCCGAGCGCGCCATCAACAGGTCGCGCAGCGTGGCCTGCCGCTCCTCATCGGTGAGCGCGGGCGGCACGTCGTCAATGCCGAGATCGGCGAGGGTAGCGTCCAGCGCGAGACGGCCCTCGGCCACCGCGATGCCGATCAACGCGCCGAGCAGGCTCTTGCGCACCGAGGCGACATCGACCTTGCGGGCCACCTCGCCCCAGCCGGCAACCGGACGCCCGTGCTGGAGCACGACGACCGCCGTGGTGCCGAGCCGGACCGCCTGCGCCTGCGCCGCCGCCAGCCCCGAGGCCGACCAGCCGTTCGAAGCCGTCGGCCCGAAGCTGGCAAGTGAATTGCCGGCCAGCGGATCCATGCCCGCCAGCGGTGAGCCGGCCAGCGCGGTGAGCACCGGCCCGGCCCCGACAGCGCCGCCCGCGAGCCGCGCCGCCATGACCAGCAGCGCCCGCCGCGCGAGCGGGCGCCCGGCCATGGGCCTCACTCCGCCGCGGGCTGGGCCTGCGCGTTGAGGCTGTGGCGCTTGGTCTGCAGCTTGTTGAGCGCGATGATATAGGCCTGCGCCGAGGCGACCAGCGTGTCCGGATCCGAGCCGCGACCGGTCACCGCCTTGTCGCCCTCTTCCAGCCGCACCGACACTTCCGCCTGCGCGTCCGTGCCCTCGGTCACCGCGTGGACCTGGTAGAGCGCCAGCTTGGCGGAGTGCGGGACGATCGCCTGGATGCAGTTGAACACCGCGTCCACCGGGCCATTGCCCTCGCATTCCTCGGTGATGACCTTGCCGTCCACCGCCATCTTCATGGTGGCGCGCTGCGGGCCGTGGCTGCCGGCGATGACGGAGAGCGAGACCAGCTTCACCCGGTCATGGGCGGCGGCGATCTCGTGATCGACCAGCGCCTCGATGTCCTCGTCATAGACGACCTTCTTGCGGTCGGCCAAATCCTTGAAGCGGGTGAAGGCGTCGTTCAGCGCGTTCTCGCCCAATTCGTAGCCCAGCGCCTTCAGCTTGTCGCGGAAGGCGGCGCGGCCGGAATGCTTGCCCATCACCAGCGAGGTCTTGGAAACGCCGACGCTCTCCGGCGTCATGATCTCGTAGGTGGTGGCGTTCTTCAGCATGCCGTCCTGGTGGATGCCGCTCTCATGGGCGAAGGCGTTCCGGCCGACGATGGCCTTGTTGTACTGCACCGGGAAGGAGGTGACCGCCGAGACGAGCTTGGAGGCGCGGGTGATCATGGTGGCGTCGATGCCAGTCTCGTAGCGCAGCACATCGTTGCGCACATTGATCGCCATGACGATTTCTTCCAGCGCCGCATTGCCGGCGCGCTCGCCGATGCCGTTCACCGTGCACTCGATCTGCCGCGCGCCGCCGGCGACGCCGGCCAGCGAGTTGGCGACCGCCATGCCGAGGTCGTTGTGGCAATGGGTGGAGAACACCGCCTTGTCGGCATTCGGCACGCGCTCGATCACCGTGCGGAACATCGCCTCATACTCGCCCGGCGTGGCGTAGCCGACCGTGTCGGGCAGGTTGATGGTGGTGGCGCCGGCCTTGATGGCGATTTCCACCGCGCGGCACAGGAAGTCGATCTCCGTGCGGGTGGCGTCCTCGGCCGACCACTCGACATTGTCGACATGGCCGCGCGCGCGGGCGACGGAAGCCGCGATCATCTCCAGCACCGTCTCCGGGTCCTTCTGGAGCTTGTACTTCATGTGCACCGGCGAGGTGGAGATGAAGGTGTGGATGCGCGGGCGGCGGGCGTGGCGCACCGCGTCGGCGCAGCGGTCGATGTCGCCGGCGGCGGCGCGCGACAGGCCGGCGATCACCGCGTTCTTCGAGCGGCGGGCGATCTCGGCGACGCTCTCGAAATCACCATTGGAGGCGATGGGGAAGCCGGCCTCGATGATGTCGACGCCCATGGAGTCGAGCAACTCGGCGACTTCCAGCTTCTCCTCGAAGGTCATGGAGGCGCCGGGGCACTGCTCGCCGTCGCGCAACGTGGTGTCAAAAATGACGACGCGGTTCTTGTCGGACATCGGGGTCTTCCTTCTGGGCGTCCTGCCGCCGGGTGCCGCTCGGGGCATCGTCCGGTGCAAATCTGGCTGTAGTGCGGATGGTCGCGGCGTCGTCCCCTGAGCGCCCAGGCATGATGCCCGGCCGGCCCTCAGGGGCGGCTAAGAAGAAGGAGCCCGGACGCAAGGAGAGTCTTCCCGGAAAACCGCAGGGCGGCCGGGTTCGCGGTGCAGCTACGGACGGACGCAAAGGTCACGGCTCGGCTCTCGCGAGGGTTGCTCTCTGGACAGGTTCTTAGCCGAGCGCGGGTAAAACGGCAAGCGCGGCGGTATGCGGCGCGCGACGGCCGACAGCCTCGCTCCATGCTCGTCATCCCGGACGGCCGGGATGACGCCTGAACGTACCGTCATCCCGGACGGCCATAGGCCGATCCGGGATCGCATGCCGCAGGAGCGGGCAACGATCCCGGGTCTACGCCCTGCGGGCTACGGCCGGGATGGCGGCAACAATGCGCGCCCTGCCCTAATGCCCGCCGCCGCCAGCGCCGGGATTCTTCGGCCGGCTCATCAGCGGGGTGAAGAAGAACAGCAGCACGAACAGCGCGGTCAGCACGAGGAAGACATCGGCGAAGGCCATCACTTCCGCCTGGATGCGCACCTGGGCGGCCATGGTCTTCAGCGCCGCGCGGTCGGCGTCGGAGCCGAGAGCGGCGAAAGAGCGGGTCATGGCATCCAGCCGCTCGACCGCCACGCCGCTCGCCCATTGCACATTCTCGTGCAGGCGGGCGAGATGAAGATCCCAGCGGTCGTTCAGCACAGTGTTGATGAGGGCGAGCCCCACCGCGCCGCCGAGATTGCGCATCAGGTTGAACAGGCCGGAGGCATTCTTGAGCTGCGCCGGCGGCAGCGTGCCGAGCGAGATGTTGTTGATCGGGATCATCGCCATCATGATGCCGACGCCGCGCAGGATCTGCGGCATGAGCAGCTCCCAGAAATCCCAGTCCTTGGTCAGCCCCGTCACCTGCCAGGTGCCGAGGGCAAAGGCGAGGAAGCCGACGCCGATCATGGCGCGCGGGTCCACCTTGGTCATCAACCGGCCAGCAATGGGCGCGCACAGGAACATGGCGAGCCCCGAGACGAACATGGTCTCGCCGATCATCAGCGCCGAGTAGCCGCGCACGCGGGCGAGATAGAGCGGGTAGAGATAGGTCAGCCCGTAAAGACCGATGCCGACGACGAAGCTGAAGGCCGAGCCAACCGAGAAATTGCGGTTGGTGAAGGAGCGCAGATCCACCACCGGGTCGCGCGCCATGAAGACGCGGGCGAAGAAGGCGACAGCCGAGACCACACCGACAATGGCGAAGATGAAGATCGCCTCGTCCTGGAACCAGTCATTGGTCGGCCCCTCCTCCAGCACGAATTCGAGGCTGCCAAGGAAGCCCGCCATGAACAAGAGGCCCCACCAGTCGAAGCGGTCGAGCAGCGAGAAGTCCGGTTCGTCGAAATCCACCAGCGTCGCCGTGGCGATGATGACGAAGATGCCGGGCACGATGTTGACGAGGAACAGCCAGTGCCAGGAGAACAGATCGGTGAGATAGCCGCCAATGGTCGGGCCGATGGTCGGGGCGAGCGTGGCGACGAGGCCGATCATCGGCGAGACGATGGGCAGCTTGCTGCGCGGGAACACCGAATAGGCGGCGGCGAAGACGGTCGGGATCATGCCGCCGCCGAGGAAGCCCTGCAGCGCGCGGTAGACGATCATCTCGTTGATCGAGGTCGCCGTCGCGCACATGAAGCTCATCACCGTGAAGCCGGTCGCGGCGGCGACGAACAGCCAGCGCGTGGAGAGCGCCCGCGACAGGAAACCCGAGAGCGGGATCATGATGACTTCGGCGATGAGATAGCTGGTCTGCACCCAGCTGATCTCGTCCGAGGAGGCGGCAAGGCCCGCCTGGATCTCGGCCAGCGAAGCCGAGACGATCTGGATGTCCAGGATCGCCATGAACATGCCGAAGACCATGCACAGGAAGGCGATCATGCGCCGCCGCTCGCGGGCGGCGACGCTTTCCCCGGCGCCGGTGATGACAGCGTCCGACATGATGGATCCTTATCCGGCGCCCGCTCAGGCGCCTTCGCGGGTATCGACGGTGGCGGTCACCGACATGCCGGGCCGCAGCTCGGCCTTGGCGCGGGCTTCCTCGTCCAGCTCGATGCGGACGGGCACGCGCTGCACGATCTTGGTGAAGTTGCCGGTGGCGTTCTCCGGCGGCAGCAGGCTGAAGACGGAGCCCGAGGCCGGGGCGACGCTCAGCACGCGGCCGTGGAACTGCTCATCGGGGTAGGCATCGACCTCGATGTCGACCTTCTGGCCGGGATGCAGCTTGCCGAGCTGCGTCTCCTTGAAGTTGGCGTCGACATAGACCTGGCTCATCGGCACGAGGGCGAGCAAGCGGGTGCCTTCCTGCACGAGCTGGCCGACCTGCGCGGCGCGGTTGCCGACCACGCCATCGAACGGCGCGCGCACGACGGTGAAGTCGACATTGCGCTGCGCCTGATCGCGGGCGGTGCGGTACTCGTCGAGCAGGCGGATGGCCTCGGTCTGCTCGGCGTGCAGCACATCGACATTCGCGTCGGCCGAGGCGATGGCTGCCTGCGCCGAATCCACCGAGGCCTGCGCCTTGTCGCGGTCGGCGCGGGCGGTCTCGAGCGTGGCGCGGCTGGAGAATTGCGACTTGGCGAGTTCGGTCTGACGGTCCAGCTCAAGCTGGGTGCGGTTCAGCTCGGCCCGGCTGGAAACAAGCTGCGCCTTGGCCTGATCCACGCTCGCCTTGGCCGCCTCGATCTGCTGGCCGTAGCGCTCGATGGTGGCTTCCTGCGTGGCGATCTTGCCCTCGGCCGCCTTCACCGCGAGGGCGAAGTCGCCATCGTCGATGCGGGCGAGAACGTCGCCCTTCTTCACCGGCTGATTGGTCTCGACATCGAGGCTGACGACATGGCCGGCAACACGGGCGGCGATGACCGAGGTGTCGGCGCCGACATAGGCGTCGTCGGTGGCGACGAGGAACCGCCCCACCCGCCACCAATGCGCGCCGTAATAGCCGCCGCCGATCAGCGCGGCGAGCAGGATGGCACCGAAGACGAGCTTGCGGCGCGACTTCTTCGGCGCGGCGGGAGCCTCGGCCGGCGGCGCGGCTTCCACGGGCGCGGGCGCCTCCGCCACCTTGCGGGCGACGAAGGGCACCGGCTCGTTGCCGCCCTGCGGCTCGATCTCACCGATTTCCAGACTACGTGCACCGGGCTGGGCCATGGCCTACCTCACCAAGGGTCAACTAAACCGTTTAGTTCAATCTGGGCTTTACATATCAAACTAAACCGTTTAGTCAATGCCCTTGCCAAAAGATCACTCCGCCCGCTAACTGATCGCGAGGCTGCATGACCATGAGCGACACCACCGTACTCGCGCCCAACACCCCGGCGCGCCCCGACATCGATTCCCCCAAGCGCCGCGAGGTGATCGAGGGCGCGCGCCGCGTCTTCTTCGACAAGGGCTTCGATGGCGCGAGCATGGACGAGGTCGCCAAGGCGGCCGGTGTCTCCAAGGCGACGATCTACGCGCATTTCTCCAGCAAGGACGAGCTGTTCGGCGCGCTGGCCATGTGCGAGCGCAACCGGTCGGCCGAGCATATGTTCGAGGTCGATCCGGCCGTCGACGAGGTCGACGACATGCTCCGGCGCATCGGCCTGTCCTTCATGACCATGATGGTGCGGCCCGACCATATCCGGCTGATCCGCATGCTGATCGGGGTCGCCGAGAAATTCCCGCGCATCGGCAGCAACTTCTTCGATGCGGGGCCGGCCTTGGGCGGTATTCGCCTCGCCGAATTGCTGCGCGCGCAGGAGGCCCGTGGACGGCTGGATCTGGCGGGCGAAGACGCCGTCGAGCTCGGCGTCCTGTTCCTCAACATGTGCAACGGCAATTTCGTCAAGGCGATGATGTTCGCCGGCGCCGAGCCACCGACGCAGCAGCAGATCGAGGCGGTGGTGGATCGCGCCGTGCGCGTCTTCCTCGCGAGCTATGGGCGCGCCGCCTGAGGGCTCGCCCCTCCCCTACTGGCGCAGTTCGCGCAACGCGGCAATCAGCGGTTCGCGCTCATAGGGCTTGGCGAGCACGCTGATATCCTCGCAATCGGCGGGGATCATCGAGCGGTCGCCATAGCCGGTGGCGAAGATGAACGGCACACCGCGCCGCTTGAGCTCGATCGCCACCGGCGCCGAGGTGCCCGAGCCGAGATTGACGTCCAGCACCGCCACATCCGGCGTGAAGTCCTTCAACCGGCGCAGCGCGTCGGCGGCGGAGGGCGCCGTGACGACATGGGCGATGCCGGCATCTTCCAGCATGAACTCGACATCCATGGCGATCAGCATCTGATCCTCGACCAGCAGCACATTGATGCCGTCGAGCCGGTCGGCCGCCGCCTCCTCCGGCGCGGCCGCGGCATCATCCTCCGCGCCCGGATTGATGAGACCCGAGCTCAGCACATGCTTGCCCGGCAACAGGAACCGCGCGGTGAGCCCGGTTTCAGCGAACTGCATCTGGCTTTCGCCGCCGAGATCATAGGGAACCGCGCGCTCGATCAGCGCCGTGCCGAAGCCGGATCGGCCGCTGCGCTTCACCGCCGGCCCGCCGAGCTCGCGCCAGACCACCTCGCAGCCGCCATCCTCGACAAGCTGCCAGGTCACCTCGACCCGTCCGCCCGGCTGCGACAGCGCACCATATTTGGCCGCGTTGGTGGAGAGTTCGTGCAGTACCAGCGCCATCACCGAGAAGGCGCGGGCGTCGAGCCACACGGTCGGGCCGATCAGCGAGGCGCGCGTCGCCGTGCCGCCATAGGGCGACAGCTCGGCGCGCAACAGGTCGCCCAGCGAGCCACCACCGGCCCCGCGCACCACCTGATCATGCGCCACCGCCAGCGCCTGGATACGCCCGCGCAGACTCTCGACATAATCCTGCGTGCTGCGCCCATCCTGCAGCGAGTGCTCGACCAGCGACTTGATGACGGCAAGGATGTTCTTGACCCGGTGGTTCAGCTCCTCATTGAGCATGCGCTGGCGGGTATCCGCCTTCTCGCGCTCGTCGGCCATCAGCTCGCTATGGCGCAGCACGATCTCGACCAGCGTCGAGCGCGCCGCCTCGGCGATCTCGCGGTCGCCGTCGGTCCAGGGGCTCGCCTGATGGCGCACCGTCTCCTTCCAGATGGCGAAGCTCTTGCGCGGCGTCAGCCGGTCGCCCAGCGGGCCGGTCTCATAGGTCTTCTCCGGCCGGCCCGCCCAATCCAGCGTGTGGACGATCTCGCGGCGGAAGAAGAACAGATAGTCGCGCGGAAGCTGCGACAGCGGCAGGGCCAGCACCCCGGCGGCGGTGGCGCTGAACGCCTCCGCGTCCTTCCAGTCGCGCGAGAGCGAATCCGTCGCCCATACCTTGCCGTCGGCCTGCGGACCGACATGGGCGATGAGGTTCGGTATGGCGGAGGTCGGCGGCACCGCGCCCTGCGCGCTCCACTCCCCGCCCAGCCACAGGCCAATGCCGTCGCAGGGCATCAGCTTGGAGAATTCGTCCATATGGGTGCGCAGCAGCTCACCCACGTCCTCATGCTGCGAGGCGAGGCGCAGGAAGCGGTCAAGCGCGCGCCGCGCGGCGGTCGCGACATCGAGCGTGCGCTTCTGCTTGAGCGCCTGAAGGTGCAGCGCGAAGAACGCGCCGAACATCTCCGCGGCCACACGCTCGGACATGGGCAGCACGCGCGGCGCGTAATGGTGGCACGCGACGAGGCCCCAGAGCGCGCCGTCCACCACGACCGAGATCGACATGGAGGCGGCGACGCCCATATTGCGGAGATATTCGAGGTGGATCGGCGAGACCGCCCGCAGATGCGCGAAGGACAGGTCGGTCGGCTCGTCCATCTCGTCGTCGAACGGCGACATCCCGCAGCGCTCGCCGCTGGCATCGCCGATCACCCGGATGATGTTGCGCAGATAAAGCTGGCGCGCCTGCTGGGGAATGTCGCTGGCGGGGAACCACTGGTAGAGAAAGCTTTCCAGATCCTCGCGCTTGTCCTCGCTCACCACCTGCCCGGACCCATCCGGCGCGAAGCGGTAGATCATCACCCGGTCATAGCCGAGCGTGGTGCGCAGGAGCCGCGAGGAATGTTCCAGCAGCTTGTCGATATTGGTCTCGCCGCGCACCCGGGCGAAAAGCGAGCGCGCGAGGTCGAGCGCCGGCCCATCCTCGGCCGAAGGCGGCTCGAACTCGATGATGGCGTTGCTAGCGAAGGCATGGACCGACACATCGAAACGCGCGCCCGAGGCGATCTCGAGGCCGAACAGCAGCGCGGGGGCCGAGGGTTCGGCGGCGCGGTCAAGCGCCTCGCGAATGCGCCCGGCGGCCTCAAGACCAACCAGATCGGCGAGATCCCGGCCGATGAGATCGTCCGGCAGGCCGAGCATCTCCGGCACATTGGTCGAGTGGCGGCGCACTACCCCGCCCTGCGGGTCGCACGCGATCAGGCAGCCATGGCATTGAATGGCGCCGGGGACATGGATGGGTTCGCGGTCACAATTGGTGAGATCAACGGGCCCCTGCACGATGCGCCTCAGGGCTCGACGCGCCGGGCGGCGCGCGCTGAGGACGAGTTCACGGGGCAGGACGGCAACACCCGCCGCAACGGGGCATTTCTGGAGGCGGGCATGCTGATCGAGCTTCGGCTGTGAAAGACCCAGCCCGCTCAACGTGCCCGAAGACCAGAAGTTCCCGACAATTCCGTCGCTTATGCCGGCAGCCGCGCCGCCAGCGCCCGCTCCTCATCGGTGATGAAGTCGCGGATCACCGGCACGGCGTCGCGCTCATTGGCCAGCAGGAGCTGGAACACCATGTTCGAGCCATGCAGGAAGCCGAGTTCGACGGCCACCAGATAGAACTCCCACATGCGGGTGAAGCGCTCGCCCATCATCGCCACGACCTGCGGGCGCACCGCCTCGAAGTTCTGCCGCCAGTGCTTGATGGTCCAGTAATAGTGCAGCCGCAGGAACTCGCAGTCCGCGGTCCATAGCCCGACGCGCTCCAGCGAGGTGAAGACCTCCGACATGGCGGGCACATAGCCGCCGGGGAAGATGTATTTGCGGATGAACGGCGCCGTCGTGCCGGGCGGCGACATGCGGCCAATGGCGTGGATCATGGCGAAGCCGCCGGGCGCCAGCAGCCGCTTGATGGTGTTGAAATACTCGTCGAAATGGTTGACGCCGACATGCTCCATCATGCCGACCGAGACGACGCGATCAAAGGTGCCGGTCAGCTCGCGATAGTCGCGCTCGAAGAAGGTGATGCGATCGAGCACGCCGGCCGCCTCCGCGCGCTTCTTCGATTCGGCGAGCTGTTCGGTCGCGACATTGATGGCGGTGACATGCACGCCGAGCTTGGCGAGGTAGATCGCCAGCGCGCCCCAGCCGGAGCCGATCTCGGCCACCCGCATCCCCGGCTCCAGCTTCAGCTTGGCGGCGATGTGGCGGAGCTTGGCCTGCTGCGCCTCCTCCAGCGAGGCGTCGGGCGTGGGGAAATAGGCGCAGGAATAGATCATCTGGCTGTCGAGCCAGAGCCGGTAGAAATCCGGCGGGTGGTCGTAATGGCTCTGCGCGTTGCTCGCGGCTTTCTTCAGCGGGTTGGACTGGTGCCAGCGCTTGAACGCGCGCCAGCTCCGCCGCAGCGCCTGCTGCACCGGATGGGCGGCAAGACCGCGCCGGTTGATCGAGAACAGATAGAGGAAATCATAGACGGTGGAGCCGTCCTCGAAGGTCAGCCGGCCATCCATATAGGCCTCGGCCGCGACCAGCTCGGGATTGAAGAACAGCTCGCGGTCGAGCTTGTCGTCATGCAGGTGCATGACCACGGTCGGGCCGTCCGCGCCGCTGCCGAAGACCGTGCGCATCCCATTCGGCTCGATGACGACAAGGCTGCCCTTATGGACAAAACGCTTGAGCAGATGGGGCAGGAGACGCATTTAGACACACCGCACGTCGACAGACACAAAGGGCATCCGGCACCAGCCATGCCGGCTCTGTCAAGGCAGGCTTATCCGGAGCGAATGGCGCTGATGGTCAGACGCCGGCCGGAAGGGCCGAGCCGGTGCGCCTTCGCATCATAGAGGCGGTAGGTGTTGCGGCCGGCCTCCTTGGCCGCATAGAGGGCGCGGTCCGCCTGGACGAAGAGCTGGGCCGGCGCGACGCTGCCTCCCGCGAGTGTCACCCCCATGGAGCCACTGACCGCCACGCGGCGGTTGCGCCAGAGGAAGGGTTGCGACAGGCAGGCAATGGCACGCGCCGCAAGGCCGGCGATCCGCCCTTCCTCCGCCGCTCCGAAGGCCAGCACGCCGAATTCGTCGCCGCCGATGCGCGCGACCAGCGCGTCCTCGCCGAAGGCCAGCCTGAGGCGGCGCGACATCTCGCGCAGGCACTCATCGCCCGCCGCATGGCCGAACGTGTCATTGATCTGCTTGAAACCGTCGACATCGATGATCGCCAGCGCCGCCAGCCGATTGCGGCCCCTCTCGGCTACCGCCGCCTCGGCCAGCCGGCTCTCGAACACGCCGCGATTGGCGATGCCAGTCAGCGGGTCGCATTCGGCGAGCAGCCGCAGCCGGTCCATGAGCTGGCGTTCCAGCGTGATGTCCTGCTTGGTGCCGAAGATGCGGACCGGCTTGCCGTCGACGCATTCGATATCGGCCGAGAGCCGCACCCAGCGCCGCTCCCCGCCCGACGTGATGATCTCGACGTCAAGCGTGAATCCGTCACCCTCCGCAATCGCTTTCGCCCGCATCGCCTCCATCTCCGCGCGAGAACGGTCGGTGTAGAGCGCCAGCACATGATCGCGCGGAATGACGGCCCCGCGCGGCAGGTCGAAAATGTCATAGACCCCATCGGTCCAGCTGATCGCACCAGTGGCGAGCTCGCACTCCCAGACGCCGATCTTGGCGAGGCTCGAGGAGCGGTCATACATCTTCTTGTAACGGGCGAGCGCCGCGTCCCGCTCCCGGGCCTCGCGGGTCATCGCGTCGGAGACATGGGCCGCGCGCACCAGCCCGGCGGCGAGACGGGCAAAGGCGTCCAGACGTTCGAGGAGATCGGCTGGCAGCGCCCGGGGCACCCGGTCCATGACCGCGAAGGAGCCGACGACGTCGCCATCCACGCAGATGGGAACCGCCGCATAGCAGGCGATCCCCGGCAAGCCGGGAAGCGCCGGCCGCGCATTCTCGATCAGGCAGGGAGTGGAGCCATGGGCAAGCGCGGCGAGCACCTGCGGACATGGCCGCTCCTCCGGCGCCAGGCCGCGCGCGATGATGGCGGGCGGGGTGTCCAGCAGCAGCAAAGCGATGGGAAGATCGAGCGAGGTTCGCGCGAGATCGACCAGATCGCTCAAGGGAATGACGTCAGCACCCGGAATCGGCTGCGCAACCAGTGGGGCTTGGTCCGGCACGGCATAAGGCGGCACGTTGGTGCTCTCCTCATCCCGGCCATGCACCTAATCGATGAGGTTAACACCACAGCCACACGGCTTGGCAATTGAAAGGGGCGTGAACGCTCGCCAAGCCCGCGAGCCGGCCCCGGCGAGGGCCTTACCCGGCCAGCGCCTTGGACTTCGCAGCTTTCGCCGAGGTCTTGGCCGCTGGCGGCACGACGCCCTCCGCCCGCAGAAGGCGACGCACCTGCGGGCTGGCGACGATCTCGCTCTTGTCGAAGAAGGCCTCGTGATTGGCCTCGATCTCGTCGAGCCGGTAGAGGTAGTTCACCATCAGCCCATAGGCCTGCGCCAGCCCGCGCGCCGAGAGGTCGCCAAACGGGTTGATCCGTTCCAGCCGCGCGCCATTGCCGAGGTGGAAGCGCGCCACCGGATCGAGCGGCTTGCCCTTGGGCGAGCGGGCGACGAGGAAATAATGCGCCGCCAGCGCCTCGATCACCGGCGTCGCGCGGGCGATGAGCGCCGCGTCGGGCGTCTCGCTCGCCGCCAGCGTGTCGAGCGTCGCGCGGTCGTCCGCCGTCAGCAGCGCCGAGCTGGGGCTGGCGCGTTCCTCGTCCAGCCAGCCCCGGAAGGTCGGGACCGGCGAGAGCGTGACGTAATGCGTCAGGCCGGGGAACTCGCGGGAGATTTCCTCCACCACCTGCTTGATGAGGAAATTGCCGAAGCTCACCCCGCCGAGACCGCGCTGGCAGTTCGAGATCGAGTAGAACACCGCCGTGCGTGCCGCCTTCGGGTCGAGCGGCGTGCGCTTTTCCGCCAGGATCGGCCCGATGGCGCCCGGAATGTCGCGGGTCAGCGCGACCTCGACGAAGATCAGCGGCTCATCGACCAGCGCGGGGTGGAAGAAGGCGTAGCAGCGCCGGTCCGGGCTATCGACGCGGGCGCGCAGATCGTCCCAGTCGCGGATTTCATGCACCGCCTCATAGCGGATGATCTTCTCGAGCACATTGGCGGGCGTCGACCAGTCGATCCGGCGGAGCACGAGGAACCCCCGATTGAACCACGAAGAAAACAGATGGATGAAGTCGCGATCGACCTCGGCAAGGTCGCGGCGGCGCGCCATCGCGTCAAGCAGATCGCTGCGCATCGCCACCAGCCGCGCCGTGGCGCCCGGAGCGAGGTTGAGCCGGCGGATGAGCTCCTGGCGCCGCGGCTCGCTCGCCGCATGCAGCTCCCAGGTGAGCGCGGGCGACGGCACCCCGTCGGTCGCCGCCGCGCTGTAGGCGGCGATGGCGGCCTCCAGCCTCGCCCGATCGGGCCCGAAGGCGCTGGCGAGGATCTCGAAGAAGGCGACCCGCTCGCCGGTCTTCAGCCCGGCATAGGCGAGAAGAATCTCCCGCGCCAGCGCGACGCCCGAGGCCTCGCCCTGGCCGGAGAGCAGCCGGTCGCAGAGTTCCTTGAGGCCCGCCGCGCGCACAGCCCCGACCGGCCGGCGCTCGCGGCCAAGATCCAGCAGCGCGCGGCCACGTTCGGCAATGGAGCCGAGCAGATCGCCGAAGAAGCTCGCGCCTGCGTCCATGGTCGCTCCGCTAACGGGTAAAGGCTCGCGCGTGATCCGCGTCAAGTCGGGTATGAGAGCCGTTTGGCGCGGCCGGCGCAAGACGCCCCATGCGGCGATCCGCAGCCCCGCCACCTCCAAAAGCTTGGGGCGACAGGGGCTGGCAGCGAACACATTTTCGCGTGCGGGGGCGGCCAAGCCTTGTTGATGACGTTCGGGCACGCAGATTAGGGCGCCATGATCCGCGCTGCCCGCATGTTCCTCCTCGCCTTCCTGCTGTTCTTCGCCCTGCCGCTCGGCGCCCATGCTCTCGTGCAATGGCACGAGCGCGACTGGTCGGCGAACTGGCGCACCGCCGATTGGTCGAGCACCGGCACGCTGCCGGCGGCCGACGCGCATCCCGAGGCCATGGTGCGCATCTACGCCGCCCGCGTCGGCCGCTGGCGCGGCATCTTTGCCGTCCATACCTGGCTGGTGGTCAAGGAGCAGGGCGCGGGCGCCTATGAGCGCTATGACAAGGTGGGCTGGGGCTCGCCGATCCGCCGCAATGGCTACGCGCCGGACGGGCGCTGGTATGGCAACGAGCCGGAGATCGTGTTCGAGGCGACGGGCGCCGCCGCAACCGCGCTGATCCCCAAACTGCGGGCGGCGGTGGCGAGCTATCCCTACCGCCAGTATGGCGACTACCATGTCTGGCCGGGGCCGAACTCCAACACCTTCATCGCCCATGTGGTGCGGCAGGTGCCGGAACTCGCGGTCGCCCTGCCTCCCACCGCCATCGGCAAGGATTTCCCCGTCGCCGGTGACTGGATCGCGCTCGCCCCCTCGCGTACCGGGCTCAGCCTGTCGCTCGGCGGCTATGCGGGCGTGACGCTGGCCTGGGTCGAGGGGATCGAGGTCAACCTGCTCGGCGCGGTCGCCGGGCTCGACATCCGCCAGCCCGGTATCAAGCTGCCCGGATTTGGTCGCATCGGCATTTGATCTTTTGCCGATACCGCGCGTTCATCTTCTCCGCGCATCCTGCACGCGATGCCGCGCTTCCGGGAGGAACCATGTTCGACCAGCCTGCCCCCCTTCGTGCCCTGCGGGGTGTCCGTACGCTTCTTGCCGGCGCCATCGCCTCCGTCCTCCTCGCCGCGTCGCCTGCCCTTGCCGCGACCTGCGGCAATGACGCCTCCGGCTTCGACGCCTGGATGGGCGAGTTCCGCCGCGAGGCGGTCGCGCAGGGCATCGCGCCCGGAACGCTGCGCGTGCTCGACGGCGTGACCTACGACACCAAGGTCATCAGCCTCGACCGCAACCAGAAGCACTTCAAGGTGAGCCTTGAGGAGTTCATCAAGAACCGCATTTCCAAGGGGCGCATCGCCAAGGGCCGGCAGATGCTCCAGCAATACGCCTCGACGCTGGCCCGTATCGAGCGGCAATATGGCGTGCCCGGCCCGATCCTCGTCGCGATCTGGGGCATGGAGACCGATTACGGCGTGAACATCGGCAAGATGCCAATCCTGCGCTCGCTCTCCACCCTCGCCTATGACTGCCGGCGCACCGATTTCTTCACCCCCCAGCTGCTCGACGCGCTGCGCATCTACCAGCGCGGCGACCTCACGCTCGACGAGATGCGCGGCGCCTGGGCCGGGGAGATCGGCCAGACCCAGTTCCTCGCCAGCTCCTATGTGAAGTTCGCCGTGGACTTCGATGGCGACGGCCGCGCCGACCTGGTGCGCAGCGCCCCCGACGTGCTCGCCTCCACCGCCAACTATCTGCGCGGCTATGGCTGGCGCGCCGGCGCCGGCTGGGGTCCGGGCGAGCCGAACTATCAGGCGCTGCTCGGCTGGAACAAGGCGGAAGTCTACGCCAAGGCGCTGGGCATCTTCGCGCAGCAGCTCACGCAGTAGATCGAGGCTCCGTCATCCCGGCCGAAGCGCAGCGCAGAGCCGGGATCGCGCGCCGCCCTCAGGGGAACACGATCCCGGATCGGTCTTCGGCCGTCCGGGATGACGGCATGAGCGGAGCCACCCCTTCATCGCGCTTCCTGATGTGAGGCGCACACTGAAACGAAAATCCCCGGGCGCGAGCCCGGGGATTTTCGTTTCAGTGCAAGGGTTCATGCGGGGGTCGCAGGGACCCGCCGCCTACTTCTCCGGCAGGTTGGTGCGGATGTGCAGCTCGCGCAGCTGCTTCGGGCTCGCCTCGTTGGGGGCGCCCATCAGGATGTCCTGCGCCTGCTGGTTCATCGGGAAGATCGAGATCTCGCGCAGATTCGTCACGCCGCAGAGCAGCATGACGATGCGGTCGACGCCCGCCGCCATGCCGCCATGGGGCGGCGCGCCGTACTGGAAGGCGCGGTACATGCCGCCGAAGCGGTCGATCACCGTCTGCTCGTCATAGCCGGCGAGCTCGAACGCCTTCACCATCGCCTCGGGGCGGTGGTTGCGGATGCCGCCGGAGGCGATCTCGTAGCCATTGCAGGCGATGTCGTACTGGAACGCCTTGATGGTCAGCGGGTCCTGACCGTTCAGCGCGTCGAGACCGCCCTGCGGCATGGAGAAGGGGTTGTGCGAGAAGTCGACCTTCTTCTCGTCCTCGTTCCACTCATAGAACGGGAAATCGACGATCCAGGCCAGTTCAAAGCGGTCGAAATCGACCAGCTTCAACTCCTCGCCCACCTTGGTGCGCGCAGCGCCCGCGAACTTGACGAACTTTTCCGGGTTGCCGGCAACGAAGAAAGCGGCATCGCCGGCGCCAAGGCCGAGCTGCGCGCGGATCGCCTCGGTACGCTCCGGGCCGATATTGTTGGCGAGCGGGCCGGCGCCCTCCCCGCCTTCGCGCCACATGATGTAGCCGAGCCCGGGCTGACCTTCGCCCTGCGCCCATGAGTTCATGCGGTCGCAGAAGGCGCGCGAGCCACCGCCCGGTCCGGGAATGGCCCAGACACGGTTCTTCTCGTCTTCCAGCAGGCGCGCGAATACCTTGAAACCCGAGCCGCGGAAATGCTCGGAGACATCCTGCATCTCGATCGGGTTGCGCAGATCCGGCTTGTCGGTGCCATATTTCTGCATCGACACGGCATAGGGAATGCGCGGCCAGTCTTTCGTGACCGGCTTGCCCTCGGCGAACTGCTCGAACACGCCGGTGATGACCGGCTCGACGGCGGCGAAGACGTCTTCCTGCTCGACGAAGCTCATCTCGAGGTCGAGCTGGTAGAACTCGCCCGGCAGGCGGTCGGCGCGCGGATCTTCATCACGGAAGCAGGGGGCGATCTGGAAGTAGCGGTCGAAGCCGCTCATCATGATGAGCTGCTTGTACTGCTGCGGCGCCTGCGGCAGGGCGTAGAACTTGCCGGGGTGCAGGCGGCTCGGCACGAGGAAGTCGCGCGCGCCTTCCGGCGAGGAGGCCGTGAGGATCGGCGTCTGGAACTCGAAGAAGCCCTGCCCCTTCATCTTCGCGCGCATGGCGTCGATGATGGCGCCACGCGTCATGATGTTCTTGTGCAGCTTCTCACGGCGCAGATCGAGGAAGCGGTAGCGCAGGCGCGTCTCTTCCGGGTACTCGACATCGCCGAACACCGGGAGCGGCAGCTCGGCGGCCGGGCCCAGCACCTCGATCTCGGTGGCGTACATCTCCACCTGCCCGGTCGGCAGATCGGGGTTCTCGGTGCCGGCCGGGCGCGAGCGCACGCGGCCATCGACGCGGATCACCCATTCGGCGCGCACGGTCTCGGCCAGCTTGAAGGCTGGGCTGTCGGGATCGACCACCACCTGCGTCAGGCCGTAATGGTCGCGCAGGTCGATGAACAGCACGCCGCCATGATCGCGGATGCGGTGGCACCAGCCGGAGAGGCGGGCCGTGGCGCCGACATCGCTCGCGCGAAGGGCCCCGCAGGTATGGGTGCGATAGCGGTGCATGGGTCTATCCCGAGGCTATTCGCGGGCCAGAGGCCGCACGTCTGAAAACACGTCACCCCTCTCGCGGGGCGCGCGGAGGGGTGCATGCAGGGCTCGGCTTTGTCAAGCGAGACGGGTGCAAGGACGGGGCGCGAACGCCCCGCCCGCACGGCTCACGGGACGTAGCGCAGTTCGAGGCTGGAGACGCCCAGCGCCAGCGAGGCGCCGACATTGCCTTCGACCGAGACGGGGTTAAGCGCATAGGACTTGTCGGAACCGACGAGGACATTGGCGCCGACGCCGACGCCGAGCGCCACATCGCCGGAAACGCCGCCATAGGGGCCGGCCAGCGCGCCGGGGGCCACCTGCTTGGTCAGCGCCAGCACGCCCCAGGTCATCACGCCGCCGCCGGTCACGCCGAGATCGAGGCCGACGCTCTTGATGACGCCGGAATAGCGCTGCACCGGGCTGTTGTCGGACGGGGTGTAGGTGCAGGCGAGTTCCTGCTTGGAGCTGATGATCATGCCGATCGACGCGCCGGCATTGCAGACGAGGACGCCGGTCTTGACGCGATCAGCGGCGCTCGCCGGGACCGCGGCGAGGGCGAGCACGGTGGCAGTGGCGGCGAAAAGCACGTTCTTCATGGGTTTCCCCCCTTGGCACCGGTACCCCGGCATGGAATCGATGGGCCGAAACTAGTCGCCCATGGTTAATGCTTAACCACCGATTCCGGCATGATTGCTGTCGTCTCGCGCGTGCGACTCCGCTAAGAAGCACGCGACATGGATATGATCACCACAACCGACGCCCTCACCGCGGCCTGCGAACGGCTTTCGACCCACCGCTTCGTCACCGTCGACACCGAATTCCTGCGCGAGACCACCTTCTGGCCGAAGCTGTGTGTCGTGCAGATCGCCAGCGCCGACGAGGCGGTGGTGATCGACGCCGTAGCCGAGGGCATCGACCTCGCCCCGTTCTTCGCCCTGATGGCGAATGAGCAGGTGCTGAAGGTCTTCCATGCCGGCCGGCAGGATATCGAAATCGTCTGGCATCTCGCCGGCATCATCCCCCATCCGGTGTTCGACACGCAGGTCGCCGCCATGGTGCTCGGCCATGGCGATTCCATCTCCTATGATCAGCTCGTGCAGCGCCTCACCGGCCATGTGCTCGACAAGTCGCTGCGCTTCACCGACTGGTCGCGCCGCCCGCTCACCGCCGCGCAGATTGCCTATGCCGAGGCGGACGTCACTCATCTGCGCGATGTGTTCCTCAAGCTGGAAGCCGACCTCGCCAAGCGCGGGCGCGCCGATTGGGTCGGCGAGGAAATGGCGGTGCTGACCTCGCCCGAGACCTACCGGCAGGAGCCCGAGCGCGCCTGGGAGCGGCTGCGCTCGCGCGCCCGCAAGCCGAAGGATCTGGCGGTGCTCATGGAAGTCGCCGCCTGGCGCGAGCGCGAGGCGCAGTCGCGCGACATTCCCCGCTCGCGCATCCTCAAGGACGACGTGATCGGCGAGATCGCCAGCCAGCACCCGAGCAGCGTCGAGAAGCTCGGTCAGCTCCGCTCCATCCCCAAGGGGTTCGAGCGCTCCCGCTCGGGCGAGCAGATCGTCGAGGCGGTAAAGGCCGGCCTTGCGCGCGACCCCAAGACGCTGCCGCGCATCGAGCGCGACAAGCCGCTCTCCAACGGCGCCTCGGCGACGGTCGAACTGCTGAAGGTGCTGCTGCGCATGACCTCCGAGCAGCACGGCGTCGCCGCCAAGGTCATCGCCACGGTGGACGATCTCGAGCAGATCGCGGCGGACGACGCCCCGGACGTGCCGGCGTTGCATGGCTGGCGGCGCGAGCTGTTCGGCGAGCAGGCGCTGGCGCTAAAGGCCGGCCATCTGGCGCTCGCCATGCAGCGCGGCCGGGTCATCGCTGTCGAGCGGTGAGACGATCGGCGGGCCTCGGCCCGCCGAGATCTGGCTTCAGTCTGTCGCCACCGCGAAGTCGCGGCCGATCAGCCGGGCGAGTGTGCGCAGCCGTGTGAGCACGCGGTCGCTGCCGAGCAAAGCGAGGTCGCCCTTCAGCCTCAGCACCAGCTTGCCCCGTTCCACCGCCAGCGGCGCGATGGGCAGCGTGCCCGGCATGGCGGCGGAGAGGATATAGGCCACCCGCATCGCCGCGCCGAGGATGCGCGCCCGGTCGAGCAGCCGCGCCGAGACCAGCTCGCGAATGCGCGGGGAGAGATCCTCGTCCACCAGCCCGGCATGGCGGTAATAGATCGCCAGCGCGAGGAAGGCGCGGCCCGGATGGTCCACGCCGATGAAGGCGGCATGGGCGATGAGGTTGAGGCTCTGCTCCTCCCGGTAATCGGGATGCGCGCGCCAGCTGATGTCGGCGAGCAGGCAGGCGGCGTGGCGCAGGCGCTTTTCCTCCACCGTCTCGTCAATGCCGGAATGCGCCATGAAGCGGTCGGTCCAGTCGATCAGCTCCCAGCCATGGGCGGGGGAACGCGAGCGGACATTATTAAGTTCGGCGGTAGCGGCGATCAGCGGATCGGTCGGCTTGTCCTCAGGCGGCAGCAGCTCATAGAGCAGCCCCTCGCGGACGCCCTGCGCCGAGATGAAGATGTTCTCCGGCTTGCCGACCCGGATGACATGCTCCAGCACCAGCGCGCCATAGGCGAGCAGCGGGCGGCGGCTCTCCGACACCGTGTCGATGCGCGAGAGCGTGTCGATCGGCACGCGCAGCACCAGCCGGCAGAATTCCAGCGCCTCGCGGGCGGGAATGACATAGCCGTGCATCACGTGCAGCGGGTAGCCGCGCTGGAACATGTGCAGCCGCGCCAGCGCGCGCCAGGTGCCGCCGACCGCGTAGAAGGTGCGGCCCTTGAGATGTTCGAGGTGACGCTCCTTGGCGAGCGCGTCACGGACGATCTTCACCGCCTTCTTGATCGAGCGGCCGGAGGTGTCCTGCAGCGCGAGGCCGCCCAGCGGGAAGGTGATGCCCGAGCCGATGCGCTGGCCGTGAACGTCGGCAAGCTCCAGCGAGCCGCCGCCGAGGTCGCCGACCACGCCATTGGCGTGATGCACGCCGGAGAGCACGCCGAGCGCGGATAGTTGCGCCTCGCGCTTGCCGGAGAGCAGCTCGACCTCGGTGCGGCAGATCTCGGCGCAGGTGGCGATGAATTCCGGCCCATTGGAGGCGTCGCGCGCGGCGGCGGTGGCGAGCACATAGAGCTTGGCCACGCCCATGCGGTCGCACAGCACGCGGAAGCGGCGCAGCGTCGCCAGCGCTTTCTCCACCGCGTCGGCGTTGAGCCGCCCGGTGGTCAGCACTTCCCGGCCGAGGCCGCAGGACGCCTTCTCATTGAACAGCGGCGTCGGCGAGCGCGACAGGCGCTCATAGACGACGAGACGGACCGAGTTGGAGCCAATGTCGATCACGGCGATCGGGCCATCGGCGGCGGGGCGCATTTCCGCCCCGCTGACGGTGTCGCTCATGCGCTCACGAACGCTCGCGACGGCGGACGAGGCTTCTTGGCGAAGATTCTTTAAGCGACTTGCCACGTCCCGACAGACTCGGATTGGTCATGAAATACTTCTGGGCGTTGAATTTTTCCTCGCCCTCGCCGGCCACTATGCGTTCCGACGAGCCATCCGACAAGATGCGCCAGCTCTGCTGGGTGTCCTGCAGGTTGGCGACCATGATCTGGTCGAGGATCTGCATGTGCACCGTCGGGTTGGTGATCTGGCAGAGCGCCTCGACGCGGCGGTCGAGGTTGCGCGGCATGAGATCGGCCGAGGAGATGTACATCGCCGCCTCGGGGCTCGGCAAGCCATGGCCGTTGCCGAAGCAGTAGATGCGGCCATGTTCGAGGAAGCGGCCGACGATGGACTTGACCCGGATATTCTCCGAGAGGCCCGGCACGCCCGGCCTGAGGCAGCAGATGCCGCGCACCACGATATCCACCGGCACGCCGTTCTGGCTGGCGCGGTAGAGCGCGTCGATGATCATCGGATCGACCAGCGAGTTCATCTTGAGCCAGATCGCCGCGGGGCGGCCGGCCTTGGCGAATTCGCCCTCGGCGGCGATGTGGTCGAGAATGCGCTTCTTCAGCGTCAGCGGGGCGATGGACATGGTCTCCAGCTCCGCCGGCTCGGCATAGCCGGTGATGAAGTTGAAGATGCGCGCCACGTCCCGCCCGATGGCCGGGTCGGCGGTGAAGAAGGACAGGTCGGTGTAGATGCGCGCGGTGATCGGGTGATAATTGCCCGTGCCGACATGGCAGTAGCTCGCCAGCGTGCCGCCCTCGCGGCGCACCACGAGCGAGAGCTTGGCGTGGGTCTTCAGCTCCAGGAAGCCGAACACCACCTGCACGCCCGCGCGCTCCAGGTCGCGCGCCCAGCGGATATTGGCCTCCTCGTCGAAGCGCGCCTTCAGCTCCACCAGCGCGGTCACCGACTTGCCGGCCTCGGCCGCCTCGGCCAGCGCCTTGATGATCGGGCTGTCGGAGGAGGTGCGGTAGAGCGTCTGCTTGATGGCGACGACGTTGGGATCGCGCGCCGCCTGCCGCAGGAACTGCACCACCACGTCGAAGGACTCATAGGGGTGGTGAACCACCAGATCCTTCTCGCGGATCGCCGCGAAGCAGTCGCCGGCATGGTCGCGGATGCGCTCGGGGAAGCGCGGATTGTACGGCTTGAACTTGAGGTCCGGCCGGTCGACGCCGACGAGCTGGCTGAACTCGTTCAGCGCCAGCACGCCGTGGACCAGGAAGATCTCATCATCGGCCACGCCGAGCTCGCGCGCCACGAAGATACGCAGCTCTTCCGGCATGGTGGATTCGACTTCCAGCCGGATCACCTGGCCAAGCCGGCGGCGCTTCAGCGCCGTCTCGAACTGGCGCATCAGATCTTCCGCCTCTTCCTCCACTTCGAGGTCGCTGTCGCGGATGACACGGAAGCCGCCGAGGCCGCGCACCTGATAGCCGGGGAACAGGCGGCCGATGAACAGGCCGATCATCTGCTCCAGCGTGATGAAGCGCATGGCGCCGTTCGCGCCGTCCGGCAGGCGCACGAAGCGGTCGATCTTGGCGGGCACGCGGATCAGCGCGTTCATGGTGCGCCCGTCGCTGATGCGCGCGAGCTGCAGCGCCAGCGAGAAGCCGAGATTGGGGATGAAGGGGAAAGGATGCGCCGGGTCGATGGCGAGCGGGGTGAGCACCGGGAAGACGTGGCTCAGGAAGAACTCGTCGAGCACCGCCCGGTCGGCCTTGTCCACATCCGAACCGTCAACCAGCGCGACGCCGGCCTCGGTCAGAATGCCGCGCAGTTCCAGCCAGCGCGCCTGCTGGTCCTCGCCGAGCTCGGCCACCGCCGCGCCGATGAGCGGAAGCTGCTCGGCGGGGGTCAGCCCGTCCGGGCTCCGGCCGCCATAGCCCTCGCGCACCTGCTCCTTGAGGCCGGCGACGCGGACCATGAAGAATTCGTCGAGATTATTGGCGGAGATGGAGAGAAAGCGCAGCTGCTCCAGCAGCGGGTGCTCGCGGTTGGAGGCTTCCTCCAGCACGCGGCGGTTGAACTGCAGCCAGGACAGCTCGCGGTTGATGAAGCGGTCGGGCGACGCCATCAGCTCGGCTTCGAGCGGCACCGGCGTTACCGGCTCATGAACGGTGAGTTGCCCCAGTTCCACATGCGCCACAGCCGGCGCTTCCGCTTCGCTCACCGTCAACCCTCCATCCTCGGCGCGGGCGGCGCCTGCGACCGTCTCCTGAGCGGGGGCGGCCTTGGCACGGACCCGCCGCTTCGTCGGGCGGGAAGGTCGCCGCGCTTCGTGACGGCTGGATGACATGGCGCACCTTAAGCTTGGGTCAATGTTCAGGAATTCCGCCCGTCCGCGCCGTTCGGCACGGCAGCGGATGAAAGCTCCCGCTCCCGAAGGAGTTCGGAAGCGAGCGCGCGCGTCAAGGGCCTCTTGCGCGCCAGCGCCTCGCGGTCGAGCGCGGCCACGACCTCGCGCACCCCGGCGATGGAGCGCTCCACGCGCGGCAGCAGGAAGGCGAGCAAGGCTTCATCCGGGGCGATCTGCCGGTCGGCGAACAGTTTCACCGCCACCGCGGCCAGCAGCGCGTCGTCCGGTGGGCCGAGCGCCACGGAAGGCATGGCCCGCAGCCGCGAGGCAAGATCGCGGATGGTCATGCCGGCGGCGAGGGTGCCCGGCGCCCGGCGGGCGGTGAGCAGCACGCGGGCGTCCTGCTCCTTGGCGAGATTGACCAGATGGAACAGCGCCGCCTCGTCGAGGGACCCTTCCCCCAGATCCTCCACCACCAGCGCGCCGCTCGCCAGAAGCCCTGGCAGCGCGTCGATGGCGAGATCGCGCGCGGGCACCACCGGCCCCCCGCTGATCGCCGCGAAAATGGCGGCAAGGTGCGACTTGCCCGCCCCCTCCGGCCCGACCAGCGCCACCAGCGGTGCCGGCCAGTGCGGATAGGCGTCGATCAGCGCCAGCGCCGCATCATTGGACGGCGCCGGCAGGAAATCGTCGCGCGAGCGGCTGTCGGCATGCGGCAGGTCGAGCGGCAACTGGCGCGCGGTCATCGCTCAGCGCACCCGGCGGTCCGAGATGGCGGGAAGGCCCGGCACGGGCGCCGGCGGGGCGAGGCTCTCCGGCGCCTGCTCACCGGTATAAAGCGGGCTCTGGAGATACTGGTCGATAGCGAAGCGCACTAGCACGCCCGCCGCCGCCGCCAGCGGCACCGCCAGCAACAGGCCGAGGAAGCCGAGCAGATAGCCGAAGGCCAGCAGGGCAAACATCAGCCACACCGGGTGCAAACCCACGCTGTCGCCCACCAGCTTGGGCGAGAGGATGTAGCCCTCGACGAACTGGCCGAACACGAAGATGCCGATGATAGCGCCGATCATCCAGTAATCCGGGAAGAACTGCACGATGGCGACGCCGGTCGCCAGCACCAGCCCGGTGAGCGAGCCGACATAGGGGATGAAGGTGATGATCCCCGACACGAAGCCGATGACGAAGCCGAAATTCAGCCCCGCCATGGTGAGGCTGATGGCGTAGAAGCTGCCGAGGATGAGGCAGACCAGCGACTGGCCGCGCACGAAGCCGGCGATCGCCCGGTCCATGCGGCAGGCCAGCGTGCGGATCACCGGGCGGTTGTGGACCGGGAGCCAGCTATCGACCTTCTCCACCATGTGGTTCCAGTCGTTGAGGATGTAGAAGGCGACGACGGGCGTGATGACCAGCAGCGAGAACACCGAGATCAGCGCCTGCCCGCCGGTCCAGATCGACTGGATAAGGCTGAGCATGTAGCTCGCGCCCTGCGACACAAGCTCGTTCAGGCCCTCTCGGATGGCCGGCATCCGGTCGCCGACGAAATTGCGCAGCCACGCCGCGTCTTCGCCCGCCATCAGGTTCTGGAGTTTCAGGATGTATTCCGGCAGGCGCTGGATGAAGGCGGCAAGCTGCGAGCCGAAGATCGGCAGCACCAGCAGCATCAGCAGGATGGCGAGCATCAGCGTGAGCGCGATGGTCGCCAGCGAGGCCACCAGCCGGTTGACACCCCACTGCTCCAGCCGTGTGGTGACGGGGTTCAGGAAATAGGCGAGCGCGAGGCCCGCCACGAAGGGCAGCAGCACGCTGGACAGCAGCCAGGCGGCGAGAATCACCAGAACCAGCGCCGTCACCCAGAACGTCACCTGCTTGTGCCAGGCCATTCATCTTCCCTTTCGGAACGAACGCCCTTCCGCAGGGCGACGCGTGCTTTCTCCATACAGGATAATTGCGGCAGCGCTCATGCAGAAGCCGCGCCAAGGCAGACGGTTCCCGCCATTCACAGGGGGAGGCGTGCGGCGGGTGAATAGGCGGCACGGCGCTGCCAGAGCCCGCCGAAGGTCGTGACGCGGCGTGCGGTGACGGGGCGGCGTGGGTGTGGCACAAGGCGGCGGTCACGTTCCCGGTGCCCGCCATGCCCGCTTCCGCCAAATCCGCCGCCTCGCGCAAATCCCCCGCCGATCCGGCCACGCCGTCTTCCGGCCTGCGTGCCTCTGTCGTCACCTCCGCCGTGGTGGCGGCTCTGGTCGGCTTTGGCGGCACGCTCGCGCTGATCGTCGCGGCCTCGCAGGCGGTGGGCGCGACGCCGGGCCAGACCGCCTCAGCGGTGATCGGGCTGTGCCTGTCCATGGCGCTCACCAGCGCTTTGCTGGGCTGGCGCCACAAAATGCCGATCATCACCGCCTGGTCGACACCGGGCGCGGCGCTGATCGCCGGCTCGCACGGGCTCTCCATCGAGACGGCGGTGGGCGCCTTCCTGCTGGCCGGCCTGCTCATCATCGTCACCGCCGCGGTGAAGCCGCTCGGCACGCTGGTGCAGCGCCTGCCGGTCGCCATCGCCGCCGCCATGCTGGCGGGCGTGCTGTTCCGCTTCTGCACCGCCGTCTTCACCGCCGGCCAGGCGGACCCGATGCTGGTGCTGCCGCTGGTGCTGATCTTCCTCGTCGCCCGCCGCATCAACCCGTTCGGCGCGGTGCTGGCGATCCTCGTCATCGGCATCGGCCTCGCCTTCCTGCTCGGGCGCGTCGGCCCGCTGCCCGAGGTGGCGCTGCTGCCGCGCGTGGAGTTCATCTGGCCGGCGTTCGACATGGAAGCGCTGATCGGCATCGGCCTGCCGCTCTATGTCGTCACCATGGCCTCGCAGAACCTGCCGGGCCTCGCCGTCCTGCAAGCCGCCGGCTACAAGCCGCCGACGCCCTCCATCCTCGCCGTCACCGGCCTCGCCTCGGTGCTGACCGCGCCCATCGGCTCGCTCACCTCGAATCTCGCCGCCATCACCGCCTCGATCTGCACCGGGCCGGACGCGCATCCCGATCCCCGCCAGCGCTGGCAGACCACGCGCTTCTACGCGCTGGCCTATCTCGTGCTCGCGGCGGGCGGCGCCTCGGTGGTCGCGCTGATCGCCGCGCTGCCGCCGAGCCTGGTGGCGACCTTCGCCGGGCTCGCGCTGCTCGGGCCGCTGCTGAACGCGCTGGGCACCGCCATGGGTGACATTCCCCTGCGCTTTCCCGCCGTGCTGACGCTGGCGGTCACCGCCTCCGGCGTCTCGCTGCTCGGCATCGGCTCGGCCTTCTGGGGCCTGGTCGCCGGCCTGATCGCGCTGGGGATCGACCGCGTGGGGCGGCGGGTCTAAGGCCGAAGCGTTTACGCTGGGCCCCGGATCATCGGTGCGCTGGCGCGCACCTTGTCCGGGGAACGTGCAACGCCGTGTCCCGGACCAGCGACGCCGCAGGCGGAGCGCCGATCCGGGACCTAGCGCAAAGTCCTTCGGCCGAATCCGAATTCCCGCTCAAAAACGTCCCCCGCCTTGCCCCGTACGGGATAAGCGGTTAATCCGCGAGCATCTTCCGAAAAGACCAGAGCAGCCCCCGATGAGCGACACCGAAAAAGGCCTCAGCTACCGCGATGCGGGCGTCGATATCGATGCCGGCAACCGGCTGGTCGATCTCATCAAGCCGCTGGTCAAGGCGACCCGCCGCCCCGGCGCGGATGCGGATATTGGCGGCTTCGGCGGGGTGTTCGACCCCAAGGCCGCCGGCTTCAAGGATCCGCTGATCGTCGCCACCACGGATGGCGTCGGCACCAAGCTGAAGATCGCCATCGAGACCGGCCGGCACGAGACCATCGGCATCGACCTCGTCGCCATGTGCGTCAACGATCTCGTGGTGCAGGGCGCCGAGCCGCTGTTCTTCCTCGACTATTTCGCCACCGGCAAGCTGGCCCCCGAGGTCGGCGCGACCATCGTCGCCGGCATCGCCAAGGGCTGCAAGGAATCCGGCTGTGCGCTGATCGGCGGCGAGACCGCCGAAATGCCCGGCATGTATTCCGATGGAGATTATGACCTCGCCGGCTTCTCGGTCGGCGCGGTCGAGCGCGGCGAGCTGCTGCCCTCCCCGAATGTGCGCCCCGGCGACGTGCTGCTCGGCCTCGCCTCCTCCGGCGTGCATTCCAACGGCTATTCGCTGGTGCGCCGCATCGTCGAGGTGTCGGGTCTCGCCTGGGATGCGCCCGCCCCCTTCGCGACGGACAAGACCCTCGGCGAGGCGCTGCTCACCCCGACCAAGCTCTATGTGAAGTCGGCGCTGTCGGTCATCCGCGGCACCGGCAAGGTGAAGGCGCTCGCCCACATCACTGGCGGCGGCCTCACCGAAAACCTGCCGCGCGTGCTGCCCAAGGGCACGGTCGGGCGCATCGACCTTTCCGGCCTCACCCTCCCGCCCGTCTTCCGCTGGCTGGCGCAGGTCGGCAAGGTGGCGCCGGAGGAGATGCTGCGCGCCTTCAACTGCGGCATCGGCATGGTCGTTGTCTGCGCCCCGGAAGATGCCGAGACGGTCGCCGACGCCTTCGCCAATGCGGGCGAGGAAGTGGTGCATCTCGGCGCGATTGAACCGGGTGAAGGCGCCGCGCACACGGTCTATGACGGCACGCTCGCCGTCGACGCCCCGCTCTGAAGGCCGCCCTCATGACCAAGCCCCGCGCGGCCGTCCTCATCTCCGGGCGCGGCTCCAACATGATGTCGCTGATCGAGGCGGCGGCGGCGCCGGACTACCCGGTCGAGATCGCCTGCGTCATCTCGAACCGGCCGGACGCGCATGGCCTTGCCCGCGCGCAGGCCTGCAACATCCCCACCCGCACGGTCGACCACAAGGCCCATGCCGACCGCGCCGCCTTCGACGCCGCGCTGCAGGCGGTGCTGGAGGAGGAGCAGGTGGACCTCGTCTGCCTCGCCGGCTTCATGCGCCTGCTCACCGCCGGCTTCGTCGAGGGCTGGCAGGGGCGGATGATCAACATCCACCCCGCCCTGCTGCCGAGCTATAAGGGCCTGCACACCCATGAGCGTGCGCTGGCCGACGGGGTGAAGATCCACGGCGCCACCGTGCATTTCGTCACGCCGGAAATGGATGTCGGGCCGATCATCATGCAGGCCGCCGTGCCGGTGCTGGAAGGCGACACGCCCGATACGCTGGGCGCCCGCGTGCTGGCGCAGGAGCATGTGATCTACCCCGCGGCGCTGCGCCTCGTCGCCGAGGGCCGCGCCCGCATCGACGGCGCGCGCGTCGCCATCGACGCGTTCGAGGTCGCCGCGCCGGCGCTGGTGGTGCCGCCCGCCGGCTAGGTCAGGCGATGCCGACCGCCTTCACCGTCGGCGCCTCCCCCTCCACCTCTGCTCGGGCGGCGATGGACACCTCCATCCCCGTCATCTCGGCATTGCCATAGATCGTCGCGAAGGCGGCATCCGCCGCGTCGTGCCCGACACCGATGCGCACCAGCCCCTGAAGCGCGGCCTTGCGGGTGGGATCGAACAGATACCACGCGCCATCGAGATAACACTCGAACACCGCATGGAAATCCGGCGGATCGAGCTGCCACGCATAGGCGCTGGCGAAGCGTGCCGGGATGCCCAGCGCGCGGCAGAAGGCGATGCCGAGATGGGCGAAATCCCGGCACACGCCGGCGCGCTGGACCATGATGTCATAGGCCGAGGTCTCGGAACTGGTGCTGCCGCTCACATAGTCGACATTCTCATAGATCCAGTTGCAGATCGCGGTGACGCGGGAATGCCCGCCCGGCAGATCGCCGAATTCGCGGTAGGCGAAGCGCGCCAGACGGTCGGACTGGCAGTAGCGGCTTGGGTTGAGGAAGGTCATCACCTCCAGCGGCAGCTCGGCCACCGGCGTCTCGCGCACCTGCGTAGGGTCCGCTTCGTGCATGGCGAGTTCGACGGTCGCGTCATAGGCGACCGTAAAGGTGCCCGGCTCGACGATGGCGCGCACCAGCCGCGTGCCGCCCTCGGTCTCGAAGCGGTCCACCGCGACCGCGGGGCTGAGATCGAGCGTCTCGGCGAGGATCTTCTGGTTGCGCAGCGCCGCCGCCTCGATGTTGAGGATGAAGACGGTTCTGTCGCGCACCTCATAAGCGAGGCGCGCGGCGACGGAGAATGTCATGGCGTTTGTCCGGTTGAGCGGGGATCGTCGCGAAGACGCGCATGCGGACACTTGGTTCCATGGGAGTACCGCCGGCCTGATGCGCGCCACGGGCGCGGCGGGACAAAAGCGCGTCCGGCCCGCGTTTGCGAACATCGCGTGGGCGGTAATGCGCATTGCCGCCCAACGGCATGGCGGGCAGGTTGCGGGCCAAGAAACGTACCGCTGAATCGCCCGAGGAAACGCCATGCCCGCGCCTGCTGCCAGCGACACCGAGAGCTATGACTACATCATCGTCGGCGCCGGTTCCGCCGGCTGCGTGCTGGCAAACCGGCTCTCGGCCGATCCGAAGAACCGGGTTCTGGTGCTGGAGGCGGGCGGGCGCGACAACTGGATCTGGTTTCACATCCCCGTCGGCTATCTCTTCGCCATCGGCAATCCGCGGGCTGACTGGTGCTTCAAGACGGTCGCCGAGCCGGGGCTGAACGGGCGGGCGCTGAACTACCCGCGCGGCAAGACCATCGGCGGCTCCTCCGCGATCAACGCCATGATCTATATGCGCGGTCAGGCCGGCGACTATGACCATTGGCGCCAGCTCGGCCTCACCGGCTGGGGTTGGGACGACGTGCTGCCGATCTTCAGGAAGCACGAGGACCACTATCTCGGCGCCGGCGAGTTCCACGGCGCGGGCGGCGAGTGGCGCGTCGAGTTTCCCCGACTTACCTGGACGCTGCTCGACACGGTGCGCAAGGCGGCGGAGGAAGCCGGCATCGCCTCCATCCCGGATTTCAACACCGGCGACAATGAAGGCTCGTCCTATTTCCAGGTGAACCAGAAGCGGGGCTTTCGCTGGAGCGCCGCGCGCGGCTTCCTCAAGCCGGTGCTGAAGCGCGGCAATCTCCGGCTGGAGACGGGGTGCCTCACCGAGCGCGTGTTGGTGGAGAATGGCCGGGCCACCGGTGTGGTCTATCGCCAGAACGGGGTAACGCGCACCGCCCGCGCCAAGGGCGAGGTGATCCTCGCGGCCGGCGCCATCGGTTCGCCACAGATCCTGAAGCTCTCCGGCATTGGCCCGGCGGCGGAGCTGGCCAGACATGGCATCACTGTGGTCCGCGATGTGCCCGGCGTCGGCGCCAATCTGCAGGACCATCTGCAATTGCGGATGATCTACAAGGTCACCGGCGTGCCGACGCTGAACGAGCAGTATCACTCGCTGTTCGGCCGGGCGAAGATGGGGCTCGACTTCGCGCTGTTCCAGCGCGGGCCGCTCACCATGGCGCCCTCGCAACTCGGCATCTTCACCCGCTCACGGGCCGAGGTGGAACGCGCCGACCTCGAATTCCACGTCCAGCCGCTCTCGCTCGGCAAATTCAGCGAGCCGCTGCACACCTTCCCGGCCTTCACCATGAGCGTGTGCAATCTGCGCCCGACCAGCCGGGGCGACCTGACCCTCGCCAGCGCCGACCCCGCGGCGGCGCCGCGCATCCGCCCGAACTATCTGGCGACCGACGAGGACCGGCAGGTCGCCGCCGACAGCATCCGCGTCGCCCGCCGCATCGTCGGACAGAAGGCGCTGGCGCCCTACCGGCCGGACGAGATGCTGCCGGGCCCGAGCATCGACGACACGCCCGAGGCGCTGGCGCGGGCGGCCGGCGACATCGGCACCACCATCTTCCACCCGGTCGGCACGGCGAAGATGGGTTTGCCCAGCGACCCGATGGCCGTCGTCGACGAACGGCTGCGGGTGCTCGGCATTGGCGGGCTGCGGGTGGTGGATGCCTCGATCATGCCAACCATCACCTCGGGCAACACCAATTCGCCGACCATCATGATCGCGGAGAAGGCGTCGGGGATGATCCTGGAGGACGGGCGGGCTTAAGTCGCCACCTCGTCATCCCGGACGGCCGGCAGGCCGATCCGGGATCGCGTCACGGATGGAAAGCGATCCCGGGTCTACGGCTTCGCCTTCGGCCGGGATGACCCACAGCGAAAGCTACGGCGCCAGCAGCACCTGACGGCAGGCGGGTGGCAGATCCTTCAGCATCATCGGCTGCGGGGGCTTCACCGGCTCCTTGGGCGGCTTGGGGTTGATGTTGCCTTCCGAGAACCACCAGTCCAGCTCGCTGCCGCAGCCCTCGCCGGGCGTCACCGGATCCTGCGCGCGGCAGTCCGGGCTGCCATCCGGGCACGCGATGCGGACATGCATATGGTAGTCGTGCCCCCAATAGGGACGCACCTTCTGCAGCCACGAGCGGTCGCCCGTCGCGTCGCGGCACAGCGCCTTCTTGATGGCGGCGTTGACCAGCACCCGCTCCACCGCCGGATCCTGCGCCGCCGCGCGGATCACCGCGATATGGCCGGGCGTCCAGACCTTGGCGTCGACGTCGAGCCGATCCTGCCGCACGATCATGGTGGCGGCGACCTTTTCGCGCTCGTCCTTGGTGAATTCGCGCTTGGGCATGGGGGTGAGCCAGATATCGGCATCGAGGCCGATCTGGTGCGAGGCATGGCCGGTCAGCATCGGCCCGCCGCGCGGCTGCGACATGTCGCCGACGAGGATGCCCGGCCAGTTCGAGACCTGCGGCACCTTGGCGGCGAAGCGCTCAAGGAAGGCGATCAGGTCCGGGTGGCCCCAATTGCGGTTGCGGGACAGACGCATGGCCTGCCACGTCTTGCCATTGACCGGCAGCGCCTGCGCCCCGGCGAGGCACCCCTTGGAGTAGAAGCCGATGGAGCGCGTCGCCATCTCTGCGGGCTCCTTGGCGGCGCCGAAGAGCTGCTTGGCCGGGGTGGTGTCGGCGGCGGACTGCGCCCAGGCCGTGCCCGCGACCAGCAGTCCCACGAGGGCAAAAGCAAGCGCGCGCCGCACCGGCTCAGCTCATCGCCTGCGAGAGCACGACGAAGTTCTTGTCCGTGCGCGTCTGTGCCGGCGCGGCGAGATCGGTGATGAACAGGGTGGAGCCCGGCACCAGCAGCTTGGCGAGCTGCTGGTTGGCTTCCGGCGCGACGGTGACACGGTTGATCGCCGCCGTCGCCTTGCCCGCCGCCCCGCCATTGCCCTCGAAGGACACGGCGGTCCAGGAAACTTCGCCACCGACCTGCTTGAGCACATAGACGACATTGCCAAGCGGCGTGCCGGGATCGGTGATGGTGACCGGCGCGCGCAGCACTTCGGCGGCATCCTTAAGCACGACAAGCTGCTTGTCCGCGCCCGAGACGATCATCGACACCGCATCCTGTGCCGGGTTCGGCGCGGCGGCGGTATCGGGCGTGCCATTGGCATTCTTCGGCGCATCGGCCTGAATGGCGGTGGTGGCGTCGGCCGGCATGACGAGGCCGGGGTGCAGCACATCCACCGGCTGGGAATGCGCGTCGGCGATGATGACCGGCGTGCCGTAATGGGTGACGCCGAAGACCAGTTTGGCGAATTCCAGCGGCAGGTGCACGCAGCCATGCGAGGACGGGTAGCCCGGCAGCCCGCCCGCGTGCAGCGCCACGCCTGACCAGGTGAGACGCTCGGTGAAGGGCATGGAGGCATCGTCATAGATCGACGAGTGGTGGTCCACGTCCTTCTGCAGGATGGTGAACACACCGACCGGCGTCGCATGCCCTTCCTTGCCGGTCGAGCAGGTCGAGACGCCGATGCGCACGCCATTGCGGTAGACGTAGCAGCGCTGGTCCGGCAGCGAGACGATGATGGCGACGAACCCGTCCGGCGCGCGGTCGGGATACCAGACATACTGGCCGGGCTTGAGGGCATCCACCTCGGTGAGGCGCGCTTCCTGCCCCAGCGCCTCCCACGGCGTCATCAGCCCAAGGGCCGTGCCCCCGACAAGGCCGAGCGCCGCGCGGCGCGTCAACGGCAAGGGACGATCAGGGCGCATGGCGAATCTCCGCGTCGGGATCTCGCCACCTTATAGCCGGGGGCCATGGTGGGCGCCATCTCGGCACAGCCCGCGCCGTGGCTGGTAACGGGAAGCTGATGTCAAACAAGTTCCGCAGCGTTCCACCAACCGACGCAGCACTCGTCTTGTGTTGCGGACCGATTTCATAGGGAACGTAAAGCTAACCCGCTCGTTCTCCTGACATGCAGACGTTCAACGAGGAGAGACAGACTATGGAAAGCACGCAGCACAATCTCGCCGCCGCCGAAACCATGACGCTGATCGGCTCCGACAAGGTCGAAGGCACGGCGGTGTACCGCCCGGATGGCGAGCGCATCGGCTCGATCGAGCGGGTCATGATCGACAAGCTCAGCGGCCAGACCGCCTATGCGGTGATGAGCTTCGGCGGTTTCCTCGGCTTTGGCGAGGACTACTATCCCCTGCCGTGGTCGCTGCTGAAATATGACGAGAGCCTCGACGGCTATGTCGTCGACCTCACCGATGAGCAGCTCAGCGGTGCGCCGCATCACGCGAGCTCGGATGACCGCTCCTGGGCGGATCGCGACTGGGATCGCAAGGTGAACGACTATTATCAGGTGCCGCCCTACGTCATCTGACGCGGAGCCTCCTGACAGCAAAAGGCCGGGCGCGAGCCCGGCCTTTTCGTATGCCGTCGTATTTCGCGCGTCGGGCGCTCAGTCGTCGACCTTGAGCGCGGCGATGAAGGCTTCCTGCGGGATCTCCACCCGGCCGAACTGGCGCATCTTCTTCTTGCCCTCCTTCTGCTTCTCCAGCAGCTTGCGCTTGCGGCTGATGTCGCCGCCATAGCACTTGGCGGTCACATCCTTGCGCAGGGCCTTGATGGTCTCGCGGGCAATGATCTTGGCGCCAATCGACGCCTGGATCGGAATCTGGAACAGGTGCTGCGGGATCAGGTCCTTCAGCTTCTCGCACATGGCGCGGCCGCGATATTCGGCGCGCGTGCGGTGAACCAGCATGGACAGCGCGTCCACTGGTTCGGAATTGACAAGGATCGACATCTTCACGAGGTCGCCGACACGGTAGTCGGTGATCTGGTAGTCGAAGGAGGCATAGCCCTTCGAGATCGACTTCAGCCGGTCGTAGAAATCGAACACCACCTCGTTCAGCGGCAGGTCATAGGTGACCATGGCGCGCGAGCCGACATAGGTGAGCTCGATCTGGTTGCCGCGACGGTCCTGGCAGAGCTTGAGCACGCTGCCGAGATAATCGTCCGGCGTCAGAATGGTGGCGCGGATCCACGGCTCGCGGATTTCCTTGATCTTGACCACGTCCGGCATGTCAGCCGGATTGTGCATGTCGAGCACCGTGCCATCGTTCATCTCGATCTCGTAGATGACCGAGGGGGCGGTGGCGATAAGGTCGAGGTTGAACTCGCGCTCCAGCCGCTCCTGAATGATTTCCAGATGCAGCAGGCCGAGGAAGCCGCAGCGGAAGCCGAAGCCGAGCGCGGCCGAGGTCTCCATCTCGAAGGAGAAGCTGGCATCGTTGAGGCGCAGCTTGCCCATGGCGGCGCGCAGATCCTCGAAGTCGGCGGCGTCGACCGGGAACAGACCGCAGAACACCACCGGCTGCGCCGGCTTGAAGCCCGGCAGCGCCTCGGCGGTCGGGCGCTTTTCCTCGGTGATCGTGTCGCCGACGCGGGTATCGGCGACTTCCTTGATCGAGCCGGTGAGGAAGCCGATCTCGCCCGGGCCGAGCTGCGACATCACGGTGAGCTTGGGCGTGAACACGCCGACGCGGTCGACGTCATAGACCGCCTCGGTGCGCATCATCTTGATGCGCTGGCCCTTCTTCATCACGCCATCGACGATGCGCACGAGCACGACGACGCCGAGATAGACGTCGTACCAGCTATCGACCAGCAGCGCCTTGAGCGGCGCGTCGCGGTCGCCCTTGGGCGGCGGCAAGCGGGTGACAATGGCCTCCAGCACATCGGGAATGCCGATGCCGGTCTTGGCGGAAATCATCACCGAATTCGAGGCATCGAGACCGATCACGTCCTCGATCTGCGCCTTCACCTTGTCCGGCTCGGCGGCCGGCAGGTCGATCTTGTTGAGGACCGGGACAATCTCGTGATTGTTGTCGATGGCCTGATAGACATTGGCCAGCGTCTGCGCCTCGACGCCCTGCGAGGCGTCGACCACCAGCAGCGAGCCCTCGACGGCGGCGAGCGAACGGTTCACCTCATAGGCGAAGTCGACATGGCCGGGCGTGTCGATGAGGTTCAGGACGTAGTCCTTGCCGTCCTTCGCCGTGTAGGACAGGCGCACGGTCTGCGCCTTGATGGTGATGCCGCGCTCGCGCTCGATATCCATGCTGTCGAGCACCTGCTCGGACATTTCGCGCTCCGACAGCCCGCCGGTGATCTGGATCAGGCGGTCGGCGAGAGTCGACTTTCCATGGTCGATATGGGCGACGATGGAGAAGTTGCGGATGTTGGAAATCGGCTCGGTGCTCATGGGCGCGCAATAGCATTGGCGGCAGGTCGCCACAAGGCACGGGCGCCGCCCGCGACCTTGCGCGCTGGCATATGATCGACCACAGTCCCGCCCGCCGTTGCCGCCCGCTCATTTCCAGGAGCCCCCATGCCGAGCCTTAAGGTCGCCGTCGTTCCCGTTACCCCCTTCCAGCAGAACTGCTCCATCGTCTGGGACGAGACGACCAAGCGCGGGGCGGTGATCGATCCGGGCGGCGACCTGCCGCGAATCCTCGCGGCGCTGGAGGAACTGGAGGTCACGGCGGAAAAGATCGTGCTGACCCATGGCCATATCGACCACGCGGCCGGCGCGGCAGAGCTCGCCGAGACGTTGAAGATCCCGGTCGAAGGCCCGCATGAGGGCGACAAGTTCCTGCTCGACGACCTGCCGGTCGCCGGCGAGCGCACCGGTATTCCCGGCCGCGTGGTGACGCCGAACCGCTGGCTGAACGAGGGCGACACGGTGGAGATCGGCGGGATCGACTTCGACGTGCTGCACGTCCCCGGCCACACGCCCGGCCATGTCGTGCTGGTGAACCGCGACAACAAGCTCGCCATCGTCGGCGACACGCTGTTCCAGCGCTCGGTCGGCCGCACCGATTTCCCCTATGGCGACGGGCCGCTGCTCATCAAGGGCATCAAGGAGAAGATCCTGCCGCTGGGCGATGCCTTCACCGTCCTGCCCGGCCATGGCAGCGCCACGAACATCGCGCTGGAGAAGCGGACCAACCCCTTCATCCGGTGATGTGACGCTACCGCGAGCGGCACGCAAACGTGACTCGCCCTAACGTCAACCCGCGCCATGATGCTCCGGACGCCTGCCCGGAGCCCTGCCCATGCCGAGCCCGTTTCCGCGCCTTTTCGCCCTCGCCCTGCTCGCCCTCGCAGCGCCCCTGTCGGTGGCGCCTGCACAGGCCCAGGCCGAGCGGTGCCCGAAGCTGGTGGCGACGAGCCCCTTCCTCTCCCCGCCCCGCCTGACGGCGATCCCGGCGGCGATGCCTGGGGAACGCGAGGTGAGCCTGACCTTTGTCGGGCACGCCACCTTCCTGATCGAGACCGCCGGCGGCGTGACGCTCGCAACCGACTACAACGACTATGTCCGCCCGAGCGTCGTGCCGCGCGTGGCGACGATGAACCGGGCGCATTCGACGCATTACTCGCTCAACCCCGATCCGGGAATCGAGCGCGTGCTCAAGGGATGGCGCGAGGACCGCGATCCCGTGCATTACGACCTTGAGGTCGGCGACCTGTGGATCGGCAATCTGCCGACCAATATCCGCGACTGGGAAGGCGGCACGATCAAGAACGGCAATTCGATCTTCATCTTCCGCGCCGCCGATCTGTGCATCGCCCATCTCGGCCATCTGCACCACACGCTGACGCCCGAGGATCTTGGCGCGCTCGGGCGGATCGACATCGTGCTGGCGCCGGTGGATGGCAGCTACACGCTGGACGTGGACGGCATGGTCGAGGTGCTGAAGGCGCTGGAATCGCCGGTCGTCATCCCCATGCACTTCTTCAACCCGAGCACGCTGGAGCGCTTCCTCGCCAAGCTCGCGGACAGCCGCTACACGATCGCGCGCCAGCCGACGCCCACCGTGGTGCTCTCCCGCGCGAGCCTGCCGACCATGCCGACGGTCATGGTGCTACCGGGAAGGTGACGACATTGCCGCCCGCGCGCCGCGCCGCCTGGCGCAGCATCCAGGTCGCCGCACGCGCAGCCTCCATCGGGTAGCCGAACAGATAGCCTTGCGCGAGGTTGCAGCCGAGCAGGTGCAGCGAGGTGCGCTGCGCCTCATTCTCGATGCCCTCCGCCAGCACGCCCATGCCAAGCTCGCGCCCGAGCGCGATCACCGCATGGACGATGGCGCGGTCGGCGGCCGAATGCTCCATATCCGCGATGAAGCTGCGGTCGATCTTGATGACATCGACCGGCAGCCGCCGCAGATGGGTGAGCGAGGCGTGGCCAGTGCCGAAATCGTCGAGCGCGATGCTGAAACCCGCTCTGCGTAGCGCCGAGAGCGTATCCACCACCACCTCGCCGCTGCGGCCCAGCGTGACGGTTTCCGGCACCTCGAACTCGATATGGGCCGGCGTCAGCCCGGCGGCGCTCACTGCCTCGCGCAGATGATCGGCAAGCGCCCGGTTGCGGAACTGGTTGGCGGAGAGATTGACCGCCACCCGGCCGGGATCAAGCCCATCGTCGATCCATTGGCGGACCTGCGCGCAGATGCGGGCAAACATCGCCGTGCCGATGGGCGCCATGAGGCCGACGCTTTCAGCCGCTGGGATGAACAGGTCCGGCACCAGCAGGCCGCGGGTGGGATGGCGCCAGCGCAGCAGCGCCTCGAAGCCCTTCGGCACCAGCGTCCCGAGTTCCACGATCGGCTGATAGAACACCTCGAACTCGTCCCGCTCCAGCGCGGCGGTGAGGTCGAGGATGCACTGGTGGCGCTCATCGGCCTCGCGGCGCATGCCGATGTCGAAATGGCGCACGCGTCGACCATTCTCGGCCTTGGCGGCGTAGAGGGCGAGATCGGCATTGCGCTGGAGCGCGTCCGGCGTCGCGCCGTCCTCCGGCCAGGCGGCGATGCCGAAGCTCGCCGCCATGCTGAACACAGTGCCCGTGGCCGGGTCGGCAATGGGCTGGCTCAGACGCAGGTCGATCTCGCTGGCCCGGCGGCGCAGCACCTCGACATCGACCAGATGGGTGAGCAGCACCGCGAATTCGTCACCGCCGAGCCGGGCGGCCACATCCTCCGGCCGCAGGCTCGCGCGCAGCCGCACGCCGATCTCGCGCAGCACCGCGTCGCCGGCCGCGTGGCCATAGGTGTCGTTCACCTCCTTGAAGCTGTCGAGGTCGCACATGATGAGCGCCCCGGCAGAACCCGGCCGTTCCATGGCGGCCTGGAGCTTCTCCTGGAAGCAGACGCGGTTGATCAGGCCGGTCATGGTGTCGTGGGTGGAGAGGTAGTCGGAGCGCGCGCGCTCCTCCACCCGCTCGGTGATGTCGCGCTCATTGACCAGAAGGCTCACCCGCCCGCTCACCGGGTCGGTAGTGGTCCGCAGGTCCATGCCGTGCCAGCGCTCGCCCGCGCTGGTCGCCACCCGGAACTCGCCGGAGACCATCCGGCCCATGAAGGCATCGGTCCGCGCCGGATCATGCTCGAAAGCCTCCCGCCAGATGGCCTCGCCCGCGGCGCGGTCGCAAAAGCTGTCGAGAAACCGGTGATCATCATCGGCATAGGTGCGGGAGGCGACGGGGTTGCGGAACATCACCTCCCCGCTTTGGCCATAGAGCGTCACCAGCACATTCGTGTGCCGCAGCGCCTCCACGCCGCGCAGCTCCTGCGGCTCGACCTGCGGTACGGTCGCCTCGACCAGCATGCCGACATGGCCATTGGAGAGGCGCACACCGCTCATCAGGCAGTCGACGGTGAAGGGTCGGTCCTTGGGGTAGAAGGTCCAGCGCTCGGTGAAGACCTCACCGGCAGCGATCCGCTCCATGGTGCGGCCAAGCCGGGCGCGGATGGCCTCCGAATGCGGGGTGAAATCGCGGGTAAAGAACTCCGCCTCCTCGCCCGGCTCCACCCGCCAGAGCTCCCGCGCCGCGGCATTGGCGTAGAACTTCCGCAGCGTGACGAGATCGAGAATCCATACTGGCCGGTACAGCAGATCGAATCCTTCCGGCCGGCACTCCGGCAGGGATGGCGACGGACGAATGTCGACGTCAAACGGCATGGGCGATCACGGGCAAGACGCAACCCTTCCCATGAATATGGGGGATTCTGTTCCACCATACACGGGGGGCATGTCATTCATTGCCCAAAGTTTCGCCCGGTCATGAATCCTTCGGCGCATAGGCGGCCGGATCGACCAAAGCCGGCCGGCCCGGTAGCGCGAGCGTGGAGACGCGCGGCGCGCCTTCCGCGATCACCCGGCCGCGCCGGATGACGAAGAGCCGGGCGGCCTTGAGCCGAATGGCCTCGATGGGATCGGCCGCCTGAAGGACGACGAAATCGGCGTTGCAGCCGGGCGCGATGCCATAGCCTTCCAGACCCATGATCGTCGCCGGATTGGTGGTGACCGCCTCCAGGCACCAGCGCATCGCCTCGCGCGACGTCATCTGCCCGACATGCAGCGCCATGTGCGCGACCTCCAGCATGTCGCCGGAGCCGAGCGAGTACCAGGGGTCCATCACGCAGTCATGGCCGAAGGCGACATTGACGCCGGCGGCGCGCAGCTCCGGCACACGGGTCATGCCGCGGCGCTTGGGATAGGTGTCGTGCCGGCCCTGAAGGGTGATGTTGATCAGCGGGTTGGCGATGGCGTGGACGCCCGCCTCCGCGATCAGCGGGATCAGCTTCGAGACGTAGTAATTGTCCATGGAATGCATGGAGGTGAGGTGCGAGCCGGCCACCCGGCCCTGCAGGCCGAGGCGCTGCGTCTCATAGGCCAGCGCCTCGATATGGCGCGAGAGCGGATCGTCGCTCTCGTCGCAATGGATGTCGACACGCAGACCGCGCGCGGCGGCAATCTCGCACAGCGCCTTCAGCGAGGCGGCGCCGTCCGCCATGGTGCGCTCAAAATGCGGGATGCCACCGACCACGTCGACGCCCATATCGAGCGCGCGGTCGAGGTTCTTCGCGGCGGTGGGCGAGCGGTAATAACCGTCCTGCGGGAAGGCCACGAGTTGCAGGTCGATATAGTCCTTCACCCGCTCGCGGACATCGAGCAGCGCCTCGACGGCCAGCAGGCGATCGTCGCACACATCGACATGGCTGCGGATGGCCAGCAGCCCCTGGCTGACAGCAAGGTCGCAATAGCGCAGCGCCCGCTCAATCACCGCCTCATGGGTCAGCAGCGGCTTGAGCTCGCCCCAGAGCGCAATGCCCTCCAGCAGCGTGCCGGACGTGTTGAGGCGCGGCAGGCCGAGCGAGAGCGTCGCGTCCATGTGGAAATGCACGTCGACGAAGGGCGGCGAGACCAGCCGGCCGCCGGCGTCGATGATCTGCCCGGCGCCCTCGCCCGCCTGCGCGGCGATGCCCGGCTCGACGGCGACGATGCGCCCGCCCTCGCAGGCGATATCGATGCCGGTGCGCCCGTCGGCGAGGCTGGCATTGGTGACGATCAGGTCAAAGCTCATCGGGTCCGCCTATCTCTGGCCCTTGAAATACGGCTTCATCAGCGCGCGCGGGTAATCGGCCCGGCGGGCCACCAGCACCAGCGCGGCGATGGAGAAGATATAGGGCAGCATGAGGAAGATCTGGCTCGGCACCGCCCCACCGGTGATGGTCTGCAGTCGGAGCTGGTAGGCGTCGAGCGCGCCGAACAGCAGCGCGCCGAGAAGCGCCTTGCCCGGCCGCCAGGAGGCGAAGACGGTGAGCGCGATGCACACCCAGCCGCGCCCGTTGATCATGCCGAAATAGAAGGCGTTGAAGGCCGACAGCGTCAGGAACGCACCGCCCAGCGCCATCAGCGCCGATCCCGCCATCACCGCCCCCATGCGAAGCCCGACGACGGAGAGCCCCTGTGCCTCCACCGCTTCCGGATTGTCGCCCACGGCGCGCAGGGCAAGTCCGAGCGGCGTGCGGGCCAGCACGAGAGCGACCAGCCCGACACAGACGAAGGCGAGCACGGTGAAAGCCGTCTGCTGGCCGAGGATCGGCCCGACGAAGGGCAGATCGCCCAGCACCGGCACGTCGAGCGGGGCGAAGGGCTCGATGCGCGGCGGCGTCGCCACATTGGGGAAAGCGACGCGGTAGCCGAAATAGGCAATCGAGGTCGCGAGCAGCGTTACCCCGATCCCGGTGACGTGCTGCGACAGGCCGAGCGGCACGGTGAGCGTGCCATGGATCAGCCCGAACAGCGCACCCACTCCCGCCGCGACGAGGACGCCGCCCCAGAGCGGCAGGCCGAGATAGACCGCCAGCCAGCCAGACATGGCACCGGCGACGAAGATCCCCTCAATGCCGAGATTGAGCACGCCCGCCCGCTCACATAGCAGCGCGCCGAGCACGCCGAAGATCAGCGGCGTGGCGATGCGGATGGTGGCGGCCCAGAAATTGGCCTGCAGCAGAATGTCGAGCGCGGCCCACATCACACGGTCTCCCGGCGCACGAGGACGATACGGAACCGCGTCAGCAAACCGCCGACGAGCACGCTGAGCAGGGAGAACGCGACCACCAGGTCGGCGAGATAGTTGGAGACCCCGATGGCCCGGCTCATTGAATCCGCGCCCACGAACACGCCGGCGACGAAGATCGCGGCGGGGATGACACCGAGCGGCGAGAGGTTCGCCAGCGTCGCCACCACGATGCCGGCATAGCCGAAGCCGGGCGAGAGATCGGAGGTAAGGTAGCCCTTGAGCCCGGCCACCTCGCTCGCCCCCGCGAGGCCCGCGAGCCCGCCGGAGAGCACGCCGACCAGCACCATCGCCTTCACGACGGGCAGGCCCGCATAGCGCGCGGCGCGGGCATTCTCGCCCACCGCCCGGATGCGGAAGCCCCAGACGGTGCGAGTGATGAAAATGTGCAGCGCCACAGCGGCGACCACCGCGATGACGAGGCCCCAGTGCAGCCGCAGCCCCGTCACCAGCTTGGGCAGTGTCGCCTCATCGAGCACTGGAGCCGATTGCGGCCAGCCCATCGCCATCTCGTCCTTCATCGGGCCTTCGATCATCATCTGGACGAAGAGCAGGACGATGAAGTTCATCAGCAGCGTCACCACCACTTCGTCGGCGCCGAAGCGGGTCTTGAACAGCACGGGAATGAGCAGCAGCGCCGCGCCCGCCGCTGCCGCACCGATCAGCACGGTCGGCAGGAGGATATAGGTGGGCGCCTCGATCAGCCCCGCGCCCAGCGCGACGGTGGCGAGAGCGCCCGCATAGAGCTGCCCCTCGGCACCGATGTTCCAGAGCTTGGCGCGGAAGGCGACCGCCGCCGCGAGGCCGGTGAAGATGAGCGGCGTCGCCCGCGTCAGCGTTTCCGCCAGCGCGAAGCCGTCGCCCGCCGCGCCCTGCGCCATCAGCACGAAGGCCGAGAAGACCGGCGCGCCGGAAAGCGCGAGCGGCAGGGCCGTCAGCAGCAGCGCCGCAAGCCCCGAGCCGACGGAAACGGCGACGGTGAGCCAGAGGGGCGTGCGCTCGCGGGGGACGAAGCGGATCATGCGGGGTCTCCAGGCGTTGGCTGCGCTGAACCGACCATCACGCCGCCTCCCCGGCCGCGTGGCCGGCCATCATCAGCCCGACGGTGCGCAAATCGAGCCCCTCCGTGTCCATCGCCGGGGAGAGCTGACCGGCATGGACCACGGCGATGCGGTCGCAGAGAGCGAAAAGCTCGTCGAGATCCTCGGAGATCAGCAGCACCGCCGCGCCGCGTCCGCGCGCCGCGATGAGGCGGCGGTGAACGTCGGTGGTCGCGCCGATATCGAGGCCCCGCGTCGGCTGGTGGGCGAGCACGAGGCGCGGCTCGCGTTCCAGCACGCGGGCCAGGACGACCTTCTGCATGTTGCCGCCGGAGAGCGCGCGGATAGCGGCATCCGGGCCGGGGCAGCGCACGTCATAAGCCTTGATCGCCGCCGCCGCCCGCTCGCGGATGGCCGCGCGGCGCAGGAAGCCGGCGGACTGGTTTTGCGGGTCACCGACGGTTTCCAGCACGTAGTTCTCGGCGACGGTGAGCGCGCCGACCGTCCCGTCGCGATGGCGATCCTCCGGGATACGGCCGACGCCGGCGGCAAGGCGTGCGGCGGGGTCGGCCCGGCCGAGACGGTTGCCGGCGATATGGGCCTCGCCCTCGCGCGCCGTGGCGAGGCCGGCGACCAGCGCCGCCAAAGCTCCCTGCCCGTTGCCGGAGACGCCGGCAATGCCGACGATCTCGCCGGCGCACACTTCGAGGTCCGCCCGCTCCAGCCGGTCGCGTTGGGTGGGCGTGCCAACGCTGACACCCGTAAGGCTGAGCACCGGGGCGCCGCGCGTCGCCGGCGGACGCTCGCGCGGCGGGATGGCGCGCCCGACCATGAGTTCGGCCAGCGTCGCGCGGTTGGCGCCGGCGGTCGGGCGGTCCGCCACCTTGGCGCCGCCGCGCAGCACCACGACCCGTTCGCACAGCGCCAGCACCTCGTGCAGCTTATGGCTGATGAAGATGACCGCGAGCCCCTTGGCCGCCAGCACCCGCACAGTGGCGGCAAGGCTGTCGGCTTCCTGCGGGGTGAGCACGGCGGTCGGCTCGTCCAGAATGAGCACACGCACGTCGCGGTAGAGCGCCTTGAGGATCTCGATGCGCTGCTGCTCGCCAACCGAGAGCCGCGCCACCGGCACGTCGAGATCGGCGGTGAGGCCGCTCTCTGCCATCAGCCGGTCGATCTTGGCCCGTGCCGAGCGGCGCTTGAGCTTGAAGCTCCACAGCGACTGGGTGCCCAGCACGATGTTCTCGAAGCCGGTGAGGTTTTCGGCCAGCGCGAAATGCTGGTGCACCATACCGATGCCCGCGCTCAGCGCGGCTTCCGCCGATCCGCCGGGCAGCGGGGCGAGCTGGCCATCGGCGCCAGCGATGTACACGCTGCCCTCATCGGCGATGTAGTGGCCGAACAGGATGCTCATCAGCGTCGTCTTGCCCGCGCCATTCTCCCCGAGCAGCGCGACGATCTCGCCGGCGCGCACATCGAGGTCGATACGGTCATTCGCCACCAGCGCGCCGAAACGCTTGGTGATGCCGGTGAGCGAAAGGACCAGCGGGCGGGGATCGGGGTGCATTGGAGTGTCCGCGAAGGGGCATGGCGACGAAGACGTCATCCCGGACGCCGCAACGCGGCGATCCGGGATCGTTCGGCATTTATGGGCCGCGCGATCCCGGCTCTACGCGCTGCGCGCTTCGGCCGGGATGACGGCAAAACCAACCGCCTCGCGGCGCTGCCTCACAGCGTCGACTTCGGCTCGGCGTCGTTCACGTTCACGCGGAACAGGCCGTCCTTGATCTCCTTCTCCTTGAGAAGGACGACGTCGATCACCTCCGGCGGCACGACCTTCGGGTCGAGCGGGGCGAGGCTCGCGCCGCCATGCGCCATGTAGCTGAACGGGCCGTAATCCTCGGCGGTGAAGGTGCCGTCGATCACCGCCTTGATGGCGCGGTCGATGGTCGGCTCCATGTGCCAGAGCGCGGAGGCGATCACCGTGCCGGGATACTGGCTGGAGGTGTCGATCACGTTGCCGATCGCCTTCACGCCGCGTTCCTTGGCGGCATCGGAGACGCCGAAGCGCTCGGCGTAGAGCACGTCCGCGCCCTTGTCGATCTGGGCGAAGGCGGCTTCCTTGGCCTTGGGCGGGTCGTACCAGCTGTTGATGAAGGTGACGATGAACTTCACGTTCGGGTTCACCGACAGCGCGCCCTCCATGAAGGCCTGCATCAGCCGGTTCACCTCGGGAATGGCGTAGCCACCGACCAGGCCGATGACGTTCGACTTGGTGGTCTTGCCGGCCACCATGCCGGTCAGGAAGGACGGCTCGTGGATGAAGTTGTCGAAAACCGAGAAGTTCGGCTTGGTCGGGCCGAAGGACGAGCCCATCAGATAGGCGGTCTTGGGGTAGTCCGCCGCCACCTTGCGGGCGGGACGCTCGACGGCGAAGACCTCGCCGACCACGAGGTCCGCGCCCTCCTGCGAGTACTGCCGCATCACCCGCTCATAATCGGTGTTGGCGACGTTCTCGGAGAATTTGTAGGTGATGTCGCCGCGCGCCTCGGCGGCCTTCAGCGCCTTGTGGATACGCGACACCCACTGCTGCTCCACCGGCACGGTGAAGATGGCGGCGACCTTGATCGGCTTGGCCTTGGCAGCAAAAGCCGCACCGCCGAAAGTGGTAAGGGCGAGCGCCCCGGCGCCGAGCGCCAGAAGCTGCCGCCGATCAATGCTTCCTGCAGAAAAAAGCGGCAGGTTGCCGGACGACTTGACGACCATTTCTCTCATCTCCCCGAGCCTAAAGAGGGCGGTAGCGGCGGGCTGATCCCGTGATCCGCCCTTCGAGGCGCCCCGACATGCGAGCGGCGTGCCATTTTCGAACTGATTAGTCCGAAAAGTCACGCGGCATTTCCGGGGTGTCCCCAGGCGGACAGGAGATAGCTACGAATGAAAGGCGGCATCCCTTCGGCAAGGTCGGCCGGCCCGCGCGCGACAATCACCGCGTCGATCTCCGGGCGCTCCTCGCTGGCGATATGGGCGCGGATGCGATCGGCGAGCGCCTCGGCAGGCATGTCGGCGACGATCTCGCGCAGCAGGGCCAGCCGGCGCGCGTCGCGCAGCGCGGTCCATTGCGGGGCCAGCGTCACATCATTGGCGGCGATGCCGGTCTCCTCGGTGAGTTCGCGCAGCAGGCTGCCTTCAAGATCAACCCGCCCATCCGCCGTTACGTCGGAGGGGTCGGGGGTGCCGGCGGCGAAGTAGATGCGGCCGGCATTGGCGGTCCACGGCGCCATGCGGGCGAGTACGAAGCCGCCATCGGCCCCGCGCAACGCGCCCATGCCAAAGGCATTGCGCGCGACAGGGTGGGCTGGGTCGGTCGCGAGCAGCCACAGCAGCGCGGCGTAATCGGCCTGCGCGTAGCGGCCGGTCAGCACGCCGGCGTCGATCCGGTGGTCGACGAGCAGCAGGATCGGCCCGTTCCAGATGCCCGGCTGCGCCGCGACGCGGGCGGCGAAATACGCGTCGATCGCCGGGCGGTTCTCGGCGGAGAGCGCGCAGGGGCCGGGATCGAGCCACATGTCGAGACGATCGAGGGTGAGGATCTCGATCGGTCCGGCGGCCCCGAGCGTCACCGGCGGGGGCCCCCGAAGGCCATGTCACACATGGATGACGCCCTCGCCGACGATGACCGCACCGCCGCCGATGGTGACGGCGGTAAGCGCGCCCTCGGTCACTTCTAGCCCGAGCCGCACCAGGCTCGGCCGGCCCATCTCGACGCCCTGGAGGATGTCGAAGGCATGGAAGCCATCCTCCGGGCGCTCGCCGGCGAACAGCACGGCGGCAAAGGAGGCCGCGGCGGAACCGGTCGCCGGGTCTTCGTCGATGCCCATATTGGCGCCGAACATGCGGGCGCGGAAATCGCCCTCGCCATCCTCGTCGCGGCAGAACACATAGACCGAATCCGCCTCGCCGCCGAAGGTGCCAATGAGCCGCGCCGCGCTCGGGCTGATGCGGGCCAGCGCCGAGCGCGAGGCGAGCGGTATGCACACAAAGGGTACGCCGGCGGAGGCGACCACCGGGCGGTAGCCGTCGAAGCCGATATCCGAGGTGTCGAGGCCGAGCGCCTGCGCGCAGGCTTCCACGCTCATCGGCTCCTCATGGATGATCTCGGGGATCCTCGGCACGGTGAAGATGGCATTGCCCAGCCTTTCGCCGCGCACATTCACATGGCAGGGCACCGGGCCGACATTCTCTTCCAGCACGAAATCGGTCGAGGTCTCCACCCCGTCGCGGATCGCCAGCAGCACCGCCGTGCCGACCGTGGGATGGCCGGCGAAGGGCAGCTCGTGGTTCACCGTGAAGATGCGCAGCTTGGAGCGGTTGCGCTCATCCTGCGGCTTCACCAGGAACACCGTTTCCGAGAGATTGAACTCGCGGGCGATGGCCTGCATCTGGTTACTGTCCAGCCCCTCGGCGTCGAGCACGACGGCCAGCGGATTTCCCGCGAGGGGACGATCGGTGAAGACGTCGAGCGTGACAAAGCGGCGGGACATGGCGGTCAAAGCTTCTCCGGCGTGAAGAGGCGGGACGGCGTGACGAATTCATCCTGCGCGGCCACGGTGAGGATTTCCCGCGAGCCGGCGGCTGCCGTTCGGGCAAGCAAGCCATAGGCCGAGGAGGCGGCCTTGGAGAGTGCCTCGGCCGTGGAATGCGTCGACTTCCAGTGCACGAAGAACAGCGCGGCGATCGCGTCGCCCGCCCCGTTCACGGAAATGTCCAGCTTCGGCGTGCGCACGCGGTAGCGCCCGTCCGGGCCGGAGGCCATCAGGTCGATGGCATCGGAAGGCGTATCCTCGGTATGCAGGCTGGTGACGAGGATCACCCGCGGGCCCATGGCGTGAACGGCGTCACAAGCCGCCACGGCCTCGGCGAGAGTGGTCGTGCTGCGGCCGGACAGATAGTCCAGCTCGAACTGGTTGGGCGTGATGAGGTCGGCCGCCGGCACGGCGCGGTCGCGGATGAATTCCGGCAGGCCCGGACGGACGAACACGCCCCGGCCGACATCGCCGATCACCGGGTCGCAGCAATAATGCGCCTGCGAGTTGGCCGCCTTCACCCGCGCCGCGGCGTCGAGGATGGCATCACCGATCTCCGCCGAGCCCATATAGCCCGACAGCACGCCATCGCAGCGCGGCAGCACGTTGCGGTCCTCCAGCCCCCCGACCAGCTCGCGGATCAAGCCGGCGCCGAACACCTCGCCGCGCCAGGCGCCATAGCCGGTGTGGTTGGAGAACTGCACAGTGTGGAGGCCCCACACTTCATGGCCGAGCCGCTGCATGGGGAACATGGCCGAGGCATTGCCGACATGGCCGTAAGCGACCCAGGACTGGATCGAGAGAATATTCATCGCAACGCGCCCCACCTGAAAGAACGATCTGCGGTTAAGCCTTGCGATGCAAGGGCTCAAACGAAATTCGGTGAGCCAATCCATAAACTTGCGCGATGTGTTGCCGAACCGCACGGGGCCGTAAGCCACCCTCGCGCTTGCGGCAGTCGTGACGGCATGCGACAGCCACGCGACATTCGATAGCGCGAGCGACGCCATGACCGAGATGCTTTCCGCCGCCGCCCTCGCCCAGGCCATCCGCGCCGGGCACCTCTCGCCGGCCGACGTGGCCGAGCGGTGCCTCGAAGCGATCGCGGCGCGCGAGAGCGAGGTCGGCGCCTTCGCCAGCTTCGACGCCGAGGCGCTGCGCGCCGCTGCGCAGGCACCGGGCCTTGCGGCCACGGCACTGGCGGGCCTGCCGGTCGGCATCAAGGACATTCTCGACACGGTGGACTTTGCCACCGAGCGCGGCTCGCCGCTCTTCGCCGGCTATTACCCGGCGGCGGATTCGGCCGTTGTACGCATGATCGCCCGCACCGGCGGGCTGATCGCCGGCAAGACGGTCACCACCGAATTCGCCTTCATGCAGCCCTCCCCCACGCGCAACCCGCGCCGGCTGAGCCACAGCCCCGGCGGCTCTTCCTCCGGCTCGGCGGCGGCGGTGGCGGCGGGGATGCTGCCCATCGCCATCGGCACGCAGACCGGCGGGTCGGTGATCCGCCCCGCCTCGTTCTGCGGCGTCACCGGCTACAAGCCCTCCTTCAAGCTGCTGCCGGTGCTCGGGCTCAAGCCCTTTGCGTGGTCTCTTGATACCATCGGCCTGTTCGGCGCCCATGTGGCGGATGTCGCCTTCGCCATGGCGGCAATCACCGGGCGCGACTTCGACCTCGATGCGGAAACCGCGCGGCCGCGCTTTGCCGTCGCCAAGACAATGCGGGCCGGCCTTGCCAGTGACGACGCCCATGCCGCGCTGGAGCACGCCGTGCGCGCCGCCGAGCGCGCCGGGGCGCAGGTCGAGGTGGTCGAATTGCCGCCCGCCCTTGAAGCCGGTGATGCCGCGAGCGCCGTGGTGCAGGCCTATGAGGCCTCGCTCGCGATGGCCGATGAGTGGGATCGCCACCGCGACAAGCTCTCCCCGCTGCTGCATGCCTATCTGGAAGAGGCACAGACGACCACGCCGGATGCCTATGACGCCGCCCGCCGCGCCGCCCGCAAGGCCCGCAACGCCCAAGCTGACCTGCTGGCCGGCTTCGACGCGCTGCTCACCTTCTCCGCCCCCGGTGAGGCGCCGGAAGGCCATGCGACCACCGGCTCGCCGACCTTCAACCGGCTCTGGACGTTGACCGGGGCTCCTTGCGTCAACGTCACCGGCCTTACGGGCGCCACCGGCCTGCCCATCGGCGTGCAGGCGGTCGGCCGCTTCGGCCGCGACCGTACCGCGCTGGCCGCCGCCCGCTTCCTCGAACGCGCCGTCGCCGACGCCTGATAGAAGGAAATTTCCGCTGGATGTTGGCGTGGGGCATTAGTATATCAATTAGATAGATTAGGAGATGTACTAATGCCCCATCCCTTGCTGTCCTTGTCCCGCCGCGGCCTGCTCGGCCTCGCCGCTGCGGCTGCCGCCACCTTTGCCAGCGCGATGCCGCTGGCCGCGCAGGCCCCCGATACGGTGCGCATCGGTTATCAGCGCTCCTCCACCCTCATCGCGCTGCTGAAGGCCGATGGCGAGCTGGAGAAGGCCCTGGAGCCGCTCGGCGTGAAGGTGAGCTGGCACGAATTCACCAGCGGCCTGCCGCTGCTCGAGGCTCTCAACCTCGGCAAGATCGACTTCAGCGCCGATGTGGCCGACACCGTGCCGGTCTTCGCGCAGGCGGCCGGCGCCAAGCTGGTCTTCATCGCCGAGGAAGCGCCCTCCCCGGCCGCGCAGGCCATCCTCGTGCCGGAAGGCTCGACCATCGCTTCGCTGGCCGATCTCAAGGGCAAGAAGGTCGCCGTGACCAAGGGCGCCGGCAGCCACTATCTCCTGCTGGCCGCGCTGGCCAAGGGCGGGCTGACCTTCAAGGACATCACCCCGGCCTATCTGACCCCGGCGGACGGACGCGCCGCTTTCGTCGGCGGCAATGTCGATGCCTGGGTCGCTTGGGATCCGTTCCTCGCCACCACGCAGGCCGCCTCCAAGGCGCGGATCCTGGCGGACGGCTCCAACGGGCTCGCCAGCTACAAGCGCTATTATCTCAGCTCCGAAGCCTTCGCGCAGAGCAGCCCGAAGGTGCTCGCAATCATCTTCGAGAAGCTGAAGGCAAAGGGCGAGTGGGTGAAGGCCCATCCGAAGGAGGCTGCCGCGCAGCTCGCCACGCTGTGGGGCATTGATGCCAGCGCGGTCGAGGTGGCCAATGGCCGGCGCAGCTACAAGGTCGGCGCCGTGACCAAGGCCGGCCTCGGCGAGCAGCAGAAGATCGCGGACACCTTCTTCAAGGAAGGCCTGCTTCCGCGGGAAGTCGACACCAGCACGGTGTCCATCTGGCAGCCGGCGGGCCTGTGAGCCTCCACGGAAGGGCCTGCGGGCCCTTCCGCCTCGCCGTTGCATCGTTTGCCGGCGCTACTCCGCCGCGACCTTCTTGTGGCTCAGCGGGTCGTAATTGAGTACCGGCGCCAGCCAGCGCTCGGCCTCGTCCACGCTCATGCCCTTGCGCCGCGCATAGTCCTCGACCTGATCGCGCTCGACCCGGCCGACGCCGAAATAAGCCGCCTCCGGATGCGCGAAATAGAGGCCCGACACAGCCGCGCCCGGCCACATGGCGAAGCTCTCGGTCAGCTCCACGCCGATCTTAGGCGTCGCCTCCAACAGGCTGAAAAGAGTTGCCTTTTCCGTATGGTCGGGCTGCGCCGGATAGCCCGGCGCGGGGCGGATGCCGCGATAGGCTTCTTGAATCAGATTCTCATTCTGAAGTTCTTCATCCGGTGCATAAGCCCAGAATTCCTTGCGCACCCGCTCATGCATCCGCTCTGCAAAAGCCTCTGCAAGACGGTCGGCCAAGGCCTTGAGAAGAATCGAGGAATAGTCGTCATTGGCCGCCTTGAAGGCGTCCGAGCGCTCGGGCTCGCCAAAGCCCGTGGTGACGCAGAAGCCCCCGATATAATCAGGCACGCCGGTGCTCTTCGGCGCGATGTAATCGGCCAGCGCCACATTGGCCCGCCCCTCGCGCTTGCCCATCTGCTGGCGCAGCGTGTGCAGCGTGGCGAGCTCCGAGGCGCGGTCGTCGCCGGTGAACAGCACGATGTCGTCGCCCACCGTATTCGCCGGCCAGAAGCCGACCACGGCGCGCGCGGTGAGCCACTTCTCCGCGACGATGATTTCCAGCATGCGCTGGGCATCCTCGTAGAGCGCGCGCGCGGCGACACCGACCTTGGCGTCGTCGAGAATGCGCGGGAACTGGCCCGCCAGCTCCCAGGACTGGAAGAAGGGCGTCCAGTCGATATAGGGCACCAGCTCGCCGAGGTCGTATTCCTCGAACACCCGCGTGCCCAGGAAGGTCGGCACCGGCGCCTGATAGCTGTCGAAGTCGAGCACCAGCCGGTTGGCGCGGGCCTCTTCCAGCTTCACGCGAACCTTGTTGCGGTCGCTCTTGGCATGGGCGTCGGCGACCTTGGCGTATTCGGCGCGCAGGCTCGCGACATATTCCTCGCGGGTATTGTCGTTGAGCAGGTTCGAGACCACGCCCACGGCGCGGCTCGCATCCGTCACATAGACCGCCTGCCCGCGCACATATTGCGGGGCGATCTTCACCGCCGTGTGGACACGCGAGGTCGTCGCGCCGCCAATCAATAGCGGTACACTGAAACCTTCGCGCTCCATTTCCGAGGCGACATGCACCATCTCGTCGAGCGAGGGGGTGATGAGGCCGGACAGGCCGATGACGTCGACCTTGTGCTCCCGCGCCGCGTCGAGGATCTTCGCCGTCGGCACCATCACGCCGAGGTCGATCACCTCGTAATTGTTGCACTGGAGCACCACGCCGACGATGTTCTTGCCGATGTCGTGGACATCGCCCTTCACCGTCGCCATCAGCACCTTGCCGGCGGACGAGTCCCCGGTGGTGCCGTTGTCGATCTTCTCCTGCTCCATGAAGGGCATGAGATAGGCGACCGCCTGCTTCATCACGCGGGCGGACTTCACCACCTGCGGCAGGAACATCTTGCCGGCGCCGAACAGGTCGCCGACCACATTCATGCCGGCCATCAGCGGCCCCTCGATGACATGGAGCGGGCGCGCCACCTGCTGGCGGGCTTCCTCGACATCGACCTCGACAAAATCGGTGATGCCGTTGATCAGCGCGTGCTCCAGGCGCTTGGCCACCGGCTGCGTCCGCCAGGTGAGATCGGCCTCGCGCCGCTCCTTGCCGCCGCCGCGGAACCGCTCGGCAAGCGCCAGCAGGCGCTCGGTGCCGTCCTCGCGGCGGTTGAGCACCACGTCCTCGCAGGCCTCGCGCAGCTCCGGCTCGATCTCGTCATAGACCGCGAGCTGGCCGGCATTGACGATGCCCATATCCATGCCCGCGCCAATGGCGTGGTACAAAAATACCGCGTGCATCGCCTCGCGCACGGGCTCATTGCCGCGGAAGGAGAAGGACAGGTTCGACACGCCGCCGGAAATGTGGGCGTGCGGCAACTGCTGACGGATGGCGCGGGTCGCCTCGATGAAAGCGACGCCATAGCCCGAATGCTCCTCGATGCCGGTCGCCACCGCGAAGATGTTGGGGTCGAAGATGATATCCTCAGGCGGGAAACCCACCTCATCCACCAGAATGCGGTAGGCGCGCGTGCAGATCTCGATCTTGCGCTCATAGGTGTCGGCCTGGCCCTGCTCGTCGAAGGCCATCACGACGACCGCCGCGCCATAGGCACGCACCAGCCGGGCATGGTGACGGAAGGCGTCCTCACCCTCCTTCATGGAGATCGAGTTCACGATCCCCTTGCCCTGAATGCACTTCAGGCCCGCCTCGATCACACTCCACTTGGAGCTGTCGACCATGATCGGCACGCGGGCGATATCCGGCTCGGCGGCGAGCAGGTTCAGGAAGGTCACCATGGCCTTCTCGGAATCGAGCAGGCCCTCGTCCATATTGATGTCGATGACCTGCGCGCCGTTCTCCACCTGGTCGCGGGCCACCGCCAGCGCGGCGGTGTAGTCGCCATTGGTGATGAGCTTGCGGAAGCGCGCGGAGCCGGTGACGTTGGTGCGCTCGCCGACATTCACGAAGGGAATTTGCGGCGTCAGCTCAAAGGGTTCGAGGCCGGAGAGGCGCAGCCGCGGCTCGATCTCGGGCACCACGCGCGGACGGTGCGGCGACACCGCCTCGGCAATGGCGCGGATATGGTCCGGGGTCGTGCCGCAGCAGCCGCCGACGATGTTGACGAGGCCCGAGGCGGCGAACTCGCCGACCAGCTTGGCCATCGCCGCCGGGCTCTCGTCATAGAGGCCGAATTCATTGGGCAGGCCGGCATTGGGGTAGGCGCAGACGAAGGTGTCGGCGAGGCGCGACAACTCGTCGATATGCGCGCGCATCTCCTTGGCGCCGAGCGCGCAATTGAAGCCGATGGAAAACGGGCTGGCGTGGCGCAGCGCGTACCAGAACGCCGCCGCCGTCTGGCCGGACAGGGTGCGGCCGGACAGGTCCGTGATCGTGCCGGAGATCATCACCGGCAGGCGGATACCGCGCTCTTCGAAAAGCCGCTCGATGGCGAAGACGGCGGCCTTGGCGTTCAGCGTGTCGAAGATGGTCTCGATCAGCAGAATGTCGGCGCCGCCATCGATCAGCGCTCCCGCCTGCTCGCCATAAGCCGTTGCCAGCTCATCGAAACTCGTCGCGCGGAAGCCGGGGTCGCTGACGTCCGGGGAGATCGAGGCGGTACGGTTGGTCGGGCCGATGGCGCCGGCAACGAAGCGGCGGCGCCCGTCCTTGGCTTCCGCGAGCTTCGCCGCCTCCTTGGCGACGCGCGCGCCCTCGAAATTGATCTCGTAGACCAGGCTCTCCATGCCGTAATCGGCCATGGCAATGGTGGTGCCGGAGAAGGTGTTGGTCTCGACGATGTCGGCCCCCGCCAGGAAATAGGCGAGATGGATGTCGCGCACCGCGTCCGGCAGCGTCAGGTTGAGCAGGTCGTTATTGCCCTTGAGATCGCGGTTCCAGCCCTTGAACCGCTCGCCGCGATAGCCTGCCTCATCCAGCTTCAATTGCTGGATCATCGTCCCCATGGCGCCATCGAGCACAAGAATGCGCTCGGCAGCGGCAGTGCGAAGGGCAGCGAAGGTGTCGGCGGGCGGGTTGGTCGCAGTCATGGCAGAACGCTTCCTACTCCCTCTCCCCGTCGGGGAGAGGGTTGGGGTGAGGGGCCCCGCCGCGCAGGGTTTCGAGAATGCGCAGCAGAACCCCGTCGAGATTTGTCAGCACGTCGTTATTCCAGAAACGAATGACCAGAAAGCCACAAGCTTCGATCATCCTTGTTCGTTCCTCGTCGGTCTCGGCTGTATGCTGACCACCGTCGAGTTCAATCACCAGTTTCGCATCGACGCAGAGGAAGTCGACGACATATCTGTCGACCGGGGCCTGACGTCGAAACTTCCAGCCTTCCAGCCGACGATCGCGCAAGCGGGACCAGAGAAGGGATTCGACATCGGTCTGGTCTTTGCGCAACCGACGCGCTCTCGAAGTCTTGCCCGTCATCCCCCTCACCCGCCGCTGCGCGGCGACCTCTCCCCGACGGGGAGAGGTTAAGCTACCGCAACATCGGTACAATTTCCGCTCACGCCGCCGCCTGCCCTGCCGCTGTGACCTCCTGCGGCGGGCGCACACCGAGCAGGTGGCAGACCGCGTAGACGAGATCGGCGCGGTTCAGCGTGTAGAAATGGAACTCGGTCACGCCGCGATCAACCAGGTCGAACACCTGCTCGGCCGCCACCGCCGCGGCGATCAGCTTGCGGGTCTCGGGATCATTGTCGAGCCCCTCGAAGCGCCCGGCGAGCCAGGCGGGCATGTAGGTGCCGGTCTTCTCCGAGAAGTTCTTGGCCTGCTTGAAGTTCGACACCGGCAGGATGCCGGGCACGATCGGTACATCAATACCGCGCGCGCGCACCTTGTCGAGGTAGCGGAAGTAGAGGTCATTGTCGAAGAAGCACTGGGTGATGGCCCGCGTCGCCCCGGCATCGACCTTGGCGGCAAGGATGTCGAGATCGGTGTCGAGGCTGGGGCTTTCCGGGTGCTTTTCCGGGTAAGCCGAGACGGAGACTTCGAAATTCGCGATGCGGCGAATGCCGGCGACCAGCTCCGCCGAGCTCTTGTAGCCGTCCTCATGCGGCTCATAGGCCTGCCCGACGCCGCCCGGCGGGTCGCCGCGCAGGGCCACGATGTGGCGCACGCCGGCGTCCCAATAGCCGCGCACGACATCATCCACCTCGTCCTTCGAGGCGGAGACGCAGGTGAGGTGCGCGGCCGGGGCGAGGCGGGTTTCCTTGACGATGCGTTCGACGGTCGCGTGGGTACGCTCACGGGTGGAGCCGCCCGCGCCATAGGTGACGGAGACGAATTTCGGCGCCAGCGGCGCCAGACGGGTAATGGAGGACCACAGGGTCGCCTCCATTTCCGGCGTCTTGGGCGGGAAGAACTCGAACGAGACCGAAATGGGCCGCCCGCCGGCGCGGCGGCTGCGGCGCTCGATATCCGACGACATCAGGCGACCTCCCTGTTGTTTTGGGCTGAGGCCAGCGCGATGCGCGGATCGCGGGCCAGCCAGAGTGACACGGTTAGCTTGCCGTCAGCTTGCGGCGCGAGAAGACGGTGCGATTGAGGGCTAAGTCCTGCCTGAACAAGCCAATTTTCCAAGATCTCGGGGGCGAAGCCGAGGCGGCGATGGGCGTGCTGCTCGCGCAGGAACTCCAGATCATGCGGGTCGAAGTCGATCACCAGCAGCCGCCCGCCCGGACGCAGCACGCGGGCGGCTTCCTTCAGCGCGCGTGGGGCGTCCTCCAGGAAGTGGAGCACCTGATGAACCACCACGACATCGAAGGAATCGCGTGGCAAAGCAAGGCTGTAGATGTCGCCCTGCCGCACCGTGGCGTTGCGCACGCCGGCGCGCTCCAGATTGGCGCGGGCGACGCTGAGCATTTCCGAGGACAGGTCGATGCCGACGCCGCGCTCCATCTCGCCGGCGAACAGTTCGAGAATGCGGCCCGTGCCGGTGCCGAGATCGAGCAGGCTGCCGATGGTGGCGCCGGAAAGCGCTGATTTTATAGCGGCTTCCACCTGTTCTTCCGGCGCGTGGAGGCGGCGGATGGCGTCCCATTCATGGGCATGGGCGCGGAAATAGGCCTGTGCCTGCGCCGCGCGGGCGGCGCGCACCGCCTCCAGCCGCTCGCGGTCGCGCAGCAGGATGGCGTCGTCGGGGGCAAGGAGGTCCAGCAGCGCGTCGGTGAGCGCGGCGGCGGGGGCCTCGGTGGCGCGGCGGTAGAACACCCAGCTCGCCTCGCGGTATCTCTCCACCAGACCCGCTTCGGCCAAGAGCTTGAGATGACGGGAGATTCGCGGCTGCGACTGGCCGAGAATCTCGGTAAGCTCGGAGACCGTCAGCTCCCCCTCACCGATCAGCGCCAGCAGGCGCAGGCGCGTATCCTCGCCGGCCGCCTTGAGGCCGTCGAGCAGCAGCGGGAAGGATAAGGGCAGGCTCGCCACGGGTGTCTCGATCTGTCGCTGGTCGCTGGTCGGAAAAGATATAAAGATATGTTTATGTCTTATTCGACCCGCGCGCAAGAGGGGTGAAGCCGGGCTGGCATACCAGTCTCACGCCGTGGCGGGTCAGTGCAGTGAGGTGGACGATCAGGCCAACCGGATGACCAGTCAGGCTTGTGTGTACAGGCTTGTGTGTATCAGTCGGCACGGCCGGCCCAGGCCGGCAGCGCGCTCCTTGCTGCCGGTCCCCCACAGAGTAAAGTCGCCGCCATGAACCCGCCCGATGACACCCCCTCGCCCCACCCCTCCGCCCTGCCCGATTTCGGCATCCGCCCGGGCGAGGTCGCGGTCGAGCTGCCGGCGGCGCCGGATGCGGGGCTTCACTTCATCGGCCGCCTGCGCACCCCCTGGACGCGGCGGGCCGACTGCCCGCGCAACAGCCGCGAATCGGACGCGCCCTGCACGGTGGAGATCGACGCTCCCTTCCGCCCGGCGCTGGAGGGGCTGGCGGGCACCACCCATCTCTGGCTGCTCTACTGGATGGACCATGCGCCGCGGAACCTCGTGGTGCAGGTGCCGCGCAGCTATGGCTTCGGGCGCGGCACTTTCGCGCTGCGCAGCCCGGCGCGGCCCAACCCCATCGCAATGAGCGCGGTGCGTGTGCTGGCCCTCCGCCCGGACAGCCTCACCGTGGCGGGGCTCGATTGCCTCGACGGCACGCCGCTCCTCGACATCAAGCCCTATTTCGCCTCCACCGACTGCTTCCCCGATGCGATTGTCGGCTGGCACCGGGAACACAAGCGGCCCGACGGCGCTTGATGGGGGCCTGAGGATCGCCGGAGCGTGGCAAGCCTCGGGTCAGCAACGAGCCGCTAAGTAATGTGTGACATGAATGCATCGGCACTGCGCCAGACGCATGGCTGATCGGCCAAGCAAGGTTCAACGCCCACTCTGGTCTTGAACCTGCCTTGATCGTACGTCATGTGCTGTCACAAGCGTCGCGTGACTGTACCCACGCACCCCACCCGGCATTCCAGTTAAGGCTTGATGATGGTCGTTCGCCTTGGTTTCGTTCCCGCTGTCGCGCTCGCCGTGCTTGCGTCGGCCGGCACCGCCGGCGCGCAGTCCTATCCCGCCGCGCAGCAGCCCGCCTCTCCCTATGAGGCAGCCACTTCGCCGACCGAGGCCGAGATTCCGGCGGCCTATGACCCCTATGGCACCGCAGCCCCGGCCGCTGGCGCGCCGCAGGCTGCCGGCGCTCCGCAGGCTCTGGGCACCCCGCCCGGCGTGCGCGATCCCTATGCGCAGCCCACCGGCCAGCCGCCGGTCGTCGTCGCGCCGGGCAATGTGCCTCCGGGTGTCCCGCCGATTGCCAACGCGCCCTATACCGATCCCTCGCGCCAGCCGGCCGGCTACCCGGCGGGTGCCTATTCCGGCCAGCAGCCGGCGGGCTATGGGCAGGCGCCGGCCACCAATAATTACGGCCAGCCCCCGGCCTATGGCAGCGCGGGCGCCCCGGCGGGCGTCTATGCCCCGCCGGCCGCCGTCGGCAGCGCCGCGCGCCCGGATCTGAACAATAATTACGGTGCCAACGGCTCCAGCGTCGCCATGCTGCCGCCGGAAGACCAGCCCGAGGACGGCCCGGCCAAGCCGCTGCCGGACAATCTGCGCCGCCAGGTGGTGGACTACGTCACCAAGGAAGCGCCCGGCACCATCGTCATCGATACGCCGAACACCTACCTCTATTACATCCTGCCGGGCGGCAAGGCCGAGCGTTATGGCATCGGCGTCGGTCGCGAAGGCTTCACCTGGGCCGGCACCGAGAAGATCTCCCGCAAGGCGGAATGGGCCGACTGGCGCCCGCCGGCGGAAATGATCGAGCGCCAGCCCTATCTGCCGCGCTTCATGGCCGGTGGGCCGGGCAACCCGCTCGGCGCCCGCACCATGTATCTGGGCGGCACGATCTACCGCATCCACGGCACGAACCAGCCCTCCACCATCGGCCAGTTCATGTCCTCGGGCTGCATTCGCATGCTGAACGAGGATGTCGAGAACCTCTATGACAAGGTGAAGGTCGGCACCAAGGTCGTGGTGCTGCCGGGCAATGCCTCCCCGCGCACCGCCTCCGCGCCGGACGCCCAGCCGATCCCGGTCAGCACGGCAGCGAGCGCCCAGCCGGGCGTCGCGGTGCGCTGACGCGCCGCACCTCTTCTGAACGACCTCAAATCCCGGCTGGCCCTGCCCGCCGGGATTTTTGTTTGTGCTCCGGTGGAGCGGCGAGCGTCACGGCACCCAGAGCTGCTGCGCCGGCACGCGCACGCTGATCTCGGCGCCCGCCTCCAATGCCCCCGCCCGCTCCACCCAGGCGACGAGACCGCGCAACCCCTTTGCCGCCGTGACGAAAGCCAGCGCCAGATCGGCGGCGGGCAAGGCTAGCCCCATTTCCGCGATCCCCTCAGCCACCGCCTGCCCGGCGTGACGGCAGGGAGCGTTCTCGCCCTCCACCACCAGCGCCGCCCCGCCGGGGAAATGCAGCCGCGTGCCGACGGGAAGCCGGGTGAGGCGGGCAAGCCCCTCCACCACCAGATTGGCGCCGAGCCATTCCGGCCGGATCTCCACCACACCGAGCCGGGCGGCGACGGCGGCAAGCTCGTCCAGCGCCACCAGCGAGACCTGCCGCGTGTTGCGGATCGGCGCGCCGCGCGGATACCACGGCACGCGGGCATCGGCCTTGCGGGCGGCGCCGGCATGGCGGTCACCGGTAATGCCGTCGAGTGTGAGGTCGAGCGCGGCCACGTCGCGGGTGAGGAAGCCCCGCCCATCCGCCAGCAGGGTGCGGGCGAGCCGCGCCTTGAGCCGCCGGCCCGGCAGCGCGGCGGGCGCCTCAACGACCGTTGCGCCGAACAGGTCGGGAACCGGCCCCTCGGCCGTCACGGGGGCGGATCGCCGGGCCATCCTCGCTCCTAGTATCAACTACGGACGTGCGTTCGGGATGTTACCCCTGCGGCGGGGGCGACTATACCATGGGCCACTCGTCGCAGGACGAGTCGTTGGAACCCATCGGGCCCGGACAGCGTTACCGCGCTGCCGGCGCGCCGCCTGGAAGAGGATCGATCATGTCACTCCCGACTGACTCCCTGACGCCCACGCCCGGCAGCGCCCTTGCGGGGCACCTCAGCGCGCTGCGCGCCAAATGGGGCTGGTTCGTCGCGCTCGGCCTTCTGATGCTGATCGCCGGCGTCATCGTGCTCGGCAATACCGCGCTCGGCACGGTGGTTTCCGTTCTCTTTATCGGCGTGGTGCTGGCGATCTCCGGCGTGGCGCAGATCTTCCATGCCTTCCAGGTCAAGGGCTGGGGCGCCTTCGCCTTCTGGCTGCTGGACGGCCTGCTCTATCTCGCCGCCGGCGTCGTCGCCTTCGCCGAGCCGCTGCTGGCCGCCGCCGTGCTGACGCTGCTGATCGGCGCGGCGCTGCTGGTCGGTGGCATCTTCCGGCTTGTGGCCGCCTTCCAGATGCGCCCCGCCGCGAACTGGGGCTGGATCGCCGCCTCGGCGGTGCTGACCGTGCTGCTCGGCCTGCTGATCATCGCCGGCTGGCCGGTGAGCGGGCTGTGGGTGCTCGGTCTCTTCCTCGGCGTCGATCTCGTCTTCAATGGCCTCGCCGTGCTGATGCTCGGCCTGCGCCTGAAGAAGTGAGCCGCACCGCGTGCTGACCCGCACCACCACGCCGGCCCCCGCCGGGCGCTCGCCCGGCGCCAACAGGGGGGCCGACAGGGTGGACACGAAGGGAGCGCCGGCCGCGCGGCCGGCGGCTCCCAGCGGGCGCGACCTGCGCCTCGATTTGTTTCGCGGGCTCGCTTTGTGGTTCATCTTCCTGAACCACATCCCGAACAACGTGGCGAACTGGATCACCAACCGGAATTTCGGCTTTTCCGACGCCACCGAGATCTTCGTCTTCATCTCAGGCTACACCGCCGCCATGGTCTATGGCCGGCAGATCGACACCGCCGGGGTGATGGTGACCTCCGCGCGTATATTGCGCCGGGCCTGGCAGCTCTATGTCGCCTTCATCTTCCTGTTCGTCATCTATCTCGCGGAAATCTCCTACGTCGTCGGCTCCTTCTCCAACCCGCTCTATGCGGAGGAGATGGGCGCGCTGCAGTTCCTCGCGGAACCTGACGTCGCGCTGATCCAGGCGATGCTGCTGAAGTTCCGCCCGGTGAACATGGACGTGCTGCCGCTCTATATCGTGCTGCTCGCCACCTTCCCGCCCATCCTCTGGGCGCTGAAGAAGAAGCCGGACCTGACGCTCGCCGCCTCCATCCTGCTCTGGGGCATCGCCGGCTTCACCGGCTTCAACCTGCCGGCCTATCCCGACGACCGGATGTGGTTCTTCAACCCCTTCGCCTGGCAGCTGATGTTCGTGTTCGGCGGCTGGTGCGGGCTCGGCGGCAGCGACCGGCTGGGCGGTCTCGTCCATTCGCGCCTCGTCCTGTTGCTCTCCGCCGCCTATCTGCTCGTCTCGCTGCTGGTGGTGATCTCCTGGTGGTGGTCGCCGCTCGAAGGCATCGTGCCCGACGCAATCGGCGCGATCATCTACCCGATCAGCAAAACCGACCTGTCGCCGCTGCGCGTGCTGCATTTCCTCGCGCTCGCCGTGGTCATCGTCCGCCTGATACCGGTGGATCTGCCAGCGCTGCGTAGCCCGATACTGAAACCGATGATCCTGTGCGGGCAGAATTCGCTCGAAGTCTTCTGTTTCGGCGTCTTCCTTTCTTTTGCCGCACATTTCGTGCTTAACGAGATTACCGGCGTGCTCTGGATGCAACTCCTGCTCAGCGTTTCCGGCATCGCCTTAATGGTGGCTCTCTCGTTTCTTCTGTCGTGGTATGGTCGCGTCGAGCGCGAAATTGCCGCGCGTAAATTGGCTGGTCGACGCGGTTCATCGTGAAACGCCGGATCCTTGGGTTCGCCCTTCTCTCAGCCCTGACCCTCACGGGTGCGATGAGCGCCCATGCGGGGACCGAACCCGTCTGCGCCGCGCCGTCCGAACTCACCCGTGCCGGCTTCTCGCTGCCGCGCCTCGCCCGCTCGCTGGCGCAGAAGACGCCGACCACCATCCTCGTGCTCAACTCCTCCACGGCGAAGAAGCCGGTGAGCACCGCCGCCGAGAAGGACGCCATGCCGCGCGGCTTTCCGGGCACGATCGAGGAGCTGATGCGGGCGCGCTATCCCGATGGCGGCGTGGTGGTCACCACCCGCAACCAGCCGCGCGCCACCGCCGAGACCATCCTCGCCACGCTGCCGGAGGTGCTGGCGGAAACAAAGCCCGCGCTGATGATCTGGCAGACCGGCACCTATGACGCCATCCTCGCCGCCGACACCTCGTCCTTCTCCGACGCGGTGTTGCAGGGCATCGAGACCGCGCATGAGGCGGGCACCGACGTGATCGTCGTCTCCCCGCAATACAGCCCGCGCACCGCCTTCGCCTTCGACGTCGCGCCCTATACCAGCGCCCTCAGATGGACCACCCGCGCCGGCCGCGTGCCGTTCTTCGACCGCTATGACGTGATGCGCTTCTGGGAGACCGAGGGCATCTTCGACTTCGACAGCGCCCGCCCCTCCCCCTCCTTGTTCGAGGATGTCCACCGCTGCATCGGCCGGCTGCTTGTCGGCATGATCGTCGATGGCGTCGACAGCCGCACTTTGGGTTCACGCTAGACCATGCGCCGCACAGCCCTCACCTTCGCCGCCGCGTTTCTGCCCCTGCTGGCGCTGCCCGCCGGCGCGCAGCCGCTCACCACCCAGCCGCTGAGCGGCGCGCCGCTGCTCGCCGCGCCGACCTGCCCGACGCCGAAGGTCGCCAGCAAGCTGACGCAGCCGCTGGCGCGCACGGCGGCCAAGCTGCGGGCCGGCGAGAAGGTGGTGATCGTCGCCATCGGCTCCTCCTCCACCGCCGGGGCCGGCGCCTCGACGCCGGATGGCGCCTATCCCGCCCAGTTGCAGGCTCAGCTGCGCGAGCGCTTTCCGGGCGCCGACATCACCGTGCTCAACCGCGGCGTGAACGGCCAGGATGCGCCGGAAATGCTCGCCCGCTTCGACACCGATGTCGCCGCCGCGCAGCCGACGCTGGTGATCTGGCAGTCGGGCGTCAACGCGCTGTTCCGCGACAATGGCCTCAGCACCGCCGAGGGTCAGCTGCGCGAGGCCATCGCCCGCGTGCGCGCCATCCATGCCGACCTGCTGCTGGTCGACCCACAATATTCCCCGCGCGTGGTCGCCGATGCCGACACGGCGCCGATGATCCGCCTGATCGACCGGGTGGCGGCGGAGGAAGGGGTCGGCGTCTATCACCGCTTCGCGCTGATGCGCGAATGGCACGAGACCGCCGGCATGCCCTTCGAATCCTTCCTGTGGAAGGACGGCTTCCACATGAATGACTGGAGCTATAACTGCCTCGCCCGCGACCTCGGCCGGGCGATGATCGCCAATATCGACAGCCAGCAGCGCTCCGCCGACATCACCCCCGCGCCCAAGGCGGCGGACGCCGCCGCCATTCCGGCCTCGGTGACGGCCCCGCGCGCGACGCTCGAGCCGTAGGTTCGCCGGCCCGTCTCAGCGCTCCGTCTTCGCCGGTCAGTCTTCGCCGGTCAGTCTTCACCCTTGCCGGAGAAGGCGCCGCCGAAGCGCTTCATCACCGCCTCGCGGGCGGCGAGAACCTTGCGCTCGTAATCCTCGGCCATCGGCTCGGTGAGCACGCTCTCCAGCCCGGCGAGCAGAGCCCAGAGCGCGGGCACTTCCGCCTCGTCCTCGATGAAATCCGCCAGTGCCTCGCCATCGGCGTCATCCACCGTGCGGGACAGGAACTCGAACAGCACGACCGCAACCGCGCGGTCGACCACCAGGGTGATTTCGTCGTCTACCGCGTTCGCCATGGCGTGTCCTTTCCGCTGATCCCTGTTCCTAGCCATTCCGGCCGGGCGAACACAAGGCCCGTGGCGGGGATGGGGAGACCGGCGCCGGCCGGCGGCCTTGCTTTCCACGGCGGGGCGTGCTGCACCTCAGGGATCGACAGGGAGACGATGATGGCGGCAGCCGACGAGCTCAGGACGGTACGGGACTTCGTGCGCTACGCGGTGAGCCGCTTCAACAAGGCGGAGCTGGCCTTCGGCCATGGCACCACGACGGCGCTCGACGAAGCCGCCTTCATCGTGCTCGAGGCGCTGAGCCTGCCGGTTGATGACCTCACCCCTTGGCTCGACGCCCGCCTTGTCAGCGACGAGCGCGCGCGCCTCGCCGACCTGATCGACCGGCGCTGCGCCACGCGCGAGCCGGCGGCCTATCTGCTCGGGCGCACCTATATTCGCGGCGTGCCGTTCAAGAGCGACAAGCGCGCCATCGTGCCGCGCTCCTTCATCGGCGAGCTGATGGCGGGCGACCTGTTCGCCGGCGGCCACAGCTTCTCGCTGATCGAAGACCCCGACGCGGTCGGCCGGGTGTTGGACCTGTGCACCGGCTCGGGCTGCCTTGCCATTCTCGCCGCCATGACCTTCGACCAGGCGCAGGTCGACGCGGTGGATCTCTCGCCCAAGGCGCTGGAACTCGCCGCCGAGAATGTCGCCGAGCATGAGTTGGGTGCGCGGGTCAGCCTGATCGAGGGCGATCTGTTCGGGCCGCTGACCGGGCGGCTCTACGACCTCATCATCACCAACCCGCCTTATGTCGACGCGCAGGCCATGGCGAGCTTGCCGCCGGAATACCGCCACGAGCCGACGCTCGCCTTCGATGGCGGGCCGGACGGGCTCGACATTGTCCGCCGCATCCTTGTTGAGGCGCCCAAGCACCTTACCGCCAAAGGCGGCATCATCTGCGAGATCGGCACCGGGCGGGACATCCTCGAAGCCGAGTTCCCGCACCTGCCCTTCCTCTGGCTCGACACCGAGGAGAGCGAGGGCGAGGTGTTCTGGCTCTCCGCCCGCGACCTCGGCGCCGGCAAGGATCTGCGCGTCATCAGCCGCATGCCGCGCTAGCGGCGAAGGCAAGATCCGCGCGCTAGCGGCAAAAGCGAGAGCTCCGCGCTAGCGGCAAGAGCGGGGCACCCGCGCTAGCGGCAAAGGTGAGCGCTTGCGCGACGGGAAGGGCAGAGGCCGCGCGCACGCGCCGCCTCTGCCGCGGCGGCACCCGATTGTCGCCACAGGGCGATGGTCTCGTCCCGGCCCCGCTCCACCGGATGTGCCTCGTGACCCGCCACGCCTCACCTTCCCGCCCGCGCCTGTTTGCCACCGCTCTCGCGGCGCTCGCCCTTGCCGGCCTCGCCGCCCCCGCCAGCGCGGCGACGCTCTGCACGCTCATCGCGGAGGCCTCCACGGGCAAGGTGCTGAGCGAGGAAGGGCCGGGCTGCGCCGGGCGGGTGACGCCGGCCTCGACCTTCAAGATCCCGATCGCGCTGATGGGCTATGATGCCGGCATAATCACCGATGCGCACGCGCCCGTCTGGTCGTTCAAGCCGGGCTTTCCCGACTGGCGCGAGGAATGGAAGCGCGACACCGACCCGACCTACTGGATGAAGGAATCCGTCGTCTGGTACTCGCAGGAGATCACCGGCAAGCTCGGCATGGAGCGGTTCCGGCGCTACGTGACCGGCTTCGGCTACGGCAATGAGGATGTCTCGGGCACCAAGGACAAAGGCGACGGGCTGACCCGGTCCTGGCTCTCCACCTCGCTCGCCATCTCCCCGCGCGAGCAGGCGGCCTTCCTCGGCCGGATGCTGCGCGGCGACTTGCCGGTGTCGCCGCAGGCGGTGGCGATGACGGCCGCGATCATCCGCCATGGCGAGGTCGGCGGCTGGACGGTGCACGGCAAGACCGGCATGGGCTTCGCGCTCGATGCCACCGGCGCCCCCGTGCGCGGCCAGCCCTATGGCTGGTATGTCGGCTGGGCGAGCAAACAGAGCCGCACCCTGATCTTCGCCCGCCTCGACCGAGATGCCACCCGGCAGGCGACGCCCACCAGCATCCGCGCCCGCGACTCGCTGCTCAGCGAGTTGCCGACCAAGCTCGACGCGCTGGCGGGGAAGTAGGGGCGCTGCACCGTCATCCCCGGGCTTGGCCCGGGGATCCACGACTTTCCACAAGCGGCCGGCCAAGTCGTGGATGGCCGGGCCACGCCCGGCCATGACGGCGCGTGGGATGGGAAAGGGCGCGGGCAAAGCAACGCAACGTTTCCCGGCCCAGCGGAGCCGAAGGCGGAGCGCCGCGCCGGGATCCAGGGGAGACTCCGCCGCAGGCGTCAGCATTGGCGGTCGTCACACGCTGCGCGTGGGAGGGTGAGCGGTCGGGGACGCCACAGGAATTCAGCCGCTACGCGAGTGTTCCGCTGGATCCCGGCTCGCCTTCCGCTGACGCTACAGGCGTCCGGGACACGGGGCCCACCATCGCGCCGTCATCCTCGGGCTTGGCCCGGGGATCCACGACTTCCGCGAGCATCCGGCTAAAGACGTGGATGGCCGGGCTGATCCCCGGATCAAGTCCGGGGACGGCCATGACGGAGTGTGGGGTGGAAAGGCCCGCGGGCAATGGCAACTCGCCCTCCGCTGACGCTACAGGCGTCCGGGACACGGGCGAGCGTGCCCCCTACCCGCCCTTCTTCATATGGGCGAGCACCGCCGCGTCCGGCCAGCAATCCACCGCCAGCCCCTTGGCCTTCTGATAAGCGCCGAGCGCCGAGCGGGTCTTCATGCCGGCCTTGCCGTCGATCTTGTCGGCGTAGAAGCCCTCGCGGGTGAGCACCTTCTGCATGAATTCGAGATCGGCGGTCTTCACCAGCGCGATGTCCTTCCAGCCCTGCGCGAAGGGCTTGTCGTCCTCGATGCGGTCGGCGAGGTGGCCGACATAGAGCACGTAGAGATCGGCGAAGTTGTAGCTCTTGAGCACGAAATAATTGTCGGGCGTCAGGAAGGCCGGCCCATAGGGCCCGGCCGGCATGATGATCGAGGCCTCGTCCTTGAGCGCAGCGGGCGGCACGCGGCGGCCATCGGCGATCGTCACCCCGCGCTTCAGCCACTCGCCGATGGGCAGGCGCGTCTCGGGCTCGGCCAGCGTGCAGTCGAAACCCTGCGGCACGGTGATCTCATAGGCCCAGCGCTTGCCGGGCTGCCAGCCCTTCTCCTTCAGCAAGCTCGCCGTGGCGGCCAGCGCTTCGGGCACGTCGGTCCAGATATTGGCGGTGCCGTCGCCGTCGAGATCGACGCCATAGGTCAGATAGCCGGTGGGCATGAACTGGGTGAGGCCCATGGCGCCGGCCCAGGAGCTCTTCATCTGCCCGCGCGCCACATGGCCCTCGTCGAGGATCTTCAGCGCGGCGAGGAATTCGGCGCGGAATTCGTCCTTGCGGCGGCCGACATAGGCCTGCGTCGCCAGCACGCGCAGCGCGTCGCGGTCGAGCTTGGCCCCGCCATAGGAGGTCTCGCGCGCCCAGATGGCGAGCAGGATCGGGCCGGGCACGCCGAAGCGCTTTTCCAGCGCGGCGAGCTGCGGGCCGTATTGCCTGGCCAGCGCCCGGCCGCGCGCGGCATAGGTGGCGATCGCCTTGTCGGAGACATAGGTGGCGGGCGTCTGCACGAACTCGGCCTGCCGGTCCGGCGCCTTCGGCTTGCCGGGCAGAGCGAGGTCGGGAAGCGAGAGGTCCGGCTCCAGCCCGCGCGTCTCGCGCTCGAAGGTGGCGCGGGAAATCCCCATCGCCTGCGCCGCCGGCCACTGCGCCGCCAGCCACCGGTCGAAGGCGGGGTCGGCATGGACCGGCGAAGCGGCCGCGAGAAACAGGGCGAGGAAAAGCGGAAGCCGGATGCGCATGCTCCCGGAGATACCCCGAATCGCGCCGGGCCGGAACCGCACCCGGGTCCTCCGCGCCAGAGTTGACCGGCCGCCGCCCCTAGCGCACCGCGAGGATGAACAGGCGCGGAAAGCGCAGCAGCGAGGTGCCGTCGACCCGCAAGGGATAGGCGCTCGCCAGCCGGGCGGTGTAGTCGGCCAGGAAGGCGGCGCGTGCCGTCTCGTCCAGCGGCCCGAGATAGGGGCGCAAGGCCGTGGAGCGGAACCAATCCGCGATGGCGGCGGGCCCCGCCAGCGGGTGGTTGTAATGGGTGTGCCAGATATCGACATGCCGGGCATGCGGCTTCAGCAGGTCGTAATAGGTGCCGATCGCCGGCAGTTCCTCGCGCGCCGCGCCGGCGAGCCTGTCCGCCCACGGGCCTCTGGCGGCGGTCTCGGCCATCAGACGGTGCGAGGGCTCGGCGACATTGTCCGGCATCTGCACCGCCAGCACGCCGCCCTCCGGCAGCGCCGCCAGCAGGCGGGCCAGCACGGCGGGATGGTCCGGCACCCACTGGAACACGGCATTGCCGAAGATCAGGTCGGTGCCAGGCTCGGGCGCCCATGTCGCGACATCGGCCACTTCGAAGCGCAGGCCCGGAAGCCGCTCGGACGCCTGCTTCACCATGCTGGGTGAGGAATCGAGGCCGATCACCTCGGCCTCCGGCCAGCGTTCGGCCAGCAGCTGGGTGGAGTTTCCCGGCCCGCAGCCGATATCGACCACACGGCGCGGACGCACCAGCGGCACCTGCGCCAACAGATCGCGCGGCGGGCGCGTGCGCTCGTCCTCGAACTTCAGATAAAGCGACGGATTCCAGTCTTCGGCAGCCTGACGCATGGCCCTCACGTGCGGTTCAATCGGGCGGAACATGCCCCAAAAGCGCCACGCCGCCAAACGGCGACGCCCGGGCGCTGCGCCACCGCCCGCCGCCTCGCCTCCCCTCAGCAAAAAGCCGGCGCGGATCGCTCCGGCCGGCTTTTGGTCGCGTTGGGCGTGAGACCCGCGGATCAGCGCGTCAGCTTCTTGTGCTTCATGCGGTGCGGGATGATCTCGTCGACGCCGAGGCGGCGCTTCTTGTCTTCCTCATAGTCGTGGAAATTGCCCTCGAACCACTCGACATGGCCCTCGCCCTCGAAGGCGAGCATGTGGGTGGCGATGCGGTCGAGGAAGAAACGGTCATGCGAGATGATGACCGCGCAGCCGGCGAAGTCTTCCAGCGCCTCTTCCAGCGCGCGCAGCGTCTCGACGTCGAGATCGTTGGTCGGCTCGTCGAGCAGGAGGACGTTGGCGCCCTGCTGGAGGATACGGGCGAGGTGCACGCGGTTGCGCTCACCGCCCGAGAGCATGTTGACCTTCTTCTGCTGGTCGCCGCCCTTGAAGTTGAAGGCGCCGCAATAGGCGCGCGAATTGATCTCGCGCTTGCCGAGATAGAGCACCTCGTTGCCGCCGGAGATTTCCTCCCAGACGGTCTTCCTGTCGTCCAGCGCGTCGCGGTTCTGGTCGACATAGCCGAGTTGCACGCTGTCACCGATGGTGATGGTGCCGGCATCGGGCGTCTCCAGCCCGTTGATCATGCGGAACAGCGTGGTCTTGCCCGCGCCGTTCGGCCCGATCACGCCGACAATGCCGCCCGGCGGCAGCTTGAAGGACAGGTTGTCGATCAGCAGGCGGTCGCCGAACGACTTGGTGAGGCCGTTGAACTCGATGACGTTGTTGCCGAGGCGCTCGGACACCGGGATGACGATCTGCGCGGTGGTCGGCGCCTTCTCGGAGGCCTTCTTGACCAGGTCGTCATAGCGCTGGATACGCGCCTTGTTCTTGGCCTGGCGGGCCTTGGGGCTCGCCGCGATCCATTCCTGCTCGGCGGCCAGCGCGCGCTGGCGGGCCTCGTCCTCGCGATTCTCCTGCTGCATGCGCTTGGTCTTCTGCGCCAGCCAGGAGGAATAGTTGCCCTCATAGGGGATGCCGCGGCCGCGATCGAGCTCGAGGATCCAGCCGGTCACGTTGTCGAGGAAGTAGCGGTCATGGGTGACGATCAGGATCGCGCCCGGATAGTTGCGCAGATGGCCTTCGAGCCAGTTGGTGGTCTCGGCGTCGAGATGGTTGGTCGGCTCGTCGAGCAGCAGCAGTTCCGGCTGCGAGAGCAGGAGCTGGCAGAGCGCGACGCGGCGGCGCTCACCGCCGGAGAGCTTGGCGACGTCGGAGCCTTCCTCCGGGCAGCCGAGCGCGTCCATCGCCTGGTCGATCTTGCTGTCGAGATCCCACAGGCCCTGGCCTTCGATCTCGTCCTGGAGCGCGGTCATCTCGTCCGCGGTCTCTTCGGAATAGTTCATGGCGAGTTCGTTGTAGCGGTCGATGATCGCCTTCTGCTTGGCGACGCCGAGCATGACGTTCTCGCGCACCGAGAGCGTCGGGTCGAGCTGCGGCTCCTGCGGCAGGTAGCCGACGCGGGCGCCTTCGGCGACCCAGGCCTCGCCGGAGAAATCCTTGTCGATGCCGGCCATGATCTTGAGCAGCGTCGACTTACCCGAGCCGTTCGGGCCGAGAATGCCGATCTTGGCCGTCGGGTAGAAGGACAGGTGCACGTTGTCGAGCACCTTCTTGCCGCCCGGATAGGCCTTGGACATGCCGTGCATGTGGTAGACGTACTGATAGGAAGCCATGTGCCAGATCCTGCGCGTGTGGCGCGTGGGGGACGCGCGGCGCCTTCCGGCGACGGGCCCTGCGACGAGATGAATTGGGTCGGCCGCTATGTAAACCGCGCGCCCGCGAGCGGCAAGGCCGCAGGCGCCCCCGGCTCGTCGCCACAGACGGAGGGGCCGACCGTCCCGCCCTTCCCTTGCGGCCAGGGATAGAAACCCCGGCGGCGTTGACACGCGTCAATTGCAGCGCGGTTACCACCTGCTATAGTTAACATTCTTTCATTCATCCCTCCTTTCCAAGTCCGGCGGTATGCTCGCGCACATCTCGGCCGAAGACCTCCGACGCATCTATCTGGACTTCCCGATCGCGTCCTGCGTCATCGGGCGGGACGGGCGCGTGCTCGCGCATAATCGCGAGTTCGCCGATGTGGTGCCGACGCCCGGCGGCGACGTGGCCGGCCGCTATGTCGCCGATGTCTTCGGGGCCGTGGTGATGGAGGCCACCGCGCGCACCTTTGCCGCCTTCGACCAGGGCGCGCAGGAGCCGCAGCAGGAGATCGGCCTGTTCGGTCGCGTCTTCATCGCCGCCGTCCGTCCCCTGCGCGACGAGGCGGGCGAGGTCACGGCGATCTGCGCCGCGCTGACCGAGATCACCGAGCAGAAGCGGCTGGAAACGCGGCTGGAGAGCGCCAACCGCGAGTTGCAGGCGGCCAATCGCCGGCTCGCCGAGGCCGCCTCGACCGACGCGCTGACAGGCCTGTGGAACCGCCACGCGCTGGAAGAACTGCTGCCGCGCGAAATCCTGCGCTGCCGGCGCGAGAAGGCGCCGCTCTCCGTGCTCCTCGTCGATATTGACGACTTCAAGAAGTACAATGACCGCTACGGCCACCTTGCCGGCGACGACACGCTGCACGCGGTGGCGCAGGTGATGGCGGGCGTGCTGCGCCGCCCCGGCGACATGATCGCCCGCTTCGGCGGGGAGGAATTCATCGTCGTGCTGCCCGGCACCGCCGCGGCCGGCGCCATCCGGGTGGCGGAAAGCCTCCACAAGGCGGTGGAGTCGCTCGCGATCGAGCATGCGAGCATTGCCGGCGCCCGGCTGTCGATCAGCGTCGGCGCCGCTTGCTTCTCGCTCATTCCGGCCAACACCGCCATTGGCGAGATTCGCTCGATGCTGATCGAGCGGGCCGACCAGGCGCTCTATGCCGTGAAGGCCGAAGGCGGGCGCGGCATTCGCCTGCATTGGGACGGCGGCTCGCTGCCCTCCTCCGACGGCCAGCTCCTGCCGGCGCGCTGAGCCGGGGACGCCGGGCGCGGCGCGCTTTACCGCCGCACTTCCGCAATTGGTATTGGAACGCCGCCGCCGCTCGCGCGTTGTCGAGAGCGATTACGCCCGCCGGCGCCCTCGCGCGCGCTCGGCGTGGCGGGAGGGTTCACGGCGCGGCGCACAGCCCGGACGCTACCAGGAAACGGAATGCACACGCTCCCCCAGGCCAAGGGACCAGTTCCCGATCTTGCCGAGACGTCACCCTCCCCGACACGACTCCCCCCTGCCCCCGCCCCGCGCCCCGACTGGGCCCTGTTCCTCGATATTGACGGCACGCTGATCGAACATGCCGACCACCCGGAAGGCGTAACCATCCCGGCCTCGCTGGCCGACACGCTGACGCGGGTTCAGGGCGCGCTTGGCGGGGCGGTCGCGCTGGTCTCCGGCCGCACCATCGACTGGATGGACCGGCGCTTCGCCCCGACCCGTCTCGCCGCCTCCGGCCAGCATGGCGCGGAAATCCGCCTCGCGCCCGACGCGCCCTCGGTGCCGATCACCATTCCCAGATGGCGCAAGCCGCTCGAAGAGGCGCTCGTCCACGAACTCGCCACCTGGCCCGGCGTGTTCGTCGAGCACAAGCCGCTCTCGCTCGCCGTGCATTTCCGCGCCGTGCCGCAATGGTCGGACGCGATCATGGACAAGGTGGTGGAGCTGGGACGCGGGCTCGATCCCGGCGTCGAGTTCCTCAAGGGCCGCTTCGTCATCGAGGTCCGCCCCGCCGGCCACACCAAGGGCACGGCGGTCGACCAGTTCATGCGCACCACCATCTTCGCCGGGCGCGTGCCGATCTTCCTCGGCGACGACGTGACCGATGAGGACGGCTTCCGCGCCGTGCGCGCGGCGGGCGGCCTTGCCGTCGCCATCGGCCCGCGCGCCACCGCGCAGGCCGACTACCACTTCGCCACGCCGGCCGATGTCCGGCGCTGGCTCGAGCAGATTCCGCAGACGCTGGAGCGCGCCGCCCCGTGACCAATCTGAACCTCGCCGCCATCGGCAACGGCACCATCTCCGCCCTTGTCGATCCGAACGGGCGTCTCGCCTGGTGCTGCTGGCCGCGCATTGATGGCGACCCGATCTTCTCCTCCATGCTCGGGGGCACCGAGCCGGAGGCCGGCTTCTTCGATGTGCTGCTCGACGGGCAGGTGAAGGCGACGCGCCGCTACCAGCGCAATACCGCCATCATCGAGACCATTCTGGAGGATGCGGACGGGGCGAAGCTGCGCATCACCGACTTCGCGCCGCGCTTCAAGCTCTATGATCGCATCTACCGCCCGGCCATGCTGGTGCGGCGGATCGAACCGCTCGCCGGCACCTGCCGCGTCACCATTCGCCTGCGCCCGCATTTCAACTGGGGTGAGCAGCGCCCGGTGGCGGTGCGCGGCTCCAACCATATGCGCTTCGCCGGCGAGGACTTCACCGTCCGCGCCACCACCGACCTGCCCATCGTCTATGTGATGGAAGAGCGCCCCTTCGTGCTCAGCAAGGCCGGCACGCTGGTGCTGGGGCCGGACGAGCCCTTCGCCTCCAGCCTCGCCGAGACCGCGCATGCCTTCGAGGAGAAGACGCGCGATTACTGGTGGGAGTGGGTGCGCTACCTCTCCATTCCCTTCGAGTGGCAGGACGCGGTGATACGCGCCGCCATCTCGCTGAAGCTGTGCGCCTATGAGGAGACCGGCGGCATCGTCGCCGCGCTCACCACCTCGATCCCCGAGGCGCCGCATTCGATCCGCAACTGGGACTACCGGCACTGCTGGCTGCGCGATTCCTACTTCACGGTGCGGGCGCTGAACCTTCTCGGCGCCACCCGCACCATGGAAGACTACATCCGCTATCTGACAACGGTGATCGCCGCCGAGCCCTCCGGCCGGCTGGCGCCGGTCTATTCCATCGTTCCCGGCACGCCGCTGGAGGAACGCTTCGCCCCGGCGCTGGCGGGCTTTTCCGGCATGGGGCCGGTGCGTGTCGGCAACCAGGCGGCCGAGCAGGTGCAGAATGACGGCTACGGCCATGTCGTGCTCGCCGCCGCGCAGATGTTCTTCGACGAACGCCTGCCCAACAAGGGCGACCGGGCGCTGTTCGAGCTGCTGGAGGGCGTCGGCGCCAAGGCGGTGGAATTCGCCTTCGAGCCCGATGCCGGCCTGTGGGAGCTGCGCGGCAAAAGGCGCGTTCACACCTTCTCGGCGGTGATGAGCTGGGCGGCCTGCGACCGGCTCGCCCGCATCGCCCGCGTGCTGGAGCTGCCCGAGAGGGCGCAGTTCTGGCTGGAGCGGCGCAACGAGATTCGCGCCCGCATCCTCACCTTCGCCTGGAGCGAAGCGCGTAACAGCTTCGTCGATGCGGAGGAGGACGGCCAGCTCGACGCCAGCCTGCTGCTGCTCGCCGAACTCGGCTTCGTGCGGCCGGACGACCCGCGCTATGTCGCGACGGTGGAGGCCATCGGCCGCGAGCTGATGCGCAACGGCTACCTCATGCGCTACGCCGGCGAAGATGATTTCGGCCTGCCGGAGACCTCCTTCACCATCTGCTCCTTCTGGTACGCCGGCGCGCTCGACCTGATCGGCCGGCGCGACGAGGCGCGCGAGCTGTTCAACAACCTGCTCGCCCGCCGCAACGAGGCGGGACTGCTGTCGGAAGACATCGACAACCAGACGCTCGAGCTGTGGGGCAACATTCCGCAGACCTATTCGATGGTCGGGCTGATCGACATGGCCATGCGGCTCTCGAAGACATGGGAGGAAGCGTTTTGGCGCGGCTCGTAGTCGTCTCCAACCGTGTGGCCTCGCCGCGCGAGCGCGCGGCCAAGGCGGGCGGCCTGGCGGTCGCCCTGCGCGAGGCGCTGAGCCAGCGCGGCGGCCTGTGGTTCGGCTGGAGCGGGGAGACGCAGGTGAACCCGCCCCCGCCCAAGGTCTTCCGCTCCGGGCGCGTGACCTATGCGCTGCAGGATCTCGACCCCGACGACCAGCGCGCCCATTATGCCGGCTATGCCAATGGCACGCTCTGGCCGCTCTGCCACTACCGGCTCGGCCTGCTCTCCTTCCGCCGCTCGGACTGGGAGGGCTATCGCCGGGTCAATGAGCATTTCGCCCGCGCCATGCTGCCGCTGCTGAAGCCGGACGACATCATCTGGGTGCATGATTATCACTTCATCCCGCTGGCGGCGGAGCTGCGCAACCTCGGCTTTACGGGGCGGATCGGCTATTTCCACCACATCCCCTGGCCGACGCCCGAGGTGTTTCTGAGCCTGCCCTCGCATGCCGCGCTGGTGGGCGACCTGTCGCATTACGACCTCGTCGGGCTGCAGACCGAGGATGATGTGCGCGCGCTGCTCACCTACATCTCCTCGGAAGCCCATGGCTGGATCGCGCCGGGCGGCGGCGTGGGCCTCAACGACCGGCGCTTCCGCGTCGTCGCCTACCCGATCGGCATCGACGCCGAGGCCTTCGTGAAGGACGCTCGCGCCTCGGTCGGCAAGGAGGAGGAGAAGCGCCTCAAGGCCAGCCTTGCCAAGCGGGCGCTGGCGGTGGGCGTCGACCGGCTCGACTATTCCAAGGGCCTGCCGGGCAAGTTCGCCGCCTTCGGCGACTTCCTCGCCCGCTATCCCGAGCACCGCTCGAAGATGACGCTGATGCAGATCGCCCCGCTCAGCCGCAGCGAGGTCGCCGAATATCAGGCGCTGCGCCGCGAGCTGGAAGAGCTGGGCGGCGCCATCAATGGCGAATATGCCGAGTTCGACTGGGTGCCGCTGCGCTACCTCAACCGACCCTTCCCGCGCGCCACCCTCGCCGCGATCTACCGCAACGCCCGGCTCGGCATCGTCACGCCGCTGCGCGACGGCATGAACCTCGTCGCCAAGGAATATGTCGCGGCGCAGGACCCGGAGAACCCCGGCGTGCTGGTGCTCTCGCGCTTCGCCGGGGCGGCACATGAGCTTTCCGGCGCGCTGCTGGTGAACCCCTATGACGTGGAAGGCATGGCGGACGCGTTCCACCGCGCCTTCACCATGCCGCTCGAGGAACGGCGCGAACGCTGGCGCGCCAATATGGATCAGGTGGAGAAAACCACGATCCATAGCTGGTGCGAGGATTTCCTCGCCGACTTGTCACAGGTCTCCGACCATTTCGGCTGAGCGACGAAGGTTGTAAAAGGGGTGGATGGCTCGCCGCCCGGCCCGGCATGCGCGCGAGCCACGCTCGGAGCATCGTGCATGTGGCGGCCCCCCGCGCCTCCGTCGAACGAGATGCAGCGTCTGCAGGCCCTCGAGGCCTGCAGCATCATGGATTCGCCCCCCGATGCGCGTTTCGACCGCATCGTCTGGCTGGCGCGTCACATCTACCAGAGCGATATCGCCTTCATCAGCTTCATCGACGCGCAGACCCAGTGGATCAAGGCCTCGGCCGGCCAGCCGACGGAGGCCAGCCGCCCGCGTGAGCAGTCGATCTGCCAGCTCATGATCTCCAGCGGGCAGCCTCTTGTCTCGCGCGACCTGGCCACGGACCCGCGTTTTACCGGACATCCCCAGCTCGAGGGCCACCGCATCGGCTTCTATGCCGGCGTGCCGCTGCTGCGCGACGGCCTGCTGCCGATCGGCTCGCTCTGCGTGCTCAGCGCCGCGCCGCATACGCTGGGCGCGATCGACATCGAGCCGCTGCGCGTGCTCGCCACCATCGCCGCCGACGAGGTGGAGCTGTTCCGGCGCAATGAGGAACTGACGCGCCATTCCCGCATCGACCCGCTGACGGGTCTGGAAAACCGCCGCGCCTTCGACGAGGGGCTCGCCCGCGCCGCCAGCCGCTCCCAGCGCACCGGCGAGCCATTGGCGCTGGTGATGCTGGATCTCGACAGCTTCAAGGACGTGAATGACCGCTTCGGCCACCCCGCCGGCGACGCATTGCTGCGCCAGGTGGGCGCCGCCCTCGCGGCGATGGAGCGGCGGGCCGGTGACGTGCTGGCCCGCTATGGCGGCGAGGAATTCGGCCTGATCCTGCCCGGCGCCGATGCCCGCGCCGCGCAGAAAGTGGCCGAGCGGCTGCACGCAACGCTCAGCAATGCCGGCATTCGCCGGCCGGACCGCCGGCGGCTCACCGCCAGCATCGGCGTCGCCCACCAGCATGCCAGCGTGCTGGACACAGAGCGGCTGGTGGCCTCGGCCGATGCCGCGCTCTACCGCGCCAAGCAGGAAGGCCGCGACCGGATCGCCACGGCGGGCGAGCCGCTGGCAGTCGAGCAGCCCCGATCGGCGTGAAGCCCGCGCCTAGCGGCCGACATCCGGCAGCCAGCGCACCGCCATGGCGAAGCTCTTCGAGCCGCCCGGCGGGATGTGGCTGAGGCCGGGCTTCTGCGTGAACTCGGCCGGCGCGTTCTCGGGCGAGGCGTAGCCCGACCATGGCTCGATGCACAGGAAGGGCGCGCCCGGCTTCGACCAGATGCCGAGCTGCTCCATGCCGGGATAGGCAACCTCCAGCCCCGGCTCGCCGGGCACGCCGAAGCGCACATGGTGCGAGCGCGGGTGCAGGAAGATCAGCGCGTCGCGCTCAAACAGCGCGTCGGTCGGGGTCAGCACCGTGTCGATCGCCGGATTGGGCTCGGAGGCCGCCGCGAGCAGACCGCCGACCGGGCGATGCACCGGCTCGACCTCTGCCTTCTCGAACACCAGCCGGTGGTCGGCCCGCGTGCCGCCATAGGGCAAGGGCCAGCGGAAGGCCGGGTGGAAGCCGACGCTCGCCGGCAGCGTCACCGCGCCGGGATTGGCCACCACCACCTCGATGGTCAGCGTCGCTTCCTCCAGCGTGTAGGTGACCATCAGCGTGAAATCGAACGGATACTGCTTGCGCGTCTCCTCATCCGGCCGCAGCGAGAACCGCGCCTGCGCGCCGCTATGGTCGATCAGCTCGAACACCCGGCGGCGGGCGAAGCCGTGCTGGCTCATCGGATAGGCCGTGCCCTCATGCACCAGCTGGTCGTTCGGCAACCGCCCGACAATGGGAAAGAGCAGCGGCGCCCGTCCGGTCCAGAAGGCCGCGTCGCCATTCCATAGAAGGTCGCGCCCCTGCGCGTCCTTCAGGCTCTGCATCTCCGCCCCGAGCCGGGCGATCTCGACGCTCAGGAAGCTCGAGTGGAGTTTCACCGGCTGGTCGCTCGCAGAACCGCTACCTTGATTGCTCATTGCTGCACGCTCGCCTTTTCGCTGTCTCGACTTGAGGGCGGAACGGGAATACGGGAAGAAGGATAAAGGCTTGATTCCAGCCGGAATCGCTTCCCCGTTTGCCCGCTCACTGCCGGTCCCATCATGGCCCAGACTCTCGGCCCTGTCGCCGCGCTCCTGCTCGGCGTGTTCTTTCTGGTTACCGGCAGCGGCCTGCAGAACACGCTGCTCCCGCTGCGCGGCGCGTTTGAGGGCTTCAGCGCCATCAATCTCGGCATATTGGGATCGAGCTATTATCTCGGCTTCGTCATTGGCTGCCTCGCCGTGCCGCACCTCGTGCGCCGCTCCGGCCATATCCGCGCCTTCGCCGCCCTGACCTCAGGCGTGGTGGCGACGATGATGGGCCATCTCATCGTCATCGACCCCTTCGTCTGGTTCGGGCTGCGCGCCATCACCGGCTTCTGCTTCGCCGGGCTCTATCTCGTCATCGAGAGCTGGCTGAACGACCGCGCCACCAACCAGACGCGCGGCTTCGTCATGAGCGCCTATGTCATGGTGGACTACGCCGCGCTCACCGCCGGGCAGATGATGATCACGCTCTACCCGGTGCGCGGCTTCGAGCTGTTCGGCCTTGCGGCCATCCTGTTCTCCCTCGCCACCCTGCCGGTGGTGATGTCCAATGCCGGCCAGCCCGCGCCGATCGAGACCGCGCGCATCCGCCCGCTGCGCCTGTTCCGCGCCGCGCCGGTGGCAATGGTGGGCTGCTTCGTCATCGGCCTGACCAATGGCTCGCTCTGGTCGCTCGGGCCGATCTTCGGCATCGGCCGGGGCCTCACCGCCGATGGCGCGGCGACCTTCATGAGCGCGGTGGTCGTCGCGGGCGCCGTGGCGCAATGGCCGGTCGGCTTCTTCTCGGACCGCACCGACCGCCGGCGCATCCTTGCCGGGCTGATGGTGGGCGCCATGCTCGCCGGGCTGGCGCTCGGCATGTTCGATTTCGGCCTGCTCGGCCTGTGCCTGCTCGGCCTGTTCTACGGCGCGCTGTCGCTGCCGGCCTATTCGCTCGCAGCCGCCCATGCCTATGACCGCACGCCCGCCTCGCAGGCGGTGGAGACGGCGGCGGGGCTCCTGCTGCTCTATGGCATCGGCTCGGTGGTCGGCCCGGCACTCGCCTCCTACGGCATGCAGCATTACGGGCCGGGCTCGCTGTTCTACTTCACCGCCGCCTCGCACACGCTGCTGCTGCTGTTCGTGGTCTGGCGCATGTGCTGCCGGGATACGCCGGCCGGCACGGTGCACGCGGCTGTCGACGAGGCGAGCGCCGCCTCCGCCATCACCGGCACGGTGCCCCAGCCCGAGGACGACACGGCGGAAAGGCCCGCCGCCGCCGACCGCCGGGCGCAGATGCGCCGATCGACCGACGCCGGCAGCTTCCCCACCGAGCAGGACGGGCGCTCGGACGGCGGCTGAGGCGCGGCAGAACCGGGAACCTTGCCGCCGGTACGCCGTTCTTGGCGTGAAGGCCGCAGGGATCCCGCCATGTTCAAATACGCCGTCATCTTTCTCATCATCTCGATCATTGCCGGCGCCATCGGCATGACCAATGTGTCCGCCCTGGCGCGCCGGCTGTCGCTGATCCTGTTCGGCCTGTTCTTCCTGATCTTCATCGCCCTCATCGGCCTCGCTTTGCTGGTCGATCAGGCGATCACCACGCCCTGAGCCTTCCGCAAGGTGAGGAATTGCGCACCGCATTGACGTACCGCAAAGCGGGCGCGACGGCGGGCGCCTAGGGTTGCCTCATCCAACGATGGGGAGAACGCCAATGCCCATGGAAACCGTGCTTTTTCTCGCCTTCACGCTGCTGGCCTTCGGCGGCTTCGCTGGCACGCTGGCCTATGTCGACATCTCGACCAAGGCCACCCGCCGCCACAACCACCCGCTTCCGGGCGAATGAGCCCGAGCTGAAACTTTCGGTCATCCCGTCCCCAACCGGGCCCTCCGGCCGAAAGCGGCGCGTTCCAGGCGCCCGTGCTTGACGGCACGCTCTGCCCCGTTCACCAGCCCCCGGTGGACGGGGCTTTTGTTTGGGCGACTAGCGCTCGCTCATGGCAAGCTTCGCGCCGAGCGCCACGAAAGCCGCGGCAAAGCCCCGCCGCATCCAGGCGAGGATGGCCGGGCGCGCGGCGAGTTGGCCACGGATCGCCGCCGCGAACAGGCCATAGAGTGCGAAGACCACGAAGGTCATCGCCATGAACACCGCCGACATTTCCATCATCCTCAGCAAGACGGCCGGTTCCGCGGGCGCGATGAACTGCGGCAGGAAGGCCACGAAGAAGATGGAGAGCTTGGGGTTGAGCAGGTTGAGCAGGATGCCGTCGGCGATCACCCGCCCCGGCCGCAGCCGTGCCGCTTCCGGGGTGATGCGCAGCGGCCCGTCCGCCCGCAGCACCTGCCACGCCATATAAAGGAGATAGGCGACGCCGGCATAGCGCAGCGTCTCATAGGCCAGCGCGCTGGCATGCAGCACCGCCGCGAGCCCGAGCATGGCGGCGGCGAGATGCGGCACGATACCGAGCGTGCAGGCAAAGGCGGCGAGCAGGCTGGCCGCGCGCCCCTGCCCCAGCCCGGCGGCCATCGTGTAGAGCGCGCCGGTTCCCGGCGAGGCGACGACGATGAAGCAGATGAGAAGGAAGTCGGGCGACAGGGCGGCGGTCATCGGTTCGCGCTCCGCGAGGGGAATGCGCGAAGGCTAACGGCGGGCAGGCGGGCCGGACACCCGAAACCGCCAGCGCACGAAAAAGAAAAGGCGGCCCGCAGGCCGCCTTTTCGCATTCCGTTGAGACGCGCTCAGTTATCGAGGAACGAGCGCAGCTTGCGGCTCCGCGAGGGGTGCTTGAGCTTGCGCAGCGCCTTGGCTTCGATCTGGCGGATACGCTCGCGGGTGACCGAGAACTGCTGGCCGACCTCTTCCAGCGTGTGATCGGTGTTCATGCCGATGCCGAAGCGCATGCGCAGCACGCGCTCCTCGCGCGGGGTGAGCGAGGCGAGCACGCGCGTGGTGGTCTCGCGCAAGTTCGACTGGATCGCCGCGTCGATCGGCAGGATGGCGTTCTTGTCCTCGATGAAGTCGCCGAGATGGCTGTCTTCCTCGTCGCCGATGGGCGTCTCGAGCGAAATCGGCTCCTTGGCGATCTTGAGAACCTTGCGGACCTTCTCCAGGGGCATGCCGAGCTTCTCGGCCAGTTCCTCCGGGGTCGGCTCGCGGCCGATCTCGTGCAGCATCTGGCGCGAGGTGCGCACGATCTTGTTGATCGTCTCGATCATGTGCACGGGAATGCGGATGGTGCGGGCCTGATCGGCGATCGAGCGGGTGATCGCCTGACGGATCCACCAGGTCGCATAGGTCGAGAACTTGTAGCCGCGCCGGTACTCGAACTTGTCGACCGCCTTCATCAGGCCGATATTGCCTTCCTGGATGAGGTCCAGGAACTGCAGACCGCGGTTGGTGTACTTCTTGGCGATGGAGATGACGAGGCGCAGGTTCGCCTCGACCATTTCCTTCTTGGCCTGACGGGCTTCCTTCTCGCCCTTCTGGACCATCTGGACGATCTTGCGGAATTCCTGGATTTCCAGCCCGGTCTCGGTGGCCAGCGCGTGGATTTCCGAACGCAGATCGCGGATGCCGTCCAGTTCCTGGCCGACAAAGCCCTTCCAGCCGCGCGAGGTCAGGTTCTTGACCCGGCTGATCCACTTCGGGTCGAGCTCGGAGCCCTGATACTGCTTCAGGAAGTCCTCGCGCGAGACGCCGAAGCTCTCCGCAAGACGCATCAGCCGGCCTTCAAGCGACACGAGCCGCTTGTTGATGTCGTAGAGCTGCTCGACGAGGTTGTCGATGCGCGCCTGGTTGAGCGACAGCGACTTCACGTCGAGGATCAAATCGTCCTTGAGCTTCTTGTACTTGCGGTCCTGCGACGGCGAGAGACTCTCATTCTTGAGCTTCGACTCGACGTTCTGGTCCTGCAGGCGGCGCAGCTTCTTGTAATAATCGGCGATGCGGTCGAAGGTCTCCAGAACCTTCGGCTTGATCTCCGCTTCCATGGCGGCGAGGGAGAGCGAGTTCTCCATGTCGTCGTCATCGTCGGCGGCGATGGTCTCGCCCAGCGTCGGCTCACGCTCCTCATCGCCTTCCGGCGCCAGCGTGCCGCCCTCGACGATCGGGCCATTCTTCGCCTCGGGACCGGCATAGGTCGCCTCGAGGTCGATGATGTCGCGCAGCAGCACCTTGCCTTCGACGAGTTCGTCGCGCCAGATGATGATGGCCTGGAAGGTCAGCGGGCTCTCGCAGAGGCCCGCGATCATCGCCTCGCGACCGGCCTCGATGCGCTTGGCGATGGCGATTTCGCCCTCGCGGGAGAGCAGCTCGACCGAGCCCATCTCGCGCAGATACATGCGCACCGGATCGTCGGTGCGCTCGCCCGGCTCGGACTTGGTCTCGGAACGGATGACCGCGCGCGGGGCCGATTCGGCGATCTCGCCGCCGGACTCTTCCTCGTCGTCCGCCGCTTCCGCCGTCTCCTCGCCCTCGGCTTCCGCCTCGGCCTCTTCCGCCTCGACCACGTTGATGCCCATCTCGTTGAGCATCGCGTAGATGTCTTCGATCTGGTCGGACGTGTTCTGCTCGGAGGGGAGAACCTCGTTCAGCTCGTCATAGGTGACATAGCCACGCTTCTTGGCGAGCTTGATCATCTTCCGGACGCCAGCGTCCGAAAGGTCCAGCAACGGGCTATCCGGGGTGTCGCCATCCTTCTCGGGGGCTTCCGTCGCGTCCGCTGCCTGCTTCGCCATACGTGTGCTCCTCAACCGCCGTCCGGCTTTCGCCCGGCGCCCGACAGCGTCCGGTTGATCCGGCCACCGCCCTTCGACCTTAAACCTCGCGCCACGATCGCCGAGACGATCACGACGCAAACGGGGCCACACGCTCCACGGCGCAGGTGATGCGCGGGGCGGGCGACCCAGAGGACTTTCTACATCGACCGCCCGGAACGACCCGATGCGGCGCCGAACCCCTCTACCAAAGCTTCGGTGCCGTCAAGTGCCGCGAGCTGTCTTTGTATGTCGAGAAAGCGTGCCCAGTTCATCTCGGTGGGCTCCTCTGCGAGGCGTTTCTCCGCTTCCTTCAGGTCTTTAGATAGGGCATGGCTGCGCCGGTGCAAGACCAGCCGCTGGTGCCACCACAATTCCACATCAGCCCGCCCGGCATCGGCGAAGGCCGGCCAGTCGTGCCGCGCCACCGCGATCTGGGCGAGGCGCTGGGCCACCGGGGCGACACCGACCGCCTCCAGCCGCGCGGCCAGATGCTCGGCATCCTCATCCGCCCCTTCCATATGGGCGTCGAGCAGCGCCTGCCGCAAACGGGCAGCGTCCTTGTTCTGCAAGGGCAGGTCGGCGATTTCCTCGGCGAAGCGCTCCATCAGCCAGGGATGGTTCATCGCGGCGAAGAGAAGCAGCGCCTCGTTGCGCGGAATTTCCGCCGCCGCGCCGCGCAGCAGGGCCGAGCGGCGCATGCCCTCGCCGGCCGAGCCGGCGGCGCCGCGTCCACCCACGCCCCGGCGTTCCCCCGGCCCGCCACGTCCCGCAAAGCGCGTGCCGAAACGTCCCGGCTCGCGCCGCCCGCCCCCTCCCCCGCCCGGCGCATAGACCGGGGCGAACAGCCGGCGGAAGCGCTCCATCAGCTCGGCGCGGTAATGCTTGCGCACCGTCTCGTCGGCAATGACGCGGACGATCTCGCCAATACGGGCCTCCAGCGCGGCGCGGCGCTCGGGCGTATCGACATTGGCGCTCTCCAGCTCGCGCTCCCACAGCACGTCGGCAAGCGGGCGGGCCTGGGCGAGCACCGCCTCCACTGCCTCGCGGCCGCCGGCGCGGACGAGATCGTCGGGATCCTGCCCGTCCGGCAGCGTGCCGAAGCCGAGGCTCACGCCGGGCTTCAGATGGGGCATGGCGAGATCGAGCGCACGATAGGCCGCGCGCCGGCCGGCCTTGTCGCCGTCGAACAGCAGCACCGGCTCGGGCGCCATCTTCCAGAGCAGCGCGAGCTGGTCCTCGGTCAGCGCCGTGCCGAGCGGGGCCACCGCCGCCGGAAAGCCGGCCTCGACCAGCGCGATGACGTCGACATAGCCCTCGACCGCGATCACTGGCGCGCCCTTATGGGCGGCCGCGCGGGCGTTGAAGCCGTTATAGAGCAGCGAGCCCTTGTGAAAGAGCGAGGTCTCCGGCGAGTTGAGGTACTTGGCCGAGACATCCTTCTCCAGCGCCCGCCCGCCAAAGGCCACGACCCGGCCGCGCAGATCGGTGATGGGGAACATCACGCGGTCGCGGAAGCGGTCATAGGGAATGGCGATGTCGTCGGCGGAAATCAGCAGGCCGGCCTCGATCATGTCCTCGATCGGCACGCCCTTGCCGCCCAGCGCCTCCTTCAGCGCGTAGCGGTCGGGCGGGGCGTAGCCAAGGCGGAAACGCTGCTGCGTCGCGGGGCCGAGGCCACGGTCGGCGAGATAGCCGCGCCCCTTGGCGCCGGCGCGGTTCTGCAGCGTGGTCTCGAAGAATTTGGTGGCGAGCTCCATCACCTCATGCAGCGTCTTGCGACGGCTCTCGCGCTTCTCCTCCTCGCGCGACTGCACGGGCATCGGCACCCCGGCCATGCCGGCAAGCCGCTCCACCGCCTCCGGGAAGGGCAGGCCCTCGACCTCCATCATGAAGTCGAACTGGTCGCCATGCTTGCCGGAGGAGAAGCAGTGATAGAAGCCCTTCTGGTCGTTCACATAGAAGGACGGGGTCTTCTCGGGATTGAACGGCGAGAGGCCGCGCCATTCGCGCCCCTGCTTCTTCAATTGCACGCGCTTTCCCACCACCTCCGACACCGGGAGGCGGGCGCGAATCTCGTCGAGGAACGAGGGCGGGAAGCGCATGGGGGAATCGGTACTCCGAGGCGAATGCCCCTTCTATCAGGCAAGAGGTAGGCCGGATGACGGCGCCGCCCCCTCAGGTGGCGTGCCGACCCCCTGTCGGCAATCCCTGCCCGCTATCCCCACTATTCACCGGGACGGGCGCGAGACGGATATTAAACTTAATGGTTGACAGTTCGCCGCCGAACCCCAATATTCAACCACATGGTTGAACAAATAGACATCGCCGATCCCCGGCTGGACCACATCTTCCACGCCCTCGCCGACCCGACCCGACGTGCCATGCTGCAAAGCCTCAGCGAGCGGGAGCGCACGGTGGGCGAACTGGCGGAGCCTTTCGCCATGTCGCTCGCCGGGGCCTCCAAGCACATCAAGGCGCTGGAGGCCGCCGGGCTGGTGCGGCGCGAGGTGCGCGGGCGCCAGCATCTGTGCCGGCTCGAGCCGGCCCGGCTCGCCACCGCCCATGACTGGCTCAGCTTCTACGAGCGGTTCTGGACCGGGCGCCTCAACACCCTCGACGCCCTGCTGCGCGCCGAGGACGCCGCCGCCGCCGCCCGCCAACAGGGAGAAACGCCATGACCGCGCAAGCAAACGCCTCCACTGACGACTTCGCCCGCCTCGACGCCCCCGACACGCTGCGCTTCGAACGCATCCTCCCCGGCCCGGTCGAGCGGGTCTGGTCCTATCTCACCGAGCCGGAGAAGCGCCGGCTCTGGCTGGCGGACGGGGCGATGGAGCTGCGGAACGGCGGCGCGGTCGATCTGGTGTTCCGCAATGGTGAGCTCAATGCCGGCCAGCCGACGCCGGAGAACTTCGCCAAATTCGCCGGCGAGATCCACAATCCGGGCACCGTGCTCGCCTGCGAGCCGAACCGGCTGCTGCGCTTCACCTGGGAGTCCGACGGGCCGAATGAGTCGGAAGTGACCTTCGAGCTGGCGCCGCGCGGGGAGCGGGTGCTGCTCACCGTCACCCACCGGCGCCTCGTCCAGCGCAGCACCCGGCTCGGCGTCGCCGGCGGCTGGCACGCCCATCTCACCTTGCTGGCCGACCTGCTCGAAGCGCGCGAGCGCAGCGCCCTGTGGCCGCTCTTTGCGCAGTACCGCGCGGCATACGAGACGCGCCTGCCGGAATGAGGCCCTGCTAGAAACAAACGGCCGGGCACACGCCCGGCCCTCAGCTCACGCCCATATGAGCGCGCCACAGCGCCGCCGCGAGGATGCCCAGCGCAATGGCCGGCAGCGCCTTGCGCAGCAGCAGACGGGCGAGGATGGCGACGCCCACCGCGACATAGCCCTCCGGCCCGCCGCGCACCGTCGCCGGCACCACCAGCGCGACCAGCACCGCCCCGGCGAGATAGCGCAGGAAGTTTTCGGTCCGGGCGGACATCGGCACGAAGCCGACGAGGAATATCCCGCCAGCCCGCGTCGCATAGGTGACGAGGGCCATGGCGAAGACGACGAGCAGGGCTTGCGTGGTGGTCATGGGCGGATCACCTCGGACGCTTCAGCTCGTCGCGCAGGAGGCCGGCGAGGCCACCCGCCAGTCCCCCGACCATGACGTGCCAGTTCGGCGGCAGAAACCACACCGCGCCCATGGCCGCCAGACCCGCCACCAGCCAGGGCAGATCGTCCACCCGCCCCCGCCGCAGCCCGACCAGCGTGGTGGCGAAGAACGCCACCAGCACGAGATCGAGCGCATAGGTCTTCACATCATCCAGCGTCAGCCCGCCGGCGACCGCGCCCAGAATCGTCGCCGCCACCCAGGTCGCCCACATCAGCAGGCCGCCGCCGACGAGATAGCCGAGATCACGCTCGCCCTTGCGCTCGGCAGCGATCAGCGCCGCCCAGTTGAGGTCGCTCAGCAGCGTCATCGCCCCATAGACCTTCCACGGCGCCAGCCCCCGGCATAAGGCCCGCAGCGAGGCGCCCAGCAGGATGTGCCGGGCATTGATGGCAAAGGTCGCCACCAGCAGCGGCAGCCACGGCACCGGGCTTGTCCACAGGTCCAGCACCGCGAACTGCGACGCCCCGGCGAAGACGACGACGCTCATCAGCGCCGCAAGCCAGCCCTCCAGCCCGGCGCCGCGCGCGGCGATGCCAAAGGCGACGCCGAACACGAAGACGGGCGGGAGAACGGCAATGATCGCACGCGCCCCGCGCCAGCACCCCGCCCAGGTCAGCGTGGCCGGCGTGGGCGTTTGGGGGTCTGGGGACATGGCAATATTGTGCGTAAGGGAATTGGCCAGACGCCCTGACTCAGGCCGTCAGCAGCGCCTTCACCGTACCGCTCGCCTTGCCGAAATCCATCACGCCGGTGTGACGCTCCTTGAGCGCCGCCATGGTGCGGCCCATGTCCTTGAGGCCGTGGGCGCCGATCTCGGCGATGATGGCGGCGATGGCGGCCTGCGCCTCGGCTTCCGTCATCTGCGTCGGCAGGAAGCCCTGAATGACCGCGATTTCCTCGCGCTCCTGCGTCGACAGGTCGGCGCGGCCGGCTTCCTCATAGACCTTGGCGGATTCTTCGCGCTGCTTGATCATCTTGGTCAGCAGGCCGAGCAGTTCCTCGTCGGAGAGCGGGTCCTTGCCATGGCCGCGCGCCTCGATGTCGCGGTCCTTGATCGCCGCATTGATGAGCCGAAGCGTACCGAGGCGGACCTTGTCGCCCGCCTTCATCGATTCCTTCAGCGAAGTGTTGATCTGGTCGCGCAGCACCTTGTCCGCCTTGCTTCTGTTCGCGGGCCGGCGGCGCCGGAAGCTCTCCGCGCCGTCCCACACCCACGAAGCGATTGTTGATCCGCCCCGAAAACCGGTCTCGAAACCTTCGGGCCGCCGCATCTCGGGCGTTCGGCCGCGATTTCGCCGCAGCCATCCGCTTGACGAGGGACAGATGCGCAGCCTGGAGGCTGGCGTCCGGCGCGGCGACCGACTAATTAGGGCACACAACGACAGGGAACAAGATCAGATGAGCGGTAGCGCTGAACAGCTCTCCGGCGGCGACGTGTGGGCCGAGCCCCTCCCGACCGCCCTCCTCGTGCTGGCCGACGGCACCGTCCTTGAAGGCTTCGGGCTGGGTGCTACCGGCCAGGCAGTCGGCGAGGTGTGCTTCAACACGGCGATGACGGGTTATCAGGAAGTGCTGACCGATCCGTCCTATGCCGGGCAGATCATCACCTTCACCTTCCCCCATATCGGCAATGTCGGCACCAATGAGGACGACATCGAGACGATCTCGATGGCCGGCGCCTCGGGCGTGCGCGGCGTGGTGCTGCACTCGGCCATCACCGATCCCTCGAACTACCGCGCCACGCGCCATTTCGACCAGTGGCTGAAGGCCCGCGGCATTATCGCCATTTCCGGCATCGACACGCGCGCGCTCACCGCGCTGATCCGCGACAAGGGCATGCCCAATGCGGTGATCGCCCATGCCGCCGACGGGAAGTTCGATGTCGACGCGCTGAAGAAGGAAGCGGCCGCGTGGCCGGGCCTCGTCGGCATGGACCTCGTGCCGATGGTCACCAGCGCCCAGCGCTTCACCTGGGACGAGACCCCGTGGCAGTGGCCGCAGGGCTATGGCCAGCAGACCGCGCCGGCCCACCACGTCGTCGCCATCGACTACGGCATCAAGCGCAACATCCTGCGCCTGCTCGCCCGCGCCGGCTGCAAGGTGACCGTGCTGCCGGCGACCGCCACCTCCGAGGAGGTGCTGGCGCTGAACCCGGACGGCGTGTTCCTCTCAAACGGCCCGGGCGACCCGGCGGCGACCGGCGAATATGCCGTGCCGGTGATTCGCGACATCATCGACCGGGGCATCCCGACCTTCGGCATCTGCCTCGGCCACCAGATGCTCGGCCTCGCCGTCGGCGGGCGCACGATGAAGATGCATCAGGGCCATCACGGCGCGAACCATCCGGTCAAGGACATGACCACCGGCAAGGTCGAGATCACCTCGATGAATCACGGCTTCGCGGTTGATCGCGACAGCCTGCCGGCCACCGCGCGCGAGACCCATGTCTCGCTGTTCGACGGCTCCAATGCCGGCATCGAGCTGACCGACAAGCCGGTCTTCTCCGTGCAGTATCACCCCGAGGCGAGCCCCGGCCCGCAGGACAGCCACTATCTGTTCGACCGCTTCGTCGATCTGATCGCGAAGACCAAGAAGGCGGCCTGAACAACGGAATTTGCGTGCCCGGCCCCGCGGCCGGGCACCACACCCCGCGGGGGTTGACCGTCGCACAAGAGAACATAACATGAATGCGGAAGGAGTTTCCGCGTGGATGACACTCTCAAGGCCAAGCTCGGCATTCTTGCCGACGCCGCGAAATATGACGCCTCCTGCGCTTCCTCCGGCGGGCGCGGGCGCAAGGCGGAGAAGGACGGCATCGGCTCCACCACGGGCGCCGGCATCTGCCATTCCTACACGCCGGACGGGCGCTGCGTGTCGCTGCTGAAAATCCTGCTGACCAATTACTGCCTGTTCGACTGCGCCTATTGCATCAACCGTCGCTCCTCGAATGTGGAGCGGGCGCGGCTCTCGATCGACGAGGTGGTGCGCATCACGCTCGGCTTCTACAAGCGCAACTACATTGAGGGGCTGTTCCTCTCCTCCGGCATCATCCGCTCGCCCGATTACACGATGGAGCAGATGATGCTGGTCGCGCGCACGCTGCGCCGCGACCACGGCTTCGCCGGCTATATCCACCTCAAGGCCATTCCCGAGGCGAGCCCCTGGCTCATCGAGCAGGCGGGACTCTGGGCCGACCGGCTCTCGGTCAATATCGAGCTTGCCTCCGACATCAGCCTGAAATCGCTGGCGCCGGAGAAGAACGCGCCCGGCATCAAGGCGACGATGGGCCAGATGCAGGAGCGCATTGTCGAAGCGAAGGAAGAGCGCCGCCGCTTCGCCCCGGCCGGGCAGAGCACGCAGATGATCGTCGGCGCGGACGACACCACGGACGAGACGGTGCTGCGCACCAGCGCCGGGCTTTATGGCGGCTATGGCCTGCGGCGCGTCTATTACTCAGCCTTCAGCCCGATCCCGGAGGCGAGCCGCGTGCTGCCGGTGAAAGCCGCCCCGCTCCGGCGCGAGAACAGGCTGTACCAAGCCGACTGGCTGCTGCGCTATTATGGCTTCAGCGTTGACGAGATCGCCGCCGGCGGCAGCGCGGGGATGCTCGACCTCGATATTGACCCCAAGCTCGCCTGGGCGCTGAAGCACCGCGACCGCTTCCCGGTCGATGTGAACGCCGCCGACCGCGAGCTTCTGCTGCGCGTGCCGGGCCTTGGCGCGCGGGCGGTCGACCGCATCCTGCGCGCCCGGCGCCAGACGCGGCTGACGCTGGACGATATCGGACGGCTGAGCACGGGCGTGAAGCGGGCCCGCGCCTTCCTCATCACTGCCGACCATCACCCGTTGAAACTGACCGACCGCTCGGATTTGCGCGAGCGCCTCGCACCGCCGGCGCGGCAGCTGGAGCTGTTCGCGTGAGCGGGTCAGGCGCGCCTGCCCGCGCCATGGAGGCCGTGAACCTGGCCTATGGCGCGGACCGCGACGGCTTCCGCCGCGCCGTACGGCGGCTGATTGCGGCGGGCGTGGCGCCAGAACATGTCGTCTGGCGGATGCGCGAGCCGGGTGAACCTGAGGCCGAGAGCGCCTCCGGCGATCTGTTCGGAGCCCTCCCCTCCGGCCCGGCCGAGGCGGGCGAGGGGGGCCCTGCCCTCGCGCTGCCGCGGGCGCTCGGCGAGCTCATCCCGCTGGTGCTCTGCCATCACGACCCCGACCGCTTCGCCCGGCTCTACACGCTGATCTGGCGTGCCCTACATGGCGAGCGGCGGCTCATCGACAATCCAGCCGACCCGCTGGTGCATCGGCTCGCGCTGATGGCAAAGGCGGTGCGGCGCGACATTCACAAGATGCACGCCTTCGTGCGCTTCCGAGCGCTGGGCGCCGAGAACGGGCGCGAGCGCTTCGTCGCCTGGTTCGAGCCCGAGCATTTCATCGTCGAGGCGGCCGCCCCCTTCTTCCGCACGCGCTTTCCCGCCATGGACTGGGCGATCCTGACGCCGAAGGGGACGGTTGGGTGGGATGGGCAGGCGCTGACCTTCGGCCCGCCCGCCGCGCGCCCGCCTCTGCCGGAGGTGGACGGTTTCGAAGAGGGCTGGCTCGCCTATTACGCCAGCGCCTTCAACCCGGCCCGTGCCAACCCGGCGATGATGCGCACGGAAATGCCGAAGAAGTATTGGGCCAACCTGCCGGAGGCGCGGCTGATCCCGGAGCTTCTGGAGAGCGCCCCGGCCCGCGTCGCCGCCATGATCGAGCGGGAGGCGCAGGCGCCGCGCAAGCGCGATCCCGCCAAGGCTGTCGCCGCCATGGCGCAGCAGGCGCCGTTGAGCCTTGCCGCGCTGAACGACCTCATCCGCGCGACGCCCTCCTTCGTGCCCGGCGGCACGCGCGCCGTGCTCGGCGAAGGGCCGGAAGGCGCCGCGCTGGCATTGGTGGGCGAGCAGCCGGGCGACCAGGAAGACATCGAGGGCCGCCCCTTCGTCGGCCCGGCCGGGCAGCTTCTCATGCGCGCGCTGGGTGAAGCGGGCCTGCAGCGCGAGCGGCTCTACCTCACCAATGCGGTGAAGCACTTCAAATTCGTGCCGCGCGGCAAAAGGCGCCTGCACCAGAAGCCGACCGGCGGCGAGGTGAAGCATTATCGCTGGTGGCTGGAAGCGGAGCTCGATTTCGTGCGCCCGCGCCTCGTGGTCGCGCTCGGCGGCACAGCGGCGCTGGCGCTCACCGGGGAGGCGTTGGCGGTGACGCGGGAGCGCGGCCCGCGCGTGCTCGGCCGTCATCCGGGCTTCGTCACCACCCATCCATCCTATCTACTGCGCCTGCCCGATCCGGCCGCGCAGGCCGAAGGCTTCGCCGCTCTGGTGGCGGATCTGCGGCAGGCGCGCGAGCTGGCGGGCGGGTGAGGTCCGCAAAGGGAACCGCCGCGCCGGCCTCCGGCTTGCCAATAGGCCGGGGAAGCATAGGAGGGACGCGATGCCGATGATCGAGCCGGAGGCCCGGCTTTTTCCGCCTTCCGGCGGCGTGCCGAACCACCCGGCCTTCCCCGTGCTGATCTACCGCGCCGCGCTGCCGGCGGACGCCGCCGCCATTGAGGAACAGGTCGGCGCCAATGGCTGGGAGTGCCGCTGGCGCAACGGCGTGTTCGACTTTCACCACTTCCACTCGACAGCGCATGAGGCGCTGATGGTGGCGCGCGGGCAGGCCACCGTGCAGATCGGTGGCCCCGATGGTGTGAGTGTAGAGATCAAGGCGGGCGACGCGCTGGTGCTGCCGGCCGGCACCGGGCACAAGCGGCTCGCGGCAAGCGCGGATTTCCTCATCATCGGCGCCTACCCGCCCGGTCAGGACTACGACATCGAGCGGCCGGATGCGGCCGGCCTCGCGGCGGCGCAGGCCCGCATCGCCGCCGTCCCGCGCCCCGCAAGTGACCCGGTAACCGGCCCGGCGGGCGCCCTTACCCGGCTGTGGAACGGCTGAGCCGCCGGCGCTCCCCGTCTGTCGCGCCCAAGCTATGCACGGACGGGACGCCGCGTGCCCTTCCCCCGGGGGGGAATCTGGTTTATGGGAAGCCCCCAATTGCGGGGTCCGACCTCGCCCAGAAAGTTCAATCCGGGTCCACCAAAGGACGCGTCACCCAACGCGTCCTTTTTCGTGCGCCCGGACCAATTGCGCGAGCCGCACGGGATCCGATGCCGAAACGCACAGATATTTCCACCATCCTCATCATTGGCGCCGGCCCTATCGTCATCGGGCAGGCCTGCGAGTTCGATTACTCCGGCACGCAGGCGTGCAAGACGCTGAAGGCCGAGGGTTACCGGGTCGTCCTGGTGAACTCCAATCCGGCGACGATCATGACCGATCCGGATCTGGCGGACGCCACCTATATCGAGCCGATCACGCCGGAAATCGTCGCCAAGATCATCGCCAAGGAACGCCACGCGATCCCCGGCGGCTTCGCGCTGCTGCCCACCATGGGCGGACAGACCGCGCTCAACTGCGCGCTCTCGCTGCGCAAGATGGGCGTGCTCGACGAATTTGACGTGGAAATGATCGGCGCCACGGCCGAGGCCATCGACAAGGCCGAGGATCGCGAGCTGTTCCGCAACGCGATGACCAAGATCGGTCTCGACACGCCGCGCTCGCGCCAGATCAAGACCCTGCCGCAGGCGCTGGAAGCGCTGGAAGAGATCGGCCTGCCGGTCATCATCCGCCCGAGTTTCACCATGGGCGGGCTCGGCGGCGGCATCGCCTACAACAAGTCCGAGTATATCGAGATCATCGAGCGCGGCATCGACGCCTCCCCCACCAATGAGGTGCTGGTCGAGGAGAGCGTGCTGGGCTGGAAGGAGTACGAGATGGAGGTCGTCCGCGACAAGGCGGACAACTGCATCATCGTCTGCTCCATCGAGAACATCGACCCGATGGGCGTCCACACGGGCGACTCCATCACCGTCGCGCCGGCGCTGACGCTGACCGACAAGGAATACCAGATCATGCGCGACGCCTCGCTGGCGGTGCTGCGCGAGATCGGCGTGGAGACCGGTGGCTCCAACGTGCAGTTCGCGATCGACCCGGCGAGCGGGCGCATGATCGTGATCGAGATGAATCCCCGCGTCTCGCGCTCCTCGGCGCTCGCCTCGAAGGCGACAGGCTTCCCCATCGCCAAGGTCGCCGCGCGCCTCGCGGTCGGCTACACGCTGGACGAGATCGCCAACGACATTACCGGCGGCGCCACCCCGGCCTCGTTCGAGCCGACCATCGACTACGTCGTCACCAAGATCCCGCGCTTCGCCTTCGAGAAGTTCCCCGGCGCCGAGCCGACGCTGACCACCTCGATGAAGTCGGTCGGCGAGGCGATGGCCATTGGCCGCACCTTCCAGGAATCGCTGCAGAAGGCGCTGCGCTCGCTGGAGACCGGCCTCACCGGCCTCGACGAGATCGAGATCGAGGGCCTCGGCCAGGGCGACGACAAGAACGCCATCCGCGCCGCCATCGGCACCCCGACCCCCGACCGGCTGCTGAATGTCGCGCAGGCCATGCGCCTCGGCCTCGACAATGAAGCGATCCACGCCGGCTGCAAGATCGACCCGTGGTTCCTCGACCAGATCCGCGAGATCGTCGACATGGAAGCCAAGGTGCGCGCGCACGGCCTGCCGAAGACGGCGGGCGCGTTCCGGCGTCTCAAGGCCATGGGCTTCTCCGATTCGCGCCTCGCCGGCCTTGCCCGCCTGTCCGAGGCCGAGGTCTCGCAGCGCCGCCGCGCGCTCGATGTGCGCCCCGTCTACAAGCGCATCGACACCTGCGCGGCCGAGTTCGCCTCGCCCACCGCCTATATGTACTCGTCCTACGAGACGCCCTTCGCCGGGGTGATGGCGGACGAATCCCGGCCGACCAATGCCAAGAAGGTCGCCATCCTCGGCGGCGGGCCGAACCGTATCGGCCAGGGCATCGAGTTCGATTATTGCTGCTGCCATGCCGCCTTCGCGCTGAAGGATGCCGGGTATGAGACCATCATGGTCAACTGCAACCCGGAGACCGTCTCGACCGATTACGACACCTCGGACCGGCTCTATTTCGAGCCGCTGACCGCCGAGGACGTGGTCGAGGTGCTCGACCGCGAGCGCGCCAACGGCACGCTGCACGGCGTCATCGTGCAGTTCGGCGGCCAGACCCCGCTTAAGCTCGCCCGCGCGCTGGAAGAGGCCGACATCCCGATCCTCGGCACCTCGCCGGAGGCCATCGACCTCGCCGAGGACCGCGACCGCTTCAAGACGCTGCTCGACAAGCTGAAGCTGCGCCAGCCGGCCAACGGCATCGCCTATTCGGTCGAGCAGGCGCGCCTCGTCACCGCCGATCTCGGCTACCCGCTGGTCGTGCGCCCCTCCTATGTGCTGGGCGGCCGGGCGATGCAGATCATCCGCGAGGAAAGCCAGCTCGGCGACTACCTGCTGGAGACGCTGCCGGGCCTCGTGCCGAACGACATCAAGGCGCGCTACCCGAACGACAAGACCGGCCAGATCAACACCCTGCTCGGCAAGAACCCGCTGCTGTTCGACCGCTATTTGTCGGACGCCATCGAGGTGGACGTGGACTGCCTCGCCGATGGCAAGGACACCTTCATCTGCGGGATCATGGAGCACATCGAGGAAGCCGGCATCCATTCGGGTGATTCGGCCTGCTCGCTGCCGCCCTATTCGCTCAGCCCGGAGATGATCGCCGAGCTGGAGGCCCAGACCCGCAAGATGGCGCTGGCGCTCCAGGTCGGCGGCCTGATGAACGTGCAATACGCCATCAAGGACGGCGCGATCTATGTGCTCGAAGTGAACCCGCGCGCCTCGCGCACTGTGCCCTTCGTGGCCAAGGTGATCGGCGAGCCCATCGCCAAGATCGCCGCCCGCGTCATGGCCGGTGAGTCGCTCGCCTCCTTCGGCCTGACGCCGTTCACCGGCGAGCATGTCGCGGTGAAGGAAGCGGTGTTCCCCTTCGCCCGCTTCCCCGGCGTCGACACGGTGCTCGGCCCGGAGATGCGCTCGACCGGCGAGGTGATGGGCCTCGACAAGTCCTTCGCGGTCGCCTTCGCGAAGAGCCAGCTCGGCGGCGGGACCAAGGTGCCGACCTCCGGCACGGTGTTCATCTCGCTGCGCGAGGACGACAAGCCGCGCATTCTCGACACGGCGCGCATGCTGGTTGCCCTGGGCTTCCGCATCATCGCCACCTCGGGCACGCAGCGCTTCCTCGCGGAGCACGGCATCGAGAGCGACAAGATCAACAAGGTGCTGGAAGGCCGGCCGCATATCGTCGATCTGATCAAGAACGGCGGCGTGCAGCTCGTGTTCAACACCACGGAAGGTGCGCAGGCGCTGGCGGATTCCCGTTCGCTCCGCCGGGCCGCCCTCTTGCACAAAGTGCCGTATTACACCACGCTATCGGGAGCGATCGCGGCGGCGCGCGGGATCAAGGCTTATATTGGCGGCGATCTGGAAGTGCGGGCCCTGCAGGACTATTTCAGCTCCGTGCGTCACTGAGAACGCCTCCCGGCGTTTTCAAACGGACGTGAACGACAAACAATCGAGCCTGTCGCGGACGGCTTACCGACCCCCCGGTCGGCAAGCCCCCGCGGGGGCTCCATTTGCTTTTGGGAGGTCAGAAAAAGACCGATGGAAAAGATCCCGATGACCGCTGGCGGCCACGCCGCGCTGGAAGTTGAACTCAAGCATCGCCAGCAGGTCGAGCGTCCCCGCATCATCGAAGCGATCTCCGAAGCGCGCGCCCATGGCGACCTTTCCGAGAACGCCGAGTATCATGCGGCCAAGGAACAGCAGGCGCTGAACGAGGGCCGGATCGCCGAGCTCGAGGACAAGCTGTCGCGCGCCGAGATCATCGACGTCGCCAAGCTCACCGGCGATGTCGTGAAGTTCGGCGCCACCGTGACGCTGATCGACGAGGACACCGAGGAAGAGCGCGTGTGGCAGATCGTCGGCGACATGGAAGCCGATGCCAAGGCCGGCCGCATCTCCATCTCCTCGCCCATGGCACGCGCCCTGATCGGCAAGAAGCTCGGCACCTCGGTGGAAGTGGTCACGCCCAAGGGCGCCCGCTCCTACGAGATCGCCAAGGTCCGCTTCGCCTGATTGCGCGCCCGCCTGGCGCGGCTCCCATGGACAACAGCCCCCTCACTCCCGAACCCTGGCCCGACGGCATCGTTGCCGTCGCGCCGAGCTTCAAGAAGCGCTTTTCGGGCGTGGTGGCGACCGTCATCGGCGTCGTGCCAGCACAGGCGAAGCACATCGCCATCCGCGCGCTCGGGCCGCTGCCCGCCAGCGTGCCGCAGATCGGCTGGGGCGTCTTCCGCCTTGGCAGCTGGCGCCGCCCTACCGGGCGGCGCTGGCGCATCTGGCACGCCCGGCGCGACACCGAGATGATGTTTGGCCTCCTGCTGCGCGATGTGCTGCGCCAGCCCTGGAAGCTCGTCTTCACCTCGGCGGCGCAGAAGCGGCACGGGCCTTTCCTGCGCTTCCTCATCGGCGCCATGGACCGGGTGATCGCCACCTCGCCGCAGGCCGCGTCCTATCTCGATGTGCCCTCGACCGTGGTGATGCACGGCGTCGATACCGAGCGCTACCATCCCGCTCCCGACCGCGCGGCGGCCTGGGCGGCGACCGGCCTGCCGGGGCGCTACGGCATCGGCGTGTTCGGCCGGGTGCGCTACCAGAAGGGGCAGGATCTCTTCGTCGAGGCGATGGCCGAGCTGTTGCCGGATCATCCCGACTGGACGGCGGTGGTGATCGGCCTCTCCACCCCTTCCGAACAGCCCTTCCTGAACGGCCTCAAGGCCCGCATCGCCGCGGCGGGGCTGGAGGAGCGCATCATCATTCTCGGCGAGCAGCCGATCGAGAAAATGCCGGAGTGGTTCCGCTGCCTCTCCATCGCGGTCATCCCTGCCCGCTGGGAGGGCTTCGGCCTCGTGCCGATCGAGGCGATGGCGAGCGGCACCCCCGTGGTCGCCGCCCGCTCCGGCGCCGCGCCGGACCTCGTGAAGGATGGCGAGACCGGCCATCTCGTCCCGGTGGACGACCAGGGGACGCTCACCGCCGCCATCGCCCGGCTGATGGACATGGACGAGGCCGCGCGCGAGGCGGTCGGCCAAGCGGCGCGGGCGCATGTGCTGGCGGAATATTCGATCGAGCGCGAGGCGCAGAAGATCAACGCCGTCTATGAGGACATCTGGGCGGCGCGCCGTTAGCTCTTCGGGCCCCTGTCGCGCGCCGCGAAGGCCGCGCGCGTGCCTTCAAGACCCCGCTTCCAATAATCCCGCACCCAGTCCACCGGCCCAAAGCCCGGCCGCATCTTGGTGCCCCACGCCTTGGAATCGTCCCGGGCCACGTCGATGGGCTTGGGCACGCCATGGAACACCACCAGCGCCGCCTTGCGTGGTGGGCGGATGCGGCTGAACAGAAGGTTCAGCGGGTAATGCGGCACGAGGTGCCGGCGGAACGAGACCGCGAAGCTTTCGGGGAGATAATGGCAGTTGCGCGCCTTGATACCGATATAGCGCTGGTCGTTCTTGGCGATGGCATAGGCCGCCTCGGGGTTGGCCATCGCCTCGATATAGAGATGGTCCTGCTCGCCCGGCCGCCAGGCGACCATGGAGCTCTGCGCCCCACGATCCGGCCGCAGCGAGACCGGCAGCAGCTCCCACACATTGGGGTTCCACTCGCGCAGCACATGCAGGCCGGGAATGGAACGGATATGGGCGAGGATCGGGTCGAAGGAGCGCAGGATCACCACATCGAGATCGAGGAAGACGGCGAGGTCGACGCCCTCCAGCAGGCCCGGCGTGAACATGCCGAGCTTCGGCCAGCAGCCGCCCCAGCGCAGGTTCAGCGCGCCGGTGGCGGGAAGATCGGCGACCTCCACCTCGGGGCGCAGCCCGTCCGGCCGGTCGGTCAGGCAGATGAAGCGGAACGGCTCGCTCACATGGTCGCGCACGCCCTGATAGAGCACGTTCACGTCCTCGGCCGGGTAGGCCTCGCCCCATTTCAGGCAGATGAAGGCGAGGGTCATGACATGCTCCGGGAAATGACGCCGTGTCCTTCAAGGAACGGGGCGACGGCGCGGGCAATGGCGTCGCGCGCATCCTCGGCCGGGGGGACAAGGCGGGTCAGGGTCTGCGCGAAACGTTCCGGCGTCACGCTCGCCATGGGCAGGATGGCGAGGCTCGCCCCCTCAAGGCGGGGACCGGCCATGCCGGCGATCACTTCATCCGCATAGGCCTTATGAACGCGCGCTGACTTGAGCGCGACGACCGGCCGGCGGGCGGCCAGCCCTTCGGCCAGCATGGACATGGAATCCTCGGTGACGACAAGCGCATCCGCGCCGAACAGATCGCGCACAGAGCCGGCGCCGGCGTCGCGATAGTCAATGAGCTTTGCGAGCGCGCCCGCCTCACCCAGCGCCTTGAAACGGTCAGCGACCGCATCGGGCGTGCGGCGCGAGGTCGAGACCTGCCAGCGCACGCCGTAACGCGCCGCCACCGCCGGCACGAAGGCGAGCAGCGCGTCCCATTCCTTCTGCGGGAACTCGCGCCGATAGGCCGAGCCGCCGATGAGCAGGGAGAGCGTCGCCCCGGCAAGATCCTCCGGCCGCGTCAGCCGGCGTGGGGCGGGGTAGGCGTCGGCATCGACGGTGCATGGAATCGGCGCCAGCGCCGCGCCGGGATCGCCGGCCTGCCGGGGCGAGGCGACGAGGCTGAGCAATTTCGGTCCGGTGCGGTAGCCACCAATGGGGCCGGCGAAGATGAAGGGCACGTCGAAATGGCGCGACAGCAGCAGCCCGGCGGCAATGGTCGGCCAACCGGAGCCGACGATCACGTCGGGCCGCACCAGCGTGGCGAGGTCGATGCCGAACATCGCTTTCAGCCAGAAGCGCGCATCCTGCGCGAGGCGCCGCAGGATGAATTTGCGGGCATCGCTGGTGGCCCAGCGCGCCGGGCGCACCTCCAGCCGGTCGGCCTCCAGCGGGGTGAGGCGGGCAAGCGCCAGCGCTACGCCTTCGGCCTGATGGAAATGGCCGGGCTTCTCATCGCGCAGGATGAGCACGCGCGTCACGCGGGCGCGCCCCGGCTCCGCCCGTCGCTCATGCCGCGCCTCATGGGAGCGTGTTCTCCATCGGCACCACGGCGGCGTCCTTGGTCTGCTTGAGCGTCAGCGCGGTCTTCACATTGCGCACATTCGGCGCACCGGTGAGCTCCAGCACGAAGTTCTGGAAGGTCCGCAGGTCCGGCGCCACGCAGAGCAGAATGAAATCGGTTTCGCCCGAGAGCATCCAGCAGGCGCGCACCAGCGGCCAGCGCTCCACCTGGTCGGCGAAGGCGGTGAGGTCGGCCTCGGCCTGGCTGACGAGATGCACCATGGCGAAGGCCATCAGGTCGAAACCGAGCTTCTTCTCGTCGAGCAGGGCGCGGTAGCCCTTGATGATGCCCTCCTCCTCCAGCGAGCGCACGCGGCGCAGCGAAGGCGGGGCGGATATGCCGACACGCTGGGACAGCTCCACATTGGTGATGCGGCCGTCATCCTGCAGCTCGCGCAGGATGTTCCAGTCGATCGCGTCGATGCGTCGAACCACGCGAAATCTCCGGTTGGGGCCGCCACGAGGCGGCCGGCAGAGCAGTGGGCGTTGACAGTCACCTTGGCAATTATCTTGCGCGCCCGCCCCGCGCAATGTTCCCTCTGGAAAACTAAAGGATACCGCGGCGCACACCCATGCCCTTCTTGCGGATGAGGGCGTCAGTCCCTACATTTTCGCATGGCTGACGGCCTGCCCTAGCGGCAGGGGATACCGGGCGGCCTTCTGGCCTTGTTTTACCGCGGCTGCGGCGGTTCGTCCCCGCGCCGGAACCTCGAGCGAGCCTCCCATGTCGGCGCCCACCTCCGCCACCAACCACGTCAAGGTGCTGATCATCGGTTCCGGCCCCGCCGGCTACACCGCCGCCGTCTATGCCGCGCGCGCGATGCTGGAGCCGGTGCTGATCCAGGGCATCCAGCCCGGCGGGCAGCTCACCATCACCACCGATGTCGAGAACTATCCCGGCTTCGCCGATCCGATCCAGGGCCCGTGGCTCATGGAGCAGATGCAGGCGCAGGCGGAGAAGATGGGCACGCGCATCGTCACCGACATCGTGACCAAGGCGGACTTCGCCAGCCGCCCGTTCCGGCTGGAAACCGATTCCGGCGATGTGTGGATCGCCGAGACCGTGATCCTCGCCACCGGCGCGCAGGCGCGCTGGCTCGACCTGCCTTCGGAGCAGGCCTATCGCGGCCATGGCGTCTCCGCCTGCGCCACCTGTGACGGCTTCTTCTACCGCGGCAAGGAGGTCTTCGTGGTCGGCGGCGGCAACACCGCGGTCGAGGAAGCGCTGTTCCTCACCAACTTCGCCGCCAAGGTCACCGTGGTCCATCGCCGCGACAGCTTCCGCGCCGAGCGTATCCTGCAGGAGCGGCTGTTCGCCCACCCCAAGGTCGAGGTGGTCTGGAACGCCGCGCTGCATGAGGTGAAGGGTCAGGACGAGCCGACCAAGGTCACCGGCGTGGTGCTGAAGGATTTGAACACCGGCGCCCTCACCGAGCGCCCGGCCGACGGCGTGTTCATCGCCATTGGCCATGCCCCGGCGACCGATCTGGTGCAAGGTCAGCTCAAGCTCAAGCCGTCAGGCTATATCTGGACCGTCCCCTCCTCCACCCAGACCTCGGTGGAAGGCGTGTTCGCGGCCGGTGACGTCGCCGACGATGTCTTCCGTCAGGCCGTGACCGCCGCCGGCATGGGCTGCATGGCCGCGCTGGAGGCGGAGCGTTTTCTCGCCGCCCGGGAGCCGCTGGCGCAAGCGGCGGAATGAGGAAGCCCTGACCGATGGATAACAAGGCAAACCGCGCACGCGACATGGACTGGGACAAGCTCAAAGTGTTCCACGTCGCGGCGGAGGCTGGCTCCTTCACCCATGCGGGCGAGGCGCTGGGCCTGTCGCAATCCGCGGTGAGCCGGCAGGTCTCGGCGCTGGAGCAGGATCTCAACATCCCGCTGTTCCACCGCCATGCGCGCGGGCTGATCCTGACCGAGCAGGGCGACCTGCTCTACCGCACCGCGCACGAAGTCTTCATGAAGCTGGAGGCGGCGCGGGCCAAGCTGACCGACAGCCGCGAGAAGCCGAATGGCGAGCTGCGCGTCACCACCACCATGGGCCTTGGCACCCACTGGCTGACCGCGCGCATCGGTGAGTTCCTTGAGCTCTATCCCGACATTCGCATCACGCTCATCCTGACCGATGACGAGCTCGACCTTGCCATGCGCGAGGCCGACGTCGCCATCCGCCTGCGCCAGCCGGTGCAGCCCGACCTGATCCAGCGCAAACTGTTCACCGTGCATTTCCACGCCTTCGCGTCGGCGGAATATCTCAAGCGCAACGGCCATCCGCGCACGCTGGACGAGCTGGACAAGCACCGCATCATTCTGCTGGGCGGCCCCATCCCCTCCTATTTCCAGGACCTGAACTGGCTGGAGCGCGCGGGGCTGGAAGACGGGCAGGAAGGGCGCATGCCCTCGCTCTCGGTCAACAACGTGCTCGGCCTCAAGCGCGCCGTCGAGCGCGGTGTCGGCATCGGCATCGTGCCGGACTATCTCCTGGAGGATTCCGCCACGCTGGTGCAGCTCTTCCCCGAGCGCACCACGCCGACGCTGGAAGCCTATTTCGTCTACCCGCAGGAAATGCGCTCGGTCGCGCGCATCCAGGTGTTCCGCGACTTCCTCGTCGCCAAGGCGCAGCGCTGGAATTTCTGACCCGCCTGCCCGCCCGCCTAGGGTGACGCGGCGACCAGCGCCTCTGCCACCTCGCGGGAGAGGAACGAGGCGGCATAGGTCCAGCCCGCCTCGCTGTCCGCGCGGAAGCTCACCATCCGGTCGAGCAGCATGTGGCCGGTGGCGGTGTCCAGCACCGACACGCGCATGAGCGCGACCGCCGAGCCGATGCGACGGACATTGCCCACGAGCACATGGGTGCCGCCCGCCGCATGAGCGCGACGGCGCAGCCTCTCGACGCCCGCCGCATCGAAACTGCAGCCGGCCTTGCAGCCTATGGAGATGGTTGCGATCAGCCCACCTTCGGCCACTTCGGAAAGAATGGCCGATGTCACCGCGCTGGAGCGGGCCTCATCCTCTGCCTGGCTGCTCCCCGGCCCGGCAAAATCCACCAGCCCGATATCGACCACGGCGAGCACGGGCGGATCCGCCGATGTCTGGGCGTGCGCGGCACGTGCTTGGGCGGGGGCACCGAGAATGAGGATCGGAAGCAGGCACAGCGCAAGCAGGGCCTTCGCACGGAACGCGGCACGCGCGAGCGCAGGTGACACCACACCCAGCCACGAAACGCCTGCGAGCAAAGCCAAGACACTCTCCCGCGCCACCGTACCTCTCGCGGTCAGCCTAGCGCTGGGAAAAGTGGCTTACCACAGGGAATGACGCCCCTGCGGCGCACATTTGGCGGGCAGTAACGGGCATGTGACACGCTCCATGCAAATCAACATGCCTGCCATGCGGGCATACTTTATTGCAGAGTGCCCGAGGATTGACCATATGAAGAGCAGACACCGAATGCATCGATGCTTCGGCTGTTCCCCTCTGGAAGGTTCGCCGCTCAGGCGGCGAGACTCAGCCGGGCTCCTCGTGAGCCCGGCTTTTTTCTTGGCTGCGCCGGGCGCGGCTCACATGAACAGCTTCTCGCCCTTCATGTCCTTGTAGAGACCGGCCACCTGCTCGGCATAGCCGTTGTAGAGCAGCGTCGGGCGGCGCTCGCCGGTGCCGATGTCGCGCTCGCTGGCCTGGCTCCAGCGCCGGTGCGGAACCTCCGGGTTCACATTGGCCCAGAAGCCATATTCCGAGCCCTGCACCTGCTCCCAAAGACCGACCGGCCGCTCCGCGACGAAGGAGATGCGCACGATCGACTTCACCGACTTGAAGCCGTATTTCCACGGCACGGCGAGGCGCAGCGGCGCGCCATACTGGTTCGGCGCCGGCTTGCCATAGACACCGGTGACGAAGAAGGCGAGGTCGTTGGTCGCCTCGGCCATGGTGAGCCCGTCGACATAGGGCCAGGGATAGACGAAGCCGTTCTGCGCCGGCGCCACCTTCGGGTTCACGAAGGTCTCCATGCGGATGTACTTCGCCCCGGACAGCGGGCGCGCCCAGGCGACGAGTTCCCGAACCGGAAAGCCGGTCCACGGCACCGCCATCGACCAGGCCTCGACGCAGCGATGACGGTACAGCCGCTCTTCCAGTGGCATGGCGCGGATGATGTCGTCGATCCCCACCTCGCGCGGCTGCTCGACCAGCCCGTCGATCTTCACCGTCCACGGCCGGCGTGGCATGCGGGCGGCGATGTCGGCGATCTGGTAATTGCGCCGCTCGGAGCCGAATTCGTAGAAATTGTTGTAGTTGCCGGAAATCTCTTCCGGCGTGACCGGCCGGTCGAGCGTGAAGGTCGGGTTGCGCTTGGCGGGGTAGAGATCCCTAGTCGGATCGGTGGCGGGATCGCCCACCGCCTGCGCCTCTGCCGGCAGGCCGCCGACGCTGGCGCCGAGGCCGGCGAGCGCCAGCAGGCCCGCGCCACCGCCGATCAGATGGCGGCGGGAGAGGTAGACGGATTCGGGTGTGGCGGCGCTCTCCGGCAATTCCCAGGGGCGGCGGCGGCGGATGAACATGGCGGTCTCCTTGGTATCGCTGCGGAGAATACGCCAGCCGCGGCGCCGATATTTCATCCTCGCCCATCACTAGCGCGTGCGCGACGTGGTTTCGCGCACGCGGATGCGGAAACGAAAAAGCCCGGCGCGAGGCCGGGCTTCGTCGTCTCAGATGGCGGGTAGGGTCACTGCGCGCGGAGCGTCAGGTCGCCCACGCCGAGCGCGAGGTTCACGCCGGTCTGGCCTTCGACGCTGACAGGCTGCAGGGCGATGGTCTTGTTCGAGCCACCGACCAGCACATTGCCGGCGATACCGAGCCCGAGCGCCACGCTGCCGGACACGCCGGCATAGGTGCCCGCGAGGTCGGTGGAGCGCACGGCGCGGGTCGGGGCGAGCACGGACCACACCAGCGCGTTGCGGCCGGTCACGCCGATATCGAGACCCCAGCGGCGGATCGTGCCCTCATAGGCGTATTTGCGGCCCTTCGGCGCGTTGAACGTGCAGTCCAGCGTGCGCTTGGAGCCGATGATGAAGCTCACCGACTTGGAGCCACGGCATTCGAGCACGCCGACCTGCACACGCCCGCTCTGGGCAGCGGCGGGGGCGGCGAAGAGCCCGCTGACGCCGGCAGCGAGAGCGGCGGCAAGAAGGCCACGCGAGAGAACGGTACGGATCATTGTCAATCTCCCCTTGTGCGCTTGACCGGCCTTTCGGTCGGCACCCGCGAGTGCGGAGGCCCGGCCGGGGCGCACGCCCGGCCGGCACCGTTTCAGTTCAGCGCAGCGAGCCGCAGAAACGCTGGATGCGCAGGCACGCCTCTTCCAGGTCCTTGGTCGCAGTCGCGTAGGAGATGCGGAACGCCGGGCCAAGGCCGAAGGCCGAGCCGTGAACGACAGCAACGCCTTCCGCGTCCAGAAGCTCGCTGGCGAAGATCTCGTCATTCTCGATGACCTTGCCCGAGGGCGCGGTCTTGCCGATCACGCCCGCGCAGGACGGATAGACATAGAAGGCGCCTTCCGGCTTCGGGCAGGTGAGGCCATTCGCCTGGTTGAGCATGGAGACGACGAGGTCGCGGCGCTCCTTGAACACCTTGTTGTTCGCGGCGATGAAGTCCTGCGGACCGTTCAGCGCCTCGACCGCCGCCCACTGGGCGATGGAGCTCGGGTTCGAGGTGGACTGCGACTGCAGCGTGCCGATGGCCTTGATGAGCGCCTCAGGGCCCGCCGCATAGCCGATACGCCAGCCGGTCATGCAATAGGCCTTGGAGACGCCGTTCATGGTCAGCGTGCGGTCGTAGAGCGACGGCTCGACCTGCGCCGGGGTGACGAACTCGAAGTCGTCATAGACGAGGTGCTCATACATGTCGTCGGTGAGCACCCACACATGCGGGTGCTTCACCAGCACATCGGTGAGCGCCTTCATCTCGGCGCGGTTATAGGCCGAGCCCGTCGGGTTGGACGGGGAGTTGAAGATGAGCCACTTGGTCTTCGGCGTGATCGCCGCTTCCAGCGCCTCGGGCTTCAGCTTGAAATTGTCCTCGAGCTTGGTCTCGACCGGCACGGGGGTGCCGCCCGCGAACTGCACGATGTCCGGGTAGGACACCCAGTAGGGCGCGGGGATGATGACCTCGTCACCGACGTCGAGCGTCGCCACCAGAGCGTTGAACAGCACCTGCTTGCCGCCGGTGCCGACCGTGACCTGGCTCGGCTTGTAGGTGAGGCCGTTCTCGCGCTTGAACTTGGCGACGATGGCCGCCTTCAGCTCCGGAATGCCGTCCACCGCGGTGTAGCGGGTCTGGCCATCATGGATCGCCTTGATCGCGGCTTCCTTGATGTTGTCGGGCGTCTCGAAGTCCGGCTCGCCGGCCGCCAGCGCGATCACGTCGCGACCGGCCGCTTTCAGCTCCCGCGCCTTGTTGGAGATGGCGATCGTCTGCGACGGGTTGATGCGCTTCAGGGCGGCGGATATCAGGCTCATAGGCCGAACTCCCTTGAGGTGTTTTGCGCGCGACAACTAGTCGAGCCCTTGCGCGCGGGCAAGCGATTCCCCACCTCCGAACGCCGTCGAGATGCGATAAGCTGCCGCTGACGCAACGTCCTTCTTAAGCCCACCGAGATTCCCGCGTGTTCAAGCTCCACTCGATGCAGAGTTCCGGCAACTGCTACAAGGTCCGGCTGCTGCTTGCCCGGCTGGGCCTGCCCTTCGAGCTGGTGGACATCGACGTGCTCTCCGGCGCCAACCGCACGCCCGATTTCCTGATGAAGAACCCGGAAGGCCGGGTGCCGCTGCTGGAGCTTCCCGGCGGGCGCTTTCTCGCCGAATCCAACGCCATTCTTTTTTACTTAGCGGAAGGCACGCGCTTCCTGCCCGTCGACCCGCTGGCGCGCGCCGAGGTGCTGCGCTGGATGTTCTTCGAGCAGCACAGCCATGAGCCGGCCATCGCCGCCGCGCGCTTCTGGCTCAAGCTGGTGCGCGGCGGGCGCGACCTGCGTACCCATGATGTCGACCGCTGGCAGGAAGAGGGCTACGCCGCGCTTCGGGTGATGGAACGCCATCTCGGCCGCCGCCCATTTTTCGTCGACGGCACGCTCAGCATCGCCGACATCGCGCTCTACGCGCACACCCATGTGGCGGAGGAAGGCGACTTCGATCTCTCGACCTTCCCGGCGGTGCGCCGCTGGCTGGCGCGGGTGGCTGATGAGGCCGGCCATGTGGACATGGCGTGGCGCCCCGCCGAAAGCCGGCAAATGGTTAGCGCGCTTTAACTATTTGCCCCCAAATTGCCCTGAAATGATACCGGGTGCAGCAAAGTCGCGCCGAAGCCGGGCCGGGATCAGCCGCGAAGTTACCTCCCATCGAAGACGCACCCGACGCCGTCGATCGGAAAGGAGTTCGCCATGTCGCAGATCTCGAACCGCCATGCGCCTGCCGCCACCGCTCACGTCGATGCCCTCGCCGGCACCGCCGGTGCGGCACCCGCCCGCCACACCGCTGGCCGCCGCCTGCGCCGCGCTCTGATGGAAGCGGGCGTCGTCCTCTCCCTCACCTTCGCCATCGTCGCCGTGCTCTGCCTGTTCGGCCTGCAGCGCGCCTCGGCGCTGGAGCTCTCCGCCCTGCCGGATGCGGATGGCCGCGTCGCCGTCGGCGCCGTGCTGCTGACCGCCTTCATCGGCCTGTGCGGCCTGACCACCTTCATGCTGCGCGACACGCTCGACAATGCCCGGGGCATCGAGAGCCCGCGCCAGCGCGAAGGCTGACGCTTTCCTAACGTCATCACTCGCTTGTCACCGCCGCCCGGATTGGCGCCGGCGCCTCAGCGCCCTAACCATTCCCGCGACGGTGACAGACGAGGAAGACCCGCGTGATCCGAGCCCAACTCTCCGCCCTCGCCCTCAGTGCCCTTCTGGCGACCAGCGCCCCGGCGCTGCTGACGAGCGCTCACGCCCAGACGACGCAAGACCCGGTCCGCATCACCTCCTCCGCCGGCCCCCTGACTGTGGAGACCGTGGCGGGCGGGCTGGAAAACCCGTGGAGCCTCGCCTTCCTTCCGGATGGGCGGATGCTGGTGACCGAGCGGCCGGGCCGGCTGCGCATCGTCAGCCGCAACGGGACGGTGTCCGAGCCGATTGCCGGCGTGCCCCCTGTTTTCGCGCGCGGCCAGGGCGGCCTCCTCGATGTCGTGCTCGCCCCTGATTTCGACACCAGCCGGCTGATCTTCCTCTCCTATGCCGAACCGCGCGAGGGCGCCGGTGGCACCAGCGTCGCCCGCGCGAAGCTGGTGGAGGAAGGTGGCGCCGCCCGGCTCGAGGCGGTGGACGTGATCTTCCGTCAGGAGCCGGCGGCGAGCGGCGGGCAGCATTTCGGCTCGCGCCTCGTCTTCGGCCGCGACGGCACGCTGTTCATCACGCTCGGCGACCGCGGCTCGCTGCGCACCGAGGCGCAGAACCTCTCCACCCATATCGGCAAGGTGGTGCGCATCCTCCCCGATGGTGGCGTGCCGCAGAACAACCCCTTCCGCACGACACCGAATGCGCGCCCGGAAATCTGGAGCTATGGCCATCGCAACGTGCAGGGCGCGACGCTCGATCCGGCAACGGGCCGGCTCTGGACCATCGAGCACGGTGCGCGCGGCGGCGACGAGCTGAACCATCCCGAAGCCGGCAAGAATTATGGCTGGCCGGTCATCACCTATGGCCGCGACTATAGCGGGGCGGCGATCGGCCAGGGCACGCAGAAGCCCGGCATGGAACAGCCAGTGAAATACTGGGATCCCTCCTTCGCCCCCTCGGGCCTCGCCTTCTACACCGGCGATCTCATCAAAGGCTGGAAGGGCAGTCTGTTCACCGGCGGGCTCGGCGGCGCGCGGCTGGTGCGGATGACGCTCGACGCCTCCGGCGAGCGGGTGACTGAGGAAGAGGTGCTGCTGGGCGATCTTGGTGAGCGCATTCGCGATGTGCGGCAGGGGCCGGACGGGGCGCTGTGGCTGCTGACCGACGATCCCGGCAATGGCCGCGTGCTGCGCCTCGTCCCCGCCGACTGATGCGCTAGATTGGATCTCGCGCGCCATCGCGGCGCGCGAGATCCAACGGAGGCGCCTATGGAGACGGTCACCGGCGGCTGCCTGTGCGGCGATGTGCGGATCGAGGCCACGGGTCAACCCTACCGCGTCGGGCTCTGCCACTGCCTCGACTGCCGCAAGCATCATGGCGCGCTGTTCCACGCCTCGGCGATTTTCCCGCAGGAGGCGGTGACGGTCAGCGGCGCCACGGCCGACTATAAGGGCCGGCATTTCTGCCCGCGCTGCGGCTCGTCGGTCTTCGGCCACTCAGGCGATGAGATCGAGGTCTATCTCGGCACCCTCGACACGCGCGATCGGTTCACGCCCACCTATGAGCTCTGGACGATCCGGCGGGAGAGCTTCCTGCCGCCCTTCCCGCTCGCCCATCATTACGAGCAGGACCGTCCGGGAGCGGGGCGCCGCGAGGATTAGAGGCGGCTCACCACTTCTGGAAAATGAACCACGCCCCGAGGGCGATGAAGCCGAAACCGATGGCGTGGTTCCAGCCCAGCGGCTCCTTCAGCCAGAACACCGAGAAGGCGGCGAAGACCAGGAGGGTGATGACCTCCTGCATGGTCTTCAGCTCCGCCGTCGCATAGACCGCCGAGCCATAGCGGTTGGCCGGCACGGCGAGGCAATACTCGAAAAAGGCGATGCCCCAGCTCGCCACGATGGCGATGAGAAGCGGCGAGCCCTTGTGCTTGAGATGGCCGTACCAGGCGAAGGTCATGAAGATGTTCGAGGCCAGCAGCAGCACGATGGGCAGCACGGCCGGCGGCAGAAAATTCGTCATGGATCACCCGTAGCGCAGCTTGAGCGAGAGGATGCCCAGGAGAAGGACCAGCGTCACCGCATTGGCCGCGATCACCGGCCAGGAGACGATCAGCAACCCGTAGACCAGCCACAGCGCCACCCCGGCGGCAAAGGCGAGATAGGCGATAAGCGACAGGTCGCGCGTCTCCCGCGTGCGCAGGATCTTCAGCGCCTGCGGTAGCCAGCACAGGGTGGTGAGCAGGGCGGCAAGGCCGCCGATGGACTCGGTGAGAAAAGGAGAAAAGACCATCGATTCCGCCTCGTGAGCGGTCGAGCCGTCCCACGGGCCCGGAGCCCTGTCAATCGCGCGGGGGTGGCTGACGCAGCGCGCGCCTAGAGCTCCGCCCAGTGGCGCAACAGGTTGTGATAGACATTGGCGAGCGACAGCACGGCCGGATCATCGTCCGGCAGCTTCGCCCGCGCATCCATGATCGCCATGTCGAGATCGTAGAGCATGGCGCGCTGGCCGGCGTCCTTCACCATGGACTGCGTCCAGAAGAACGAGCCCCAGCGGCTGCCGCGGGTGATCTCGTTGACGCTGTGCAGGCTGGAGGCGGGATAGACCACCGCATGGCCCGCCGGCAGCTTCACCTCCTGCGTGCCGAACGCGTCCTCGATGACCAGTTCGCCGCCGTCATACTCCTCGGGGTCGGTGAGGAAGATGGTGGTCGACACGTCCGAGCGCAGCCGCTGGCCGGTGCCGGGAATGGTGCGGATCGCGCCATCGACATGGGCGCCGAACTTCATGCCGACATCGTAGCGGTTGAACATGGGCGGCAGCACGCGCAGCGGCTGGGCGGCGGCGTTGAAGATCGGGTTGCGGCCAAGCGCGTGCAGGATGAGATCGCCAAGCTCCTGCGCCTCGCGCGACTCGACGGGGATCTGCAGGTTCTTCTTGGCAAGGGCCGCCTGCGCCCCGGCGGTGACGCGCCCATCCACCCATTGCGAACCTTCCAGCACGCGGCGGCAATGGGCGACTTCGGCGGGCGTCAGAATGTCGGGGATCTGGATCAGCATGGCGGCCTGAATGAAAAAGAGGGGGAAAGCCGCGCGAAAGCGGGCCTTCCCCCAGAGGGTCGACGGTCAGAAGTTCCGAAGGGCGTCGCCCGTCAGAAGGTCGCCCCGACGGTGAGGGTGAAGGTGCGGCCCGAGGCCGGCACCGCGCGGTTACCCCAACCGGCCGAATAGTTCAGCTCGTCCGTCAGGTTGTAGGCGTTGAGCGCCACCCGGTAATTGTCCTTCTTGTAGGAGATGAGCGCGTCCAGCGAGAAGGTGTCGGGGATGATGGCGGTGTTGGCGGTATTGGTGAAATACTCGTCGGCATAGGTCACGCCGGCGCCGACCAGCAGCTCGCCGGGAATCTGCTTCCACAGGTCGCTGAGGTTGTAGGTCGTCCACAGGGTGAAGTTGTTCGGCGAGACGAAGGGCACTTCATTGCCCTCATAGGCATTGGCCGCCAGCGTTGTGCTCGGCGCGCTGGTCTGGATCTCGCTGTCGTAATAGGCGTAGGAGGCCTGAATGGTCCACGCCTTGGTGATGTTGCCCGTGAGGCCGAGCTCGACGCCCTGCACGCGCTGGTTCTCGCCGGTCTCGACCGAGTCGCCCGTCACCGGATCGGTGTAGAAGGCGTTGCTCTTGTCGGTGCGGAAGATCGCGCCGGTGACGCCGAGGCGACCTTCGAGGAAGGAAACCTTGAAGCCGGCCTCATAGGTCTCGTTGTCCTCCGGCTCCAGATCGTTCTGGGTCGGGCTCACGACGGTCACGTCATTGGTCGGGAAGGCGCCCTGGGGAGTGAAGGACTTGGCCCAGGACACGTAATAGGTCTGGAACGGCGTCGGCTCCCAGATCAGGGCGAGCTTCGGGCTCCAGAAATCGGTCTGGCTGTCGGCGTTCACCCAGGTGCCGACATTATTGGTGACCGACCAGTAGCGGTAATCGGCCGAGTAATTGTCGTAGCGCGCGCCGGCCAGGAACGAGATGGCATCGGTGAACCAGATGCGGTCGCTGACGAAGGCGCCGAAATCGGTCGAGCTGGAATAGCGCTGGCCGTTATTGCCCGACGGGTTGGAGTACAGATAGTAGCCCGTGGTGTTGTCGAACACCGGATCATAGATGGTCGAGGTGCCCTTCGAGCCCTGAACCGAGATCAGCGTACGGCTGTCATTCACCGAGTACATGTCGAGGCCGGCGACGACCTCGTGGCGCAGGGCGCCGGTCTCGAACTTCGCCGTCAGGGTGGAGACGTTCTGGGCGCTCCAGGTCTCCTGATAGAAGCCGGGATTGCCGCCGCCGAAGGTGATCGCGGGATTGCCGCCGGCGAGGAACTGGCCGGTGCAGCTCGCATAATAGGCGGACGCCGAGGTGGTGGAACTGCCGCAGCCCGGCACGCTGGTCGAGAAGTCGCGGGTGTAATAGCCGACGCGGGTATCGTTGGTGAAGGTCAGCCAGTCATTGACCTCCCGCTTGAAGTTCACCGTCAGCATGTTGGTGTCGGTGACGTCCATGTCCGTCACCTTGCCGTAGAAGGTCGAGCTCGGAACGCCCCACTCCGTCACCGGCTGGCCCAGCGCGCCATACTTGGCGACATCGCCATAGCCGGGCGTGACGACCGGGACGCCATAGTCTGGCGTGCGGTCACCGTGCTGGTAGAGATAGTTGATGTGCAGGGTCTGATCGGTGCCGAGACCGAAGCCGACATCGCCCATGAAGCCGTAGCGGTTCGATTCGACGTTGTCGCGGTCGGCGACATCCTGCTCGTTCACCATGCCGACGATGCGCACGGCGGTGGTGGAATCGATCTGCTTGTTGACGTCAAACACGCCGCGATAGAGCGGGCCGGTGCCGAACTGACCCTCGACATCATACTTGTCGCCGAGATGCGCCGCCTTCAGCGTCGAGTTGATGGCGCCGCCGGTGGTGCCGAGACCGAAGGCTTCCGAGCTGGAGCCCTTGAACACTTCGACGCTCTCATAGGCGAAGCTGTCGCGGACATAGACGCCGAAGTCGCGCAGGCCGTTGATGAAGATGTCGCCCTTGGCCTGGAAGCCACGGATGCGGAACTGGTCGCCATTCATGCCGCCGCCGCCCTCGCCGATGCCGGCGGTGACGCCCGGAACGTTGCGCAGCGCCTGTTCGAGCGTGGTGACGCCCTGCTGCTGCATCGTCTCCTGGGTGATGACGTTCACGATCTGGGGCGTGTCCTGGATCGTGCCGGGCAGGCGGCTGAGGCCGGTGGACGCCTCCAGCGTGTTGGCGGGAGAGCCCTCGTCCTCGACCGTGACGGTCGGCAGTTCTTCACCGGAGGCGGGCGTGGTCGCCGCCTGCTGCGCGGCGGCGCCGAACAGCGGAACCGCCGTCATGGTCGCGGCCATGCCAGCGGCCAGCGCGGCGTTTGGTGCAACGGAACGGAGCGTTCTCAAGGTCTTCATGGTTCCCCAACCCCTTAATTATGTATTTTCGTCTCATAACTTTCATCCTCAGTAGCTTCAAACAGTATGTTTTTGAGTGCTTCCAACTTTGCTGGAGTCTGACCGGCAAAAACCCTTCTTTGGAATTCTTAAAATAAGAAACTAGACATTCTCTCTTGCGAATGGGTCAAAGCTGTCCTTATGGAATCCACGAGAAATCGGGCGTTCTTCTCATTCAGCACGGCGCCAACCACCCCGGACCGAACGGACCAACCCATGCGCGAGCGGTGGATTTCCTACGCGGAGCTCAAGCGATTAGGCCCGGATGTGTTGCGCGCGCGCATCAGTCAGGGGCCGGAGGACGCCGCCCGCTGGGTCGAGGCCGGAGCGCTGAACGGGCTGGTCAACGCCCAGCTCGCCTTCGGCCAGATGCTGGTCGACGGCCATGGCGTGCCGCGCGACCCGGTGGCGGGGCTGCGCTGGTTCGCCATCGCCGCCGCGTCGGGCAGCGCGGAGGGAATCAACATGGTCGGGCGTTGCCATGAGCTCGGCTGGGGCGTGCCGGCCGACGCCACGGAGGCCGCACGCCATTACCGCGCCGCCGCCGAGAAGGGCGACGCGTGGGCGCCGTTCAACCTCGCCACCCTGCTGCTCGACGGAAAAGGCGTGCCCGCCGACCGGAAGGAAGCGCTGGCCTGGTATGTCTGCGCCGCCCGCCGCGGCAACGCCAAGGCGATGACCCTCATCGGACGCTATCTCGAACAGGGCTGGGACCGCCCCGCCCGCCCCGAAGCGGCGCTGCGCTGGTATCGCCGCGGCGCGGAAGGCGGCGATTATCGCGGCCAGTTCGACTATGCGCGCCTGCTGCTGGAGCGCACCGGCGATCTCGGCGCCGCGCTGCCCTGGTTCGCGCGGGCCGTGGAGAACGGCGTTCCCGCCTTCTGCCGCAACATAGGCGCGGGCTTGCGCGAAACCGATGTCCTTCCGCTCCAGCGCGTCGCCCGGCAGGCCCTTGAGAAAGCGGCCACCAGCGGCGAGCCGGCGGATCTGCGCGCCTTTGCCGCCGCGCTCGCGCAGGGGCTGGGCGCGCCGCCCGATCCCGAAGCAGCCCAGCAATGGTTCGCCCGTGCCCGCGAGATCGAAGCGGCGGCGCCGCTTTCGCCGCTCCCGAGTCGGGCAAGCGTCCGGCACTCGTTTCTGCAGAAATTGCGGCGCCGGCTGTTTCTCTGGCGTTACGCCCTCAGCGCACGCTGAACTGGGCGCACCCCGCGCCGTGCCCCGAGGCGGCGCAACGGCCCGAGCTTTCAGCTCCGGCTGTTGGCCCAGGCCCGCACCTCGCTGACGAAGTGCCGGAAGTCCCAGAAGGCCGCGCCCAGCAGCACCGCCGGAACCAGAGCGAGCAGGAATGCCGCTCCTTCCGACCAGTCGATAGGGCCGCGCGCGAAATCATAGGCGGTGTAGGCGGCGAAGAGCGTCACCAGCGCGGCAATGCCGAAATAGGCGAGGCGATCGAGCCGGGTGACGATCAGCGCAATCAGCAGGGCGACCGCGATGCCGATCAGCGCCGCCCATCCCCAGCCGAGCGAAAACAACGTCGCCATCCAGCGACCGGCGGCGGATGACACCATGATGAGAGCAATCAGCACCAGAATGCCGGCGCGTAGCCGGATGATGGGGAACTTCGCGCCCGTATCCGCCATTGTGCCTTGTCTCCCGCCGGCATTATGCCGGAATCAGTGCCTCATCCTCGCACCGTCCGCAATCCGCTCCATATACGTGTCGCCCCTTTTCTCTCCGCCGGAACCCCCAACATGCCGCCCACCGCCCGCGTGATCGACGCCGATGCCGACCCCGCCCCGGCGGCACCCACGCTGAAGCACGTTCTGGTTCTGCTGAACGCGCGGGCGGGAACGCTGCTCGACAGGGGCGGCGAAGAGGTACGCAAGCTCGTCGAGCGTGAGCTCGGCAAGGAGGGCCGCACGCTCGACGTTCACCTGCTCAGCGGCAAGAACCTGCTGCGCGCCATCCGCGGGTCCGGCCGGGGCGAACACGACACGGTAATCGTCGGCGGGGGCGATGGCAGCGTCAGCCTCGCGGTCACCAGCCTCGATGGCTCGGACAAGACGCTCGGCATCCTGCCGCTCGGCACGCTCAACCTGCTGGCGCACGACATTGGCATGCCGATGGAACTGGAAGCGGCCCTTTCCGCGCTCGATGAGGCGCAGCCCGCCACGGTGGATCTCGCCACGCTCAACGGCAAGCTGTTCCACACCATTTCCGGCATGGGCTTCTTCAGCCAGATGGCGCGGGCCCGCGAGGCGGCCCGCAAGCTGAAGCTCTGGCGCTTCTTCGCGGTGGCGCTGGCGGCGTTCTATGCCATTCGCCGCTCTGGCCGCATGGAGCTCGACATCACCATCGACGGCACGAGCCACAGCTACAGTGCGTTCGCGGCGCTGGTGTCGGTGAACCGCTTTACCGGGCCGGGCTGGCGCCGGGCGCGGCTGGACGAGGGACTGCTGGAGATCCACATCGCCGAGGATCGCGGCGCCCTCGCCCTGCTCAAGGCGGGCGCCGACATGGTGACGGACAATTGGCGCGACAATCCCGGCATCGTCAGCCTGTCCGGCCGCACCATCACCGTCACCCGCCACAACCGCTCGCGCTCCTGGGTCTCCACGGACGGGGAACTGGATCGCGAGAAGATGCCGCTGGACTACAAGATCAACCCTGCCGCGCTGCGGCTGCTGATGCCGCCGCGCGCCAGCACCTGAGCGGGGTCCGCCCCGGCCGTCCGCGCGCTCAGCGTGGCTCGATCTCGTAGGTCACGTTCACGCTCGCGCGGATCTCGCTTTCGCCCGCCTCGACCGGCACGGCCTCCGCCTTCATCATCGCCGGCGCCGCCATCAGGCGCGGCATGGGCGGGGCGCTGGTGCCGTTGCTGGTGATGGACAGCACGCGCACCAGCCGCACGCCGGCCGCCGCGGCGATGGCGTCGGCCTGCTGGCGCGCCTCTTTCACCGCCGCCACGCGCGCGGCGTCCTGCAGCTTGGCGGGCTCGGCGATATCGAACGAGATGTCACCGATCTGGTTGGCGCCGCTAGTGACCACCTTGTCGAGCAGGTCGCCGAGGCGGGCGAGATCGCGCACCCGCACGGTCACGGTGTTGCGCACCTCATAGCCATTGATCTGCGGCGCATCCGGGCTGTCCTTCTTCGGCGGCGCGTAGCGCGGCTGCACCGAGAAGCCGGAGGTGGCGATGTCGCGCGCCTCGATGCCAGTCTCCTTGATGGCGGCGACCATCGCGGCGACCGCCCGCGTATTGGCATCCAGCGCCTCGCGCGCGGTCTTCGCTTCGCTCACCACACCGCTGGAGAAGCTCGCCATATCCGGCACCGCGCGCGAGACGCCCTCGCCGGTGACGGTCAGGACCGGACGGCGCGGCGACGGCGGCAGTTCCTGCGCGATGGCCGGCAGGAGACCGGCGAGCAGCGCGACGGCGCAGAACGGGGCGCGGGACAGACGCATAGAATACCCTCACGGAAGCAGCCGCTCACCATGACCAAGCGGCAGCGCGACTGCACCGCGCGAAGGCGGCGCCATTACGGCAGACCCGCGCAAGAACGGCGCGGACGCGCGCTTTCCGAGCAGCGACGATCTGGGTGAAGCGGTTTCGACGAAATATTTCGTAAGAATTTTCAAATTCGTCCGCAGCCGAGCGTGGGATCCCTCCAAGAACATGGTCGAGATTGGGCACCGCAGCGCTGCCTTGCGTAAGGGACCAGCAGCAAATTCATCGCAACAAAGGCCAAACCGTAACAGAACACCGCCAGGGCGCCCTTCAGGGTGACTGGATACCGATATTCGAAATTGCAACAACAGACAGCACCACAACTAGTGATACCAGAAATATCTGCCGTATATAATAGGAATCGAAATATTTTGCGACTCACAGAGTCATATGTGATACTTGTTTACTCAGTAAGCCGTATATGAACGACTAAATGATATCTAAAGCACGGAAATGCAATATGGGATTGTATTATGTACTTGCTGCCTTCTTTGTTGGATCATTTGTCGGCTTCTTTATTGGTGGATTCTCAGCGGGATCAAGAATCCTAAACATGTATGACGAGATAGCCGAACTTAAGTCTCGGATAATTTATCTCGAAAACGATACCCAGAGTGACGTTTCAACACAGACACGATAGGGCCATGAAAGCAGATGAACTCGTCATCCTGAGACACAAATGGCAACTGACTCAGGAAGAACTTGCGCGGCGCTTGGGATTGGGACGGCGTGCCCTCATAGAACTGGAGATGGGACGGCGCCCTATCAGGAGATCGCATGTATTGGCACTGGAGCGGATCAGTCTGGACATGACCATCATCCACAATGACATGACCATGCTGATGCCCAACGTTCGCTACGCGGTGAACTACGTTGCTTCGGAACCTGAAGCACACCGCTAACAGCTGCTCAGTGCATAAAATGCACTGATGTATTGACCAAATAATCCTGATGCCCCCGTTCGGTGATGCGGGCCCGACGGGAGCCTTACAGGGGGAATGGCGAGGCGTGGGACCGAGGTGTCGGCCACGCGGTCTCCCTTTGCAACGACAGATCGACGGTACAGCGGACGGCGCCCTCGCCACCGATCGATCTCGCATGCCCTCCGCTACGACAGGTTCACACAAGTTAGGCCAGGCATATCGGTAGTCGCGGCAAGCCGAAACGCGGCCAACGCCGCGGGGCGAACCGCAATCCTAGCCTCGGTCGGAACAATTACTTCCAATTTGAACACAACTCCACGTAGGCAACGGGACTACACAACTATCATGAAGCACATCATCATCGCTCTCCTCCTGAGCCTTGGCATGGCTCTTCCGGCTTCCGCCCAGTATTACGGTGGCGCCAGCTGGGGTGACTGGAACATGATTCCGCAGCGCTCCAATGGCGACCAGGTTTTCAATCAGGCCAGCCAGTCCGGCGCTCTGGAGATCTGGCATCACAAGGGCGGCACCGAGCTCGACAGCATGCAGCTCCGCGCGTCCATCGGGAAGCGTCAGGTCGAACTGACCGGCGTGTGCGAATCGGGCTGCGGCCTCGTCGTGCTCTCTCTGCCCAAGAATCAGGTCTGCATTGGTCGTTCGGCCGAGATCGCGCTCCACGCCACCCGTCCGGTGGACGGTCTGCGCGGTGACAAGGCCGCCTGGGCGCTCGCCGACTCCCAGACCCGCGCCAACTACGCCTCGCTGCCCGGCTGGGCGCGTGAGAAGGCGCGTGCTGCCTTCGCGCCGCAGTCTCGCGACTGGGTGGTCTTCTCCCGCGGCGAGCTGATCGCTGCCGGCTACAAGCCCTGCAGCGGCAAGTGAACTAGCCTCGCGCCATCATCGAAAGGCGCGACGCTTTCCTAACGGGCCGGCCGCCCTCCCCTTCATGGCGGTCCTGTCTCTCCTGACTTCCGCGGCATCCTCCCGCCGCGGCCGTCTGAACCGCCGCCCCCTGCGGTTCGGGCACCACTTGCGCCGGCACCCGGTTCGACTGGGGGCCGGCGTCACTTTTTGCGGGACCTCAGGCCGGGGTCACCCGCCAGATGCAGTCGCCGACATCGTCGACCACCAAGAGCCCGCCGCGCTTGTCCACCAGCACTCCGACCGGCCGGCCGAGTGCCTTCCCGTCCACGCGGAAGTCGCCGAGAATCTCTTCCGGCGGACCCGCTGGCTTCCCATCCGCGAAGGGCACGAAGATCACCCGGTAGCCCGAGGGCGGGTTGCGGTTCCACGATCCGTGCTGGCCAATGAACACACCATTGCGGAAGCGCGCGCCGAAGCGGTCATCATCGACGAAGGTGAGGCCGAGCGAGGCGGTGTGGCAGCCCAGCGCATAGTCCGGCTTCAGCGCCTTGGCGACGAGATCGGGCCGCTGCGGCGTCACGCGCTCATCGACGATCTGCCCCCAATAGCTGTAGGGCCAGCCATAGAAGGCGCCGTCCTTCACCGAGGTCATGTAGTCGGGCACCAGATCGTCGCCGATCTCGTCGCGCTCGTTCACGCTGGTCCAGAGCTCGCCCGTCACCGGGTTCCAGTCCATGCCGACGGGGTTGCGCAGGCCGCCCGCGAAGATGCGTACTGATCCGGTGGCGATGTCCACTTCGAGGATGGCCGCGCGGTTCTCCTCCTCATGCATGCCGAACTCGCCGACATTGGAATTGGAGCCGACACCGACATAGAGCTTGGTGCCCGCCTTGTTGGCGACCATGCTCTTGGTCCAGTGGTGGTTGCGCCCCGTCGGCAGGTCGCAGATCTTCACCGGCGCGGCGGTGATGCGCGTCGCGCCCGGCTCGTAGGGGAAGCGCACCACGCTGTCGGCATTGGCGACATAGAACTGGTCGCCGATCAGCACCATGCCGAAGGGCGAGGTGAGGTTCTCGAGGAAGGGCGTGCGGATCTCCGCCACACCATCTCCGTCGGCGTCGCGCAACAGGGTGATGCGGTTCGCGCTCGCCACGCCGGAGCCCGCGCGGACCAGCACGAAACCCATGGCCCACCAGCGCAGGCTGAACAGGTTCTTCGGCGTCGGCGGCGCGGCGGTCTCGGCCACCAGAATATCGCCGTTGGGCAGTTCATAGACCCAGCGCGGATGCTCGAAATTCTCGGCGAAAGCCTTCACCGTGAAGCCCGGCGCCGGGCGCGGCGTGCGGCCCTTGGGCCAGCCGACCGCCGGGGCGATCTTCATGATGGGAATGAGCGTCGGCTTGGGTTTGGGCAGATTGGGCGCGTCGCCATAGCCGGCGTTTTCCTCCAGCACCGGCGCACGGCGCAGATCGGTGAGGAAATGCGCGACCCCGGTGACGCAGGCACCGAGAAAGCCGCTGATCTTGACGTAATTGGCCATGGTCGCTCCACCTGTCGGGATGCGCCATCTGAGCCAGACCATGGCGTGCGCGCAACTCCCCTTTGGTGGAGGGGGTGCACGCAGCGGGAGGTAATCGGGGGAAAACCGCAGGTGGATATCGGCCTCGCGCGCGTCAGGGCAGACGCGCGGCGAGGTCGACGCCGCCGTTCAGCCGCGCTTGCGGACGAACTCGGTGCGCAGCACCAGCCCCTTGATCGCCTCGTGGCGGCAATCGATCTCTTCCGGGTTATCGGTCAGGCGGATGGTCTTGATGACCGTGCCCTGCTTCAGGGTCTGTCCGGCGCCCTTCACCTTCAGATCCTTGATGAGGACCACCGAGTCGCCATCGGCCAGCAGGTTGCCCGAGGCGTCCCGCACCTCGCGCGCCGCAGCGGCGGCCGCCTTCAGCTCGGAAGCCGGGCGCCACTCGCCGGTCGCCTCGTCATAGACATAGTCATCATCATCGCCGGCCATGGTCGCCTCTACGTTCGGGTGAAGGCTTCACAGCCGGAGGACCGGGCGGGGCTTTCCAGCTCCGCCCGGCAAGGATCATGTCCGTATCACGGAAGCTGGCGCACCGCGCCCTTGGCGGCGCTGGTGGCCAGCGCAGCATAGGCCTTGAGCGCCGTCGTCACATTGCGCTTGCGCGGCGCGGCGGGCGCCCAGCCCTTGGCCTCCTGCGCGGCGCGGCGGGCGGCAAGCTCCTCATCCGCCACCGCAAGATGAATGCGGCGGTTGGGGATGTCGATCTCGATCGTGTCGCCCTCATGGACGAGGCCGATCGTGCCGCCTTCCGCCGCTTCCGGCGAGACATGGCCGATGGACAAGCCCGAGGAGCCGCCGGAGAAGCGCCCGTCGGTGATGAGCGCGCACTGCTTGCCGAGGCCTTTCGACTTCAGATAGCTGGTCGGGTAGAGCATTTCCTGCATGCCCGGCCCGCCGCGCGGCCCCTCATAGCGGATCAGCACGATCTCGCCCGGCTTCACCCGGTTGCCGAGAATGGCCGAGACGGCATCGTCCTGGCTCTCGAACACGCGGGCCGTGCCGGTGAAGGTGAGGATGCTCTCATCCACGCCCGCCGTCTTCACGATGCAGCCATCCTCGGCGAGGTTGCCGAACAGCACGGCGAGGCCGCCATCCTTGGAGAAGGCATGCTCGGCGCTGCGGATCACGCCGGTCTCGCGGTTCGTGTCGACGTCGTCGTAGCGCTCCGACTGGGAAAAGGCGACCTGCGTCGGCACGCCGCCCGGCGCGGCGCGGAAGAAGTCATGCACGGCGGCGCTGCTGGTGCGCTTGACGTCCCAGTGCTCCAGCGCGGCGCCGAGCGTCGGGGCGTGGACGGAGCCGACCGAGGTGTCGAGCAGCCCGGCCCGGTCCAGCTCACCGAGAATGCCCATGATGCCGCCGGCGCGGTGGACGTCTTCCATGTGCACGTCGCCCACAGCCGGGGCGACCTTGCACAGCACCGGCACGCGGCGCGACAGCCGGTCAATGTCGGTCATGGTGAAGGGCACCTCGCCCTCATGGGCGGCGGCCAGCAGATGCAGAACCGTGTTGGTCGAGCCGCCCATGGCGATGTCGAGCGTCATCGCGTTCTCGAAGGCGGCGAAAGTGGCGATGGAGCGCGGCAGCACGCCGGCATCGTCCTGCTCGTAATAGCGGCGGGCGAGATCGACCACGAGATGGCCGGCCTCGACGAACAGGCGCTTGCGGTCCGCATGGGTGGCGAGCGTCGAGCCATTGCCGGGAAGCGACAGGCCGAGCGCCTCGGTCAGGCAGTTCATCGAATTGGCGGTGAACATGCCCGAGCAGGAACCGCAGGTCGGGCAGGCCGAGCGCTCGATGGCCTTCACATCCTCGTCGGAGATGCGGTCGTCGGCCGCCGCCACCATGGCATCGACGAGATCGAGCGCCTTGGCCTTGCCGTTCAGCACCACCTTGCCCGCTTCCATCGGCCCACCGGAGACGAAGACGGTCGGGATGTTGAGGCGCAGCGACGCCATCAGCATGCCCGGGGTGATCTTGTCGCAATTGGAGATGCAGACCATGGCGTCGGCGCAATGGGCGTTGACCATGTACTCCACGCTGTCGGCGATCAGCTCGCGCGAGGGCAGCGAATAGAGCATGCCGTCATGGCCCATGGCGATGCCGTCATCGACCGCAATGGTGTTGAACTCCTTGGCCACACCGCCGGCGGCCTCGATCTCACGCGCCACCATCTGACCGAGGTCTTTCAGGTGCACATGGCCCGGCACGAACTGGGTGAAGGAGTTCACCACCGCGATGATCGGCTTGCCGAAGTCGCTGTCCTTCATGCCGGTGGCGCGCCAGAGGCCGCGCGCGCCGGCCATGTTGCGGCCATGGGTGGTGGTACGGGAGCGATAAGCGGGCATGGAATTTCTCCAAACTTCTTGGCCGGGCTTATGCGCCGAGCCTCCCGGTCGCGCAAGATTTTCTCGCACGACGCGCGTCGCGCCGCCTTACAGGACCACCGGCCGGTTCGGCAGTTCGTCCGTGTCGCCCGGAACGCTGGGAATGTGCAAGGCGAGCAGCCGCCCGGCTTCCGCCACGCCCGCCTCGATGCCATCGACCAGCCGCCCCTCACGCGCGCCGGCGAGCACGCGGGCGCACACATCCTCCCAGGCGGCGGTCCCCACCTTGGCGTGAATGGCCTCATCGGCCACCACTTCGACCCGATGCTCCAGCAGGGCGACGAAAATCAGAACCCCCGTGCGATGGCGGGTCTGATGGATGCCGAAGCTGAGAAAATGATCGAGCGCCGCGTGGCGGGCGGCGGCGCGCTCCAGCGCCGCCGGCACGCAGCGCCGGCCGAGCGGCGTCAGCGCGAGCAGGGCGCCCAGCACCAGAAAGAAAATACCCTGTATCACCAATAATTTGGCCACGTCGAGCGGCAGCAGGAAGGCGAGCGGCCAGGGCGCCAGCAGCGCGATCACCGCTGCCCAGAGCAGGGCGTGCGGGCCGTGGTCGATCAGCGGCCGCGTCGAGAGCACAACACGGATTTCACCCGCCGTCCCCCTCTCCGCTCGCGCCACCGCCGCGGCGATGCGGGACTGACCCTCCACGCTCAGCAACGCCCCCTCCTCCGCCGCCATCACCAGCTCCCCGACGCCCCGCCACCACCGGAGGAGCCCCCTCCCCCGGAAAAACCGCCACCGCCACTCGACCAGCCGCCGCCACCGCCCGATCGGCTGTTCCATTCCCAGCCGCTCGCGGCGCCCGCCGCCACGCCGCGCCGACGACCACGAACGCCGCCCGAACGGATCTGGCGGATCATGACGAACAGGAAAAACCCGACCATGACCAGCACGATGAGGATGTTGAGCCAGTCCTCGACCGACAGCGCCGGCTCGGCCGCCTCCCGCGCCCGCGCCTCAGCCTCGGCGGGGTCCAGATTGAGGATTTCGAGGATGGCAGCCACGCCGCGGCTGATACCGCCGGCAAAATCGCCCGAGCGGAAAGCGGGCAGGATGGTGGTGCTGATGATGGTGCTTGCCACCGCATCCGGCAGCACGCCCTCAAGGCCATAGCCGACCTCAATGCGCACCTTGCGCTCATTGGGCGCCACCAGCAGCAGCACGCCGTTGTTCTTCTCGGCCTGCCCGATCTTCCAGTGGCGGAACAGACGGTTGGCGTAATCTTCCACCGAGGTGCCCTCAAGCGAGGGCACCGTCGCGACGACGAGCTGGTCGGTCGTCTTTTCCTGCTGCGCCGCCAGTTCCCCGTCGAGCCGGGCCAGCGTCGCCGCATCGAGAATGCCGGCCGCATCGACCACGCGACCGGTCAACACGGGAAAGCTCAGCTCGGCGCGGGCCGAAGCGACGAGTCCCCCCAGCGCCACCAGGGCGACCAGCAGCAGAGCGGGAAATCTGAACCGGAAGGAACGGACCATCTGGGTCAGCCCTCGGCGTTCAATTGAACTTCACCTTCGGCACCTGCATCTGCTCCTGCGAGACGGTGAAGGTCTCCATCGGCTTGTTGCCGCGGTAGAGCGTGTTGGCCCAGAGCACGCCGGGGAAGGTGCGCAGCTCGGTGTTATAGACCCGGACCGCCTCGATATAGTCGCGCCTCGCCACGGCGATGCGGTTCTCGGTGCCCTCGATCTGTGCCTGCAAGGCAAGGAAGTTCTGGTTGGATTTGAGGTCCGGGTACGCTTCGGCCACCGCGATCAGCCGCCCGAGCGCGCTGGAGAGCTGGCCCTGCGCGCTCTGGAACTGCTGGAATTTGGCGGGGTCGGTGATGGTGTCGGCGTCCACCTTGATCGAGGTCGCGTTGGCCCGCGCCTGCGTCACCTGGGTGAGCACGTCCTTTTCCTGCTGCGCATAGCCCTTGACCGTCTCCACGAGGTTCGGGATCAGGTCGGAGCGGCGCTGATACTGGTTGAGCACCTCGCTCCATGCGGCCTTGGCCCGCTCTTCCTCAGTCGGAATGGTATTGACGCCGCAGCCGGCGAGACCGAGCGCCATCATGGCGAGGAGAAAGGCGGCGCCGATCCGGCGCAGGGCGGAGGCGGGAAGTGTGGTCATGTCGGCAGCCCCATGAAACGCACCGCGCAGGCGGCACCGCCATCCTTATAGGCCGCCGCCGCCGCGCCGGCCATGCCGGCGTGACCGAACGACAGGCAGAGCGCGAGGGTTGCGAACGCGACGTCCACGGGCCTCTCCTCCCCCGGAAGGCCGGGGACAGGGCGAGCGGTCCTCGCGACCACGCCGCCGTGACGGCCCGGACCTTCGGGACCATGTGGACCGTGCCGTGCATTCGGTTGGCGCGGCAGACCGCCTTTGCTAACGTGCCGCCGCGCCCGCAGCGGGCGCCGGGGCCTGTAGCTCAATGGTTAGAGCCGACCGCTCATAACGGTCTGGTTGTAGGTTCGAGTCCTACCGGGCCCACCAGATTTTCCGAGGGGCTTTGATTTTCCATCGGTTTTTGCTCCTTTTGTCCCGCCGTTCGGCGAGACTGGTGAAAGTGGGACAATCGGACGGGCCGCCATAGCGTCAAGCCGGGCGAAGGCGTTCGCGGCCATAAGCTTGCGCTGCGCTTTGCGGACGTAGATTTCGGCCGTCTCCAGCTTCGACCAGCCGAACACGGCGCACAGTTCGGAAGCCGTAGCCCCGCTTTCGGCGAGGATCGTCGCCGCCGCCTTACGGACGCCATGGGCCGAGCAATGCGGCAGACCAGCCTCATTGCACCAGTCACGGAAGCGGTTGCCGAAACTCTCCTTCGTGTAGGGCTTCCCGTGTGCCGACACGACGAAGGAGCGCTCGCCAATGGGCGTGGCGGCAATGATCTTGCACAGTTCGGCGCGCACGGGGATTTCGATCCGCACGGGGCGCCGGTTGCGATTCTTCTCCTGTGTGAACGCGAAGTATCCGCCTTCAACGTGCTGCGGCCCAAGCGCATAGATGTCGCCGCGCCGCCCGCCTGTGTGGAGTAGGAGCGCCAGCGCCAGCCGCGCCATGCTGCCGATCGGGTGCGCGATCTCGAACCGCCGCACCTCTTCCACCGTCCAGGCGTGGAACCCCTCGCTCGATGTGTTGATCTTGCCAATGCCAGCCGCTGGGTTTGCCTTCAGCAAGCCCTCAAGCACGCACCAGGCGAAGAATGCTTTAAGGTACTTCACCAGCTTGTCGGCGGCGCCGGGCGTCTGCCGGCGTTTGTCCCGGCTCTTCTCAATGTCGCTACGGCGGAAAGCGGCCAGCGGGAGCGGCCCGGCGTTGACTGCGTACCGGTCGAGCACGCTGCGCTTGTCGCGCTGCGTCGCGGACTCATGGCCCTTGAAGAGCGAGGACGCATAATAGCGGTTCAATGCCCACTGAAAGCTGCCATCGGGCACTCGCTCCAGCTTTGGCCGGCCATCCTCAGGAACGCCGCGCAGAGCGCGGAAATATGCCGCCACGAAGGCGTCAGAGAGTGAGCCATCCTCATTGAGCGCGGCGCGGATGCGCACCTTCTTGCGGCCTGGAACCCGGACATACCAGCGCACATTTCCGCGCGCGTCGGTGTCGGGGCTCAGATGTCGGAGCTTGATCTCGGCCATCAGAGCACGCGGCCATCGAGAGGATTATGCGCGAGGGGGGCCTCGCGGAGCGCCTGCCAATGGTCGTGGATCGCCTGCACGTCCCAAAGCATGATTGCACCGATCTTAAGGCCGGCCGGCATCTTGCCTTCGGCCACCCAATTATCGAAGGTCGACGGGGACACGCTCAGGCTGGCGGCCGCCTCATCCCGGCGGAGGGCGAAGCGCGGCAGCGTCTGTTGCCTCAGGGAACGGGCGCTCAACGAACTACTCCCCTACTCCAATCTTGAGCCTGTCGAGCGCCTTGCGCTCGATGATCAGCGGCGATGTTCGGCCACCGGAGAAACCATGCTTGGCCGGGAGCTTTCCCTCGGCCACCATTTTCGTGACGGTGCGCCGCGAGCAACCCAACTCGTGCGCAATGGCCTTGGCGCCGCGGATGAAGGAGGGCTCGCTGGACATCAAATCCCCTCTCATCGATCCGAGATGCCCGAGCTGCGATGCTGGATAACCGCATCGAAGCCATTGCGGATGGCGAGACTGATATTGACGCGGGTGGCGCTCACGGCTTTGCCGCGGGCCAGAAAGTACTCTGCCTCGATCTTGGCACCCGCGCGCTTCCATGCCTCAATCGCCTCCTCACTGGCCGGCCTTACGCCGATCGGGGGCAGCTCATCGCTTAAGGGAATGACGTTCACACCTGACGAGCCGCGCTCCCAGCCCGCAATCCGGTAGGCGGCAGAGACGTCACTCGGCTCAGCGCTGAACGGGCTAACAAAATTCGGCATGTCGTAGTTGCCGAAGAAAACGAAGCGTCGGTCGATGATCTCAACGAACATATCGCCTCGACAGATGGCGCCGGGGCGATAGTTGTTGGAGTGCTCACAGATGAACCCATAAAGCGCAAAACGGTCGCGGCCGGCGCCGTATTCACAACTTGGCAGATCCAACAGAAAAGGGTGCGTCGACAGCATCGGCTCGGCGAGGTCATCGAGCCGTTCGGGGATATGGCCATAGATCGAGCAGAACTCATCGGAGATCGCACCACCTAGGCGGGCGGCCGGCGTGAGTTCCAGGCCGGCGGAGAACAGTGCCCCGACGACAATCATCTGAGAGAGGCCTTTGGTCGTGTAAATTCGGGCGGAACCACGGCCCTTGTTATCGGACGGGGGAGCGAGTTTGCTCTTCACGAGCAGCTCAATGCCGGCCAGAGAAAGGCCAGAGGCAGCTGCAAGATCATCAGCTCGGAATCGCGGCGTCTCCATACGATGAAGCTACTTCGGCGTTTATCCGAAGTCAACTATTTCGGAGAAACGCCGAACCGCAGTCTTGGCGGGCTGGCAGATCGGCTGCTTCACTCTAGTCGTGCCCGTGAAACCCGGGGGGATCATCGTCTTCGGCCGGATCATCGTCCTCCCGGAAGTCATCCATCTCGGCAGGATCATCATCCTCCGCCGGGTCGTCAGCCTCGGGGAAATCATCGGCCTCAATGTCCGGATCCCCGTCGAGCTGGTCGAGCATAAAGATCAGCGACTCGATGGCGCGCTCAACGCGCTCGCGCAGGGCCAGACGTTCCACCATCACGAATTCGCGGGTGTGCGCGTTCATCGCCGCACCCATGGGGAGATCGAAGCCGCGCCTGGAGCCTGTGAGGACTCTTCAGTCCATCGGCGCAGGCTGGCGATCATGTCGACGGTGCCCCGCTTCTTGCGAACGATGACGACGCACACCTCGACGCATTCGTTGCAGATGATCTGATGGTTCGGCCCGGCGATAAGGCATTCGACGGCGTCGTTCTCCTTGCCGCAGAAGGTGCAGAGGTGGGGCACGAAGGGGCGGGACGCGCTCATGCCGCCCTCCCCTGCCGGCAGGCGGCTTCCAGCAGACGCTGCTCTCTGATCTTCACGTCAGCCACGACAACGGCGAGCACGTTCTCATCGAACCAGTCCGCCGACACGAGGCGCTCGCCGTAATGCCTGTTGTCGACAGTGAGCCGTATCTGCCCCTTGCCGGCGAGCACATTCGACGCCCGCCTGAGATCCCAGCTGCCGAAGGAGTTACCGACGAGATAGATGCCCTCGCCCTCATACTGCGTGCAGGCCCGCACCAGCACATAGTCCCAGCCGCCGCGCAACGTGGGCTCCATCGTGTCGCTCGGCACCCTCTCAAGCCGCAGATGTGGCGAAAGAAGAGCTTCGGTCGGCACCGCTTGTCCGAAAAGGTCGCCACTCATGCCGCCCCCCTGCCGAACCAGTCGTTGGAGGATCGGCTCTTGAGGCCGGCATCAAAGAGAGCGCTGAACGAATTAGCGGTGACAGACACCATGGCCATCCGGCCAGAGGAGAAAGTTCCATCGGGAAAGACCGTCGAGGCGAAAATCTCGGGATCCGGCAGATGCATGATCGGGTTCTGACTGGCGCCGGGATAGATCTCGGCCAGCGCCGCCTCGATCTCGCGCACCGCCCGTGCAATGCGTTCCCGCGGCGAGAGGGGCGCCGCAAATGGCGCTGGGGCTGCCGTGAGGGTGGCTATGCCCGCCGGCATTGTGACAAGTGCCGCGCCCAGACAAAGCGCCTGGCGCCGGCTGGGGATGCACTTCTCCTGTTCGCGATCATGGGTGCCCATGCGCGTGCTCCTGTGTTAGGAATGGATCAACAGTTTATGTTGATAGGTTGATCGACTAAGGTCGTCAACAGAAAATGTTGATTGAATGACGCCAGCTCAGAGCCGCGCGGCCCGCGCGCTTATAGAATGGACCCAGCCGCAACTCGCCTCGGCAGCGGGCCTTGGCCTGTCGACGGTCGTTGACTTTGAGAAAGCGCGTCGAGCTGTCTCGGAGGAGGCCATATCAGCTATCCAGCACGCGCTGGAGGAGGCTGGCGTCATATTCGTCGCCGAAAACGGCGAGGGACCTGGCGTGCGGTTGAGGAAGAGGAGTCGATAAGCCAAGCGGTTCCAGTCGGCTCGAACCACGCACTCAGGCTGCGCCCGTGCAACAATTCCTATCGAACGATAGTTACCCTTGAACGGCATCTCGACTTTGAAAAATGCAGGCGCTATCCATTCGTCTCAAAATACCGGGGAACCGATGTGCTTAAGAAATTGCGGATCGAGCGCTTCAAGTCGATCTACGAACAAGAGATCGATTTCGGAAAGGTTAATCTGCTCGTTGGCCCCAATGGATCCGGCAAGTCGAACCTCCTTGAGGCTCTTGGGATATTGGCTGCCGCCCTATCCTCGGGCATCGATCAGACTACTCTTGATTTGAAAGGCGTTCGCCTGTCTCTGCCGCATCTCTTCAAGTCGGCATTCAAAAACCATGACTTACCTAAAACTTTTAGGTTAGAAGCGGAATTTGAGAATGGTAGATATAATTGTAGTATCCGCTCTGGATTAGGGAGCCCATTTCTCGAATTTGCGTCAGAGGCACTTTATGATGGCGAACATCAGGTCTTTGGTCGAAGCGCCCATGGAGTTAGACTCCATTCAGTTGCAAATGACGTGCCAAGTTTCAATAAAGAGCTCGTGCCAAGCACCAGAAGTGTTTGGAGCGTCATCGATCCACTTGTAAAAATTTCGTCAGAATTACGCCGCGAACTCGATGAGTTCGCCCGATTTGCGATCTACGCTCCACAGACAGCCGTGATGCGCGGCCTCGCAATTGATCAACGAGTGGTAGAGCCGTTAGGGCTGACAGGATCTGGCTTAGCTAGCGCGCTCGCGACGGTCAAGCGTCAGAGCGAGGAGCACTTCTATAAACTAATGGAAATTATTTGGGAGCCTGGCTGGGCAGACAAGGTTTTGACGGGGCCATTCAATGCCGAAGTCGTTCCCACGCAGGTTCGCTCTGAAGGCCTCGTTCTGTATATTCGCGATCGCTTTATGAAGAACAATCGCAACATGCTGAGCGCGTACGATGCCAGCGAAGGCACCTTATATCTCATATTTGTGGCAACCTTGTTAGCCCATCATCTAACTCCACCTATTTTTGCGCTTGATAATATCGATGGAACACTGAATCCAAAACTTGTTAGAAAGCTATCGCGTCACGTACTTGACGCGGTTTGCGCACCCGATCGATCTGAGAAATCGCAGGCCTTCATGACCTCTCATCATCCATCGTCGCTCGACAGCTTTGACATTTTTGACGAGAATCATTGCATATTTGTTTGCAGTCGAGATCGGGCTGGCCCCGTTAGTGGGCGAACCAACATTAGAAAATTGCGGCCGCCAGCCAACACAACACGGGACGATTGGATTTTGAAGCACGGTGGGCGGAATCTTTCCGAATTAATGCTTAATGACAGAATCCCCGGTGTTCTCTGAATGTTGATCATTGGCCTTGTTGCTGAAGGAACGCATGATTTCATCATGCTTGACCCTTTTATTCGGCAGGAGCTTGAAGCAAGAACTGGACAACCAGTTAAGTTTAAGGCACTTCAGCCCATGCAGGACCAGACTGGCGCGATGACCAGTGGAGGATGGTCGAGGGTCGTCGCTTGGTGCAAAAGCAACGCGGGGAGTCGCATAGATACATTTTTTGAGCCGATATTCGAAGGTGATGAGGTTTGCAGTGCGATTGTTGTTCATCTTGACGGCGATGCACTCGAACTAATTGGAAGCCATACGACAGTCGCGATACCTTTACCAGTAAACGATGTCGCCACTAGAGTTTCTCTTTTAGTTGAGATACTTGAGAATTTACTGGCTGCGTCAGACTTGCGGAGATCGATGCTCGCATTTGCATTGCCCGTCCTTCAAACAGAGGCTTGGGTACTCGATGCCGAGGGCTCTGCATCGAATTGCGAGACTTTAGATGCTAAAGCTGAATTCAGAAAAAACTATGGCCCCCGTGAGCGAATAGTGCATCGCTACCAAGAAAGAGCGCAAGGGATCCAGGGGAGCGCATCCGCCGAAAACTGCCTTAGCTTTCAACATTTCAAGAGCGAATTGCGTAAATTGCCCCTGTGAAGGTGGGGCCGGAGAAGCAAGGCTTGCATCACCTTCATCCCTTGCCGAAAACACTATCAGCATCATCGAGACCGGGTGATGCCGGCGCGCTGCTGTAGTCGATAACCAGGGCCCTCAACGGCCCTGCCCCCCGAGAGAGGTTGAGCCCATAGCGCACCTCTATGGCACGGCCGATGTTTCCTCGGCCGATGACGTACTGCGCTACCCGCGCCTCCAGCTGCCGCCAGAGCACATCAACCTGCAGCGAGCCATCGGCGCCGGTCGAGACCTTCGCGTCCCCCCATAGCCTGCCGGGGCGTTGTAGTTGTTTACGGTCACACGCGGCGGGGCGGTGCCATTAGCGACTGGCACGCGCAACGACGACATCAGCACCGAGGGCGACGGCATGGAAACTGCTCCGCCGGAAGCATAACCCTTAAGGCCCGCCCGCATCGCGTCCAGTACGGCAGGCCCACCAGCGACCCGCACCGACTGCCGATCAAAGACATAATCACCACCACGCACCACGCCCGTCGGCGGGTAGTTGCCGCCGCGCCCGTGTAGCCGGCGCTCCCTAAGCCTGTGGCGCCGCTGAAGGCCGATGTGATCAGCGGCACAATGCGACGATTGTCGGAGACTGCTACCGTCCTCCAGTTGGGTTACACGAATCAGCTCCGAGCCCTTGGGCGGACGCGCTCGTGATACGCAGCGATATCTAGCCTCGGTCATGTTAATCAGTCGGCGGGAGACGCACATGCCCTGGAACCAGCAAGTCGGCAATCCCTCTGATTTTTCGGCGTAGGATCGCGTTGCAGCTCTTTTTGATCAGAATGGTGGCACCGCCGATTACGCCTTGTTTTTTCGCAGCCGTGGGGATCTCAAGCATGAGAACCTTCTTCTTTCTCCATCCCAGCCGCCTGAGCTCAAAAAATCAGCGGCATCTGGACCGGCGCACACGACGTCCGTGGGCGCGAATGGATGACGCTTGTGGCGGTAGCGCCTGCAGGTGCGTTCCGCATCAAGATCTGCGCTCGGAATTAGACGCCACCTGAAACGAACTGATTATGCTGCCGGCGATTGAATCCAATAATCCTGTCCGAGGCAGAAATGCATAGACTGTCAAATCTATTTCCAAGCGCCGGAAGCCTAGTTTCTCGCGTAAGAACGAATAATATTCTTAATCCAATTATATGGATAACTGTTGCGTTATCTTTAATTTTCTGCGTTTCAATCATTTTTGTAAACGAAGAATATGTAAGAATGACGCTTTTATGCTTTATTGGCGTAATGATAATGGCTGTAATTTTGGCTTATTTTATAATATATTTTCGAGATCCGGACCGACTTCATTCCGAAGAGCATACTCAAGCCATGACCAGAATGATGATCGGAAGCGATACCCGCCCACCCATCATGAATTCAAAATCAACTACAAACAACGGTCTCGAAATTCTGAGTCTCGATCATGAATAACTCTAATGACTACTACATCTACGCCCTACATGTAATACCGACAAACGATAACATTGCAGCACTACATCAATATCTTATGGATAGCGTAGATATACTTGGATACTGGAATAATCTTCCATACGCATTCTTTTTCAAATCATACCTCAGCTCGTCAGAGCTTGTTCCAAAATTTTCAAACGTGTTACACCGCTCAAATTTAATTATAAGTGAGATAAATCCACGTAATATGAATGGTTTACTTCCGGATGGCGCTTGGAATTGGTTCTATCTACCTGTAACTCCAAAGGAACAACGTCAGAATCAGAAGAGCGGCCTAGTTCACTTATTTGATTCAATCAATCACCCTCGCACCGGCAAAACTTGAATATATCAGTTAGCTGCCTAGTGCAGCGATTAATGTCGGCGCAGCTCCTTTGGATAAAATTGATCTGTTTCATGAATGGCTAAACGGGAGTTGGCATAGATTTTTATTCCGCCACACATTCCCATAGGACCGTAGTCCGCTCCACCCTCTCAAAGAGACCAAGCGCGCCTGCCGAAATCGAATGAAAGTACCGTGGCCGTACCAAATCAAAGAGATACGCATGTCTAGCGATGACACGGCACACGCCCGCGTATTATACGATACGTTTGCGCACCCGCTTAGTTACACCACTACAAAGATTAGAGTTTTATTTAATGAATTTGAAATAGGAACAGGTACAGGATTTATCGTGAACTTTGCCGGGCACTATGCAATGGTCACAAATTTGCACGTATTAAGCGGACGACACGCAATAACCGGCCAACCACTGCATAGAATGGGCAGCCTCCCTAACCGCATTTCATTTCATGTAACGGCATTCTCGAAGGAAAAGTCTTCATTAGGTTCATTTGAATCGCTTAATTTTAAGGAAATAATTGTTGATTTATATGATGATAAAAACAATCATATTTGGATCGACAGTGAAAATGCCAATCCCGTGGATGATTTTGCGCTTATTTACATTGACACAAAAAAATTGCACGATGATATAAATGGTTATGATTTAAAGTCAATATCGATTGGTGATGCTCTTTATATCAAGTCAGTAGATAAAGGAAATTTAGAAACTAATTCGTCCTTCGCCTTACTCACTAATCTACACCCTCCGGTAGGATCTGACGTTTTTGTGTTAGGCTACCCGAAAGGTCTGGAGTTGACAGGTGTGTTTCCAATTTGGAAACGGGCATCGATTGCTACAGAACCGCAATGCCCGGTAGCGTATGACGATATCGGGCGGCGAAATCTTTTCTATATCGACGGCAACACGAAGCCTGGCATGTCAGGCGCGCCAGTTATCTACATTACAAAGTCAGGCGTTCGGCTTGTCACGGATGAGGGCCACCCCGTCGATTGGACGCCTGGTGTACCAATACTGCTAGGAGTATATGCTGGGCGAGATGGCGTCACTCCGGACGAGCATGAACTATCTCTCGGCCGCGTCTGGAAAACCGCTAGCATCCGCAGCCTAATGCTGGAGGCGATCGGCCGACAACAGGCAGAGGCCAAAGGCTAATCATTCTACGGTCAATTTATTGGCAGAAATGGACAGCGCCCCGTATGGGCTCAGCAGGTTCATGGTCTTCTGATCAGTGAACTGGATTATGTCTAGCCGTCCCGCATGGTGTCCGCGCATACTCAGTAGCGATGGCCGTCAGGTCGCTAATGGTAATCAATCTTACCAACCAATCGCCAGATCACAGCACCATCATCTCCGGCGACCACTCCTCACTCTCATAGATGCTCGCCCCGCCCTCCGAAGAGGCACGCGCAACCGCCATGGCGCAGGCCACGGCGCCGTCGATGCGGTCCCGGCTCTTGCCTTTGTGGAACATGCGGTTGCCGGCGCTGTCGGTGTGGACGGCCACGTTGTCGAAGCACCAGCGCAGGACCGGGTGCCCACCATGTGAGACCTGACGGCCGACAATGGCCCGCTCCAACTCTTTCACGGCCGGCGCCATCGTCACCCAGCCTTGCCGCATCTCGACGGCCGGCAGGCCATCCTCGAGCAGGCTGTTCAGCATGTTGCGCGCGAGGTGCGGGTCGAAAGCGATCTCCTGCACCGCGAAACGGTCACAGAGGTCGCGGATCTTGTCCTCAACGGCGCGAAAGTCCACGACGTTGCCGGGCGTCGGGATGATGAAGCCCTGCTCCGCCCATGTGGGATAGGGCACGCCGTCCCGATCCGCCCGCAGGCGCAGATTGTCCTCGGGGCAGAAGAACCACGGATGCACGGCATAGCCGCCGGCATCATCGCGCCAGGCCGCCACGACACAGGTCAGGTCGTGATTGCTCGACAGATCGACACCCAGCCAGCACGGGGCATCGGCCAGCGCGTCGAGATCGACCAGTGCCGCACCCTCGTCATAGATCTCCATATCCACGAAGGGATCGGCGGAGTGATCGAGCCAGATATTGAGGTTGAGCTGGCGAAATGCCTCCCGGTCGCCGATGCGCCGCTGCCCCTCGCGCGCGAGCTGCCGCAAGCCCTCGATATCGGGATAGCCATGCACAAGGCCAGGGTTCACCCGATGCCAGACGGCTTCATCCGTCCAGTCGCAATCACGATCCGCCTCAAACAGGATCGGCAGGATGGACGGGTCATCCACCTCGCCGCGCGCCACACGGCGTGCATCTTCGATGATATCCCAGGCGATGTTTTCCTGCCCTCGCCCTGCTGTGGTCGCGATGACGAGCAGGGAACCCTTCTGCTTCACGAGGCCGGAGCGCAGCACGTCCCACAGGTCACGCTTCGGCCAGGCGTGCAGCTCATCGGCGAGCACAAAGGCCGGCGTGCGACCGTGCTGCGTCCCGGCATCGGCGGAGATCGCCTCATAGAAGGATCCGTCGCGGGGAAAGATGAGCTTGTTTCGATAGTCGACGACGCGGGTGTTTGCCGCGGCCTGCGGCACGGTGCGGACGATGCCCAGCGCCTCCGCATAGCCGAGCCGCGCTTGCTTGCGATCCGCCGCCGCCGAGATCACCTCGCCGCCCGACACCCGTTCGGGCCCAATGGTGTGAAGCAGGGCAAGGGCCGCAGCGAGCGAGGTTTTGCGGTTGCCGCGCGGCAGCAGCAGCACCACGGTCTTGACGATGCGGGTGCCATCTTCATGGCGCGGGCCATAAATGCGTCGCACGATGCGTTCCTGCCAGGGATCGAGCAGGAAGGGCCGGCCGGGCAAGGTGCTCTTGGGATGCTTGAGCATCCCCAGCCAACGTACCGCCCTCTCGCCGCATCCCCTCGGATCGGGGATCTCGCTGCCGTCGAAGATCCATTCGGGATAGGTCGAGCGCGCCATGGTCAGAAGTCCATGTCGAACAGGTTGGTTTGACCGCGGTCCCCGCTGCCGTCGCCACGTGATCCTGGCCGGGAACGGCTGACAGGCGTTAGCCCCAATTCCCCCGCGAGCAGCCGGGCCTGCGTCATCGCATCGGAGCGGATCGCCACGGCCGGATGCTTCTTCGGCCCGCCCTTGCTGGCATAGGTCATACCCTCGGTAGCGATGATCCGGCTGGCCTCGGCCGCCTGACCGACTGCAACGCAGTAGTTCACCAGGCTGGCGATATCGGCGACGGTGAGGGTGCGGCGCTCATTGATCAGCACCGGCGCCACGCGGTCCCACTCCGCGCGCGCATCCTCGCCCAGCCAATCCGGCGGATCGAGATCGCCGCGCACCGGCGAGGATCCGGGAACGATACTGTGAGGCTTGGCGCCGCGCATGGGGATCAGAACTCCCATTTCCGGTACGGCCCAATGAGGTCATGAACACCAAACGGGATGACGCTCATCGCGTCCTCGCCCGCCGCGTTTCGCACTTCATAGAAGTGCACGACGAGCTTTTTCATCGCCTCGCTGATGTCAGAGGGCACCGCCTCGAAGTCATCCAGCGGCCCGACCCACGCCTCAATATGCCGGCGCGCAGCGTCGAGCATATCGGTGATCGCGCCGTCGTCATCGTCATAGTCGACCCGCATGTGCTGCTTCATGTCAGCCAGGGGAACGATGTCCGTCGCTTCCGTCATCGACGGGCCTCCTCGGCCTGCTTACTGCGGCTGTGATGCGTGACGCAGAGCGCCTGCCAGTTGGAGCGCGACCAAAAGAGTTTGCGGTCTCCCCGGTGCGGAATGATGTGATCGACCACGGTTGATGCAGCGCGACAGCCAGGATGCACGCAAGCGGGGTTGGCCTTCAGATAGGCCACTCGCTCCTTGTCCCACTTGCTGTCGTAACCGCGCTCACGCGCAGAGGGCCGCCGATCTTCAGCTCGCTTCTTTCGATCTTCGGCGCGTCGCCGTTCGCATGGGCATTGCGCAGCTGCAGCTACTCTGTAGCCACATCCGCAGATGCGAGGTGCGCGCACAGGCATGTCAATCTCCTTGTGAAATTGGCGGGCGACGTTCGCCTTCGTCGCCCGCCGTGAGCCCTAGGCCCATGAAGGATTCATCGGCTGGTGCTCGCGACCTTCCCCGCCTTGTCTCCCTTCCAAAGCCCCAAGGGCAGGCGCCGGAGAGGCGGGGTTCCCGTTATTGGACAGGCCGCTACGTGCCCTCAACGAAGAGGCGCCCTAAGCGCGATCAGGCCACGGGGCGCGTGCGCGCGTGGCCCTTGATGACGGTCGCCGAGAGCGGCGTGGCGGTGCCGTGCGTGCCGGAGAAGTCGGCGAGCAGCTTGGTGTAGCGCTTGTTTCCGACGTACCCGACGCGGGTGACCGAGGGCGTGGCATGCTCGGCGGTGAGCGCCTTGACGATGCCGCCTGCGCCGACGCTGGCGATGCCCTGCACATCGTCGATGGTGACGGCGGAATAGGTCACGTCATCGTCGGAGTGCGTGAGCTTGAACTCGATCTTGTTCGTGCCGCTGAAGGTGATGCCACCGGCGCCGACATGGATCGCGAACATGGCCGAATCGAAACCCTTGAGGTCGATGGCGGCCGGGGTGTTGTCGGCGTTGTAGGCCGCCGGGGCGATCACCGAGGCGACCGCGATATTGCTGATGATGTCCCGCATCGCAGGATCCTCACTGTCTCGGGTGACGGGGAACGGCGGCCTTACGAGGCCGCCATCTTGAGCTTGCGGAGCGCCTTGGCCTGCACCACGGCCGCGCCGGTGCGGCGGGTCGCGTGAATGCGCGTCATGCCGTTGGTCGCGAGCAGGTACGGGTTGACGAGGATCGAGAGCGCCAGCCGGTCGACGATGCGATAGGCGGTCGCGAAGTCACCGAACATGATCGGGAAGGCGCCGGAGGCGACATCGGGCATGTCGACTGCTTCCGTCACCGGGCGGCCGAGGATCATCTCCGGCTGGCCGGCCTGATAGCTCGGCTGCCAGAGATAGTTGCCCTGACCATCCTTCAGCTTGCGGATGACGGCGAGCGTGCCGCCGTTCATCAGCCAGGAGCCACGGGCGCGGTAAGCAGCCGGCAGCGCGTACATCAGGGTGACGAGCGCGTCCGCCGACAGGTTGGTGGCATGGCCATTGATGGTCTCGCCGATGCCGCTGGCCGTGAGCAGGCCCTCCGGCTCGAGCACGCCATTACCGGACACGAAGGCGAGGCCTTCCTTCTGGCCGAAATCCTCCGCGAGGGCGAGACGGACTTCCGCCTCGGCGGCGCCGCCGCTGTCGGCCAGGAGCTGGTTGCTCACATCCACATAGGTGTTCACCTCGCGGATCGGGATCTCGACCTGGCCGAAGCTCGGCTCGCTGCCCTCCTGCGCCTGCGTCTCGCCCTTCCACTTGGCGTTCGTGATGCCCGTGCGCTTGGGGTAGCTCACCGAGGGCGCCGAGGTCGTGCGGACGGTGGCGAGGGTGCGGATCGGCGAGAACTCGACCAGATCACGGATGAACTCGCTCGACATCTCCGCCGGCGCCAGGAAGCCGCCCTGCGGATCGCTGGAGACGGTCAGGGCCTTCAGCTCATCGGGGCCTGCCTCCTTGCCGTGGCGCAGATAGGCCGCAAAAGCCTTGCGTTCGACGCTCGGCTCTTCGGTGCCGCCCGAGCCGGCCGGACGGTTGCCCTTGGCTTCCAGCTTATCGAGACGCTCGGTGAGCTTTGTGACGGCGTCGCCGGGCGCAGCGGACTTCGTCTCCAGCGCCTTGAAACGCTCATCGACGGACTTGGACAGATCCTCGATGGCAGCCGTGACGACGGCGGCCGGATCGTCATTCTCGCCCTTCAGTTCCAGCGCGCCGGGCGCCAGCATGTGCAGGCAGGTGTGTTTCATATCAAGCTCCACGGATAACCGCGCTGGCGCGGCGAAGGGTTTCGACCAGGGCGAATGCCGCGGCCGCAGACTTGGCGCCGGTGATCCGCGCGCCGGGATGCATGGGCAGGGTGACGAGGCTGACTTCGTAGAGATCGAGCGCCTTGATCGAGCGCCCGCCGCCAGGCCGGGCTGCCGCCTTCCGGGTGACGAATCCGATGGACAGGCCGCCGAGGCCGCCCGCCTTCACCAGTGCCCGCACCTCACGGGCACGGGGCAGGTCGTCGACGAGCAGCCGGCCGGTGACGTGAAACCCGTCCGCCGTTTCCTCGGCGCGCTCCCACACGCCCACGGGGTCGTTCATGTTGTGGCCGAAGAGCATCGGCAGCGGCAGCTTGAGACCCTTGAAGGCACCGGGCTCGATCATGTCGCCGACGCGATCCGGCGCGCCGAACTTCCACGCCAGGCCGGAAATCGCCCCGGCCTCATCGGCGAGGATCTTGGTCTCGACGAAGACGTGCTCCATCAGGGCGCTCCACTGTCGGCGCCGGCGCCGCCGGGTTGGCTGCTGCCGGTGTTCGGATTGGCGTACTCCTCGCCCCCGGCGCGCGGCGCCAGATCGAGCCAGGACCGGCCCTCATTGGGGTTCAGCACACGCGACGAAATCAGGCTGGAAATGGCCGTGGCGCGCTCGGTGAGGCTGGCGCGGGTGAGGTCATCGCGGTCGAACAGCACGACGTAGTCGCGCCGCTCTTCCGGCGAGAACAGAGCGCGGCGCAGGGCACCCTCAAGGGCGCGCAGCCACGGCTCCAGCGAATAGGTCAGGAACTCCTTGCCCATCTGCTCGGAGTTGGCCCAGGTGGCGCGATCAAGCTCATAGATCATCGAGGGCGGTACGCGGAAAGCGCGGGCGATCTCGACAATCTGGAAGGTGCGCAGCTCGAGAAATTGGGCGTCGGTCGACGCCAGTGTGAGCTGCTGATACTCGGCGCCGCCCTCCACAATGGCCGTGCCGCCGGACTTGCCGGCGCCGTGCGCGAGCTGCCACGCCTCACGAATGCGCTTCAGCGCATCCGGGGACGTGCGATCCTTGAGAGACAGGACACCGGACGGCCGGGCACCATCCTTGAAGAGCCGGCCGGCGTGCCCCTCCATGAACTTCGCCACGCCAATGGCGTCAGCCGCAAGCGACAAAGGACAGCGTGAGAAGGGCGAGCGAAGATGCACCACATCGTCGGCGGACACCGGCACGTTGTTGATGCGGAAGCTGGGCTCGAGCCGGCCATCACCGGAGTAGTCGACAACGAAGTGCGGCGTGTCATAGCGCACGATCTCGATGACGCGCCCGTCGACCTTGTTCGCCAGCGCCAGCGCGCCCTTATCGGTGATCAGCGCCGCCGCCACCATGTCGCGGACCAGGCTGAAGGTGTCCGACCAGTCGTTGGGGCGATCCTCAAGAAGCTTCGCCACCGGGTGATCGGGCGCATCGGCCAAGGTGTCGCCGACGCGGCGCATCACCTTCAGCTCGAGGCAGGCGGCAGCTTCGGAAATCAGCCGGATGGCGGACTGAACTGCCGGGACGGTGAGCGCCTGCGCCATCCCCACCGACAGGCCCGACGGCAGCGCGCCGAAGACGGCCTGCAGCTCGGCATCGGGTGCCGAGAGGCTCTTCTTCGTCAGCCCTGCCATCAGGTTGCGGATGCTCCACGACACCGAACGGCTCTCCTTCCTGTAATTAACCCATTGATTAAAAAGCCTATTTCGCCTCTATCTCGCACGATGTGGGGAGCGCCGGTCCCGACGAGCGGGCAAAAGTCGGCAACCACCCCCCGGTCCCTAGTGAACTGGGTAGGCTTCCACGTGCTTGATGATGAGAAGTGGCTTCATCGAGTATTTTATGCGCTCTACGCGCGACACTCGACCAGCCCGCTACTTGCGCAAACTTGCGCGTTTTTGAGCAACTAACGCCTATGCTCGCCGATCCACGATCTCCAAGCGGGATCCGCGATCTCAATCATGTTCGGACCAGGCGGCAGCGACTGCCGACGCTCACGGATGACACCACGGTGCCGAGCCAACCTGAGAGCATCTTCAACGGTCGTTCGGCCAAGCGCGGTGCGGTGCATCAGCTCGCGCCGCGACACCGCGGCTCGCAGGCTCCCCGGCATCATCTGCACCAGGGCCGACAGCACACGTGCCTGACTGACGGTGAACATGCCTTCGGCAAGAGGAGGCAGCGCGGGCGAAGGCGCAATGAATCCTCCCTTGTTCTGCTCTATCCATCCTCGCCAAGCTGGATGGATTATCTCGACGATGTTCCCGCACGCGCCGGTCGGATGGCGGCTCTCTCGGGTTAACCCAAGCTGCCGCGCCAGCCGCATAGCATCCTCGACCACCGTTCGGCCAAGGCCGGTGCTTCGCATGAGATCGCGCCGTGACACCTCGGCCCGCAGAGACGGCATCAGGAACCGCAGCAGAGCCGCCATGACAAGACCTTGGCTACATGTGAAGGCGGGCCTCATGCTCGGAGGCAGCTCGGGAGCCGATGTTTCCGACAATGGGCGGCCGGCTCGTCGGGAAGGCACGCCCTCAACCGTGAGCATAACGCGTCCTCCGCTCCATCCCAGCACGGCCGAAAGGGGGAAAACCACCTGCCCTACCTCCTTTATTGAAGGCCTCTTCTCCTTCTATGATCTTCGTGGGGTTCAGAATTTTGGACCGCGCAACCGATTTGGACCCTGTCGGCTTGTGAGCCGTAGGGCCGCGCTTGAGCCACGCCAGCCACTCTGCCGATACGATCTCGATCATGTTCGGCAGGCTCTTCGCCCCACGGCGAGGGCGATAAGTCACCTTGATCAAGCCCAGCCGACGCGCCTCGTGCAGCGCGTTCTGAACGGAGGTGCGGCAGACGCCGGCAAGAGCCGCGATCTTATCGATAGGCAGATCACACACGCCGCGGTGCTTCACCTCACCCGCGAGAACTGCGAGCACAGCTCGCTCGGCTTCAGTGAAGCAGCCACGGAGCTTGTCCGGCATTGCGCCCGAGCCGCCCAAGGAGCGCCGCCGTTGGCGAGATGCCTCGCGGTCTGGTGATACCTGTCGACGGCGGGGCACCAACCGAGACATGGCCCGCAGGGCACGGCCAGCCGAAGGAGGGCTGGGAGATCGCCGAAGCGAGCTGCGCCGTCCCTCAATAAGGACGGAGAGAGCGCTCGCATCGTCATCGCTCAGGTGACCAGATCCATGCAGGCGCCACAGTTGGCGAGAGATGTCATCCAGTCCCTCGATGCCAGTCAGGCTGATCGCGTCGCGCATCTTGGCAACAGCGCCGGTGGAGCCAGAAAATGGGACAAGGTCGGTTGTATCGCGACCAGAAACGTTGAGTTTCTCAGTCGTCCCAAATCGGCCTAAAGCGTTGCCAAGGCTAAGAGCGGCGCGGCCTACCGGGCCCACCAAGACATTCTTCCATCAATCCAGCGGTCTTCCCGCCATGCCGCGTTCCGAACTGGCAGGGTGGCGAGATCTCGTGCACGGCGCCATCCGCGATCTGCGGCGCCTCCTTGCCGCACGCACGCCGCAATAGTCCGGTCAGTTTTGCGGGCCAGTGAGGAGCTTTCGACACGCGATGCCGCGAAATCCCTATTATCGCGGCCCGGCCAGCGATCATTTCGATGGGACCCGCTTCTTCAATGCCGGCGGCTCCACGGACAGATCCTTGCGCGACGTGCTGCGCTGGCGGCTCTCCTCGCGCTTTGCGCGCTGGCCGGCGCGGGTGGACGTCTCGCCCGCCGTGCCACAGCCACGCGTCCCCGAATGCGTCGTCACCATGGTCGGCCATGCGACGGTGCTGATCCAGGTCGCGGGCCTGAACATTCTGACCGACCCGGTCTGGTCGGAGCGAGCGAGCCCGGTGGGCTTTGCCGGGCCGAAGCGCGTCACCCCGCCCGGCATCCGCTTCGACGACCTGCCGCCCATCGACGCCGTGCTGCTCTCACACAGCCATTACGACCATCTCGACCTGCGGACGTTGAGCCGGTTGCATCGACGCGACAAGCCGCTGCTCGTCACGCCGCTGGGCAACGACACCATCGTGCGCCGGACCATCCCGGACGTCCGTGCCATCGTTGGCGACTGGGGCGCGCAGGTTGAGATTGCCGGCAATGTCACCGTCTCCCTCGTCCCCGCCAATCACTGGTCGGCGCGCGGCACGCGGGATCGGCGCATGTCGCTCTGGAGCGGCTTCATGCTGCGCACACCGAAGACGCTGATCTATTTCGCCGGCGACACCGGCTATGGCGATGGCGAGATCTTCCGCCGGATGCGGCACGATCACGGTGCCCCGGACCTCGCCTTGCTGCCGATCGGCGCCTATGCGCCGCGCTGGTTCATGGAGCCGCAGCATGCCGACCCGGCGGAAGCGGTGCGGATCATGCGCGACGTCGAGGCGCGGCAGGCCATCGCCATTCACTGGGGATGCTTCCAGTTGACCGACGAACCGCGCGAGGAGCCGCCCCAGAAGCTTCAGGAGGCCCTCGCCGCACACGGCATCGCGCCGGAACGCTTCCGGGCGCTGGAAGCCGGCGCAGTCCTGGAGCTGTCCTGAGCGGCAGAAGGACCGAAGCCGTGCCGGGCGTCAGCCGAGCGGCACCGCGACCTGCCCGCCCCGCCCGTCAGGAAGCACATCCATCGGCACGCCATAGATCCGGCCGAGCGTCTGCGGCGTGAGAATGTCCGCGGCAGCTCCTCGCGCCAGCAGCTTGCCGCCATGCAGCGCGACGATGTCGTCGCAGAAGCGGGCGGCCATGTTCACATCATGCAGCACCACGATCACGCCGGTTCCCCGCTCGCGACAGAGGCGGCGGATCAAGGCGAGCACCTCGATCTGGTGGGCGATGTCGAGCGCGGAGATCGGCTCGTCGAGCAGCAGGCAGCCGGCGTCCTGCGCGACCAGCATGGCGAGCCAGACACGCTGGCGCTCGCCGCCGGAGAGCGTGTCGACCATCCGGTCGGCGAAGGCGCCGGTGTCGGTGAGCGCGATGGCGTCGTCGACCTTCTGCCGGTCCTGCGCGGTAAAGCGTCCAAGCGCGCCGTGCCAGGGATAGCGGCCGAGGGCGACCAGCTCGCGCGTCCTCATGCTGCCGGTGGCGGGAGTAGCCTGCGGGAGATAGGCGACGCGGCGGGCGAGTGCCCGCGCGCCCCACTGCGCCAGCGGGACACCCTCGAACCGGATCGCCCCGCCCGTGGGCAGTTGCTGGCGGCCGAGCAGTTTTAGAAGCGTCGACTTGCCCGATCCATTATGGCCGATCAGCCCGACCACGCGCCCGGCCGGCACAGTGAGGCTGAGCGGGTGCAGCAGGGTGCGGCCCTCGACGGCGAAGGCGGCGTCGGCAAGCTCGAACAGAGGCGTCGCGGCCGTCATGCGCGCTCCCGGTTGAAGGCAAAGCGGATGGCGTGGTTCACGCAGGCGGGGATGACGGACATGTGCGTCTCGCCGGGCACGAGGACGTAGTCGGTAGCCAGCCCCGGCACCAGCGCGAGGCGTTCGGCCATCAGCCGCGTATTGTCGACGATGCGGCTCTCCTCGAAGGAGGCCAGTCGCTTCGCCTCGTCCAACGCGCCGATCTGGAACGGCGCGAGTTTCTGCTCATACTCGCCGACAATGAGCAGCACGCGCCCGGCGCGCGGCGTGGGTTCCGCGATGAAGGCCTGCGCGGCCTCGACAATGCCGGCGCCCTCCCACCAGATGGCGGGGCTGGCGGAGATCCACCGCTGGAACGCCTGCGGTCGCCGGAACAGGGCGTGCAGCACGAACAGCCCGCCGAAGGAATGACCGAGAATCGCCTGCCGCTGGGCATTGATCGGCAGTCGCCGGGCGATCTCGGGCTTCAGCACCTCCTCGATGAAGGCGAGGAATTCGTCCGCCCCGCCCGTGCAGACAGGCGGACCATCCGGCGTGTGCGGGGGGTAGGTCTCGCCGGGCGGCGGGCCCATATCCCAGGAGCGGCGCACGCTGTCATAGGCGCCTTCGGTCGGGTAGCCGATGCCGACCATCACGCCCCATTCGACCCCGGTGCCACGCGGATAGGCCGCCTGCACGCGCATCATGTCGGCCGCCGTGCCCGCCACCGCGTTGGCGTCGAGATAATACAGCACCGGCCAGCCCTCGGCCGGCGCCTCGCCCGGCGGGCAGTAAAGGAAGATGCGCCAGGGCGGCCCACCGGCGGGCGACGCGATGTCGAAGATCTGCGTGTCGGGGATCAGAGCGGGGGTCAGCAGGTCGCTGGTCATGCGGCAGGGTGCTTTCGCGACAAGAGCCAGAGGAAGACGGGGGCACCGATCATCGCGGCGACGAGACCGGCCGGCATCTGCCAGGGAAAGGCGATGCTGCGGCCGAGAAAGTCCGCCACCACCATGATCAGCGCGCCGATGAGCGCGGCGCCGTAGAGCTCGGCAAGCGAATGGCGCAGACCGAGCAGGCGCGCCATGTGCGGGGCGACCAGCCCGACAAAGGAGAGCGGGCCCACCAGCAGCGTCGCCATCGCCGTGGCCAGCGCGGCGAGGCCAAGCAGCATGAGCCGGCCCAGATTCAACGGCATGCCGAGCGCGCGGGCGGTCGCCTCCCCGAGCGGCAGCAAAGCCAGCCAGCGGCTCACCAGCGGCAGCAGCGCGAGCAGGGCCAGCGCGGCCAGCAGGCTGACGCTCGCGCTCAACGGCTCCACGCCATAGGTCGAGCCGGTCATCCAGTTGAACAGCAGCATGGCGCGCGGATCGCCGCTCGCCATCAGCACGCTGACCAGCGCGTCGAGCAGGGCGCCGATGGCGATACCGACAAGGATCACCCGCTCGGGGGCGGCGCGCGAGGCGCGGGCGAACAGCAGAAGCAGCAGCAGGGCGAGAAAGGCACCGCTCGCCGCCGCCAGCGTCTGGCCGAGCCGGCCGATATCCGCGAGCAGGAAGATTGCCACGGTAAGGCCGCCGGCGGCCCCCGCGCTGACACCCATCACTTCCGGGCTCGCCATCGGGTTGCCGGTCAGGCGCTGGAGCACGCTGCCGGCGATGGCGAGCAGCGTTCCGCCGGCCAGCGCCGCCACGGCGCGCGGCAGCCGCAGCGCCCAGAGCGAGGCCGGATCGCTGGGAACGGCAAGGCTCCAGCCATCAAGACCGGGACCGAGCAGGGCCGAGAGGGCGAGGACCACCACCAGACCAATCCCCAGCAGCGCCAGCCGCCGCAGCGGATGGACGGCTCCCGAAAGGCGCCGCACCGCCATCTGCGCGCCGACGCTCGGCGGCAGGCGCAAACGCGGGATGATCCACAGCAGCAGCGGCGCGCCGAACAAGGCGGTGACCGCGCCGGTCGGGACGGTATCGGCGAAGCTTCCGGCGGCGAGTTGCACCGCCTGATCCGTCGCCCAGAGCAGAGCCGCCCCCGTGGCGGCGGAGGCCACGAGCCACACACCGAGGCGCCGGGCGCCGCTCAGCCGCGCCAGAGCCGGTGCCGCGAGGCCGACGAAACCGATGCAGCCGACGCTGGCGACCACAAAGCCGGTCAGCGCCACCGCGACCAGCAGGGCGCCGAGACGGGCGGCAGCGACCGAGAGGCCAAGGCCGCGGGTCTGCGCGTCATCCAGCCCAAGAAGCGTCAGCGGCCGCAGGAGCAGCAGGGTCGCCAGCGCCGCGCCGGCAAGGCGTGGGGCGAGGAAAAGCGGCTCCTCCCAGCCCTGCTGGCTCAGCGAGCCGGCGCCCCACAGAAACAGCCCGGCGAGGTAATGGCTGTCGAACAGCGCCAGCAGCGCGGCGAGCGAGGCGCAGTAAAGCCCCGCCACCATGCCGGCGAGGATCACCACAAGCGGCGCAAAGCCGCTGCGGCGTGACAGCAGCAGCACGGCGCCGATGGCAACCAAGCCACCCGCCAGCGTCACCCATTCGCGACCGAAGCCGAGAAGATGCGGCGCCCAGATGAGACAGGCCGACAAGGCGAGATTGGCGCCCGCCTCGATGCCCAGCGTCGTCGGTGAAGCGATGGGGTTGCGCAGCACCTGTTGCAGGATAGCGCCGGCGAGGCCCAGCGCGGCGCCCGCCAGCAGGCTCATCACCAGTCGCGGCGCGAAGCTGTAGGCCGCCAAAAGTTCTGCCGTTTGCGAGAGGTCCGGTGCGGTGATGGCGTGCCACCATCCCCCGTGTGGCAGCAGCACCGCGAGATTCCCCCAGGTGCCGATCACCCCGACCAGCCCGAGCAGTAGCAACAGGGCGAGCGGCCCGAGACCGCGGGGAACAGCGTGGCGCGTGCGGGGAATGGCAATGTCAGCCATTGGAGCGCGCCTCCGCCAGATGCCGGGTGAGTTGCCGGGCAAAGCGCATGGCCGAGGGCAGCATGCCGAACATCAGAACGGGCGGGAGCCGCACGAGCCGGCCGGCCTGCACGAAGGGCAGACTTCGCCAGAGCGGGCTGGCATCGAGGCTGGCCAGCGTGTCGTCGGAGATCGGTTCGAGATAGAGCAGCGTGCCCGCACCGCTACCGGCCAGCGCCTCGATGCCCACCGTGTTGAAGCCCCAGTAATTGCTTGGCTGCGTCCAGCCATTGGTGAGGCCGACGCGCTCCATCACATCGCCGAACAGACTGCCGCCGCCATAGACGCGCACATGGCGGGCATCGAGAAAGTTCACGGCAAGCACCGGACGCTCCGCCAGTCCCGCCGCCGCCAACGCCGCGCGGGCCTCATCCATCGTCGCCTCAGTCCGGGCGATCAGCGCCTCACCCTGCGCTTGGCGCCCGATGGCGCTGGCGAGGGCGCGCGTCGCGACAACGCTGCGGGCATAGGCGCTGCCAACCGGCGGCGCATAAACCGAAAAGGTCAGTGTCGGCGCGAAGCGTTCGAGCAGCGGCTTGATGGCGTCGAGATAGGGCGTGGAAACGATCAGCTCCGGCTTCAGCGCCGTAAGCAGTTCGAGATTGGGCTCGCGGTCGGTGCCGAGATTGACTACGCCGGGCGGCAGCGCCGGCTCCACCACCCATTGGCTCCAACTGTCGGGGTTGGGGATAGCGACAGGGGCCAGACCCATCTCGATGAGCGTTTCGGCGAGGCCGAAATCCATCGCGACGATCCGTGTGGGAGGTGAAGCCGGCGCGTCCCGTCCCGCCTGCCCCGCCGCATGCGATGCGGGGAAGGCGGCAAGTGCGGCGAGCCCGCCAAAGGTCGCTGCCCGCCGGGAAAGCATCAATCCGCTCACCAGCGATACTTCAGGCCCGCAATGACGGTGCGCGGCGCGCCGAGGTAGCAGTAGCCGACATCGCAGGTCGTATATTCCTCGTCGAGCAGGTTCTGGGCGTTGACCTGGAAGCTCCAGCCCTTGAGCTTCGGATCGAGGTAGCTGAAATCATAGCTGAGCTTGGCATCCACCAGCGTGTAGGCGTCGTTCTCGAAGGTGTTGAGCGAGTCACCCCAGGTCGCGCCGACATAGCGCACGCCCGCACCGACCCCGAGGCCGACCAGCTTGGTGCCGGGCTGGAACTGGTAGTCCGCCCAGAAGGCGAAGCTGTTTTCCGGCTGGCCGGAGGGCGTCAGGCCGATGGTCTCGGGATCCCCGGAGACATTCTCCATGTCGAGATAGGTGTAAGCGCCACGCACCCTCAGGCCGGCGCCGAGATTGGCCACCGCCTCAAGCTCGAAGCCGCGGGCCCGGACCTCGCCGGTCTGCACCTGATAGAGCGGGTTGGTATCGTCGGTGACGAGGCCATTGTCCTGGTTGATCTGGAAAATCGAGGCGGCGAAAAAGCCGTCGAAGCCGGTGGGCTGATACTTCACGCCGCCTTCGATCTGCTTCGCCGTGGTCGGGGCGAAGGCATTACCATTGATGTCGACGCCGAGATTGGGCGCGAACGAGGTCGAGTAGCTCACATAGGGCGCGATGCCGTTGTCAAAGACATAGGTCAGGCCCGCGCGGTAGGTGAACTCGCTATCGTCGATGTTCTGCTCGGTATCATTGATGAGATCGAGGGCATCCGTATCCACCCAATCCTGCCGTCCGCTTAGGGTCAGGATGAAGCGGTCGAACTCCGCCTGTTCCTGCACATAGACGCCGACCTGGTTCTGGCGCTGGCGATAGCTTGAGGCGGTGAGTGCCGGATCTTCGGTCGGGCCGAGCGGCTGCCCGCTGTTGAGGTCATAATCCGCCGCCGCGCCATAGCCGATGCCGCCGCTGAGGGCGAGATAGGAATAGTCCACGCCGATCAGCAGCTTGTGCTCCACGGCACCGGTCGCGAAGTTCGCTTCCAGCTGATTGTCGACGACGAAGGAGTCCAGATAGTCCTGGACATAGCCGGTGTAGCGGCTGGCGACATTGGTCGCCTCGTCAAGTGAGGTCACGCCGGTGTAGCGCACTTCGGTATTGGCGCTGCCGTAGCGCAGCTTCTGGCGGACAGTGAACACGTTGTCGATGTCGTGCTCGGCCAGATAGCCGATCCGCCACTGCTCCTGATTCAGCGCATTGTAGTCGCCGAAATTCTCGGCGAACTCCTCATTACCCGCGCCCGTCCAACCATAATAGGGCATGGCCGCCGGCGTCTCGGACTTCTGGTATTCGCCGAGGAAGGTGATGCGGGTATCGTCGCTCGGCTTCCACGTCAGTGCCGGGGCGATGAACGTCATGTCGTTCGTGCCGCCATTGTAGACGTTCGGGGCGCCAGCATCGCGCAGCACGCCGGTGAGGCGGTAGAGCCACTCGCCGTTCTTGTCGATGGGGCCGCCAATGTCGAACTGGCCCTGCCACCAATCGTAATTGCCACCCTGCACCTCGACCTCGCCGAACGCCTCCTCGGTCGGGCGCTTCGAGGTGATATCGACCAGGCCGCCGGGCGAACCGAGGCCATAAAGCGCCGAGCTCGGCCCGCGCAGCACGGTGATACTGTCGACGCCATAGGGCTCGACCTTGAAGATCGACATGTTGGCGCCCGGCAGGCGCAGGCCGTCGCGGTAGATGCCGTTATAGGTCACGTCGAAGCCACGAACCGAGAAGGAATCAAAGCGCGGGTCGTAGCCACTCTCCTGGGTGCGCACGCCCGGCGTGTAGGCGACCGCCTCGGTCAGGGTCTGCACGTTGCGGTCGTCGAGTTCCTGCCGCGTAACGACGGTGACGGACTGGGGCGTCTCGATCAGCGGCGTGTCGGTCTTGGTGCCGGCGGTGCTGGCGGTGGCGACATAGCCGACCGTGCCATTGCCATCGGCCTGCACGTCGATCGTGTCGAGCTCGATGCCGACCGAGGTTCCGTTGGCGGCCGCACTGGCGGTGGGATCAACGATGGTAACCCGGTTCGGCGCGGTGAAGCGATAGGTCAGGCCCGTGCCCTTGAGCAGCCGGTCGAGCGCCTCATTGGCGCTGAAGCTGCCCTGCACCGCGCTGGAGCGGCGGCCACCGAGGCGCTGCGTGTCGAAGAAAACGCGCACGCCAGCCTTCTGCGCGAAGGACAGGATGGCGCCGTTGAGATCCTGCGCCGGAATATCGAAAGCGAGGCGCGCCGGGGCGGGCGCTGTAGCGGTCTGGCCTTGCGCTGAGGCGCCGGTGCCCGCACCGAGCGTCAGCAGGCCCGAGGCCACAAGACCCAGCAGGAGAGCACGGCCAGCGACGCCGCCGAGATGATGCTGGCGCAGGCGCTGCGTGCGGTGACGTGCCGGGTTCGTCATGGAGCCTCGTTCCTTCCTGTCAGAGCGCGCCCTTGCGCGGCAGCCAGCCCCCACGCTGCCTGCAGGAAGGAAGACAAACGGCGACGGCGAGTCCGTAAAAGAAAATCGCCGCCTGCCGATATTTTTAGTAAAGCACTGTCATAAAAGGATAAATCGACCGCGAGCCGATACCGAGCTCGGCCGTGATGGTCTCGATCGCATCATCGAGATCGTTGGTGGCGAACACGCCGCTCACCCGCCGATCGGCCAGCGCGCCATCCAGAATGACGATACGCCCGCGCCGGTAGCGATTGAGCGTCTCGACCACCTCCCCGAGGCGCGAGCCGCTGAACACCAGCATTCCGCGCCGCCAGGCGGTGGCGGTGGCGACATCGCGCGTGCGCACCCGTCCGAGGCCGAGGCCACGGCGGTAGCGCACTTCCTGACCGGGCGAGAGCACCACGTCCTGCCGCGCGCCGGCATGATCGAGGGCGACCTCGATCTGGTGCTCGACGGCGAGCACGTCGGCCCCCTCCCCTTCATCTTCAACGACGAACTGCGTGCCGAGCGCCGTGGTCCGCCCCCCACCCGCCTCCACGACGAAGGCACGCGTCTCGTCGCCCGCACGCGGCGCCGCCGTGAAGAACACCTCGCCGGCGAGCAGGCGCACGCGGCGCTCCGTGCTGTCGAAATCAACGGCAATGGCGCTCGCGGGACCGAGCTCCGCCACGCTGCCATCCGGCAGGGTTACGCTGCGCAGCTCTCCCGGCGCGGTGCGATAGTCGGCGCTGGCAAGCAACCACGGATCGCCGAACTGGTAGCGGGCGATCCCGCCGGCAAGGACCAGCAGGGCGACCACCGCCCCGACGCGAACCGCGCGGCGTGCCGGCGAGGCCGGTCGTGTTCTGGGCACGAGGTCGCGCAGCGGGCCGGGATCACGGCGCAGCAGCGACAGCTCGCGCCAGGTAGCGGCAGCTTCCTCGAACGCAGCCCGGTGATCGGGCGCCTCCTCCAGCCAGTCGCGCAGGGCCGCGCTCTCGGCCGGGCTCAAGGGACCGCCATCGAGGCGCGCCACCCATTCGGCCGCGCGCAGCTCAATCTCATCCGCGCGATTGTCGATGCTGCCCACGTCCCTGCCTCACGCTCGCGTTCCCCTTCAGTAGACAACCGACGAGGAGAACACCGTAAAAACCGGGAGCTAGCGCCCCCGGAGGCGTCGCGTCATATGCGCGATCGCCATAGCGAGGTGCTTCTGCACCGAGCTGTCGGAGATTCGCAAATGGCGGGCGACCTCGGCATGGGTGAGGCCATGAATGCGGTTCAGCACGAAGATTTCCTGCGTGCGCCGGGGAAGTTCGAGCACCAGCGCGTGCACCCGTTCGAGCTGCAGGCGGGAATCGACGATGTCCTCGGGGGACGGCTCATCGGCCGCGAGCTCGGAAAGGGCGTCCGGCGCGACGCTGTCGGTGCGCCGGCGCACCTCCTGCTTGACGTGATTGATCAGCAGGTTACGGGCGATGGTATAGAGGTAGGCACGGATGTCCTGGATACGCGTCTCCGGCCCCTCGATCAGGTTCAGGAACGTATCCTGCACCAGATCGCTGGCCATATGCCCATCGCCGAGCCGACGCTGCAGATAGCGCCGCAGCTCGGTTCCATGGGTCGAAAAGACGAGTGACAGGTCAGGCTGCATGCACCGGCCCACAACGACATCACGAATGTGTGTAGGAGACGACTAACATGGGCGGCGCGGCCAAGTAACCCGGCCAACACTAGATTAGCATGGCTCAAAGCTACGATTTAGACTGGTTCCATACTGCAACCATGCCGATCCGGCTCACGACCTGTACCAACACGCCTCTCGCGTTGAACAGCGGCAAAGCGACGGCTGGCGAGCGCCCGCGACCCTATGGTATCCACGCCCGCCAAGGTAACGCCGCTTCCAGCCCTGAGCCGTGATGCCCTCTTTCCTCTCCCGCTTCAGCATTGAACCGGACGCCCTGCACTGGCTGGAACAGCGGTCCTGGCACCCTTGGCTGGTCATCGCCCTTGTCTGCATCGGCGCCTTTGTTGGCCAGCTCGACGCGACCATCGTCCAACTCGCCTTGCCCACCCTTAGCCATGCCTTCGACGTGCCGATCCAGAAGGTCAGCTGGGTGGCGCTGTCCTATCTGCTCGCCTTCGCCTCTTTTCTTCCGATCTTCGGCCGGCTGTGCGAGATGGTGGGGCGCAAGAGCCTCTATCTCGTTGGATATGCTCTCTTCATTGTCGCCAGCGCGCTCTGCGGTCTCGCGGCGACGTTCGAGCAGTTGCTCGTCTTCCGCTTCCTGCAGGGCATGGGCGGGGCGCTGCTCGGCGCCAACAGCATCTCCATTCTCGTGGCAACCATCCCCGCGGCCTCGCGCGGGCGGGCGCTCGGCTTCTTCGCGGCGGCGCAGGCGGTCGGCATGAGCGCGGGCCCCGCGCTGGGCGGGCTCATTCTGGTAGGCCTCGGCTGGCGCTGGGTGTTCTGGGTCACCGTGCCCTTCGGGGCGGTGGCGATGGTCGTCGGCTGGCTGGCCCTGCCGCGCTCGCGGATCACCGGGCCGCGCAAGAGCTTCGACTGGACCGGCGCCCTGCTCATCGGGCCAGCGCTGATCCTTCTGGTGGCGACTCTGAACCATGCCTCACATTGGGGCTTGCTGTCGGCTCCCACATTGGGCGGCTTCGCAATCTCCGCCGTGCTGCTCGGGCTGCTGGTGCGTCATGAACGCCGCTGCGCGTCACCGCTGATCGCCCCCCGCCTATTGCAAAGCGCGGGTTTCCGCTTCGGCGCCATGGCCGTAACCCTCGCCTATGGCCTGCTCTACGGGACGTTCTTCCTCATGTCCTTCGCGCTGGAGCATGGCTATGGGCAGGGACCGGCAGAGGCTGGCTTCCGGCTGGCTATCATTCCCGTCGCCATCGGCCTCTCCGCCCCGTTCAGCCACGACATCCGGCAATGGCTGGGACGCACCCGCATCGGCGGCGCGGCCATGCTGCTCTGCCTGCTGGCGATCATGATGATGCGGTTGAGCGTCGGCCTATCGCCCTATCACAAGGCCATCGACACGGTGGCCTTCACGCTGATCGGCATCGGTCTCGGCCTGTTCATCGCACCGAACAACAATGCGACCCTCGCAGCCGTGCCCACCGAACTCTCCGGCGCCGCGGGCGCGCTGCTGAACCTCATGCGCGTGCTGGGCACCAGCCTTGGCGTCGCCCTTGGGGCGAGCAGCTTGAGCTGGCGGCTTGAGGAGATCGCGGGCACCGACCGCGGCTGGAACGCGGCCGGCAGCGCCAACCTGCTCACAGCCGTCCGCGACAGCCTCCCCTTGCTCGGGCTGATCGCGGTTGCTGCCGCCGTCGCGGCATGGGCCGCGACCCGCCCGACCCCGCCGGAGCCGAAAGCCTAGGCTCTAGCGATCGCAATAACAGGCGGCGAAGTCCTCATGCCGGAGGAAGCCGATGGCGCAGGCATAGGCGGGAAGATCGGCGGCGCCGAGCTCGCCATGGCTGACCGGGTAGAGCCGGCGAAAAGTCGAGGCGACCGGCTCGGCCGGGGGCAGAAGCTGCTTCCACATCGCCTCGGCGCTCGATGGCGAAAAGCTCGTGGCGCCATAAGCGGCGGAGAACACATATTCCTCGCGCCATTGCCCGTCCGATGCCCGCTGCGCGGTGCCGAGATTGGCGAGGTAGCGGGTCGCGATATCGGCGACCGCGCCACTTGTCCGGTCATAGGTGAAGACATGAAAACCGGGGTTCTGCCCGAAAATGGGGCTGATCGCCGGCACGATCTTGTCGACGCCGACCACCGCGCCGGCGGTGTCGCGCAGCAGGCGGTAATCGTCATGGTGGTCATGGCCGCTGAAGCTGGCGGCGATCGTACCGGAATAGCGCGCCAGAAGATCCGTGAAGCCGGTCGCATAGGGCTCCGCCAGCATGGGCACGATGCGTGCGCGGCAGGTCGCCCCCTTCGCGTGAAGGGTCGAATAGGCGTCGATGCCGGGCGGGATGTGATGCAGCAGCCAGACCCGCCGACCGGCCGCCTGCGCCTGCGCAAGCTGGCGCCCCAGCCATTCCAGCATGGCCGCGCCGGCCTCATCGCCCGTGCTGCCGCAGGGATCGCTGTACTCCGGCGACCAGAGGGCATCGTCGATCACCAGCACGGTGACGTTGGCGAGCGTCGGGTGGGCCGCCGCATAGTAGCCTCCGGCGCGATAGGTGGCGTCGAAATCGGCGGCGAGACGGTCTGCACCGGCCAGTTGGCGCACCGCCGCGCGCGTAGCGTCGAGATAAGGTCCGTCGGGATCGATACGGTAGTCGCCGCAGCCGGAATCGGTATTGCCCAGCGTCAGGAAGACCGGCTTGCCGCCCACCGCTTCGCGCACGCGCTCAATGACATAGAGCGTCGTCTTCGCCGCGAAGGCGCGGCTCTCGGCGCTGCCCGGCGTGAAGCCGAGCGCCTTCTGCGTCAGCTCGGGGAAATCATGGGCGATGAGATCGCCGGTCAGCACCACGAAGTCTGCATCCGTGGCCGCGCGGGCGATCTCGGCAAGCGCGCTCTCGAGCAGCGGAAAATTGGTGTCGTGCCCCCAACCCGCCGGGCGCGAGCTGGCTTTCGACGCCAGATGCGCCGTCCATGACGACAGATCGAGCTCAGCCAGCGCCGCCGCGCTGGAGGGCGGGTCGAACGGGTCGAAATGGATGTCGGACATGTGCAGGAAGACACCGTCCGACGCCATGCCGCGTGCGGGCAAAAGCGCAACGACGGCAAGGAACAGGATGGTCAGGATCCGGCGCATGGACGGAGTGTAGCGAGGCGCCACGCTGGTGAGAACGTGGTTCACTCTCATTGGCTCAGCGGATGCGCACACCCGGCCCGTGCTCGCCGGCGGCCAGCAGGATCACGCCCGCGCCCTCAAGGGTGCGGATGATCTGGGATTCGGTACCCCGATGCAGCACATGCCGATGGCACTCGAAGTCCCGCACCGTGCTGCGCGAGACGCCCGCCTCTTCGGCCAGCCGCTCCTGGCTCCAATTCAGCAGCCCGCGAGCGGCACGACATTGTTCCGGCGCCAGTTCCATGGCTTTTGCCTTGCGTGACGACGTCCAAATCAACCATAATGGGCGAAATCACGCAAGACGGGTGCAACGCAGGAGGGCAGGCGCGCAGATGTTGAATGGCTGGCTGCTCCTTGCCGCGCTTGTCCTGCCCTTCACCGGCGCCCTGCTGGCAGGTTTCCTGCCGACCAATGCTCGCAACACCGCCGCCAGCCTCGCCGGCGCGATCGCTGTCGCGGGCTGCGTCATCATCGTCGCCCTCTACCCGGCAGTCGCCGCGCAGGAGCCAGTGCGGCTCCATCTCGACTGGCTGCCCATGCTGGGGCTCGACTTCACCCTGCGGCTCGACGGCCTCGCCTGGCTCTTCGCCCTGCTGATCTTCGGCATTGGCGCGCTGGTGGCGCTCTATGCGCGCTACTACATGTCGCCCGACGATCCCGTGCCGCGCTTCTTCTCCTTCCTGCTTGCCTTCATGGGGGCGATGGTCGGTGTGGTCGTCTCCGGCAACCTCGTCCAGATCGTCTTCTTCTGGGAGCTGACCAGCCTCTTCTCCTTCCTGCTGATCGGGTACTGGCACCACAGCGCGACGGCGCGTGACGGCGCGCGCATGGCGCTCATCATCACCGCGGCGGGTGGGCTGTGCCTGCTGGTTGGCGTGCTGCTGATCGGGCGGATCGTCGGCAGCTACGATCTCGACGAGATTCTGGCCTCGCGCCATCTCATCATCGACAGCGACCTCTATATGCCCGCTTTGGCGCTGATCCTGCTCGGCGCCTTCACCAAGAGCGCGCAGTTCCCGTTCCATTTCTGGCTGCCGCACGCCATGGCGGCGCCGACGCCGGTATCGGCTTATCTCCATTCCGCGACGATGGTGAAGGCTGGCATCTTCCTGATGATCCGCCTCTGGCCAGTGCTGTCGGGCACCGACGCGTGGTTCTACATCGTCGTGCCGGCCGGGCTGATCACCCTGCTGCTGGGCGCCTTCGCGGCGATCTACCAGCAGGATCTGAAGGGACTGCTGGCCTATTCGACCATCAGCCATCTCGGCCTCATTACCCTCCTGCTCGGCCTCGGCAGCCCGCTGGCGGCGGTGGCGGCGATCTTCCACACGCTGAACCACGCCATCTTCAAGGCGTCGCTGTTCATGGCGGCGGGCATCATCGACCACGAGACCGGCACGCGCGACCTGCGCAAGCTCAGCGGGCTCTACCGCTACATGCCGTTCACCGGCACGCTCGCAATGGTTGCTGCTGCCTCCATGGCCGGCGTGCCGTTGCTCAACGGCTTCATCTCCAAGGAGATGTTCTTCGCCGAAGCGGTGGCCGACCACACCGGCTCGCTGCTCGACGACAGCCTGCCCTATTGGGCGACGCTGGCCGGTGTGTTCAGCGTGACCTATTCGCTGCGCTTCATCCTCGGCATGTTCTTCGGCCCGCCCCCGGTGGACCTGCCGAAGACCCCGCACGAGCCCGCGCACTGGATGCGCTTTCCGATCGAGCTGCTGGTGCTCATCTGCCTGCTCATCGGCATCGTGCCGACGCTAGTCGTCGGCCCCATCCTTGGGACGGCAGTGGAATCCGTGCTCGGCGGTTCCACGCCTTATTACAGCCTCGCCGTCTGGCACGGCTTCAACCTGCCGCTGCTGATGAGCTTCATCGCGCTTGCCGGCGGCATCCTGCTCTATTACGCGCTGCGCGATTATCTCGACAGCGGCATTGAAGGACCGCCGATCATTCGCGGGCTCAAGGGGCAGCGCATCTTCGAGAAGGCGCTGGCCACCCTTGCTCTGCAATGGGCCCCGGCCGCCGAGGCGGCATTCGGCACGCGGCGCCTGCAACCGCAGATGCGGCTGGTAATCGGGCTCGCCATCCTCGCGGCCCTGTCGCCGCTGCTGGTCGGCGGCGTGGCGGGGGCCGGATCGCTGATCGGTACGCCGGTGGAGCCGGCCTTCGCGCTGATGTGGGCCGTCGGGGCGACCTGCGCCCTCGCGGCGGCCTATCAGGCCAAATACCACCGCCTTGCCGCGCTGGTGCTGATGGGCGGCGCCGGGCTGGTCACGTGCCTGACCTTCGTCTGGCTCTCGGCACCCGACCTCGCGGTGACGCAGCTCCTCGTCGAGATTGTCACCACCGTGCTGCTGCTGCTCGGCCTGCGCTGGCTGCCCAAGCGCATCGAGAATGTGTACCCGAACCGCCCGCCGCTCTCCGTGCTGGTGCGCCGCTACACCGACTTCACCATCGCCACCGCCTTTGGCGGGACGCTGGCCTTCCTGTCCTACTGCATGATGACCCGGCCGCTGCCGGAGAGCGTCTCCCGCTTCTTCGTCGAGCGCGCCTATACCGAGGGCGGCGGCACCAACATCGTCAACGTGATCCTGGTCGATTTCCGCGGCTTCGACACGATGGGCGAGATCGTCGTGCTGTGCCTCGCCGGTCTTACCGTCTTCGCACTTCTGCGCCGCTTCCGCCCGGCGCCGGAAAGCGAGGAGGTGCCGGAGCAGCAGCGTCTGCAGAACGCCTTCGACCATGCCGAGCCCGACCGCACGCCCGGCGACACGGTGAGCGACTATCTGCTCATTCCGCGCCTCATCATGAACTGGATGTTCCCGGTGGTGGTGGTGCTCGCGGTCTATCTGTTCATGCGCGGGCACGACCTGCCGGGCGGCGGCTTCGCGGCCGGCATCACGCTCTCCATCGCCTTCGTCATCCAGTACATGGCCAATGGCACGCGCTGGGTGGAAGACCATCTGCGCGTCCTGCCGCTGCGCTGGATGGGGCTCGGTCTTCTCACCGCGGTGGGCACGGGCGTCGGTTCCTGGGTGTTCGGCTATCCCTTCCTCACCACGCATTTCCAGTATCTGGACCTGCCGGTGCTCGGGAAAATCCCGCTCGCCAGCGCGCTGCTGTTCGATCTCGGCGTGTTCGCGCTGGTGGTGGGTGCCACCGTGCTGATCCTCATCGCCCTCGCCCACCAGTCGCTGCGCTCCTCCCGCGCGGCGCAGGTCTCGGAAGGAGGTGAGAGATGGAGATGATCCTCGCCCTCGGCATCGGCATCTTCGCCGCCTCCGGCGTCTGGCTGATCCTGCGTCCGCGCACCTATCAGGTCATCATCGGCCTCTCGCTGATCTCCTATGGCGTGAACCTGTTCATCTTCTCCATGGGCCGGGTGAAGCTCGACGCCCCGCCGATCCTGCTCAATGGCGGGGTCGGTGACCCCGCGACTGTGGCCGATCCGTTGCCGCAGGGGCTGGTGCTGACCGCCATCGTCATCGGCTTCGCCATGACGGCGCTCTTCCTCGTCGTATTACTCGCCGCGCGCGGGCGCACCGGCACCGACCATGTCGACGGGCGGGAGACGGAGTGATGCGCAGCCCGCTCGACCACCTTGTCATCGCACCGATCCTGCTGCCGCTGGCGGTAGGGGCGCTGATGCTCCTGTTCAGCGAGCGCCGGTGGCGCCTGAAGATGGCGCTGAGCCTCGGCACCGCGGCGGCGCTCCTGGTCATCGCGGCGGTGCTGGTGGTGATCGCGAGCACGCCCGTCGGCGATCGCGGCTCGTCGATGATTGTCTACCCGCTCGGCAACTGGCCGCCGCCCTTCGGCATCGTGCTGGTGGCGGACCGGCTGTCGGCGCTGATGCTAATGGTCACGGCGGTTCTCGGCAGTTGCACGCTGCTCTTCTCGCTCGCGCGCTGGCACCGCGTGGGGCCGCGCTTCTACACACTGTTCCTGTTCCTGCTGACGGGTCTCAACGGCGCCTTCCTCACCGGCGACCTGTTCAACCTGTTCGTTTTCTTCGAGATTCTTCTCGCCGCGTCCTATGGCCTGGTGCTGCACGGCTCGGGCACGGCGCGGGTGCGGGCGGGGCTGCACTACATCCCCATCAACCTCGTCGCCTCCTCGCTCTTTCTGGTCGGCGTCAGCCTGATCTATGGCGTCACCGGCACGCTCAACATGGCCGATGTCGGCCGCATGGTGCCGGCGCTCACGAGCCAGTCGCGTGTGCTGTTCGAGATCGGCGCCGGCATTCTCGGCATTGCCTTCCTGGTGAAGGCCGGCATGTGGCCGCTCAGCTTCTGGCTGCCCACCACCTATGCCGCCGCGAGCACGCCGGTGGCGGCGATGTTCGCCATCATGACCAAGGTCGGCGTCTATGTGATCCTGCGGCTGTTCCTGCTCACCTTCGGCGATGAGGGCGGCCCCTCGGCGGGGTTCGGCGAGGGGTGGCTCTATTTCGGCGGCATGGCCACCATGGCCTTCGGCGCCATTGGCGTGCTCGGCTCGCAGTCGCTCCAGCGCATGGGCGGTTACAGCGTGCTGGTCTCCTCCGGTACGCTGCTCGCCGCCATCGGCACCGGCAACAGCGCCGCGGTCTCGGGCGCGCTGTTCTATCTGGTGACCTCGACTCTGGCGATTTCCGCCTATTTCCTGCTGGTGGAACTGGTCGAGCGGGGGCAGCAGGCGGGCGCGGATGTGCTTGCGGTGTCTCAGGAAGTGTTCGGCGACCCGGAAGATGACCTCGACGATGAGGAGGAGGAAGTGGGCGTCGCCATTCCCGCCACCATCGCCGTGCTGGGTGGCGCCTTCGTCGCCTGCACCGTGCTGCTGGCTGGCCTGCCGCCGCTCTCCGGCTTCATCGCCAAATTCGCCATGCTGTCCGCGGTGTTGAACGAGGCGGGGCGGATCGGGGTGGATGACTGGGCGTTCGTCGCGCTGCTCATTCTCTCCGGCTTCACCACGCTGGTGGCGATGAGCCGCTCGGGCATGAGGGCGCTGTGGGTGCCTTCGGCCGGCAGCATTCCGCGCGTGCGGGCGATCGAGGCGGTGCCGGTGGCGGCGCTGCTGTTCATCTGCGTCGGCCTCACCATCCTCGGCGGGCCCGCCATGCGCTACATGGAGGCGACCACGCAGGTGCTCTACTGGCCGCAGATCTACGCGCAGGATGTGCTCGGCACCGGCGCGCCGATCCGGCGGCCAGCGGGAGGCGCGCCATGAACATGATCCGCCGCGTCCTGCCATTTCCGTTTCTTTTTCTGGCACTTACGGTGATGTGGCTGCTGCTCAAGCAGAGCCTCGCGCCGGCCACCGTGCTGTTCGGCATGCTGGTGGCCTTCGGCGGCACCTGGGCCATGGTCGCACTCGATCCGCCGCCCGTGCGGCTGAAGCGCCCGCGCGCGGCGCTGCACCTCGCCGGGCGCGTGTTCGTCGATGTGTTCCGCTCCAATCTCGCGGTCGGGCGGATCATTCTCGGGGGAGCGGAGCGGCGGACCCATGCCGGCTTCATGACCCTGAAGCTCGACATGACCGACCGCTACGGTCTTGCCGTGCTCGCCATCATCATGACCTGCACGCCGGGCACCCAATGGGTGCACTACGACCCGACACGCGGCACGCTGCTGCTGCATGTTCTTGATCTCGTTGATGAACTTGAATGGGCCGATCTCATCAAGCTGCGCTATGAGGCGCTGCTGCGGGAGATTTTCGAATGAGCGTCCTCATCCTCGGCTGGTCGCTGACCATCGCACAGGTTCTGCTGGCGATCTCCATGGGCCTGTGCCTGCTGCGCTTCATGCGGGGGCCGCGGGCGCAGGACCGTATCCTCGGGCTCGACACGCTCTATGTGAACGCCATGCTGATGCTCATCACCATCGGCATCGGTTCCGGCACGACGCTGTATTTCGAGGCCGCGCTGCTCATCGGCACGCTCGGCTTCGTGGCCACCGTCGCCATGGCTAAGTTCTTGATGCGTGGGGAAGTTATCGAATGAGCGACGCCCCCGACCTGCCGCTATGGGCGGCGCTGATCGTCTCTTTCCTGGTCCTTGCCGGCGCGGTGATCGCCCTGATCGGGTCTATCGGGCTGCTGCGGCTGCCGGATTTCTATTCCCGCGTCCACGCCCCGTCCCTTGGCGCGACGCTGGGGGCGGGATGCCTGCTGATTGGCTCGATGCTCTGCTTCTCCGTCCTGCAGGGCCGGATGCTCGTGCATGAGCTGCTGATCGCGCTGTTCCTGACCATCACCACCCCGGTCACGCTGATGCTGCTGGCACGCGCTTCGCTCTACCGCGACCGGGTGGAAGGCAACGGGGCCGCGCCCGAGCGCGACCCGGATCCCATTGATATTGCTTGAGTATCAGCGACGGGGATCGCTCGATTCCTGCGGCGTGCCGTCTTTCGAACCGTCCACGGTCTGGATGGTCTTGGCCTCGAAGCGCCCGCCGGTGCGCTCATTGCGGGCGCCGTCCTTGGGGTCGTTGTCGTTGCGGATTTCGCCCATGGGCGGGGTCTTCGGGTCGCTGACATCGGTGAGGCGATCATCGAGGACCGCATCGATATTGGCGGGATCGACGACGACCGGGTTCTGGTCGAGGGTGCGCGGGTCACGGGCCATGTGCTTGCCTTCCTTGGTGTTTTTGCACCATGGCAACTTACGGCCGGCCGGGTTGTTCCCCGCCCCTCAGGCGTTGAGCAGGCGGCGGTAGAGCGTCGAGCGGTTGACGCCGAGCCGGCGCGCGGCCTGCGAGACATTGCCGCCACAGGCCTCCAGCGTGCGCCGCATCGCCTCCACGGTGAGGTCGTCGAGGCTCTCGGACGCCGTGGCGTGTGAGTGCAGTGGGGTGGACGATGTGTCCAAACGCGTGACCGGTGAGGCCAGTGTGTCCAGGCCGCGAATGTCCGGCGGCAGCATCTCCGGCCCGACCGGACAATAGGGGTCGGCGAGCGCGGCGAGCGCGCGCAGCGTGCCCGCGAGCTGACGGAAATTTCCCGGCCAGCCATAGGCGGCGAGGCGGGCGAGGCAGGTCGGCGACAGGGTAAGCCGCTCATCCGGCACCAGCCGGGCCCACAGCTCGCCGATGACGTCGGCGCGGTCGTCGAAGGCGCGCAGCGGGGAGAGCTCGACGGTGTAGTGGGCGATGCGGAAATAGAGGTCGGAGCGGAAGCCGCCGGCCTCCACCAGCGCGCGCAGGTCGCGATGGGTGGCGCAGAGCAGGGCGAAGTCCACCCGCACCGGGCGGCCGCCACCGAGCGGGGCGATCTCGCGCTCCTGCAGCACGCGCAGCAGGCGGGATTGGAGGGCGAGCGGCATATCGCCGATCTCGTCGAGAAACAGCACGCCGCCATCGGCCTCGCGCAGCAGGCCCTTGCGACCCTGCCGGCGAGCGCCGGTGAAGGCGCCGTCCTCATAGCCGAACAGCTCGGATTCGATCAGCGTCTCCGGGATCGCCGCGCAATTGACCGCGACGAAGGGGCCATTGGCGCGGGAGCTGCGGCGATGGATGTCGTGCGCCACCATTTCCTTGCCGGTGCCGGTCTCACCGACGACGAGAACGGGCACGTCCGCCTCGACCATGCGCACGGCGCGGGCGAGCATCTCGCGGTCGCCGGGGCGCAGCAGCGGGCCGGTCTCGCGCGGGGTCGGTCGCGGCCCCGGCGCCGGGCGGGAGGTGGAGCCGGTGGCGGGGGCGTCCAGCCGGGCATAGAGCGGACGCCCATCCGTGCCGCGCAGCAGATGCGCCCCGCCATCGGCGCGCGGCATCTGCTCGAAGAACTCGCCGGCGCGGCGGGCGCCCAGCGCCGACCAGTCGGCACCGATGAGGTCCAGCCCGGCGCGGCTCGCCGCCACCAGCCGGTCGTCCTCGAACACCAGCACGCCCTCGCGGGCAGTGCCGAGCAAAGCGCGGTCGGCCTGGAAGCGCAGCACGCGGCGGCCACCAAAATCCTCGTCGAAGAAACGATGCTCGATCTGCTCCACCGCCATGCGCACCAGCCCGAGCGCGTGGCGATGGTCCACCGCCGCCGGGCCGGAGAGGTCGAGCACCCCGACCATCTGCCCATAGGGGTCGACGATGGGCGCGGCGGAACAGCTGAGGATGCCGTGCGGGTCGTAATAATGCTCGCCGCCATGCACCGAGATCGGCCGGCCCTCGACCAGCGCCGTGCCCACCGCATTGGTGCCGGTGGAGCTCTCGCCCCAGAACACGCCGGGCCGCAGCGCCACCTGCGCGGCGCGGGCAGCGAAATCGGCATGGCCGAGCGCGTCGAGGATCAGGCCCTCGGCATCGGTGAGGATGACCACGCAGCCGGTCTGCATGGCGTCGGCATAGAGGCTTTCGATCTCCGGGCGGCAGAGGCGGCGCAGCTTCTCGTGCCGCTCGCCCACCTCGCGCAGCTCGCGCATGGTCATGGGTTCGAGACGCGGCAGGGCGGCATTGTCGAGACCGCGCGCGGCGCAGCGCTGCCAGGAGCGCAGGATCGGCTCGGGCAACGCCGAGGCGACCAGCGGCCCCTCGGCCCGGCCCTGAAGAAAGAACTGCTTGCGGGCCGCCAGGACGGCCCGAGGCGTCGGCTCCGAGCGCATGCGATCCTCCCGTGTGTTGCATTTTGCAACACGTGTCGCAGGCATTGTTGTTCTATACGACAGTTTCTAGCAAGTTTTCGGCGCCCGTCCAGCGGTATCGCGATGGCACGTCTGCGTGAACATTGCTTGTGCCTTGCATTTCAATATTTTCCCGCCCTGCAATAACGATTTTGTGCGACGCGGGATGACGCTGGCACGGCGGGTGCAAACTTAGCGGTCCCAGCCTGGGAGGAACAAATGAACAAGCCAGAAATCGCCATCACCAAGCAGTCCCCGTTCAAGGCCCGTTACGGCAACTTCATCGGCGGCCAGTTCGTCGAGCCGGTCAATGGCCGCTATTTCGAGAACACCTCCCCCATCACCGGCGGCAAGATCTGCGATGTCGCCCGTTCCGACTCCGCCGACATCGAGAAGGCGCTGGACGCCGCGCACGCCGCCAAGGACGCTTGGGGCCGCACCTCGTCGACCGAGCGCGCGCTGATCCTCAACAAGATCGCCGACCGCATGGAGGAGAATCTCGACCTTCTCGCGCTCGCCGAAACCTGGGACAACGGCAAGCCGATCCGCGAGACGACCGCGGCCGACATGCCGCTCGCCATCGACCATTTCCGCTATTTCGCCGGCGCCGTGCGGGCGCAGGAAGGCGGCATCAGCGAGATCGACCACGACACCATCGCCTATCACTTCCATGAGCCGCTCGGCGTGGTCGGTCAGATCATCCCGTGGAACTTCCCGATCCTGATGGCGGTGTGGAAGCTCGCCCCGGCTCTCGCCGCCGGCAATTGCGTGGTGCTGAAGCCGGCCGAGCAGACCCCGGCCAGCATTCTCGTGCTGGTCGAGCTGATCGCCGACCTGCTGCCGGCCGGCGTGCTGAACGTCGTCAACGGCTTCGGCCTCGAGGCCGGCAAGCCGCTCGCCAGCTCCAACCGCATCGCCAAGATAGCCTTCACCGGCGAGACGACGACGGGCCGGCTGATCATGCAGTATGCCAGCCAGAACCTGATCCCGGTGACGCTGGAGCTGGGCGGCAAGTCGCCGAACATCTTCTTCAAGGATGTGGTGGCTGAGGATGACGATTTCTTCGACAAGGCGGTCGAAGGCTTCGTCATGTTCGCGCTGAACCAGGGCGAGGTCTGCACCTGCCCGAGCCGCGCGCTGATCCAGGAAAGCATCTATGACCGCTTCATGGAGAAGGCGCTGAAGCGGGTGGAAGCCATTGTGCAGGGCTCGCCGCTCGACCCAGCGACCATGATCGGCGCGCAGGCCTCCTCCGAGCAGCTTGAGAAGATCCTGTCCTATATCGACATCGGCAAGCAGGAGGGCGCTGAGGTTCTCACCGGCGGCGCGCGCAACGAGTTCGGCGGCGAGCTGGCCGGCGGCTATTACGTGAAGCCGACGGTCTTCAAGGGCCACAACAAGATGCGTATCTTCCAGGAGGAGATCTTCGGGCCGGTCGTGTCCGTGACCACCTTCAAGGACGACGCCGACGCGCTCGCCATCGCTAATGACACGTTGTACGGCCTCGGCGCCGGCGTGTGGACCCGTGACGGCAACCGCGCCTACCGCTTCGGCCGCGCCATCCAGGCCGGCCGCGTGTGGACCAACTGCTACCACGCCTACCCCGCCCATGCGGCGTTCGGCGGCTACAAGCAGTCCGGCATCGGGCGCGAGAACCACAAGATGATGCTCGACCACTACCAGCAGACCAAGAACATGCTGGTCAGCTACAGCCCGAAGAAGCTCGGTTTCTTCTGAGCTCGGCTTCTTCTGAGCCCGGTTTCTTCTAAGCCGCTACGGGTCCGCGCGCCGCGCGGGCCCGCCTCCCCACGCGCTGCAGCCGCGCGTAGCGCCATTGTCGCCACATTGGCGTGACCGACTGACGCCGTCCCGGACGCCCTTCACCGGGACGGCGGCTCTTTATCGGAGGTTTTGCGTGGACACCATGACGACGGATGCACCGACGTTTCCCGCCCCGACGCAGGCCGCCGGCACCGTGCCCCGCGTGCTGGCGACGCCGGCGGCTCTCGAACTGATCGCCACGCTCACCGCCCAGCATGGCCCGGTGCTGTTCCACCAGTCCGGCGGCTGCTGCGACGGCTCCTCGCCCATGTGCTACGCCGTCGGCGACTACATCGTCGGCGACCGCGACGTGCGGCTCGGAGCGATCGGCGGCGCGCCGTTCTATATGAGCCCGTCGCAGTTCGACTACTGGCAGCACACCCAGCTCATCATCGACCTGGTGCCTGGTCGCGGCGGCATGTTCAGCCTGGAGAACGGGCGCGATGTGCGCTTCCTCACCCGCTCGCGGCTGTTCGCCGATGACGAGGTGGACCGCCTCGCCCCGCTCAGCTATGGCGTGGCGGAAGCCTAGCGCCCGCAAGCGGCGCTAAAGCAAAGGGCGCCGCCCTCGCGGACGACGCCCTATGGGCTTCCCCAGCCCGAATTGTGTCGATACCCCTGCCCCGCGCGCGGCGGGGCTCACTGGCAGAGCAGGATGTCCTGCTCGCGGGTGAGGCGGTAATCGTCGCTCAGCTTCACCACATAGCGCACATCGCCGCCGCTGTTCAGGCAGTAGTCGATGAGCCGGCCATCGCCCCAGGCGATGCGCACGGCGCGCGGGTTGAAGCAGATGTTCTGCAGCTGGATGCGCTCGCCATTGGCGCCGGAGCGCAGCTCGATGACGCAGGTGCGCTCGACCGCGTCCTGCAGCCCGAGACCGGGCGTGCGCGGCTGGGCCTCGACCACGGGGCCGGCGACCATGATGGCGGTAAGGGCAGCGCTACCGACAGCGCAGAGCCATGGCTTCACGTTTCCCTCCCGGTAATACCCGGTGTTTGCACAGAGGTTACACGTCATTAGGCATCAAGCAAGAAATTAGTTCTAATTTCGATGCAATTTTCATCAAAATTTCAAATTTCCAGCCCGCGATTTGATCGCGCACTTGGCAACCCGCCCGGCAAAAGGGCAGCAAAACACCCCGCCAGCGGCCCTTTCGGGACGCCGGCGGCGGGTCATAAACCATTGAGATGGATGCCTATTTCGGCGCCAGCGCGGTGACCGCGAGAGCCGTGGCGGCGGCCCGATTCTCCACCCCGATCTTGGAGTAGATCTGTTCGAGGTGCTTGTTCACCGTGCGCGGCGACAGGCCGAGAATTTCGCCGATATCCCGGTTCGCCTTGCCGCGGGCGAGCCAGACCAGCACCTCGGCCTCGCGCACGGTGAGATTCAGCTTGGCCTTGAGCACCTGTTCGGGCGAGCGGCTTTCATCTTCCAGGATGCGCAGCAGCAGCTCCTCCGGGCCGATCTGCCCGACATAGGAGAGCTTGAGCCGCCGGCTGCCGTCGAGCGGCAGCTCGATCGCGTCCGGCGCCGCGCCCGCCTCGTCGCCGCGCCGGCCGGCGAGCCAGCGGCACACCGGCTCGGGCAGCATCAGGCTGTCGCCCGGCGGCGAGGTGGTGATGGCGGCGAGCAGCGCCGTCGCCTGCGGTGTGCTCCACAAAACCCGCCCCGCGCGGGTGGCGGAGAGCAGGAAGCGGCCGGAGGCGTCGAGCGCGGCACGGGCGCTGAGCGTCTGGCGGGCATTGGACAGATGCACGCGGATGCGGGCGATCAGCTCGTCCGGCGAGATCGGCTTGGTGACATAGTCGACGCCGCCCGCCTCCAGCCCCTTCACGATCTGCTCGGTCTCCGACAGGCCGGTCATGAAGATCACCGGCACATGCGCCACCGCCTTGTTGCGCTTGAGCTGGCGGCAGGTCTCGAAGCCGTCCATGCCGGGCATCACCGCGTCCATCAGGATGACGTCGGGGGTGATACGCTCGACGAGGGCGAGCGCGTTGGCGCCTTCCACCGCCACCAGCACGGTCGCGCCCGACGCTTCCAGCGCGTCGGTCAGAAGGCTCAGCGTCTCGGGGGAATCGTCCACCACGAGAATGATGTCGCGACGCTCCACGCTATGCATCATCGCTGCGCATCGCCTCCAGAACGGCCATGTATTGCTTGAGGTCGAAGGTTTCCATGAGATCGCGCAGATGCGCGACGAAGGCGCCATGCTCGGGCCCGGCGCTCTCGATCTCGGTGAGCTTGGCCTTGATGCCGCGCACATAGCCAATCTCGCCGAGCTTCATCAGATCGTCGAGATGGCGCGCCGAGGGCGGGCGCAGCGGCGCCGAGGGGCGCGCCGGCACGGCATCGGGCGCGACTTCGCCCTCGCCGATCCATTGCAGCTCCAGCAGCTTTTCCAGCTTCTCCAGCAACCCGCGCAAATGCACGGGCTTCACCACCTGCTCGTCATGCTGGCGCGCGGCGAGCCCTTCGCGGATCTCGCCGGCATTGGCGGAAATCATGACGATCTTCAGCCGCGCAAAGCCCTCGTCGCGCACGAGGCGCACCACCTCCCAGCCATTCAGGCCGGGCATGGCGATGTCGAGCAGCAGCACGTCGGGATCCCACTGGCGCACCATGTCGAGCGCGGCGATGCCGTCGCCCGCCGACAGCACGGTGAAACCGAGCGGCAGCAGCAATTCGTGCATCAGCTCGCGATGCGCCGCGTCGTCATCGGCGACCAGAATGGTCCGGCGCGGGCCGGCATAGCCGATGATGCGCCGGTGCTGGATCGGGCCGAGGCGCGAGGGATTGGTGACCTCCGACAGCATCAGCTTGACGCGGAAGGTGCTGCCCTCGCCCGGCACGGAGGTGAGGCCGATCTCGCCGCCCATGATCTCGGTGAGCAGCTTGGTGATGGTGAGGCCGAGGCCGATGCCGGCGGTGGAATAGGTGCCCGCCCGATCGCCGCGCTCGAACGGCTCGAAGACGCGCTTGTGGTCGGCGGCAGGGATGCCGATGCCGGTATCCTCCACCTCGAACTCCGCCACCTGGTTGCGATAGGCGACACGCAGCGCCACCCGCCCGCTGGCGGTGAACTTGATGGCGTTGGACAGGAGGTTGATGAGAATCTGCCGCAGCCGCTTCTCGTCGGTGAACACCACCGGCGGCAGCCGCTCGGGGCGGACATAGACAAAGTCGATGCCCTTGGCGGTTGCCTGCAGGCGGAACATGTCCACCACCTGGTCGAGGAACTCGCCGATGCGCACCTCGTCGCGCGAGAGATGCAGGCGCCCGGCCTCGATCTTGGAGATGTCGAGCAGCCCGTCGATCAGCCCCGACAAATGCTCGGCCGAGCGGCGCACCACACGCACCGCGTCGCGCCGGTGGGTGGGAATGGCGGCGTCGCGCTCCAGAAGCTGGGCATAGCCGAGAATGGCGTTGAGCGGCGTGCGCAGCTCATGGCTGATGCCGACGACATAGCGGCTCTTGGCGAGGTTGGCAGCCTCGGCCACCTCCTTGGCCTTTTGCAGCTTGGCGTCGGTGCGCTTATGCGCCTCGATCTCGCGCATCAAGAGCGCGGTCTGGCGGTGGCTCTCCTCCTGCGCCACGCGCCGGCTCTCCTGCGCCAGCACGAACAGCCAGGCGGCGACGCCGGCGATGATGAGCAGGATGAAATAGAGGGTGAACAGCACGCTGCCCACCGCCGCCCGCTCGTCCGGCGGGGCGAAGCTCGCCTGTAGATAGATGACGCCGAGAATCGCCGCGATGACCGCCGCCAGCAGCGACAGCACCCCGATATAATGGCCGATGCGCGAATTGATCTGCGCCACCGCCCAGCTCGGCAGTGTCGCGCGCAGCACGGCGAGGATCTGGTCGGGGAAGCGCGCATCCTCCTTGCAGCGGTCATGGCAGCGCGCGTCGAGTGAGCAGCACAGCGAGCAGATCGGCCCGGCATAGACCGGGCAATGCGCCATGTCCTCCGGCTCGAATTTGTGCTCGCAGATGCAGCACTTCAGCGTGGTGCGTGACTGCCAGTTCTTGGTGGTGCGGCGGGCGATGTAGTAGCGGCCCTTGGTGCTGAAGGCGATCGCCGGCGCGGTGACGAAGGACACCGCCAGCGCCAGGAAGGGGGCGAAGGCCTGCGCGACCACCCCGAGCAGCCCGGCAAAGGCCACGCTGCCGACCACCGTGCCGGCCAGCACCGCGCCGAGACCGACGGGGTTGATGTCGTAGAGATGCGCCCGCTTGAACTCGATACCCGGCGGGCTCCAGCCCATCGGCTTGTTGACCACGAGATCGGCCACCAGCGCCGCCACCCAGGCGACCGCCACGATGGCGTAGAGGCCGAGGATCTGCTCCAGCACCTTGTAGATGCCAAGCGCCATCAGCAGCAGCGCGATGGTGACGTTGAACACCAGCCACACCACCCGGCCGGGATGGCTGTGGGTGAGGCGGGAGAAGAAGTTCGACCAGGCAATCGACCCCGCATAGGAGTTGGTCACGTTGATCTTGAGCTGGGCGAGGATGACGAACACGCCGGTGAAGGCGAGCGCCACCTGGGGCGGGAACACGGTCTCGAAGGCGACGAGATACATCTGCGTCGGCTCGGTCGCGTGCAGCAGCGGCACCCCATGGGTGAGCGCGAAATAGGCAAGGAAGGAGCCGGCCAGCATCTTCAGCGCGCCGGGGACGATCCAGCCCGGCCCGGCGGAGAGCAGCGCCAGCCACCACACGCCATTGCGCACCATGGCGGTGCGGCCGGGCGCGCGGCGCGGCAGGAAGCGCAGGAAGTCGACCTGCTCGCCGATCTGCGCCACCAGCGCGAAGACCACCATGGTGGCCGAGCCGAACAGCAGGGGATCGAACGACCCGTCCGACGCGCCGAGCCGGCCGGTATAGGACGCCCACTCGCCAAAGGCGTCGCCGTGATAGGCGAAGATGAAGACGAAGGGGATGAGGTTCAGCAGCAGCCAGAAGGGCTGGGTCCAGAGCTGGAACCGGCTGATGAAGGTGATGCCGTGCGTCACCAGCGGGATGACCACCAGCGCGCTGATGAAATAGCCGACCATCAGCGGCACGCCGAAGCACATCTCCAGCGCCAGCGCCATGATCGCCGCCTCGATGGCGAAGAACAGATAGGTGAAGGAGGCGTAGATCAGCGAGGTGATGGTGGAGCCGATATAGCCGAAGCCGGCGCCACGGGTGAGCAGGTCGATATCGACGCCGAACTTGGCGGCGTAATAGCTGATGGGCAGGCCGGCGGCGAAGATGATGAGGCTGACCACGAGGATCGCCGCCACCGCATTGGGGAAGCCATAGGCCAGCGTGATCGCGCCGCCGATCGCCTCCAGCGCCAGGAAGGACACGGCGCCGAGCGCGGTGTTCGCCACCCGCAGCGCCGACCAGCGGCGCGCGCTCTTCGCGGTGAAGCGAAGCGCATAATCCTCCAGCGTCTCGTTGACGACCCACTGGTTATAGCGGCGCCGCACGCGAACGATCTTCTGTTCTGCCGCCATGGCGGTTTGCCTCGCCGTCCCGACGCTTGACATGCCCGCGCGATGAACCTCCCGGCACTGAATTTTCTTGTTGCACCACACTGATGGACTGGTGTTTCAGCCCACCGCACCACTTGAAGCACGAAACGTTCCAGTTTCCCCGCGAACCGCAAGAAACCTTGCAACGGAAGGACAAAGCCCTACACGGCGCGGGACGCTGTGAATATCCCCTACGTAATCCGAGGCAGATTGGCGACAAACTGCCAACAAATTAATCACTTTATATGGATTCTACTTCGCGCGCGCGCGCGAAAAACTTCAACGCCACGGAGACAATCGCCGCCGCAGCGTAGTACCTACTGTGAGGGCACGGGTCAAATTCACCTATACGTCAATCGACGTATTGCTGCGACGCCGCATCGACCGCCACGATCCACACAATGCAAGCACATCGAGAAGCTTGTTGAGGCCACGTCAAACCCGTGGAGGGGATCGTATGTCTTCCGAAAACGACAATCCGTCGAAGTTTTCCAGTATGCGCCGCAAGCTTCTGATGGGAATGGCCGCGCTTCCGGCTGCCCCGTTGCTTGCGCAGAGCGGTCTTTTTTCGACGCCAGCCTTTGCCCAGACGCCCGCCACCTCGGCCGTCAACACGACGGGACTTGCCGTGACCGACACGGAAGTGACGGTGGGCATCCTGCATTCGGTCACCGGCACGATGGCCATCTCCGAGACCGGCTCGGTGCAGGCAGAGAAGCTCGCCATCGAGCAGATCAACGCCATGGGCGGCGTGCTCGGCCGCAAGATCAAGTACATCCAGGAAGACGGCGCCTCCGACTGGCCGACCTTCGCCGAGAAGGCCAAGAAGCTGCTCGTCAACGACAAGGTCGCGGCCGTCATGGGCTGCTGGACCTCGGCCTCGCGCAAGGCGGTGCTGCCGGTGTTCGAGCAGTATAACGGCATGCTGTACTACCCGACCTTCTATGAAGGCCTCGAGCAGTCGAAGAACGTGATCTACACCGGCCAGGAAGCCACGCAGCAGATCCTCGCCGGCCTCGACTGGGTCAACAAGACCAAGAACGGCAAGAGCTTCTACCTCATCGGCTCGGACTACATCTGGCCGCGCACCTCGATGAAGATCGCGCGCAAGCACATCGAGGCGCATCTGGGCGGCAAGGTCGCCGGCGAGGAGTATTTCCCGCTCGGCCACACCCAGTTCAACTCGGTGATCAACAAGATCAAGCTGACCAAGCCGGACGTGATCTACGCCGCCGTGGTCGGTGGCTCGAACGTCGCCTTCTACAAGCAGCTCAAGGCCGCCGGCATCGACCTCTCGAAGCAGACGCTGCTCACCATCTCAGTGACCGAGGACGAGATCGACGGCATCGGCGGCGAGAACTTCGCCGGCGCCTATAGCTGCATGAAGTACTTCCAGTCGCTCGACAACCCGAACAACAAGGACTTCGTCGCCGCCTTCAAGAAGATGTGGGGCGAGAAGACCGTGATCGGCGACGTCACCCAGGCCGCCTATCTCGGCCCCTGGCTGTGGAAGCTCACCGTCGAGAAGGCTGGCTCCTTCGACATCGACAAGATCGCCGCCGCCTCGGCCGGGATCGAGTTCGCCAAGGCGCCGGAAGGCTACGTCAAGATCCACCCGAACCATCACCTCTGGTCCAAGACCCGCGTCGGCCAGGCGCAGCTCGATGGCCAGTTCAAGGTGGTGTTCGAGACCCCCGAGCTGATCGAGCCCGATCCGTTCCCGAAGGGCTACCAGTGATCGGCTGACGCTCCCACCCGGAGAGGGCTCGCCCTCTCCGGGGCACTTTTCCGTTGACGGAGACGACCGCGCCACGCGCGCGCACGCCGGGGGATTTCCGATGTTTTCCGAATATTCGCTGACGGAGCTCAGCTCCATCTTCCTCATGCAGGGCTTCGCCGGGCTGATCCTCTTCTCGGTCTTCCTGCTGATGGCGCTGGGGCTGGCGATCATCTTCGGCCAGATGGGCGTCATCAACATGGCCCATGGCGAGTTCATGATCCTCGGCGCCTATGTCACCTATTTCACCTCGCAGTTCTTTCTGAATTTCATCCCCGGCCTGTTCGGCATCTACTTCTTCGTCGCGATGATACTGGCCTTCTTCGTCACCGGTGCGCTCGGCATGGCGGTGGAATGGCTGATGATCCGCCGCCTCTACAAACGCCCGCTCGACACGCTGCTCGCCACCTGGGGCCTCAGCCTCATTCTTCAGCAGCTCTACCGCTCGGTCTTCGGCCCGCGCGAGGTCGGCGTCGAGCTGCCGAGCTGGATGATGGGCTCGCTCCCGGTCACCGATGTGGTCGAGGTGCAGATCAACGGCCTGTTCGTCATGGGCCTGACCATCGCCATCACCGTCGCCGTCGCCGTGCTGATGTACAAGTCGAACTGGGGCAAGCAGGTGCGCGCCGTGGTGCAGAACCGCGTCATGGCGGGCGCGGTCGGCATCAATACCGAGAAGGTGGACCGCTACACCTTCGGCCTCGGCTGCGGCATCGCCGGCGTCGCGGGCTCCGCCTTCACCATGATCGGCTCGACCGGCCCGACCTCCGGCCAGCTCTACATCGTCGACACCTTCCTGGTCGTCGTCTTCGGCGGCGCGCAAAGCCTGCTCGGCACCATCGCCTCCGCCTTCACCATCTCCCAGGCCCAATCGACCATGGAGTTCTTCCTCTCCGGCTCGATGGCCAAGGTTCTGACGCTGCTCGGGGTGGTCATCATCCTGATGCTGCGACCCCAGGGCCTGTTCGTCATCAAGGTCCGTCGTTGAGGAGGCGTCCATGACCATTCCTGCCCCCAAATCCGCACGCACCTTCTTCCTGCGCCCGCAGGACATGATCGGGATCGCGCTGCTCGCCCTCCTCCTGCTCGTCGTGCTGCCGCTGGCGCTGGATAATTTCCGCCTGCAGTTCGTCGGCAAGTACCTGACCTACGCCTTCGTCGCGCTCGGCCTCGTGCTGTGCTGGGGCTATGCCGGCATTCTCTCGCTCGGCCAGGGCGTGTTCTTCGGCCTCGGCGGCTACTGCATGGCGATGTATCTCAAGCTGGAAGCCTCCAGCGTCGAGAACACCAAGATCCAGTCGACGCCGGGCATCCCGGACTTCATGGACTGGAACCAGATCACCTCCCTGCCCTGGTTCTGGGAGCCGTTCCGCAGCTTCGGCTTCACCACGCTGGCGGTAATCCTGGTGCCGGCGCTGTTCGCCCTCATCGTCGGCTACGCCATGTTCAAGCGGCGGGTCGGCGGCGTCTACTTCGCCATCATCACCCAGGCGCTAGCCGCCATCCTCACCATCCTCATCATCGGCCAGCAGGGCTATACGGGCGGCATCAACGGCATCACCGACCTGCGCACCCTGCACGGCTGGGACATCCGCACCGACAGCGCCAAGACCATCCTCTACTTCATCTGCGTCGGCCTGCTGCTCGCCTGCATCCTGCTTGCCTATTTCGTGAAGTCCTCCAAGCTCGGCCGCATCCTCGTCGCCATGCGCGACAAGGAGGACCGCGTCCGCTTCTCCGGCTACGACGTCTCCAGCTTCAAGATCTTCGTGTTCTGCCTGGCGGCCTCGCTCTCGGCGATCGGCGGGGCGATGTTCACCCTGCAGGTGGGCTTCATGTCGCCCTCCTTCGTCGGCATCGTGCCCTCCATCGAGATGGTCATCTACACGGCGGTCGGCGGGCGTCTCTCCATCCTTGGCGCCATCTACGGCACGCTGCTGGTGAACTGGGCCAAGACCTCGTTCTCCGAGAGCTTCCCCGAGCTCTGGCTGTTCGGCCTCGGCGGCCTGTTCATCGCCGTGGTGCTGATCTTCCCGAACGGCATTGCCGGCCTCTGGCAGAGCTATGTCGCCCCGCGCCTCGGGCCGCTGTTCGGCGGGGCGCCGAAACGCCGCACCGCGCCGCCTTCCGCCAGCCCGCCGGCCTCCGGGCCGGTCGCCCCCGCCGCTGCCGAGTGAGGAGGCTCGCGCCATGAACACCCAACTCATCACCGACACCATGAACAAGGACTTCGTTCTGGCGGTGGAAGGGCTCACCGTCTCCTTCGACGGCTTCAAGGCGGTCAACGACCTGTCCTTCTATGTCGATGAGAACGAGATCCGCGTCATCATCGGCCCGAACGGCGCCGGCAAGACAACCGTGCTCGATCTCATCTGCGGCCGCACCAAGGCCACCACCGGCTCGATCCGCTTCAAGGACCGCGAGCTGACCAAGATGAAGGAGCACGAGATCGTCCGCGCCGGCGTCGGCCGCAAGTTCCAGAACCCGTCGATCTATGAAGACCTGACCGTCTTCGAGAACCTGGAAATCTCCTACCCGAAGGGCCGCAACGTGGTGGGCGCCCTCACCTTCCGCCGCGACACCGCGGTGAAGGAGCGGGTGCAGGAGATCGCCGAGACCATCTTCCTCGCCGACCAGCTCGACCAGCGCGCCGAATATCTCTCGCACGGCCAGAAGCAGTGGCTGGAGATCGGCATGCTGCTGATCCAGGACCCGGAACTACTGATGCTCGACGAGCCGGTGGCCGGCATGAGCGTCTCCGAGCGCAAGAAGACGGCGGAACTGCTCAACACCATCATCAAGAACCGCTCGGTGATCGTGATCGAGCACGACATGAAGTTCGTCGAGGACATCGCCCACAAGGTGACGGTGCTGCACCAGGGCAAGATTCTCTCCGAAGGCTCCATGGCCAAGGTCCAGGCGGACCCCAAGGTCATCGAAGTCTATCTCGGCCATTGAGGGACGCCCCATGCTGAACGTCTCCAACCTCCATGTCTCCTATGGCGAGAGCGAAGTCCTGCACGGGCTGAACTTCACCGTCGCGCCCAATGAGATCATCGCGATCATGGGCCGCAACGGCATGGGCAAGACCACGCTCATGAAGTCGCTGATGGGCATCGTGCCGACCAAGAGCGGCACGGTGAGCGTCGGCGCGACCGATGTCACCAAGCTCAAGAGCTATGAACGCGTCGCCAACGGCGTCGCCTATGTGCCGCAGGGACGCATGATCTTCTCCACCATGACGGTGCAGGAGAACATCGAGACCGGGCTGATCCCGCGCGGCGAGAACAAGGTGCCGCCGGACATCTATGAGCTGTTCCCGGTGCTGCTCGAAATGAAGGGCCGGCGCGGAGGCAACCTCTCCGGCGGCCAGCAGCAGCAGCTCGCCATCGCCCGCGCACTCGCCACCGACCCCAAGGTGCTGCTGCTCGACGAGCCGACCGAGGGCATCCAGCCCTCGATCATCCGCGAGATGGCCCGCACGCTGAAGCGCATCCGCGACGAGCGCGGCCTGTCCATCGTCGTCTCCGAACAGGTGCTGTCCTTCGCCCTCGACATCGCCGACCGCGTGCTCGTCATCGAGAATGGCGAGATCGTCCACGAGGACAAGCGCGCGGACATCGACGAGGCGAAGGTCGCCAAGTTCCTGTCGGTGTGAGTTTTTGCCGGTCCGAGCCCCCGCCGGACCGCCTTTACCAAGCTTGCCCAATTCCAGCTTGCCAAGATCCCAGCTTGTCCACGGGGAGTGAGACGCATGACCGAGACCCTGATCAAGATCGACCTGAACCAGTCGGCCTATGAGAACGACATGGTTCACAACCGCTGGCACCCGGAGATTCCGATGGTGGCCTGGGTGAAGCCGGGCGACGACTTCATCGTCGAGACCTATGACTGGACCGGCGGCTTCATCAAGAACAACAATTCCGCCGACGATGTGCGCGATATCGACCTCACCATCGTGCACTTCCTGTCCGGCCCGATCGGCGTCAAGGGTGCCGAGCCCGGTGACCTGCTGGTGGTCGACCTGCTCGATATCGGCGCCATGCCGGACAGCCAGTGGGGCTTCAACGGCTTCTTCTCCAAGAACAATGGCGGCGGCTTCCTGACCGACCATTTCCCGCAGGCCCAGAAGTCGATCTGGGACTTCAAGGGCATGTTCACCTCCTCGCGCCATGTGCCGGGCGTGAACTTCGCCGGGCTCATCCACCCCGGCCTCATCGGCTGCCTGCCCGACCCGAAGCTGCTCGACACCTGGAACACCCGCGAGCAGGCGCTGATCGACACCAACCCGACCCGCGTTCCGGCGCTTGCCGCCCCGCCCTTCGCCGCCACCGCCCATATGGGCCGGCTGACCGGCGACGCGAAGACCGCTGCGGCCGCCACGGCGGCGCGCACCGTGCCCCCGCGCGAGCATGGCGGCAATTGCGACATCAAGGATCTGTCGCGCGGCTCGAAGATCTACTTCCCGGTCTATGTCGAAGGCGGCGGCCTCTCCATGGGCGACCTGCACTTCAGCCAGGGCGACGGCGAGATCACCTTCTGCGGCGCCATCGAAATGGCCGGCTGGGTGCATCTCAAGGTCGAGGTGCTGAAGGGCGGCATGGCCAAGTACGGGATCAAGAACCCGATCTTCAAGCCGTCGCCGATCACCCCGAACTACAAGGACTACCTGATCTTCGAGGGCATCTCGGTCGATGAGCAGGGCGGCCAGCACTATCTCGACGTGCACATCGCCTACCGGCAGGCCTGCCTCAACGCCATCGAGTATCTGAAGAAGTTCGGCTATTCCGGCGCGCAGGCCTATTCGATCCTCGGCACCGCGCCGGTGCAGGGCCACATCTCCGGCGTCGTCGACATTCCCAATGCCTGCGCGACGCTCTGGCTGCCGACCGAGATCTTCGAGTTCGACATCAACCCGACCGCCGCGGGACCGACCCAGTTCCTCGACGGCTCGATCCAGATGCCGCTTTCACCGGACCTTTGACCCCCGCTGACGTCCGGTGACGGCGGGGCGGCGCTGAACTACGAGACCTTCAGGTCTCGGCGCCGCCCCGCCCTCCCCTTCCAGCGGACGGCCCGCCCGTCCGCCGCACCTTCTAGTCGCTTGTTAGAACGCATTTTCTTCACGCGAACCCGAATCCACTTCGCTTGAAAATGCTCCAGGAAACGCCCAGGGAGCGGCCATGCCCGTCTATGAATATCTCTGCGAGAGCTGCGGCGACTTCACCGCGATGCGGCCGATGAGCGAGTACAAGGATCCGCAGCCCTGCCCCGATTGCGGCGCCAGTGCCCCGCGCGTTCTGCTCACCGCCCCGCATTTCTCCGGCATGCCGCGCGAGAGCCTGATCGCCCACGCCACCAATGAGCGGGCCGCCAACGCCCCGATGTCGGTGGGCGAGTTCGCGGCGAAGAAGCATCCGTCGAGCTGCTCCTGCTGCTCCGGCGGGATGAAGAGCCGCACGAAAAAGTCCAAGACCGCCACCGCCGCCAGCAGCGCCAAGAGCTTCCCCTCGGCGCGGCCGTGGATGATCAGCCATTGAGGGCTGGGCGGGACACCGTCGTCACGTCCCGACCCGAGTAGACGTCATCCCGGACGGCCAAAGGCCGATCCGGGATCGTGTGCCATCTCGAATCTAGGAACGATCCCGGCTCTCCGCTGCGCGGAGCCTGCCCTTGGGCTTGCCGTAGGCAAGACCCGAGGGGCCGGGATGACGCCCCGAGGAGAGACGCGACCCGCTGAGCGCGCAAACGCTCGCCCCCTCACTCCCCGATCGCCACGCCCTCGCGGCGGGGATCGGCGGCGCCGATGAGGCCGTCGGGCGTGATCGCCACCGCCTGCACGCCCGAGGTCATCGGCGCGGTCTTCACCTCGAAGCCGAGCGCCTTCAGCTCCGGCGCCAGCGCCTCAGCCGGCGTGCCCGCCTCGATCTCCACCGCGTCGAAACGCGCCAGCACGTTCGGCGCGGCGATGGCCTGATCGAGCGGCAGGCCCCAATCGAGATGGGCGATCAGCGTCTTGGCGACATAGCCGATGATCTGGCTGCCACCGGGCGAGCCCAGCGCCAGAACCGGCTTGCGATCCTTCATCACGATGGTCGGCGTCATCGAGGAGCGCGGGCGCTTGCCCGGCTCCACCCGGTTCGCCACCGGCACGCCGTTCTTGTGGGAGCGGAAGGAGAAGTCGGTGAGCTCGTTGTTCAGCAGGAAGCCGCCCACCATCAGCCGCGAGCCGAAACCGGCCTCGATGGTCGAGGTCATGGAAGCGACATTGCCCGCGGCGTCGACAATGGTGATCTGCGTGGTCGAGGGCATTTCCGGCGCTGCGCCATCCACGCGCGGCTCGGCGCGGGCGTGATCCCAGCCCGGCTCGCCAGCGGTGACGGCGGGCAGCGCGTCGTCACCCTTGAGCAGCTCCGCCCGGCCCTTGAGATAATCCGGCGCCAGCAGGCCCTTGGTTGGCATGGGCACGAAATCGCTGTCGGCCATGTAGCGTTCGCGGTCGGCGAAGGCGAGGCGCGAGGCGTCGGCGATCACCCGCCACGCGTCCGGTGAGGTCGGCCCGAGCGCCTTGAGATCGAACGGCGCGACGAGGCCGAGAATCTGGCCGAGGGTGAGCGCGCCCGAGCTCGGCGGGCCCATGCCGCAGACATCGAAGCCGCGATAGGGCGCGCAGACCGCCGCGCGCTCCTTCACCTGATAGTCGCGCAGATCCTCCCGCGCCAGCAGCCCGGCATTCGCCCCGCTCTGCACGGCGCGCACCATGTCGTCGGCCAGCGCGCCGGTGTAGAAGGCATCCGCCCCGCTGGTGGCGAGCACCTGTAGTGTCGCCGCATAGGCCGGGTTGCGCAGCCTTGTGCCCTCCTTGCGGGGCAGGTCGTCGCCATCGAGGAAATAGGCCCGCGCGGTCTGGTCGCGCTTCAGCGTCTCGACATCGCCGGCGATCAGCGTCGCGAGGCGCGGCGAGACTGTGAAGCCATGGGTGGCAAGCTCGCGCGCCGGCTCGAACAGCTCGGCCCAGGGGCGCTTGCCATAACGGCGATGCACGGTCTCCAGAAGGCGCGGCGTGCCGGGCGTGCCGACCGAGCGCCCGCCGATCACCGCCTGCAGGAAGGGCAGCGGCTCGCCCTTTGCGTCGAGGAACAAGGTCGGCGTCGCCGCGCGCGGCGCGGTCTCGCGGCCGTCGAAGGTGGTGAGGCTGCGGCTGCGGGCATCCCAATAGACGAGAAACGCCCCGCCGCCGAGGCCGGAGGATTGCGGTTCGACGAGGCCGAGCACCAGCTGCGTCGCCACCAGCGCGTCGATCGCGCTGCCGCCGGCGCGCAGCTGCGCGGCGCCCGCTTCCACCGCCAGCGGGTGGGCAGCGGTGACCATCCAGCTTTTCCCGGTGGCGAGCTTCGCCCCCGCTTGCGCCGCCCCGGCGCGCTCGGGCGCCTGCGCATCGGACGCCTGCTGGGCCCCAACGGGGGTGAGCGCCAGCAGCCCCATCAGCAGCCCCGCACTGAAGGGGCGGGCGATTGCTCCGAGCCCGTGAACCATGCCTCTCGCCTCCGTGCCTCGCATCCCTCACGGCCCCTCAACAGGGCGTAACGCTATGTGAACGTAGCCGATCGCGGCGGGGATGACGAATAGGCGAATCGGTATAAGCTTCAAACGTCGTCAACAATTGAAAGGAGGTGATCCAGTGTCTGATCGTCTTGATCCGCGGTCGTCGGTATCCGTGACCTGGACGCTTGCCTCTTGCGAGGTCCGTGCCGCGTGATGCGACACAATGCACCGCCTTCGCGGCGGTTACCGGGCCGGACCGCGGTCTGACATGGGAAGGGCTGTCCTCACGGGCAGCCCTTCTTTCTTGAACTCACGCTATTTGGCGGCGGTAATACTGTGCTGAAGCCGATCTTCATCTATATCGACGCGGATGCCTGCCCGGTGAAGGACGAGACCTACCGGGTCGCCGCCCGCCACGGCATCAAGGTCTTTCTCGTCTCCAACAGCTACATCGCCACGCCGCGCGACGTGGAGGTGGAGCGCGTCATCGTGCCGTCCGGGCTCGACGTCGCCGATGACTGGATCGCCGAGCGGGCCGAGGAAGGCGATCTCGTCATCACCGCCGACGTGCCGCTCGCCGCCCGCGCGGTGGCGAAGGGGGCGGAGGCGATCGCGCCCAATGGCCGGCCCTTCACCGCCTCCAGCATTGGCATGCAGCTTGCGACCCGCAACCTGATGGCCGATCTGCGCGAGGCCGGCGAGATGACGCGTGGCCCACGCGCCTTTTCCCCGCGCGACCGCTCGGAATTCCTGCAATCGCTCGACCGCGCGGTCATGCGGCTGAAACGAAAGGGCCACCCATCGGGTTGATGGGTAACGGCGCCAAGGAGAGTGCGATGCTGCAGGCCTGCCTTAATGGTTCGCGGACCAAGGACTTTCACGCTTTCACCCCGCTCACCCCGTCGGAACTCGCGACGGATGCGGCGCTCGCCATCGCGGCGGGCGCGAGCGAGCTGCATATTCACCCGCGCGGCGATGATGGGGCGGAGACGCTGGAACCGGCCGCCATCGCGGCAGCGATCCGCGCCATTCGCGCCCGCCTGCCGGAGACGCCGATCGGCCTCTCCACCCATGAGCGTATAGCCCCGGGCGGCGCCGGCCGGCTCGAGGCGGTGAAGGCGTGGGAGGTGCTGCCGGACTATGTCTCGATCAACCTGATCGAGAAGGACGCGCCGGAGATGATCCGCCTGTGCCTGTCGCGCGGCATCGGCGTCGAGGCCGGGCTGTGGTCGGTGGCGGATGCCGAGCGCTTCGTCGCTCTGCCCGAGGCGCGCCAGGCCCTGCGCATTCTTATCGAGATCAACGAGCAGGATACGGCCGAAGGCCTCGCCGCCGCCGCCGGCATCCGCAAGGTACTGGCCCGCGCCAGCCTCGACGTGCCCATCCTCCAGCACGGCCTCGACGCCACCAAATGGCCGCTCTACCAGGACGCGCTAATGCGCGGGCTGGATACGCGCATCGGCTTTGAGGACGGCAAGCTGATGCCGGATGGCAGCGAGGCCGAGGGCAACGCCGCCCTCATCAAGGCCGCCTTCCACATGGCGCGCGTCCCGCCGAAGATCGTCCCGGAAATGCCGGCCACGGGCTGAGGCGGCTCAGGGCATGGATGCCGGGTCGCGCCGGGCATGGCGGACGGCATGAACGATCACGTCATCCTGCGTGACCTCATAGAAGATCAGGTAAGGATAGGGCCATGCGGTCAGCCGGCGGATCGCGGGATGGTCCGTCCGCTGGCCGAGCAGGGGTTGCGCCGGAAGATGCTCGATAAGCGCGCGAAGGCGCTGACTCACGCGGCGGGCGGATTGCGGGGAATGGGCGCCGACGTACTCCGCCAATTGGCGAATGTCGGCGAGCGCGGAGTGCGTGTAACGCAGCCTCAGAGGCCGTGGGTCGCCCATGCCGCCCGGACCTCATCATCCGAGGCAAAATCCCCGCGCGCGGCAGTCGCGCGCGATTGTTCGATGGCCGCCCGTTCGGTGTGATTGAGGGGTACGCACGCGCCCTGCTCTTCCGCAAGCGCGATCAGAGCGCGCGCGATATCATCCTGCATCTGATCCGGCAGGGCGCGGGCGGCGGCAATGGCCTTGTCGAACAGGGTCGTCATGGGCGGATTATGCGCTCGCCGCCCTGCCCTGCAAAGCCCACCCGCCATATCGGGGATGGGCGAGCGACGGGCGGCTACTGGCGCGCCGCCATGTTCAACGCCACGGCGATGAAAGCCGAACAGGAGGAGGCAATGCCCTCCGCCCGCCCCCCGGCCAGCGTGCGCGCTGCGACATAGAAGATGCCGGGGCCGGGCGTGACCGCCAGCAGCAGGGCGGCGGCGACATAAAGGGCGAGGTGCGACAGCTCGGGGAGAAAGCTCATGGGCTGGGGCTCACATATCTGTGCGCGCGGTCGGGATCATCGCCGCGACCGCGCGGTCGCTCGGGCTATCGCTCTCGGCCAGCCCGCGCGCGACGCCTTCGCGGTCGGCCTCGGAGCGGTTCTGGCTCATCTTGCGCTTGCCCTCCAGCCGGGTGATCGGCAGGCGCAGCCCGACAATGCCCTTGAGCTGGCTGGCAATGAAGGTCTCCGGCGCGTCGGTGACGGCCCAGGGCTCGGCGCGCGGCTGCTCATAGAGCTGGGTGAGCCGTGTGACCGCCTCCCTAAGACGCGCAGCATCCTCGAAGAACTCGGCCGGGCCATAGGCGTGGACCGCCTCATAGTTCCAGGTCGGCACCACCTTGCCGTGCTCGCGCTTCGCCGCGTACCAGCTCGGCGTGATGTAGGCGTCGGCGCCGGAGAACAGCACCAGCGCCTCGCCCAATGGGGCGGCCTTCCATTGCGGGTTGGCCTTGGCGAGATGGCCATAGAGCACGCCATGCGCGCCCTCGCTCTCATCGAGATAGAGCGGCAGCGGCGTTGCCATCAGCCCGTCGGCCGTCGCCGTCACCAGCGTGGCGAGCCGCGCCGCGCGGATGATCTGGCGGAGCGTGGCGGGATCGTCTTCGCGGAAGGCGGGCGGCGTGTACATGGTCGGGGACAGTCAAGAGAGCGGATCCGCTGACCAGCATAGAGCAAGGCCGGCACCGAGAAACCCCACGGTGCCGGCACGCGCTGAGATGCCGGGCGCACCCCTGCCCTACTTCATCTCCACCTCGACGAAGCTCATCGGCGCTTCGCCGGCATTGCGCACATCGTGGCGGATGCCGGCGGGGCGGGAATAGGCGGCACCCGCCGCCATGGCGACCTGCGTCACCGTCCCGTCCACGTCGATCTCCATCAGCCCGTCGGTCACGAAGACGATGGCATAGTCCATCGCGTGCTCGTGCCAGCCGGTGGTCGCGCCGGGCTCGAAATCCCAGCGCGTGATGCGCACGCGCTCATCATCGGCCAGCGTCGTCGGCCGGGCCGGTATCGTGCAGGCAAACACCATGACCGCGCCTCAGCCGGAGTTCCGCAGGCCGGCGGAGATGCCGTTGATGGTGAGCTGGATGCCCTGCAGCACCTTCTCGTCCGTGTCGCTCGCCCGGTACTTCCTGAGCAGACCGACCTGCACATGGTTGAGCGGGTCGATATAGGGGAAGCGGTTGCGGATCGAGCGGTCGAGCAGCGGGTTGGAGCCGAGCAGCTTGGTCTGCTGGGAGATTGCCAGCAGCGAGTCGATCGCGGCCTGATATTCGGTGCGGATGCGCCCGAAAATGCTCTCGCGCAGTTCCACATCCTCCACCAGCTGCGCGTAGCGCGAGGCGATGGCGATGGAGCTCTTGGAGAGCACCATGTCCATGTTGGAGAGCTGGGTGCGGAAGAACGGCCACTCGCGGTACATCTCCTGCAGCAGCGGCAGGCCGTCCGGGTGCTTCTCCAGCCACGCCGTCACCGCCGAACCGAAGCCGTACCAGCCCGGTAGCATGAGCCGGCACTGCGCCCAGGAGAACACCCAGGGAATGGCGCGCAGATCCTCGATCCGCCGCGTCTTCTTGCGCGAGGCCGGGCGCGAGCCGATGTTGAGCGTCGCGATCTCGTTGATGACCGTCGACTCCCAGAAATAATCCTCGAAGCGCGGGGTCTCGTAAACCAGCGAGCGATAGGCGCGGAAGGCCGCGTCGGACAGCTCCTCCATCACGGTGAGATATTCCTCGCGCGGCGCCTTGGCGTCGCCCGAGAGCAGCGTCGCCTCCAGCGTCGCGGCAGCGAGGATTTCCAGATTGCCGCGCCCGACGGCCGGGTTGGCGAACTTGGAGGAGATGATCTCGCCCTGCTCGGTGATGCGGATCTCGCCCTGCACCGCCCCGCCCGGCTGGGCGAGGATGGCGTCGTAGCTCGGCCCGCCGCCACGGCCGACCGAACCGCCGCGGCCATGGAACAGGCGCAGCTTCACGCCATGGCGCTTGAACACCTCGATCAGCTCGATCTCGGCCTTGTAGAGCTCCCAGCCGGAGGTGACGAAGCCGCCATCCTTGTTGCTATCCGAATAGCCGAGCATCACTTCCTGCATGCCGCCGCGGCTGTCGACCAGCTTGCGGTATTCCGGCAGGCGGAACATCTGCTCCATCACCTTGGCGGCGTTGCGCAGATCCTCGATGGTCTCGAACAGCGGCACGATGTTCACCGCCGCCGCGCCGGCGGGATCGACGAGACCGACCTCCTTGAGCAGCAGCGCCAGCTCCAGCATGTCCGAGACGCCCTCGGCCTTGGAGATGATGCAGGTCTGGATCGCCTCGCGGCCATAGATCTCGTGGATGCGCGCGCAGGTGCGCAGCATCGCCAGCTCGCCCACCGTCTCCTCGGAATAGGCCGCGAAGGGCGAGGTGAGCGGGCGCGCCGTGGTCAGCTCGCGCAGCAGCAGCGACGTGCGGGTGCCTTCCGGCAGCGCCTTGTAGTTGGTGCCGGGCGCGGCGACCTCGAACAGCTCGGCGACGCAGCGCTCATGCACATCGGAGTTCTGGCGCGAATCCAGAATGGCGAGGTGGAAGCCGAAGCAATCCACCGCCCGGCGCAGCGCCCGCAGCTTGCCGCGCGCGATGGCGGCGGAGCGGTGCGCCTTGAGCGAGGCGTCGATAATGTCGAGATCGGCGCGGAATTCCTTGGCCGAGGCATAGGGCGCGACCGACGGCTTGACGGTGAGGCCGATGAGATCGGCGATCTCCAGCCGGAAGGCGGTGGCGCGCAGCCGGGCGGCGATGGCGGAGGCGGCGAGGCGGTACGGCTCGTTGCGCCGGTGCGGCGAGGATTCGGGAGCCGCATCGACCAGCGCCAGCAGATCCTCGGCCACCTTGACGCGGATGGTGGAGATGGAGAGCTCGGCGCCGAGCGCGTCAAGCTCGCCGAGATAGAAGCGCACGGCCTGCGCGCTCTGCATCCGCATGGTCTCGCGGGTGACTTCGGCGGTGACGAAGGGGTTGCCGTCGCGGTCGCCGCCGATCCAGCTACCCATGCGCAGGAAGGAGCCGACCTCGGGGGCACTCTCCGGCGGCACGCCCTCGACCACGGCGAGGCGATCCTCCAGCGCCGCATAGAGCTTCGGCAGTTCGCGCAGGAAGGTGTAGTCGTAATAGGCAAGCCCGTTCGCCACTTCGTCCAGCACGGTGAGCTTGGTGCGGCGGAGCAGGTTGGTCTGCCAGAGCATGAGCACGCGCCGGCGCAGCTCGTCCTCGGCCTCCCCGACCTCCTCGGGCGTGGGTTCGAGCCCGGCACGCGCGGCGAGCAGCTCGGCGATACGCATCTCATGCGTCTGGGTGGAGCGACGGCGGACCTCGGTCGGGTGGGCGGTCAGCACCGGGCTCGCCAGCGCGGTCGCGAAGAACTTGCGCAGTTCCGCCAGCGGGATGCCCGCCGCGCGGGCGCGCTCCAGCGCATGGGCGATCGAGGCCGGCGCCGCGCCGCGCCCGCTCGCCGCAACAGCGCGGCGGCGGCGTATCACGTTCTGATCCTCGGCGATGTTCGCGAGGTGCGAGAAATAGCTGAAGGCGCGGACGATGGAGATGGTCTGGTCCGGACCGAGGTCCGAGAGCATCGCCTCAAGCTCGCGCCGGGCGCCCTGGTCATCCTCGCGGTGGAAGCGGGTGGAGACGCGGCGAATGCTTTCCACCAGTTCATAGGTGGCATCGCCCTCCTGGTCGCGCACCGTCTCGCCCAGCACGCGGCCGAGCATGCGGATGTCGTCGCGCAGCGACAGGTCGAATTCGGTATCGGCGTCGGACTCGCTGTCGGACACGGCGATGGTCAGAGCGAGGGACATGAGGCGACTCCCGACATGGCGATACTCCTTTAGGCGTAAGACAACTTAGCAATTAGCATGCCGGGCATGACAGCCATGCCTGAAGATTAGGTTGTCGCAGGTGGGTCCGGCGCCTATCTCAGCGCCCTGACCGTGAGGCATCCGCGCAACAGGGTTCGGATTCTTTCGTTCTGCCTTATAGGCGCCCCGTTTCTGAACGGAATCGCGCCCAATATGAACGTCAGGCTCAGGCAAGGTTAACCGTTAAACCTTCATAGTCAGTCTCGTTGAGCCGGCATCGTCCAGTGGCGGTGTCTTTTGTGGTCAATCCGGCGCGTGAATCGCCGGCTGCGTATGCGTAACAGGAAGGACGTCGAAATGCCCCCCGTCATGAACCGTTCCGAGGTTCAGACCCAAGCCGCCCTGCCGCCCAAGGCCCTCCAGTCGAAGGCTCTGCCCGGTCAGATTGCCGCTCCGGCCTCCGCCGACAAGAAGTCCGGCAGCCTCGTATCCGCGCCCGTCGGCTCCATCGCCTCGCTCGAATCGCGCCTCGGTTTCTGAGGCCGTCGGGAATCGGCGCCGTCCCCTGCCTCGCCGCCCCGATGGGTCTCAGATGACCCTCGTCGCAGCGACGTGATGGCGACGGGGTGGAAATCACCGCGCTTCTTCCCCATATGTGACGCAGCGGCAGGCCCGATCTTCGGGCCGCCGGATCGCCGTCGTGTTGGGAGAACCCGCCTCGTGAAGACCTCGCGTTCCCGCTCCGCCATGCTGCGTATCGCCGTGGCGACCCTGTTTCTCGGTGCCGGCCTGATGGTCGCCACCGATTTCGCCGAGGCGCGTGTCGGTCGTAGCGGCAGCTTCGGCAGCCGTGGTTCGAAGACCTGGTCGACCCCGGCCCCCACCCCCACCGCACCTTCCGCCCAGCCGATGCAACGTTCCGCGACGCCGCAGGGCCAGACCGCGCCCGGCGCGGCGGCCCGCGCGCCCGGCGCCCAGCCCGGCGGCTTCTTCAACCGCGGCGGCTTCATGGGTGGCCTGATGGGCGGCCTGCTCGGCGCCGGCCTGTTCGGCCTGCTCATGGGCTCGGGCTTCTTCTCCGGCCTCGGCAGCCTCTCCGGCATTCTCGGCCTGCTGCTTCAGGTGGCGCTCATCTTCATCGTCGTCCGTCTGGTGATGGGCTGGCTGCGCAATCGCAACCAGCCGTCCTATGCCGGCGGCGCCCGCCCCGATCCGGCCGCGCCGCTGCAGCGCGACGCGCTGAACGGCGTCGGCGGCACCGGTGCGCCGCAGGGCGCGCCGGCAGCGACCGCCACGGGCCCCGCCCGATTCGGCTTCGGCACCGGCCCGCGCGGCCGCCCGATCAAGCTGGAAGGTGGCGATTTCGACAGCTTCGAGCGCCTGCTCGGCGAGGTGCAGACGGCCTATGGCCGCGACGACCGCGCCGCATTGGCCGAGCGCCTGACGCCGGAAATGATGGGCTATATCGGCGAGGAGCTGGACGATCTGGCAAAGGACGGGCTGGAGAACCGACTCACCGATGTGAAGCTGCTGCAGGGCGACCTGTCGGAAGCCTGGAACGAGGATGGGCGCGATTACGCCACCGTCGCCATGCGCTATCAGCTGAAGGACGTGACGCTCGATAAGGCCACAGGCCGTGTCGTGCAGGGCGACCCTGACCGTCTGGAGCAGGCGGTGGAGTTCTGGACCTTCACCCGCACGCCGGGCGGCGCCTGGCAGCTCAGCGCCATCCAACAGGGCTGAACCTTCGTCTCCTGACCGATTGAACGGGCGCCCTTGCGGCGCCCGTTTTCGTTGCGGCGTCAGCTCAGCGGGATCAGCTCAGCGGGTCATAGCCGAAGCGGTTCGGACCAACCGTGCCGCGCCGCATGAACCAGAAGAAGATAACCAACGCGCCGATACCGGTAAGCCCGATCAGCAGCCACCAGCCGGTGTGATCCATGTCGTGGAAGCGGCGAACGGCCAGCGCGAGCGAGGGGATGAGCAGCGCCAGCCCGACAAGTGTGCTGATCGGTGTCAGCGCGTGCATGTCGCCATAGGCAAGCAGCGACACCGCGCCGAACAGCGCCGTATCGAGCAGGCCGGTGACAATGTTGACGAGGATCGAGAACAGCACCCACCACCAATATTCCGACCGCGTGGCCCGGCCGGTGAAGGTCGCGTACTGGCTGAGACCGCTCGATACGGCTTGCGTGAAACCCATGACATTCCCCCATGCCTCATTGGCATCGCCACGCATTGTTGCCACGAAGGGCGGCCAAGACCACCTCGCGCAAATACGAGGCCGGGGAGAGCAGCCCATGAGACTAGACGTGGAAGCCAATCCGGCCGCCGAGGTGCGGGAGCTGATCGACCGGGGGCTCGATGTTTACAACGAGGCCAAGGGTGGCCCGCTGCACGCATCGAACTTCTGGGTCATCGCCCGCGATGACGACGGTGGGGTCCAGGCCGGGCTCAAGGCGCACTGCTATTTCGGCTGGATGTTCGTCGACTGGCTCTGGGTGTCGCCCGACGTGCGGGGCGGCGGCGTGGGCAGCTCCCTGCTCATGGCCGCCGAGACGGAGGCGCGGTCGCGTGGCTGCATCGGCGCCCATCTGCAGACCTACAGCTTCCAGGCGCCGGATTTCTACGCCAAGCACGGTTACCAGCGCTTCGGCCAGATCGACGATTACCCTCCGGGCCATTCCTGCATCTGGCTGAAGAAGCGGTTCTAAGGCGCCCTCACCGCCGCATCATCGTCCCTTGCGGCGTCCGCCGGGGCGGTAGCCCTTGGTCATCGGGTCCGGCCGCTCCGGCCGCACCCAGTCCTCGACGCGCAGCGGCTCTACTCGATCGGTGCCGGGGCCCATATCGTCGAGCGAGGGCACGACAATGCGCGAGCGCGGCAGGGCGGCGTCGTCGCCGGGGTCATAGACCGCCTGCGCCTCGTCGGCCCGCGCGGCATGGCCGGAGGACACATGACCGGGCGAGGAACGCGGGCCCGCCTTGGCGCCCCCCTTGCCCCGGCCCGCCTTCTTCTCCGGCATGTTGGCGGCACGGCCATATTTGCGCTCGCCGCGATAACCGCCGGTCTGGTCGTCGACGCTGGCCTGCCGGGCGAGCGGATCGTCGGAGATGGCGAGTTCCGTCGCCTGCAGCCGCTTGATCTCGTCGCGCAGCCGCGCGGCCTGCTCAAAATCGAGATCGGCGGCGGCGGCACGCATGCGCTTTTCCAGATCCGCCATCACCGCGGCGAGGTTGTTGCCATAGGTGGCGGCGCCCTCCGCCATGCCGGCATCCACCGTCACATGGTCGCGCTCATAGACGCTGTTGAGGATGTCGCCGATCGCCTTGCGCACGCTCTCCGGGGTGATGCCGTGCTCGGTGTTCCAGGCGACCTGCTTGGCGCGGCGGCGTTCGGTCTCCGCCATCGCCCGCTCCATCGAGCCGGTGATGTTGTCGGCATAGAGGATGACCCGCCCATCGACATTGCGCGCGGCGCGGCCGATGGTCTGCACCAGCGAGGTTTCCGAGCGCAGGAAGCCTTCCTTGTCAGCGTCGAGGATGGTGACCAGCCCGCATTCGGGAATGTCGAGGCCCTCGCGCAGCAGATTGATGCCGATCAGCACGTCGAAGGCGCCGAGGCGCAGGTCGCGGATGATCTCGATGCGCTCGATCGTGTCGATGTCCGAGTGCATGTAGCGCACGCGAATGCCGTTCTCGTGCAGATATTCGGTGAGGTCTTCCGCCATGCGCTTGGTGAGCACCGTCACCAGCGTGCGGTAGCCCTTGGCGGCGGTGGCGCGCACCTCGCCCAGCAGGTCGTCGACCTGCGTGCGGGCCGGGCGGACCTCGACTTCCGGGTCGACCAGACCGGTGGGGCGGATGACCTGCTCGACGAAGACGCCGCCGGTCTTCTCCATCTCCCATTTGCCGGGGGTGGCGGAGACATGCACCGTCTGCGGGCGCATCGCCTCCCATTCCTCGAAGCGCAGCGGCCGGTTGTCCATGCAGCTCGGCAGGCGGAAGCCATATTCCGCCAGCGTCGCCTTGCGGCGGAAGTCGCCGCGATACATGGCGCCGATCTGCGGCACGGTGACGTGGCTTTCGTCGCAGAAGATCAGCGCGTTGTCGGGCACATATTCGAACAGCGTCGGCGGCGGCTCGCCGGGCTGGCGGCCGGTGAGCCAGCGCGAATAGTTCTCGATGCCGGCGCAGCTTCCCGTCGCCTCCATCATTTCCAGATCGAAGGTGCAGCGCTGCTCCAGACGCTGCGCCTCGAGGAAGCGGCCCATGGCGTTGAGCTCGTCCAGCCGCATCTTCAGCTCGGCCTTGATGCCCTGGGTCGCCTGGATCAGCGTCGGGCGTGGCGTCACATAGTGCGAATTGGCGTAGAGCTTGACGAACTTCAGATCCTGCGACTTCTGCCCGGTGAGCGGGTCGAATTCCTGAATGCTCTCCACCTCGTCGCCGAACAGCGAGATGCGCCAGGCGCGGTCCTCGTAATGCGCCGGGAACACCTCGATCACATCGCCGCGCACGCGGAAGGTGCCGCGGCCGAAATCGGCCTGGGTGCGCTTATATTGCAGGGCCACGAGGTCGGCGAGGAGCTGGCGCTGGTCGATGCGCTCGCCCACCTCGACCTTGAAGGTCATCGAGGCATAGGTCTCGACCGAGCCGATACCGTAGATGCAGGAGACGGAGGCGACGATGATGACGTCGTCGCGCTCCAGCAGCGCGCGCGTTGCCGAGTGGCGCATCCGGTCGATCTGCTCGTTGATCGACGATTCCTTCTCGATGAAGGTGTCGGTGCGCGGCACATAGGCTTCCGGCTGGTAGTAGTCGTAATAGGAGACGAAATACTCCACCGCATTGTCGGGGAAGAAGCTCTTGAACTCGCCATAGAGCTGCGCCGCCAGCGTCTTGTTCGGCGCCAGCACGAGTGCCGGGCGCTGCAGGCGCTGGATGACATTGGCCATGGTGAAGGTCTTGCCCGAGCCGGTGACGCCGAGCAGTACCTGATCGCGCTCGCCCTCCTGCGCCGCCTTGCACAATTCCTCGATCGCCTGCGGCTGATCGCCATTGGGCGTGTAGTCGGACTTCAGCACGAAGCGCACGCCGCCTTCGGACTTTTCCGGGCGGGCGGGGCGGTGCGGCACCCAGAGCTGGCCGTCGACTTCCGGGCGGCCGGTCTCGATCAGCGCGGTGAGCGCCGCCACGGTGGCGGAGGCGCCGGAAGTCGGCGCCACGCCGAGCTTCTCGGCGAGAGCGGGATCGAGGGTCGCGGATTGCGCAGGTTCGAAGGCGCGCTGGGAGCGCTCCGCGAATCCGCCGGGACGTGCTGCTTTGGCCATGGCGGGAATATGGGCGCTCCGGCGCGATCCGAAAAGGGGGCCACGCGCCCGCCCGGTACGGCGTCAGAAGAAGTCGTAAGGACCGGGAAAGCGCCCGATGGGGACGTGATGGGTGATGAGCCCGGTGCCCTCCCGCCAGTGATGCAGCAGCAGCGCCGGCGACTCGACATAGGAGGCCGGCTCCGCCTGCGGCGCGAGGCGCAGCGCGATGGCGGTGGTGGTGCTCGGCGCGGTGAGCAGCAACGTGCCGCCGAAGAGCAACTGCATGGAACGGTGGATATGGCCGCAGAGCAGCCGCTGAACCTGAGGATGCCGCGCCAGGACGGCGGCGAGCCGGTCGCCACCCCGGCAATTATAGTCGTCAATGCCGGCGATGCCGCTCACAAAGGGCGGCTGGTGCATCATCACCAGCGTCGGCCGCTCCGGCTCGGCGGCGAGCGTCGCCTCCAGCCAGTCTTCCGCCGCCGCGTCGAAATCGCCGTGATGATCGCCGGGCACGGTGACATCGACAGCGACAATCCGCACCGGACCGTGCTCACCCACCGCGAAATGCAAAGGCCCCGCCGGTGGCAGGTGGGCGTGATCGGCAAACGCCGCCCGGAATGCCTCGCGCTCATCATGATTGCCGGGAATGGCCAGCAGCGGCAGCCCGATCCCCGCCAGCAGGTCGCGGGCATGGGCGTATTCCTCGGGCGTTCCGTCATCCACCAGATCGCCGGTCAGTAGCACCAGATCCGGGCGCGGATCGAGCCGGGCGAGATGATCCAGCGCGGCGGCGAACATGGCGTTGGAATCGACCAGCCCCTGATAGAGCACGCCCGGCGGGCGCAGATGCGGGTCGGAGAGATGGGCGATGAGCATGGAAGGCTCCGGCGGCGGGGCGGCAACTCTGGCGCCCCGCAGGCCGTCTGCCAAGTCCGTGTGCGGTTCACCCACTGCCGCCGCCCGGCCGTCCAGATCGGCGGCGAAACGCGGCGGACCGGCGCCGGATCAGGAGGAGGATGGCTTTTTCTCACGCGGAATGAACGCAAAGACGACGCCCTTGCCGGAGAAGGTGAGGTTATAGGTACTCTGGAGAGACGCCTTTAGGGTCGGCGTGAAGCGCTTCAACTTGCCGGCGAGGCTGGGCGTCAACGAGATGTCCTGCCTTTCCGTGAACACCACATCGCCCACATAGGCGCCGAGCACCTGGAACACCCGCCCCTCCGCGAGTTGCAGTTCGGTGCGGCATGCCGGCTGAGCCATCAACGCATTGAATACTTTGCGCGCTTCCGTGGCCGGCATACTATAGTATAGGATATTATCGACTTTGTATTCGTAGTAATCAGATATTGACCCATCCACACCAATATCAGCCAACTTTGTATTAAGGTCGGCAATCGTCGCCGAAAAGACGCGATTTTTGAGCAGATCGATCGCCGTAACCTCAGCACCCGCGGGTTCATTCAAACCGAATTCTTCAAGTGTTGGAGAAACCGTGCAGAGATCCGTGAGGTTCACGGCCCCAGACCGGGTCGAGCGCGCTCCACCCTCGGCCGCGTACAAGCCACCGACGAAAATACCCTTTCGCGGGGGCGAGATGTCCCGCGCACCCAGCACAATAGAATTTTTTGCACACCCGGCCACCAAAAGACCGCCCACCAAGCACACAGCAACCGCCAGCTTCAACGTCGCCTCCCCATTCAGCACCCGACAGACATACTCTCATAGGTTGCATAAATGAAAAGAGCAATCTTAAGGAGATACCGCAAAGTCGCCCACAGACGGAACAGGCTCGGGTATTTGACTATTTAATAATCACTATGCGTTCGCACCCGCCACAAACAGCGAGCTTTGCGGCATACCCATTCCGGATAAAGTCTTTTTATCACAATAACTTAAATCGAACAATTCGTGAACTAAGGCTTGGCACACCTCCTGCATACATCAATGTATGCACGAACCGACGCCCTCCGCCGAGGCTCCGTGCTTCCTGATCGCGGAGCCGCCCCATGCCCGAGACGCTTCTCGCCGCCGAGCCTGCCGCCCTTGCCTTTGATCCGGCGCGCGCGGCGCTGGTCATCATCGACATGCAGCGGGACTTTCTGGAGCCGGGCGGTTTCGGCGAGACGCTGGGCAATGACGTGTCGCTGCTGCAGGCGGCGGTCGTTCCCTGTCAGGTGGCGCTGGCGGCGGCGCGCGCGGCGGGGATGCTGGTCATCCACACGCGCGAGGGCCACCGCCCGGACATGATGGACGCGCCGCCCGCCAAGGTCGAGCGCGGCGAGCCCACCACACGCATCGGCTGCGCTGGCCCGATGGGCCGCATCCTCATTCGCGGCGAGCCCGGCCACGACATCATCGCCGCGCTCTATCCCGCGCCCGGCGAGCCGGTCCTCGACAAGCCCGGCAAGGGCGCCTTCTACCAGACCGACCTCGAGCTGATGCTGAAGAACCGCGGCATCGACACGCTGCTGGTGGCCGGCGTCACCACCGAGGTCTGCGTCCACACCACCATCCGCGAGGGCAATGATCGCGGCTATCGCTGCGTCGCGCTCAGCGATTGCTGCGCCTCCTATTTCCCGGAGTTCCACCGCATCGGCCTCGAGATGATCAAGGCGCAGGGCGGGATCTTCGGCTGGGTCTCCGATTCCGCGGCGCTCACCGCCGCGCTCGGCAACAAGCCCGCCGCCCAGAGCGACGCGGCGTGAGTTTCAGCGTGCGCCTGCCGCCTTTCGCCTGAGCGACCACCGATCAACCTGAGGGGACGAACCACCATGTCCGCCACCGAAATGACGCCGATATCGCCCTCCCGCATCGGCATGAGGCCGACGCTGTGGACGCGGGGCGACTGGAATGCCCTGTTCGGCTTCGGCACCAACATCCTCGTCAACATGCTGGTGCTGACCGGCCTGCTTCAGTTCGTGCTGAAGATGCCGCCGGAAATCGTCTTCGGCCGCATCCTGCCCGCCGTCGGGCTGATGATGTTCCTGTCCACGAGCTATTACGCGTGGCTCGGCTACCAGCTCGCCAAGAAGACCGGGCGCGATGATGTGTGCGCCCTGCCCTCGGGCATCTCGGTGCCGCATATGTTCGTCGTCACCTTCGTCATCATGCTGCCGATCGGCGCGGCGACGGGTGACCCGATCAAGGGCTGGGAAGCCGGGCTCGTCTGGGTGTTCTTCCAGAGCTTCATCTTGATGATCGGTGGCTTCATCGCCCCCTATATCCGGCGGATCACCCCCCGCGCGGCCCTGCTCGGCACGCTGGCGGGCGTCTCCATCGCCTTCATCTCGATGCGCCCCGCCTTCGAGATCTTCACCACGCCGGTCATCGGCCTCACCTGCTTCGCCATCATCCTGGTGAGCTGGTTCGGCGGGGTGAAATACCCCAAGGGCATTCCCGCCGGCCTCGTCGCCATCGCCGTCGGCATGATCATCGCCTGGGGCTCCACCGCACTCGGGCTGAATTATGGCGGCATGAGCGTCGACAAGGTGGGGGCGGCGCTCTCCAGCTTCGGCTTCTCGGTGCCGCTGCCGGCCTTCGATCACGTCTTCTCCGGCTTCCAGTATCTCGGCATCATCCTGGTCACCGCTATTCCCTTCGGCATCTACGACCTCGTGGAAGCCATGGACAATGTGGAGAGCGCGGAAGCGGCGGGCGATCATTACCCGACCACGCGGGTGCTGACCGCCGATGGCGTGGTGAGCCTCATCGGCTGCCTGATGGGCAACCCCTTCATCAACGCGGTCTATATCGGCCACCCCGGCTGGAAGTCGATGGGCGGGCGCATCGGCTACTCGGCCGCGACCGGGCTGATGGTCATCATCCTCTCCTGGTTCGGCATCATCGCTCTGCTGCTGGCGCTGATCCCCGTCGTCGCCATCTCGCCGATCCTGCTCTACATCGGCATGCTCATCGGCGCGCAGGCGTTCCAGACCACGCCGGCCAAGCATGCCCCGGCCGTGGTGCTGGCGCTCACTCCGCATCTGGCGGCCTGGGCCAAGCTGTTGATCGACAATTCGCTGGGGGTCGCCGGCACATCGGCGGCAGCGCTCGGGCTCGACAAGCTCGGCTCGGTCGGCGTGCTCTATCACGGGCTCGAAGTGATGGGAGGCGGCGCCATTCTGGTTGGCCTCGTCCTCGGTGCCATCGGCGTGTTCGTGGTGGAGCGCAAATTCGTGCCGGCCGCCGCCTTCGCGCTCGCCGGTGCCGTCCTCACCTTCTTCGGCTTCATGCATGGCGAAGCGGTGGGGATCGGCGTCACGCCCGGCGTGGCGCTGGCCTATCTGATCGTTGCCGGCTTCCTCTTCGCCTGCTCGAAACTCGCGGTAACGGAGACAGAGACGGCGAGCCTGCCCACCTCGGTGCAGGCGGCGCCGGCCGAATAACGGCATTGGGATAACGCCTCGATCCACCGGGGGGCGGATCGAAGCGGCTTGAGGCGGCGCGGCGCATCGCACAGGATGGGCCGCGCCGTTTCTGTTGGCGGCGCCATTCCCTTGAGGTCTCCATGTCCTTCCTGCTCCGCTTCGACCCCGACAATCTCGGTACGCCGGAGGAAACCGCGCCCCTGCCGGAACGCATCGTCGCCGGCGATCCGCGGCACCTGACCTGGAACCTCGAAACCCTGCCCGACAACGCCCTCTTCGCCGGCGTGTGGGAATCGAGCGTCGGCTCCTGGCGGGTGGATTATGAGGAGTGGGAGTTCTGCTCGCTGCTCTCCGGCGTTTCCATCCTGCACGAGGACGGCGCGCCGCCCGTAAGGCTCACCGCCGGCGACAGCTTCGTCATCCGGCCGGGCTTCAAGGGCGTGTGGGAGGTGGTCGAGACCACGCGCAAGCTCTACGTGATCCGCCTCATCTGACGCTGGGTGCGGATTCTCCGGGGGTGTTGCCTTGCCGTTATTGACCGGCCATCGCCCTCGACGCATCTTCGCGCCAAGAGGGGCTGGGACCACACGGGTCTGGGAGACGTGCCATGCGTACCGAAGAAAACCATGCCGCCACGACGTCGCGCCGCGCCATGACGCGCGCCACGCGCCGGCTCGGCATCGGCCTCGCGGCCGCCGGCCTGCTGGCGACCTCGCTCTCCGGGGCGCAGGCGGCGAACTTCTTCGAGAAGAACTTCTGGCTGTCCGGCCCGAACTACAGCGGCAAGGTGCCGGCCTGCGACACGCCGGAGGCACTGAAGCGCATCCGCAGCGAGTTCGCGACGACCGAGAAGCGGTTCTGGAACTCCAAGCTCAGCATCGACAGCGTCGGCCCGGTGCGTGAGATCGCCTTCCGCCCCTGGGGCGAGGACTACATTCCCCGCCGCTATTGCCAGGCCGATGTGGTCATCTCCGGCCTGGAGGGCACGCCGGCCTTCACCAGCGAAGGCGCCTATGGCAGCGGCGCCTATGACGGCAAGGTGGTGAGCAAGGTCGCGCAGGGCGGGCATCACCGCACCGTCTGGTACTCGCTGGTCGAGGACGGCGGCTTCCTCGGCTATTCCTGGGGCGTGGAATGGTGCGTCGAGGGGCTCGACCGCTCCTGGACCTATGCCCCGAACTGCCGCATGGCGCGCCCATGACCCTCGGCATCGGCGCACGGGGGCTTCTGGCCGTCGGCGCCCTGCTGGGTGTGTTCGCGGCCGCGCCCGCCGTGGCCCGCGACCGACCGGGTGACTTCGATTTCTACGTGCTGTCGCTGTCCTGGTCGCCGAGCTACTGCGCCGGCGAGGGCGACGATGCCGATTCGATGCAATGCGCCGCCACCGCCCGCCCCTATGCCTTCGTCGTACATGGGCTTTGGCCGCAATATGAGACGCGCGGCTGGCCGCAATTCTGCCAGAAGCCTCCGCCCTTCGTCGCGGAGTCCATCGTGCGCTCGATGCTCGACATCATGCCGAGCCGCAAGCTGGTGCTGCACCAGTGGCGCAAGCACGGCACCTGCTCGGGCCTCGATTCGGCGACCTATTTCGAGAAGGTCCGGCTGGCGCAGAGCCGCGTCACCATTCCCGAGCCGTTCCGCAAGCTCGACGACTACCGCATGGTGTCGCCTGGCGAGGTGGCGGACGCCTTCCGCGCCGCCAATCCGGGGCTCGAGGCGGACATGATCTCGGTCCAGTGCAGCGACAAGCGCCTCAGCGAGGTGCGGGTCTGCATGAGCCGCACCTTCCAATTCACCTCATGTCCCGAGGTGGCGGCCAAGGCCTGCACCACGGATCGCGTCGCCATGCCCCCGACGCGGGGCGGCTGAACCCGCCGGAACCCGCATGAATTATCGCCACGCCTTCCACGCCGGCAATTTCGCCGATGTCGTCAAGCATGTCGTGCTCGCCCGCATCCTCGCCTATCTCGGGCAGAAGGATGCGGCGTACCGCGTGCTCGATACCCATGCCGGGGCCGGTCTCTATGACCTCGCCGGCGAGGAAGCCCAGCGCACCGGGGAGTGGGAGGGCGGCATTGGCGCCGTGCTGCGCGCCACGTTCACGCCTGAAGTCACCGCCCTGCTGAAGCCGTGGCTCGACGTGGTGCGCGCGGTCAATCCCGGCGTCGAAGGCGACACGCCCGCCGCGCTCGCCGCCCGGCTGCGCCATTACCCCGGCTCGCCGCTGATCGCGCAGGCGCTAACCCGTCCGCAGGACCGCCTGCTGTTCTGCGAGACGGTTGGCGGCGTGCGCGAATCGCTCACGGACGCCATCGGCCGCGACGGGCGGACGAAGGTGCTGCCCACCGATGCCTGGCAGGCGCTCACCGCCTATCTGCCGCCCAAGGAGCGGCGTGGGCTGGTGCTGGTCGATCCGCCCTTCGAGGAACCGGGCGAGTTCCACCGCATGGCGCAGGGGCTCATCGAGGCGCATAAGCGCTGGCCGACCGGGGTCTATGCGCTGTGGTACCCGATCAAGGATGTGCGCGCGGTGGACGGCTTCCGCCGCGAGATCGAGCGCGCCCGAATCCCGAAGGTGCTCAACATCCAGTTCGACCTGCGCGCCGTCCGTCAGGCCGATGCGATGTCGGGCTGCGGGCTCATCATCGTCAACCCGCCCTTCGTGCTGGCGGAGGAGCTGCGCCTCGTGCTCAACGCCCTCGTGCGCGTGCTCGCCACCGACGGCACCGGCCGGGTCCGCATCGGCTGGATCACCGCCGAACGTTGAAGGCCTGTCACATCCATCCGGCATTGCTCTTGCTTCCACGCTCCGCAGGTTGATCCGACCGGGCCTTGCGGCCTCGGTGGATAAGGAGAGCAGGCGCATGGCGACGACGGGTACCGTCAAATTCTTCAACACGGAAAAGGGCTACGGTTTCATTCGCCCGGATGACGGCGGGCGCGACGTGTTCGTGCATGTGTCGGCCGTCACCCGCTCAGGGATGGGCACCCTGGCCGAAGGGCAGCGGGTGAGTTTCGAGGTCGAACCGGACAAGCGGGGCAAGGGCCCCAAGGCCATCGACCTCCAGCGGGCTGACTGATAAGGCAGGTGCGAAGCCGAGATATCCCGTCCACGGCCGGGACCGGCCGCGGGCGGGTTTTGCCGCGTTCGCGCCGCCGGCCCGAATTGAGCGAAGTGTCCCATGAAGCTGCGTTCCTCGCCCGCCTCCCCGTTCGGCCGCAAGGTCAAGATCGCCGCCGTCGTCTGCGGCATCCACCTCGACATCGAGCCGGCCGACACCACCAACCCGGCCGATACGCTGCGCGCGCAGAACCCGCTGGGCAAGATTCCGGTTCTGCTGCGTGAGGACGGGGCGGCGCTGTTCGATTCAAGGGTGATCGTGGAGTTTCTCGACGCGCAGGCGGGCGGCGGCGTGGTGCTGCCGGCGAGCGGCGAGGCGCGCTTCACCGCCCTCACCCAGCAGGCGCTGGCGGACGGGCTGATGGATGCGGCGCTGCTTCAGGTCTATGAGGCCCGCTTCCGCCCGGAGGAGCAGCGCTCGGCCAGTTGGGTGGACAATCAGGCCGGAAAGGTCGCGCGCGCACTCAAGGTTCTCGAATCCGCCCCGCCCGCCCCGCTGGCGGTCAGCGGCGCGGCGCATATCGGCGAAATCGCCCTCGCCTGCGCCCTCGGCTATCTCGATCTGCGCTTCCATGGCGTCTGGCGCGAGGATCACCTGGCCCTCGTCGACTGGCTGGACAGCTTCGCCGCACGCGTGCCCGCTTTCGAGGCAACCCGCCCGAGCTGATCGACCTGCACCGCGCAGCCTAAAGGAAAAGGCCCCGGACGTTGCCGTCCGGGGCCTTTCTCATTCAGCGTCCGGGCCGAAGCCCGCGGCATCAGAACTTGTAGTTGATGCCCGCGCGGACGACGCTGGCGGTCAGGCCGCTGTCGGCGCCGATGCTGTCATAGTAGTCCTCGCCGAGATCCATGTAGAGGTACTCGGCCTTGACGGTCCAGTTGTTGGTGAAGGCGTACTCGACGCCGCCGCCGACCGTCCAGCCGGACAGGGTGCCGTTGGCGCTGCTGCCGGTGAGGTCGTTGGTGACCTCGTTGTGGCCCCAGGCCCAACCGCCCGTCACGTAGGGCATGATGTGGTCGAAGGCATAACCGACGCGGGCGCGCACGGTGCCGAAGTAGTCCATCTTCTGCTCGACGCCGAAGGCGGTGTCCTTCAGGCTGCTGCCCTGGATGTCGGCCTCGACGCCGAGGACGATGTTGTTGTCGAGCTGGATGTTGTAGCCGATCTGGCCACCACCGATGAAGCCATCGGGGTTCAGGCCGAGAACGTCGGCCTGGCCTTCACCCGAGCCCCAGCCGTAGCCGGCGTTGGCACCGATGTAAAAGCCGGTCCAGGAGAACACCGGCGCGGGAGCGATGACCGGCGCCTTGGTGGGGTAGGGCTGCTGCAGGTCGGCGGCGAAAGCGGGCGCCGCGACGAGCAGGGCGGCAACGGCAACGCCCGAGCTGATGATCTTCTTCATGGATACTCTCCGAGAAACAGTAGGCAGGAACGGCACGACGGTCTTTCACGTCACGTTCGAGAGGTGAGATAGGAGGGCAGATAGGCGTGTCAAAGGCCGGATTGCGGCAGAATTCGCCATTATTGCCTCCAAAGCCGTTGTCACATGCTTGTGAAATGGGCATGGCAGCCCGCATGGGCGCTCGATTCGTGGAGGTAATTTTTCCTTCGCGAGGTAGCCGGGGGCCGCAACAATTCCGCCATGATCGCCGGTGGAATGCCGGTAGCCTGTTGCACAGGAACAACAGATTCCTGACCCAACGGCATAGCAAGCCCCTTGAAACGCAACGAGCGCCAGCACTTTCGCGCTGGCGCTCGCCGCAAGTGGAGGCAGGGTCGGGCCGTTGGACCGCGGCGGACCCGCCTCGAAGCCCGGATCAGAACTTGTAGTTCACGCCCGCGCGCAGGATGTTGGCGGTGGTGCCGACGTCGATCGGGCCGACGGCGGTGTCGTAGGTTTCCTTGCCGAGGTCGAGATAGAGATACTCGGCCTTGACGGTCCAGTTCGGGGCGAAGGCGTATTCGCCGCCGGCGCCGATGGTCCAGCCGGTCTGGGTCTGGTCGTTCGACAGGCCGTTCAGCTGGTAGGTGCCGCGGCCATAGGCGAAGCCGCCGGTGCCGTAGACGAGCGCCTGATCGAAGGCGAAGCCGGCGCGGGCGCGGACCGTACCGAAGTAATCGAGCTGGTAGGTCGGGCTCTCGATGTTGCTGGCCTGGAGGTCCGCCTCGATACCCAGCACGAAGTTGCCGGCGGTCTGCCAGTTATAGCCGGCCTGGATGCCGCCGAGGAACCCGTTGGTGTCGTCCGAGGCATCGGCCGCACCCCAGCCATAACCGGCATTGGCGCCGATATAGAAGCCGGTCCAGCTGAACACCGGCGCCGGGGCCGCATAGGCGGCCGGCGCGGGGTAGGAAAGGTCGGCGGCCGCCGCGGGGGTTGCCACCTGAACGGCCATGAGAGCCGCCGCCAGGCCGGCGCCGGCCAGAATCTTGCTGTACATTTTCGTCTCCTGCGTCGCGAGGCGTCGCCCCTCGGCTCCACCTGAATTCAGTAACGCTGACGCTCGCATAAATGTATGAGCAGAATCTTAGTGTCGGATGTAACGATATATTATGTTTAACAGGCGGTTTACTATCAATCACGCGCCTGTCATTAACCATGATCGCATTACCACACGCACGGAACGGCTCGATATCCTTGAGTTGCGCAACCGGTTTGCGATGCATGGTAAATCAAGCGCTAACGCGATGGGATGATCCGCCGCCGGGGGTAATCGCGTAAGAGGCTGGCCTGAAGCAACGCACACGGTTTCCATGACTGCGACCGATATCCCCTCCCCCACGGTCCCGGCAGCCCGCCGCCCCATCGCCCTGGTCACGGGCGGCGGTGTGCGCATCGGCCGGGCGATCAGCCTCGCTCTGGCGGGCGCGGGCTACGACGTGGCGGTCCACGCCCGCACCGCGCGCCCGGCCGTCGAGGCGACCTTGGAGGAATTGCGCGCCCTTGGCGCCCGCGCGGCGCTGGTGACGGGTGATCTTGCCGATCCGGCGGCGGTGGCCGGGCTTGTGCCAGCCGCGACGCAGGCGCTGGGCGCGCCGGTGCTGCTGGTCAACAACGCCTCGGAATTCAGCCCGGACGGTGTCGGCACTCTCGACCCGGTGCTGTGGGAGCGCCACATGGCGGCCAATCTGCGCGCGCCGGTGTTCCTCACCGAGGCCTTCGCCACCGCGCTGCCGGAGGGCGCGACGGGCGCCGTGGTCAACATCATCGACCAGCGCGTGTGGAAGCCAACGCCGGCCTATCTCTCCTACAGCATCTCCAAGAACGGGCTCTGGGCGGCAACGCGGATGATGGCGCAGGCCCTCGCCCCGCGCATCCGCATCAATGCCGTGGGGCCGGGGCCGACGCTCGCCAATGACCGACAGGATGGCGAGGCCTTCGCCTATCAGAGCCGCGCCGTGCCGATGGGCCGCGGCCCGACGCCCGGCGAGATCGCGCAGGCGGTGCTGTTCCTCGCCACCGCCGCCAGCGTCACCGGCCAGATGATCGCCGTCGATGGCGGCCAGCACCTTGCCTGGCAGACGCCGGACACCGAGACGGATTGATCGCCGCGCTCAGGCGCCCCGTCCGCTTAGGCGCCTCGCCCGCTCTTGCGGTCGCTCAGCGTGAACCAGCCGATGCTGAAGGTGACCAGCAGCGCGCCGAACACGTCGAGCGCCGTCGTCGGCTCTCCGAGGATGAGCACCGCCAGCACCATGGTGGCGACCGGGCTCATCGTGCTGATCATCGCATTGGCCTGTGCCGAGATCCGGCTCAGCGCCGCGTTCATCAGGAAGGTCGGCAGCACGGTGGCGCCGATGGCCAGCATGACCGACAGCCAGAACACATGCGGGGTGACGATCAGCTTCTCCAGCGGGTGCGTCAGCGCGAACTGGCCAAGCGCGGCGGCCGAGGCGGCGATCATGGCGATGCAGGTGAACAGCGCCGAGCCGATATGCTTCAGGAGCCGGCTCGCCAGCACCTGATAGAGCGCGAAGCTCATCGCGGTGAGCGCCACCAGCCCGGTGCCCAGTACCGCGTCATGGCCGAGATAGGAAAAGTTCTGCGCGAAAATCAACGCCAGCCCGCTATAGGCCACCGCGAAAGCCCACAGTGCCTTGCCCTTAACCGGCAGCTTGAACAGCAGCGCGCCGAACAGCACGACGAACAGCGGGTAGGTGAACAGGATCAGCCGCGCATAGGAGGCCGAGATGTATTGCAGGCCGAGAAAGTCGGTGTAGCTGGCGAACCAGTAGCCGAGCGCACCGACCAGCGCCGAGAACAGCACGATGCGCGCGCTGGGCAGCGGCTCGGCCTGACCGCGCATCCGAAACAGCGCCAGCGCGCCGATCACCACATAGAAGGGCAGCGAGAACAGCATGCGTAGCGCCAGCAGCGTCTCGGCGTCCACGCCTTCGGCATAGGCGAGCTTGATGATGATGCCCTTGGAGGCGAACAGGATCGCCCCGCCCGCCGCAAAGGCGTAGCCGGAGAGCGGGATGGTCGGCTTCGCGCCGGGCGTGACGGCGGAGCTGGGCGCGCGGGCGGTGGCGGCATCGGTGACGCTGGACATTGTCCCTGCATAAACCCATTGCCGGCGCGACGCAGCATCGCGCTGCGCGCAGGTGGCAACCGCCGCGCGCAAAGCTCGCTTGTGCCGCAACGTCAGGCCTGCGGCAGCGCCACGCCCGGTCGCCAGCCGGCGAGCCGCGCATTCACCTCGGGCCGGGCGATGAAGAGGAAGTTGTTGATGTAGCTGAAAGGGGCGCGGGCCGCTGTGCCGGCCTCGTTGAGGCTGGAAAGGCTCTGGTCGCGCGCGGCATCGAAGGTCTCGATCGGGTGCAGCCCGTCGGCGCGGGCGAAGAAGCCCTTATAGCCGAGCGGCTCCAGGCTCGCCCGCAGGCTGGCGACCGCGCCCGGCCGGTGGCGCTCCTCGGCCTCGATCAACAGGCTCGGGCGGAAGGAAGCGATAAGATCGCGCGCGCCGTCGACGACCCGCTGCTCATGGCCTTCCACGTCGATCTTGATGAAGGCGATCTCCTCGTCGAGGCAGTCGCTGAGGCGGAAGCAGCGCACCGTCACCTCGTCCACCGCGACGCCCTCGCCCACCGCATTGCCGTCAATGGTGGCGAGCGGCGAGTAGCCGCGCGGGATGTGCAGATCGACCAGCCCGCTCGAATCGCTCACCGCCCCGTCGAACAGGTCGAGCCGGCCATCGGCCAGCGCCTCGGGAAAACGCCGGCGCAGGATACGGCCCATATAGGGATTGGGCTCGAAGGTGGCGACGCGCGCGCCGAGGCGCAGCAGCCAGTAGGTGAACACACCGCGATTGGCGCCGATGTCGCAGGCCAGATCGCCCGGCCGCACCAGCAGCGGCAGGAATTGCAGCTCGCTCGCCGGGTTGCGCGCGGCGCGCTGGTCGGCGAGACGGCTCAGAAACGCGAACACACCAGGCAGCCGCGTCTCCGCTGCCGTTCTCAGACCTGTCAGCAAAATGGCGCCTCCGGCGCTCCTCCCGAATTTTGGCCAAGGAGTATCATGGCCCTGTCCCCAAGGTAAGAAGCTCCGCACCGGCGCCCTGCCCCTGTTCGAGGCGACCGGGAATTCGTATCTAGGCGTCATGAGTAGCCGCCCGCTTCAGGATCTGCCCGACCTCGACGATGCCGCCGACGATCTCGGCGTGGAGAGCGAGGACGATCTTCTTCTCGTCGCCCCGGAAGGCGAGGAGGCCGAGCCCGCGCCCGGCTCGGTGGCCACCGGCCGCGCCGCCATCCAGCGCGCCATCAAGCACGCGCCGAACGGGCCGGGCGTCTACCGCATGATCGGCGCGGACGGCGCGGTGCTCTATGTCGGCAAGGCCAAGAGCATCAGGAAGCGCATCATCGCCTACACCCGCCCGACAGGGCTGACCGCGCGCATCATGCGCATGGTGGCGGCGACGGTGGAGATGGAGTTCGTCTCCACCGGCACCGAGACCGAAGCGCTGCTGCTGGAAGCCAACCTCATCAAGCAGCTACGCCCGCGCTTCAACGTGCTGCTGCGTGACGACAAGTCATTTCCCTACATCCTCATCACCAAGGACCATGCCTCGCCGCAGATCACCAAGCATCGCGGCGCGCGCAACCGGCCGGGCGATTATTACGGGCCATTCGCCTCGGTCTGGGCGGTGAACCGCACCATCAACGCGCTGCAGAAGGCGTTCTTGGTCCGCTCCTGCTCGGACAGCTTTTATGAGGCGCGCACCCGGCCTTGCCTGCTGTTCCAGATCAAACGCTGCGCCGGCCCCTGCACGGGGGAGGTGAACCATAGCGACTACGCCGAATATGTCCGCGAGGCGCGCGAATTCCTGTCCGGCAAGAGCCGGGTGGTGAAGGAGCAGCTTGCCCGCGAGATGGAGCACGCCGCCGAGGAGCTGGAATTCGAGCGCGCCGCCGCGCTGCGCGACCGCCTCGCCGCGCTCTCGGCCGTGCAAGGCACGCAGGGTATCAACCCGCGCTCGGTGGAGGAGGCGGACGTGTTCGCCATCCATCAGGAAGGCGGGGCGACCTGCGTGCAGGTGTTCTTCTTCCGCACCGGCCAGAACTGGGGCAACCACGCGCTCTACCCGCGCGCCGACCGCAGCCTCGACCCCGGCGAGGTGCTCGGCGCCTTTCTCGCGCAGTTCTATGAGGACAAGCCCTGCCCGCGCCTCATCCTGCTGAGCGACGACATTGCCGAGCGTGAGCTGCTGGAGGAGGCGCTGTCCGCCCGCAGCGGCTACCGCGTCGAGATCGCCAGTCCCAAGCGCGGCGAGAAGCGCGAGCTGGTCGAGCACGCTTTGCAGAATGCGCGCGAGGCGCTCGGCCGCAAGCTCGCCGAGAGCGCCAGCCAGGCCCGCCTGCTCGACGAATTGCGCCGTACCTTCGCGCTGCCGGAGGTGCCCAAGCGCATCGAGGTCTACGACAACAGCCACATCATGGGCTCGAACGCGGTCGGCGGCATGATCGTCGCCGGGCCCGAGGGCTTCGCCAAGAGCCAGTACCGCAAGTTCAACATCCGCTCGGAGAACCTCACGCCGGGCGACGATTACGGCATGATGCGCGAGGTACTGACCCGGCGCTTCTCCCGCCTGATGAAGGAAGCACCGCGCGCGACGGCGTCAGTGCCGCCAGATGACGCCGGTGCCGCGGCCACGGAGCTCCCCACGCCGGAGCGCGAGGACGCGGAGGAAACCTCCGCCGCCACCAGCGCCTGGCCGGACCTCGTGCTGATCGACGGCGGCCCCGGCCAGCTCAAGGCGGCGTCGGAGACGCTGGCGAGCCTTGGCATCACCGATGTGCCGTTGATCGGCGTCGCCAAGGGCCCGGACCGCGATGCCGGCCGCGAAACCTTCTACCGCGAGGGCCAGACGCCGTTCCGGCTGGAGCCGCGCGACCCGGTGCTCTATTTCGTCCAGCGCCTGCGCGACGAGGCGCACCGCTTCGCCATCGGCTCGCACCGGGCGCGGCGCAAGAAGGACATCACCCAGGCCGGCCTTCAGGAGATTCCCGGCGTCGGCCCCACCCGCAAGCGCGCCCTGCTTCGGCATTTCGGCACGCTGAAAGCGATTGAGCGCGCCTCGCTGGCCGATCTGGAAGGCGTGCCGGGGGTCAATGCGGCCACTGCGCGGGCCGTCTACGACTTCTTTCACGCCCGGCCGTCATGAAGCGTCCCATGGTCACGCGATGGCCACAGCCCGACCGCACTATGGGTTTTCGCGCGGCGGGAGGGCGTGGCGGCAGGGCAGCGTCCCTATCGCCTGATCGTGCCAATGCGATTGACGCGGCGGACGGGCGCCTTTACGTCCGTTCCAAGGGAGCCGGCACGCCATGGTCGATGTCACAAGCAGCCAGAAGACGCTACGGGAGCCGACCATGAAGCGCGGCCACGCCTTCTCGCTGCCCAACATGCTCACTTACGGCCGCTGCGTCGCTGTCCCGGTGGTCGCCGCCTGCCTGTTCTGGGCGGATATTCTCGCTGGTGGCCTCTGGCTGCGCTGGCTCGCGCTGGCGATCTACATCGTCGCCGCCATCACCGATTTCTTCGACGGCTATCTCGCCCGCGCCTGGTCGCAGCAATCGGCCATTGGCCGGATGCTCGACCCGATCGCGGACAAGCTGCTGGTCTCGACCTCGCTGCTGATGCTGGCCTCGGACGGCACCATTCGTGGCTGGTCGCTCTGGGCCGCCGCCGTCATCCTGTGCCGCGAAATTCTCGTGTCCGGCCTGCGGGAATTCCTCGCCGAGCTGCGCGTGAGCGTGCCGGTGACGCGGCTCGCCAAGTGGAAGACCACCGCCCAGCTCGTCGCGGTCGGCGTGCTGCTCGCCGGCCCGGCGGCGGATCTGCTGGTGCCCGGCATCACGCTGGTCGGCATCATGCTGCTCTGGATCGCCGCCGTGCTCACGCTTTACACCGGCTGGGATTATTTCCGCGCCGGCGCGCGCCATCTGATCGAGGACGCCGCGTGAAGGTGCTGTATTTCGCCTGGGTGCGCGAGCGCATCGGCCGCGAGGCCGAGGAGATCGAGGTGCCCGCCGAGGTGCGCACCGTCGCCGAGCTCGCCGGCTTTCTGGCCGGGCGCGGCGAGGGCTATGCCCGCGCCTTCGAGAACCCGAAGGTCGTGCGCGCCGCGCTCGACCGCAAGCACGCCAAGCCGGACGCGCCGCTCGCCGGGGCGCGCGAGATCGCCTTCTTCCCGCCCATGACGGGCGGCTAACCGGCGCTGGCCGGCGGAGACCGCCATGTCCACGGCATCCCTGTTCACTGTTCGCATTCAGGCCGAGGATTTCGACGCCGCGCATGAGGCGAAGGCGCTGACGCAGGGCCGCACCGATGTCGGCGCCGTCGTCACCTTCGCCGGGCTCTGCCGCGCCGACGACGCGCCGGGCGGCGCCCCGCTGATCGCCCTGACGCTGGAGCATTATCCCGGCATGGCAGAGGAGGAGATGACGCGCCTCGTCGAGGAGGCCCGCGCGCGCTGGCCGCTCACCGGCGCCACCGTCATCCACCGCTATGGCCGCATGGTGCCGGGCGACAATATCGTGCTCGTCGTCACCGCCTCCAGCCACCGCGCCGCCGCCTTCGAGGCCGCGACCTTCCTGATGGACTGGCTGAAGACCCGCGCGCCGTTCTGGAAGCTGGAAGAGCGCGAGGAAGAGCGCAACTGGATCGCCGCCAAGGACAGCGACGACGAGGCCGCCGAGCGCTGGGGCTGAGCGCGGATTTTCCAGCGGTCCCCCGCCCCCGTCATCCCGGAACGGCCAAAGGCCGTATCCGGGATCGTATGCCGTGACATTCAAGCCGATCCCGAAATCCAACTCGATCCCGAAATATGCGACGATCCCGGCTCTCCGCCTGCGGCTCCGGCCGGGATGACGCGCAAGGGCACGCCCTTGCCCACCACCGCGTCGTCATGGCCGGGCTTGGCCCGGCCATGACGACTTCTGTTTCCTCACCCCCCGAAACGAACATGCCCGGCACGAGGCCGGGCATGACGTTATCGTGTCGTGGCGCCGAGGCGCGGCCTGTGGGCTCAGGCCGCCGCCTTCTTGGGCTGCACTTCGGCCATGTAGTCGTCCATCAGCGTGCGCGTGACCGGGCCGGGCTGATAGTGGAAGCGGCCGGCGATCTCCGACACCGGCGTCACCTCGGCGGCGGTGCCGGTGATGAAGCATTCGTCGAAGTTGCCGAGTTCTTCCGGCATGATCGCCCGCTCATTCACCACGATGCCGCGGCGCTTGGCGAGCTCGATCACCGTCTGGCGGGTGATGCCGTTCAGGAAGGCATCGGCCTCCGGCGTGTGGATGACGCCGTCCTTGACGAAGAACACATTGGCGCCGGTGCATTCGGCGACACGGCCGCGCCAGTCCAGCATCAGCGCGTCGGCATAGCCGTTCCGCTCCGCCGCGTGCTTGGAGATGGTGCAGATCATGTACAGGCCGGCCGCCTTCGAGGTCGAGGGCGCGGTCTGCGGGTCGGGACGGCGGTACTTCGCCTCGTCGATGCGGATGCCCTTCAGCCGCTGCGCCGGGTCGAAATAGCTCGGCCACTCCCACGCCGCGATGGCGAGGTGGATCTGGTTGTGCTGCGCCGACACGCCCATCATGTCCGAACCGCGCCAGGCGACCGGGCGCAGATAGGCGTCCTTGAGGTTCATCCGGGTCAGCAGCTCGCGCGAGGCGGCGTTGATCTCGGCGTCGCTATAGGGCAGCTCGAAATCGAGGATGCGGGCGCTTTCGCGCAGGCGGGCGGTGTGCTCTTCCAGCTTGAAGATCTCGCCACCATAGGCCCGCTCGCCTTCGAATACGCAGCTGCCATAGTGCAGCCCGTGAGTCAGCACATGAACCTGAGCATCCTGCCACGGCACGAAGGCGCCGTCGTACCAGATCCAGCCGCTACGTTTGTCGAAAGGCTCGCTAGCCATGGTGCATCTCCCAAATGGAACCGGAAAGCGCCCTCACGGCGCCGGCCCCTCTCGTCCTTTGGCCGTTCAGGCTTCGGCGTTGTCGCGAAAGCGCAATCTTTTGCCTCGCGGCCGAAGTCCCGTTATCGTTCGCCGCCCATAGGGCAGCTCGTCCTCCCGTTCCGAACAGGTTGCCGGCAACGCCGAACGATCCTTTCGTTGAACGGGACATCTCGGTAACGATCATAACGAAAAAAGTCAACATGGCTGACATAAATGTCTCGGCGCCGTCCCGCTCCGCCAAGGGCGAACCCAGCACGCCCGCGCGCCCTGCCGGCGGCGGCGAGGGCGAGCCGCTGATCGATCTGATCGAGCTTTTCTTCTTTGCCTACAGGAACTTCGTCAGCGATCCCGACGAGATCCTGCAGGGCATCGGCTTCGGCCGGGCGCATCACCGGGTGCTGCATTTCGTCAGCCGCCACCCGGGTATGCGCGTCACCGACCTGCTCGACATCCTGCGCATCACCAAGCAGAGCCTCGGGCGGGTGCTGCGCGAGCTGGTGGACCAGGGCTTCATCGACAGCCGGGCCGGTGCCTCGGACCGGCGCCAGCGCCTGCTCTATCTCACGCCCAAGGGCGAGTCGCTGGCGCAGGAGTTCGTCTCCATCCAGTCGCACCGCCTGCGCCGCGCGCTCGCCGAATGCGGCGTGGACACGCGCGAGAACGCCCGCCGCTTTCTTGTCGCCATGATCGACCCGGAAGATCGTGGCCCGATCGAGAAGCTGATCGCCCGCGCCGACCAGCAGGCCGAGGCCCGCGCCACCAAGGGCTCCGGCGAGAAGGCGACGGACAAGCGCGCCCTCGCGCGTCCGGTCGGCTGAAGGAACGCGCCATGCTCAATGCCGCCACCGGCACCGCGACGGTAAGGACGATGCCCGCCGACGACGCCATCCACCTGCTCATCGTCGATGACGACCGCCGCATCCGCGACCTGCTCTCCCGCTTCCTCACCGAGCATGGCTACCGCGTGACCACCGCCGAATCGGCGGCTGACGCCCGCGCCCGCCTCGGCGGCCTGACGTTCGACCTGCTGATCCTCGACGTGATGATGCCGGGCGAGAACGGCTTCGATCTCGCGCGCCATGTGCGCACCGAATCCAGCGTGCCGATCCTCATGCTCACCGCCCGCTCGGAGATCGGCGACCGTATCCAGGGGCTCGAGATCGGCGCCGACGACTATCTCGCCAAGCCCTTCGAGCCACGCGAGCTGCTGCTGCGCATCGGCAACATCATCAAGCGCTCCGCCACCCCGCCGGCGCAGGTGATCGAGACCGTGCGCTTCGGGCCCTTCGCCTTCCATCTGGAGCGCGGCGAGCTGACCCGCGACGGCGAGCCGGTGCGCCTCACCGACCGCGAGCGCGACATGCTGCGCGTGCTCGGCGAGCGGCCGGGCGAGACGGTGCCGCGCCAGGCCCTCGTCGCGCCGGGCGTCGCCGCCGGTGACCGCGCGGTGGACGTGCAGGTGAACCGCCTGCGCCGCAAGATCGAGCGCGATCCTGCCAACCCCGCTTATGTGCAGACCGTCCGGGGCGTCGGCTACCGGCTGGTCGTCGCGCCTTGAGCCTGCTCGACACCCATATGGTCGGCGCCGCCCGCGCGCGGCTGCGGCTGACACAGGCGCGGATGCGCGAGAACAATGCCCGCTTCGGCGCGTGGTTCAACCGCATCATGCCGAAGGGGCTCTATGCCCGCTCGCTCATCATCATCGTCACGCCGATGGTGATCCTGCAGTCAGTGCTCGCCTTCGTCTTCATGGAGCGGCACTACAACACGGTGACGCGCCGCCTCTCGGCCGCTGTCTCGCAGGATATCACCGCCATCGCCGATCTTGCGGTCACCTTCCCCACGGTGGCCGATCAGGAGCGCATTAAGCAGATCGCCCAGTCGGCGATGGGGCTGACGGTGGACTTCCTGCCCGGCGAACGCCTGCCGCCGCCCGGCCCGAAGCCGTTCTTCTCCATCCTCGATTCCAACTTCACCGGGGAATTGGGCAAGCGGCTTCGCCGGCCGTTCTGGACCGACACGGTCGGTAACTCGAACCTCATCGAGGTGCGCGTGCAGCTCGACGGCACGGTGCTGCGCGTCTTCGCCCGCCGCACCCAGGCCTATCTGTCGAACTCGCACATCTTCCTCGTCTGGATGGTCGGCACCTCGCTGGTGCTGCTGGCGGTCGCCATCCTGTTCCTGCGCAACCAGATCAAGCCGATCGAGAAGCTGGCCGATGCCGCAATCGCCTTCGGCAAGGGGCGCGACGTCTCCGGCTTCCGCCCGCGCGGCGCGCGCGAGGTGCGCGGCGCGGCGCTGGCCTTTCTCGAAATGCGCCGGCGCATCGAGCGGCAGATCGAGCAGCGCACCACCATGCTGGCGGGCGTCAGCCACGACATGCGCACCATCCTCACCCGCTTCAAGCTGGAGCTGGCGCTGCTCGGCGACAGCCCGGACACGGAGGGAATGCGCAAGGATGTCGAGGAACTCCAGAACATGCTGGAGGCCTACCTCGCCTTTGCCCGCGACGACACTGGCGAGACGCCGCTGGTGGCGGACATCGCCCGCATCATCGAGGACACCCGCTACAATGCCGAGCGCCACGGCGCGAACGTGACCGCCAGCTTCACCGGCGATCCGATGGTGATGATCCGCGCCGACGCCTTCCGCCGCTGCCTCGCCAATCTCGCGGCCAATGCGTGGCGCCACGGCACGCGCGTTGCCATCACCGGCATGCGCGACGACCGCTGGCTCACCGTCTATGTCGATGATGACGGGCCGGGCATCGCGCCGGACAAGCGGGAGGAAGTCTTCCGCCCCTTCGTGCGCCTCGACGACGCCCGCAACCAGGACGCCGGGGGCTCCGGCCTCGGCCTCACCATCGCCCGTGACGCCGCCCGCTCGCATGGCGGCGATGTCAGCCTCGGCGAGAGCCCGCTGGGCGGCCTTCGCGCGACAGTGCGGATACCGGTGTGAATGTCTCGGCTTGTTTCCCGGCCAAGCGTAGCCGCAGGCGGAGCGCGAGCCGGGACCCAGCGTAAGATGACGCCGGAGGCGCCAAATAGCTTTTGCGCTACGCGGCGTATCCCCTGGATCCCGGATCTGCGCTGCGCATCGCGCAGCTTGTCCGGGACGCGGGACTGGCTCAGAAGAGCCGGGCGCCGTTCGGCACCTCGCGGTCGGGCTTGAACAGCACCACCGCGCCGTCCTCGTCCGGGAAGCCGAGGGTGAGTACTTCCGACATCATCGGCCCGATCTGGCGGGGCGGAAAGTTCACCACCGCCGCCACCTGCCGGCCGATGAGATCCTCCGGTGCGTAATGCACGGTGATCTGGGCGGAGGACTTCTTGCAGCCGATATGCGGCCCGAAGTCGATCACCAGCTTGATCGCCGGCTTGCGCGCCTCCGGGAAGGGCTCCGCCTGGATGATCGTGCCGACGCGGATGTCCACCTTGAGGAAATCGCCGAAGGAAATCTGGTCGAGCGGCGCGAGACTCACGGCGTACCTCCTTGAAGCAACTCAGGCCGTAACGGATTCTTCCGGCGGCGCCGCGTCCTTTTGGCGGCGCCGGCCGCCGGTGGCAAGCCGCATCGCGCCTTCGAGCAGGCCAAGCGCGCGCTGGCCCTTATCCAGCTCGCGGTCGAGCGCTGCCATGGTACGGGCGAGCGCGGGGTCCTCGTCGCGCAGATAGGTCTGGAGCACGCGGGCATAGATCAGCGCCAGCCCCTGCGCCCGCACGGCGCCGCGCAGCCCGGCGGTGTCGATCTTCGCCGCTGCCAGCATCCATTGCTGCGAGCGCACCGCAAGCCGGTTCAGCGCCAGAGCGAAGAACGGGTTGCGCCGGGCGGAATCGGCGAGCGAGCGCAGCGCGGCCTTGTGGGGGCCGAGCACGTCAAAGCGCCGCATCAGCACGTCGAACAGCCGATCGCGCGGCGGCTCGTCGGCCATGTCGTCGGTGGGCGCGGCGAGAACCTTGCGGTCGGTGTCGCGCACGAAGGCCGAGACCATGTCGAAGGTCGAGCCATAGCCGGCGCGCAGCTCGGAGAGCGACACGCCCGCCTCCTGCGCGACGTCGCCAAGGCTGATGCGCTCGAAGGGCCGCTCGGCGAGCAGGACGAGGAAACTGTCGAGGATTTTCTCGCGCGACGCATCCCGGCTGGGCGCCTCTATGCGGGGCGGTTCGGCAATCGTCTCGGGAGCGGCAGTGCTCACCGATGCCTTGGCGGCGCGGGGCTTCGGGGCGGACTTAGCCGCTTTGGGCGTCGTGGCGCCCGCCGGCTCCGTGGTTTCCTGCGCCGTCGTTCTGGAACTGCGTGCCATGATGACCTCCTGTCCTGAACGTGCCTGTCCTGAATGTAGGACGCGCGCCCCATCAGGAGAAGGGCGCGACCTCCGATTTGAAGGTTACGCGCCCCTCACGTCTCGGGATCAGCCCGCCAGTTCGCGCGAGCGCCGCGCCGCCGCCAGCACCGCCTCGGTGAGCAGCGGGCCAAAGCCCTTTTCCTCGTCCATCAGCACGGCGAGTGCCGCCGCCGTGGTGCCATTGGGCGAGGTGACGTTCTTGCGCAGCTGGGCGGGATCAATGCCGGAGCGGACCATCAGCTCGCCCGCGCCGGCGACGGTCGCGCGCGCCAGACGATCGGCCATGTCCGCCGGCAAGCCCGCCTGCGCCCCCGCCGCCGCCAGCGCCTCGGCCAGCAGGAACACATAGGCGGGGCCGGAGCCGGAGACGGCGGTGGCGACATCGATCAGCGCCTCCTCCTCCACCCACTCGACGCCGCCGCTGGCGCGCAACAGCGCATCGGCAATCTGCATCTGCTCGGAGGTCACCGCCGCGTTGGGCACGGCGACCGTGACGCCGCGCCCGATGGCGGCCGGGGTGTTGGGGATGGAGCGCACCACCGCCGTGCCCGGCGCGAAGGCGGCTTCCAGAAAGCCCAGCGTGCGACCGGCCATCACCGAGACCACCAGCGTCTGCGGGCCGGCGAGCGGAGCGACCTTGGCGAGCACCTCGGGCGCCACCTGCGGCTTCACCGCCAGCAGCATGACGGCGGGCGGGCCGCCATTCAGCGGGTTGAGCGCGACGCCCTTCGCGGCGAGCAGCGCGGCCACCTCCGGCGGCGGACCGGGATCCACCACGGCGATGCGCGCCGGCTCCAGCCCGAGGCCGATCCAGCCCTCCAGCATCGCGCCGCCCATCTTGCCGGCGCCAACCAGCAGCACCCGCCCGGGAATGTCGGAAAGTGTAACCATCGTGGAACTCTGCGTCTGAAGCGGAAGGAAACGTCCCTTGCGCCCAGCATATCCCGTCCCGCGCCACGACGCGCGCCGCTAGGCCGGGCATCCACGCTTTTGCAGGCACGCTTCGAGAGAACCATCCTTCGAGGCCCGGCTGCGCCGGCCACCTCGGGATGACGGTGTGAAGGCAGCGGGAACTGTCAGCAGAGCGGCACCCTGCCCTCAGCGTGTCCCGGCCCAGCGGAGCCGGAGGCGAAGCGCCGAGCCGGGATCCAGCGCCCGACTCCGCCGAAGGCGCTTCATCAACGATAATTGGGCGCTTCGCGGTTTTCTCCTGGACCCCGGCTCGGCGCTGCGCATGCGCGCAGCTTGTCCGGGGAACAGCTTCCCGCCTGACACTTGGGCAGGCGACGCATCGCCCGCCCTCTTCAGTTCACGCGCGTCACGCCTCGCCGACGGTCTCGAACAGCGTGGCGTCCATCGCCTCGCGGGCGGACTTGCCGGCCCAGACGACGAACTGGAAGGCGGGGAAATAGCGTTCCACCGCCTCGATGGCGCATTCCATCAGCACCTCGCACTGGCGGTCGGTCGCCTCGGCGCCGGCGAGCAGCAGCGCGTGGCGGAACATGATCACGCCCTCCTTCGACCAGAGGTCGAAATGACCGATCCACATCTGCTCATTGATGAGCGAGAGCAGGCGCAGCACCTCGGTCTTGCGCTTTTCCGGCACCTTCAGATCGAAGGCGCAGGCGATGTGCAGCGCCTCGACCTCATCCATCCACTGGAAGGAGACGTGGCAGTCGGTCCAGCGGCCTTCGATGGAGATGGTGATCTCATCCTCGGCCGAACGCTCGAACGCCCATTCATTGAGCGCAGCCATGCGCTCGACCAGATCCAGCGGATTGAGGCGGGTGTCGGACTCGAAGTCAGTATAGGTCATGCTCGACCTCGCGAGGGTGGGCACGGACGCAGGTCGGACGCGTACAACGCTGGGGGCCTCGCGGGCGGGTTTCGCTGGGAAAAGCGCCGTTGTCGACTTTATCGCGCTGGATAGGCACCTCACTGAGACCGTCGGCCTGGACCGCCGGATGAACGGTCCATGGCAAAGGTGTCGGGATTCGCGGCGTTGCGGCAAGCGGCGATGCGCCGCATCCACATGCGGATGGATCAGCCGAGCGAGTCGGGCGGGCTGATTTTGGCTTCGAGCGCGGCGATACGGGCTTCGAGACGCTCATTCTCCTCGCGCGCAGCGGCGGCGAGTTCCTTCACGGTCTCGAACTCCTCGCGCGTGACGACATCGAGCTCGCGCAGGATGCGCTCGGCCTGGGAGCGCATCACGGTCTCGGCCTCGCGGCGCACGCCGGACGCGACGCCGGCGGCGTCGTTCATCAGCCGGGCGAAATCGTCGAAGATGCGGCTGGTGGTCTGGGTCATGGTCTTCTCCCGACTGGGGCTCGTGACGTAGCGCGCCATTACGGGGAGAATGGGGCGCCGCAAGGGGCTCTGCAAGGGTGGCGGCCGTTTCGCGCGCGCGCCGGCGGCACTGGAGTGGCGGTAGTAGCCTGCCCGCCTTGATCCTGTCACGCGGCGCGGGCAAGAGGCGGGCACGCCGGCCACAGGAATCGCCCCGCCCTTCCCCGTACGCACCGCCCCCCGCGTGCTTGCTCTCACCCGGCGTTCGTGCTGCCCTCCCTGCCGTCCTCGCGAAACCCGATGCCCATGTCTCCGCTCTTCGTCCTGCCCTTCCCGAACATCGACCCGGTGCTCATCGAGCTCGGGCCCTTCGCCATTCGCTGGTATGCGCTCGCCTATGTCGCCGGGCTGCTGATCGGCTGGTGGATGGCCAAGCGGCTGTGCGAGCGGCCGGCTTTGTGGGGCGGGCGGGCGCCGATCGCGCCGGAAGCGTTCGACGACGCGGTGGTGTGGATCGCTTTCGGCGTGATCCTCGGCGGGCGCATCGGCTATGTGCTGTTCTACAACCTCGCCTATTACATCGAGAATCCGCTGCAGGCGCTCACGGTCTGGCATGGCGGCATGGCCTTCCATGGCGGCTTTCTCGGCTCGATCCTCGCCATGTACCTGTTCTGCCGGAAGCGCGGGCTGGCCTTCGTGTCGATGCTCGACATCGCCGCCGCCGTGGTGCCGATCGGCCTGTTCTTTGGCCGCCTCGCCAATTTCATCAATGGCGAGCTGTGGGGCCGCCCCTCCGACGTGCCGTGGGCTTTCGTGTTCCCCCATGGCGGGCCGGAGCCGCGCCACCCGAGCCAGCTCTATGAGGCGGGACTGGAAGGGCTTGCCATCTTCATCATTCTCCAGCTCGCCATCCGCGCCGGTGCGCTCGCCCGGCCGGGCACGGTCGCCGGCAGCTTCGTGTTTCTCTATGGCTGCGCCCGCATCTTCGTGGAGTTCTTCCGCGAGCCGGACCCGCAGCTCGGCTATCTCGCGGGCGGCTGGCTAACCATGGGGATGGTGCTGTCACTGCCCATGCTCGCGGTCGGGCTCGCCCTCATCGCCCGCGCCCGCCGGCGCCCGGCGCTCTCGGCCGACGCGCCGGCATGACCACGCCGCTCGCCGCGGAGATTGCCCGCGAGATCGCGCTCACCGGGCCGCTCACGGTCGCGGACTATATGGAACGCTGCCTGTTTCACCCGAGCCTTGGCTATTACACGACGCGCGAGCCCTTCGGCGCCGCCGGCGATTTCACCACCGCGCCGGAAATCAGCCAGATGTTCGGCGAGCTGCTAGGGCTCTGGGCGGCCGATAGCTGGATGCGGCTCGGCGCCCCCTCCCCCTTCATCCTCGCCGAGCTCGGGCCGGGACGCGGCACCATGATGGCGGACGCGCTGCGCGCCACCCGCATCGTGCCCGGTTTCCATTCCGCCATGCGGGTCGTGCTGGTGGAAGCCTCGCCGCGCCTGCGGGAACGGCAGGCGCAAACGCTCGCGGCCTATGATGTGAGATGGGCAGGCTCGATTGATGAGCTGCCCGCGGGGCCACTGATCCTTCTGGCGAACGAATTCATCGACGCGCTGCCCATCCGCCAGTTCCTGCGCACGCCCGAGGGCATCGCCGAGCGGATGGTCGGCCTCGATGACACGGGCGCCCTCGCCTTCGGCTTGCGCCCGGGCGCGCGGCTCGATGGGCGGGCCGAGGCAAGGCTGCGGGTTGCCCCGCTGGGCGCCGTGCTCGAACTCTGCCAGGCCGGCCTCTCGGTCGCGGAAAAGCTCGGCGCCCGGCTCGCCACCTCCGGCGGGGCGGCGCTGTTCGTCGATTACGGCCATGCCGGCGAGCGCGAGCCGGGCGGCGGCTTCGGCGACACGCTGCAGGCGCTGCGCGCACACGCCTTTGACGACGTGCTCGCCCATCCCGGCGAGGCGGATGTCACCGCCCATGTCGACTTCGCCGCGCTGGCCCTCGCCGCCATCGCCACCGGCGCCCGCGCCTTTGGCCCGGTTCCGCAGGGCGCGCTGCTGGACCGGCTCGGCATCGCCGCCCGCGCCGAGCGGCTGAAGCGTCATGCGGATGAGGCAACCCGCGCGGCCATCGATGCCGCCCATGCCCGCCTCGCCGGAACCGGCGACGGGCAGATGGGCACCCTCTTCAAGGCGCTCGCTCTGGTGCATCCTGCGCTGGACGAGATGGCCGGATTCGCCCCCGGCGAGGAATTCAGGAACGCTGCCGCATGAAGGTCGAATCCTCCGCCCTCGCCGCCCTGCCGGGCATCCGCCACGCCTTCTTCACGCGCGAAGGCGGCGTCTCGGAAGGGCTCTATGCCGGGCTGAATGGCGGCACCGGCTCGAATGACGACCCCGCCCGCGTCTCTGAGAATCGCGCCCGGATGGCGCAAGCGCTTGGCGTGCCCAAAACGCACCTCCTCACCTGCTGGCAGATCCACTCGCCGGACTGCGTGGTGGTGGACGGTCCCTGGGCCGAGCGCCCCAAGGCGGATGCGGTGGCGACCAATACGCCGGGCGTCGCCGCCGGCGTCGCGATCGCCGATTGCGGGCCGGTGCTGTTCGCCGATGGAGAGGCCCGCGTCGTCGGCGCCGCCCATGCCGGTTGGAAAGGAGCGGTCGGCGGCGTGCTGGAATCCACCGTCGCCCGCATGGAGGAACTCGGCGCCCGGCGCGAGCGCATGGTCGCCGCCATCGGCCCGCTGATCCGCCAGCCGAGCTATGAGGTCGGCCCCGACTTCATCGCCACGCTGACCGGGCTCGACCCGGATAATGACCGCTTCCTCATTCCTTCCCCGCGCGAGCACCACGCACTGTTCGACCTGCCCGGCTACATCGCCGCGCGGCTGGCGCGGATCGGGGTCGGCACGATCGACGATCTCGGCCTCGACACCTATGCGGACGAGGGCCGCTTCTTCAGCTACCGTCGCGCAACGCATCGCGGCGAGGCCGATTATGGCCGCCTGATTGCCGCCATCACGCTTGCCTGATTCCCTCCACGGAGCCCGCCATGGCGCTGCATTTCACCGGCCCGGAATTCGCCCGCCGCAAGGAACGCCTGCTCGCGGCCATGGCCGAGCATCGCCTCGACGGCCTGCTGATGTTCCAGCAGGAGTCCATGTACTGGCTCACCGGCTATGACACGTTCGGCTTCTGCTTCTTTCAGTCGCTCTGGCTGGGGGCGGATGGACGGATTGCGCTTCTCACCCGCTCGGCGGATCTGCGGCAGGCACAGCACACCTCGATCATCGAGGACATCCGCATCTGGGCCGACCGCGCCGACGCCACGCCGCAGGCGCAGCTGCGCGACATGGTAGAGAGCCTCGGGGGCCTCGGCACGCGGATCGGTGTCGAATATGAGAGCTACGGGCTCACCGCCGCGAACGGCAAGAAGCTCGACGCAGCGTTTGACGGCTTCGCCACGCTGGTCGATGCCTCCCGCGTAGTGGACCGGCTGCGGGCGGTGAAATCGGCGGCGGAAATCACCTATGTGCGGCAGGCCGGCAAGCTGGCGCTGGCCGCGCGCGAGGCCGGCATTGCCGCCATCGCGCCGGGCGTCGACGAGGGCGAGGTGCTCGCCGCCATGCAGGGCGCGGTGTTCCGTGGCGGCGGCGACTACCCGGCCAATGAGTTCATCATCGGCTCCGGCCCCGACGCGCTGCTCTGCCGCTACAAGGCCGGTCGCCGCAAATTGTCCGGCGAGGACCAGATCACGCTGGAATGGGCCGGCACGTACCGCCACTACCACGCGGCGATGATGGAGACGGTGATCGTCGGCCCGCCGCGCGACCGGCATCTGGAGCTGTTCGCCGCCGCCAAGCAGGCCATGGAAGCCTGCGCCCACACCATCATCCCCGGCAAGACGGCGGGCGAGGTGTTCGCGGCACATGCCCATGTGATGGACGGGCACGGGCTGGAGAAGCACCGCCTTGCCGCCTGCGGCTATTCGCTCGGGGCGAAATTCACCCCGTCCTGGATGGACCCGCCCATGTTCTATGCCGGCCATGACTGGGTGCTGGAGCCCGGCATGGTGATGTTCGCGCATATGATTCTGATGGACAGCGACAGCGGCTCGGCCATGTGCCTCGGCCGCACCTTCCTGATCGGCGTTAACGGTAACGAGTGCCTAACGGACGCGCCTCTGGACCTAATCGTTAATTAGTTTTAACCATTCCCCATCGGCCGGTGACGGCGTGACTCCCGCGCATGGGAGGTGCGCCGCGACCGCTCCAGGGGATGGTTTTATGATCGATCGACTCCGCCGGCAGATTGGCCGGCGCCTGCCGACGACCGCGGTGCTGCTCGCCGCACTCGCCCTCGGGGCCTGTCAGACCGGCAATGGCAACAAGCCGGTTGCCGCCGCCTCCATCTCCGGCGGCACCAAGACCATCGCCTTTGAATCCATCGACGGACCGCCCCAGCCGGTGTTCGACAAGCTGGTCGCCAGCCTGTCCAGCGAAGCCAGCGCCCAGAAGGTGCCGGTGGTCTCCCGCCAGTCCCCCGCCGCCTACCGCGTGCGCGGCTATCTCGCCGCCGCCGTGACCAACGGCAAGGGCGAGGTCGACTGGGCGTGGGACGTATTCGACGCTGACCAGGAGCGGGTGCTGCGCGTCTCCGGCACAGAGAAGGTCGGCGACGGCAAGGATGTCTGGAACACGATCGACGACGCGACGCTGACGCGCATCGCCGCCCAGAGCCTCGACGAGATCAAGACTCGCCTCGCCAATGGCGTCCCCGCTCCGGCGGCGAGCGCCCAGCCGGCCGCGAGCGAGCCTGTGTCGGATGAGCCCGGCGCCGCCCCGCCCGTGCGCGAGGATGACGGCCCGGTGGTCGCCGAGGGAACGTCGGCGGACGAGCCCGGCGCTGCCGTTGCGGAAGCTGCGGCACCCGCTGGCGGCTCGGCCCTCACCTTCGCTGCTCATCCCTGAGCAGGACTGGCTCCGGGAGTCGGCGCGCAACCGTGGCATGGTGGCGGACAACCTGTTGCACCGCACCGGACTCCGCTTTACAGGGCGGGCCGGCCCGCCTATCAGGTCGGCGCGACGGCCGTGCGACGGGCGTTGTTGAGATAGTACGGCTGGGAGCGCGCCGGAATGTCGAGTAATAACGGGTCGATCAAGATCGTCTCCGGCAATGCCAACCGTCCCCTTGCGGAAGCGATCGGGGCGTATCTTCAGACCTCGCTGACCAAGGCGGTGGTCCGGCGCTTTGCCGACATGGAGATCTTCGTCGAGATTCAGGAGAACGTGCGCGGCAAGGATGTCTTCATCCTGCAGTCGACCTCCTTCCCGACCAATGACCATCTCATGGAGCTGCTCATCATCACCGATGCGCTGCGCCGTTCCTCGGCCCGCCGCATCACGGCCGTGCTGCCCTATTTCGGCTATGCGCGGCAGGATCGCCGCTCCTCCGGCCGCACGCCGATCTCGGCCAAGCTGGTGTCGAACCTGATCACCCATGCCGGCGCCGACCGCGTGCTGACGGTTGATCTGCATGCCGGCCAGATCCAGGGCTTCTTCGATATCCCGACCGACAATTTGTTCGCCGCCCCCGTGATGGTGGCCGACATCAAGTCGCGCTTCGACCTGTCGAACCTCACCGTGGTGTCGCCTGACGTCGGCGGCGTGGTGCGCGCCCGCGCGCTCGCCAAGCGCATCGACGCCCAGCTCGCTATCGTCGACAAGCGCCGCGAGCGGCCGGGCGAGAGCGAGGTGATGAACGTCATCGGCGATGTCGAGGGCAAGCGCTGCATCCTCGTCGACGACATTATCGATTCCGGCGGCACGCTGGTAAACGCCGCTGACGCCCTTCTGGCGCGCGGCGCGACCGAGGTGCACGCCTACATCACCCATGGCGTTCTGTCGGGCGGCGCGGTCTCGCGCGTCACCGCCTCGAACCTCAAGGAACTGGTGATCACCGATTCGATCCAGCCGACCGAAGCGGTGCGCGTCGCCCGCAATATTCGCGTCGTCTCGATCGCCAGCCTGCTGGCGGAGGCCATCGGCCGCACCGCGCACGAAGAAAGCGTCTCCAGCCTTTTCGATTGAAAGGGCAAGGCGTTAGCCGACGACACGACGTTGTGAATCGGGCGCCGCGCGCTTTTTGTGCGCTGCGCCATGGTCGCTCCACAGTTACGCCCCACGGTCCCCGCTCGCGACAATGAACGGGACTTCGTGATGAGGCGCTTCTTTCCGCGCGGCCATATGCCGGCGCTTCCGGGCGAGGCGACGGCCCTGTGCCGCCGCGCGACCGGGCTGGCACTGCCCCTCCTGGCTCTTCCCCTGCTCGCGCTACCAGCGAGCGCGCAGACCGCCTTCGACCCGTGGAGCGGCATTGCCGTCACCGTGACCCCGGCGCCGGACGAGTCCTCGGCCTATGACGACGCCGTGGCCGACACCCCGCCCCCTCCCACGGAGGCGACGCCCGCCGTCGCCGGCGCCGTCGCGACGACACCCGTCGGCAGCGAGGACACGCAGGAGCCCTCGCTGTGGGACGCGCTGAGCCTCGCTATTGGCGGCGATCTGCCGGAACTGCCCAAGGAGAAGCCGGCGCCGAACCAGCTCCTCCCCGCGCGCAAGCCCGTCGTCACGACCGCCAAACCCACCGTGCCGACCAGCCTCGAAGTCGAACAGGGCCCCGCGCATCTCGCCGTCAGCACCAATGCCAGCGGCTCGGCGCCGAAATCCGGCCTCGGCGGGGCGACGGATGGTGGTGCCTCCGGCGAGATCAAGGCGCGGCTGGGCGTCGAGCAGAACAATCTCAGCGTCTACAGCACCGGCGTCGTCGGCGCCTCGGCAAGCACCAGCACGCCCTCGCTCTACGATAATCTGGCCGTCGGCAGCAGCTACAGCGTGCCGCTCTCCTCGTTCGGCCTCGGGCAGGAGAAGCTCGGCGCCTCGGTCGAGGTGACCAACAGCCAGACCGTGACCACCGGCATGGAACTGCGCGCCCCGCTCGGCACCTATGAGCGCTTCATCTCGGTGGAGCGTACCGCCTCGCCGGATTCGACCGGCAGCGGCATCGTCAAGGCGGGCGTGCTCGGCAAGTTCTGACGGCGGCATCGCGGCGCGCGCAACACCGCGCAGACATTGCTCCAGCGCGCTTTTGCTGCTAATAGCCCGCCCGGTCGTGGCCTTTCCGCACCCCTGGAGGCGTGCCACGACCTGCCTAACCTAATTCCTACGCCAGGAACGGGCCGCGCGAGCGGCCTTATCCTTTTGCAACCATGTAAGGACAAGCCATGACCGCTACCAAGCAGATCAAGGCGCAGGCTCGCACGACCGCCGGCAAGGGGGCCGCTCGTGCTGTTCGCCGCGCCAATCGCGTTCCCGCCGTGATTTACGGCGACGGCAAGCCGCCCGTCGGCATCTCGCTGGATTTCATCGAGATCAACAAGCTCATCTATGCCGGGCACTTCCTCACCACCCTGTTCGACATCGACGTCGACGGTGAAAAGTACCACGTCATTCCGCGCGACTATCAGCTTGACCCGGTCAAGGACTTCCCGCTGCACGTCGACTTCCTGCGCGTCGCCGCCGGCGCCAGCCTGACCGTCGACGTTCCCGTGCACTTCCTGAACGCCGACTCCGCGCCGGCGATCAAGCAGGGCGCCACGCTGAACATCGTCAGCCACACCGTCGAGTTGAACGTGCCGGCCGACTCGATCCCCGAGGCCATCGAGGTCGACGTCTCCACCTATAATTTCGGCGACTCGATCCACCTCTCGGCGATCACCCTGCCGGCCGGCGTGACCTGGGCCGGCCATGGCGACGACACGCTCGCGACCATCACCACCCCGTCGGGTGCGAAGGAAGCGGATGCGGACGACGCCGCGGCTGCCGCCGCCGAGGCCGCCAAGTCCTGATCGGACAACGGCCCGGGCAGATGTCGCCCCACGAACACAGAGCCGGAAGTTCGCTTCCGGCTCTTTTCATGTCCGCTCCCTGAGGAGGCTTTCCGGTGTTCCTCTTCACCGGGCTCGGCAATCCCGGGCCGAAATATGCCGGCAACCGGCACAATATCGGCTTCATGGCGGTCGACGCCATCGCCCGCCGTCATCGTTTTTCGCCCTGGCGCCGCCGCTTCCAGGGCGCGGCCTGCGAAGGCGAGATCGACGGCGAGAAGGTGCTCGCCTTGCTGCCCGAGACCTTCATGAACGAGAGCGGCCGCGCGGTCGCCGAGGCCCAGCGCTTCTACAAGATCGCGCTCGCTGACATCTACGCCTTCCATGACGAGCTCGACCTGCCCCCCGCCAAGGTCCGCGCCAAGATCGGCGGCGGCAATGCCGGGCATAACGGCCTGCGCTCCATCACCGCCCAGTGCGGCAATGAGTATGGCCGCGTGCGGCTCGGCATCGGCCACCCCGGCGACAAGGCGCTGGTGCATAATTTCGTCCTCAGCGACTTCGCCAAGGCCGAGCGCGGCTGGGTGGAGGCGGTGTGCGACGGCTGCGCCGAGCTTGCCGGCCTGCTGGTCACCCGCCGCATCGACGAGTTCCAGAGCCGTTTCCATCTTCTGCTGGAAGCGCGCGGCTTCGGCACGGTGAAGGTGCCGGGAGCGTCCTGACATGCGTGACATGCCCCGCGGCGCCGGCGCGCTCCTCGCCCTGCTGCTGTCTTTTGCTCCCGCCGTCGCGCAGGCGCAGTCGCCGCCACCGGAACTGGCGCTGGCACATCGGGAGCATGCCGTCATCGCCAATATCGTCGCCGTCTCGATTGCCGGTGGCCCTGCGGTGCCGGTCACCTTCGACACCGGCTCTTCCGGTCTGCGCATTCTGGAAAGTGCCGTCGGCGCGGATGTCCGGCGCACCGACACGCATCTGCGCGAGGGCTATGGCGATGGCACCGTGCTGGAGGGCTATCTCGGCTATGCCGCCGTGGCCTTCCCCACCCGCGACGGGGCCAGCGTGACCACGGCTCCCATCGCGGTGCACGTCGTCACCAAGGTGTCCTGCCGGCCGGACAAGCCCGATTGCCCCGGCATCGGCGACGGCCGCGCCGGCGTCATGGGCGTGGACTATGGCGGGCGGGGCCATGTGTTCAACCCGCTGGCGCAGCTTCCGGCCCCGCTCGGCGACGGCTTCATAGTTGACCTCGATCCCGAGGCACCGCGCGTCATCCTGCGCCGACCCGAGGGGGAGCGCTTCCGCTTCGGCGCGATGGTGGCGGATGATCCGGCCCTGTGGTCGGGCAATGGCACCTCCCGGACCTGGAAATCGGACAGCCTCAGCGCCTGCTTCTCGGTAGACGATGCGCCCGTGGGCTGTGCGCCCACCGTGTTCGACACCGGCGGCAGCGCGATGCATTTCGCCCCGTCGGCTAGCGACGGCGCCCTCCCCTTCGGCTATCTGCCGGAAGGCCAGCGCGTGACGATGGACGTCTCTGACGTGTTCCGCCTGTCCTTCCGTTCCGAAGGCCATCACGATGTGCGCATCGATCCCGAGCCGCGCGCCAATAGCGGCGAGCGGTTCTTCCGCCATTTCCGCGTCGGCTTCGATGCCGTGAACGGCCGGATCGGCTTCGAACGGCGCCAATCATCCGAGTGAGGGCAAGGCCGGCCCATTGCGCTGAGGCCGCCTCTTCCTTACCACCCTCACCAACGCAACTTCGATCGAACGGTAAAAGTCATGGGCTTCAAATGCGGCATTGTCGGCCTGCCGAATGTCGGCAAGTCGACCCTCTTCAACGCGCTGACGCAGACGGCGGCGGCGCAGGCGGCGAATTATCCGTTCTGCACCATCGAACCCAATGTCGGCGACGTCGCCGTGCCCGATCCGCGGCTTGAGACGCTGACCAAGATCGCCGGCTCGCAGCAGATCATTCCGACCCGCCTGACCTTCGTGGACATTGCCGGCCTGGTGCGCGGCGCCTCCAAGGGCGAGGGCCTCGGCAACCAGTTCCTCGCCAATATCCGCGAATGCGACGCCATCGCCCATGTGGTCCGCTGCTTCGAGGATTCGGACGTCACCCATGTCGAGGGCAAGCTGGCGCCGATCTCCGACATCGAGACCATCGAGACCGAGCTGATGCTGGCCGATCTCGAAAGCCTGGAGAAGCGCGCCGGCGCGCTGGAGAAGAAGGCCAAGGGCGGCGACAAGGAGGCCAAGGAACTTCTTGACCTGATGACCCGTGCGCTGACGCTGCTGCGCGAGGGCAAGCCCGCCCGCCTCGTCGAGGTGAAGCCGGAGGAGGAGAAGGCCTTCCGCATGCTCGGCCTGCTCTCCTCCAAGCCCGTGCTCTATGTCTGCAATGTCGAGGAAGCCTCGGCCAAGAACGGCAACGCCCTGTCGGCGGAGGTCTTCGCCCGCGCGGCCGAGGAAGGCGCCAAGGCCGTGGTGGTCTCCGCCAAGATCGAGAGCGAGATCGCCGTGCTGCCGGCCGAGGAGCAGAAGGACTATCTCGAAGCCATCGACCTCGAGGAGCCCGGCCTCAACCGCATCATCCGCACCGGCTATGAGCTCCTGAAGCTGGTGACCTATTTCACCGTCGGTCCGAAGGAAGCGCGCGCCTGGACCATCACCGCCGGCACCAAGGCGCCGGGCGCGGCGGGCGTCATCCACTCGGATTTCGAGAAGGGCTTCATCCGCGCCGAGACGATCGCCTATGACGACTACGTCAAGGGCAATGGCGAAGCCGGCGCGCGCGAGGCCGGCCGCCTACGGCTCGAAGGCAAGGAATATGTCGTCGCCGATGGCGACGTGCTGCATTTCCGCTTCAACACCTGAGGACAGGCGAGACACGCCGATGACAGACGGCACCGACACCCTGCTGCGTCCCGCCCGCGCGGGCGACGGCGCCGCGCTGTTCGAGGTCACCCGCCGCTCCGTCGCCGGCCTCGCGACCGACCATTACTCGCCCGAGCAGATCGCGGGCTGGATGGGTTCCCGCACCCCGGCCTATTACGAGGACATCATCGCGCGCGGCAATGTCGTCGTCGCCGAGCGCGCGGGCGCGGTGGTCGCCTTCGTCGATGCCGAGCCGGGCGAGGTCACCCGCCTCTTCCTGCTGCCGGAGACCGCCGGCGCCGGCCTCGGCCGCCGCCTGCTGGAGATCGGCGTGGAGAAGGCCCGCCTTGGCCATGACGGGCCGATCAAGGTGGAGTCGACCGTGAACGCGCAGGGCTTCTACCAGCGCCACGGTTTCCGGCCGGTGGGGCGGGGGTACTTCTCCCACGGCCTCGGCGGCGACCCCATCGAGATCGTGCATATGGAGCGCTGACCGGCCCGCCCGCGCGGCCCGGTCTTGACCTGCGCGCCAACGTCCCCTGTGATCGGGGCTGACGGGCGCGCTCTGGCGCCGCCCGGCTTGGCGGGGGCTGCGCGCGGCGATGCTGTTCTGGGAAGACTTCCACGAGGGCCATAAAGCCGCCTGCGGGCGCTATGTGGTCGGCCGCGAGGAAATCGTCGCCTTCGCGCGGGAGTTCGACCCCGCCCCCATCCATCTCGACGATTCCGCCGCCGAGGCGACGCGGCTCGGCGGGCTCTCCGCCTCCGGCTGGCATCTGTGCTGCATCTTCATGCGCCTGGCGGCGGATGGCTTCCTGACCCGCTCCTCCTGCCTCGGCGCGCCGGGCATTGACGAGGTGCGCTTCCTCAAGCCCGTCCATCCGGGCACGGTGCTCAGCCTCAAGCGCGAGGTGCTGGAGACGCGCTCCTCCAAGAGCCGGCCGGAGATGGGGCTGGTGAAGTTCCGTTTCGAGCTGGTCGATGCCGGCGGCGCGGTGATGATGGACCTCGTCTCCAGCGTCATGTTCGGCCGGCGCAATCCCGGCTTCCGTCCGGCCTGAGGAGGCGATGATGCTGTTCTTCGAGGATGTCGAGATCGGCGCCCGCACCCGGCTGGGCGCGTACAGCTTCCGGGCCGAGGAGATGGTGGCCTTTGCCCGCATGTGGGATCCGCAGGCCTTCCATCTCGACGAGGGGGCGGGCGCACGTACCCATTTCGGCGGGCTGGTGGCGTCGGGCTGGTACACCGCCGCCATCGCGGCGCGACTACGGGCGCAGGCGATGGAGCGCGAGCACGAGGCCCTGCGCCGCGCCGGCAAGCCCGTGCCGCGCGTGGGCCCTTCACCCGGCTTCAAGGATCTGAAATGGCTGCGCCCGGTCCGCGCCGGCGACACGCTGACCTTCGAGAGCGAGGTCGTCGCCAAGAAGCCCAGCGCCTCCCGCCCCGAATGGGGCCTCGTCTTCACCCACGACACCGCCACCGACCAACACGGCCGCCTCACATTCGAGCTGACGAACTGCGTGTTCGTCGAACGGGCGGAGGGGTGATGGGGCAGACGCTATCGATCCTGCTGTGGAACGTCATGTGGCGTCACCGCGGCAACCCGGCAGGGGACAGGGTGGCCGCGCTCATCCACGAGGCAGACGCCGATCTGATCTGCCTGACGGAAGGCTTCATCGACCTGCTACCGGCGGGCGGTGACGTGCTGACGTCGGATCCCGATTTTGGCTACGGCGTCAAGGCGGGGCGCCACAAGGTCATATTGTGGAGCCGTTCTGCTTGGCAGGAGACCGATTGTTTCGGCCATGAAAGGCTGCCCACGGGGCGCTTTGCTGCCGGTACAACCGCCACGACACTCGGCCTTCTCCGCGTCTACGGCCTCTGCATCCCCTGGAGCATGGCAGGTGTACGACGGGCCGAAGAGCCGCTTCGCCCTTGGGAGGCGCATCGCGCCTATCTGACTGGGTTGGACGAGGTGCTGCCGCGTGTGGTGCCCGGCGATAGCATCGTTCTTGGTGACTTCAACCAGCATGTGCCGCGCCGCCGCGCGCCGCTGGCCGTAAGCGATATGTTGCAGACGGTGATCGGGCGCCGCATGACCATCGCCACGCAGGGCGCTCTGGATGGCTTTCCGGGACCGGTCATCGACCATCTGGCCCATGGGCCCGCATTGAGGATGACCAAGGTCCAACCCATCACGCCGATTGGTCCCGGCGGCGAAAAGCTGTCCGACCATGTCGGGCTCAGGCTGGAGTTGAGCCGCGTCTGAACAGGCGATGACACCGTCATGGCCGGGCTTGACCCGGCCAGCCACGATGTCGCTAGGGAGCTGGCGAGGGGGAAGGCGTGGATCCCCGGGCCGAGCCCGAGGATGACGTCGATCGTGCGTGAGGCGGACGCTCGGCAGTGGCGGCAGCCGTCATCCCGAAACGCCCGCGCCTTGCGGTGACGCACCGGCGACGGCAGCGCCACCGAGCCCTTACCCACGCCGGCTCCTTCGCCAATCCGAGTCCCCAACGAAAAAGGGCCCCTCTCGGGGCCCTGTTCCTGTGGTCGTCAGCGGCACAGACTAGTGGTTGTGCACGGACTTCCAGACCTTCTTCTTGGTGAAGTAGAGCAGGCCGGCGAAGATGATGAGGAAGATCATCACCTGGAAGCCGAGGCGCTTGCGCTGCTCGAGCTTGGGCTCGGCCATCCACATCATGAAGGCCGTCACGTCGCGCGAGTACTGGTCGAGCGTCTCAGGCGAGCCGTCCGAATAGGTCACCTGACCATCGGAGATCGGCTGCGGCATCTTGATGGCGTGGCCGGGGAAATAGGCGTTGTAATGGGCGCCTTCCGGCACGCTGAAGCCTTCCGGCGGCTCGGTGTAGCCGACGAGGAGCGCGTGGATGTAGTCGACGCCGTTCTCCTGATACTGACGTAGAATGTCGATCAGGAAGCCGGGAAAGCCGACCTCATAGGTGCGGGCCTTGGCGAGCGTCGAGAAGTCCGGCGGGTAGGCGCCACCATTGGAAGCGCGCGCCGCCTGCTCGTTCGGGAAGGGCGAGGGCCAGCGGTCCGACAGGCGGCCGGGGCGCTCGAACATGTCGCCGGCGTCGTTCGGACCGTCCTGCACCTTGTAGGACTCGGCGACCGCCTTGGCCTGCGCCTCGCTGAATTCCGGCCCGCCCGGCTGGGCGAGGTTGCGGAAGGCGAAGAGGTGGGCCGAGTGACAGGACGAGCAGACCTCGCGGAACACCTGGAAACCGCGCTGGAGCTGCGCGCGGTCGAAGTGACCGAACGGTCCGGCGAAGGTCCAGTCCTCGCGGGGCGGCTTGGGCGCGCCCTCGGCGGCGAGCGCCGGGGCGAGACCGATACCGAGCAGCAGGGCGCCGGCGGCGAGCGGGCGAAGGAGAGCGGAACGGAAGGACATGGTGGTGCTCATGATGTTCCGATCAACCCTTGGTCTGTGGCGCAGCCGCGCCCGCCGCGACGGGCGCACCGCCCTTGGACTTGCCCAGCACCGCCTCGGTGATGGAGGCCGGCACCGCCTTCGGCTTCTCGAACAGGCCGAGCAGCGGAAGGATGATCAGGAAGTGCGCGAAGTACCAGATGGTCAGGATGCGGCCGGCGATGACATAGCCGCCTTCCGCAGGCTTCGAGCCGAGCCAGCCGAGGCCGATGCACACCGCCACCCAGATCCAGAAGAACTGCTTGAACAGCGGGCGGTAGGCACCCGAGCGCACCTTGGAGGTGTCGAGCCACGGCACGAAGAACAGCACCGCGATCGCGCCGAACATGGTGAGCACGCCGCCGAGCTTGTCCGGCACCGCGCGCAGCATGGCGTAGAACGGCAGGTAGTACCATTCGGGCACGATGTGCGCCGGCGTCACCAGCGGGTTGGCGGGGATGTAGTTGTCCGCGTGGCCCAGATAGTTCGGGATGTAGAACAGGAACCACGAGAAGAAGATCAGGAACACCACCATGCCGAGCGCGTCCTTGACGGTCGCGTAGGGCGTGAAGGGCACGGTGTCCTTCGGGCTCTGCGGCTCGACGCCGGTCGGGTTGTTCTGGCCCGCCACATGCAGCGCCCAGACGTGCAGGATGACGACACCCGCAATCATGAAGGGCAGCAGATAGTGCAGCGAGAAGAAGCGGTTCAGCGTCGGATTGTCGACCGCGAAGCCGCCCCACAGCCACTCGACGATGGTCGGGCCGACCACCGGGAAGGCCGAGAACAGGTTGGTGATGACGGTGGCGCCCCAGAAGCTCATCTGGCCCCACGGCAGCACGTAGCCCATGAAGGCGGTGGCCATCATCAGGAGGTAGATGATGCAGCCGAGGATCCACAGCACCTCGCGCGGGGCCTTGTAGGACCCGTAATAGAGGCCGCGGAACATGTGGATGTACACCGCGATGAAGAACATCGACGCGCCATTGGCGTGGATGTAGCGGATCAGCCAGCCATAGCTGACGTCACGCATGATGTGCTCGACCGAGTCGAAGGCGAACAGCACATGCGGGGTGTAGTGCATCACCAGCACCACGCCCGAGAGTATCTGGCAGACCAGCATCAGCGACAGGATGCCGCCGAAGGTCCACCAGTAATTGAGGTTGCGCGGCGTGGGGTAGGCCACGAAGGACGAGTGCATCAGGCCGACCAGGGGCAGCCGGGCCTCGAACCACTTGAGCGCCGGATTCTTCGGCTCGAAGGTGGAGTGTCCGCTCATTGTGTGTGTCCCTGAACGCCGGATCAGCCGATGGAGATCTTCGTGTCGGACACGAAGGTGTAAGGCGGAACCGCCAGGTTCTCCGGCGCCGGACCGCGGCGGACGCGGCCCGCGCTGTCATATTCGGAGCCATGGCACGGGCAGAAGAAGCCGTCATACTCGCCCGAATGGCCGATCGGCACGCAGCCCAGATGGGTGCAGATGCCGATGACGACGAGCCACTTTTCCTTGTCCTTGGCGGCGCGGTTCTCGTCGGTCGCGGGAGCGTCGAGCGGCAGGTTGGCGTTGCGCGCCACCGGATCGAGCAGGGCCGAAAGCGGGGTCGCCTTGCCTTCCTCGATGTCCTTGGCCGTGCGGTTCCACACAAAGACCGGCTTGCCGCGCCACTTCACCGTGACGATCTGGCCTTCCTGGATCTGCGTCAGGTCCACCTCGGTCGAGGACAGCGCCAGCACCGAGGCGTCGGGCTGCAGCTGCGAGACGAACGGCCACACGAGGGCGGCGGCACCGACCGCGCCCATGGCGCCGGTCGCTATGTAGAGGAAGTCGCGGCGCGTGGTTTCCGCCGTACCGGTTGTTGCCACGATGGTTTCCTTTCCCCTTATGCCTGCGACCGCAGCGCGATCCCGCACACATTCGTCCCAGCGCCGAATTCTGCCGCTCGCGCCTGGGACATGCGCGCGAAAGCATGGCCTGTGGTCGACCTTACCTTCGAGTGCCTCTAATTGCATCCGGGCAACTCCTTGTCCAGATGAAGGCAGTGCGGCAGTCCGTCCTGCCCCCTGCCTTCCCACCGTTGCGTCAACCGCGCAACACCGCCGCCACACCGCCCCGCCAGGCGCGCCTACCACGCGGTCCCGCGTGCCGGATGGCCGCCCGCCACCGTCCAAAGGTCGTTCATGCCGCTCACCCTCGCTCTCTACGAGCCCGACATCGCCCAGAACGCCGGCACGCTGGCGCGGCTCTGCGCCTGCCTCGGCCTGCCGCTGCACATCATCGAGCCGGCGGGCTTTCCAGTGGGGGATGCGGGCTTTCGCCGGGCGGGCATGGACTATCTCGACCGCGCGGCGATCCGGCGCCATGCGAGCTTTGCCGCCTTCGAGGCGTGGCGCCGGGACGAGGGGCGGCGCCTCGTGCTGGCGACGACGCGCGGCGCCCTGCCCTACACGGCCTTCGCCTTTGCCGGGGACGACGTGCTGCTGCTCGGGCGCGAGAGCGCGGGCGTGCCGGAAGCGGTGCATGAGGGCGCGGATGCGCGAATCGTCATCCCGCTGGTCGCGGACGCGCGCTCAATCAACGTGGCGCTGGCCGGCGCGATGATTCTCGGCGAGGCGTTGCGGCAGGTGGGCCGCTAGGGAGGCGTCACGGCCACTTCACCACCGGCGGCATGGAGGAGAGGATCGAATCGATATTGCCGCCGGTCTTCAGGCCGAAGATCGTGCCGCGGTCATAGAGCAGGTTGAACTCCACATAGCGCCCGCGCCGGATGAGCTGCTCCTCGCGCTCGGCGTCGTTCCACGGTTTGGCGAAGTTGGCCCGCACCAGCGCCGGGTAGACGTCGAGGAAGGCGAGGCCGACGGCGCGGGTGAAGTGGAAATCCGCTTCCCGGTCACCCGAATCCAGCCAGTCATAGAAGATGCCGCCAATGCCGCGCGGCTCCTTGCGGTGCGGCAGATAGAAATACTCGTCGCACCATTCCTTGTAGCGGCCATAGTCGACATGGCGCCCCTCGCAGGCGCCACGCATCGCCGCATGGAAGGCGATCGTGTCGGGGTCGTCCTGCGTGCGGCGCGCATTGAGCACCGGGGTCAGGTCCGCCCCGCCGCCGAACCACGCCTTGGAGGTGACGACGAAGCGCGTGTTCATATGCACCGCCGGCACATGCGGGTTGTGCATATGGGCGATGAGCGAGATGCCGGTGGCGTGGAAAGCCGGGTTTTCTTCCGCGCCGGGGATCTGCTTGCGGAATTCCGGGGCGAACTCGCCGAACACGGTGGAGCAGTGGACGCCCACCTTCTCGAACAGCCGGCCATGCATCATCGACATGACGCCGCCGCCGCCCGGCGCACCATTATGGTCGGTGCGGTTCCACGGAGTGCGTGTGAAGCGCCCGGCCGCGCCGGGATAAAGATCGGCCGGCGCGTCGTCCTCCAGCTTCTCGAAAGCGGCGCAGATGCGGTCGCGCAGTTCCTCGAACCAGCCGCGCGCGGCCTCCTTATCGGCCGCGATCCGGGCCGGGTCGATCGGCGTGCCCGTGGCGTTGCGGGCTTCATCTCGGGAATTCGGGGCGGACATGGGCTGGCTCCCTCTCGGCGCCTCCGCTTCTAGCGCCCCGCGCCGCCGCCCGGAAGGGCAGGCTTACAGAACCTGCCCGGACAGCGTGCCGATGGCATAGGTCAGCCCCATGGCCAGCGCGCCCCAGAAGGTGACGCGGATGGCGCCCTTCATCGGGTCCGACCCGCCGGCCTTGGCCCCGGCGACGCCGAGCAAAGCGAGGAACAGCAGCGCCGCCACCGACACCGTGACCGGCAGCGACGCCGGCGGGGCAATGAGCACGGTGGCGAGCGGCAGCGCCGCGCCGACGGCGAAGCTCGCCGCCGAGGAAAACGCCGCCTGCACCGGGCGGGCGGCGGTGATCTCGTTCATGCCGAGTTCGTCGCGGGCATGGGCTTCCAGCGCGTCGGCGGCCATGAACTGCCGCGCCACCTCGGCGGCGAGCGCCGGATCGAGGCCGCGCTTCACGTAGATTTCCGCCAGTTCCTGCGTCTCGCCCTCGGGGTCGGCGGCGAGCTCGGCCCGCTCGCGCGTCAGCTCCGCCTCTTCCGTGTCGGACTGCGAGGACACCGAGACATATTCGCCCGCCGCCATCGACATGGCGCCAGCCACCATACCGGCAATGCCGGCGATCAGCACCGCGCTACGGTCGGCATCCGCCGCCGCCACGCCGACGATGAGGCTGGCCGTGGACAGGATGCCGTCATTGGCGCCGAGCACGGCGGCGCGCAGCCAGCCGGCGCGGCTGAGCAGATGATGTTCGGGATGGCGTGGCTGCATCGGCATATCCCCCAGTCGGACGGTGACGGAGTATAGACCTTTCGTGTCAGGCGCGTGTGCGCCTCATCCACCGTTGCCGCGTCCGCGTAGCCGACACACTGGCGCCGCATGACGGGCGCAGAAGGCGGCCCATGTTTGCGCGCATTTTTGCCTGGTTCGAATCGATCATCGACCCCTTCCGCCCGGCGGCCATCACCCGGCCGCCGGAAAGCCTTCTGGCGTTCTACTGGCACTTCGTGCGGCAGACCGGCTGGGTGTTCATCGCCGCGCTCGGCGCGGCCTTCCTCGTCGCCATCGTCGAGGTCTCGCTGTTCCGCTACATCGGCCAGATCGTCGACCTGCTCCAGCATTCGAGCCCGGCCACGCTGTTCGCCGATCAGGGCGGGCTGCTCTTGTGGATGGCCTTCGTCGTGGTCATCGCGCGCCCACTTTGCAACGCACTGCACGACCTGCTGGTGCGCCAGACCATCACCGCCAATGTCGGCAGCCTCATCCGCTGGCAGTCCTATCGCTGGGTGGTGCGCCAGTCGCTCGGCTATTTCCAGAGCGATTTCGCCGGCCGCATCGCCCAGCGCGTGCTTCAGGCAGGCCCGGCCCTGCGCGGCTCCGTCGTCGAGGTGATCGACGCGCTCTGGTATGTGAGCGTCTACGCCATCAGCGCCGTCATCCTGTTCGCCGAGGCCGATTGGCGCCTCGCCGTGCCGATGGTGGCGTGGATCGGGCTCTATGTGCTCGCCTTGTCGCGCTTCGTGCCGAAGGTGCGCCACCTCTCCAAGAGCACCTCCGAGGCGAACTCGCTGCTCTCCGGCCGCATCGTCGACAGCTACACCAACATGATGACGGTGAAGCTGTTCGCCCATGGCGACCGCGAGGACAGCTATGTCCGCGACGCGCTCGACCGGCACAACACCGCGTTCAAGGCGCAGCAGCGCCAGATTACCCGCATGGCGCTGACGGTGAGCGTACTCAACAGTTGCATGCTCGGCGCCATTGGCGGGCTCGGCATCTGGCTGTGGTCGATCGAGGCGATCAATCTCGGCGCCATCGCTCTCTCCACCGGCCTTGCCATCCGCATCACCAACATGTCCGGCTGGATCATGTGGGTGGTCACCGGCGTGTTCGAGAATGTCGGCACGGTGCAGGAGGCGATCCTCACCATCGCCCGCCCGCACACCGTGATCGACCGCGTGCAGGCGCCCGCCCTCAAGGTGCCGGCCGGCGAGATCCGCTTCGAGGACGTGAGCTTCCACTATGGCAAGGGCTCCGGCGTCATCGACCATCTCAGCCTGACGATTCGCCCGGGCGAGCGTGTCGGCCTCGTCGGCCCCTCGGGCGCCGGCAAGTCGACGCTGATGAGCCTGCTGCTGCGCTTCTACGACACCGAGCACGGCCGGGTGCTGATCGACGGGCAGGATGTCGCCGCCGTCTCGCAGGAGACGCTCCGCGCGCGCATCGGCGTGGTGACGCAGGACACTTCGCTGATGCACCGCTCCGTGCGGGACAATATCCGCTATGGCCGGCCGGACGCCGACGAGGCCTCGATCTGGGAAGCGGCGCGCCGCGCCCATGCCGACGGCTTCATCGACACGCTGACCGACCCGCAGGGCCGCGTCGGGCTGGACGCCCATGTCGGCGAGCGGGGCGTGAAGCTCTCCGGCGGCCAGCGCCAGCGCATCGCCATCGCCCGCGTGCTGCTGAAGGACGCGCCGATCCTGGTGCTGGACGAGGCGACCTCGGCGCTTGATTCGGAGGTCGAGGCGGCGATCCAGTCGAACCTCGACGAGCTGATGGCCGGCAAGACGGTGATCGCCATCGCTCACCGCCTCTCCACCATCGCCCGCATGGACCGGCTGGTGGTGATGGAGCACGGCCGGATCGTCGAGACCGGCACCCATGCCGAGCTGGTGGCGCAGGGCGGCCTCTACGCCCGCCTCTGGCAGCGCCAGTCCGGCGGATTCCTCCACGCGGACGAGCTGGAAGCGGCAGCGGAGTAGACGAAGTCAGGCGGCGCGCGGTGTGATCGCCGCAATGTCCGGCGCCGCCGCCACCGTGATTGCGAGATCATAGGCGGACTGAAGATTCATCCAGAATTCCGGCCCGGTGCCGAAATAGCGGCCGAGCCGGAGCGCGGTGTCGGCCGTGACCGGCGCCTCCTCGCGCGCCAGCCGCTCGATTCGCGTGCGCGGCACGTGCAGTGCCTTGGCAAGGCCGTAAGGCTTGAGACCCATCGGCGCGAGAAACTCCTCGCGCAGGACCTCGCCGGGATGAATAGGCGGGTTCGGGCCGATCATGGCGCGCTCCTCAGTGATAGTCGGTGATCTCGACGTCGGCGGCATGGCCGTCGCGCCAGATGAAGCAGATGCGGAACTGATCATTGATGCGGATGGAGTGCTGGCCGGCACGATCACCCTTCAGAACCTCAAGCCGATTGGCCGGGGGCGCCCGCAAAGCGTCGAGCGTCACCGCAGCGTGAATCATCGCCAGCTTGCGCTGCGCGCCGCGCACTAGATCGGCCGGGAAGCCCTTGCCGACCTGGCCGGCCCAGACCGCGGCGGTACGTTTGTCCCGGAAGTTGAGGATCATTACCCCTCCCCGCAGACGCGGACAGGTTAACGTATCATATAACGATACGTTAGCAACGCCCTACCCCACCGCCTCGCGCACGATCCCGTCCAGCACCGCGCGGTCGATCGGGAAGCCGGCCTCGATCCACGCCTCTTCCGCTTGCTTGAGCGCGGCGCCGAGCGCCGGGCCGGGCTTCAGGCCGCGCGCGAGGAAATCGGCGGCCTTGAGCGGGAAGACGGGAATGTCCCAACTGGCCGCCAGCGCCAGCAGCTCGCGCCAGCCTTCATCCTCCAGCGGCGCACCCGAGCGGGCGAAGGCGATGAGGGCGCGGTCGGTATAGGTCGCCCGGCCCATGCGGTAGATGAAGGCCTTCTGCCCCTTCGCGCACATGGCCGGGGCGGGCGCGGGGCCGGCGAGCGCTTCGAGCCGCGCCGCCTCGCCATTGGAGAGTCGCAGCCCCTCGCGCAGCGCGCGCGCACCCGCCTCCTCGCGCACCGCCAGCGCGCCGAGCCGGCGGATGGCGTCGGGAGCCAGTCCCAGCGCCGCCTCAATAGCGGCAAGCCGGGTGAACACCGCGACATCCCCCGCCCGGCCGAGCACCGGCGCCAGAAGCCCCGCGCCGTCCATCGCCGTGAGTGTCGGCGCCGCGCCGGGGGCAACCAGCAGCTTGAGCAGTTCCGTGCGCACCCGCTCGCGCGACAGCTGATCGAGCCCCCCACGGTTGCGCATCGCCGCCGCCAGCGCCTCGGGATCGACCGGGCCGTGGCCGAAGGCGGCATGGAAGCGGAACAGGCGCAGGATGCGCAGATAATCCTCGCGGATGCGCCGGTCGGCCTCGCCGATGAAGCGCACGCGGCCCGCGCGGGCATCCGCCTCGCCGCCGACGTGGTCGATCAGCGCGCCCTCGCGCGTGAGGTAGAGCGCGTTCATGGTGAAGTCGCGCCGCGCCGCGTCATGCGCCCAGTCGCGGCCGAAGACGACGCGGGCGCGGCGCCCGTCGGTCTCCACATCCTCGCGCAGCGTCGTCACCTCATAGGGCTCGCCCTCGGCGACGATGGTGATGGTGCCATGCTCGATACCGGTCGGCACCGGCTTCAGCCCGGCGGCAAGGGCGCGGCGCGTCACCTCGTCGGGGAGCGCCGTGGTGGCGATGTCGACATCCGAGCGCGCGCCGCGCCCGATCAGCCAGTCGCGCACCGCGCCGCCGACGATGCGGGCTTCCTCGCCCTCCCCGTTCAGCGCGTCGAGCACGCGGGCAAGGCCCGGCCGGTGCTGGGTGAGCGGGTTCATTCGATATGGCCGGGGATCAGCACGCCATCCTGCCAGGTCGGCGGCACATAGCGCCCGGTGGTCGGCCCACGTTGGGCGCTCTCGAACAGATAGAGGCTGCCGGCCAGCAGCACGATACCGATGCCTGAGCACACCAGCAGCGCCCGCACCGACCAGCCGGCGAAGATGCTGTCCACCCGCCGGCCGTAGCGCAGATAGAGCGCGAAGGCGAGGAAGGGCAAAAGGAAGAGCAGAACCTGACCGATGATGCGCGCCATCAGAGATACACCCTCTCATAGAGGCTGCGCAGTATGCCGGCGGTGACACCCCAGATGCGCCGCCGCTCATAGATCATGGCGTGAAAGGTGCGCATCAGCCCCTGCGATTCGCGCGTCTCCTGAATGTGATTGTCGGCGTTCATCAGAAAATGGAGCGGCACCTCGAACGCCTCGTCCACCTCTCCGGGATTGAGCGTCAGCCCGAAATCCGGCTGGACGATGCCGACCACCGGCACGATGCGGAAGCCGGTGCGGGTGAGGTACGGGTCGAGATAGCCGAGCGGTTCGACAAGCCCACGCGCCAGCCCCACCTCCTCCTCCGCCTCACGCAGCGCGGCGCCGAGCGGGCCGTCATCCTGCGGGTCGATCTTGCCGCCGGGAAAGGCGATCTGGCCGGGATGGTTCGGCAGATTGGCGGAGCGCAGCGTCAGCAGCACCGTCGGCTGTTCGCGCGCGACGACCGGGATCAGCACCGCCGCCCCGCGCAGCGGCAGCGTTTCGACGAGGCCGCGATACTGCGGTGTCAGCTCATGGTCGCCGCGGACGGGATCACCGGCGAGGTCCGGCGCCACCGCGAGGCGCTGCCGGGCGCGGGCACGGAAATGCTCCAGCCCGAGCGGCGCAGCCGGCGGCAGTTCGCGCAGCGCGCTAGGCAAGGCATCGTTCATCGCCTCGGTCATGCGGTCGGTCAGGGCGTTCATCGCGTCGCGTCACCGTCGGCTGTAGCGTCATCCACCGGGGCGAGCACGAAGAACTCGGCTCCCGAGGCGACTCCATAGACGGCGCGTCGCGCGCCATCCCCCGTCTCGACCTCGCGCTCCTCCACCCGTTCGGCGAGGTCGAGGAAGACCGCGCGGGTGAGCCGGGCCCACAGGCCCCGCCGCACATGGATATAGGGCCGGATCGCCTCCGCGCCGCCCTCGCCGCGCGCCTGTGCGTCGAAACGCAGCGGATGCTCGCGATCGCAGCGCACGAAATCGTCGAGATTGGTGCGGAACACCAGCACCGGCCCCGCCCCCGCCCCCGCCCCCGCCGGCTCCACCGCCGCCTCCTCCACCGCCATGTCGACGGCGAGGAACGGCGCGTCCTCCACGCGGATGCCCAGTTTCTCGGCCGGTGTCACCAGCACATGGCGCGCGCCCTCGCGGGTGAGAACGGAGGCGAACAGCTTCACCAGCGTCTCGCGGCGGATCGGCCGGCCCTCATGGTGCCACACGCCCTCGCGGTCGATCACGATGTCGATGTCGCCACAATCGGGCGGATTCCAGCGCTCAATCGGCGGCAGCGGGCGTCCGGGGCTTGTCCCCACCGCGCGCACCAATTCGTCAAGTCGCCCGGAAGCTTCTGAATTCACTTAAAAATCTCTGTCACACAGGGGTAATCGCGGCTTCGTGATCCCCCGCCCGATAGTCGACGCGGTCGCAAGATAGCGTAAGCTGACCTAAGCGAAAGTCCGCAACGGCCGGCCGCGTTCCCCGCGCCCGGCCCGCGCGGCCTCCGGCCGGGCGCATTGCATCGGGTCTTGTTGCGGTGCACCATGAGCCGGCGGCGGGCAGTAGGGTCGAGAAGGGGCCGGGGCGCACGCTCTGGCTCCGGGATTTGAAGGAGCACGGCATGACATCCGCCACCGGCGAGAATTTCGAATCCCTCGACGAGATGATCATCCGCTCGGCCGAGAGCACGGCGGCGAATGTGCGCGCCGCACGGGCCGGCATCGGCGCGGTCATCTTCGGCCAGGAGGCGGTGGTCGAGCGCACGCTCATCACCATCCTCTCCGGCGGCCATGGCCTGCTGGTCGGCGTCCCCGGCCTCGCCAAGACCAAGCTGGTGGAAACGCTCGGCGTGGTGCTCGGCCTCGATGCACGGCGCGTGCAGTTCACCCCGGACCTGATGCCCTCCGACATTCTCGGCGCCGAGGTGCTGGAGGAAAGCGCCGGCGGGCGGCGCTCCTTCCGCTTCATCCCCGGCCCGGTCTTCGCGCAGCTCTTGATGGCGGACGAAATCAACCGTGCCTCGCCGCGCACCCAGTCGGCGCTGCTGCAATCCATGCAGGAAGGCCATGTCACGGTCGCCGGTGCGCGGCATGATCTGCCCAAGCCCTTCCACGTGCTGGCGACGCAGAACCCGCTGGAGCAGGAAGGCACCTACCCGCTGCCCGAAGCCCAGCTCGACCGCTTCCTCATGCAGGTCGACGTCGACTATCCCGACCGCGACGCCGAGCGGAAGATCCTGTTCGACACCACCAGCGCTGAGGAGACCAAGCCCAAGGCGGTGATGACGGCCGACGACCTCGCCGCCGCCCAGCGCCTGGTGCGACGCCTGCCCGTGGGGGAATCGGTGGTGGAGGCGATCCTCACCCTGGTGCGCTCGGCCCGTCCGGGCCCCGATGCCGGCGACCTCGGCAAGTTCATCGCCTGGGGCCCCGGCCCGCGCGCCTCGCAGTCGCTCATGCTGGCGGTGCGCGCCCGCGCGCTGCTGGACGGGCGTTACGCGCCCTCCATCGACGATGTGGTGGCGCTGGCCGAACCGATCCTGAAGCACCGCATGGCGCTCACCTTCGCCGCGCGGGCGGATGGCGAGACCGTGCCGGGCCTCATCGCCAAGCTGACCCGCCGCATCGGGTAAGGCGTGATTGCGGGGCGGACCTCCGTCCCGCCGACTTGCCGGCTTGTTGAGCCGGGCGAAGGAGAGTTGAGCGCGTGGAGTTCGACGCCGACACCGCCGTGAGAAGCGCCGCGCAGGATGCGGCCGGTCTGGTCGCGGCCATGCCGCGCCTCGTGCTGGAGGCGCGCAAGATCGCCGCCAGCGTCTATCATGGGCTGCATGGGCGCCGGCGCGCCGGCACCGGCGAGAATTTCTGGCAGTACCGCCGCTTCATGGATGGCGAGCCCTCCGCCCGCGTCGACTGGCGCCGCTCGGCACGCGACGACCATCTGTATGTCCGCGAGCGCGAATGGGAAGCCGCCCACACCGTGTGGATCTGGCCGGACCTCTCCACCTCGATGGTCTTCGCCTCCCCGCTGGTGTGGGAGACCAAGCGCGACCGCGCGCTGATCCTCGCTTTCGCGCTGGCCGAGCTTCTGGTGCGCGGGGGCGAGCGCGTCGGCATTCCCGGCGTCATGCGTCCCTCCGCCGCCCGCAACATCGTGGAGAAGATGGCCGAATCCCTCGTCCACGCCCCCAGCCTGCCGCAGAGCCTGCCGCCGGCCTTCGCGCCCTCGCCGCTGGCGGAAGTGGTGCTGCTCGGCGACCTCTGGAGCCCGACCGCCGAGGTGGTGGAAAGCCTCGCCGGCGTCTCCGCCTCCGGGGCGCATGGCCATGTCGTGCAGATCTGCGATCCGGCGGAGGAGACCTTCCCCTTCTCCGGCCGCGTCGAGTTCCGCGAGCCGGAAAGCGGCGCCGTGCTCACCATCGGCCGGGCCGAGACGGTGCGCGAGGATTATGTCGCCCGCGTCGCCACCCACCGCGCCATCATCCGCCGCGAGGCCGAGCGCCGCACCTGGAGCTTCCTCGTCCACCGCACCGACCGCCCGGCGAGCGAGCTCCTGCTCGCGCTCCATGCCCGGATGAGCGGCGGCAGCTTCGGCGTCACCGCCCACCCGGAGGGCCAGCCGGCCGATCCGGCGGTCGCGACAACCGGAAGCCCGGCATGAGGAGCGCGCGATGAGCGGCCTGTTCGGTCTTCCCCTCGCCTTTACCACCCCGCTGCTGCTCTCGGCGCTCATCGGCCTGCCGCTGCTGTGGTTCCTGCTGCGCCTTGTGCCGCCGCGCCCGCGCCGCATCGCCTTCGCCCCGATGCGGCTGCTGCTGGACATTCCGCCGAAGGAAGAGACCCCGGCGCGCACGCCCTGGTGGCTCACCGCGCTGCGCCTCCTGCTCGCCGCCGTCATCATCATCGCCGCCGCCGGGCCGGTGTGGAATCCCCCGGTCGCCGGCCCCGCCTCCAGCGGTCCCGTGGTGCTGCTGATCGATTCCGGCTGGCCCGCCGCCGCCGGCTGGACCGCGCGCCGCGCCAGCGCCGAGGGCGTTGTCGCCGATGCCGACCTTGAAGGGCGCGGCGTCATTCTTATTCCCACCGGCGAACCGCCGCTGGAGCCGCGCGTGATGTCGCCGCGCGAGGCGAGAGAGCGGCTGCGCTCGCTCGCCCCTGTCGCCTTCGTGCCGGACCGGGCGCCGGCGCTCGCCAGCCTGCGCAAGGCCATCGCCGGCGCGCCGCAGGCCTCGGTGATCTATCTCTCGGATGGCGTCGGGCTGGAGGGCACCGCGGGCGTGCCCGCCGACATCGCCGCCGCCGTGGGCGATCGCCCGCTCACCACGCTGGCCGACGGCGTGCGCGAGCCGCTGGCGCTGGTTGCCGCGGACAACGCCATCGACGCGCTCACCGTGAAGGTCATCCGCGCCGACCGCGAGACCGTGGCGCGCGCCGGCACGGTGCGGGCCTTCGATATGCGCGGCCTGGCGCTCGGCGAAGCCCGCTTCGCCTTCGAGCCCGGCGCCCGCGAGACCGAGGCGCGCTTCGACCTGCCGGTGGAGATCCGCAACGACGTCGCCCGGCTCGACATTGCGGATGAAGCCTCCGCCGGCGCGGTGCAGCTGCTCGACAAGCGCTGGCGCCGCCGCACGGTCGGCCTCGTCTCCGGCACGGCGGCGGACCAGCGCCAGCCCCTGCTCGCCTCGTCCTACTACCTCACCCGCGCGCTCGCGCCCTTCGCCGATGTGCGCACCGCCGAGGGCGCCGGCAGCGCCGAGGCGGTGGACCGCTTCATCAACGACAAGCTGCCGGTCATCATCCTCTCCGACATCGGCAACCTGCCGCCCGAGACCCATGCCCGCCTCGCCCGCTGGATCGAGGGTGGCGGCGTGCTCATCCGCTTCGCCGGCCCGCGCCTCGCCAATGGCTCGGACGATCTCGTGCCGGTCACGCTGCGCCGCGGCGGGCGCGTGCTCGGCGGCTCGCTCTCCTGGGAGCAGCCGCAGGCGCTGGGCAGCTTCACGCCCGAGAGCCCGTTCCGCGATGTCACCGTACCCAATGATGTGAGCGTGCAACGCCAGGTTCTCGCCGAACCGGACGGGCTGCTCGGCTCGCGCACCTGGGCGACGCTGACCGATGGCACGCCGCTGGTCACCGGCGAGCGACGCGGGGCCGGCACGCTGGTGCTGTTCCATGTCACCGCCGACACCTCCTGGTCGAACCTGCCGCTCTCCGGCGCCTTCGTCGACATGCTCCGCCGCGTCGTGGCGCTGGGCGGGTCGAGCGCGGCGGAAGTCGCCGCCGATGGCAGCACCGGCACTGTGCTGGCCGGCGAGACCGTGCCGCCGAGCCGCATTCTCGACGGCTTCGGCGCCTTCCGGCCGGTGACGCCCACCGCCAAGGCGATCCCGCTCGGCTTCAACGGCCGCGCCAGCGCCGACCATCCGCCTGGCTTCTACGGCCCGCCCGAGGGGCTGGTCGCGGTCAACGCCCTTTTGCCGCGCGACCGGCTGGTGGCGCTGGATCTGACCAGCCTCGGCCGGCTCGAACCCTATCGCGACGCCACCCCGCGCGATCTGCGCGCGCCGCTGCTGCTCGCCCTCCTCGCCCTCCTGCTGATTGATGCCATGATCGTCTTCCTGCTGGCCGGCGGCCTGTCGCGCCTCACCACGCGCCGCGCCGCCACCAGCGCCGTGCTGGCGCTTGCCGCTTTGCTCGCCGCCGCGCCGGTTAGCGATCTCCGCGCCCAGACGGCCGCTCCGGCCCAAGCGGCCCCCGCCCCCGCTGCCAAGCGGGCGGACACGCCGATGACCCCGGCCGAGATCGACTTCGCGGTGAAGGCGACCAATGCGACGCGCCTCGCCTATGTCATCACCGGCGACGCCACCACCGACGAGGTCAGCCGCGCCGGGCTCAAGGGCCTGACCGACTTCCTCGGCGACCGCACGGCGCTCGAAGCCGGCGACCCGATGGGCGTCGATCTCTCGCGCGACGAGCTGTCCTTCTTCCCGCTGATCTACTGGCCGATCATCCCCGGCGCGCCGCGCCCGACGCCGCAGACGCTGTCGCGCATCGACGCCTTCATGAAGCAGGGCGGCACCATCATCTTCGATACGCGCGACGCCGAGACCACCATTCCCGGCGCCAATGGCGCGGGCACACCGGCCAATGAGACGCTGCGCGCTATCCTGTCCGGGCTCGACATTCCCGAGCTGGAGCCGGTGCCGCGCGACCATGTGCTGACCAAGGCGTTCTACCTGCTGCGCGATTTCCCCGGCCGCTTCACCGGCGGGCAGACCTGGGTCGAGGCGCTGCCGGCGACGCCGGACGATGAGGAACGCCCGGCCCGCGCCGGCGACGGCGTCTCGCCGGTGGTCATCACCTCCAACGACCTCGCCGGCGCCTGGGCGGTGGGCGAGGACGGGCGCCCGCTGCTGCCCATGTCCGGCACCAGCCCGCGCCAACGCGAACTCGCCTACCGCGCCGGCGCCAATCTCGTGATGTATGTGCTCACCGGCAACTACAAGGCCGACCAGGTGCACGTGCCCGCGCTGCTCGAAAGGTTGGGGCAGTGAGGATGTTGCGCACAGACGCGGACATGAGCGCCGTCATGCCCGGCCTTGGGCCGGGCATCCACGACGTGGCCACCAACCGGCACGGCCCCGCCCGCCAGAAGGCGTGGATGGCCGGGCCAAGCCCGGCCATGACGGCCCCTCTGGCGGGACGGGTCGCCCCACCGTCATCCCGGCCGGCGGCGACGCCGACGATCCGGGATCGCATCCCATCCGGCTCACGATCCCGGCTCGGCCATTGGCCGTCCGGGATGACGATCCCGGCCGCTGACGAAGGAGCCGCCGCATGAATTTCGGCCTCGCCTTCGATCCGCTGATCCCGTTGCCCTGGCTCATCGGCGCCGCCGTTATCGCCGCGCTGGTCGCGCTGCTGGTCATCGTCTCGCGCACCCGTGGTTCGCTGCTGCGCGCGCTCGCCATCGCCCTCGCGGTGCTCGCGCTCGCCAATCCCTCGCTGACGCGGGAGGAGCGCGAGCCGCTCTCCACGGTCGTCGCCGTGGTGGTGGACCGCAGCGCCAGCCAGGATTTCGGCGACCGCACGCAGATGACCGACGCCGCCCGCGCCGAGCTTGAAACCCGCCTCGCCCGACTGAAGGAACAGGGCGCCGAGGTGCGCTTCATCGACGCCGGTGGCGGTGCCGGCGAGGTGGACGGCACGCGCCTGTTCACCGCCCTCTCCGCCGGCCTCGCCGATGTTCCGCCCGAGCGGGTGGCCGGCGCCATCTTCCTCACCGATGGGCGGGTGCACGACATCCCCGCCACCATCGCCGCGCTCGGCTTCCGCGCGCCCGTCCACGCCATCATTTCCGGCAAGGCGGGCGAGCGCGACCGGCGCGTGGCGCTGACCTCGACGCCGCGCTTCGGCATTGTCGGCCAGCCCCAGACCATCGGCTACCGGGTCGAGGATGAGGGCGCCCCGGCCGGGGCGCGCGTCGCCGTCACCGTGCGGCGCGACGGCGAAGTGGTGGCGCGTCCCATCGTCACCGCCGGCCAACCGGCCGAGGTCGATGTCGAGATCACCCATGCGGGGGCCAACATCGTCGAGATCGAGGCCGCCGCGCTGGAGGGCGAACTGACCCCGGTGAACAACCGCGCGGCCGTCTCCATCGACGGCGTGCGTGACAAGCTGCGCGTGCTGCTGGTCTCCGGCGAGCCGCATGTCGGCGAGCGCACCTGGCGCAACCTGCTGAAGTCTGACGCCAATGTGGACCTCGTGCACTTCACCATCCTGCGCCCGCCGGAGAAGCAGGACGGCACGCCGATCAACGAGCTGTCGCTCATCGCCTTCCCGACGCGCGAGCTATTCCAGCAGAAGATCAAGGATTTCGATCTGATCATCTTCGACCGCTACGCCCAGCAGGGCGTGCTGCCGATGATCTATTTCGACAACATCGTGCGCTATGTGGAGGAAGGCGGCGCGCTGCTGGTCGCCGCCGGCACCGACTATGTCTCCGACGGCTCGGTCTACAACACGCCGCTGGAAGCCATCCTGCCGGCCGCCCCGACCGGCCAGATGAGCGAGACGCCCTATCGCCCTAAGCTCACCGAGGCCGGCCAGCGCCACCCCGTCACCCGCGCCTTGCCGGGCTCGCAGAGCGACCCGCCGGCCTGGGCGCGCTTTTTCCGCGTCATCGACACCCAGGGCGCGCGCGGCACCAGCGTGATGGACGGGCCGGACGGCAAGCCGGTCGTGCTGCTCGATCGCGTCGGCGAGGGCCGCGTGGCGCTGCTGCTCTCCGACCATTTCTGGCTGTGGGCACGCGGCTTCGAGGGCGGCGGGCCCTATATCGACCTGCTGCGCCGCCTCTCGCACTGGCTGATGAAGGAGCCGGACCTCGAAGAGGAGCGCCTGCGCATGGTCGCGCGCGGCGGCGACATCGTCGTCGAGCGCCAGACCATGGGCGATGCCGCCCCGCCGGTGACCATCACCACGCCGACCGGCGCGACGCGCAGCCTGACGCTCGCCAGCGCCGAGCCCGGCCTGTTCCGCGCCACCTTCCCGGCCGACACGTTGGGTCTCTGGCGGGCGAGCGACGGCACGCACACCGCGCTGGTCAATGTCGGCCCGCTCAACCCGCGCGAATTCGCCGAGGTCACCTCAACCACCGAGACGCTGCGTCCGACGATTCAGGCGACGGGCGGCGGCATCTGGCGCATGGCGGATCTCGCCGGCGGCGTGCCGCGCGTCGTCGCCGTGCGCTCGGGCGAACGCTTCGCCGGGGAGGACTGGATGGGCCTGCAGATGCGCGACGTGTCGGTGGTGCGCGGGCTCGGCCTTTTCCCGCTCTTCGCCGGCCTGTCGGGCCTGCTGATCCTGCTCGCCGGCGTCGCCGCCGCCTGGGCGCGCGAGGGCCGCTAGCTTCTAGTTGGCCTGCTGCCGGCAGGCGGGGCGTTGCCCCGCCTCAGCCCGTATAGGGCACTTCCTGCTTCTCGAAGGTCTGCGACGCGATGTTCGGGCGCAGGATGCAGCAATATTGCCGGGCGATGTCGCTGATGAGCGCGGCGCGGCTGGCACGGGTACCGTCGATGCGGCGCTCCAGCCACTCATCCGGGACGGTGAGCTGCATCCCCGGCGCCATGCGGCCGAGAATGGTCTTCAGATCGTCCACATGCATGGCGGCCACCGCCTTGCGCGCCTCGTCCATCCCCGCTCTCCCTCAACATGGGGCCGGTTGACCGGCCGCCGCTTCACCCCGCCGCGCGCTCGGGCACGGCGGAAAATCCCTTGCGCACCGGGCCGCGCACCGCCTCAAGCGGCGTGGCGTCCAGCGGGCAGACCAGCACGCGCGCCGGATCCACCGGGCCCGGCAGGCTCACCTGGCCGTGCGGCACGCGCTTGAAGCCCATCCGGCCATAATAGGGCTCGTCGCCGACCAGCAGCACGAGGCGCGCCGCGCCTTCGCCACCGCTCTGGCCCCGCGCCACCTCCAGCGCCTTCTCAACCAGCCGCCGGCCGATGCCGTGCGAGCGGAAGGGCGGCTCGACGGTGAGCGGGCCGAGCAGCAGGGCGGAAATGTCGCCGATGAGAATAGGCGTCAGCCGCACCGAGCCGACCAGCATGGTGCCGATATAGGCGGTGAAGGACAGGTCGCGCCGGTGCGGGTTGCCCTCGCGCAGCCGGTAGGCCGTGCGCGCGAAGCGGCCGGGGCCGAAGGTGCGGGCCACCAGCCGCTCGATGGCGGCATCGTCGGCGGGATTTTCGGGAAACAGCGAAACGGAAAGATCGGTCATGGGGCCACTCGGCGCTCAGAGGTCGGCAGGCTCGCCCGAGCGCGGCAGGCGTTGATCACGAGACGTGCATCACGGCCGCGGGCGGGCGCAGGCGAACGGGATCGCGCGCGCAAAGGCGCGGCGGGTCCGCTCGTCTCGTCGTCGCTGGGCCGGCAACCGGATCATGTCCATCCCCATGAAGGGCGCCCGGATAGCACAGGGGGAACGCAAGGTGAAGCGGCATGGCAGGGGGCGACGGGCAGAACGCGGCATCGGAGGCCCGTTGCCGAGAGCGCGAGCGTCCATTATAAGAGATTTATGTCTCTTTTAATGGACGATACCACCCACCGCCTCGCCCATCGCCTGCGCCTCGAGCGGGAGGCGCGGGGCTGGTCGCTGGCCGATCTTGCCGCCCGTTCCGGCGTCGGGAAAGCCACGATCAGCAAGATCGAGCGCGAGGAAATGAGCCCCACCGCCGCCACGCTGGTGCGCCTCGCCGCGGCCTTCGATCTCACCCTCGCGGGTCTTCTCCTGCGGGCGGAGGGCGGCGAGCGTCTGTCGCGCGCCGCCGACCAGCCGCTCTGGCGCGATCCCGAGACCGGCTATACGCGCCGGCAGATCTTCGCCCGGCCGGATCATCCCGTCGAGATGGTCGAGGTCGAACTGCCGCCCGGCGCCCGTATCCTGCTGCCGGCCTCCACCTACGGCCATATCCGCCAAATCCTGCAGGTGCGCGCGGGCACGCTGACCCTCACCGAGGGCAACGACCGCCACGTGCTGGAGGCCGGCGACTGCCTCGGCTTCGGCCCCCCGGCGGACGTCACCTTCGCCAATGAGAGCGGCGCCCCCTGCCGTTACATCGTCACCCTGACCCGCCTGTGAGCCTTTCCATGCCGACCGCCGCCGCAAAAATCCGCCCGCTCGCCACCGCCGATGCGCCTGCCCTCGCCAGCCTGCTGGTCGAGACTGTCGCCTCAGGCGGCTCCGTCAGCTTCATGCACCCGCTCGATCCGGCGCGGGCGCTGGCCTTCTGGCAGGCGGGGCTGGAGCGGGCGGCTCGGGGCGAACTCATCATCCTGGGCGCCTTCGTTGGGCAGGAGCTCGTCGCCACCGTCACCCTCGTGCTCGGCCTGCCGGAGAACCAGCCGCACCGCGCCGAGATCGCCAAGATGATGACCGCGCGCGCCCATCGCGGCCGGGGCTTTGCGCGCGCGCTGCTGATCGAGGCCGAGCGCCACGCCATCGCCGCCGGACGCAGCCTGCTGGTGCTCGACACGGCGAGCGACGAAGGCGCGGCCGGGCTCTATGAGAAGCAGGGCTTCATGTTGTCCGGCGAGATCCCCGACTATGCGCTCAAGCCCCATGGCGGCCTCACCGGCACCCTGATCTATTACAAGCGCCTGCCGCCCGGCTGAGGGAGCGCGGCGGAGGCAGAGCTGCAAAGACGCCCGCGCGCCCGCGCACACGCTTTTGCCTGTCACCGGCCGTCCCGCGCGCTACGTTGAGCCTAACAGGGAGGACGCGATGGGACTGCTGGTCGACGGCCAATGGGTCGACAAATGGTACGACACCTCGAGCACCGGCGGGCGCTTCGTGCGCACCACCACGCGCTTCCGCAACTGGGTGACGCCGGACGGCGCCCCCGGCCCCTCCGGCGAGGGCGGCTTTCCCGCCGAGGCCGGGCGCTACCACCTTTATGTCTCGCTCGCCTGCCCCTGGGCCCACCGCACCCTCATCATGCGCACGCTGAAGAAGCTGGAAGGCGTCATCTCCGTCTCGGTGGTCGATCCCCATATGGGGCATGAAGGTTGGGTCTTCGCCGACCATGCCGCGCGCCGCACGCCGGGCGCGACGACGGATTCTCTGCTCGGCAAGCAGCGGCTCTACGAAGTCTATCTCGCCGCCGACCCTGCCTTTTCCGGCCGCGTCACCGTGCCCGTGCTGTGGGACCGCACGCGCGGCACCATCGTCAGCAATGAATCGGCAGAGATCATCCGCATGCTCAACAGCGCCTTCGACGCCTTCACGGAGGATCGGCACGATTACTACCCGGCCGCGCTCGCCGAGGCGATCGACGCGCTCAATGCCCGCATCTATGACGCGGTAAATAACGGGGTCTACAAGGCCGGTTTCGCCACCGCGCAGGATGCCTATGAGGAGGCCGTCACCGCCCTCTTCACCATGCTCGACGAGCTGGAAGCGCGGCTCGACGGCCAGTCCTGGCTGATGGGTGAGGTGCTGACCGAGGCCGATATCCGCCTCTTCACCACGCTGATCCGCTTCGATCCGGTCTATGTCGGCCACTTCAAGTGCAACATCCGCCGGATCGTCGATTACCCGAACCTGAAGCGCTTCGTGCGCGCGCTGTACCACCGCGAGGGCGTCGCCGGCACAGTCGATTTTACTCACATCAAGCGCCACTATTACGAGAGCCACGCCACCATCAACCCGACCGGCATCGTGCCGGTGGGACCGGATATGGGCTGGCTGTAACCCGGCATCCGCGAAAGACGCTTCCCCACCGCGCCGGGCAAAACACATGCAGGGCGCGGTGGAACCGGGCGGCGGGTGCGGGGGATGGACATGGCGGGACGGCATCACAGGAGCCTCAGGGAACAGGCGGTGCTGCTGCCCCTTCTCGTCCTCGCTTTGCCCGCGCTGGCCCACGCGGACGACGCGCCGGCGAGCGACTGGCTCACCCGCACGACCCTCACCGGCGACTGGAACGGCGCCCGCCCCGCCCTTGCCGCCAAGGGCCTCAGTTTCCAGGCCAACTGGATCGCCGACGTGATGGGCAATGTCGCCGGCGGCATGCGGCAGGGCCTCGGCGGCGACGGGGAACTCGAGGTCACCGCGACGCTCGACCTCGACAAGCTCGCCGGCTGGCAGGGCACGCAGGTTGTGGCCAGCCTCTATTGGCTGCAGGGCCACGGCCTCTCGGCCGACTATGTCGGCAATCTGCTCACCGTCACCAATATCGAGCTTCAGCCCGAGCTGCGCCTCGGCGACCTCTATCTCGAGCATGACAGCGCGGACGGGGTCTGGTCGCTGCGCCTCGGCCAGATCGGCATCGACGATGATTTCGCCATCAGCCCCACCGCCGGGCTGTTCGTGAATTCCACCTTCGGCTGGCCGGGCCTCGGTGCCATCGACCTGCCGGGCGGCGGCCCGGCCGAGCCGCTGCCGACCCCCGGAGCGCGCCTGCGCTGGACCCCCAACGCGACCTGGTCGGTGCAGGGCGCCGTGTTCAACGGAAATCCCGATGGCGACACCGGCAACACGGACGGGCTCGACTTCCCGCTCGACAATGGCGTCCTCGCCATCGCCGAGATCACCTATACCCACGCCCCCAAGGGCGGCCTGACCGGCATCTACCGGTTTGGCGGCTGGTACCTGTCGGAAGGCTCCAGCTCGCTCACCACCGCCAGCAACGGCCTTCCCCTCAGCGCGCCGGGCGCCGACGCCCCTCTGCCCCTGCCGGGCAGCTACGCGCTCTACGCCATCGCCGACCAGCAGCTCCTGCAAAAGGGCGACGCGACATTGGCCGGCTTCGTGCGCCTCGCCGTCGCCCCGCAGATCGACCGCAACGAAGCGAGTTTCTATGTCGATGCCGGCCTCACCCTCACCGGCCCGCTCCCCGGCCGCCCGAACGATGTCGCGGGCATCGCTTTCGCCTATGCGAAGATCAGCCCCGACCTCGCCGACGCCGACCGCGCCCGCAACGCGGAAACGGGGATCGACGGGCCGGTAATGGACTATGAAGCGGTGGTGGAAGTCACCTATCAGGCGGCGGTCACCCCCTGGCTAAGCGTGCAGCCCTTCTTCCAATACATTATCCACCCCGGCGGCAACGTCCCCCAACCGGACGGCAGCGCCCCGACAGAGCCCCTGCGCAACGCCACGGTGATCGGGCTGCGCACGAGGGTGGTGTTTTGAGGCGAACAGGCCGAGGCTCGCCTCACCCCGCCAGCGCGACCAGCTCCGGCTCATCGGCGCCTGCCGCCGCGATCTCGGCGGCGCTGCGCTTCTTGAAGCGCACCATCGTGTACATGCCGAGCGCGACGTCACGGGGGATGGGCAGGTCGACGGTGCCGTTGGCCAGCGCCCAGTTGCGCAGGCGGGCGAACTGGAATTCCGGGCGCCAGCCGAGCTTACGGGCCTTGCGGGCGAACCAGCGCTCGAACACGGCGCGCGGGCCGTCCTCGGCGCCGAGATGGTTGACGAGGATGATCTCGCCGCCGGGCTTCAGCACGCGGGCCATCTCGTCCAGCGTCTCCTCCGGGTGCGGCACCACGGTGATGACGAACTGCGCGATCACCACGTCGAAGCTGGCATCGGCGAAGCCCATATGGGCGCCGTCCATCAGGCACAGGCCCTCGACATGGGAGAGGTTTTCCTTCTCCACCTTCTCGCGGGCCTTCTGCAGCATGGGCTCGGAAATATCGACGCCGACGATGCGGTTGGAGCGCTTATAGGCGGGCAGCGCGAAGCCGGTGCCGACGCCGAAATCGAGGATGCGCCCGCCGATCCGTTCCGCCGCCTTCATCGCCACCTTGCGGCCGGGCTCGAACACCGCGCCGAACACCACGTCATAAACCGGCGCCCAGCGGGCATAGGCTTCCTCAACGGTGGCGCGATCGAGATCGGTCGGCATCATGCGTGTCCCCTGCCCTGTCACCCGGCCGCAGCGCGGCCTGCCCTGTAAACTGCGATTCACGCGGTACGCGACACCATCTCAATGTCGCGTGTCACCGGCGTGAAGGTCTCGCGCGCCCGGCGGATGACCCCGCCGCCGAGCAGACGCGCCGAGGGCGCGCCATCCTCGTAGAAGACGCAGGCCTGGCCGGGCGCAACGCCCTCCTCGGCCATGGCCAGATGCACGTCGATGCCGCCATCGGCCGCGCGGGCGAGATGGCCCGGCACCGGGGCGCGCGCCGAGCGCACCTTCACATAGACCTCGCGCTCGGCCCCCGCCGCGTCTTCCAACGTTTCATCGCCGATCCAGTTCACCTCATCGACGCGGATGACGGTGACGCCCAGCGCCTCGCGCGGGCCGACCAGCACGCGCCGGGCGCGCGCATCGATGCCGACCACATAAAGCGGCTCAGCGGCGGCGATGCCGAGGCCTTTGCGCTGGCCGATCGTGTAGCGCATCACGCCGGCATGGCGGCCCAGCACCCGCCCGTCGAGATGCACGATGTCGCCCGGCTCGGCGGCCTCGGGGCGCAGCTTCTCGACGATGGCCGTGTAATGGCCGTTCGGCACGAAGCAGATGTCCTGGCTGTCCGGCTTGTCCGCCACCTTGAGGCCGAAGCTCTCGGCCAGCGCGCGCACTTCCGGCTTGCTGGTCTCGCCGAGCGGGAAGCGCAGCATGTCGATCTGCGCCTGGGTGGTGGCGTAGAGGAAATAGCTCTGGTCGCGGCTCTCATCGAGCGGGCGGAACAGCGCGCGCCGGCCATTGGACAGCGGGCGGCTGGTCACATAATGGCCGGTGGCGAGAATGTCGGCGCCGAGGTCGCGCGCGGTCTCCAGGAGGTCGCGGAACTTCACCGTGCGGTTGCAGTCGACACAGGGGATCGGCGTCTCGCCGGCGGCGTAGGCATCGGCGAAGCGCTCGATCACCGCATGGCGGAAGCGGCTCTCATAGTCGAGCACGTAATGGGGAATGCCCAGCCGCTCGGCCACGGTGCGCGCGTCATAGATGTCCTGGCCGGCGCAGCAGGCGCCCGGCCGGTGGTGCATCGCCTCGCCATGGTCGTAGAGCTGCAGCGTCACGCCCAGCACATCATAGCCCGCCTGCGCGTACAGCGCGGCGACCACGGAGGAATCCACGCCGCCGGACATGGCCACGACCACACGGGTCTCGGCGGGGGAGCGGCCGGGAAAGCTTGAAGCGTCGTCGAGGCGGATCATGCGGCGGGCGCGGACCGTGTGCGAGGACAGGGGCGGAAACGGGAAGGCATTGACCCCCGTTATATAGGGCACCGTGGCGCTTCTATGAACCCTTGTCGTGCGACAAGGCCCGGTCGGCCTCGGGATACCTCTTCCGCTGGGGCGGCAAAGGTAAACAAAGTCCTGCGCAACTATTAACAAGCTCCTACGTGTCGCGACTTCACCAGAGCGTGATTCGCTTAGGGAAATATTTAAGCCTCGGCAGGTAACCTGCTCTCATTGATCGCGTGTATTGAGTGAGCGTAACATGACCGAGCCCTACCGCCCGAGGGTGAAATATGTAATCGGGCCGGACGGAAGTCCGTTAACCATTGCCGATCTGCCCCCGCCCAACACCCGGCGGTGGGTTATCCGCCGCAAGGCGGAGGTCGTTGCCGCCGTGCGCGGCGGTCTTCTCAGTCTTGAGGAGGCCTGCAAGCGCTACACTCTGACGACCGAGGAGTTCCTGTCCTGGCAGGCCTCGATCGACCGCCACGGCCTCGCCGGCCTGCGCACCACTCGTATCCAGCAATACCGCCAGTAATCGGCGCCGTTTTACTTTCATGCAGCTCAGGGCCGGCCGGGAACACTTTCCCGCCGGCCCTTTTTCTTGCGCGGCATGGGGTGGCTGCCATCCAAGGGTCATCCCGGCCAAGCGAAGCGCAGAGCCGGGATCGCGTCCCGCGCCTCACTTGCGCGCGATCCCGGATCGACCTTCGGCCGTCCGGGATGACGACAAAATGTTGACCGTCATGGCCGGGCTTGACCCGGCCATCCACGTCTTCCCCTCCGGCCGTACCCGGTCCAAGTCGTGGATCCCCGGGCCAAGCCCGGGGATGACGGCGTTCTGGGAGGGGATGACGGTCGGGATGTAGGAATGTCCGAGCGGGGGCGAGCGAACCGCCCCCCTCACAGCCCCTGCAGAAACGCCGCCAGCCGTTCGCCGGCGGCGTCCACCGCGTCGACATTGAGGATGCGCAGTTCCGGCGGGGCGTCGAGCGCCGGTTCGCGGGCGAGGCGGGCGAGCACTTCGCTCTCGCTCTCGCGGCCCCGCGCGGCGATGCGGGCGGCGAGCACCTCGGGCGGGGCGGTCACATGCACCACCTTGAGACGGGCGAAGCGCGCCCGCGCCTCCGCCACCGCGGCGCGCGAGCCATTGGCGACGACGGTACGGCCGGCGGCGATGGCCGCGCCCACCTCCTCGCCCAGCGCATAGGCGAGGCCATTGGCGCACCAGTGCAGCGGGAAACGGCCCTGCGCCACGCCCTCGTCATAGGCGGCGGTGTCGATGGCGATATGGTCCTCGGTGGCGTCCACCGGGCGGGTGATGCGGCGGCGGGCGAAGACGAGGTCGTCCCGCCCCGCGAGCCGGGCGCGAGCATAAGCGAGTAGCGTGTCCTTGCCGGCGCCGGAGGGGCCGACCACCAGCACCAGCACGCCCGGCCCGAGCCGGGCCGGCGCCGTCCGCTCCTGAACCTCGTCCGCCCCGCTCATGCGATCCGCGCCCCCGCGCGCCAGACTTCCCGCACCGCCGGCGCCGGGCCGGAATCGGCCACGCGCACCATGTCGGCCCGCAGCCCTTCGGCCAGCCGGCCGCGATCCGTCAAGCCCGCCGCGTCCGCCGGGTTGGCGCTGACCATGCGCACGGCCTGCGGCAGGGTGATGCCCGGAACGCGGCTCGGCAGCTCGAAGGCCGCCAGCAGCAGGCTGCCGGGCACATAATCGGAGGAGAGGATGTCGAGCACGCCGCGCTGCGCCAGCGTCTGCGCCGCGACATTGCCGGTGTGCGAACCGCCGCGCACGATATTCGGCGCGCCCATCAGCACGCGGATGCCGGCCTTGTGCGAGCCATCCGCCGCCGCGTCGGTGGTGGGGAACTCGGCGATGGCGACGCCATCGGCGATGGCTTCCGCCACATGCGCGTCGCTCGCATCGTCATGGCTCGCCAGCACGATGCCCTGCGCGCGCGCCAACTCCACCAGCCGCGCCCGGTTGGGGCGGGCAAGGCGCGCATGGGCGTCGAGCCGGTCGGCGACGACGATGTCCATCTCGGTATCGGTCATGCCGCTCTTCTTCTTGTAGTAGCTGCGGAACTGCTCGACGGTGAGGAACTGGCGCTGGCCCGGCGTGTGGTCCATCAGCGAGATCAGCCGCACATCGGCGCTGTCCATCAGCGCGTGGGCATCCTCCACCACGCCATCGGCCGCCACTTCGCAGCGCAGATGGATGTGGTGCTCGGCGCGCAGCAATCCCGCCTCCTGCGCCTGCCGCATCGTGGCGGCGAGCAGCGGCGCGTCGCCATCCATGCCGACCGCCTTCTTGTCCGGCCAGACGCGCAGCGAATCGAACACGGTGGTGATGCCGGAGGTGGCGATCTGCGCGTCATAGGCGGTCACCGCCGCGAAGGCGTTCCAGGTGACGCGCGGGCGCGGGTAGAGATGGCCCTCCACCGCGTCGGTATGCAGCTCGACAAAGCCCGGCAGCAGATAGTCGCCGCCCATGTCCAGCGCCGTGCGGGGGACGCTGCCCTCGCCGATCTCCGCGATCACCCCGTCGCGCACCACGATGTGCCCGGCGCGCACCGCGTCGGCCAGCACCAGCCGCGCATTGGCATAGACCGTCTCGTTCATCATTCCCTCACGCCTGCCAGTCACGGACGCACGCTTCACACCACGGCTCGCGCCGCACTCATTTCGTCACACCGTCATGGCCGGCACGCGGCCAGTCACCCTCACGCCGTCATGGCCGGGCTTGGCCCGGCCATCCACGTCTTCCTGCCCGCCGCGCCCCCAAGTCGTGGATCCCCGGGTCAAGCCCGGGGATGACGGCAGGGAGGCGGAGGGCGGCAGCGTGGAGAGAGGGAGGTCGGCGGCGCCAAAAGAGCAACCGCCCACCCCTCACGCCTGCCATTCGCCGCCTGCAAGCCACGGCTCGCGCCGCACTCATTCCGTCACACCGTCATGGCCGGGCTTGGCCCGGCCATCCACGTTTTCCTGCTCGCCGCGCTCCCAAGTCGTGGATCCCCGGGCCAAGCCCGGGGATGACGGTCGGGAGGCGGTGGGCGGCGGCGTGGAGAGAGGCAGCAACCGCCCGCCCCTTACGCCGCCTGCCGGCCGAATTCGGTCACGTCGATCACCCGGTCGCACACCGCCTCCCGCACCTCGGCATCGTGGAAGATGCCGAGAATGGCGACGCCGGCGCGCTTTTTCTCCTCGATCAGCTCCACCACCACCTGCCGGTTGGCGGCGTCGAGCGAGGCGGTGGGCTCGTCCATCAGCAAGAGCGGGCGATGGGCGATCAGACCGCGGGCGATGTTCACCCGCTGCTGCTCGCCACCGGAGAAGGTCGCCGGCGGCAGGCTCCACAGCCGCTCCGGCAAGTTCAGCCGGGCGAGCAGCGCACCGGCCCGCGCCGTCGCCTCCTCGCGGGCGACGCCATCGCCGATCAGCGGCTCGGCCACCACATCGCGCGCCCCGACGCGGGGGATCACCCGCAGGAACTGGCTGACATAGCCCATGGTCTGCCCGCGCAGCCGGATCAGCCAGCGCGGCTCGGCGGTGGCGACATCCACCGTCTCGTCGCCATCGCGCACCTGTATGGTGCCGGCATCGACGCGGTAATTGCCGTAGACCATCTTCAAGAGCGAGCTTTTGCCCGCCCCCGAGGGCCCGCCCAACGCCACGCATTCCCCGGCGAACAGTTCGAATCCGGCCCCGGCCACCACCGGCAGCCGCGCCCCCTCGCGCAGGTGCAGGATGAAGGTCTTGGTGAGGCCGGCGACGGTGAGGATGGGATCATGCGCCATATCGAGTCTCGCTTGTCATCCCGGCCGTAGCGAAGCGGAGAGCCGGGATCGCGGGCCGACCGCGCGCTCCCGTCAGCAGACGATCCCGGCTCGGCGCGTGCCGCGCCGTCCGGGATGACGGCGAAGAAGAGGTGACCATCCTCACGCCGCCAGAACCGAGGACACGAGCAATTGCGTGTAAGGCTCGCGCGGGTCGTCGAGCACCTGGTCGGTGATCCCGGTCTCGATCACCCGCCCCTGCCGCATCACCACCATGCGGTGGGAGAGCAGCCGGGCCACGGCGAGGTCGTGGGTGACGATGATGACCGCCAGCCCCAGCTCCGCCACCAGCTGGCGGATGAGGTCGAGCAGGCGCGCCTGCACCGAGACATCCAGCCCCCCGGTCGGCTCGTCCATGAAAACGAGGCGCGGGCGCGTCACCAGATTGCGGGCGATCTGCAAGCGCTGGCGCATGCCGCCGGAAAAGGCGCGCGGGTCGTCGTCGATCCGGTCGCCGGCGATTTCCACCTTGGCGAGCCAGTCCAGCGCCTCCTGGCGGATGTCGCCATAGTGGCGCCAGCCGACCGCCATCAGCCGCTCGCCGACATTGCCGCCGGCCGAGACCGCCATGCGCAGCCCCTCCGCCGGGTTCTGCCGCACGAAGCCCCAATCGGTGCGCATCAAGAGCCGCCGCTCGGCCGCGCCGAGGCTGGCGAGGTCCGCCAGCCGCCCGTCGCGCATCCGGTAGGAGACGTGCCCGGCGCTGGGCGCGAGTTCGGTGGACAAGAGGCCGAGCAGGGTCGACTTGCCGGACCCACTCTCGCCTACCACCGCCAGCACCTCGCCGGGATGGACGGTGAGCGAAACGTCGCGACAGCCGATACGCGCGCCGTAATTCTTCGACAGGCCCTCGGCGATGAGGAGGGGGTGGTCGTACTGCGTGGTCATATCGTCCCCTCCCTCGTCATCCCGGCCGAAGGCGAAGCCTTCGAGCCGGGATCGTCGGCAGAAACAGGTGCATCATCGTCCCGCGATCCCGGCTCTGCGCCGCGGTGCGGCTCCGGCCGGGATGACGGCATGGGCACGCCAGAAGGCCCCTCACCCGGCCCTTCGGGCCGACCTTTCCCCGACGGGGAGAGGTGAAGACTGGCGCCTTCCACTCCCTCTCCCCGTTGGGGAGAGGGTTGGGGTGAGGGGAAACCGCCGCCCGGCACGCCCAGCGTCCCGACATGGCCCTGCGCCTGCCGGTCGTTGCAGTAATCCGTGTCCGAACACACGAACATCCGCCCGCCCCGGTCGTCGAGGATCACCTCGTCGAGATAGACACCCGTGGCCGCGCAGAGCGCGCAGGGCTGGGCGAAGCGCTGCACCTTGAAGGGGTGGTCCTCGAAGTCCAGCGAGCGCACCTTCGTGTAGGGCGGGATGGCGTAGATGCGCTTTTCCCGCCCCGCGCCGAACAATTGCAGCGCCGGGCAGTCGTCCATCTTCGGGTTGTCGAATTTCGGGATCGGCGAGGGGTCCATCACATAGCGGCCCGCCACCTCCACCGGATAGGCATAGGTGGTGGCGATATGGCCGTGCCGGGCAATGTCCTCATAGAGCTTGACATGCATGAGGCCATATTCGGCCAGCGCGTGAAGCTGGCGCGTCTCGGTCTCGCGCGGCTCGAGAAAGCGCAGCGGCTCGGGGATCGGCACCTGATAGACGAGGATCTGGTTCTCGTTCAGCGCCGTCTCCGGGATGCGGTGGCGGGTCTGGATGATGGTCGCTTCCGTCGTGGCGGTGGTGGTCGCCACCCGCGCGGTCTTCTCGAAGAAGCCGCGAATGGCCACGGCGTTCGTCGTGTCGTCCGCCCCCTGGTCGATGACCTTCAGCACGTCTTCCGGGCCAAGCACGGCGGCGGTGACCTGCACGCCGCCGGTGCCCCAGCCATAGGGCATCGGCATTTCGCGCGCGGCGAACGGCACCTGATAGCCGGGAATGGCGATCGCCTTGAGGATCGCCCGGCGGATCATCCGTTTGGTCTGCTCATCGAGATAGGCGAAATTGTAGGTGATGTCGGGCATGCCGCTGGTGGCGGCGCGGGCCTCGTGAACCGGGGCGTTCATTCCGCGGCCTCCTTCATCTCGCTCTCATGTTCGGCGCGCATGCGGCGCACCAGATCGAGCTCGGCCTGGAAGTCGACATAGTGTGGCAGCTTCAGATGCTCGACGAAGCCGGTGGCCTGCACATTGTCGCAATGGGAGAGCACGAATTCCTCGTCCTGCGCCGGGGCGCCGGGCTCCTCGCCCAGCTCCTTCCAGCGCAGCGCCCGCTCGACCAGCGCCATCGACATCGCCTTGCGCTCGCATTGCCCGAAGACGAGGCCATAGCCGCGGGTGAACTGCGGTGGCACCTCGGCCGAGCCCTTGAACTGGTTCACCATCTGGCACTCGGTGAGCTGCACCAGGCCGAGCGAGACGGCAAAGCCGAGCTCGGGCAGCTCGAACATCACCTCGACATCGCCGAAGCGGATTTCGCCGACAAAGGGGTGCGAGCGGGCATAGCCGCGCTGGGTGGAGTAACCGAGCGCGAGGAGATACCCCTCGTCGCCGCGCGTCAGAGTCTGCAGGCGGGTTGCCCGATCCACCGGGAAGGACACCGGCGCGCGGGTGATGTCGAAGGGCTCGGAGCCGTCGTCCGTTGGCGAAGGCTCGACCAGCCCCTCACGCCCGAGCAGGTCGGTCACGCGCGGCATCGCAATCGGCTTGGACGCATCGGCCTGACCCGCCACGATGTCGGACACACTGGCCTGATCGTCCACCTCACTGCACTGACCAGTCACCGGATTTTCACTACCCAGAGACGTATCGAGCAGCCGGTGCGTGTAGTCGAACGTGGGGCCGAGAAGCTGCCCGCCGGGCAGATCCTTGTAGGTGGCGGAGACGCGCCGGCGCACCAGCATCTGCGCGGTGTCGAGCGGTATAGTGGCACCAAAACGGGGCAGCGTGGTGCGGAAGGCACGGATGAGGAAGATCGCCTCTATCAAATCGCCGCGCGCCTGCTTCACCGCCAGAGCGGCGAGTTCGACATCGTAGAGCGAGCCTTCCGCCATCACCCGATCGACCGCCAAGGTGAGCTGCCCGGCGATCTGCTCCAGCGTGATCGCGGGCAAATTCGTCTTTCCGCGCCGACGCTTGGCCAGAAGCTGGTGGGCGTTGCGGATGGCCTTCTCGCCGCCTTTTGCCGCGACATACATGAGCCTCAGCCCTCCCGGACGGTGACGGAACGCGGCAGCCCGACCACCGCGCCGGCGCCCGCCAGCAGGAGATCGACGCCGAGCGGAAACAGACGGCGGTTCGCCGCGAGTTGAGAGGTAAAATGATGCGGCAGCGGCGCTGCGCCGAGCCCGATCATTCCCTGTATGCCCGGCCCTTCGAGCCAGAAGCCCTCCGCGCCCAGCGTCTCCACCTGCAGGATCAGCGTTGCGGACGCGTCCGGGAATTCCGGCGTGCCGGCGGCGAAGGCGGAAAGCTCCGGCACTTCAAGGGGATCGGCGATCACCGCGAAGCGCGCCAAAGCGGGGTCGCTGACAAGCGGCGCCCCGGTATGGAAGCGCAGGAAGTCCGCCACCGCCGGCACGCCGGCGAGCGTGGCGTCCAGCCAGAGCGGAGTCTCGAAGTCGCACAGCGCCAGCACCAGCGCCGCCGCCTCGCGGTTCAGCGGCGCGGGCGGGGTGAGATCGGTGGCGAGCGGCGCCGGCCGGCCGGGGCGCGACAGCGCCCACATGCTCGCGCGGAAGGCGGCCTGCAAGTCGAAGACGGGATCGGCAAAGCCGGCAGCAAGTGTCTGAAGCGACATATCAATCCTCGCCGCGCACAAGGGTGAAGAAGTCCACCTTGGTGGCCGCGGTCTCCGCGCGCACCGCCGCATCCTCGGCGGCGAGGCGCGCCTTCACTGGGGCGAGCGCGGCATCCACCGCCGCCCGGCGCGGCGCTTCCTGCCAGAGCGCGTCGATCAGCGCCGCGACGCGGGCGGCGCGGACATCGCGGCCCAGCCGGTAGCAAAATCCTACCGCTCCGCTATCCAGCCGGACGGTCGCCCGGCTCACCGTCGCCTCGCCCAGATTGAACGGCGCGCCATCGCCGCCGGTGCGCCCGCGCAGCATCACCAGCCCGGTCTCCGGCGGGCGCAGATCCCGCGCCGCCGGCACCGGATCGAGCTTGGCGAGAGCGTGTGCCAGCTCGGCGAAACTCGCCCGCGCCAGCACCGCCATGACAGCCGGCCGCGCCGCTACATCGTTGAATTCGTTCAGGGATTTTTCCATCGCCGCCTTCAGCTCCCCTTAGGAGAGCCGCCAAGAAACGGGTTTACTTGCCGGCAAGTTTGTATAATGATCTATACAAATAGGCAAGAGCGGTTCTGACCCGATGGCGAAGATCATGGCCGGCAGCGACGACAGCGCGATGACGCAGGAGGCGGGCTCGGAGACGGAGGCGGCGGCCGATGTCGCCCGCGGCACCGGCATTTCGCTGTGGAAGCAGATCGTCGAGCGCATCGAGGCGGACATCACCGAAGGGCGGCTCGCGCCGGGCACCCGCCTGCCGACGGAAATGGAGCTGGCCGAGCGCTTCGGCGTGAACCGCCACACGCTGCGCCGCGCCCTCTCAACCCTTGCGGAACAAGGACTTATCGAGGCAACGCCGGGGCGTGGCACCTTCGTGAAGGAGCCGCCGATCCGCTACCCGATCGGCCCGCGCACCCGCTTCTCCGAGATCGTCTCCGGCGAGGGCCGCGCGCCCAGCGGGCGCCTCGTCGCCTCGCAGGTGGAGATTGCGTCGGCCGACATCGCCAGCGCGCTCAAGCTCGCGCCGGGTGCCGAGGTGCTGCGCATCGAGATGCTGCGCGAAGCCGACGGCGTACCCATCACCTATGGCACGCATTGGTATGAAGCTACCGCCTGCCGCGATCTCGATTTGCTGGTCGCCGCCACCGGCTCGGTGACGCGGGCGCTGGAGACGCTCGGCCTCGGCGATTACCGCCGGCTGGAAACCCGCATCACCGCCCGCCCCGCCGACGAGAAGGAGCGCCGCCTGCTCAGCCTCCCCATGGGCCGCACCGTCATGGTGGTGGAGGCGGTGAATGGCGATGCGCGGCGCCGGCCGATCCAGTTTTCGCGTGCGTCCTTCGCCGCGGATCGTGTACAGCTTGTCATCAAAAGCTGATCGTTCTCAAAGTCTTAGAGGAGCCGCAAATGGCCGCCATTACCTCGCTCGACGCGCTGCGCGCGCTCTACCCGCCGGTGCGCGAGCGCAGCCGGCTGAAGGTTCTGCCCGCGCTGGACGGGCATGGCCGCCGCTTCATCGGGCTCTCGCCGCTGGTCATGGTGGCGAGCTTCGGCAGCGACGGGCGGGCCGATGTCACCCCGCGCGGCGACCTGCCCGGCTTTGTCGTCCTCGAGGATGAGCGCACCCTGCTGCTTCCCGACCGGCCGGGCAATAACCGCCTGGATACGCTCACCAATCTGCTGGGTAACCCGGCCATTGGCCTGCTCTTCCTCATCCCCGGCGTCGACGAGACGCTGCGGGTGAACGGCCGCGCCCAGATCCGCGACGATGCCGATCTGCTGGCCCGCTTCGCCGTGGGCGAGAAGCCGCCGGCGACCGTGCTGCGCGTCACCGTCGAGGAAGCCTATCTGCACTGCGCCAAGGCGTTCATGCGTTCCGGCGCCTGGGATCCGGCACGCCATATCGACCGGGCGAGCCTGCCGAGCATGGGCGAAATGCTGCGCGACCAACTCGGCCTCGCCACCGCCGAGACGCAGGCGGAAATGCTGGAACGCTACAAGGCGACGCTCTACTAGGCGCCGCCGCCCTCGCGGTTCCATATTACCGCCGGACCGATATCGGCCAGCGTGGCGCAGCCGGTCAGCACCATGGCGATCTCGAACTCGCTGCGCAGCAAGTGCAGCACATGCGCCACGCCCGCCGGCCCGGCGACCGCCAGGCCGTACAGATAAGGCCGGCCGACCAGCACCGCGCTCGCCCCCAGCGCCAGCGCCTTCAGCACATCCGTCCCGCGCCGGATTCCGCCATCGAGCAGCACCGGCACGCGCCCGGCGACCGTGCGGGCGATGGCGGGCAGCACGTCAAGCGTGGCCGGCACGCTGTCCAGCACCCGCCCGCCATGGTTGGAAACGATGAGCCCGTCGACGCCCAGCGCCAGCGCCCGCTCGGCATCCTCCGGCGTCATGATGCCCTTGAGAATCAACGGCAAGCGCGTCCATTCGCGCAGCCGGGCAATGTCGTCCCAGCGCGCGGTGACATCAAGAAAGCCCCGAAACATCAGGCTTTCGCCGAGTTCCGCCGCCGCGATATGGCGCGTGTGCAGCCCGCGCAGATTGGCATGCTCAGAGAGCTTGGGCGGCACATAGCCCGCCCGCTGCTCGCGGTTGCGGAAGGCATGGATCGGCGCATCCACCGTCACCACCAGCGCGCCATAGCCGGCCGCCTCCGCCCGGCGCACCAGCGCCTGCGTGAAGACGCGGTCATGCTGGACATAGAGCTGGAACCACAGCGGCGTGCGCGCCGCCTGGGCGATCTCCTCCAGCGTCACATCGGCCTCGGTGCTCACCACCATCCCCGCCCGCCCACCCGCCGCGCCGATCACGGTGGCGATCTCCGCCTCCGGCAAGGCAAGGCCATGATGGGCGGTGGGGGCGAGCAGGATGGGGTGTTCGAAGGTCTGGCCGAACAGCGTCAACATAGTACCGCCGCCGGCGAAATCGGTGAGCACGCGCGGGCGCAGCTTCACCCGGTCGAACGCCTCCCGGTTCCAGCCAACCGTCAGCTCATCCGCCGCCCCGCCGCTGTAATAGGCAAAGGCGGCCGGCGACAGGATTTCGCGCGCCAGCGGCTCGTAATCCGCGACCGCAACCACACCGGGGGGAATCTCGAAACGTTGCGCCATGCCGCTTCATAGCCTCTCGCGCGAGCGCGTGCAGCCACCAAACCCACCGCAAACCCAACGACGCATTAACCCGGCGGGGGTACACTCTCCCCTGCCGCGGGCACCGACAGGACGGGCGAGGCGGCGGAAACGGGGTTGGGGACAGGCATGGACGATAGCGAGCGCCACGGCGGCGACACGCCCGGCCTCTCCCTGCGCGAGGCCATCCGCGCCGCGCGGATCGAAGCGGCCGAACGCTCCGGCGTGATCGTGGAACTGCGCGATGCCAGCCTCGCGCGGCTGTCCATGCTCAACGAGATGCTGGACCCGATCTTCGAGGACGTGCCGCTCGACCATGCCGATCTGTTCGATCGCGGCCTGATGCCGGGCGAGACGCCGCGCCTGTTCGTCGACATGGTCGCCCATGTGGCGCTGGGGCGTGACCGTCGCACCTTCCGCTTCCTGCAGGACACCCGCGCCGGCCGGCGCGTGCTGGCCGAGAGCACCAATCCGAATGATATTGTTGACGCGGTAACGCGTTACATCGCCCGCCGGCTCATCGCCCGCGAACAGGCGATGGTCTCCAGCCTCACGCCGTCCGAGGCGGAGCCGATCCCCCACCCCGCGCCGCACCACCCTGCCCCGCCCGCGCCGGAGGCCCCGCTGGGCCAGCGAGATGCGCCGCGCGGACGGTTCGGCATGTTCCTGCTAGGTCTCGTGATCGGCGCCGTCGCCGCGATCGGCCTGTCGGCGCTCTACGGCCTGCCCGTCAGCCTGCGCTGAGCGAGCCGCTCAGCACGCGGCGGGTGCGAGTGTCCACCGCCACCTCGCCACGCTGGAAGCCTCGCGCCTCCAGCGTGCAGCGCCAGGGAAACGGCGCGTCGGCCACCCGCTCGATCCGGTAGAGATGATAGCCGCCCGGCCAGTGCCGGTCTTCCGGCCCCGCCGCGAAGGACGGCGCTTCGACCACCGGTATCAATCCACCGCTGGGCCCCGGCAGCATCTCGACCATGGGCACATGGTCGTGGCCGCAGATCACCAGCTCCGCCCCATAGCGGGCGAGCACGGCGCGCACCTCGGCCTCGTCGATGAGCCGCTTGTGGCCGGCGCGCAGGCCGCAGGGCGGGTGGTGTATCAATACCACGCGGAACAGCCCTTCCGCCCCGAGCTGCTCCAGCGCCTGCGCCAGGCGCTCGCGCTGGGGGCGGCCGACCTTGCCGGTCGCCATGAAGGGCCGGGTGGGAATGGCCGTTGAGACACCGATCAGCGCCACGCCGTCGCGCCGGCGGATGAAGGGAAAGGCGCTCTCGTCGGTCACGTCGCCATTCACGCCATCGCCGCGCATATAGTCGCCCCAGTTCAGCAGCGAGTGATGCGCGGTGGAGCGGACATAGGCGTCGTGATTGCCGGGCACGACGGTAACATCCTGCCCCTCGCCCAGCGATTTCAGGAAGTTGAGGCCGGTCGCGTACTCAGCGGCGAGGCCGACATTCACCAGATCGCCGGTCACGGCGATATGGTCCGGCGCCATCGCCTTGATGTCGGCCACCAGCAGGTCGATGGTGGCGACATTGAAACGGTGCTGGCGGCCGCGCCGCCAGTTCAGCACGCCAAGGGCGCGCTTGCCGGCGAGCTCGGCGAAGCGGGCGCGCGGCAGCGGACCAAGATGGGCGTCGGTGAGATGAGCAAGGACAAACACGGGGGTCTCCTTATCAGCCCCGGCGCCGCGATGGAATGCGCCGCGGACATGCCTTCCGTGCAAAAGCCCGGCATGGGACCGCGCCTTTTCACCCGGATGGTACATGGCTGGGGACGGCTCACGCGCGGCATGACGCTGGGGGTCAAGGCGCTGGTGATCGACGAGGCCGGCCACATCCTGCTCGCGCGCCACGGCTATGTGCCGGGCTGGCATCTGCCCGGCGGCGGGGTCGAGGTTGGGGAAACGGCGGAGGAAGCGCTGGCGCGCGAGCTACGCGAGGAAACCGGCATCCTTGCACTCGGCCGGCCGCGCCTGCACGGCCTGCTGCTCAACCGCAACCTCGCCCGGCGCGATCATGTCGCGGTCTATGTCGTCGAGCAGTTCGACAGAGGTGCTATTCCACCGCCGAACCGCGAGATCGCCGAGATCGGCGTCTTCGCGCCGGATCGCCTGCCGGAGACGACGACCGGCCCGACGCGGCGGCGCATCCACGAAGTCATCACCAACTCCCCGCCGGCGGCGCACTGGTGAGGCAAGTTCTGAGGAAAGAGCCCGCCTCGCGCACCTGCCGCCTTGACACCATCCGCCCCCCTTCCTTATATCGCGCCACTCTGCGAACGGCCTCCGGGCCGGGCGTGTGGCGGGGTAGCTCAGCTGGTTAGAGCACGGGAATCATAATCCTGGGGTCGGGGGTTCAAGTCCCTCTCCCGCTACCACATTTCTCAGAGTTTTCAGTGACTTAGCGAGACGATAGGGCGATAGACGCCCTGCCCGGCGGTTGAAGTCAGCACCAAGTCAGCACAGCGAGAAGCCCGACCTTCAGAAGAAGATCGGGAAGAGTTGGGAATTGTCGGCGACCGAGAAATCGAGTGCGCTTTCAAAAGCCGGCGTCATCTCGGGCGGGAAGACAATCAGCGTCATCGACACGCGCGTGATGCCGGTTGCTGGCGAGGTGTACTCCGGCGGGTCACCAGAGAGCTGCACCAGGCGCCGCTCATAGGTGGAGCCGTTCACGCTCACGGGCATCACCCAGCGAGCGGACAGGCCCGCCGTTTCAGCAACGAACGCCTCGAAGGCCTCCATCTCCCCTTCCTTGAAGATCCGCGACCACCGCATGGTCGCGACATCATCACCAGGGCGGCGCCGGTTGCGAACGTTCCCGCCCTCCATGGTGGTCTGGCGGAAGGGACGGAAGGGCTGAAGCTGCCAGTCCGCAGCGGCGGAGGCATACGGCAGCGAGGAAGGCCACTCGACATAGCTCATCGGCCCTGTCCTTTCGCGGGGTTGGCTCCGTAGCGGGATTCGATGGCGCGCCCGATGTCGCCGCGCGTCATGATGTCGGACGCCACGGCGCGCTTGACCTGATTGATGACCACATCCACCGATGTGGTGCCGTCGGCCTGTCTCGTCGGCGCGCTTACCTCGGCGGTGGTTCCTGGCAGGGTGTGAACGTTCACGGTCAGCTTGGCGGGCGCGGCAGTGCCCTGCCCCATGGCGTCGTTCGGAATGATGAACCCGCTCTGTCGCGGCACCAGCATTTCCGGCCCGCGCTCGCCGACCACATAGGCTTTGCCGGCCGCCACCGGCCCGCCGCTGGCTTTGTAACCGCCGAAGATGCTGGACAGCACCCCACCCAAGGCCCCGCCGTTGGTCGTGCCAGAGGCCCCGAACAGTCCCGTGAGAGCGCTCTGCAGCGCGATGTCGATGAGCCGGTCCATCACCGTGTCGAGCGCGTTGGCGAGCGCGTCCGATGCGTCGACACCCGCGCGGATGTCGTCGACAAAGCCGGAAAGCGCGTCATAGGACGTGCCCCGCAGCATATCGAGCCGGTCGATCAACGCGGCCTGCGCCATGGCGGCCTGCTCCAGCGCGGCCGCGGCAGCACCGGAGCGTTCGGCGATCTCGTTCAGCTTGTCCGCCTGCTCCGCTGTGAGCGTGATGCCGGCGCGCTGCGCCTCATTCAACAGATCCTGCTTCACCCGCAGCCGCTCTGCTTCGGCTGTTGTGAGCCCCAATGCCTGCTGCTCGACGCCCATCTGCGTGATGCGCTGCTCGGCAGCCGTCACAATCTGCCGGTAGGACTCGGCGAGCTGGTCGGCCTTCTTGGTGCTCGCCGTCTCGATCTTAGACAGATCGCCGAGGCCGCCGGGCTTGTTGACTGTGAGGCTGGTCTTGGGGCGGCTGTCGAGCTGTGCCTGAAGCTGGTCACGCTCGGCGAGGCGGGAGGCGATACCGGCATCACCGCCGATTGCCATGAAGGCCAGGCTGCTCTTGCGGGCGTTCGCCACGGCTGCGTCAATGAGGTCGATGCGCCGCTTCAGGGTGTCGGCGCTCTGCGTCTCCGTCCGGTTGAGCATGTCGGAGAAGTCGCGCATCAGCGCGACGACACCGACGAGCGCCCCCTTCAGGTTTGTGCCGACGGTGGTGGAGAGCCTGGCGAAGGCCCGGTCAATCTCTGCGGCGCGCTGCACCAGTTCGGCGTCGAGCACGTTTCCGGTGTCGCGCGCCTCCTGCCGCATCTTCGCGATGTAGCCATTGCCTCGGTCCAGGAGCCGGACGAACTGCTCACCGCCGGTGCCGCCGAATAGCTCGTCTGCGATGCGGATTTGCGCCGCCTTGTCGAGCCGCCCCAGCTTCCCGATGATTTCCTCGAAGAGCGCCGCCGGATCGGCGAGCTTCTCCTTGAGCTCATCGGCCGTGTAGCCCAGCCGCTGGAACGCCTCCGCCCCACCGCCAGCCCCGGTGACGATGAATTCATCAGCGCGAAGCTGCATCTCCTTCAGGCCATCGGTGAGCGCGTCGATGTCGACAAGCGCGCCCTGCGCCGCGTAGCCCAGTTCCTGAAATGCCTCGACACCAACGCCCGCCTTCTGCGCCTCTGCCGCCACGCGCGCCAGATCGGCCGCCGCCGTCTTGGCGCCAGCGAATAGCCCCGCGATGCCCAGCCCACTGATGCCGGCCGTCGCACCGATAGCGCCGAAGGCTGCGCCGGTGCCGCGCCCCAGATTGGCGAAGGTCTGCGACACGACACCGGCGGATCGCTTGGCGCGGTCCTCGATGGCCTTGAACTTCCGATCCGCCGTCTTCTGCGCCCTGTCGAAGTTGCGCTCGAAATCCCGGATGCGGGCCTCCAGCGCGACCACGAGCCGCTCTTCATCAACTGCCATAGAGAGCCCCTATCAGGTCGTTCACCGCTCCCTCGTCGTCGAGAAAACTGGTGGTCTCGGATGCCGCGGCGCGCGCCACGGCCATGGCGCAGGCCACAGCACCGTCGATGCGGTCCCGGCTCTTGCCCTTGTGGAACATGCGATTGCCGGCGCTGTCGGTGTGGACCGCCACGTTGTCGAAGCACCAGCGCAGGACCGGGTGCCCGCCATGAGTGAACCGGCGGCCAACAATGGCGCGTTCCAGCTCCTTCACGGCCGGCGCCATCGTCACCCAGCCCTGCCGCATCTCGACGGCCGGCAGGCCATCGTCGAGCAGATCGTTGAGCATGTTTCGGGCGAGGTGCGGATCGAAGGCGATCTCCTGCACCGCGTAGCGATCGCACAAGCCGCGGATGGTCTCTTCCACCCTGCGGAAGTCCACCACGTTGCCGGGCGTCGGGATGATGAACCCTTTCTCCGCCCACTGCGGATAGGGCACCCCGTCGCGATCCGCTCGCAGGCGAAGATTGTCCTCGGGGCAGAAGAACCACGGGTGAACGATGAAGCCGTCCTCCCCGGCGCGCCATGCCGCCACCACACAGGTGAGGTCGCCATTGCTCGACAGATCGACGCCCAGCCAACAAGGCTGGCTCTCCAGCGCGTCTAGATCGACGGGCGCGGCGCCCTCGTCATAGACGGACATCTCGACGAAGGGCGAGGTGGAGTGATCGAGCCAGACGTTGAGGTTGTATTGCAGGAAGGAGTCGCGGTCGCTCGGCGAGTTGATGGCCTTCCGGGCCTTGTCCCGGTAGCTCGCCAGGTCGGGATAGCCGTGCCGCATTCCGGGGTTCACCCGGTGCCATAACGCCTCATCGGTCCAGTCGTCCGCCTTCTCCGCCATGAAGATGACAGGCAAGGTGGCCGGATCGTCGATCTCGCCCTTCTGCACCTTGATCGCGTATTCGATGGTTCGCCAGGCGAGGTTCTCTTGCCCGCGGCCGGCGGTGCTGGCGACAACCATGAGCGTGCCGGGGATCTTCACCAGCGCGGAATCAAGCGCCTCCCACTGCTTCCGGCCGGCGGCACCCTCCCACGCGTGCAACTCGTCGGCGATGACGACATTCGGCGTTTTGCCGTGCTGGACCTTGCCGTCCGACGCCACGGCGACATAGCGGCTCCGCTCACGCTGGAAGGCTATAGAGGAATGGTAGTTGCGCACGGTGAGGTGCTTATCGAGCCGGGCGTCGGCCTCGACGATCAGCGCCACCTCGTTGAACAGCTCCATAGCCTGCTCATGCGCCGAAGCCGCCGACACGGTGAGGCCACCGGGCTGACGCTCAGGACCGACCAGGTGCAGGAGCGTGATAGCGGCGCAGAGCGAGGTCTTACGGTTTCCGCGCGGCAGGAGCAGCACGACGCGGCGCACGATGCGGCTGCCGTCTTCATGACGCGGACCATAGAGCCGGCGGATGATCCGCTCCTGAAACGGGTCAAGCTGGAATGGATGCCCGCGCGCCGGGTTCTTCGGATGCTTCAGCCGCCGGAGCCACTGCACATTCCGTTCACCACAGCCCAGCGGATCGGGGATTTCGCTGCCGTCTTCAATCCACGAGGGTATCAGCATCGTCGTCATCCCTCATCGCCGGCCGGCTCCGCGATGTCGGCGTGAGCCCCAGCTCGCCAGCGAGCAATCGAGCCTGCGCCATGGCGCCCTGTTGAATGGCCACGGCCGGGTGTTTCCGGGGGCCGTGAGGTCCGTTGAAAGTCAGCCCCTCCTTGCTGATGATCTCTGCCGCCTGCGCCACCTGGCCGACGGCGATGCAGTAGCTTTGAAGGGTTGCGACATCGCCCGTGGTCAGCACCTTCCGTTCCTGGGTGAGGATCGGCGCTACCCGCTTCCATTCGGCCTTTGCGTGCCGGTCGAACCACGAAGGCGGCGCCGGCGTCTCCATCGCCTGTGCGGCCGCCACGAGGTTTTGCGGACGGCGCCCCCTCATGTCCCAATCCTCTCGCAACGGATTTCCAGGCCCTTGCGACGGCCCAACTCCTTCAGCTCGACAATGTTGAAGGCGGCACCGTCATAGGTGACGCGATCCTGCGTCGTGATGCCGTCCAGCCATCGGGTGCGGAAGGCGAACACCCGCTCGGTGGATGCGCCATAGCTGCGCATGAACTCGGCGGTAGTCGACTGCACAAGCTGCGCTCGCAACGTGGCCAGCGCCGCCCATGTCAGGGTGACGGCGCCATACTGATCAGGCGTCTCGGTGGACCGCTCGACGATGATGGTGCGATCAAGAGACCCCGCCCTCATGAGGGGAACTCCTCAACCAGCGCCTCGAAGGTCAGCACCCCATGGCCGGTTTCGCCGTCAGGGTCTCGCGTGAAGCGCGCGCCCGTGTAGCGGGCCGACACCACCGGCACCGCCCCGAACGCACGCCCTCGGAGGGCAGCCCCGACCGTTCCCGCGATCCGGCGGGCACCAATGAGCGCCCCGTCTCGGGTCCAGACGTGGATCGTCTGATAGAGGCGCACATGGTTGTCAGCCAGGGTCAGGTCTTCGCGAACCGTCTGCCCCTCGCCGAGGATGATGCAGGGGAACCGTTCCGGCCTGGCGTGCCGGTCGAAGATGTTGGCGGACGGGACAAGCGCGAGCACATCGGTGCTGGCTTTCAGCTTTGCGACGATGGCCTCCTGAAGATTCAACGACACGTCCGTCATGGCCTGACCTTTCTCGCGCCGAGGCTTGTCATAAGGGCGCGGACGCCCTTGCCATCCTTCGCCGACACCAGCCCCGGATCGGGCTTCTCACCGCCGCCGTGGATCGCTCGGAGCATGTCCAGCTTGCCGTCATAGGCGAGGCGTAGCTCCCGCATGGTGCAGCCCATCACGACGGCGGGAGGCCAGCCGAGCCAGCCCGTGCCGATCTTGAAGAGCCATTCGAGATATTCCCCGAAGGTCACTCGCCGAAAGGGCGCGGCGGTTCCTTGGCCTCCGCTTCATCACCGGACGGCGCGCGCCCGCCATTCGCCAGCACAATGACGAAGCGCACCAGATCGGGCGTGAGGGTCATCAGGCCAGCGCCGAAGACCTGCGCCGTGGTCGCCTCGCGTTCGTCCACCGGGCGATTGAGGCCCGCCAGAACGACATCCACGGCTGCATTCAGGTCGTACCGCTCCAGCGCGGCGAGCAGGTTCATAAGCCCGCCGTGCCGTTTGTTGAGGTCCAACGCGGCGCCGAGCGTCGGCAAGAGCACCTCTTCCCGGTCGCCTATGCGGATGGTGAGCCCCTCCAGCATCAGGCTTCCTCTTCCGCCGGCAGCTCAAGGATGGCGGAATTGATGCCGATGTTGAACGTGGTCCGAACGACGTTGTTCTGCTGGCCGTAGTTGTCGCGGGCGGACATCACCAAGCCGCGGAAGTAGTAGATCGAATTGGTGTGATCGGCGTCCGGCGCATCGTTGGCGACGACCTTGAAGTTGTACTCGAAGGTGTTTTTCTCGGCGCTGCGCATGGCAATCTGGCCGGGGTCCAGCGGGTCACGGCCGACCACCAGCACCAGCGTGCCGGCATCGCGCGCGCCCTTCAGCTTCTTCACGCGGGCGTCGCCGAGTGCCGCGAAGCTGATCGCCTCGCTCTCGTCGCCAAGCTCGCCGAGGTCTTCCACCTCCTTGACTTCGACATAGGTGTCAGCGGCGAACTGGGTCTCGTTCGTCGCCGCGGTGGTGGTGCCGATATAGATCTTCGTGCCGGCAGCGGATTTGATGCTCATGACGGTCTCTCGCTCATGTCTTGGTGGATCGAACCGCCTTGGCGACGGCGCGCTTGATGCCGCTGGCCGCCTTCTTCCGGTGCAGCCGGAAGGCAGGCCAGAAGAACGGTTGAGCCGGGGCCTCAGCGGTCCCGTGCTCGACAAGGTGCGGATAGCGAACCTCGGTGTTCCCCGCCGTGATCAGGACGGCATTTGACGGGGCAACGGCGGAACCGCCGGGCTGCGAATAGGGCGGGGTCGACTGGCCGGGCGGCGTGACGGCGATGCTGTCCCTCAGCGCGCCGGTATCCTCCGGCGCGAGCTGGCGCATGGTGTCGGCCATCTCATTCGCGGCCTTGATCAGAGCCGGCGTCACCGCCGCCACCGCCGCGCGAGGTATCGCCTGCAGGCGCCGCTTGAGCCGTTCGGATTGGGCGCTCATGTCAGAATACCCACGCGCGATAGGGCTCGATCAGATCGTGGAAGCCGAACGGCACCTCCGTGACAGCACCCTGGCCGATGAAGCTGGCCTCCCGCGCCTCATAGAGGTGGCCGACGAGTAGCTTGATTGCAGCGACCACATCAGCCGGCACCTCGTCGAAATCCTCGAGCGGGCCGATCCATTTCTCGACATGCCGGCACGCCGCGGACAGCATTCCGGTGAGCAGCGCGTCGTCATCGCCGCCGGTGATGTTGAGGTGCGCCTTAAGATCGGCGAGCGGAATGATGTCAATGTCAGCCATCTGATTTCCTCATCGCGCGGCGACTTCCATCGAAATTCGCTATTTGGGGAAAATCGTGCGCTGTCTTCCCCCCGCCGGTCCCTGGGGCCTCTGGGAAGTTGCGAACCACCCCCCGGGCCTCGTCGGCCTGCTTGGCTCGGCTGTGGCAGGGCGTGCAGAGCGGCTGCCAGTTGGACCGGGACCAGAACAGCTTGCGGTCTCCACGGTGAGGGACGACGTGATCCACCACGGTGGCGGGCTGGCCGCACCGCTTGCAGGTCGGGTGCGCCTTCAGGAACGCGGCGCGCTCGGTCTGCCACTTCCCGTCATAGCCACGCTCGCGGGCTGATGGCCGGTTCTGGTCTGCCCTGGCCTTGCGGTCGGCAGCACGGCGCGCCTCGCAGGGGCACTGCACCCCTGACGCTACCTTGTGCCCACATCCGCAGATCCTCGGCGCTCTCACCGGCATGACGTTCCCTGTGTGTGAATGGGAGGTGGGCATCCACCCACCTCCCGATGAACCCTTGGCCGATGAAGGAGGCACCGGCTGGTGCTCGCGACCTTCCCCGCCTTGTCTCCCCTCTGAAGCCCATAGGGCGGGCGCCGGAGAGGCGGGGTTACCGTTGTTGGACAGGCCGCTACGTGCCCTCAAATGACAGGCGCCCTAAGCTGGATCAGGCGACGGGCGAGCGAGCGGGGTCGCCCTTGAGCGCGACGGCGCCGAGTGCGATGGACGTGCCGCCGGCCTTGGTGAGCGACAGGCGGGCGTACCGCTTGAAGCCGATGTAGCCGAGCTTGTAGGCGCTCGCCGCTGCAAGGGTCGCGGGCACCGTGCCGAGCACAGCCGAAGCCGCCGCGTCCGTGAAGGTCGATCCGTCGTCCGACTCCTGCACCTTGATGCCGAAGTCACCCGAACCGACGATGGCGCCGGTGTTGATGGCGAAGGCGACGCGATTGAAGCCCTTCAGGTCGATGGCAAGGCCATCGCCGGCAGCGGACTGAACAGCCGGCGCGAAGGCCGGGACGATACCGATATTGGAAACCAGGTCGCGCATGGGTTCTTCCTCAGCTTGCGGCCATCTTGAGCTTGCGGAGCGCCTTGGCCTGCACCACGGCCGCGCCGGTGCGGCGGGTCGCGTGAATGCGCGTCATGCCGTTGGTCGCGAGCAGGTACGGGTTGACGAGGATCGAGAGTGCCAGCCTATCGGAGATACGATAGGCGGTCGCGAAGTCACCGAACATGATCGGGAAGGCGCCGGAGGCGACATCGGGCATGTCGACGGCTTCCGTCACCGGGCGACCGAGGATCATCTCGGGCTGACCGGCCTGATAGCTCGGCTGCCAGAGATAGTTGCCCTGACCGTCCTTCAGCTTGCGGATGACAGCGAGCGTGCCGCCATTCATCAGCCAGGAGCCACGGGCGCGGTAGGCAGCCGGCAGCGCGTACATCAGGGTGACGAGCGCATCCGCCGAGAGGTTGGTGGCATGGCCGTTGATGGTCTCGCCGATGCCGCTGGCCGTGAGCAGGCCCTCCGGCTCCAGCACGCCATTACCGGACACGAAGGCCAGGCCTTCTTTTGCGCCGAAGTCCTCGGCGAGGGCTAGACGCACCTCCGCCTCAGCGGTGCCGCCGCTGTCGGCCAGGAGCTGGTTACTCACATCGACATAGGTGTTCACCTCGCGGATCGGGATCTCCACCTGGCCGAAGCTCGGCTCGCTGCCCTCCTGCGCCTGCGTCTCACCCTTCCACTTGGCGTTCGTGATGCCGGTGCGCTTGGGATAGCTCACCGAGGGCGCCGAGGTCGTGCGGACGGTGGCGAGGGTGCGGATCGGCGAGAACTCCACCAGATCACGGATGAACTCGCTCGACATCTCCGCCGGCGCCAGGAAGCCGCCCTGCGGATCGCTGGAGACGGTCAGGGCCTTCAGCTCATCCGGGCCGGCCTCCTTGCCGTGGCGCAGATAGGCGGTGAACGCCTTGCGCTCGACGCTCGGCTCATCCTTGGTCTCGGCGCCGTTCGGGCGGTTCACCTTGGCCTCGATCTTGTCCAGGCGATCCGTGAGGCCCTTGGTGACGGGCTCCAGCGCCTTGGTGACGAGGGCGGCCACGTCCGGTTCGGCCGCCTTGTGTTCCGGCACGGCCGGAGTGGTCGGTTCGGTCATCTGTTCGGTCTCCGCACCCTTGATGGTCGTCACGCGAGCGCCGGGGTGCGCGGGCACGCTCACGAGGGAAATTTCAGCGAGGTCGACGAAGGGAATGGTTCGCCCGCCGCCGGGGCGAGGCGTGGCGCCCTTGGCGGCGAAGCCGATGGAGAGGCCGCGCACCGCGCCGGCCATGATTTTGGCGCGCATCTCCTTGGCGCCGGGCACATCGTCGATGAGAAGCCGGCCCTTCACGTGCAGGCCCGCTTCCGTCTCGGTCACGCTGTCCCACACGCCGATGACAGCGCGCTGGTTATGGCCGTCCAGCATCGGCAGCGGGGCACGCGCCGAGGCGAACGCGCCCTTGGTGATCAGGTCGCCGACGCGATCCGGGGAGCCGAAAGGCCAGGCGATGCCCTCAATCGTGCCAGCCTCGCCAGCGGTGAACTTGGTCTCAAGGAACAGGCTTTCCATCACGGCACCTCGACAACGGGCTGATCAGCGCCGGGCTGGCTGCTGCCGGTGTTGGGATTGGCGTATTCGTCGCCGCCGGCGCGGGGCGGCAGGCCCAGCCAGTCGCGGCCCTCATTCGGGTTGAGCACGCGCGCCGATATCAGGCTGGAAATGGCCGTCGCGCGGGCCGTGAGGTCGGCGCGGGTGAGGTCGTCGCGGTCAAAGGTGATGCGGTAGCCCTGCCGGCGCTCATCATCGGAGAGCAGTGCCCATGTGAGGGCACCCTCCAGCGCGCGAAGCCACGGCTCTAGCGAGTAGCTCAGGAACTCCTTGCCCTGCTGCTCGCCGTTGGACCAGGTGGCGCGATCAAGGTCGTAGATCATGGCCGGCGGCACGCGGAAAGCGCGGCACACCTCCAGCGTCTGGAACTTCCGCAGCTCCAGAAACTGCGCATCGACGCTGGTGATGGTCAGCGGGTAGAACCGTGCCTCGTCATCAAGGAAGGCGGTGCGGCCGGACTTGCCGCCACCATGCGCGGCTTCCCAGAACATGGCCGCGGCTCGGATGGCTTCCGGGGCCTTCCGGCCCTTGAACGACACCATGCCGGAGGGCTTGGCGCCGTCCTTGAAGAGCCGGCCGACATGCCCCTCCATCAGCTTCGCGGCGCCGATGGCATCCGCAGCGAGAGACAGGGGCGAGCGCGAGAACGGCGAGCGGAGGTGAACCACATCGGCCGGATTCACCGGGACGTTGTTGATGCGGTAGCTCGGTTCCATCCGGCCATCGCCGGAATAGTCGACGACGAAGTGAGCCGCCTCATAGCGCACCAGCTCGACGACGCGGCCATTGACCTTGTTCGCCAGCGCCAGCGCGCCCTTGTCGGTGACCAGCGCGGCCGCAACCATGTCGCGCACCAGCGTGAAGGCATCGGTCCAGTCGTTCGGGCGCTCGGTGAGCAGCGACACCACCGGGTGATCGGCGGCCTCGGTGTCGGTGTTGCCGACGCGGCGCATCACCTTCAGGTCCAGGCAGGCCGCCGCCTCGGAGAGAAGGCGAACGGCGGACTGCACCGCCGGCAGCGTGAGGGCCTGTTCGGGAGAGACGGACAGCGCGCCGTTGGATATGCCAAACACAGACAGCAAATCGCCGTCCGGGGCGGACAGCGACTTACGGGTCAGGAAGCTGCGCAGGTATCCATAAAGCATCCAACTAAGGGCGGCGCAGTCGAACCCAAAGTCAACGCGCGCGCGTCAAGGTCTTCGGACTTTGATTTGATTGGATTGGATTAGATTAGATTGCCGTGACTACACAGAAGACTGCATCAACTGGATCACATGCTCACGCGCAAGCTGCTCGGCTTCGGCGCGGGGTAGGCCCTCGTCATGCTCCAGGATCGCGGCGCGCTCCTCATAGGTCGCCTGCCAGTCCTCACCGTCCCAACCGGAGCGATCCAGAGAAAAAACGCGAAAACGCTCTGACGGGTCACTGACAAAACTGACAGAACCTCCGGCGGCCTCGGCGCGCTCCGGCACAGAAAAATTCTGAATTCGCTCCACTGACGCACTGACAGAACTGACAAAACCTACCTGGGTAGAGGTTTCGTCAGTTTTGTCCGTGCTCCGCTCATGCGTATCGTGAATTTTTTCGGGTTGGAGCAGGCGTGCTGTCCACCGCCCCATGATCAGGCACTCTCGGCGAGGCAGGGATTCCACCGGTACACCGTAGACGGGCGGCCGCCTCTGATGTCTGGCTCCTGCGGCAGCTCGCGGCAATGGTGGGTGACGATGAGGAGGTCCAGCGCCGAGGCAACCGTCTCACGGTCGGCAAGGCCGCTCCACTGCTTACGCTGCACATCCCGCGCGGTGAACTCCTTCGGCAACTGCTTGCGCCGCTCCAAGATGAGCCGGGCGCCTTCCTCGGCGAGCGTCTGGCCGGCGGAGTAAATGCGATTGGCGTGGGAGCGCAGATAGTCCGCCCAATCGAGCGCCCGCGCCGTCGTCTCCGCATCCACTGCCGTGGTGCCGCCGCCGACCAACTCGAAGATCAGCGCCAGGCTCGCGACCGTCTTCGGCATCTTCAGGATGTGGCTCTCCATTATCTGCGAGAGCCGGCCGGAGCGGGCATCGCGCTGGTTCTCCTCCATCCACTCCCGGAACAAGGCTTGCGCCTTCGGCGTGAACCGCAGGGCGGTATAGCCCCCTTCCCCGTCGCCAAGCTCCAAGCCATGCAGGCGACGGAAGGCGCTCTCATAGTCGTCACGCGCGATAAGGCTCGGGTGCCGGTCCACCCACTGCCAGGAGCCGACATCATCCGGCCAGACGGCGAGCTGAAGACGCTGGATCAACCCGTCATTGCTCAACCCTGACACCGCGCCCTGCACGATAGGAGCGAGGCGCGAGGGCTGCATCCCGCCGATGATGGACAAGGTGCAACTGTCGATCGTGACGGTGCCGCGCCCGATCCGGTCATAGGTAAAACGGCCATCGCCGTTGAACGCCTCCAGATAGAAGGCCCGCTCCGATGCGTATTCCTCGCTCTCCATGCGCGCGAGGAAGCCGGGCAACTCATCGCGCACCAGCATGAGGCCACGCGGATTCTCGTTGAGCAGCTCGCCCAATTTTTCGACCGTCGCGTCGTTCACGATGAGGCGCGGGCACGGCGTTTCACCTCCATCGTCCTCGGCGAGGGAAGCGAGCAACTCGCGCGCCCCGGCGCGGTCTCCTTCCTTGAGCGCCTTTGCGGCCCGCTTCTTGGCGTCCTTCGCATCGATCTCGGAGAGCACATCATCGACAGCAGCCTCCCGCTCGGCTTCCTCCCACTTCCGCCGCATGTCGTCCTGCAGGGCATAGACAGGCGAAAGGGCGGACTGCATCGCGGGGGATTTCATGGCGCTCGGCCGTCCGATAATGGCGCCCCAGAGATTGGGCACCACCTGCCAGTCGTCATGCTGCTTTGGCCGGATGCGCACCCTGTTGCCCAGCGCCGCGGCGAGGCCGCACACCGCCGTGACGGCCGCGAAGTCAGGGGGCGATTGCTGCCGGTCGGCGATGTCCACCACATAGGCCCGGAGCGCCGCCGGCAGAAGATCGGGATCGAACGGCATCACCGCAGGCAGCGCGATCTTGAGCGGACGCGGGCGAGGCCACGCTTCCCGTTCGGCCTTCTCCAGAGACACCAGCATCAGGCAGCCACCTTGTGATCGGGTGAGCGAACGAAGACGGTCGCGGCCGGCGGGGCCGCGAGGCGCTGCACCTCCCGCGCATGATCCACATCTTCAGCGATAAGGGCGTGAGCCTCGGCGAGCCGTCGCCACGCCTTGGCGCGGTCCAGAATGACGATGCCGGTGCAGCCGTCGGCGAGCCATGCCAGAGGGGTGCGATGCACCACCACGCCAGGGTCAAGGGTCGCCTCGTCGAGCGCAGACTCGCCGAGCAGGACGGCGCGCCCCTCCAAGGTCCAGCACGCGGCCGGATCATCGGTGAGCCACGCCAGAAGGTCGACCACATCGCCGAAGCGATCCTCGACGGCGAGCACAAAGGCCCGCCGCCCCTCGGTGGTGTCCACCGCCTTGAGCGGGTGAACCATCAAAATGGCCTGCGAAATGCCGGCGCAGCGTAGCGCCGACATCTCTTCGCGGGACGGAAAGGGCATAGCGAGGTGCTCGTCTTCTAGAAGGGTCAAGCCAGCCCTCCATGGAGAAGGTGCCGGCGCGCATCCTCGGCGCTGGCGAACCACTGGAACCCGACGAAGGTCCGGCCATCCATGACGGCCAAAAAGGTTGAACCCGATCCGGTGTTGTGGTTCATATGAGGGACCGAGGACTTGCCAGTGCTACGGTGATTTTTGCGAACGCTCCGGTTGCCGCCGGGGCGTTTTGCTTTGGTGGGCACGGTCATGCAGAGCCTCCTTCTGCGTCCCACGCGTCGGCGAGGGCGGTGAATCGGTCGATGAAGCTGTCGACGGCGATCTCTTGGGCCTTGGCGATCATCTTCTGATCGGTCACGCCATTGGCGAGCATCACCGCTGCGATGCCGTTCCGCAGATCGCGCAGGGCGGTGTCCCACGCATCCTCGAAGACAATCGACGGCGTTTCCTCCGGCCAACTGGCTTCGACAGCGAAGAGCGAGCGCGCGATCTCGGAGCCGGCTGACTGAAAAATCCACGAGAAATGAGCTTCGGCCTCCTTTTGCGTGAAGGTCACGGCGTCACCTCGCGCTCGCTGCTCGATCCGCAGAGGGGGCCGATCTTCTCGGCGGCCCAGCGGTCAAGCTCCTCCCTGGGATAAAGCGGGGACCGGTTGCAGTACTGCACCGCCGGCCCGCCGCCGGTTACGATGAGCTTCGCCAGCGTCGAGACCTTGAAGGACAGCCCGTGCGCCAGCGCGAGGTACTCGCTGGCCTCGGAGCGGCGCAGGCGCGGCTTGCGAAGGTGGGGCGGGAGGCAAAGCTCCGCCGTCCCCGCCAAGGCGGGTTTGGTGAACTCGGTCATTTTCGGATGCTCCTCAGCCGTTCGCCGCTGTGACTTCGCCAATCCACTTGAGCAGTGCTGGCGTGGCTGTGTGCGTTACATAATGGAAGCCGTTACCAGACGAGTTGGTCGCGCCCGAGAAGCTAACCTCTCCACGCAGGGCAAGCCTCTTGGTCCGGTCGCTCGGCTGCCAGTTCATGTCGAACTGCAACTCAACAATCGCTCCATCTGTTACCTCCAGATAGACGAAATTGTCGCGACCGAGAGCATCGGATGCCATGCGGGTGCAAAGGATGGTCAGCAGATCGAGCAGCGGTTTCTTGGACAGCTCACCTAAGTTGCTGTCCAGTCCGAAGGTGTGATGAAACGCGGCCATCGGCTGCTCGCCGGCGCCGGGGACCATCTTGAAGCGCGCAAGATCGGAGGCGGCGTTGTGGGCTTCCGTTGCTGGGTGCCCGCTCATGAAGGCCAGAAGCAGCAGGACCGCTTCCTCAGTGCTGAGGTCAGGCGCGTGTCGGCCGCGCGCCTTGCGGCGGAACCCGGCCTCCGCAAGCGTCCGGTCGAAGATCAAAATGGCGTTCGGCTCTTTGTTGAGCCGAACGGCCAGCTCTCGGCAGAAGACGGCGGCATTCATGGCAAGGCTCTCGGTTGCTTCGATCTCCACTGATAGCGAATCGATGGAGAATATGCAAGTCCATTGATTTCGAATCGGTGGACGGCGCCAAGGCCTATTATTTTCCGCACAGATGGAAGTGCCCGCGGGCCTCATACCCTTCCTCGGGATAGGCACCGACCATGATGAGCCCGGTGCTCACCCGCAGGCTGGCGTGACCGGTGACGCAGTGTGCCGGGTAAAGCTCGGCGAGCGCCGCCTTGATCTCGGCGAGCGCAGCTTCGATGCGACCCTGTGGCGTGGGGGTGGTTTGGCCGATAGAGGCCAGCGCATGGGTGCCGGCGGCGTTGCATGGTAAGCGACGGTTCATCGGCCTGCCTCCTTAATCTTCATTTCGTCCAGGCGCTCCATCGCGCTTTTGACGTGACGGTCAACATTGGCGAACAAGGCCGCCAAGGCGTCGCACTGATCGGTGTTCGGCACCATGTCGTCCGTGAGGAGCATGGCCGCTCTGATGATGTGGCTGGCGATGCGCAACTCGGACTGCGCACATTCCTTGAGGCCTGACAGGCTCATCAGATTCGCTCCCCTCGATAAAACGAGCCCTGCTCATTGGTGATCCATCCGACGGACGGCTCTCCGTCCGCGTCCGGCTCAAGGTCGTCCCGGTTGTCCTCGGCGTCGTGCCCATCCTCGGGCGGATCATCCTCTTCCGCGAAATCATCCAGCTCCGCCGGGTCATCGTCCTCGGCGTCATCGTTGGCGGCGAGCATGTCGAACCGGCGCCAGCCTTCCGGGGCGCTGGTGTCCAGTTCGTCCCCGGTCGGCTCCAGGTCGGGATCACCGCCTAGTTCGTCGAGCGCGGCGAGCAGGGCCTCGACGGCGCGCTCCATGCGGCGCCGGAGCGCCGTCGTCTCGATCATCTCGAAGGTGCGGGCAAGGCTGGGGCGTTCGCCCGAATGCATGTGCATCGGCGTTCTCCTGTGGTAGATAGGGTGTTTACAGGGTGAACATGCCAGCAGGTGTTTACAGTGTCAACAGGCTCCCCAATCATCCCGGCCCAATGCAAGATGGCGCGAGCCGCCTTAGGCCTCGGCGTGCGCGATCTAGCGGCACTTGCTGGGGTCTCGGCTATGACCGTGACGCGATTTGAAAACGGTCACACCGGCGGGGCACCCGACACGCTCGCCGCGATCCAGCGCGCACTGGAAGTTGCAGGCGTCGAATTCATCGCTGAGAATGGCGGTGGTGCTGGTGTCAGGCTGAGGAAGGCAACATAGATGTTTGAAGTAGGCAAACATTATGAATTTCGCTGCATCGAAGATGGTAGCGAGTGTACTTTTTGGGGTGCTATCGAGCGTTACGAGCATCCGCTGATAAAGCTCATGGACACCCCACCGATGCGGATCACAATTGCTGGTTATGGCAGCAATGAGGTGGCGAATACCCTTGAAACACGTGGTAGCAAGGGAAAAATCATTAACGTCACTTCCTTGAATTTCGTTAGCGCCGTGGAGAGGCCCGCGGAGACTATTCAAGCTTCAGAAGAAGATGCGCAGTTATAGTCGAGCCTCGTCCCTGAATCTGAAGGACCGCGCCGATGGCGGACGGTGAGCAGGAAGAGGACCAGCGCCAGCCGGCGCTCGATCCAGACATTCATCGCCTCATCTGCGCCCTTGCCGATATGCAGGCACGCGCCGATCATGAGCGCGACAGGGCGCTTGCGCGCCAGGAAGCAGCCCGCTCCATTGGTAAGGGAGCGTCGTTCTCAACTTATCGAAGCTGCCAGACCCAAGGAGATATGAATGATTAAAGTAACTTTGGTCATCAGGGAGATCGGAAAGCTTGAGCCGGATTACTCCCTTGAGTTTAATCTTCCCGGGGTGCCGGCCGTCGGCGATTACATCTCGATACATCGTCCCGACAAGCCAGAACCGTTTAGCGAAGATGTGATAGCCAGGAAGATTTGGTGGCGACTGAACCATCCAGAAACTGGGGGAATAGCCTCTTCGCCTCCGAAGATCGGCTCCGTTCACGAAATCATGGTTGAATGCGATCCTGCGATTGGCCCCTACGCGACTGATCACTGGCGGACAATGGCTGCAGCGGCAGCCAAGCGCGGCATTACCGTTGAAGAATTCGAGGTCGAGCGCTTTAGCGTGCGGGAAAAAGATCTTCGTGGGGAATAATGGTCATGACTCTTGCAGGCTCCCCGTACCTTAGGCCTGCGAGGACGGGGAGGTTTCGTCAGTTTTGTCAGTGCCCCGCCAGAGCGTTTTCGTGTTTTTTCACTCCTCCGCGATACCCATGGCCCGCGCGATCCGCGCCGCGGTCCTGTCTGACACCGCCTTGATCGGGTCATCTCGGAGGTGGGCATAACCCTCGGTGGTGGTGGCGCGCTTGTGCCCCAGCACCTTGCCCACCAGGAACAGAGCCTCGCCGTCCGCCACGGCGAAGCTGGCGAAGGAATGCCGCAGATCGTGCAGGCGCAGCGCCGTCAGGTCCGGCGCCTCCGACACGGGCAAGCCCGCCTCTGCCGCCCGCTGCCGGGCGATCTCCGTCGCCTTATCCCTCACCCGCTGCCAGCCATGTTGCAGGCCGACCATGTGCCCCTCGCTCTCGCGAAGCGGTGGGAAGACGAACCGGCGGCCCTCCTGCCGCTCGATCCTGCGCAGGATGTCCACCGCCGGCACCGGCAGGGGCGTGACTTTGCTGCCGGTCTTGCTGTCCGGGAAGCGGATCACGCGCCGCTCGAAGTCGATCCACGCCCATTCCAGCCCCAGCACCTCACCCTTGCGGCAGCCGGTGAGCATCAGGAGCCTGATTGCATCGGCCATCGCAGGGTGCAGCTTCATTTCATCGACGCAGGCGGTGAGCGCCTCGGCGAGGAGCAGGACTTCGGCCTCGGAGAGGAACCGCTCGATCTTGTTCGGGGCATAGAGCTTGATGCCGCGGGCGGGGTTCTCGTCGATCAGCCCGCGCGCCACGGCGAAGGTGAGCGCGCCGCCAAGGCAGGCGACAGCGTGAGACGCGGCGCCCTTCCCTCCCTGCACCACGGCCAGGCCTCGCTTGCCGGTCTTGATCCGCGCCGCCGTCTTCCCCGCCGCAATGTCGCTCATCATCTTGGTGATGTCCTGCCGCCGCAGGGTCTTGAGCGGCTTCCGGCCGATGAGCGGCACGACGTGCCGGGTGAAATAAGCCCGGTCGCTGGCCCAGCTCACAGCCTTCTTGTTCGGCTTGTCCGCCGGCCCATCGGATAGATAGAGCTCGAGCAAGCCCGTCACGGTGAGCGCCTCGCGCGCGGCGCCCTTCGTCTCCAGCGGGTCGATGCCGGCGCGCACGTCGAGCAGGATCTTAGCCGCCCTCTCGCGCGCAAGCTCCGGCGTCCAGGGTGAACCGTGCTTGCCGATGGTCACCTCGCGCTGCCGGCCCTCGGCGGTGCGATAGGTCACGACATAGCTTTTCACCCCCGCCGGGGTGATGCGGAGGGCGAAACCCTTCAGGTCGGAATCCCACACCATGGTCTTGCGAGACGGGTCGGCCGTGGCGGCATCGACGACCTTCTTGGTGATCCGGGGCATGGTGGACTCGACTCCTGCATTTAAGCCAAGTCAGCACCAAGTCAGCAGCGTATGGCAAGCTCGATCAAATTCGATCCAACTCGATCAAACATAGCAGCCCGACCTACCCCTTGAAATGTCTAAGCAAATCCAATCTTGGTAAACTCGGGTAAAGGTGGTAAAAGAGCCTAACCCCAAAATCATAATCCTGGGGTCGGGGGTTCAAGTCCCTCTCCCGCTACCACTTCTCGCAGAGTTCTTTTCAGGCAGATGATGCAGACAGCCGGCCCCCAGGGGCGCGGCGGCTTTGATTGCACGGTTACGCCGCGCGGCGGACGGGCTCTCTAGGCGGTGAGAACCGGCGGGCGCCGTTGCGGCCAGCGCGTCGCCTGATGATAGACCTCGCCCGCCGCCAGCACGCGGGCATCCGCGCCGGCCCGTCCGATGAGCTGCATCCCCATCGGCAGGCCCTGCTCGCCGAAGCCGCAGGGCACGGCGAGGGATGGCAGGCCGATGAGGCTGACCGGCACCACCACCTCCATCCAGCGGTGATAGGTGTCCATCACCCGGCCATTGATCTCACGCGGCCAGCGCCAGTCCGCCGGGAAGGGCCAAACCTGCGCCGAGGGCATCACCAGCAGGTCATAGGTGTCGAACAGTGTGGAGGCTACATGATACCAGCGCGAGCGCATAAGGCTCGCCGCATAGGCGTCAGCAGCCGTCACGCTGCGGCCGAACTCGATTTCCCACACCGTCTCCGGCTTCAGCAGCGCCCGCTTGTCGGGGTCCGCCCAGAGCGCGCCCTTGCCACCGGCATTGAGGAAGCCACGCAGGTGAATCCACGCGGTCCACAGCTCCTCGGCCGGGAAAGGCGGCGGCACCTCGTCGATGGTGGTGCCAAGTTGCTCAAGCACCGCAAGGCCTTGCCGGCAGAGATCGAGAATGCCGGGCTCGCAAGGGTAGGCCCCGCCCCAGTCGCCGAGCCAGCCGACCCGCAGGCCGGCGAGATTGGCCGCAGGCCCCGGTTCATAGCGGAAGGCAGGGCGCGGGAAAGGCGCGGCGGGGTTCTCGCCGGACAGCGTTTCCAGAAGCCGGGCGACGTCCTCCACCGTGCGCCCCATCGGCCCGTCCGTGGCCATGGTCGCCATGAAGGTCTCGCCCTCCGCGTCAGAAGGCACAAGGCCCCAGCTCGGCCGGAAGCCATAGACGTTGCAGAAGGCGGCCGGGTTGCGCAGGCTCCCCATCATGTCCGAGCCATCGGCAACCGGCACCAGCCGCGCCGCCAGCGCCGCCGCCGCTCCGCCAGAGGAGCCACCCGCCGCGCGGGTAATATCATACGGATTGCGCGTCACACCGTAGACGGGATTGAAGCTGTGGCTGCCATGACCCCATTCCGGCGTATTGGTCTTGCCGGTGAAGATCGCCCCGGCCGCGCGCAGCCGGGCGGCGACGAGATCATCCGCCACCGGCACATAGTCGCGGTGGAGCGGCGAGCCATAGGTCGTGCGCAGCCCGCGCACCGCCACCAGATCCTTCACTGCATGCGGCAGGCCATGCATCCAGCCACGCGGCGCGGCCTCATCGGCGGCGCGGGCCTCGTCCATCAGCACATCCGCGTCACGCGGGGCGACGATGGCGTTGATGGTATCATTTGCCGGAAGACGGTCGAGATAGGCGGCCATCACCTCCGACGGACGCACCTCGCGGGTGGCGATGAGGCGCGACAACTCGCTGGCCGTGAGGTCCATCAGTGACATGGGCGTGTCCACAAGCCGACCGAAGCGACAGGGAGTAGTACGCATTGCCTAAGGGCAGGATCAATCTACACTAGAATACGCGTACACGAATGCGCGCGGCGAAGATTTGCGATGACCCTGCTACGGTTTCAACTCGCGCTGATGCTGGTTCATCTGGCGGCCCTGGTGGCGCCAGCAAGTTTCCGGCCGCGCTTCATCACCTTGATCGAAAGTCTGCGCTCGATGGTGGAGATGCTCAATGAGCGTTGAGCAGTCCAACCTGATCGCTCTCATCGGGTAGAGATCCCGGCGAGCAAAGCCCGCCGGGATTGATCAGGCGGGTATTACTTGTTCACGTCGGTCCAGATGCGCGCATAGAGGTCGGAAACCTCCGGCGGGCAGGTCGTGAGGAACTCGCCGGCCTTCTCGAACTGCGCCGGAACGTTCAGCTCCGGGGCATCCTTCATGTCGGCCGGGAAGAACTTCTCCGACCCCTTGATGCCGTTGGCATATTTGGCGAAGGCCGAGATCAGCGCGGCATTCTCCGGCTCCATGATGAAGTTCATGAACAGCTTGGCGTTCTCGACATTCTTGGCGTCCTTCACGATCGCCACGCTGTCCATGAACACCGGGTAGCCTTCCTTCGGATAGCCGAAGGCGATGTCCGGGTTCTTCAGGCGCGAGCGCAGGATGGCGCCGTTCCAGTAATACACCGCGGCATAGTCGCCCGAGGGCAGCTTCTCGGTCACGCTGTAGTCCATGGCAAGCCACTTGGGCTTGGCTTCCAGCAGCTTGTCGCGGACCTTCTTCAGCACCGCCTTGTCGGCCGTGCACCAGTCGCCGCCGACATATTTGATGGTGGCGAAGAGAACGTCGTTCATCTCCGGCTCGACATTGATCTTGCCGACCAGTTCCTTAGGCGGATCAAGGAAGATGGCGGAGGTGTTGATGTCGCCGCTATAGACCTTCTTGTTGATGCCGATGCCGCTCAGGCCCCACTGCCACGGCACCGAATAGTGACGGCCCGGATCCCACGGCACGTTCACCCAGCGCTCGTCGACATTCTTGAAGTTCGACATCTGGTCCGGGCGGGCCTCCAGCAGCAGGCCTTCCTTGATCCAGATCGGCAGATAGTTGGCCGAGGGCACCACGATGTCGAAGCCATGGCCGCCGGCGCGGATCTTGGCCAGCGCGGTATCGTTCGAGTCGTAGTCGGTGACGCTCACCTTGACCTTATAGGTGTCCTCGAACTTCTTGATCAGCTCGGGGCTGGTGTAGTCGCCCCAGTTGTAGATGTTGAGGTTGCCCTCGGCCGCGGCGCTGCCGGCAAGACCCAGCAGGGCGAACGCCGCCGAGGCGGCCGTCATCTTCCAGTTCATGTTCCGTCTCCGTAAGGTCTCGTTATCGTTAGGTCTTGCGGCGGTTGATGAAGAAGAACGCCGTCACCAGAACCACCGACAGCGCCAGGAAGGCCGTGGCGATGGCGTTGATTTCGGGTGTCACGGCGCGGCGGATCTGGCCGAGCATGTAGGTCGGCAGGGTGTCCTGCCCGCCCGATTTGACGAACTCGGTGATGACCACGTCGTCCAGCGAGATGACGAAGGCGAGCATGAAGCCGGCGATGATGCCGGGCCTCAAGAGCGGCAGCGTCACCCGCCGGAAGGCCATCCACGGCGTCGCATAGAGATCGGCCGCCGCGCGCTCGAGCGTGGAGTCCATGCTCTCCAGACGCGCGCGGATCGGCAGATAGGCGAAGGGAATGCAGAAGGCGGTATGGGCGATGATCAGGTAGCCAAGCCCGGAATAGCCGGTCCACACCTTGATGCGCGAGAACACGATCAGCAGCGCCACGGCGGTGACGATCTCCGGCACCATCAGCGGCGTGTTGATGAAGGCGTATTTGATCCCGAGCCCGCGATAGGGCGCCGTGCGGGTGGTGGCGATCGCGGCCATGGTGGCAGCGATGGTGGCGATGGTCGCCGCGCTCACCGCGATGATGAGCGAGCGCCACGCCGCATCCTGCACGGCGCGATTGTCCCACGCATCGGCGAACCAGCGCAGCGAGAAGCCGCCCCAGGTGGTGACGGATTCGCTCGCGTTGAAGGCGTAGGCGACCAGCGTCAGGATCGGCAGATACAGCATCGCGAAGGTGAACATCGCGATGGTACCGAAGCCGGTCTGGGAGCGTATGTCGAAGTGCCTAGCCATGCTGCGCCCCCGTGCGTGCGGCGTTGCGCACATAGAACAGCAGGGCCACCATCACCGCCGCCATGAGCGCGATGGAGAGCGCCGCGCCGAGCGGCCAGTTGCGGCCGGAGCCGAATTGCAGCTCGATCAAATTGCCGAGCATCATGTTCTTGCCGCCCCCCAGAACGCGCGGGATCACATAGGCGCCAAGCGAGGGAATGAAGACCAGGATCGAGCCGGCGATGATACCGGGCTTGACCAGCGGTATGATGATGCGGCGGAGCACGGCGAAGCGGCCGGCATAGAGATCATAGCCCGCCTCGACCAGCCGGAAGTCCAGCTTCTCCATGCTGGCATAGAGCGGCAGCACCATGAGCGGAAGGTAGACATACACCATGCCGAACAGGATGGCCCAGTCGGTGTACATGATCTGCAGGGGCTGATCGATGACGTGCAGCCAGATCAGCAGCGTGTTGAGGATGCCCTCGTTGCGGATCACCTGCTGCATGGCGAAGGTGCGGATCAGCAGGTTGGTCCAGAACGGGATGGTCACGAGGAACACCCACATCTCCCGCGTATGCCGCGGCCGCGTCGCGATGAAATAGGCCGTCGGGAAACCGAGAGCGAGGGTCGCCAGCGTGGTGATCATCGACAGGCGCACCGAGCGCCAGATGATCGAGAGATGGGCGTCGGCGATGGCGACGGTGTCGTCGAACATGTCCCGCTGGAGAAAGACGGAGAACCATCCGTCGAGCGAGAACTGGCCGAATTTCACATCGCCATAATCGCCCTTCGCCATGAAGGAATAGGCGAGCATGACGAAGAGCGGGCCGATGGCGGCAACGAAGATTATGGCGAGGGCCGGCAGCGAGAGCAGCCAGCGGCTGCGCACCCGTTCCCGTTCGGCCCTTTCGGCGGCTTCCGCAGCACTGGCCATGGTCAGTCCCTCAGCACCTGGGCCGCATCCGCGGCGATGTCGATGCCAATGCGGTCGCCCACCACGAAGCCGCAGGACTGGCTGCGCGAGTTTTGCTGGCGCACCATGAACACGGCGCCGTCGCTCAGCCGCGTATGGATATGCGTGTCGGTCCCGAAATAGACGACGTTCTCCACCGTGCCGGAAAGCTGGCCGCCCGTCGCCACCGCCCGCGCATGTTCGGGGCGCACCACAACGGTAACGCTGCTGGCGGGTGCGGCACCCTCGGCAACCGTCGCGTCGATCTCGGCGCCGGAGGAAAGACGCACCCGCGCCATGCCGCCGGACGTGCCGATAACGGCCGCCGTGAGGAGGTTGGTCTCGCCGATGAAGTCCGCGACGAAGCGATCGGCCGGCTTGTCATAGATGTCCCAGGGCGAGCCGATCTGCAGCACCTTGCCCTTGGACATGACCGCGATGCGGTCGGACATGGTGAGCGCTTCTTCCTGGTCATGCGTCACGAAGACGAAGGTGATGCCGGTCTCGCTCTGCATCCGCTTGAGCTCGATCTGCATCTCCTTGCGCAGCTTGTAGTCGAGCGCCGAGAGCGGCTCGTCGAGCAGCAGCACCTTCGGGCTCGGCGCCAGCGCGCGGGCGAGCGCGACGCGCTGGGCCTGGCCACCGGAAATCTGGTCGGTGCGCCGGCCAGCCAGTTCCTCCATCCGCACAAGCTTCAGCATGGCGGCGACGCGGCTGGTGATCTCCGCCTTGGGCTTGCCGAGCATCTCCAACCCAAAGGCGATGTTCTCGCGCACGGTGAGGTGCGGAAACAGGGCGTAGCTCTGGAACACCGTGTTGATCGGCCGCTTAAAGGGCGGCAGGCCGGCAATGTCCTCGCCATGCAGCAGGATGGCGCCTTCGGTCGGATACTCGAAGCCGGCGATCATGCGCAGCAGTGTAGTTTTACCGCAGCCGGACGGTCCGAGGAGGGTGAAGAACTCATTCTCGCGAATCGCGATCGACACATTGTCGAGGGCCCGAAGCGCGGTCGGCCCCTGCCCGAACTCCTTGACGATCCCCCTTGCCTCAATGGCCACACGTTGTTCCCGCGCCAAGGAAGGGTCCGGCATACTCGCACCTGTTTTCGTCTGATCGCCGCTCTGCGGGCGCCGTGGAACCGGGCGCCCGTTATTGTTGAGGGGAGCCTATTAGACGGCTTGGCGGGCGACAAGGCGTCCGGCTAAGAATGTGATCAAATTTTGGGACGGTCTAAAATTTGGGAGCCGCCATGCCGACCGCCGATCTCGTGATCGAAAATGCCCGCCTCATCACCCTTGATCCGACCCGCCCGCGGGCTGAGGCGATCGCGCTGAAGGACGGCCTCATTCTGGCGGTGGGCTCGCGCGCGGACATCGCGGAGATCGCCCCCACGGCCACCCGGCGGATCGATGCCGGGGGCGCTAGCGTGCTGCCGGGCTTCATCGACAGCCACATCCATCTCTTCACCGGCGGCGCGCAGCTCTCCAACCTGTCGCTCGCCGGTGTGACGGGCTTCGACGCCATCGCCGCGGCAGTGCGCGCCCGGGCGGCGGCCGAGCCGGGCGATGGCCTGCTCATGGTCGAGCAGGCCGCCTATGCCATGTTTGGCGCCGATGAGCCGATCACCCGGCATATCCTCGACCGCGTGCTCCCCGATCGCCCCCTCGCCTTCTTCGCCAGCGACCATCACACCATGTGGGCGAACACCCCGGCGCTGAAGCTCGCCGGCATCCTCACCGGCTATGCCACGCCGCCGGGCGCCGAGGTGGTGATGGGCGCCGATGGTCTCGCCACAGGCGAACTGTTGGAGTTCGAGGCCTTCGCGCCCATGGCGGCCCTCTCCCCGAGCGGTGGGCGCGACGCGCTGGGACTGCTCGGCAAGGAACCCGCCTCCCCGCCGACGGCCGCCCAGCGGGCCGTGGACCGCTCGCTCATCGAGCGTGGCCTCGCCTATTGCGCCTCGCTGGGCATCACCAGCTTCCACAACATGGACGGCAACTTCTATCAGCTGGAGCTGATGGAGGAGATCGAGCGCGCCGGCGGGATGATCGTGCGCGGACGCGTGCCCTTCCGCTACATCCCCGGCATGACGCTGGCCGATCTCGGCAAGGCCGAGGAGATGCGCCGGCGCTGGACGTCCGACCGGCTGAAGGCGGATTTCGTCAAGATCTTCATGGATGGCGTGGTGGAATCCTACACCGCCCACATGTTCGAGGATTATTGCGGCCGGCCAGGCGTGAAGGGCTCGTCCTTCTTCGAGGCGGAGGAGTTCGATGCCATCTGCGTCGAGGCCGACCGGCTCGGCTTCCAGATCGCTGTCCACGCCATTGGCGACGCGGCGGTCAACCGCACGCTGAACGGCTATGAGGCGGCCCGCCGCGCCAATGGCCCGCGCGACAGCCGGCACCGCATCGAACACATCGAACTGCTCGCCCCCGCAGATCTGCCGCGCTTCACCGAGCTCGGCGTCATCGCCTCGATGCAGCCGACCCATGCACCGGGCGGCGCCTACCCGACCGAGCCGATCCTCTCCATGATCGGCAAGGAACGGCTGAAGTTCGGTTACTCCTGGCAGACCATCCGCAACACCGGCGCGCGGCTCGTCTTCGCCAGCGACTGGCCGGTGGCCGCCCTCGATCCGCTCTATGGCATCAAGACCGCGATGACGCGCGGCCCGATCTTCGAGGGCGCGCCGGATGAACGGCAGTCGCTCATCGACTCGATCGCCGGCTTCACCGCGGATGGCGCCTTCACCGAGTTCACGGAAGACCGCAAGGGCGTGCTGAAGCCCAGCTACATGGCCGACGTCGTGATCCTCTCCGGCGACATCGAGGCGACGGCGCCGGAGGCCATTGATGAGCTGAGGGTCGCCGCCACGATCTGCGGCGGCGACATCACCTATGAGCGCAGCGCCGCGTAGCTGACGGGCGGGCGCTTGTCGAACCACGGCAGCGCCTCCTCGATGCGGGCGCTGAGGTTGATGAGCAGTTCGTCATTGCCGAAGGCCGCGGCGATCTGCACGCCCACCGGCAGCCCGTCCGCCGTCCAGTGCAGCGGCAGCGAGGCGGCGGGCTGGCCGGAGGCGTTGAACGCGGCGGTGAAGGGCGAGTAGGCGAAAACCTGTCCGGGCCCCATGCGGTAGTCGACATAATCGTCGGAGCGATGGTTGAACCGCCCGAGCTGCGCCGGCGGCTCGGCCAAAGTCGCCGTCAGCAGCACGTCGTAGCGCTCGAAGAAGGTCGCCATCTCGCGCCCATAGGCGTGGACCTTGTTGATCGACTCGAGATAGTCCGCACCGCTCACCGTGCGGGCATAGGCGATGGCGCCGCGCGCAATCCCCTCGATCTCGCCCTCTTCCAGCGGCCGGCCGCGCCGGCGCACGGCGCTCTCCACCGAGAGCGCGGAACCGCAGGCGACGATCTTGGTCCAGGCCGCCATCATGCCGGGCGTGTCGGACTGCGGCAGCGCCTCCTCTACGATATGGCCCATGCTCTCCAGCAGCTTCGCTGCCCTCTCTACCGCCGCCCGGCACTCGGGATGGATGGCTTCCCCGACCAGCGAGGTGGTGGCGAAGCCGACGCGCAGACGCCGGGTGGGCAGGTCCATCGCCTTGCGGTAGCCGGTCTCCAGCGGGGGAGCGACATAGGGAGCGCCGAGGTCCGGCCCCTGGCAGGCATCCAGCAGCACGGCGCTGTCGCGCACGGAGCGGGTGAGGAAGCCATCAATCGCCATGCCGGCCCAGCCTTCCCCGACATAGGGACCATCAGGCAGGCGGGCGCGCGTCGCCTTGAAGCCGTAGAGACCGCAGCTCGAGGCGGGAATGCGCACCGAGCCACCACCATCCGACCCATGCGCCGCCGGCAGGATGCCCGCCGCGACCGCCGCACCCGCTCCACCCGAGGAGCCGCCGGGCGTGTGGGCGAGATTCCACGGATTATGGGTCGGCCCGCCATAGACGGCAGCCTCGGTTGTCGGCCCGACGCCGCCCTCGGGCGAGGTGGTGCGTCCGAAGGTCACCAGTCCCGCCGCCTTGATGCGGGCATAGATCGAGGAATCCTTGCCGTAATGGGTATCGGCGAAGAGCCGCGAGCCGTTGTTCGAGGGAAAATCGATCGCCTCGCAGCCGAGATCCTTGATAAGGAACGGCACGCCGCGCAGCGGACCCTCGCACAGCCCCTCACTGATCAGCCGGCGGGCGACATTCTCCCGCAACATGGTGACGGCGTTTAGCTTGGGGTTCAGCGCTTCCACGCGGCGCAACGCTTCGTCCAGCAACTCGCCGGGCGTGACCTCGCGCGTGCGGACCAGCTCGGCCAGCCCCACGGCGTCGCTGCGATCATAGAGAGTGGCAATATCCACGATTGAGATTTCCTGCCGAAGGCGGCCGCTCATCGTGTCGGCGCGCCGGACTCACGGGATGCCGACCGGAGAGGCGGCGCATCTTTGTGAGCCGGGCCGGTGCCGGACGCAATCCATGGCGTAGCGGAACGCCGCAACAGAAAACGCCCGCCCTGCCTTGGCAGGACGGGCGCTCATCTTGGTAAAAACGGATCAGCTATAGGGCGAAACGCACTGCTGGCGCGGGCCGCCATAAGGCTGGAACGTGTTGTCCGAGGCGCGGTACGAGCGGTACTGCTGCGAGCACCACGACACATGTCCGCCGCCCCCGGCCGGGGCCGAATAGCTGGGCTGCGCGGCGATCGCGCCGCCGATCAGCGCGCCAGCCGCGAAGGCCCCAGCGGGGAACCACCAGCCATTATGCTGGCGATAGCCCGGACGGTAGTAATTATAGCCCCGCTGGCCATTGTAATAATGGCGGTTGGCCTGGCGGTAATAGCCGCGATTGGGCCGCTCCATGTGAGGGCCACGCCCGTAATGGCGGCCGGGCCGCGCCTGCGTGTGCTGAACGAGTTCGCTCATGCTGCCATTGCGCGAGGTACCCGTGTCATTCCATGGGGCGGCGACGGCGGGCGCGAGACTCGCCAAGAAAAGCGTCGCTGCAGCGGCGATGGCGACGGTAAATTTCTTCATGATTCTTATCCTCGAAGACAGCTTTCCGGACAGATACGATAATCTTAACGTCAGAAAAGAGCTCGTTTGGCGATCAATGCGACACAATTCTATGACGCACTTAATCGCCGGAGCGAGTGACTGTACCGAGACAACTCCGTTAAAAGGAGTCGGTTCCGCTAAACTTTATCGAGAAGTTTCGCACCGCTTGAAACGAGCGGACAGTGACAAATTAAACTCCTATCGCGCGGCGTTGATGCCGCACGAATTGGGATAACGTGAGAGACGACTTGATAGGGGGACGCGCACGCGTTTAGCGTCTTCCCGGGGAATGGGCAGGTGACAGCAGCCACAAGTGGGGCGGGGCTATGACGCGTATAAACAGGAGCGGTCGCGGCGCACCGCAGCTTTTCACCACAGTCACGGTGGTGATGGGCGCTCTCCTTCTCGGCTCTCATGCGGGGCAGGCGCAGACACCAGGCTGCGGCAGCATGAACGCCTGCAACGAGATCTTGCTGGGCAACTTCGCCACCTTGGCGACAACCCCGGAGGGCCAGGCTGTGCTTCAGCAGAACGAGGCCACGGTGATCTCGATCTATGCCTCGTCAAGCTATGAACGCAAACAGACCGCCGCGCTCGACAGCCAGCTTCAAGGCACGGTGATCTATTACAATATCTGGAATCATGCCGTTCCCGAGCTGAGCGACCTGATGAACGCTGGCTCGCTGCTGAACCCCGGGCCGAACGCACCGAGCGGCGCCTATCTCGGCGTAACGGACACGCTGATGGGCGAACTCGGGCATTTGGCTGGCACGATGAAGACCTATTTCGCCGGGCTCCCCACGCCGACCTACAACGCGGCCTACACCGTGCTGCCGCAATATGTGGCGCAAAATCCGCTCGACCCCCGCCCCTTCGTGGTCTTCGACGCGATCAACAGCAATCCCTGGACCACAGAACAGACGTCCGCCCTCGCGGTCACGATCCAGCAAAGCAGCGCCGTGCCGTCCGGCTATCAGGCGCAGGATTGGGGGGGCTACGTGACAAGCCCGGGCTTTCCGAGCGGGCATTCGACGGCCGGGAACACACTGGCCATCCTGACCGGCATCATGGCCCCGCAATACTACAAGGACTTCCTGATGGCGGGCATCGAGTTCGCCCTCTCCAGGAACATCTTCGGCGTCCACCACCCGATCGACACCATCGGCGGCCGCCTGATCGCCACCTACAATATCGCCCGCTGGTTGAATGGCGACAGTTACAGCGTTCCGCTTTCGGAGCTGACGGCTGCGAGCGCCGAGCTTCAGGGGCTCATTGGCGGCGGTAACGGGTCGCCCTATGCCGCGGCCTGTGCCGGCGATGTGGTGGGCTGCATCCGCGCCGGGGCCATTCCCACCGCCGCGGAGTTCGCCGCACCCCGCGACTACTACACCTACTACCTGACCTATGGCCTGCCCAGCATCGGCACGACCGGCCTCGCCCCCGTCGTGCCGCAAGGGGCGGAAGCGTTGATCGCCTCGCGTTTTCCCTACCTCTCGGCCGCCCAGCGCCGGGAAGTGCTGGTGACCACGGAGATCGATTCGGGCAGCCTGTTCGATAATGGATCGGGCTGGGCGCGGCTGAACCTCTACGCCGCTGCGGACGGCTTCGGCGCGCTCAATTGCGGTGGCGAAGGCGCGACGGGCTGCATCCAGGTCGTCACCATGAGCAGCGCCGCCGGGGGCTACAGCGCCTTCGATGTGTGGGCCAATGACATCGGTGGCGACGGCGGACTTGAGCTCGTCGGTGACGGCGCCCTCGTGCTCGCGGGCAACGCCTCCTACACCGGCGGCACGACTGTCAGCGGTGGCCTGCTGGCGGTGTCGGGCTCGCTGGTCGGCGCGGTCACGATCGCTCCCGGCGCCAGCTTCTACAATGCGGGAACCGTGACGGCGGTCGGCGGCAGCCTGATCGTCAATAACGGCGCGCTGCTGAATGACGGCACGCTGGCGAGTTCCGTCACCTCCTCCGGCAGCTTCAGCAACAACGGCACGGTGATCGGCAGCGTGACGAGCGACGGCCAGTATGGGGGCACCGGCGCCATTACTGGAAATCTCGACATCCTCGCGGGCACCGTGGCACCCGGCAATTCCATCGGCACCGTCACGGTCGGCGGTAATGTCATCATCGCTCCCGGCGCCGTCTATGCGGCCGAGATCGGGGCCGGGGGCTCCAGCGATCTCATCGCTGCGGGCGGGACCGCAACCGTCACGGGGGCGAGGCTCGAACTCATAGCGCAGCCCGGAACGGTCGTCGGATTTTCGCGCTTCAGTGTGCTGAACGCCACCGGCGGTGTCATTGGGAGCTTCGCGACCGTGAACGACCCGTTCGGCGCTGCCTATCCGTTCCTCGACATCGCCCTCAGCTATGATGCGGGCGGCGTGACAGCTCAGAGCGTGCGCAGCGACGTGCCGCTGGCCTTGGCGGCGCGGACGCACAACCAGGTCGCCGTTGCCAACGCGCTTGAGACCATCCCGACCGACACGGCCACCAGCGGCCCCAGCCTTGCCGACGCGGTGTTCTCGCTGAATTTCGACACCGCTCCCTCGGCTCTCGCGCAGCTCGCCGGCGGCATCGGCCCCTCGACCGCCAGCGTTCTGGTGGGAGACAGCCACATCCTGCGCGACATGGCCGGCGCCCGTCTGCGCGCGGACGCGGATGGTTCGGCTCCGGCCGGGATGTCGGTCGCGCCGCTGTTCTACGCCACACCGCCGGCCTCCCCGGCTCCGTTCCCGACAAAGGCCGGAACCGAGGCCCCCGCCCCGGCGCTGGCGACGCTTTGGGCCCAAGGCTTCGGCGCCTGGTCGACCCTCGACGGCTCAAGCAATGCAGCAGGCGTCGCCAGCGATACGGGCGGCTTCGTCATGGGCGCGGACGCGGTGCTCGCCGATTGGCGGCTCGGCATTCTCGGCGGCTACAGCACCACCTCGGTCAATCTCGATGGTCAGGCCTCTGCCGCCGATGCCGATAGCTGGCACGCTGGCATCTATGCCGGCCGCGACTGGGGCGCGCTGGCGGTGCGGGCGGGAATCGCCAACAGCTGGAGCCAAATCGACACCAGCCGGAGCGTTGCCTTCAACGGCTTTGCGGAAACGCTGAGCGGCGCCTACGACGCGAGCCTGTTTCAGGCTTTCGGCGAGCTTGGCTACGGCGTCGAGATGGGCGCGCTACGGGCCGAGCCCTTCGCCAACCTCGCCTATGTCCGGTACGCGGCCGACAGCTACAGCGAGACGGGCGGCGAGGCCGCGCTTGACGTCGACAGCGCCGATGTCGCGACCACTTTCTCGACGCTTGGCCTGCGTGTGACCCAGGCGGTTCCCGTGGGTGGCGCGACCGGCCTGCTGTCGGCGGCCATCGGTTGGCAGCATGCCTTTGGCGACACGCTGCCCAGCCAGAGCCAGAGCTTCGCCATCGGCAGTTCGTCCTTCACCACCACCGGCGTCCCCATCGCCGAGGACGCGGCTCTGGTGGAGGCAGGTATCGCCCTGCCCGTCGGCCCGCTCGGCCAGCTCGCGCTGGCCTATGGCGGCCAGTTCGGTGACGGGACGACGCAGAACAGCGTCACCGCTGCCCTGCGCATCCGGTTCTAGGCGGTAGCTCAGTCGGCGCCGGGGTCGCCAGCGAGCCCTGCCGCCGCGATGCCGGCGAGCGCCGCCGCCTCGTCATTCTCCGAGGTGTCGCCGGAAATGCCGACGGCGCCGACCAGCGCGCCCTGCCCATCGCGGATCAGCACGCCGCCCGGCACCGGCACCAGCGCGCCGCCGACCACGTGGCTGACCGCGCCGACGAAAAAGGCCTGCTCCTTGGCGCGCTTGAAGATGGAGCGCGAGCCCATGCCGAGCGAGAGCGCGCCATAGGCCTTGCCATGGGCGATCTCGAAACGCTTGAGGCTCGTGCCATCCTCGGAGGCGGCGGCCTTCACGGCGCCGCGCGCATCGAGCACGACCACGGCCATCGGCTTGAAATTGCCGGCGCGGCACTGCTCCAGCGCGGTGGCGAGAATCGTCTGGGCGGCGGCAAGGCTGAGTTCGGACATGATCCCTCCCCTGGGATGTCGTGGTTGTTCTGATGCCGCCCAATGCGCCCGGAACCGCGCGCCCGTCAACGGGCCGGCATGAAAAAGCCGGCGGTTCGCGAGCCGCCGGCTATGGTGTTTCAGAGCGCCGCCAACTTCAGCGGATCGGCGGGGCGTACTGGATGCCGCCCATGCTCCAGAGCTGGTTGATGCCGCGCGGAATCCCGAGCTTGGAGCCGGTGCCGACATTGCGCTCGAACACCTCGCCGTAATTGCCGACGCTCTTGATGATGCGAACGGCCCAGTCCTTGGTCAGGCCGAGCTGTTCGCCATAGGTGCCGTCCGTGCCGACGAAGCGCTTCACATCCGGCTTCTGCGAGCCAAGCGCCTGATCGAGCGTCGCCTGGCTGATGCCGAGCTCCTCGGCGTTGAGCAGCGCGAACAGGCTCCACTTCATCACGTTCAGCCACGCATCGTCGCCCTGCCGCACCACGGGGCCGAGCGGCTCCTTGGAGATGACGTCGGGCAGCACGACATGGTCGGCGGGCTTGGGCAGCTTCAGGCGCAGCGCATAGAGCTGAGAGACGTCGGTGGTCAGCACGTCGCATTTGCCGTCGGCATAGGCCTTCACGACCTCGTCGACGGTCGGCAGTTCGATCAACTCCAGCGCCATGTTGTTCTGGCGGAAATAGTCCTGCGCGTTCAGCGCGCTGGTGGTGCCGCGCTGGGTGCAGACCTTGGAGTTGTTCAGCTCCAGCGCCCCCATCACGTTCTTCGAGGCCGGCACGAGGAAGCCCTGGCCGTCATAATAGGAGATGCCGGCGAAGAGCAGCTTGAGCTCCGCCTCGCGCTGCAGCGTCCAGGTCGAGTTCCGCGAGAGCAGGTCAACCTCGCCCTTCTGCAGAGCCGGGAAGCGCGCCTCCGCGGAGAGCGGCACATACTCGACCTTTGTCGCGTCACCGAGCACGGCGGCGGCCACACCCTTGCAGAAATCAACGTCGAAGCCGGTCCACTGGCCCTTGTCGTCCTTGGCCGAGAAGCCGTCGAGCCCCTGGCTCACGCCGCATTTCAGCGTGCCGCGCGCCTTCACATCGGCAAGCGTATCGGCGTGCGCGAGGCCCGTCGCGAAGAGAGCGCCGGCAGCGGCCAGCGCACATGCGAGCTTGTTCATAATTCCCCCAGTCGAACGATGCGATGCAGCGGCGTCAGAGTTCCGGCGCCTGCCGGATCACGACCTTGGTGCCCACGGGCACGCGGTTGTAGAGGTCCTGCACGTCCGAGTTCACCAGACGGAAGCAGCCCGACGACACGGCCATGCCGATCGTGTCCGGCATGTTGGTGCCATGGATGCGGTAGACGGTCTGGCCGAGATAGAGCGCGGCCGCGCCCATCGGGTTGCCGGGGCCGCCGGCCATGAAGCGCGGCAGATAAGGCTGGCGCTGGATCATTTCCGGCGGCGGCGTCCAGTCCGGCCACTCGGCCTTGCGGCTCACCTTCTGCAGGCCCGACCACTGGAAGCCCTCGCGCCCGACGCCGATGCCGTAGCGCAGCGCGCTGGACGGGCCGAGCACCAGATAGAGGAACCGCTCATTGGTGTGGATGATGATCGTGCCGGGCGGCTCGTTGTTGCGGAAGAACACGGGCTGGCGGCGCAGCTGCGGGTCGAGCTGCTCCTCGTCCGGCGCAGGCACATAGCCTGGCTTTTCCGGCACGTCGACGATCTGGTTGCTGAGCGCCGCAGGCGGGCGCATCTGGGCGTCGGCGGCGGTGATGGAAAGGGCCGCGGCAGCAACCGCCATGAGGCCCGTCAGACGAAGGCGCATTTCCTACCCCTTTAAGGCTTCGCCGTTTTCGGCGAGCTTCATTCACGCGCGTGACGGGCCCATGATGGCCCTGCCACGGCGCAACGACGCCGGACGACGATTCAACAGTCGCTCCCGGTGCCGATCGAAAGGGGGAATTGCCGCCAAGTCAATCATGCACGTCGATCACAAAGAGCCGCCTGCGCCAGCTCGCGGGTGCCGGCGCAGGCGGGATTTCCGCTGGATCAGCGGAAATAGCTGCCCGCAAGGGCTTCAAGCCGCTCCTGCTGGCCGGAACGCGGCTGCGGGTTCAGATTCTCCGACGCCACGCGGGCGGCGATCGAGTCGAGGGAGGCGCCCGGCTCCAGCATCGCCTTGTTGGCGGGCTGCTCCCACCCGGCATAGCGGGCGTCGACCGCCTTCTGCAGGGCGCCATCCTCGATCATGTCGGCGGCGACCAGCAGGGCGCGCGCGCACACATCCATCGCGGCCGCATGGGCGATGACGAGATCTTCCGGGTCGATCGACTGGCGGCGCACCTTGGCGTCGAAATTCGTGCCGCCGGTGGTGTAGCCGCCGGCGCGCAGGATCTCGTAGAAGGCGAGCGCGGTGTCCTCGACATTGGTGGGGAACTGGTCGGTGTCCCAGCCGGACTGCGCATCGCCCTTGTTCATGTCGATCGAGCCGAACACGCCCAGCGCAGCGGCCATGGCGATCTCATGCTCGAAGCTGTGGCCCGCGAGGGTCGCGTGGTTCGCCTCGATGTTGAGCTTCACTTCCTTTTCGAGCCCGGCGCGGCACAGCAGGCCGTACACGGTCGAGACGTCGAAATCGTACTGGTGCTTGGTCGGCTCCTGCGGCTTCGGCTCGATCAGGATCGTGCCCTTGAAGCCGATCTTGTGCTTGTGCTCGACGACCATGTTGAGGAAGCGCCCGAGCTGGTCGAGCTCGCGCTTCAGGTCGGTGTTGAGCAGGGTCTCATAGCCCTCGCGGCCGCCCCACAGCACATAGTTCTCGCCGCCCAGCTCATGGGTGACTTCCAGCACGTTCTTCACCTGCGCGGCGGCATAGGCGAACACGTCCGGGTCGGGGTTGGTCGCGGCGCCCGCCATGAAGCGGCGGTTGGAGAACAGGTTGGCCGTGCCCCAGAGCAGCTTGGTCTTCGAGGTCTCCATCTTCCGCGCGAAGATCTCGGCGATCGCCCGCACATTGGCGTTCGACTCGGCGAGCGTCGCGCCTTCCGGGGCGATGTCGCGGTCGTGGAAGGCGAAGAACGGCACGTCGAGGATGTTGAACAGCTCGAAGGCGATGTCCGCCTTGGCGCGCGCCAGCGTCATCTCGTCGGCGCCGTGCATCCACGGGCGGAAGAAGGTCTCGCCGCCGAACGGGTCGCCACCCGGCCAGGTGAAGCTGTGCCAATAGGCGACGGCGAAGCGCAGATGCTCTTCCATTCGCTTGCCGAGCACGACGCGGTCCTTGTCGTACCAGCGGAAGCTGAACGGGTCGTGGCTGTCCGGGCCGGCATATGTGAGCGGCGCGGTGGTGGGGAAGAACCCGGTCGGGCTGGTCATGACGTCGCTCCCTTCAAGGCGGGGTACAGGGCCCGGTAACGGGCGTGCCGCGCCGCATAGGCGTTTTGCAGGTCGGGGGTGGGATGAATGGTCTCGAGCCGGCGCGGCGGCAGGCACACGCTGGAGGGCGCCTCCCCGGTGGCGGCCATGCGGGCGAGACGTGCGGCGCCGAAGGCCCCGCCGCGCTCGCCATCCTCGATGCGGTTGAGCGGCAGGCCGAGCACATTGGCCAGCACGCCGATCCAGAAGCGCGAGCGCGAGCCTCCGCCGATGACGTCGGCCTGATCGAGCTTCGTGCCCGCCGCGCCGAGCGCGTCGAGGCAGTCCTTGAAGGCGAAGGCGACGCCTTCCAGCACCGCCTGCGTCAACGTCTCGCGCGAGGCGTCATGGTCGAGCCCGATGAAGGCGCCGCGGATCGCGGTGTCGTTGTGCGGCGTGCGCTCGCCGGAGAGATAGGGCAGGAACAGCGCCGGCGAGGGCGCGCTTGGCGCGTCGCCGAGCGGCGCGAGCAGGTCGCCCGGCGCGATCTTCATCGCCTCCGACCACCAGCCGAGCGCCGAGGCGGCGGAGAGGATCACGCCCATCTGGTGCCAGGTGGCGGGGATGGCGTGGCAGAAGGCGTGGACGCTCGACTGGGGGTTGGGCGCATAGCGATCCGTCGTCGCCCACAGCACCCCGGAGGTGCCGAGCGAGACGAAGGCATTGCCCGCGCCGATCGCCCCGAGGCCGACAGCGCCAGCGGCATTGTCGCCCGCCCCGCCCGCCAGCACCGGCGGCGTCGCCATGCCCCAGCGCGCGGCGAGTTCCCCCTTGATCCGGCCCGCCGCCGCATTGCCCTCGACGAGGCGTGGCATGTGATCGCGCGAGAGATCGGTGGCGGCGAGCGCCTCGTCCGACCAGTCGCGACGCGCCACGTCGAGCCAGAGCGTGCCGGAGGCGTCGGACATTTCCTCGACCATCTCGCCGGTCAGGCGATAGCCGACATAGGCCTTGGGCAGCAGCACCTTGGCGGTGCGGGCGAAAATCTCCGGCTCGTGCTTCTTCACCCAGATCAGCTTGGGCGCGGTGAAGCCGGGAAAGGCGAGATTGCCGGCCACCTGGTGCAGTGCTGGGAAGCGTTCTTCAAGCTCACGGCATTCCGCCGAGGAGCGGCCGTCATTCCACAGGATCGCCGGGCGCAGCACCGCGCCGGCGGCATCCAGCAGCACCGCGCCGTGCATCTGGCCGGAGAGGCCGATGCCCTGCACGGCCGACAGCGCCGCCGGCTGCTGGGCCTTGAGCGCGTCGATGCTGTCGAGCGTCGCCTGCCACCAGTCTTCCGGGTTCTGCTCGCTGAAGCCAGGATGCGGGCGCGAGATGGCGAGCGGCGTCTCGGTGGTGGCGAGCACCTTCTGGTCGCCGTCGACCAGCACCGCCTTGACGGCGGAGGTTCCGATATCGAGGCCGAGAAACATGCCTCACATTCCTTGTACGCGGAGGGGTGGGATCACGGGAGGTTGTCCCGCAGGAAGATGTCGATGCGGATACGCTCCTGCTCGTTGAGCAGCGGCTCCCCAGCGCAATGGGCCAGCAGGACACGGGCAGCCGAGCGCGACTGGTGGCCGGCATCCTGGTTGATGACCGCGTCCATCACGCCGCGCAGCAGGAAGCGGCGCGTGTCGTCGGTGAGGTCATGGCCGATAAAGACGAGGCTCTCAGTCCGGTCCGCCGCCACGATGGCGGTGCCGATGCCGCGATTGCCGGCGCCAACATTGTAGATGCCGAGCAGATCCGGAACCTCGCGCAGCAGGCGGGCGGTGATGGCCTCGGCGCGTTCCTCATCGTCGAGGCTTTCCTGCGCGGGGAGCACGGTAAGGCCGGGATACTCGCCCGACAACACCTGCATGAAGCCGAACTGCCGCTCGGCATGGTCGCGCAGCGCCGGTGTGCCGACGATCAGCCCGATGGAACCCGTGCGCCCGCCGACGAATCGACCGATCAGCGTGCCAGCGGTGCGCCCAGCGGCGATGTTGTCGATGCCGACATAATGCAGCCGGTGCGAGGATGGCACGTCCGAGACCAGCGTGACGACCGCGATGCCGGACGACACGAGATCGTCGATCGCCGCCCGCACGCGCGGGTGATCGAGCGCGACCACCGCCACGCCGTCATAGCGACCCATCAGACCCTCGAGGGTCGCGGCCAGCGTTTCCGGGGCGAAGACATCGACGCGCACTGTGTCGATATAGGCGTTGTTAGCGGCGAGCCATTGGGCGGTGTTGGCGACCTGCTCGGCCAGCATCCGCATGAAGACGTTCGAGCCCGCCGGCAGCACGAAACAGAATCGGTAGGTCTCGCCCCGCGCCAGACGCGCCGCGGCGAGGTTCGGCCGGTAACCCAGACGCGCCACCGCGTCCTTCACCCGCCCGGCGGTCGCATCGCGCACGCCGGTCCGCCCGTTGAGCACGCGATCAGCCGTCGCCAGCGAAACGCCGGCCTCGCGGGCCACGTCCTGGAGGGTGATGCGTGAAAGGGGTCTGGACATACCGTCATGTTGCCCTCAAAATCTGAGGTACGCAACTCAGGACGCGAAGCCTTGAGATTAGACCAAAAGGTCAGGGTCATTGCCTAAGGAATTTGCTAATCACTGCCGCTGACCCGTCTTTTTGAGGTATGATGAGGTTCAGTCGGTCTTGCACGACCGACCAAAAAACAGGGCGTTTCGTCCCTTTGAGGTTCGAACGTCAAAAATGACCGCGGCACGCCTCAGGCTGAGGCGCCAATGCCGAGCGGCGCCCCGCATCTCACCCTTTGGGAGGAACGCATGAAGTCGAGCCTGAGCCTTACCCTCGCCGCGCTGGCGACCGTCGTCACCGTAGGCGCCGCCCGCGCCGCCGAGCCCGTGGTCGGCGTCTCCTGGTCGAACTTCCAGGAAGAGCGCTGGAAGACCGACGAGGCCGCCATCAAGAAGGCGCTCGCTGCCGCCGGCGCCAAGTACATTTCCGCCGATGCGCAGTCCTCGGCCGCCAAGCAGCTCTCGGATGTCGAGGCGCTGATCGCGCAGGGCGCCACCGCCCTCATCATCCTCGCGCAGGATTCGGACGCCATCGCCCCCGCCATCACCAAGGCGCAGAACGAGGGCATCCCGGTCGTCGGCTATGACCGCCTGATCGAGAACCCCTATGCCTACTACATCACCTTCGACAACAAGGAAGTCGGCCGCCTGCAGGCGCTCGAAGTCGCGAAGGTGAAGCCGAAGGGCAATTACATCTTCATCAAGGGCTCGGCCTCCGACCCGAATGCCGACTTCCTGTTCTCCGGCCAGATGGAAGCCCTCAAGGCCGCCATCGACAAGGGCGACATCAAGAATGTCGGCGAGGCCTATACCGACAGCTGGCTGCCGGCCAATGCCCAGCGCAATACCGAGCAGATGCTGACCGCCAACAACAACAAGGTGGACGCGGTCGTCGCCTCCAATGACGGCACCGCCGGCGGCGCCATTGCCGCCCTCGCCGCGCAGGGCCTTGCCGGCTCCGTGCCGGTCTCGGGCCAGGACGCCGACTTCGCCGCGCTGAACCGCATCGCGCTCGGCACCCAGACTGTGTCGGTGTGGAAGGACTCGCGCGAACTCGGCAAGAAGGCCGCTGAAATCGCCCTCGCGCTCGCCAAGGGCACCGATGCCAAGGCGATCCCCGGCACCACCACCTTCACCGGCGGGCCGAAGAAGCAGGCGATGAACTCGACCTTCCTGAAGCCGATCCCGATCACCAAGGACAATCTGGGCGTGATCATCGAGGCCGGCTGGGTGCCGAAGGCGACCGTCTGCCAGGGCGTGAAGCCCGGCACGGTCAAGGCCTGCGACTGACCCTAGAGAGCATGCGGCGGGGCTTCGGTCCCGCCGCATCCCCATAAGGCGCCCCGCGCGACAGGCCTGAGGCCCGCGCGGCCACGCTCCGCCGCCCCCAGGAGGACGCTCATGACCGAAACCACGACGGCGGCCACGCCCGTCTCGTCATCCCCACCCCAGGCCGCGCCGACCTCGTTCATCCGCGCGCTTGAAATCGACATGCGCTTCCTCGGCATGGTCGGCGCCCTCGCCGCCATCTGGATCGTCTTCGACTTCCTGGCCGACGGCACCTTCCTGACCCCGCGCAATCTCTGGAACCTCTCGGTCCAGAGCTCGTCCATCGCGGTGATGTCGACCGGCATGGTGCTCATCATCGTGATGCGCCACATCGACCTGTCGGTCGGCTCGATCCTCGGCGTCACCGGCATGATCATGGCGGTGTTCCAGGTCAGCTATCTGATGCCGACCTTCGGCTTCAACCATCCCGCCGTCATGGCGCTCACGCTCATCGCCGGAATCGCGGTGGGCGCGGCCATCGGCGCGCTGCACGGCTTCGTCATCGCCTATCTCGGCGTGCCCGCCTTCATCGTCACGCTGGGCGGCCTTCTGGTCTGGCGCGGCGCCGCCTGGGCGGTGGCCGAGGGCAAGACCATTCCGCTGGTCGACGACAATTTCAAGCTGCTCGGCGGCGGCGCCAGTGGCTCCATCGGCGCCACCTGGAGCTGGGTCGTCGCGGTGATCGCCTGCCTCGCCATCGCCTTCGCGACGGTGCAGGCGCGCCGCCAGCGCCAGCGCTTCCACTTCCCGCTGAAGCCCGTCTGGGCCGAGGTGACGACCATCGTCGCCGGCTGCCTCGCGGTGATCGGCGCGACGCTGATCGTCAACGCCTACACGCTCCCCGCCGCGCTCGCCCGCCGCTACGCCGAGGCCGCCGGCATCGAAGTGCCGCCGGAGGGTCTGAGCATCAGCTTCGGCTATGCCGTGCCCGTGCTGGTAGCGCTGGCCGTCGGCATCGTCATGACCTTCGTGACCAACCGCACCCGCTTTGGCCGCTACGTCTTCGCCATTGGCGGCAACCCGGAAGCGGCCGAACTCGCCGGCATCAACACCAAGCGCGTGACGCTCGCCGTCTTCGCGCTGATGGGGGCGCTCGCCGCCATCGGCGCGGCGATCTCCACCGCCCGCCTCAACTCGGCGACCAACGCGCAGGGCACGCTGGACGAGCTCTACGTCATCGCCGCGGCGGTGATCGGCGGCACCTCGCTCTCGGGCGGCTCGGGCACCATCGCCGGCGCCATGATCGGCGCGCTGGTGATGCAGAGCCTTCAGTCGGGCATGGTGCTGATGCGGGTCGACACGCCGTACCAGAACATCGTGGTCGGCATCGTCCTCGTGTTCGCGGTGTGGCTGGACACCGTCTACCGCAAGCGCTTCAAGTGAGGGCCGGCACATGAACAGCGTCGCAACCACCACCGCACCCGCCGCCCGCACCGGCACGCCGCTCGTCGAGATGCGCGACATCGCCATCTCCTTCGGCGGCATCCGCGCCGTCGACAATGTCAGCGTCGATCTGCATCCGGGCGAGGTCGTCGGCCTGCTCGGCCACAATGGCGCGGGCAAGTCCACCCTCATCAAGATCCTCGCCGGCGCCTACCGGCCGGATTCCGGCGAGATCCGTATCGGCGGCGAGAAGGCCGACATCTCAAACCCGCGCGACGCCAAGCGCTACGGCATCGAGACGATCTACCAGACGCTGGCGCTCGCCGATAATGTCGACGCCGCCGCCAATCTCTTCCTCGGCCGCGAGCTGATGACCCCCTGGGGCACGCTCGACGACGTGGCCATGGAGGCGGCGACGCGCGAGGTGATGGGCCGCCTCAACCCGAACTTCCGCAAGTTCAAGGAGCCGGTACGCGGCCTCTCCGGCGGCCAGCGCCAGTCGGTCGCCATCGCCCGCGCCATCCACTTCAACGCCAAGATCCTGATCATGGACGAGCCGACCGCCGCGCTCGGCCCGCAGGAGACGGCGCAGGTGGGCGAGCTGATCAAGCAGCTCAAGGCGGAAGGCATCGGCATCTTCCTCATCAGCCACGACATCCACGATGTGTTCGACCTCGCGGACCGGGTGAGCGTGATGAAGAACGGCAAGCTGGTGGGCAGCGCCCGTACGACGGACGTCACCAAGGACGAGGTGCTCGGCATGATCATCCTCGGCAAGTGCCCGCCCGGCGCCACGCCCGGCCCCGGCGCCAGCTTGTGAAACCTTCCGGGACAGCGGCGCCGTGCCGCTGTTCCGGGCCGGCCTAAGGCGTGCTACGTCTCGAAGGTATTCGCCAAGGGGAGCACCGGCCGGGGATGACCGCCCATCGCAGCACATTGCGCCGGATGACGATGGCCCTCGCCATCGCCTATCTGCTTGTGCTGCAGGCGGTCATCGGTGGCATCGCCTCCGGCGCCCATGCCGCGGGCCTCGCCTCCGGCACCATGGATCCGGCGATCTGCCGCGGCGCGCAGGATGTCGCGCCCTCCCCCGCCGGGCCGGTTGATTCCACACACCACACGCCGGAATGCTGCTTCACCGGCTGCCAGATCAACGCCGTCGGCAGCGTGCCGCCGGTGTCCATGGCCGGCATCGGCGTGCCCGCGCCACGGCCGGCAGTGCGCATCGAACCGACCGCCGCGCTCCATCACCCGGCGGGTCTGGAACGCTCGCCACAACACGCACGGGCCCCTCCCCTCGCCTGACGCCACCGCCCCGACGCCGGGGCCCCATCGTCAGTCGAACATGCCGGCCATCGCCCTGCGGGGTCCGCCGGCCAAGGGAGTGCCTTCCATGATCCGTTATCTGTTCAGCCGCGTCCTGCGCCACACCGAGGACCGCGTCGGTTTCCTCGTTCTCGCCGCTGCCCTTACCTTCTTCGCCGTCCAGCCCGCTTTCGCGCATGGCTTCAAGGTCGGCCAGCTTGAGATCGGCCACCCCTGGGCGCGCACGACGCCTGCCGGGGCCAAGGTCGGCGGCGGCTATCTCTCGGTGGAGAACGAGGGCAAGGAGGCGGACACGCTCGTCTCCGCCACTGCCGACGTCGCCGGGCGCGTCGAGATCCACGAGATGTCCGTCAAGGACGGCGTCATGACCATGCGCATGCTCGCGGATGGCGTGGTGATCCCCGCCGGCGGCGAGGTGAAGTTCGCTCCAGGTGGCTACCACCTCATGTTCATGGACCTGAAGCAGCCGCTGAAGGAAGGTGAGAGCTTCAAGGGCACGCTCACCTTCGCCAAGGCCGGCACGGTGAATGTCGAGTTCAAGATCGAGGGCATGGGTGGTCCCGCCGGGCATGACGCCCATAGCGGCCACGGCACGCCGGCGAACTGACCGCCGCCTTTTCCAACGTCCGAACGCAATAGCGGCGTGTCGCGCCTGGCTCACCCGCCGGGCGCTTGACCGCTGCCACCCTGCCGGGAAACCCTTCCGATGACCGCCACATCCGTATCCGCCGACACCACGGCCGAGGCGAACGAACGCTCGGCCAATCTCTACCGCGCCGTCTGGCGCTGGCACTTCTATGCCGGGCTGCTGGTGCTGCCCTTCATGATCCTGCTGGCGGTGACCGGCGGGCTCTACCTGTTCCGGGACGAGCTGGACGGGCTCTGGCACCGCGACCTCAAGCAGGTTGCCGTGCAGCAGACCGTGCCGCAGGCGCCGAGCGCCTGGATCGCGTCGGCGCTCGCTGCGCATCCCGGAACGGTGGTCAAGATAATCACACCGTCCACCTCATCGGCCTCCGCCGAGGTGGTGGTAAAGACCACGGCCGGCACCCGCCTGTCGGTCTATGTCGACCCCTATGATTCCCGTGTGCTCGGCGACCTGCCCGATCGCGGCACCATCATGTGGCTGATCCGCCGCCTGCACAGCCTCGCGGAATTCGGCCCCATCGCCAACGGCATCATCGAGATCGTCGGCGGCTGGTCGATCCTGCTGGTCGCCACCGGCTTCTATCTGTGGTGGCCGCGCCAGCAGACCGGGGGCGTGGTGAGCGTGCGCGGCACCCCGAAGAAGCGGGTGTTCTGGCGCGATCTCCATGCCGTGACCGGCGCTTTCGCCGGCCTCGCCATCGGCTTCATGTCGCTCTCAGGCATGCCCTGGTCGGTGCTGTGGGGCGCCAAGGTCAATGAGTGGGCCAACTCCTCGAACTATGGCTACCCGAGCGGCGTGCGGGCCAACATCCCGATGTCGGACGAGCATCTGGAGCATGTGAACGGCCCCACCGCCTGGTCGCTGGAGCAGGCCAAGGTGCCGGTCTCGACGGCGACGCCCGGTCAGCCCATCGGCATCGACGCGGCCGCCACCGCGTTGGAAAAGCTCGGCATTTCGCCGGGCTACACGCTGAGCGTGCCGACCTCGCCCACCGGCGTCTACAGCGCCTCGATCTACCCGGACGATCTCGCCAAGCAGCGCGTCATCCATCTCGATCAGTACAGCGGCAAGCCGCTGATCGACATGAGCTATGCCGATTACGGCCCGGCCGGCAAAGCGCTGGAATGGGGCATCAACATCCATCTCGGTCAGGAGTTCGGCCTCGCCAACCAGCTCTTCATGCTGGCGCTCTGCTTCGCCGTCATCCTGATGTCGGTGTCGGCGGCGGTGATGTGGTGGAAGCGCCGCCCCAAGGGCGCGCTCGGCGTGCCGCCGCTGCCGACGGACCTGTCGGTGATGCGCGGGCTCATCGCCATCATGGCGGTGGTCGGGCTCATCTTCCCGCTGGTCGGCGCTTCGCTGGTGGTGATGGTGCTGCTCGACTTCGCCTTCGGCCGCCGCCGCACGCGCGTGCGCACCGCCTGAGCCCTTTGCCCGGCGCGCCTCTTCACCTAAGTTCCGGCTTAACGTGAAGGGGCGCGCATGGCTCGGGGCAAGGTGGACGACGTGGAGGAGCCGGCGCGCAAACCGCGCGACGGCCTGTTCATCCGCGTCTATTTCGGCGATGGCCGGCATATCGGGCCGGGGATGATCGAGCTTCTCGAAACCATCCGCACCGAGCGCTCCATCCTCTCCGCCGCGCGCAGGATGGGCATGAGCTACCGCCGCGCCTGGCTGCTGGTGGACGAGATCGCCAGCAATTTCCGCGAGCCGGTCGTCGTCACCCATCCCGGCCGGCGCGGGCATGGCACCGATCTCACGCCCTTCGGCGAGAGGCTGATCGCGCTTTATCGCGGCATCGAGGCGTCGAGCGCCACCGCGACGCAGGCCGCCGTGGACGAACTGCGCGCCGCGCTCGCCCCTCCCTCCGCTGAACCGCCACATGGCTCACAGGGGTAGCGCGGAACCTTTCGCGGGCCGGCGTTGTTTCCGCCTCAACGCGGAGGCCGCATGCAGACCCTCATCATTGTCATCCTGATCCTCGTCCTTCTCGCCGGCACCGGCTTCTTCGGCCACCGGACCGGCGGCGTGCGCGGGCTTATCATCGCCCTCGTCATCGCCCTGCTCGTTCTGGCGGTGATCGGCTTCGTCAGCGATGAGTTCGCCGTCGGCCCCGGCGTCGCGCCGATCATGCAGGCGCCGAACTGACGTCTCGCGCTAATCCGCGACGTCCGGCGGGCGGCTGTCCACCGCCACCGTCTTGACCATCGCCCAGACCTCCTGCCCCGGCTGGATGGCGAGACGGGCGACGCTCTCGCGCGTCACCATGGCAACGAGACGGCTGGGGCCGACGGTGAGATCGACATCGGCGTAGGGTCCTTCAAGCTGGCGCACCGCTTCGACGCGCGCCGCAAGCAGGTTGGACACCGACACGCCCTCGGGGCGAGCCAGCGCCAGTGCCACATCGCGGGCGCGCACCCGTGCCCGCACTTTCGCACCGAGCGGGCGCGCGACATGCGGCACGCGCAGCACCCCGCCGGCGAAGGCAAGCTCGGTCAGCCCGTATTGGGCGTCATGCCGCGCCACCGTGCAGTCGAGCAGCGCGCCGGCGTCAAAGCGGCCGATGATCGGCACGATTTCGGGGCTGGCCATGACGTCGACCAGCGGCCCGCACGCCACCTGCCGTCCGCCGGCCAGCACCACCATCACATCCGCCAGCCGCATCACCTCCTCGATGGCGTGGCTGACATAGAGGACGGGCAGCTTCACCTCGTCGCGCAGCCGTTCGAGATAGGGCAGGATCTCCGCCTTGCGCGCGGCATCGAGCGCGGCAAGCGGCTCGTCCATCAGCAGCAGACGGGGCTGCGCCAGCAGAGCGCGCCCGATCGCCACGCGCTGGCGCTCGCCACCGGACAGCGTGTGCGGCCGGCGGTCGAGAAGCCCGTCAATGCCGAGCAGGTCCACCACCGCCTCGAAGCGGATCGGCCGCTCGATGCTGCGCGTGCGCCGCTCGCCATAGCGGAGGTTGCGCGCGACCGACATGTGCGGGAATAGCCGGGCGTCCTGGAACACATAGCCGACACGCCGCACCTCGATCGGCAGGTCGATCCCGCGCGCGGCGTCGAAGAAGGTCTGCCCATCGACGACGATACGCCCGGCATCCGGCCGCACCACGCCAGCGACCGCCTGGATGATCGTGGTCTTGCCGGCACCCGAGCGGCCGAACAGCGCGGTGACGCCCGCCGCCGGCGCGGTGAAGGCGGCGGAGAGGACAAAGCCATCAGGCCGCGCGAGGCGAAGGTCGATCTCGATCATGCGCGCCCGATCATCACCCGGATGCGCCGATCGACCAGATTGGCCAGCAGCAAGGAGGCCAGCGCCAGCACGATGGAGACGAGGGTGAGCCGCAGCGCCGCGGCGTCGCCATCGGGCATGTGGGTGGCGGAATAGATGGCGAGCGGGATGGTCCGCGTCTGGCCTTCAATATTGGAGACGAAGGTGATCGTCGCGCCGAACTCGCCCAGCGCCGAGGCGATGGCGAGCAACGCCCCGGAGAGCACGCCGGGCAGCATGAGCGGCAGGGTCACGGAGACGAACACGTCGAGCCGCGAGGCGCCGAGCGTGCGCGCCGCTGTCTCCAGCCCCCGGTCCACCGCCTCGAGCGCCAGGCGGATGGCGTTCACCGTGAGCGGGAAGCTCACCACGGCGGCAGCGACGGTGGCGCCCGCCGTGGTGAAGATCAGCTTGATGCCAAACCAGGCGTCGAGATACTGGCCGATGGACCCGCGCGCCCCGAGCGTGATGAGCAGCAGATAGCCCACCACCACCTTCGGCAGCACCAACGGCAGATAGATGATGCCGTCGAACAGGCCCTTGCCGGGAAAGTCGAGCCGCGCCAGCGCCCAGGCGGCCGCCACCGCGATGGGAAGGCTCCAGAAGGTGGCCCAGAACGCCACCCTCAGGCTCAACAGCACGGCCGTCCATTCCTCGGGGGTGAGCATGCCTTGATCCCTGCGCGCGATCCCCGCGCTACGCCGTCGTCACTTCACCACGAAGCCGTACTTCGCATACACCGCCTTGGCGTCGGGGCCGACAAGGAAGTCGAAGAACGCGCGAGTGGCCGGCGTGTCCTGCCCCTTCACGATCTCGAACGGGTATTCGACCGGCGGGTGGCTACTGGCCGGGAAGGTGGCGACGACCTTGACGTTCTTCGCCACCGCCGCATCCGTCGAGTAGACGATGCCGGCCCGCGCCTCGCCGCGCTCCACCAGCGCCAGCGCGGCACGCACGCTTTCGGCGCCGACCACACGGTCCTTCACCTTGTCCCACTGGCCGAGAGTGGTCAGCGCCGTCTTGGCGTAGATGCCGATCGGCACGCTGTCGGTGAGGCCGGTGGCGATCTTGCCGTCGGCGCCGAGGAAGGCGAGCCAGTCGAAGCTGGCGTCGATGGTGACCGGCGCAGCCTTGTCGGCCGGGACAATCAGCACGAGGCTGTTGCCGATGGGCGTGACGCGCGTGGCCTTCAGCGTCAGATCCTTGCCGTCCGTGTAGTCCATCCACTTGATATCGGCCGAGGCGAACATCGCCGCCGGGGCGCCGGCCTCGATCTGCTTGGCCAGCGCCGAGGAGGCAGCGAAGGAGAAGGACACGTCCTTGCCGGTCTTTTCCTTGTAGAGCTTGCCGATGTCCTGGAAAGCATTGGTGAGGCTGGCGGCGGCGAAGACGGTGGTGGTCTCCTGCGCCCGTGCGACGCTCAGCGGCGCGGCGGCGATCAGCGCGAGGGCGGCGCCAAGCGCGCCGGCGAAAAGGCGACGGGACAGCGAAGCTGAGGAAAGGGCGCGAGGCGGCATGGACGGCTCCCAGTCATATATCCAACGATATACATGTATCCGTCCGTATACATGAAACTGCGCGACAGGACAGCCCCCGGGTATAGAGGGCGCGCATGTCCTGCACAGTCTGGGAGGTCAGGGTCGTCGAGGGCCCGCCGCGCGGGCCATCACGGCCGACGGCAGGGCCTTGGCACGCAACGGCGCCGGCAGCGTCAGTCGATCACGCCGATATGGCGGGCCGTCGCGGCTGCGACGCGCTCGGCGGCGGCGACCAGATCGCCGCTTACGAGATCGTCCGCCTCGGTCCCGCAGAGGGTCGCCGCTCCCCGGCTGACGACGCGGCGCCCGCCATTATCACGCACAACGGCGAACTCATAGATGTGGTGCGCCGTCCGGTGCATCACGCGAACGGTCGAGGGCGACAAGGTGACGACGTCAAAATCGGCGTTCAAATTCATCCTACCCTCCCTGGTCTGACCCCGACGCCGATTACGTTCCGGCGTTCATTCGCTAACGGGCGGCGCGCAGATGACGCAGCGTCATGTTGCCACCGCAAGAGTGGGAACTTTGGTCTAATCGGAGCGTTTCGACAACGGTTTTCTGATGCCGAAGGCGATTTGCGGAAGATTAGAGATAATCCAGAACCGTTCTCCGGGTTCAGAACACCGCCGCTTTATTGTTTGTGCACTGCACTCGCCAACCTTGCGGCACGGGATTTTACAACCTGAGTTGTGAATTTGGCCGAGTCAGGTGGGAGATGCGCTTATGAACCGGACGACGACCCTGATCCTGGCCGCCATCGTTCTGATCATCGCCGCCTATGCGGCGGTCCAGTACTCGGGCCGAACCACGACCCAGCCGACCGAGAACCCGACGCCGCCCGCTGCGGGCACCCAGTCGGTCGCGCCGCCCGCCGCCGATCCGATCACCCCGCCCCCGCCGGCGCCGGAAGCCGCCACGCCGCTGCCGAACGATCCGGCCGTGCAGCCGAGCACGCCCAATAATGACCCCGCGCCGGGCACGCCGCCGGCCTCCCCCACCACGCCGTGACGCAACAAGGGGGCCGCAAGGCCCCCTTCATCCTTCTTCGAGGCTGAGCCCTCGTCACGAAGCCCGGCCGCGCTCCGTCCTCATGGCGGCCAGCGCGGCCTTGGCGCGTGGGGTATCCAGCACGGTCTCGACGGGCATGGCGAGACGACGACGCCAGTTTGGCCGTTCCGAATCCGTGCCCGGCAGGTTCACCGCCACCCGCTCGCCGCCGAGATCGTCGATCTGGGCGAGGGCCAGCATGGAGCGGGTGCGCGCGACATAGGCGTGCAGCGCCACGAAGAACGCATCCGACAGCGGCTCGCCTTCCGCAGGCAGCGCCTCGATCAGCCCTTCGCGCACCAGTGCAGCAGCGAGTTCCACCTTCTCCGCCGCCCGCGCCTCGCGTGCCTTGGCCACCGCCGCCGCATCATCGAGCCCGAGCGTCAGCCGCTCGTCGAAATCAACGCCGTCCCACCAGCCCGGCAGTGTGGGCAGGTCATGGGTCGAGACGCAGGCCGCCGCGAGCGGGGGATAGTCCTCCGGCGCGATGAACACCTCGTCCTGCCGCTCGAACCACAGCACGCGGTAGGAGAGCATGCGCTGCTCGGCCAGATGCTCGCGCATGCCGCCGGGCACGGTGCCGAGATCCTCGCCCACCACCAGACAGCGGGCGCGGTGGCTCTCCAGCGCGACCTGCGCGGCGAGATCCTCGAACGGCATGGCGAGATAGGTGCCCTCGGTGCCGCTCGCGCCCTGCGGAATGAGGAAGAGCCGGCGCAGGCCCATCACATGGTCAATGCGCAGCGCCCCGGCATGGCGCATATTCGCCGCCACCAGCCGGGCGAAGCTGGCATAGCCGTCGCGCTGCCAGGCCAGCGGGTCGAAAGGCGGCAGGTTCCAGTTCTGGCCTTCAGGCCCGAGGGGGTCGGGCGGCGCACCAATGGTGACGCCCGGCATGAGCATGCCCGCCTCCGACCACGCTTCCGCGCCATCGAAGGACGTGCCCACCGCTAGGTCGCGGTAGAAGCCGAGCGAGAGCCCCGCGTCCTTCACCCGCACCGCCGCCGCGCCGAGTTGCCGGTCGGCCACCCATTGCTGCCACAGCGCGAAACGCACGGCCTCGGCATGGTCGCGTGCGAAGGCGGCGACCGCCGGGCCGGTGGCGTCGGCGAGCCCATCCGGCCAGTCGCGCCAGCTCCGGTCGGGATAGACGCCCGCAATCGCCTGGAAGGTGGCGAAGCGCTCCAGCATGGCGCCACCGTCAGCGACGAAGCGCGTGAAATCCTCATCACCACGGAAGCCGCCAAAGGCGCGGCGCAGCGCCGCCTCCTTGGCCTTCCATACGCCGGTGTAATCCACCGACGGCTTCGCCGCGAGCGCCGGGAAGTCATCCATCGGCACTCCGAGGGCGGCGACGTCGATATAGATCGGGTCGAGAAAGCGCCGGTCGGAGGGCGAATAGGGGCTGGCCCGCTCGCGCTCATTCGGCAGCAGCGCGTGCAGCGGGTTGAGGCCGAGCACCCGCGCCCCCTCGCCCGCCGCCCGCGTGCCCAGTTCGGTCAGCGCGGTGAAATCGCCAATACCCTGATCAGCGCTGGCGCGGCGCAGCGTGTAGAGATGCGTGCCGATGCCGAACCAGCGTTCGCCATCCGCCAGCGCCATCGGCAGATAGCAGGCCGGCGGGGCGATGGTGAGCGCGCAGGTGCTGTCGCCGACGCGCACAACATGGCGGCCAATGGGCAGCTCCGGCAAGGGCACGGTCAACGTGCGGGCGAGCCGCCCGTCCGGCCGCTCGACCTCCGCGCGCCGCCCCTCATCAGGGCGAATGGGGAAATCGACGGCCTCCCCGCTCTCCAGTTCGATCACTGCGTCCAGTCGGCCCGTGGCACGCGCGGCGGCGCCGGCGAGCGTGATCTCCGCTGCGGCGCCGATCTGCAGCACATGGGCGAAGGGCACGTCGCGGCCGAAACGCTGCTCGGAGAGCGCCGCCAGACTGTCCGCCACCTCGCCGATGGAACCCGCCGGCAGGCGGAGCCCGGCGAGCAGCGCCCGCTTGGTGTCGTCCGGCACGATGTGCTGCGTGCCCTCGACATCCCACCACTCATTGGCGATGCCGGCGGCAGCCGCGAGACGCTCCAGCAGCGCCGGATCGGGCGCGCGACGCGGGGCCTCAGGCGCCGGTACCTCGACGATGATGAGCACCGCGCGGGCGGCGAGTTCCGCCGGCACGTCGTCGCCGACGCGGGTGGTGTCCGCCGTGTCGGCGGCGACCTGCCAGACATGCCCGTCGCGCGGCACCGGCAGCGCAAGCGGACGCGCGGTCCACCCGGCATTGAAGGCCACCGCCACGCGGTCGGCCGGCGCCTCGCCGAGGGCGGGCGCGTAGAACACCACGACCAGCGCCCGCGCCTCGCGATCGCCCCAGCTGGGAGCCCCGCCTTCCGGCGCGCGCCATTCCACATCGGCGACGCCGCTGGCGTCGAGCGGGCGCCCGGTCAGCGGCGCGTCGAGCTGGAGCGCGCGGTGGAACCGGCGCAGCTCAATCAGCCGCGCGGTGAAGGCGGCGAGATCGGTGTCGAGCCCACTCCAATCCAGCCAGGTCAGCGCATTGTCCTGCGCATAGGCATTATTGTTGCCGCCCTGCGAGCGGCCCGCCTCATCGCCCATGGTGAGCATGGGCGTGCCGCGCGCCATGAGCAGCGTCGCCAGCAGGCCGCGCACATCGCGCTTGCGCGCCGCGATCACGCCCGGATCGTCGGTCGGCCCCTCAATGCCGTGGTTCCAGCTGCGGTTGTCGTTCGTGCCGTCGCGATTGTCCTCGCCATTCGCCTCATTGTGCTTGCGCTCATAGGCGACGAGGTCGGCCAGCGTGAAGCCATCATGGGCGGTGACGAAATTGATGCCGCGCGTGAGCGGGCGACGGCGCGCCGCGAACAGATCGGCCGAGCCCGCCAGCCGCGTCGCCAGATCGCCGATCGTGCCGGCCTCGCCGCGCCAGAAGCGGCGGACATCGTCCCGGAACCGGTCGTTCCACTCGCCCCAGCCGGGCGGGAACTGCCCGACCTGATAGCCGCCGGGCCCGATGTCCCAGGGTTCGGCGATCAGCGCGAGATCGCGCAGCACCGGATCCTGCTGCATGGCGGCGAGGAAGGGGGCGTGCGGGTCGAAGCCATCCGCCCGCCGCCCGAGCGTGGCCGCCAGGTCGAAGCGGAAACCGTCGAGCCCTGTCGCCGCCCAGCGGCGCAGCGCGTCCATGGCGAGACGCAGCACCGGCGCGCGCTCCAGCGCCAGCGTGTTGCCGGTGCCGGCATCGTTGATCAACCGCGCCGGATCGTCCGCGGCGTGCCGGTGATAGGTCGCGTTGTCGAGACCGCGTAGGCTGAGCGTGGGCCCGAAAGCGTCGCTCTCGCCGGAATGGTTCAGCACCACGTCGAGCACCACCTTGATGCCCGCGCCATGCAGCGCCGCGATTGCCTGCGTTACCTCGGCGAAGCCGCCGGGCGCGAGGCGCGGGTCGGGCGCGCCGAACACGACCGGGTTGTAGCCCCAGTAATTGCTCAGCCCGAGCGGGGGCAGATGGCGCTCATCCACCCACGCCATGGAGGGCATGAGCTCCACCGTGGTGATGCCGAGCTTGACCAGATGATCGAGCGCGGCCGGCTCCGCCAGCCCGGCAAAGGTGCCGCGCAGGCCCACCGGCACGGCCTCGTTAAGCTGGGTGAAGCCGCGCACATGCAGCTCATAGATCACCTGCCCGTCCCAGCCGAATGCCGGCGCGGCGGGGGCGACTGTCAGATCCGCCGTGACGATGGCCTTCGGCACGAAGGGCGCGCTGTCGGTATCGTCCCGCGCCGCGCCCTGCACCCGCGCGTCGAACTGGGTCGCGTGCAGGGCGAAGGGCCGGTCGAGCCGGACGGCATAGGGGTCCACCAGCAGCTTCGCCGGGTTGAAGCGGTGCCCGCGCTCGGGCGCCCACGGCCCGGCGGCGCGCAGGCCGTAGCGCGCGCCCTCTCTCACCCCGGCGATGTAGCCGTGGAACACGTCGCCCGTACGTCCCGGCAGGGGGATGCGGGCGATCTCCCGGTCATCCGCGTCGAACAGGCAGAATTCGATGCTCTCGGCATGGGCGGAGAACACCGCGACATTTACCCCGGCCGCGTCGAGGGTCACACCAAGGGGTTCGGCGCGACCGGTTGAGACGCGGCCGGCGCTCACGCGTTGCGCTCCGCCACGAGGTCGCGGAACAGCGTCGCATAGTCCCGCGCGGCGCGGTCCCAGGAGACGTCCGTGGTCATGGCGTTGCGCTGGAGCTTCTTCCACAGCTTCTGGTCCTGCCAGAGCTGATGGGTCCGGCGCAGCGCGAGCTGGAGCGCCGGCACCGTGACGGGCGAGAACTGCACGCCGGTGCCGACCCCGGCGGTACGCGCCACCTCGTTCACATCAATCACCGTATCGGCCAGACCACCTACGCGCGCCACCACGGGCAGCGCGCCATAGCGCAGCGCCGAGAGCTGCGTCAGCCCGCAGGGCTCGAAGCGCGAGGGCACCACCAGCGCGTCGGACCCCGCCTGGATGAGGTGCGCCACCGCCTCGTCATAGCCGAGCCGCACGCCGATGCGGCCGGGATTGACCTCCGCCGCCCCGGCAAAGCGCGCGGCAAGGTCCGCATCACCCGAGCCGAGCAGCACCAGCTGCGCGCCGAGCTCCAATATGGTGCCGAGGCTGTCGGCCAGAAGGTCGAGCCCCTTCTGCCAGGACAGCCGGCTGACCACGCCGAACACCAGTGTCTCCGGGTTCGGCTCCAACCCGAAGGCCGCCTGCAGCGCCGCCTTGTTGGCATCGCGCGCCTTGATCCGCTTGAGGTCGAAGGGCGCGGGGATCAGCGTGTCCGCCGCCGGGTTCCACGCGGCCTCGTCGAGGCCGTTGAGGATGCCGTGGACGACATGCTCGCGGTCGTTCAGCAGCCCTTCCAGCCCCATGCCGGCTTCCGGCTGGAGGATCTCGCCGGCATAGGTCGGCGACACCGTGGTGATGCGATCCGACAGCTTCAGCGCCGCCTTGAGATAGCCGAGCGTGCCGTAATATTCGATGCCGTGAATGCTCATCGCCTCCGGCGGGAAGCCGAGCGTCGGCGCGAGTTCGGGCGCGAACTTACCCTGGAAGGCGATGTTGTGGACCGTGACGACGGTGCCCGGCCGGCGACCGCCGGAATAATGCAGATAGGCCGGCGCGAGGCCCGCCTGCCAGTCATGCGCCTGCACCACTTCCGGCACGAAGCCCGGCACCAGCCCGAGGCCGATGCCCGAGGCGACGGCGCCGAGCGCGGCGAAGCGCTGGGCATTGTCGGGCCAGTCCAGCCCGTCCGGGCCGGCATAGGGCCCGCCCGGCCGGTCATAGAGATGGGCGGCGTCGATCACGAAGAGATCGAGCCCCGCCGCGCGGGCGGCGAGCAGCCGGCCCGGCCCGCCGAACAGATGGTCGAAATGGTAGACGGGCTCCGCCGTCTCCAGCGCCGCCATCACGGCGGGATAGCCGGGGATGAGCGTGCGCATCTCCACATTATGGGGAGCCAGTGCCGCCGGCAGCGCGCCGGCGACATCCGCGAGACCGCCGGTCTTCACCAGCGGATAGATTTCGGAGACGACCGATAGAACCTTGAGACCCGACACGTTTTCCCCTGCCCTCGCCGGACGCCCCCGCCAGACGCTACCTTACATGCCCAGCTTGTCGATCATCGGCTGGGTGATGAGGCAGATTCCCTTGTCGGTACGCCGGAAGCGCTTGGCATCGAGTTCCGGATCCTCGCCCACGACGAGCCCCTCGGGAATGCGCACGCTGGCGTCGATCACCACATTCTTCAGCCGGGCCGAGCGGCCGATCTCGACATAGGGCAGCACCACGCTGTTCTCGATCGTGCCGTAGGAGTTCACCCGCACGCCGGTGAACAGCAGCGCGCGGCGGAGCGAAGAGCCGGAGATGATGCAGCCGCCGGAGACCAGCGAGGAAATCGCCTGCCCGCGCCGGCCCTCATCGTCATGCACGAATTTCGCCGGCGGGGTGATCTCGGCATAGGTCCAGATCGGCCAGTCGCGGTCATAGAGGTCGAGTTCCGGGACCACGCCGGTGAGGTCGATATTGGCCTCCCAATAGGCGTCCACCGTGCCGACATCGCGCCAATAGGGGGCCGTCTCCATATCGGAGCGCACGCAGGAGCGCGAGAAATGGTGCGCCACCGCCTTGCCGTGCTTGACGATGTAGGGGATCAGATCCTTGCCGAAATCATGCGTCGAGAGCGGATCGGCGGCGTCGCGGCGCAGCTGGTCGATCAGGAACTTGGTCTCGAAGACATAGATGCCCATGGAGGCCAGCGCCTTGTCCGGGCGGCCGGGCATCGACGGCGGGTCTTTCGGCTTCTCGAGGAAGGAGATGATGTTGTCGCGGTCGTCGACATGCATCACGCCGAACGCACTCGCCTCCTCCCGCGGCACTTCAAGGCAGCCGACGGTGACGTCGGCGCCCGCATCCACGTGCTGCTGAAGCATGAACTCGTAGTCCTGCTTGTACACGTGGTCGCCGGCCAGAATGATGATGTGGCGGGTGTCATAGGCCTCGATGATATCGAGGTTCTGATACACAGCGTCGGCCGTTCCCAGATACCACATGGTCTCCGAGACGCGCTGGCTCGCCGGCAGCACGTCGAAGCTCTCATTGCGCTCGTGGCGGAAGAAGTTCCAGCCGCGCTGCATGTGGCGGATGAGGCTGTGCGCCTGATATTGCGTCGCGACGCCGATCCGGCGGATGCCGGAATTCAGCGCGTTGGACAGCGCGAAATCGATGATGCGCGACTTGCCGCCGAAATAGACGGCAGGCTTCGCGCGGCGGTCGGTCAGCTCCATCAGGCGGCTGCCACGGCCGCCAGCGAGGACATAGGCCATCGCCGTACGGGCGAGTGGAGCATTCTGGGCCGTAGGCCTTGGCATGAAGTGTCGTCTCCCTACTGCATCTTTCCGGCGGGGCTGGCGGGCGCGGAATTCTTGTCGTCCGCTTCCGGCTCAGCCTGCTCGATTTCCCATTGAAGGTACAGCGTTGCCAGCGGCGGCAACGTCACTTCCACACTCGCCGGCTGGCCATGGGCGGGTATCACCACCGCCTCGACCGCGCCGCAGTTACCAACGCCCGAACCGCCATAGGTTTCAGCGTCGGTGTTGAGTATTTCGCGCCAGCGCCCCGCGCGCGGCATGCCGATACGGTAGGGACCGCGCGGCACCGGAGTGACATTGGCCACCATCACCACCGGCGCATCCTGCGGCCCGCCGGTGCGCAGCCAGGCGAAGACGGACTGGGCGGAATCATCGACCACCACCCACTGGAACCCCTCCGGCTCGCAGTCGCGCGCGTGCAGCGCCGGCGTCTCGCGGTAGATGCGGTTGAGGTCGCGCACGAGCAGCTGCGTGCCGCGATGATGCGGGCCCATCACCATGAGGTGCCAGTCGAGCGAGCGCTCCTCGCTCCACTCGCGGCGCTGGGCGAATTCCTGGCCCATGAACAGCAGCTTCTTGCCGGGATAGGCCCACATCAGCCCGTAATAGGCCCGCACCGTCGCGAATTTCTGCCAGTCATCGCCCGGCATCCGGCTCAGCACCGTGCCCTTGCCGTGCACCACCTCATCATGGGACAGCGGCAGGACGAAATTCTCGGAGAAGGCGTAGACGAAGCCGAAGGTGATCTTGTCGTGGTGCCACGGCCGGTACACGGGATCGAGGCCCATATAGTCCAGCGTGTCGTGCATCCAGCCCATGTTCCACTTGAAGCCGAAGCCGAGACCACCGGCAAAGACCGGCTGCGACACGCCCGCCCATGAGGTGGATTCCTCGGCGATCACCACCGTGCCGGGATGCTCGGCATAGATGGTCTCATTGGCGCGGCGCAGAAAGGAAACGGCGTCCTTGTTATCGTTGGAGCCGTCCGGGTTGGGCGACCACTCGCCGTCCTTGCGCGAATAGTTGAGGTAGAGCATCGAGGCCACCGCATCCACGCGCAGACCGTCGATATGGAAGCGGTCGAGCCAGTACAGCGCGTTGGCGATCAGCATATTGGCGACTTCGCGCCGGCCGAAGTCGTAGATCGCCGTATTCCAGTCAGGATGAAAGCCGCGCTGCGGGTCGGAATGCTCATAGAGCGGCCCGCCATCGAAATGGGCGAGGCCATGAATGTCGGTCGGGAAATGCGCCGGCACCCAGTCGAGAATGACCGACAGCCCTGCCTGATGCGCCCGGTCGACGAAGCGCGCGAAGCCGGCGGGGTCGCCGAAGCGGCTCGTCGGGGCGAACAGGCCGATCGGCTGATAGCCCCAGGAGGCGTCGAGCGGGTGCTCGGAGACCGGCAGCAGCTCGATATGGGTGAAGCCCATCCAGCTGGCATACTCAACCAGCTGGTCGGCCAGCTCGTCATAGGTCAGCCAGCGGTCGCCCTCGCCGCGCCGCCAGGAGCCGAGATGGACCTCATAGATCGACATCGGCTTGCGCCGGGCCTCGCCCGAGGCGCGGGCAGCGATGTGGGCCTCGTCATGCCACTCGAAATTGTCGGTGCGCGCGACCACGGAGCCGGTGTTCGGCCGTAGCTCGCCGCGAAAGCCGAACGGGTCCGCCTTCAGCGGCAAAAGCCGGCCATCGGCGGCGACGATCTCGTATTTGTAGATGGTCCCCTCGCCGACGCCCGGCGCGAAGATCTCCCAGAGCCCGCTATCGACGCGCTTGCGCATCTGGTGGCGGCGCCCGTCCCAGCGGTTGAAATCGCCGACCACGGAGACGCGCGTGGCATTCGGCGCCCAGACGGCGAAGCGCACGCCCTCGACACCCTCATGCGTCGCGGGATGCGCGCCAAGCCGCTCATAGAGCGCGCGGTGCGTGCCCTCGACCAGCAGATGGTCGTCCATGGGCCCGAGCACCGGGCCGAAGGAATAGGGATCGTCAAAGCGCCAGTCGCCGCCGTCATTGCGGGCGTGGAGGCAGTAGCGCGCCCAGGCGGGGCGCTTGGGCACCAGCCCCTCGAAGAAGCCGGCGGGGTGGCGGCAGGTGAGAGCAAGGAAGGCCGTGCCGTCCGCCTCGGTCGCTGTCAGTTCGGTCGCGTCCGGCACGAAGGCGCGGATGACCAGGCCATCCGGCGTCTCATGCGGCCCGAGAAGACCGAAGGGATCGGGATGGCGGCCGGCGACGAGAGCGTCGACTTCCTCGTCGGGGGCCTGCCACGCAAACATCGTCACCCACGTCTCCTGCGCCGGATTCGAACCATCAAGACCCGACCGCCATGAAGGTTCCTTTACCGCTGCGTGAAAGTCCACAATCCGTTGTGCGTTACCTGCGCAGAAGGTTACTGCCGCTGCGTCAGCCCAAAAAGAAAGACCGCCCGGCGGGTGCCGGACGGTCTTTCCTGCAGCGCATGAGCCGGGTCGCCGCCGTCAGCGGGGGGCGCGCACCGGCACGTTCCAGATGTCGTGGGCGTATTCGGAAATCGTCCGGTCGGACGAGAACCAGCCCATATTGGCCGTGTTGATGGCGCTCGAGGTCCACCAGGACGGCTTGTTGTTCCAGCGCTCGTCCACCTTGCGCTGGGCGTCCCAATAGGCGTCGAAGTCGGAGGTGACGAGGAAATAGTCGTGGTGGCGCAGCGCGTCGACCAGCGGCTTGAAGCGGTCCGGCTCGTCCGGCGAGAACACGCCCGATTCCACCGCGTCCAGCACCTCGCCGAGATGATGCGACTTCTGGATCGACCCGTACTCGTCGATGCCGGTGCGCCGACGCTCCTCGACCTCGTCCGCCGTCAGGCCGAAGATGAAGATGTTGTCGTCCCCGACATGGTCCTTGATCTCGACATTGGCGCCGTCGAGCGTGCCGATGGTGAGCGCGCCGTTCAGCGCCATCTTCATGTTGCCGGTGCCGGAGGCCTCCATGCCGGCGGTGGAGATCTGCTCGGACAGGTCTGCCGCCGGGATGATGCTCTCCGCGAGGCTGACATTGTAGTTCGGCAGGAACACCACCTTCAGCAGGTCGCGCACGGTCGGGTCGTCGTTGACCACGCGGCCGACATCATTGGCCAGCTTGATGATGAGCTTGGCCATGTGGTAGCTGGCCGCCGCCTTGCCGGAGAAGATCTTGACGCGCGGCGCCCAGTTCTTGGCCGGGTTGGCGCGCATCGCGTCATAGAGCGCGATGGTCTCGAGCACATTGAGCAGCTGGCGCTTGTACTCGTGGATGCGCTTGATCTGCACGTCGAACAGCGCGCCGGGATTGACCTTGATGTCCAGCCGGTCGCGGATGATGCGGGCGAGCGCGACCTTGTTCTGGCGCCGCACCGTGGCGAGCCGGTCATGCAGCGAACTGTCGGCGGCCAGCGCCTCCAGCTTCTTCAGCTCGCCCGGATCATCCAGCACCGCCGGGCCGCACACGTCGACCAGCAGGTTGGTGAGGCCCGGATTGGCCTGATAGAGCCAGCGGCGGAAGGTGATGCCGTTGGTCTTGTTGTTCATCCGGTCCGGGAACAGCCGGTAGAAATCCTTGAAGACCGTGGTCTTCATCAGCTCGCTGTGCAGCGCGGCGACGCCGTTGATCGAGTGCGAGCCGAGGAAGGCGAGATTGCCCATGCGCACGCGCCGGCCATGGTCTTCCTGGATCAGCGAGACAGAGGAGAGCAGCGCGTCGTCGCCGGGGAACTCGGTGCGCACCTTCTCCAGATGCTTGGCGTTCAGCAGATAGATGATCTGCATGTGGCGCGGCAGCACGCGCTCCATCAGCGGCACCGGCCACGTCTCCAGCGCCTCGGGCAGGAGCGTGTGGTTGGTGTAGGAGATGGTGCGGGTGGTGATGTCGAAGGCTTCGTCCCAGGCGATGTCGTGCTCGTCCACCAGCACGCGCATCAGCTCGGCCACCGCGATGGCCGGGTGGGTGTCGTTGAGCTGGATCGACACCTTGTCGGGCAGCGAGCGCACATCGCCGAAGCTGTCGACATGGCGGCGGATCAGGTCGTGCAGCGAGGCGGCGGTGAAGAAATATTCCTGCCGCAGCCGCAGCTCCTGTCCCGCCGGGGTAGCGTCGGAGGGGTAGAGCACCTTGGAGATGGCTTCCGCCTTCACCTGGTTCACCAGCGCGCCGACATGGTCGCCCTGGTTGAAGGCGTCGAGCCGCAGCGGGTCGGCCGCGCGGGCGGACCACAGGCGCAGCGTGTTCACATGTCGGCCGCGCCAGCCGACGATGGGCGTGTCATAGGCGACCGCCTCGACCGTCTCGGCCGGGTGCCAGATCTGCTTCTTGCGGTCATTGCCGACCGCCACCGCCTCGACCGAGCCGCCGAAGCCGATGTCGTAATAGACCTCCGGCCGCTCGAACTCCCAGGGGTTGCCGAAGGACAGCCAGTCCTCGGGATATTCCTGCTGCCAGCCATTCTTGATCATCTGGCGGAACAGGCCGTTCTCATAGCGGATGCCATAGCCATAGGCGGCGATGGAGAGCGTCGCCATGCTGTCCATGAAGCAGGCGGCGAGACGGCCGAGACCTCCATTGCCGAGCGCCGCGTCCGGCTCCACCTGCCGCAGCCGGTCGAGATCGACGCCGAGATCGCCCAGCGCGGCGCGCACCGTGTCGAGCAGCTCCAGATTGGTTAGCGCGTCGAACAGCAGCCGGCCGATGAGGAATTCCAGCGAGAGGTAATAGACCCGCTTGCGACCCTCCGAATAGGTCTGGCGCGTGGAGGTGATCCAGCGGTCGACGATGCGGTCGCGCGTGGCGAAGGCCGTGGCGAGGAACCAGTCGCGGTCGCTCGCCGCCGCCGGATTCTTGCCCACCGCATAGGTGAGCTTGGAGATCACCGCGGCGCGGAACTTGGCGACGTCGTCGCTCGCGGCAGGCGCCAGCGGGCGGGCGGGGGTCTCCGGCTTCTCCAGCATCTTGTCTTCGGCCTCAACTGACATCGAGCTTATGCTCCCATTCCGGCCTTCCGCGCCCGGCTGAACCAGCACGCGGGGCCGCCCGACTTCATGCAACCTTTTGGCCAACTCAACCGGCGCGATCACCACGCTGGAAAGCAGCCAGGGCAACGACGACCCATCCGGCGATCAGCATAGTCCCGCCAGTGGGGGCAGCCATAGGAAAAATCGCGATATTCCAGAGCGCTCGCACCGCCAGCGCGCTGCCGAACAGCAGCGTGCCGAGCGCAACCAGCCCTGCCCCCGCATCGGCGATCGCAAAGCGCGGGCCGCGCGCTGCCGCCAGAGCGACCACACCGACCGCCCCTGCGGCACCCAGCATGAGGAAGTTGGCGGCCGTGGCGAGGTTCGGATCGGGGTTCATGTGAGCCCCGGCCGCGGCCGCGGCCACGCCCGCCGCGCCCATCAGGCCGGCGAGGAGGACGATCAGGCGGCGAAACAGATACATGGCTCACTCCGTGGCGATGACATGGAAGAAGGTGCCCGACACCCGCCCGCGCCGGCTGCCGCCGGCCCCGAGCGGTTTACCCTGACCATCCGCCAGATCAACCAGCGCTGCATCGTCGCCCGGCTGTGTGACGCTGGCATAATGAAACTCGTGGCCACGAAACGCCGTGCCGGCGGGGCCGAGCGCGGAAGGGGCGCGCGTCACCGCGCGGCGGTAGCCGAGATTGAGCCGGCGCTTGGCAAAGCTGGTGGTGTGGCCGAGCAGGCCGAGCATGGGGTGCAGCGTACCCTCGGCATCCTCCAGCCCCTCGCCCAGCACCATGAAGCCCCCGCATTCACCATGCACCGGCCGGTCCTGCGCAACCGCGCGCACGCCCTCAAGAAAGCGCGACGCGTCCGCGAGGCGCCCGGCATGCAGCTCCGGGTAGCCGCCAGGCAGCCACACCGCGTCGCAGCTGCCGTCCGGCGCCTCGTCGGCGAGCGGCGAGAAGGGCAGGATTTCCGCCCCGGCACCACGCCAGCCGGCGACCAGATGCTCATAGGCGAAGGAGAAGGCGACATCCCGCGCGAGCGCGATGCGCTGGCCGGGCGGCGGCACCGCCGGGGAATTGTGGGTGAGGTCGGGAAGAGCGGGCGTCACGGCCAGCGCCACCAGCGCGTCGAGATCGACATGCGCCTCCACCGCCGCCGCCAGCCGGTCGAAATGGGCCTCAAGTCCCTCATGCTCGACGGCCTGCACCAGGCCCAGATGCCGCTCCGGCAGGCTCATCGCCGCCTCACGCGGCAAGGCGCCGAGCACGGCAAGGCCGGTCGCGGCAATGGCGTCGCTCGCCTGCGTGCGGTGCCGCTCGCTCGCCACCTTGTTGAGGATGACACCGGCGATCCGCACCGCCGGATCATGCAGCGCGAACCCTCGCGCCACCGCCGCCGCCGATTGCGACTGGCCGGAAATGTCCATCACCAGCACCACCGGCAGGCCGAGCCGGGCCGCGAGATCGGCCGCCGCGCCGGTGCGCCCGGCCTCGCCGACAATGCCGTCGAACAGGCCCATCGACGCCTCGATGACGAGGAGATCGGCCGCTCCCGCCGCTTCGCCCGCGAGCGCAGCGATGAGCGCGGGCGGCATGGCGAAGCTGTCGAGATTGAGCCCCGGCGCGCCGCTCGCCGCGGCGTGAAAGGCCGGGTCGATATAGTCCGGCCCCGACTTCGCCGCCCGCACGCGAAAACCCCGCCGCGCCAGCGCGGTGAGGAGACCGAGCGTCACCGTGGTCTTGCCCGAGCCGGAGCGCGGCGCGGCGATGATGAAGCCGCGCGCGGTCATGCGGCGGCCCCCGAGGGAGCGGCGGCCAAGGCACCGTTATGGCCGGGATTGGCCCGGCCATCCACGACTTTCCTGTCCGAACGGGGGGCGGCGACGTCGTGGATCCCCGGGCCAAGTCCGGGGATGACGACCATGCGGTGCACCCTCATTCCCGCCCCCGGAATCGGCGCTGATAGGTGGGGTCATAGAGCGCGCTTTCGCGGAATGCCGCCGCCGCCAGCGCCCGGCCGACCATGATGAGCGCGGTACGCTCCACCGGCTCGGCCGCCGCACGCTCGCGAATATCGGCGAGCGTGCCGGCGATCACCCGCTCGGTGGGGCGCGTTGCCTCCACGACCACGGCGACGGGACAATCCGCGCCATAGAGCGGCGTCAGCTCCGCCACCACCTGATCGAGCGCGTGAATGGCGAGGTGGATGGCGAGAGTCGCCCCCGTCGCGCCGAAGGCGGCGAGCCTCTCGCCCTCCGGCATGGCCGAGGCGCGGCCGGAGACGCGGGTGATGACAAGGCTCTGCGCCACGCCGGGCACGGTCAGCTCACGCCCGAGCACCGCGCTGGCTGCGGCGAAGGCTGGCACGCCGGGGGTGAGCGTGTAGGCGATGCCGGCCCGTTCCAGCCGGCGGATCTGTTCGGCCACCGCCGAATAGATCGACAGGTCGCCCGATTGCAGGCGCGCCACATCCTGCCCTGCCGCCGCCGCCGCGAGGAACTCGGCTTCGATCTCGTCCAGCGACAGCGGCGCGGTATCGACGATGCGGGCGCCCGGCGGGCACCAGCCGAGCACCTCCGGCGGCACGATGGAGCCGGCATAGAGGCAGACCGGGCAGCGGGCGATGAGGTCGCGCCCGCGCAGCGTCATGAGGTCCGCCGCGCCGGGGCCGGCGCCGATGAAATGCACGGTCACGGCGTTTCCGCCTCCCTCGGCTCTCCGGCGGGTACGCCCTTTTCCGCCTCGCGCGCCAGCGCGCAGGTGACGGCGCCGAGCACGAAGCGCGGGCCGATCAGCGTCGAGCGGCGCCCCGCCACGGCAAGGGCCGACGCCTCCGCCACCGAGGGCACGCCCATCAGCGCCACCACGCGCTCGGAATGGGTCAGCACGCGCTTGCCGGCGGCCTCCAGCTGCGACTGCGGCACCATCACCAGCAGAAGCCCCATGTCGAGCGCGGCCTTCATGATGCCGGCCTCGCCGCCCTTCAGCGCCGGGGTGGCCATGAGCGCGATGTCGCACAGCTTCACGTCATGGCGCTCCATCGCGCCACGCACGGCGGCGCACACTTCCTCGGCCGTCACGCCGCGACGGCTGCCGACGCCGGCCACGATCATGCGCGCATCCTCACGGCTTGACCCAGCTCCACTGCATCACCGGCATCGCCGCGCGCCAGCCGGTCAGCCCGCCCACAGGCTCGGCGCGGGAGACGGCGAGGCGCATCAAGTCGCCGCCGCGCACCGCATGCTCGGCGATCAGCAGCGCCTCGGTCTCCAGCGTCACCGAATTCACCACCAGCCGCCCGCCGCAGCGCAGGGCGATCAGCGCCGCTTCCAGCACGCCGCGATCCCCGGCGCCCCCGCCGACGAAAATGGCGTCCGGCGGCGGAAGGCCTTCCAGCGCGGCAGGTGCCGCACCCTCGATCACCTCGAGCCCCGGCACGCCCAGCGCGGCCGCGTTGCGCCGCACCCGCGCCGCCCGCTCGGGGCGCTCCTCAATGGCGATGGCGCGCAGCGACGGGTCGGCCAGCATCCACTCGATGCCGATCGAGCCCGAGCCGGCGCCGATGTCCCACAGCAGCTCGCCCCGGCGCGGCGCGAGAGCCGACAGCGTCACCGCGCGGATCGCCCGCTTGGTGAGCTGGCCGTCATTCTCGAAATAGGCGTCCGGCAGCCCCGGCGCGCGGGGAATGATGCGCGCGCCCTTGCCGGCCTCCACCTCGATGCCGACAAGGTTGAGCGGATCGACCTCGCCGAGATCGAACGCCTCGGCCGTTGCGGCGCGCACCCGCTCGCGCGGGCCGCCCAGCGCCTCCAGCACATGCAGCGTGGAGCCACCGAAGCCGGTCGCGGCGAGCAGCGCGGCGATTTCGCCCGGCCCGGCGCCATCGGAGGTGAGCACCAGCAGCCGCCGGCCAGGATGCAGATGCGCCCGGACGAGATCGAGCGAGCGCCCATGCACGGTGAGGCAGGCGATGTCCGCCAGCGGCCAGCCGAGCCGGGCGGCGGCGAGGCTGAAGGCGGAGGGCGCCGGCAGCGTGCGCATCTCATGGGCCGACACATGCCGGGCCAGCACCGCGCCGACGCCGTGAAGGAACGGATCACCCGAGGCGAGCACGCAGACCTTTCGCCCGCGCAGCGCCAGCACCTCATCGACGCCGCGCTCGAACGGGCTCGGCCAGGCCCGCGCCTCGCCCACAACCGCCGCGCCGGCGAGATCGAGATGGCGCGCGCCGCCGAACACGAACTCGGCCTGCCCGATCAGCGCCCGCGCCAGCGGCGAGAGGCCATCCAGCCCGTCCTCGCCGAGGCCGACGATGGACAACCAGTGCGTCTCCTGCGCATCGTCGCCGCGCGCCGCGCCCGAGGAGCCGGCCCCGAAGGTCTCAAGCTGCGTCATGATCGCCCCATCCCCATCCCGGCCCGAACCGTTGCGCGTGCTGATCCTCGGCGGCACGGGCGAGGCGCGCGACCTCGCCACCGTGCTGGCCGGGCGCCCGGAATTCACCCCCAGCCTGTCGCTTGCCGGCCGCACGCGCAACCCGCTCGATCTGCCCGGCGCCGTGCGAAGCGGCGGTTTCGGCGGCGCGGAGGGGCTCGCGGCGCATCTGCGCGAGGCGCGCATCGACGCGCTGATCGACGCCACCCACCCCTTCGCCGCGATCATCTCGGCAAATGCCGCCCGTGCGGCCGACATGGCGGGCGTGCCTCTCCTCGCCCTCGCCCGCCCGGCGTGGGAGGAGACACCGGGCGACCGCTGGACGCCGGCTAGCGATATTACCGAGGCCGTCGCCCGCCTCGGGGTGACGCCGCGCCGGGTGCTGGTCGCGCTCGGCCGCAACGAGGTGCGCGCGCTGGAAGCCGCCCCGCAGCACCATTATCTCGTCCGCAGCATCGACCCGGTCGAGCCGCCGCTCGCTGTCCCGCAGGCGCGCTACATCACCGCGCGCGGGCCGTTCCCGCTGGAAGACGAACGCGCGCTTCTGATTGCGAACCGCATCGACGCCGTGCTGTCCAAGAACAGCGGCGGGCCGGCGACCTATGGCAAGATCGCGGCGGCGCGGGAATTGGGCATTGAGGTCGTCATGGTCGCCCGCCCACCGCGCCCGCCGGTCGAAACGGTCGGCAGCGTGGCGGAGGTCATCGCCTGGCTGGAGCGCCTCGCCCATCAGCGCCCCCCGCTGCGGCGCGGCGTGTAGACCAGCGCCGGCAGGCCCGACCGCTCGACGATCCGCGTTTCCGGTGAGCCGACAATGATGCAGGTCGCCATATCCGCCATGTCGCCGCGCGCCGCGCTCAGCGTCACGACGGCAAGGCGCTCATCCGCCCGCCCCACCGCGCGGCCGAAGATCACCGGCACGCTGGCGGGCAGTTCCTCGCGCAGAATGTCGAAGGCGGTGTCGAGCTGGTGCGGGCGCGCCTTGGACACCGGGTTGTAGAACGCCATCACGAAGCCCGCCTGCGCGGCGAGGCGGAGCCGCCGCTCGATCATCGCCCAGGGCTTGAGATTGTCCGACAGCGAGATGGCGCAGAAATCATGGCCGAGCGGCGCACCCGCGCGTGCCGCCACCGCCAGCATGGCGGTGATGCCGGGCACGATGGTGAGCTCCAGCGCTCGCCACTCCGGCGGCCCCGCCTCGATCGCCTCGATCACGGCGGCGGCCATGGCGAAGACGCCGGGATCGCCGCCCGACACCATCGCCACCTTGGCGCCCGTTGCCGCATGGGCGAGCGCGGCGCCGGCGCGGGCAAGTTCCTCGCGGTTGTCGGAAGCGTGGCGGGTCTGGCCGTCGCGCACCGACACGCGGTCGAGATAGGGGATATAGCCGTAGAGCGCGTCCGCCTCATGGAGCGCGGCGGCGGCCTCGGGGGTAAGAAAGCGCGCCTCGCCCGGCCCGATACCAATAACGCTCAGCTTTCCCCGGCACTCACCCGTCGTCATGCCCGCCCGCTCCAGCCGGGCACCAGCACGATGGCGAAATAGGGCGCCGGGCTCTCATCGCGCGCGGCCAGCGGCACATTATGCGTGTCGCTCATCGTGCCGCGCTCGACATAGACGGCGCGTTCCAGCTTGCCGGCGGCCGCGAGCGCGCGGCGGATCTTCGGCAGATTGCGGCCGACCTTCATGATGACGGCGGCATCGGCTTCCGCCAGACGCCGCGCCAGCTCCGCCTCCGGCAGCGTGCCCGGCAGCACGCTCAGCACATCGTCGCCCTGCGCGATGGGCGCGCCGGCCTGCGACCAGCAGCCGGACATGCCGGTGACGCCGGCGATCACCTGCGTGTCGTAGCGATCGGCGAGGCGCACATGCAGATGCATGTAGGAGCCGTAGAACATCGGGTCACCCTCGGAGAGCACGGCGACCGTGCGCCCGGCATCTAGATGCGCCGCCACCGCCTGCGCCGAGGCGTCGTAAAAGCCGGTAATGGCGGATTTATAGGGCGCCTCGTCCTTCGGCATCTCCGTGGTCACGGGATAGCCGAGCGCCAGTTCCACCGCCCCCGCGCGGAAATGCGGGTGGGCAATGGCGCGGGCATGGCTCGCATTGCCGAGCTTGGCGAAATAGGCGACGACATCGGCCTCGCCGAGGGCACGCACGGCCTTCAGCGTCATCAGCTCGGGATCGCCCGGCCCGACGCCGACGCCGATCAGCCGGCCAGAAACAGGCGCGCTCATAGGCCCGGCCTCGCCAGCGCGTTCACCGCCGCCGCCGTCATGGCGCTGCCCCCGAGCCGCCCGCGCACCACCAGCCACGGAATGCCGTGATCGCCGGCGGCGAGCGCGTCCTTGGATTCCGCCGCGCCGACGAAGCCGACGGGAATGCCGAGAATGGCGGCGGGCTTGGGCGCGCCAGCGTCCAGCATCTCCAGCAGGCGAAACAGCGCGGTCGGCGCGTTGCCGATGGCGATGACGGCGCCCTCCATATGGTCGCGCCACAGCTCCATCGCCGCCGCGGAGCGGGTCGTGCCGAGGCGGGCCGCGAGGTCGTGAACCTGCGGATCGTGCAGCGTGCAGATCACCCGGTTCTCGGCGGGCAGGCGGGCGCGGGTAACGCCATGGGCGACCATCTCCGCATCGCACAGGATCGGCGCGCCGGCTTTGAGCGCATTGCGGGCGGCGCGCACGAGATCGGGCGCGAAGTCGATGGCGAAGGCAGCCTCCACCAGCCCGCAGGCATGGATCATGCGCACGGCGACATCCGCCTCCTCCGGCGTGAAGCGGCCGAGCTCGGCTTCCTCGCGGATGATGGCGAAGGAACGCTCATAGATCGCGGTGCCGTCACGCACATAGTCGTAGGGGATGGACACTCAGTCGCCTTTCTCAAGCCAATGCACGAGGCCCGCCCGCAGCCCCGCCAGAGGCAGGACGCGGCGCGGCACATCACGCGGCGTGCCTTCGACCACGAGACCTGCCCCCGCGTCCAGTCCCACGACGGTCAATCGCGCCCGCGCCGGGTGCGCGCAGCCCTTGATGCAACCGGAAACATGCAGCTCGCCCTCGCCGATCAGCGGCGCGAGAGCGCGGGCGAGAGCGTGCGTCTCGATCCAGGCGGAAGCGCAAGCGGGTTGACCGGCGCAGGCGGAGACGCGGCGCAGCGGGTCGATTGGATCGGTCAGGAAGCCGAGCCGGGTGGCCTCGGTCTGGAGGGCGCGCGCCGCCTCCGGTGCGAGGCCGGTGAGCAGCAGCGCCCGCCCCGCCGCCGGTTCGACATCAGCAACGCCCGCCGCGCGGGCGGCCGCAACGAGAGCGCTCAGCGCTTCCGCGCGCATCTGGCCGAAGGCAAGGCCGATGCCGAGGGCGTGCGTGCCGTCGGTGAGGTGATGAAGTCCGACCGGATCGACGCTCGCCCGCGCGGCCTCAGCCGAGAGCGGCGACAGCCCGGCCGTCTCCGCGAGCATGGCAAGCCCCTCGCGCGCGACCAGCCCCGCCATGCGCGCCGTCGGCCCGGCCTCGGCGAGAAGGGTCATCAGGCGCAGGATCGCGTCCGGCGCACGGGCGGTTTCCACCACGCCCGCCGGTTGCGCGGCAAGGTCGATCCGCCAGCCGCTGGGAAGGGCGGTGGCGGCGATGTCCGCCTTCAGCGCGGCCAGCGAAAAACCTCCGCCGGCATCGATCACCACCGAGGCCTTCGGCGCGAGGCGCGGCAGCAGCCCGGCGGCGCCCTGCCCGACGTCTTCCGCGAGCGGGCGCGGGTCCACGAGGGCGGACGGGTCACGTCCTGCCAGCGCGCTGGTCTCGACCGGAAAACCGTCCGGCAGGGCAATGCCGAGCGCCGCGACACCCGCCTCCAGCTTGCCTGCCGTCTCCGGGTTCAGCCCGCGCAATTGCAGCTTGCCGCGCGCGGTCACCTCGATAATGCCATTGCCGAGCGCGCTCGCGAGCCGGGCGAGCCCCGCCAACTGGTCAAGCGAGAGCGGCGCGGCAGCCTGGAGCCGCGCCAGCAGCCCGTCGCCGGTCGGCATCGGCTCGGGAAGGCTCGGGCAGGCGCCGCGCCGCAGCGTGTCGATGTCGGGGGCCGCGCTCATTCCGCCGCCTCCCCGGAAAGCTCAGCGAGATCGCCGGCGACATCGTTACGGCGCGGGTGCCAGAGCCCCTTGTCGCGCGCCCGCTCGAAGCGCCCGGCGATGAAGCGCGCCGCCTCGGGCGAGGCCTCCATCAGGAAATCGCGCACGCGGGCGTCGCCGACATAGGCGCCGTGCAGCAGGTCGACGAGATGGCTCGGCACCGCGCGCGTCGCCTCGGCAAAGCCGATCAGCCGGTCGACCGTCTCGGCCATTTCCGCCGCCCCGCGCGGGCCGTGGCGCATCACGCCCTCAATATAGCGCGGATGCGCCCGGCCGCGCAGGATGCGGGCCAGCGCCTGCGCCAGCGGCCGGGCCTTGGGGCGCGCGGGGTCGCTGGTGTCGAGCACCACCACATCCGGCATCCGCCCGAGCTTGGCCGCCGCCGCCGCGAAGCCGCCGATAAAGGCGAGGTCAGCGTCGCCCTCCAGGAGATCGCGGCCGGGATCATCCGCGCCATGGATCAGCAGCTCCGCCGCCGCCACCCGCGCGGCGAAGGCGTTACCCGCCGCATGGGCCGCGCCCTCCGCCCCGCCATAGGCGTGCGAGGCGCTGGCGAGATAGGCGTCGCCCAGCGCCTCCGGCTCGATATCCCCCGCGCGCAGCCCGGCCCCATAAGCCCCCGGCGCGGTGCCGAAGATGCGCAGCGCCCCCTCGCCAGCGGCGCGCAGCGGGTTCTCGTCCTCGGTCTCGTCGCGCGCGGCGACGGCCCGGACGGCGGCGTCGAGGAGCGCGATCTGCGCCGGGAACAGGTCGCGGAACAGGCCGGAAATGCGAAAGGTCACATCGACGCGCGGGCGCCCCATCGCCGCTGGGGGCAGCACCTCGACGCCGGTGACGCGGCCGGAACCCGCCTCCCACACCGGGCGCGCGCCGATCAGCGCCAGCCCCTGCGCGATCTCCTCGCCGCCGGTGCGCAGCGTCGCGCTGCCCCACAAATCGAGCACAAGGGAGCGCGGCCAGTCGCCATGCGCTTGCGCATGAGCGCGCAGCACCTCCTCCGCCGCGAGACGGCCGAGATCCATCGCGGTCGGCGTCGGCAAGGCACGGGGGTCGACGGTGAACAGGTTGCGCCCCGTCGGCATCACATCGGTGCGCCCCCGTCCCGGCGCGCCGGCCGGCCCGGCGGCCACCCGCCGGCCATCGAGCGCCGCCAACAGCCCATCGCGCTCGGCCTCGCCGCAAGGCCCGCGACCATAGACATGGAAACCGTCCTTGAGCCGCATCTCCTTGATATCGCAGAGAAAGGCGTCGATCTCCTTCAACGCCTCGTCCGGCGTCGCCGTGCCGGTCAGCCCGGCGTCGCGAGCGATCCCCGTGCGCTCGGCCTCGGCGACGATCAGTGTCGCCAGACGCTCGCGCCGGCGCCGGTCGAGCCCGTCGGCCTGCGCGTATTCATCGACCAGCCGCTCCAGCTCCGCCGCGTCGCCGGCGAGCCCGGTCTCCAGCGTCGGCGGCGGCAGATGGCCGAGCGTGACAGCGGCGATGCGCCGCTTGGCCTGCGCCGCTTCACCGGGATTGGAGACGATGAACGGGTAGGCGACCGGCAGGCTGCCAAGCACCAGCTCCGGGAAACAGCCGCGCGTGAGCGCCACATGCTTGCCCGGCAGCCATTCCAGCGTGCCATGCGCGCCCATATGCACGAGCGCATCGGCCTCGCGCTGAAGCCACAGGCCGAAGGCGAGGAGCCCATGGCGGGGCGGCAAAGACGGGTCGTGATACTGCGCCCGCCGCTCGGTGACATCGCCGCGCTCCGGCGCCAGCGCGACGGTGACGTGGCCGAAACGCGCCGCGCGGAAGCGGAAGGCGCCGTCGGCGAGGTTCGGATCATCCTCCGGTTCGCCCCAGGCAGCATGCACCGCCGCGACGGCTTCAGGAGGAAGCGTCGCGAGATAGTCGCGGTAGGCAGCGAGCGAGAGAGCGACGTCATGCCTGGCCTCACAGGGCGTCATCCCGGCCGGAGGCGCGGCCGCAGAGCCGGGATCGTCCACCGGGCCGGGGCCGCTCTCCCTTCGAACAGCGATCCCGGATCGGCCGTTGGCCGTCCGGGATGACGGTGCCCCGAACCCGCCCGTGACCGCCGCGAGCAGCGCCCGCTCATCCTCCGGCACGTCCTCCACCCGGTAGCCCGCCGCCGCCAAGTCGCCCAGCAGCGCGCGCACGCTGGCGGGCACGTCGAGGCCCACCGCCCAGCCGGTGCGGCCGGGGGCATTGGCATAATCCGGCATGAGAACCGCCACCCGCCGCTCGGCAGGCGGGGTCCGTTGCAGCCGCACCAGCGCCGCCACGCGGTCGGCGATGGCTGCCACGCGGTCGGGCTCGGGCCGGTTCTCCAGCAAGGTGAAGCCCGGCACGGCGGCACTCTCCGTCGGCGCCTTGAAGGACAGCGCGCCCGCCAGCACACGCCCGTCAAGCTCGGGGAGCACGACATGCATGGCGAGGTCGGCGCTGGTCAGCCCGCGCACGCCATCCAGCCACGCCTCGCGCTTGGTCGTGGCGACGATGGCCTGCAGCACCGGCACGCCGGGCGCGTCGAGCACCGTCGCTTCCCCGGGATCGGCGGCGGCGAAGGCGGTGAGCGTGACGATTGCCGCCGGGTTCATCCCCGCCAGCGCCTCGCGCAGGAAGGCGATGGAGACCGGCTCCTTCAGGCTGGCGACGAAAATCGGCCGGGGCGCGAGCCCGCGCGCCACCAGCGCCACACAGAGATCGTCGACCGGCGCGGTATCGCCGGCGAGCCACATGGAGCGGTAGAAGATGAGGGGGATGGTGGGGGCTAAAGACCCCTCACACCAGCCCTCTCCCCCACGGGGAGAGGGAGAAGAAGAGCGTCGCGCAAGGGCGGAAAAAGCCCTCTCCCCACAGGAGAGTGAAGAATGGATCGCTGCAACGGAAAAAGCCCTCTCCCCGTCGGGGAGAGGGTTGGGTGAGGGGGAAGCAATGCCCGGTGAGGGAGAAGCCCCGCCCCCGTCATAAAACCCCGCCAGCGGCACGGGCGCCGGTTCTGCCGCCGGCAATTCGCGCCCCGCGAAACCCGCCATGCGCCGCAGCAGCGCGCGCATATTGTCCGGCCCGCCGGCGCGGAAATAGCCGAGCAGCGCCGCCAGTTCCTCCGCCGGCAGGGTGGACGCCTCGGAGAGCCGCGGGTCGTCGCGGTCCTCGCCCGGCAGCACGGCGAGGTGAAAGCCGCGCGCCCGCGCTTCCGCCCGCAGCCGCTCGACGCCGTAGCGCCACCAGTCCAGCCCGCCGAGCAGCCGCACCACGACCAGCCGCGCCTGCACCGCCACGCCCTCGATCCACAGATCGACCGACATCGGGTGCTTGAGATCGCGCAGGCTGGCGAGACGCAGGCTCGGCAGGATGCCAGGCCCGCGCGCCTCCTCAGCCTCCTGCGCCCGCGCCAGCGCCGCGAGGTCGCTGTCGGTGAAGGAGACGACCACCACCTCCCCCGGCGTCTGGCCGAGGTCCACCGGCTCGGCGAGATCGTCGAGACTGGTCGAGGTGGTGGTGAGGATGTGCATGGGGTGGCGGGTCTCCTGAATTCGTCATCCCGGCCGGAGCGAAGCGCAGAGCCGGGATCGGCCTCAGTCTCATCCGGCGAGCGATCCCGGATCGGCCCTGCGGCCGTCCGGGATGACGGGCTATCTCACGCCGCCACGCTCTCGCCGGCGAGGATGGCCTCCACCTTCGCCCGGTCGAGACCCTTCAGCCCGATGGCCACGAGGCGGCCGGTGCGCGCCTCGCTGCCCCAGGCGCGGTCATAATGATGGGCGACGCGCGGGCCGACCGCCTGCACCAGCAGCCGCATCGGCTTGCCGGCGACGGGCAGGAAGCCCTTCACCCGCAGCACATCCGCCTCGTCCGCCGCGCGGGCGATGCGGGCGGCGAAGGTGGCGGGGTCGGCGATCTCCGGCACCTCGACGACGAAGCTGTCGAAATCGTCATGGTCGTGGTCGAGCTCGTCATCATGGTGGGTCTTGCGGTTCTCGATGTCGTCCTCGGTGCCGACGCCGAGGCCCATCAGCACCGCCGGGTCGATCCGCCCCTCGGTGATGGAAACCACGCGCACGCCCTTGGGCAGCTCGCCCGCTAGCGCCGCCTGCGCGGTGGCGAGGCCCGCCGCGTCGATGAGGTCGGTCTTGGTCATGATGACGAGATCGGCGCAGGCGATCTGGTCGTCGAACACTTCCTCGATCGGGTCGTCATGGTCGAGGCTGTCATCGGCCGCGCGCTGGGCGGCCAGCGCGTCATGGTCATGCGCCACGCGGCCCGCCGCCAGCGCCTCGCCATCCACCACCGCGACGACGCCGTCCACCGTCACCCGGCTCTTGATCGCCGGCCAGTGGAAAGCTTGCACCAGCGGCTTGGGCAAAGCGAGGCCCGAGGTCTCGATCAGGATGTGATCGACCTTCGGCACGCGCGAGAGAATGGCGTCGAGCGCCGGCACGAAATCATCCGCCACAGTGCAGCAGATGCAGCCATTGGCGAGCTCGACGATGTTCTCCTCCGGGCAGGTCTCGATGCCGCAGCCGCGCAGGATCTCGCCATCAATGCCGACATCGCCGAACTCGTTGACGATGACCGCGAGCCGCTTGCCCTTGGCATTCTCCAGCACATGGCGGATCAGCGTCGTCTTCCCCGAGCCGAGAAAGCCGGTGACGATGGTGCAAGGCACCCGCGACAGGGAGTTGGGAACGGCGCTGTTCATGATGGCGTCTCCACGCAAGCCAATCGGTTGACGGGATGCGCCGGTCGCGGCGGGAATCGCCACGCGAGAGGCCGCCAAAGGCGCGGCTCTGCCTGACAGCCGGGCACCCCGCCGGCTTTCAGCACCGAACCTTCGGCAGGTCTCCTGGCTCGCGGGTCGCCGCCTCGTCGCCGCCTTCCCGGGGGATGTCCCAGTGGCTTTCGGCGCAGGCTCGCCGCTCACAGTTGCGGGGGCAGCCGCGGATTAGGAGGGCTCGAACCCTCCGCACCGCATTCCCTCTTCGTCCCGCGCCCGAAGACGCGGAAACCGATGGTCACCGGCACTAAAGGGGCCTTGGGCGGGAAAGTCAAACCGGGGCGCGCCGGCCACGGCGCGGTTGCCCGGCGGACCGCCCCCGCTATAGTCCGCCGCTCATCGGGCAGGGGGATGGGAAGATTGATGATGACACGTCGCCTGTCGGCCGCCGGTGAATCATGGCGCTGACGCTCGTCCTCGGCGGCGCCCGCTCCGGCAAGAGCGCGCACGCCGAGGCGCTCGTTGCGAGTCTCCCTCCGCCCTGGCGCTACATCGCCACGGCGCAGGCCTGGGATGACGAGATGGCCGCCCGCATCGCCGAGCATCGCGGCCGGCGGGAGCCGGGCTGGGAAACGATCGACGCCCCGCATGATCTGGCGGCGGCGGTGGGCGCCCTGCCCGCCGGCGCGCCGGTGCTGGTCGACTGCCTGACGCTGTGGCTGAGCAACCGGCTGCTGGCGGAGGCGGACCTTGCGACCGAATGCGCCGCGCTGGTGGAGGCGCTGGCGGCGCATGACGGCCCGGTGGTCGTCGTTTCCAACGAGGTGGGCCTCTCCATCGTGCCGGACAATGCGCTCGGCCGGTGTTTTCGCGACGCGCAGGGCCGGCTGAATCAGATGGTCGCCGCCCGCGCTTCCCGCGTGATCTTCATGGTCGCCGGGCTGCCCATGATGGTGAAGGACGAGAGATGAGCGAGATTTCCCCGGAAGAGGCCGCCCGCCACCGCGCCAAGATGGAAAAGCGCAAGGCGGTGCAGGACGCCGAAGTGGCGGAGAAGACCATCGAAAAGGGCCTGCTCATCGTCCATACCGGGCCGGGCAAGGGCAAATCCACCGCCGCCTTCGGCCTCGCCCTGCGCACGCTCGGCCATGGCGGGCGCGTCGGCGTGGTGCAGTTCATCAAGGGCGCGTGGGACAGCGGCGAGCGCGCGGCGCTGGCAACCTTCGGCGACCGGGTCGAGTGGCATTCCATGGGCGAGGGCTTCACCTGGGAGACGCAGGACATCGCCCGCGACATCGCCGCCGCCACCCGGGCGTGGGCGAAGGCGCAGGAGCTGATGGCCGACCCGAGCATCGGCCTCGTCATCCTGGACGAACTGAACATCGCCCTGCGCTATGAGTACCTTCCGCTGGACACACTGGTCACCACACTGGCCACGCGGCGGGAGGGGCTGCACGTCGTCGTGACCGGCCGAAACGCCAAGCCGGCGCTGATCGAAGCGGCCGATCTCGTCACCGAAATGGCGCTGGTGAAGCACCATTTCAAAGCCGGGGTGAAGGCGCAGAAAGGCATCGAGTTCTGATGGGTGCTGGGTTTCCATCCTCTCGCAAACCGCGCCGGGCTTCCCATATGGAAGGGGACGCCGGCTGTCGCGGCGTGTTGATATGACGGAGCAATGCCCCGATGCGATCCACCCCGGTCGCCTATCTGTTCTGGTTCTTCGGCCTCATCGGCGTCTGCGGCATCCACCGCTTCTACGCCGGCCGCTACTGGACCGGCGCGCTGTGGCTTCTGACGCTTGGCCTGCTCGGCATCGGCCAGATCATCGACCTGTTCCTGATCCCCGGCATGGTGCGCGAATCCAATCTCGAGCGGCGCGTGGACGATCTGGAAACACGGCGCGGCTGAGCCGCCCGCTCGTCACGCCGTCATCCCCGGGCTTGACCCGGGGATCGACGACTTCGATTGAATCGCATGCGCGATCAAAGACATGGATGGCCGGGCCACGCCCGGCCATGACCGCGTTCTGGCGGGGAGCAGGCGCGTGACATCTCCCCCTCGCCAGCCTTTGGCCCTCATGTTCCAGGGCACCGGCTCCGATGTCGGCAAGTCGCTGCTGGTGGCCGGCCTCGCCCGCGCCTTCACCCTGCGCGGGCTGACGGTCCGCCCGTTCAAGCCGCAGAACATGTCGAACAACGCCGCCGTCACCGAAGATGGCGGCGAGATCGGCCGTGCGCAGGCGCTGCAGGCGCGCGCGGCGCGGGTGGCGCCCTCGGTCCATATGAACCCGGTGCTCTTGAAGCCGCAGAGCGAGATCGGCGCGCAGGTGGTCGTGCAGGGCCGCTCGCGTGGCAACGCCAAGGCCGCCGACTATCAGAAGCTCAAGCCCAGCCTGCTCGCCGCCGTGCTGGAGAGCTACGCGCATTTGCACGAACAGGCTGACCTCGTTCTGGTGGAAGGCGCCGGCTCGGCCTCCGAGATAAACCTGCGCGCCGGCGATATCGCCAATATGGGCTTCGCCCGCGCCGCCAATGTTCCCGTCATCCTCATCGGCGACATTGACCGCGGCGGCGTCATCGCCAGCCTCGTCGGCACGAAAGCCGTGCTCCCTCAAGAGGATGCGGCGATGATCCGCGGCTTTCTCGTCAACCGCTTTCGCGGCGACCCGACCCTGTTCGCCAGCGGCATGGAGGAGATCGCCACCCGCACGGGCTGGCCCGCGCTCGGCCTCATTCCCTTCTTCACCGACGCCCGCCGTCTGCCGGCGGAGGACGCGCTGGCGCTCGACGCCGCCGCGCTGGCGAAGCCGCAGGCACAGCTGCGCATCGCCGTGCCGCTCTTGCCGCACATCGCCAATTTCGACGATCTCGACCCGCTCGACGCCGAGCCCTCGGTCGAGGTGATCCGCGTCCGGCCCGGCACCCCGCTGCCGGCCGATGCCGATCTCGTCATCCTGCCGGGCTCAAAGACCACCATCCCCGATCTGACCGATTTCCGGGCGGAGGGCTGGGACATCGACCTCTTCGCCCATGTCCGGCGCGGGGGACGGGTGCTCGGCCTGTGCGGCGGCTACCAGATGCTCGGCCGCTCCATCGCCGACCCGGAGGGCATCGAGGGCCCGCCCGCCACTGTGCCGGGGCTCGGCCTTTTGGAGGTCGACACCGTGCTGGCTGGCGAAAAGCGCCTCGTCGCGGTCACCGGCACCGCCGATGGCGTCCCGTTCTCCGGCTATGAGATGCATATGGGCGTGACGGAAGGTCCCGGCCGTTCCCGCCCCTTCGCGGTGATCGACGGCGCGGGCGAAGAAGGCGCGATCTCTCCCGATGGCCGCGTCATCGGCACCTACGCCCATGGTCTTTTCGCCGACGACCGCCAGCGCCGCCACTGGCTCGCCCGCCTCGGTGCACAGCCCTCCGACCTCGCTTATGAGGCCGGCGTGGAGGCGACGCTCGACGCCCTCGCGGCGCATCTGGAGCGCCATGTCGATCTCGACCGGCTCTTGGCCATCGCGCGGGGCTGAGCCCGCCTCAAATCGCCAGCGCGATCACCACGATGGACAACACCGCCACCATCACCCCATCCGCCGCGCGGTAGAGCTGGAGCGCCCGGCGGATATCGGCGGCGGTGCAGTCGCGCCGGCCACCCTCGCCCATGATGCCGTCGGTGGAGAGCTGCCCGCCATAATGGCGCGGGCCGGCAATGGCGATGCCGAGCGCACCGGCGAGCGCCGCCTCCGGCCAGCCGGCATTGGGCGAGCGATGTTTCCTCGCGTCGCGCCGCATGGCGATCCAGCCCGCGCGCGGCGAGGCGCCGGGCACGAATACGGCACCGGTGATCAGCAGCAGCCCGGCAAGGCGCGAGGCCGGCAGGTTCACCAGATCGTCGAACCGCGCCGACGCCCAGCCGAACTGCAAATGTCGCGCATCCTTATGGCCGATCATGCTGTCGGCGGTGTTCACCGCTTTGTAGGCGCAGGCGCCCGCGAGCCCGCCCACCGCCATCCAGAAGGCCGGCGCGACGATGCCGTCGGAAAAATTCTCCGCGAGGCTCTCGATCGCCGCACGGGCGACACCCGCCTCGTCGAGCTTTTCGGGATCGCGCCCGACGATCATCGACACCGCCTGCCGCCCCTCGGCAAGGCTGCGCTCCAGCCCGTCGGCGACGGCGGCGACATGCTCGTGCAGGCTGCGCTGGGCGAGCAGGGTCGAGCCCGCGAAGGCGGCGTAGAAGAAGCCCATGGGCAGCAACAGCAACAGTTTCTGGACCGCCGCCCCGGCCGTAAGTCCGACCGTGAGCAGGACCAGCAGCGTCACCACACCGGCGAATTTGCGCTCCAGCGGCGTGTCGGTCTCGCGGTTCACATGGGTGTCGAGCAGGCTGATCAGCCGACCCACCCACATCACCGGATGGCCGATCCGCTCCAGCAAAATCCGCGGATAGCCCAATGCGGCCTCGAACAGCAGCGCAACGAGGGTTAAACCGAGGGTGAGCTCGAGGGCCATCCGAAGTGATTCTCTCGAAAGCCCGCGAATCCGTTCCGGGCGGCGTTACCATCTCCACCCGAGCCGGCGCTGCCAAGGGCGTTGCGCGACAGGGAGCACGACGAACCCGCGATGAACATCCCCGTCCACCCTTCAATCGGCCTGCTGCCGCCCGCCATCGAGCAGGGCAAGTGGCAGAAGCTGGCCGAGGTGTTCGGGTTCGACCGCTTCCGCCCCGGCCAGCAGGAAGTTGTGGATGCCGTGCTAGCGGGCGTGCCGACGCTGGCGGTGATGCCGACGGGCGCCGGCAAGTCGCTGTGCTACCAGCTTCCCGCCCTCGTCTTCGGCGGGCTCTCCCTCGTCGTCTCCCCGCTCATCGCGCTGATGGACGACCAGGTGAACGCGCTGAAGCTTCAGGGAGTCGCCGCCGAGGCGATCCATTCCGGCAAGTCGCGCGAGGAGAATGTCGCGATCTGGCGGCGCGTGGCCGCCGGCGAGGTGAGCCTGCTCTATCTCGCCCCCGAGCGGCTGCTCACCGAGCGCATGCTGGCGGCTATCGCCCGGCTGCCGCTGGGCCTCATCGCCATCGACGAGGCGCACTGCATCTCGCAATGGGGCCATTCCTTCCGCGCCGAATATCTGGCGCTGGGCAAGCTGCGCGAGCTGTTTCCCGCCGCGCCGCTGGTCGCCCTCACCGCCACCGCCGACAAGGCGACGCGCGACGACATTGTCGAGCGGCTGTTCGGCGGGCAGGCCCGCGTCTTCGTCTCCGGCTTCGACCGGCCGAACATCTTCATCGGCGTCGAGGAGAAGAAAGATCCGGCGCGGCAGATCGAGAGCTTCGTGCGGGCGCGCGAGGGCGTCGCCGGCATCGTCTACCGCATCTCCCGCAAGAAGGTGGAGGAGACCGCCGAGCGGCTGCAGGCGGCGGGCGTGCGCGCTCTGCCCTACCATGCCGGCATGAGCCCGGAGGCGCGGGCGGCCAATCAGGAAGTGTTCCTCGCCGAGGACGGGGTGGTGATGGTCGCCACCGTCGCCTTCGGCATGGGCATCGACAAGTCGGACGTGCGCTATGTGCTGCACGCGGATTCGCCGGGCACGCTGGAAGCCTATTATCAGGAGATCGGCCGCGCCGGCCGCGACGGCGCGCCCTCCGAGGCACTGCTGCTCTATTCCGCCGGCGACATCGCCACCCGCCGCCGCTTCCTCGACGAGGAGCCCTCCCCGCCCGAGCGCAAGATGGTGGAAGCCCGCCGGCTCGACGCCATGGTCGGCTTCTGCGAGGCGGTGACCTGCCGGCGTGCCGTGCTGCTCGGCTATTTCGGCGAGCGAGCCAAGGCCTGCGGGGCGTGCGACGTGTGCCGCGATCCGCCCAAGGTGGTGGATGCGAGCCGCGACGCGCAGCTCGTGCTGCGTCTGGTGCGCGCCAGCGGCGAGCGGTACGGCGCCGCCTATATCGCCAGCCTCGTCACCGGCCAGCGCAACGACCAGATTTGCGGGCGCGGCCATGACCGCCTCGCCGATTTCGGCGCGGGTGGCGACAAGCCGGCCACCGAATGGCGCGCTTTGCTGCGCCAGCTTGTCGCCACCGGCGCGCTCAATGCCGACCCGACCCGCTTCGGCGCGCTGGTACTGACCGAGACCGGCCTTGCCGTGCTCGGCGGTACCCGCGCCTTCACCCTGCGCGCGCCCGCCAAGCGCCGGCGTGAGAAACCCGGCCGCGGCGAGAGCGCCACAGAGCTGGCCCCGGCCGAGAGCGCGCTGCTCGGCAAGCTCAAGGCGCTGCGCCGCGAGCTGGCGGCCGAGCGCGGCGTGCCGGCCTATGTCGTCTTCGCCGACAAGACTCTGGAGGAGATGGCGGTGGAGCACCCGCGCAGCCGCACCGAGCTCGCCTCCGTGCGCGGCGTCGGCGCCGCCAAGCTGGAAGCCTTCGGCGCCGCCTTTCTTAAGATTCTCAAAGAATTCTCTTAAGAATTTCAAAGAATTTAGGTCAGGAAGTTTTCCACTCCGACGTGTATTCACGAACGGCCAATCCGGTCCTAGACTGCACCGTAACGGGCGACAAAAGCCCGGAACGCACCCAGCCCCGGGATGGAAACGATGGAATTCAAACTGCTTACGGTGGCCGTTGCCGCCGCCACCCTTGCCGTCAGCGCTGTCACCGCTCAGGCGCACGGCCCGACCCGCCAGAAGATCTCCGAGAAGATCATCATCAACGCCCCACCGGATAAGGTCTGGGCCGTGGTCTCCAATTTCCAGGACGGCAGCTGGATCCCGGTGGTCGCCACCACCGAGGGCACGGGCGGCAATGCGGCCGGCGCCAAGCGCACCCTGACGCTGAAGAACGGCGCGACGGTGAAGGAAGAGGTCGCCAAGCTCGAGCCGGAGAAGATGACCCTGATGTACCGGATCGACGAGGTCGACGTGAAGGTGCTGCCGGTCACCAACTACTCCTCCTGGCTGGTCGTCACCCCCGCTGAGGGCGGCGCCAAGTCCGAGGTCGAGTGGCGCGGCGCCTTCTACCGCGGCTACCCGAATAACGACCCGCCGCCGGAGCTGGACGACCAGGCCGCGATCAACGCCGTCACGGGGCTCTACAAGGCCGGGCTCGACAGCCTGAAGAAGAAGATCGAAGGCGGAAGCTGACGCGGTGGCGCCGGTGAATCCGCTGGCGCAACACGCCCTCTCTCCCCGGTTGAGAGAGGCCCCTTCCCCACCCCGCTTCGTCATCCCGGCCGCGCATCAGCGCGCGCCGGGATCGCCCTCCGCCATGGCGCGATCCCGGCTCGACCTTCGGTCGTCCGGGATGACGACGATCCGGGTTCCGGCGCGTCTCGCCATCCTCTTCGCCGCCCTTCTCCTCGCCGCGCCCGCCCGCGCGGATGAGGCGTTCGTTACCTCGCAGCCGGCGGAAACGCTCTCCGTCGTCGACCTGCCCACGGGCAAGGTAGTCGCCACCCTGCCCATCCCCGGCAAGCCGGCCGGCATCGCGGTGGACCCTTTGGGCCGGCGCGCCTTCGTCACCTCGCCGGACGGCAAGGCGTTGACCATTCTCGATGCCGCCACCCGCACCATCGAGCACCGCGTCGATGTCGGCGGCGGGCCGCTCGGCGTCGCCGTGCACCCTTCCGGCAGCCCGGCCTATGTCGCCGACTGGTATCGGCACAAGATCGTCGTGGTGGATGCCGCGCGCGGGGTGATGACGGGCGAGATCGAGGTCGGCGATTCCCCATCGGGGCTCGCGGTGACGCCCGATGGCGCGCTGCTGCTCTCGGCCGACCGCGATTCCGATCAGGTGAGTTTCATCGACACGGCGACGCTCACCCGGCTCGGCACGGTGAAGGTCGGCGCCCGCCCCTTCGGCGTCACCATCAATGCCGAGGGCACGCGCGCCTACACCGCCAATGTCGCCTCGGATGACGTGACCATCATCGACATCCCCACCCGCACGGTCGTCGGCACGGTGAAGGTCGGCCAGCGGCCTTATGCGGTGGCGCTGGCGAATGGCCGCGCCTTCACCACCGACCAGTACGCCTCGACGGTCACGGTGTTCGACACCGGCAGCCTCGCCCGCCTCGCCACCATTGCAGTCGGCGACTACCCCGAGGGCATCGCCGCCAGCCGGGATGGCACGCGCGTCTATGTGGCGAACTGGGAGAGCAACACGCTGAGCGTGATCGACGCGCAAACGCTCAAGGTGGTCGCCGATATCGAGGTGGCGGACGGCCCCCGCGCCTTTGGCGCCTTCATCCGTCGCACGGACCCCTGAGGCCCGTGCAGCGCCTCAGATGGCGTATTCGCCGGGCTGCTGCGCCGCCGGGGCGCGGCAATCGACGCCCGGCCCGCCATTGACGAAGAGCCGCGCCCGGTCGAGCCGCACCGCGACCTTCTCGCCGATCGGCACGCGCACGGTCGGGGCGATGTCGGCCTCGAACAGCGCGGAGCCCACCTCGATCTCCACCCGGCGGATCGCGCCATGGCGGCGGAAGCCGCGCACCTCGCCCTTGAGGCCCGGCGTGCCGGGAAGACCCAGCGAGACATCGTGCGGGCGCACATAGAGCAGGCCCGCCCCGTCCGGCACCGCATGGGTTGCCGCCGCGATCGGCGTCGTGCCGGCAATGGCGACACCGTCGCGCACCTCGACCTCGATCCGGCTCGATTCGCCCATGAAACCGAAGACGGCGGCGGTCGCCGGCTTGTCATAGACATCGTCGGGCGTGCCGACCTGCTCGATCTTGCCCTTGCCCATCACCACCACGCGGTCGGCGAGTTCCAGCGCCTCCTCCTGGTCATGGGTGACGAACAGCGTGGTATGGCCGGTGCGGTCATGCAGCTCGCGCAGCCATTTGCGCAGTTCCTTGCGCACCAGCGCGTCGAGCGCGCCGAAGGGCTCGTCGAGCAGCAGCACCTTGGGCTCGATGGCGAGCGCGCGGGCGAGCGCCACGCGCTGGCGCTGGCCACCGGAAAGCTGGGCGGGGAAGCGCCCGCCAAACGCTTCGAGCTGCACGAGGGCAAGCAGATCCGCCACGCGCTTCTTGATCTCGGTGTCGGACGGCCGCTCGGCGCGCGGGCGCGAGCGCAAGCCGAAGGCGACATTCTCGGAAACCGTCATGTGCCGGAACAGCGCGTAGTTCTGGAACACGAAGCCGATGCCACGGCGGCGCACCGGGACGGAGAGCGCGTCCTGATCGTCGAACAGCACCCGGCCATGGCTCGGCTGCTCCAGCCCGGCGACGATGCGCAGCAGCGTCGTCTTGCCGGAGCCGGAGGGGCCCAGCAGCGCGACAAGCTCGCTCGGCTTCACCTCCAGCGACACGTCCGCCAGCGCCGGCGCACCCGTGCCGAAGGATTTGCCGACCTGGTCGATGGTCACCGCGACGGTCATGAATTCACTCTCATTAGATGTAATAAATGTAATTCACCGCAAGATATCTGAAAATTCGCCGCTGTGAACCCTCCTCGTGCGGCCCGGATGACGCTTGGCCCGTGATCTGCTAGGCGCAGGACGCCCACAGGAGCCCCCGATGACCGAGACAGCCGCCCACCCGAGCCCCCTTCCCGCCCCGGCGACGCTCGCCGATGTGCCCGCCGGCAAGGTCGCGGCCATCGTCACCTTTCTGGAGATGCACGCCCAGCCCGCGCCCCTGCCGGCGCCGGAGGCGCCCCATCTCAGCCTTCGCCACGTCACGGCGCCCGAGACGGGCTGGTATCGCGACCTGTTCCGCCGCATCGGCGAGGATTGGCTCTGGTATTCGCGCCTGCAGATGAGCGAAGCCCAGCTCGCCGCCATCATTGGCAGCCCGGACGTGGAGATCTACGCGCTCTCCCGCACCCAGCCGGATGGCACCAGCATCGACATCGGGCTGGTCGATCTGGATTTTCGCACCGAGGGCGAAGCGGAACTTGCGTTTTTCGGACTGGTGGCCGGCGAAACCGGCTCAGGCGCGGGCCGGCTGATGATGAACCTCGCCACCGCCCGTGCCTTTGCGCGGCCGATCCGGCGTTTCTTCGTCCACACCTGCACGCATGACCTTCCGGCGGCGGTCGGCTTCTACCGCAAGTCCGGCTTCAAACCCTATGGCCGCGCGGTGGAGATCGTCGACGATCCGCGCCTCGACGGCACGCTGCGCCGCACGGCGGCGCCGCATGTCCCGATCATTGAGTGAGAGGGATGAGGGGGCTGTCGGCAGCCGACACTGCCTAAAGGATTCAGCCGAAGAGTCTTCCGCTGGATCCCGGCTCGCCTTCCGCTGGCGCTACAGGCGTCCGGGACACGGTAAAAAACCTCGTTCCCCGGACGAGTTGCGCGCAGCGCAACGATGATCCGGGGCCCAGGAGAGACTCCGCCGCAGGCGGCGACATCCCCTGCCACCTCAGCACAGCGTCACAACGCGAAAGCGGCTCGCGGGGGCTCTCAGGCCCCCAGCGCCGCCCGGCCGCGACCGGCACGGACCGGAATTTCCACGGGAACCTCGAGGCCGCGCTCGCGCTCGCCGAGCGCCTCGACCTTCTTCAGCTCCTCCAGCGCCGCATCGAGCAGCGCCTTGGCGTCGTCGAGCTGCTGCTTCAGCTCATCGGCCGAAAGGCGCAGATTATCGCGGCGCGTGGCGGCGGCGCGGGCATAGGTGGAATAGGCGAAATGCTGCGTATCGGTGATGCCGGTGCGCTGTTCCTCGGCCTCGATCTCGCGGTCGAGGTCCTTCGCCATGCGGTCGAAATCGCCGATCATCGATTGGATCTGCGCGAAATGGCGGCGCTTTTCTTCCGCCTGGAACCGCTTGAGGCGGATGAGTGTATCAAGCGACTTCATGGTCGGCTGTTACTCCACTCTGTCGGTCCGGCGCCTGTCCCTGTCATCCTCATCGGACGTCCCCCGCACGCAACCGGTTCGAGCCGCCTTTACGCGGCGGCAGAGCCATATTCACCGCCAGATGTTGCCGCTTCCTTACTCCTGTGGAGCCAAACGGTAGCGCGGGGCGGAATCTGCGACTCTTCAAGGCGATGGAAACGATTTGTTTACCGGCCTCGTTAATGATCGGGGCATCGTCCGGTGCGGACAGTCGATGCGGCGAAAGCAGAGTCGACTGACTCACTTACCAGCACTTCTTAAGATTCGACTCCAGCCTCTGGGTTGAAAAATTCTGGTTCAATGCCAGCCGCTTGCGGAAAGACTCGAAGAAAATTTCGAGACCCCGCTTGTGCGCGAGAATCAGATTTTGTTACCCCTAATGCACGAGTGAACGAATCGGGTGTGCCGGGCCGGGCGCGGGGAGGGGTGGCGCGCGGACCAGAGTAGTCCGACGGGCTGAACCCCCCGGGGCCATGGCGAGGGAAGGGGATTGGCATGCGCGTCTTGCTCATCGAGGACGACCGCGCGACCGCGCAGAGCATCGAATTGATGCTCAAGTCCGAGAGCTTTAACGTCTACACGACGGATCTCGGCGAAGAGGGTGTCGATCTCGGCAAGCTCTACGATTACGACATCATCCTGCTCGACCTGAACCTGCCGGACATGTCGGGCTACGACGTGCTGAAGGGTCTGCGGGTCGCCAAGGTGAAGACGCCCATCCTCATCCTCTCCGGCCTCGCCGGCATCGAGGACAAGGTGAAGGGCCTCGGCTTCGGCGCCGACGACTATCTCACCAAGCCGTTCCACAAGGACGAGCTGGTGGCGCGCATCCACGCCATCGTGCGCCGCTCCAAGGGCCACGCCCAGTCGGTCATCACCACCGGCGATCTGGTGGTCAATCTGGACACCAAGACTGTCGAGGTCGCGGGCAACCGCGTGCATCTCACCGGCAAGGAATACCAGATGCTGGAGCTGCTCTCGCTGCGCAAGGGCACGACGCTGACCAAGGAGATGTTCCTCAACCATCTCTATGGCGGCATGGACGAGCCCGAGCTCAAGATCATCGACGTGTTCATCTGCAAGCTTCGCAAGAAGCTCGCCAACGCCTCCGATGGCCACAACTTCATCGAGACGGTGTGGGGCCGCGGCTATGTGCTGCGGGAGATGGGCGAGCAGGACCAGCGCATCCCGGCCTGAGGGGTGCGCCCCTCGCCTGCCATCCGCCGCTGCTGAAAACCCCGCCTTGGCGGGGTTTTTCGTTGTTGTGGACAGTCGAAAATGGTGACGCCATCGTCATCACCCAGCGCGCCGTCATCCCCGGGCTTGGCCCGGGGATCCACGACTCCCGCCAGCGACAAGCGCCGACGGCTTTTGCCAAAGAACTCTGCGATGGATCCCGGCTCTGCGCTCCGCCTACGGCGTCGCTGGGCCGGGAAACGGAGGCGGGACGCGGCCGTTCGTGTCCCGGACCAGCCGCACGCAGCGCGCCGTCATCCCCGGACTTGATCCGGGGATCCACGACTTGGGTGCGCGCGGGAGTCGTGGATGGCCGGGCCAAGCCCGGCCATGACGAGGTTGGTGGGTGAGGTGAGGAAGAACCGTCCTACTTCGCGTTCTTCGCCAGCCAGGCCTTGAGGAAGGCGATCTCGCTTTCCTGCGCCTTGATGATTTCCTCGGCCAGCGCGCGCAGCTCGGGATCCTTGCCGTATTGCAGCTCGATCCGCGCCATGTCGATCGCGCCCTGATGGTGCGGGATCATGCCGCGCGCGAAATCGACATCGGTGTTGCCGGTGAAGCCGATCGCCATTTCCCGGTGCATATGGGCATTGGCGGCCTCGAAGGCCTGGGTCGAGGGCGCGCCGGCCGCCGCCGGGGTCGTCGCGCCGGACGTCATCGCGCCATGATCCATCGTGCCATGGTTCATGCCGTCCATCGGCATGGTCTGGGCGAATGCGGGGGCAGCGGCGAGCGAAAGGCCGGCGAACAGCGCGGCCGCGAGAAAAGTCTTCATGATGTGTCTCCGAATGAACTGATCGTGCCCGGCCACAGCCGGGCGGCGAAGCGATCAGGCCGGTCGGGGTGGCGGCACCGGAATGGCCGGCACGCGGCCAAACAGCAGCGCCGCGCCGGGCACCGCGCGCGTCGCGACATGCCACAGCGGCGGCTCCAGTGCCGGCGCGACGAGAAGCGGCGCGACGATCTGGGCGAGCACGCAGCACAGATGGCGACTGGCGGGATCAAGCTTGCCCACTGGTGCGGCCACCGAGGCGCCCATGGCATCGGTGGCCGACGCGCTTTCATGGCAGGGCATCGGCGCCGCGCGCAGCGTTGTCGCGGCGAGCCCGGCGCCCGGGCCGGCCAGCGCAACCGCGAGCGCCAGCAGCGCCACGATAAACCTTAGGTGTCGGATCAGCCGCATCGGCCGCGCCCGCATGGTGATCATGGTGTGACACTAGCAGCCGGGAGCGGCGGCGTTGAGAGCGCAACACCCCTCATGCCGTATCCGTGAAGCGTGACCGCGCCCGAGGGTTCAGGCGGCCCTCGCCGCGCCTGGCAGCAGGGCGGCGATCAGCCCGACCACATCGCCCGCCGGCACCACGGCGTGGAAACCGGGCGGCGGCGCGGTCTCGCGGGCCGCCAAGCCGATACGCCGCGCCGCGCCGCTCGTGACGGCGACCGCGCCATAGGCGTCGAGATCGACCAGAATGGTGTCGAAGCGCCCGCCGGCGAGTTCCGCCGCGCGCGGGTCGTCCGCCAGCGAGACGTCATGCCCCATGGCGTGCACGAGGTCGCGCAGTTGCTCGCGCGCCGGGCCCTGCGGCGCGGCGACCAGAACGCGGCCGGTGCGCGCCGTGGTCGGCACGGTCTCGCCCGGCTCCAGCAGGCGGAAGCGCCCGGTGCTGGTGGCGAGATAGCGCGCTCCGTCCACCCGCTCGACACGGCCGGGCGGGGCGAGGCCCAGCACCTCGTCGACGGCGAGCGCATCGCCCTCCCCGCCGATCAGCAGCAGCATGCGCCGGCCCGGCTTGAGGCTGACAATGCCGGCGCCGCGATGAATATCGTCGATCGGGCTCATGCCGCGCAGGCTGGCAAGGCGCACCGCCTCCGGCTCCGCCCGGCCCGCCCGCACCAGAAGATGCGCGCTGTCGCGGCTGGCCTCGGGCATGCGCGGGCGCGGCAGGGCGACGCCGATCGGCAGATCGACCAGAGCGGCCTGCGTGCCGTCCGGCAGGCGCGCGACGCCGCCGATCAGATCCTCGCAAGGCCAGAAATCCTGCCGCCATGCCGGCGGCATCACCTCGAGGGAGGCGCTCATGCGGGTCGGCAGGTCGTCGAGCAGCACGGTGGCGCGCACCTTCCCGGCCTCGCCGAACAGCACCAGCGCCCCGCGCGTCGGGCGTTCCACGGTGAAGCCCAGCCGGGTGGACAGGCGGATCAGCGGCAGGCCGCTCACGCCCAGCGTGCCGGCGGCGGCCATGCGGGCCATCTTGTCCCAGCGCGCGCCCTCGAGCGGCACCACCTCGACCACGCGGGCCGCCGGCAGGGCAAAGCGCATCTTGTGGAAAGCGAAGACCATCACCTCCGTCCGGGCCGCACCACGCGCCGCGCCGCCCATGGGGACACGCAGGCTCGCGGCGGCCTCGGCCGCCACCGCGGACAAGCTGCCGATCCCGGCACGGACCGCAGGGGGCACGGAGGTCGGCCCGGCGGATGTGAGATCAGAACGCGACATGAGGCGACCAGCGGTACAAACAAGGGCACATGCCCAGAGCATGGGCAGCCACAGTGTCGCCGGATCGCGTTAATGTCTTCTGAAAGACGCTCACCTAACGGGAGCGCGAGATCATGCCGTCCCCGTCGGCGTCGCTCAGCCGCGCTCGGCGGCGATCACCACCGTGTCGCCGTCAAGCGCGAGGGTGATGGAATAGCCGGTCGCCCGCGCCAGCAGGCCAGTATAGTGCGGCTGCACCGCGTGGGCGTCGAGCGCCCCGCCCTCGGGGGCCGCGCCGGCCAGCAGCTCGGCGATATGGGCGGGAATGCGCGAATGGCTGCCCTGGGTGCGCAGGCGGAAACCGCCCTCCTCGCCCTCGCCGGTCGCCTCGACGCTGATGCGCCCGCCGCGCGGAATGGTGGAGGTCGCGACCATCAGCAGATTGAGCAGCAGCTTCACCTTGTTCTTCGGCGAGAGCGTGCGCGGCACGGTCCATTCCAGCGTCGTGCGGTCGTCCTGGATGAAACCGCGCGCGACATTCTCGGCGTCGCCCGTGTCGATCTGCGCGCCGGCCGAACCGGCGGCGCCGAAGGCGAGGCGGGCGAACTGGAGACGGGCCGAGGCCTGCCGCGCGCTCTTGGCGATGAGGTCGAGCGCGAAGGCCTTCATGCTCGGGTCGTCCTCGTCCTCGAGAACCTCCAGCCCGTTGACGATGGCGCCCACCGGGCTGATGACGTCGTGGCAGACGCGCGAGCACAGCAACGCGGCGAGGTCGAGCTTGTCGAGGTTGACGACGGTGGTCATCGCGTCTCCTTGCGGAAATCGGCGGATCGGTACGGCGAATCGCGCGCAAATCACCCGCGCTGGTTTGCGGGTGTGATACACCGCCCCCCCGACCACGCCAACCTTCGCCACAATCGCGCCACACCGGGTTCCGCCATGACGACCGCGCTCTCCTCCCCGCCCGCCTCTTTCTCGGGCGATCCCGCCCTGCTCGCGGCTCTGGCCGGGGCCGCGCTGAAGGCCGGCGTCGAGATCCTGCGCATCCGCGCGGAGGGCATGAGCACCCGCTACAAGGCGGATGAAAGCCCGGTCACCGCCGCCGACCTCGCCGCCGAGGAACTGCTGCGCGCCGAGCTGGCGCTGCTGCTGCCCGGCGTGCCGGTCATCGCCGAGGAGGCGGTCGAGCAGGGGCGCGGCGAGGCACCGGCCGACACCTTCCTGCTGGTCGATCCGCTCGACGGCACGCGCGAATTCATCGGGTCGAGCGGCGAATTCACCGTCAATATCGCGCTGGTGGAGGCCGGGGTGCCGAGCCTCGGGATCATCTACGCCCCCGCCGTGGAAAAGCTCTATGCCGGCGGCACCTTCGCCTCGGGCGAGGCGCGTGCCTTCCGCGCCGCCCGCGCGGCCGGCGCGCCGGTGGATGCGGCGACGTGGGAGCCGATCCGCTGCCGGCCGATCCCCGATGCCGGGCTCATCGCCATCGCCAGCCGCTCGCATCTCGATCCCGACACCCGCGAACTCCTCGCCTCGCTCGACATCGCCGAGAGCCTGAGCTGCGGCTCGGCGCTGAAATTCGGGCTGGTGGCCGAGGGGCGGGCGGACATCTACCCGCGCCTGTCCACCGTCTGCGAATGGGATGTCGGGGCGGGCCATGCGCTGGTGCGCGCCGCCGGCGGCAGCGTGCGCCGGCCGGACGGCAACCCGCTGCGCTATGGCCGCACCGAGGCCAAGTACCGGGTGCCGGCCTTCATCGCCTATGGCGCGCAGGGGTAGAAGCGCGCGCCGGCACCGGCATCGACCTATCGTTGGGGAAGGTGGAGCGTGGACGGACGAAGCTACGCGTGTCTGCCTTCCTAAGGTCGCACTCCGTGCTATTGATAGGGTCCGGGTTCTCTTGGCAGGGCGACCGGTTCGGCCGTTAGGTCAGCCATCGCGCGTGCCGCCATTCCTTTTCCGAGACCAACCGCGAGACCGACAATGCCGACCTTGCGCGCCCTTCTTGCCTGCCTTGCGCTCCTTGCCCTTCCCGTCCTCGTCACTCCGGCCGCCGCGCAGTACAAGCAGCCCGGCCCCTCGAACAGCACCTATTCGAGCGACGAACTGGTCCAGCAGGGCCATGGCTTCTTCGGCGAAGTGTCGCGCGGGCTCGCCCTCTCCATCGAGAAGGCGGTCTCCCAATGGGGCCAGCCCAATGGCTATATTCTCGGGCAGGAAGGCTCCGGCGCCTTTGTCGGCGGCCTGCGCTACGGCGAAGGCACGCTTTACACCCGCAATGCCGGCGATCTGAAAGTCTTCTGGCAGGGCCCCTCGCTCGGCTGGGACTTCGGCGGCGACGGCGCCCGCACCATGATCCTCGTCTACAACCTCAACTCCATCAACGACATCTTCCGGCGCTTCGGCGGCATTTCCGGCTCAGCCTATTTCGTCGCCGGTTTCGGCATGACGGCGCTCGGGGCGGACAATATGGTGGTGGTGCCGATCCGCTCCGGCGTCGGTGTCCGCCTCGGCGCCAATATCGGCTATCTCAAGTTCACGCCCACCGCGACCTGGAACCCCTTCTGAGCGCGGACGGGGCTTTTCGACAGGCGGCCGGGACAACCCGGCCGTTTTGGTGTCTGCTGGCCCGTTCCCGCGCTTTCCGCGTGGAAATGCGGTAACGATCTTTCGTAACGCCCAGCCAAGGCCTCTCGGCTATGAGAGAGGCGGGGCATCAAGAGGCGGCGATCCGCCGCCGCCCGCCGGGCACTGCCGGCGGGGCCGCGTAGAAGAGTGAGACACGCATGATCGAAGTGATCATGTACTGCGCCATCGGTTTTCTCGCGGCGACGCTGCTCGCGCTGCTGACCCTTCCGGCTGTCTGGCGCCGCGCCGTCCGATTGACCCGCCGGCGCATCGAGAGCGCCCTGCCCGTCTCCATGGCCGAGATCCAAGCCGACAAGGACGAGGCGCGCGCCGCCTTCGCCCTCGCCGTGCGCCAGGCCGAGATGCAGACGCAGCGCCTGCGCGAGGAAGCCGCGCTGCGCCTCACCCAGATCACCGCCCAGGCCGAGGAACTGGTGAAGCGCCAGACCCGGCTCGACGAGTTGACCGCCGCCCTCGCCGATCTCGAATCCCGCCACGCGACGCTGACCGAGCATGATCGTGAGGTCACCGATGAGCTCGCCCTGCGTACCGGCGATCTCAATGAGACCCGTGTGGCGCTCGCCCAGACCCGCACCGAGCTCGCCAGCACCCGCCACACGCTGGAGGCGACCGCCGGCCGCGAGGAGGAGCTGAAGGTCGAGCATATCGCGCTCACCACGCTGCGCGACACGCTGAAGGACCGCATCACCGATCTCGACCGGCACCTCACCGCCGCCAATGCGCATCTGTCCGCGGAGCGCGAGCGGCTGCGCCAGACCACCGACAACCTCGTCACCGAGGTCGCCCGCACGCGCGATCTGAAAGAGCGCCTCGCCGCCACCGAGACCGAGCTTGGCGCGGTCAGCACGGAAGCCTCGGCGCTGCGCGCGGAGCTGGCCGGACTGCACCTCAAGGTCGATGACCTGACCCGCCGCACCCACGCCGCCGAGACCCGCCGCGCCAGCGTCGAGGCCGATGCCGCCCGCCGCGTCTCCGACGCCAGCTCCGCCCGCGAGATCGCGCAGGCCGAGGCCCGCCACGCGCAGGACATGGCCCGGATGCTCAGCGCGGAAAAGGCGATGCTGGAAGGCGCCCTCGCCAAGGCCCGCGAGGACCGCGCCAGCCTGCAGCAGCGTCTCGATGGCCTGCTTCCGGTCGCCACGGCCGGCCGGGCCGATGGCGCGCTGCGCCAGCACATCAGCGAGATCGCCGCCGAGGTCGCCCAGCTCACCGCCGCGCTGGAAGGACCGGGCTCGCCGATCAACGCCCTGCTGGCCGAGGCCGCGCCCACCCGCAAGGGCGCGCCGCCGAGTCTCGCCGACCGCATCCGCGCGCTGCAGGACAAGGCCCGCCGCCGCGCCCCGCTGCCGACCGGCGAGGGCATCCCCGTCGATCCGGCGGCGATGGAGGCGGCGCGCGACGTCGCCCGCGAGGCCGCCCGCGCGCGCGAGTCGCAGCCCACCCCTTCCGCCGCCGAGTGAGGCGCGGCGCCGCTTCGGTGCCCCTCCATCCCTCTTCCGCGCCCGCCTGCCGCGCCAACGGCCGACCGGCGCCTCGCCTCAAGGGTGCGGCCACAGCACCCGCCATCCGGGAGACACGCCGATGAATCTCGCCCGCCTGCTCAAGGCCCGCGCCACCGCCGGCCGCCCGGTCCGCGTCGGGCTCATCGGCGCGGGCAAGTTCGGCTCGATGTTCCTCTCCCAGCTGCGCACCACGCCAGGCCTGCATCTGCTGGGGATCGCCGATCTTTCCGTGCCGCGCGCCCGCGCCGCGCTGGAGCGCACCGGCTGGGATGTCGAGACCGCGCTCGCCCCCTCCTTCACGGAGGCGCTGGCGAGCGGGCGCACCATGCTGACCGAGGATGCCGACGCCCTCATCGCTGCGGACGGGCTGGATGTGGTGGTGGAAGCCACCGGCAGCCCCGCCGCCGGCGCCGCCCATGCGCTCAAGGCTATCGAGCACAAGCGCCATGTGGTGATGGTGACGGTGGAGGCCGACGTGCTGGTCGGCCCGCTGCTCGCCGCTCGCGCCCGCGACGCCGGGGTGGTCTATTCCATGGGCTATGGCGACCAGCCGGCCCTCGTCTGCGAGATGGTGGACTGGGCCCGCACCTGCGGCTTCAACGTGGTCTGCGCTGGCAAGGGCACGAAGTACCTGCCGAGCTACCACGCCTCGACCCCCGACACGATCTGGAGCCTGTACGGTCTCACCGCCGAGCAGGCGGCGGCGGGCGGCATGAACGCGCAGATGTTCAACTCCTTCGCCGACGGCACGAAGTCCTCCATCGAGATGGCCGCCATCGCCAATGCGGCGGACCTGCGCGCCCCCTCGGACGGGCTGCTCTTCCCGCCCTGCGGCGTCGACGATCTCGCCCATGTGCTGCGCCCGCACGAGGCCGGCGGCATTCTCGAACATGCCGGCACGGTCGAGACCGTCTCCAGCCTCGAGCGCGACGGGCGCCCGGTGTTCCGCGATCTGCGCTGGGGCGTCTATGTCGTGTTCGAGGCCGAGCGCGGCGCTTCCGGCGATTACGCGCGGCGCTGCTTCAAGGAATATGGCGTCGTCACCGATGCGTCGGGACGCTACACCGCGCTGTACCGCCCCTATCATCTGATCGGGCTGGAACTCGGCATCAGCGTCGCCTCGGCGGCACTGCGAGGCGAGCCAACGGGCGTCACCGAGCATTTCAACGCCGACGTGGTGGCGGTCGCCAAGCGCCCGCTCAAGGCCGGGGAAAAGCTCGACGGCGAGGGCGGTTATACCGTGTGGGGCAAGCTGCTGCCGGCGGCGAGTTCCCTGGCGCGCGGCGCCCTGCCCATCGGCCTCGCCCACAACGTCACGCTGGGCCGCGACATGGTCGAGGGCGAGGTGATCGGCTGGGCCGATGTCACCATCGCCGATACGCCCATCGTGCGCCTGCGCCGGGAAATGGAGCGGGCCTTCTCCGCTCCGTTCAGCGCCGTCGCGGAGTAGCGGGAAGCGGTGAACCCGTCGGGCTCCCGCGCCGTAGGAAGGGGATGACGCGTTCCTCCCCTCGCCCGCTGCCTCCCGCCAAACCCGGCGGCACGCTGCGCCTCGTGCTCGGCGACCAGCTCAGCCGCTCCTTAAGCGCGCTCGACGGGCTCGATCCGGCCCGCGACACCGTGCTGATGATGGAGGTGCGGGCGGAGGCGACCCATGTGCGCCACCACGCGCAGAAGATCGCCCTGTTCTTTTCCGCCATGCGCCATTTCGCGGCGGCGCTGGAGCAAGAGGGGGTGCGCGTCGACTACATCCGCCTCGATGATCCCTCGAACACCCAGAGCTTTGCCGGTGAGATCACCCGCGCCGTGGAACGCCACGCGCCAGCGCGCGTCATCGCCACCGAGCCCGGCGAATGGCGCGTCGAGGACGCGCTGCTTGCCTTGCGCGAAGAACTGCCCATCCCGCTGGAGATCCGCCCCGACAGCCGCTTCTTCGCCACGCGCGGGGATTTCGAGCGCTGGGCGGAAGGGCGCCGCAGCCTACGCATGGAGTTCTTCTACCGCGAGATGCGGCGCGCCCATGGCCTGCTGATGGAGGGCGAGGCGCCCCTTGGCGGGCGCTGGAACTTCGATGCCGAGAACCGCGAGGCGCTCCCCAAAGACGTCCTCGCCCCCGCCCCGCCGCGCTTTGCCCCGGACGCGATCACCGCAGAGGTGCTGGAACTCGTCACCCGCGAATTCCCCGGTCATTTCGGCACGCTGGAGGGCTTCGGCTGGGCGGTGACGCGGGAGGATGCGCTCACCGCGCTCGATCATTTCATCGCCCATGCCCTGCCGCGCTTCGGCGACTATCAGGACGCGATGCGCGCGGGCGACCCCTTCCTGTTCCACGCCATCCTCTCGCCTTACCTCAATGTCGGCCTCCTGCAGCCGCGCGAGGTCTGCGCGGCCGCCGAACGGGCCTTCCATGAAGGCGCGGCGCCGCTCAATGCGGTGGAGGGCTTCATCCGCCAGATCCTTGGCTGGCGGGAATATGTGCGCGGCATCTACTGGCTGAAAATGCCGGACTATGCCCACTCCAACCACTTCAACGCCACGCGCCCGCTGCCGCGCTTCTTCTGGGACGGGCAGACCGACCTTGCCTGCCTCGCCCATGTGGTCGAGGACACGCGCGCCCACGCCTATGCCCACCACATCCAGCGGCTGATGGTGATCGGCAATTTCGCCCTGCTGGCGGGGCTCGATCCGGCGGCGGTGGAGGAATGGTTCCTCATCGTTTATGCCGACGCGGTGGAGTGGGTGGAACTGCCCAATGTCCACGGCATGGCGCTGTTCGCCGATGGCGGGGTGCTCGGTTCCAAGCCCTATGCCGCGTCGGGCGCCTATATTGACCGTATGTCGGATTATTGCGCCAGCTGCCGCTACGACCCCAAGGTGAAGTCCGGCCCGAAAGCCTGCCCGTTCAACTATCTCTACTGGGATTTTCTCGACCGCAACCGGGACAAGCTGGCGCGCAATCCGCGCCTCGCCATGCCCTACCGCAACCTCGCGCGCTTCGACGAGGCCCGCCGCCACACCTTCCGCACCGACGCCGCCCGCTTCCTCGACGGGCTGGAGCCGGCGCAGGCCGGGCGCGACTGGTAGGCCACGTTACCCCGCGGGTTGAGCGATCAGGCAACCACTTCGCGGGTGGCTTCCACCCATTCACGGGCGCGGGCTTCCGGGTTGGCGTTCAGCAGCACGTCGGTCACCACCGCCACGCTGTCCGCGCCGGCTTTCAGCACACCTTGCGCGCGCTCGATGGTGAGCCCGCCAATGCCGACGAGCGGAATATCGCCCACCCGCTTCTTCCAGGCGGTGACGCGCTCCAGCCCCTGCGGGGCCCATTTCATCTTCTTCAGGATGGTCGGATAGACCGGACCCAGCGCGACATAAGCGGGCTGCGCCAGCAGCGCGACTTCCAGCTCCGCTTCGTCATGCGTGCTGATGCCGAGCCGGACGCCGGCCTTGCGGATATAAGTGAGGTCCGCCTCGGCGAGATCTTCCTGGCCGAGATGGATGAAGTCGCAGCCGAGCTCGATGGCGAGCTGCCAGTAATCATTGACGATGAGCTGCGCGCCATAGCGGGCGCAGACCTCGCGCGCGAGTGTGATGTCGGCGCGAAGCTGCGCCGCGTCCATGTCCTTGGCGCGCAGCTGCACCAGCTTCACGCCCTGCGGCAGCAGACGCGGCAGCCAGGAGGCGCGGTCGACGATGAGGTAGAAGGGATCGAGCTTCATCGAATTACCTGCGTCTCACTGGCCGAAGGCGGCGCGGCCCATCACGGGCGTCGAGGGCGCCGCCATGTCGCGCACCTCCATCGGGTCGGCCAGCAGGCCCTCGCGGCCGGCCTCGATGGCGCGGGCGAAGGCGCGGGCCATGCGCACGGGATCGCCGGCCTTGGCCACCGCCGTATTCAGCAGCACCGCGTCATAGCCGAGCTCCATCGCCAGCGCCGCATGGGAGGGCACGCCAACGCCGGCATCGACCACCAGCGGAATGCCGGGGAAATGCGCGCGCATGGAGCGCAGGCCATAGGGGTTGTTCAGCCCCCGGCCGGAGCCGATCGGCGCGCCCCAGGGCATCAGCACCTCGCAGCCGGCGGAGATCAGCTTCTCCGCCACGACAAGGTCTTCCGTCGTGTAGGGGAACACCTGGAACCCCTCGCGCGAGAGAATGCGGGCGGCCTCGACGAGGCCGAACACGTCCGGCTGGAGCGTGTCGTCCTCGCCGATCACCTCGAGCTTCACCCAGGGCGTATCGAACAGGTCGCGCGCCATCTGCGCGGTGGTGACGGCTTCCTTCACCGTCTTGCAGCCGGCGGTGTTGGGCAGCACCTTCACGCCGAGGTCGCGGATGAGCTGCCAGAAGCTCTGCCCGGCCTTGGCCGCCCCGGATTCGCGGCGCAGCGAGACGGTGACGATCTCGGCTTTCGAGGCGCGGATCGCCTCGGCAAGGATCGCCGGCGACGGGTACTGCGCGGTGCCGAGCAGCAGGCGCGAGGCGACGGGCGTGCCGTAGAACTCCACGGGGTCGGCCAGCGTGCCCGTGAGGGTATTCGTGGTCATGGCGTCCATGTCAGGCTCCCTCAGCCTCCCTGCATCGGCGCGAGGATTTCCACCCGGTCGCCGTCGCTGATCGCGGTCTCGCCGCGCTTTGCCTTGCGCACCATGGCGCCGTTCACCGCCGTCGCGACCATGGCGTCGGCGAGGTCGAGCTCGACGAGGAGATCGGCCAGCGTGCCCGCACCGGTCTGCGCCGGCTCACCATTCACGATGATCTTCATCCATCACCTCCGGGCAACGGGTTCCGTCAAACGCCAGATCCGCCGCGCGCCGCGCGAGAGCGGGGGCGGCGAGGAAGCCATGACGGTAGAGCCCGTTGAGATAGATCGTGTTGCCGCGCCGGCGCAGGCGCGGAATGTTGTCGGGGAAGGCCGGGCGCACATCCGCGCCGATCTCGACGATCTCCGCCTCGCCAAAGGCCGGGTGCAGCGCATAGACGGCGCCGAGCAGCTCCAGCATGGACCGGCCGGTGACGCGCCCGCGCTCGTCATTCTCGATCGAGGTCGCCCCGATCATGAAATGCCCGTCGCCGCGCGGCACGATATAGACGGGGATGCGCGGGTGCAGCATCCGCACCGGACGCTTGAGCGAGATCTCGGTGGAATAGAGGACGAGCATCTCGCCCTTCACCCCGCGCAGGTCGGCGAGCTGGTCGCGCGCGCCGAGGCCCCGGCAATCCATGATCACATCGGCCTGATCGGCCTGATCGTCCGCCTCATCGAACCCATCGGCCTCGTAGCGGATCGTGACATTATACTCGTTCACCAGCCGCTCGGTGAGCGCCGCCAGCGCCTTGCGCGGCTCCAGATGCGCCTCGGTGGGGAAGAACAGCCCCTGGTCGAAACGCCCCTCTAGGTCCGGCTCCAGCGCTGCGATAGCGGCCCCATCCACCCACTCGAAGCCCTCAGTGCGGCGGGAAAAGCGTTTGAGATCAGGTAGATCGCGCGGCTGGGCGAGGACGAGGCTGCCCTCGTTCGGCACGTCCGGCACCGCCTCGCGCCAATAGGCGAGCGATTCGAAGCCGAGCTCGGCGATGATCGGCTCGGCGCTCTCGCGCTCGCACCACGGCGCCAGCATCCCGCCCGCATACCAGGAACAGCCTTGCCCGGTGGCGGATTTGCGTTCCACCAGAATGACTTGCGCCCCGCGCTTAGCAAAGGCATGGGCGCTGGTCAGCCCGGCGACACCGCCGCCGATGACGCGCACGCGCATCGCGTTGGGCGCCGGGTAAGTCGTTGCGGAACCGATGGAATTTTCGCTCTTGGCAGACATGTAGGCCTCCCTCCGCCAGTCTCAACTGGATCAGGTTCAAAGGGTCGCCATGCCGCGTCCGCGCGATGATGGCCTCTCAGCCCCCTGACGGGGCTCCCCCGGACGGCACTGATATAATCACGCAAGGCCCCTTTGTCACCGTCGTGTCGTCGACAATATGCAAGCGGCGCGCGTGGGGCCTCAGGCGCTGCGGGGCGGAAAAGTCACGACATTGTCGGCCCTTGGCCGCGTCGCGCCGAGAATGGCCCGCTGCAGCATGTCGCGGCTGAACGGCTTGCCGAGTCGCACCATGTCCGGCCGCGCCTCCGCCGGGAGCTCGGCATAGCCGGTGCCGAGGATCACCGGCAGGCTCGGCCAGCGCTCCAGGATGATCGCGGCGAGCTGGATACCGGTCATGCCGGGCATCGCCTGATCGGTCAGCACGACGTCGATCGCGGCGCCACTTTCCAGTGTTTTCAACGCTTCCGCGCCAGACGAAGCCTCGGTGACGGCAAAATCGAGATCCTCCAGCATCGCCGCCGTGGCGGACAGCACCAGCGGGTCATCATCAACCACCAGCACCCGCACCGCGCCCGGCTCCGGCTCCACCGGCGACGGCAGGGGCGGCACGGCTTCGGGCGGCGCGGCGGGCGCCTGCGAAGCCACCGCCACAGGCTCGACAATCGGCAAGTGGATGGTCGCCGTCGTGCCCTCCCCCAGCCGGCTCGTCAGCGCCAGCTTGCCGCCCGATTGCGCGGCGAGGCCATGCACCATGGCAAGGCCGAGGCCCGTGCCCTTGCCGACACCCTTGGTGGTGAAGAACGGCTCGGCAGCATGGGCGAGCGTCGCCTCATCCATGCCGGAGCCGGTATCGGACAGCGACAGGCAGAAATAACGCCCAGGCTTCAAGCCGTTACCGGCATCGCCCTCCTCGTCGACAGCCACCTGCGCCTCATGCGCGCTGATGACGATGGTGCCACCATCGGGCATGGCGTCGCGGGCATTCACCGCGAGATTGAGCAAAGCGAGTTCCAGCTGGTTGGCGTCCACCCGCGCCTTGGGAAGGCCGAGCGGAAAGCGTGTCTCGATCCGCACGCTCGGCCCGATGGAGCGACGCAGCAGATCGGCCATGCCGAGCACGAGTTCCGGCACATCGACCGGTTCGGGCTTCAGATCCTGCCGGCGGGCGAAGGCGAGCATGCGCTGGGTGAGCGCGGCGCCGCGCTGGGCGGCCTGCAACGTGTTGTCGATCAGCGTCTGCAGGCGCGGCTCGTCCGGCGCGCGCTTACGCACCAGTTCGAGATTGCCCATGATGACCGCCAGCAGATTGTTGAAATCATGCGCGATTCCGCCGGTGAGCTGGCCCACGGCCTCAAGCTTCTGCGCCTGACGCAGCGCCTCTTCGGCCTGGCGGCGGTCGGTAATGTCGATGAGGCCGCACAGCGTCTTGACGAGCGTGCCCTGCGCATCGCGCTCGGCCACCGCCGAGAGCACGCAGTCGAGACGCCGGCCGTCCTTGCTCAGGAACTGGTACTCGGCCTCGAGGAGTTCGCCGGTGCCGAGCAGGCGCGGCCAGTGTTCCTCATTGCGTTGCCGCGCCGATTCCGGCGTCATGAAATCGGTCAGCGGCCGGCCGACCACTTCCTCGCGCGCATAGCCGAGAAGGTCGAGCCAGCGGTCGCTCACCTGCTCGATGCGCCCATCGGCCCCCAGCGAATGCAGCGGCAGCGGGGTGCGACGGTACAGGTTGCGATAGCGCTCCTCCCCCTCGCGCCACATCGCGGTCTCGCGCTGCGCCAGCAGGGTGAAGCGCCGGTCATAGATCGCGGCGAGCAGGGCGGCGGCGCATATGGTGAAGCTTGCGGCCGCGACGGCGATGACCAGATGGGCATTGTCGAAGGCGCCGCCACGCACGGCGACGATATGGCCCTCGCCGGGCAGGAAGCTCACGCCGGCCATGGCGACATAGTGCATCCCGGCGATGCCGAGCCCCAGCGCGACCGCGCCAGCCACCCGCTCGACAAGGCTGTGATGGCGGAACGCCAGCCATAGCGCGGCCGTCGAGGCGGACACGGCTACGATCACCGCGGCGCCGGCATAGAGGAAGTCATTGGCGATGGCGCCGGTCATGCGCATCGCCGCCATGCCGGTGTAGTGCATGCCGACAATGGCGAGGCCCATGAACATGCCGGCCAGGACGAGGCGTGCGATGGGGATGCCGGGCTGGCTGGCGGCGATCAGTGCCAGTCCCGTCGCTGCCACGGCAATCAGCAGCGACAGCGCGGTGAGCTCGAGGTCGTAATGGATCGCGAGGCCGGCATTCAGCGCCAGCATGCCGACGAAGTGCATCGCCCAGATGCCCCCGCCAAGCACGAGCGCGGCCAGCGCGAGCCAGCCGACCCTTGCGCGCCCGGAGGCCACCGGGATGCGACCCGCAAGGTCCAGAGCCGTGAAAGAGGCGGCGATGGCGATCAGCACCGACAGCGTCACAAGCCCCGGATCATGGGTCGCGACGTGATCCATCATCCCCGGCCAGCTCCCCTGTGCGGCACGCGTGCTCTCCCTAGGAGAGACGATAGATCGAAATCGCCGCTATTCAGTCAAGACACAGCTGGGCGACCGCCGCAACCATGCACGGCCGCGCGGAGGCGTCAGCTCAGATAGCCGAGGAACCAGAGGATAAGGATAACCGGCAGCGGAATACCCACCAGCCACAGAAGTCCACCCTTGAACATGTCGCTCTCCCAGCCTGTTGGATCAGAAGCACTGTCCGCTCGGGTCAACCCCTGTGAGCGAAGATGCAGAGGGGAACCCCTCGTCCACCATTCCGGTTCCATGGGTGGCGCCCTACCTAAAGCAGCAGATTGCCGGCACCCGATTGCCGGCTGGGCCCAATCAAACGGTGGTGCATGAAATCATCCCTGTCCGTCGTCCCGCGTTGGCTCATGGCCGAATTCAGCGTTTTCCTCGCGATCGCCGGCGCTGCCGCCGGGCTGCTCGCCTTCGCGCAGCTCGCCGATGGCGTGGTGGAGGGCGAGACCCACGCCTTTGACGAGGCGGTGCTGCGCGCCTTCCGCGCACCGGGCGACCCGGCCGATCCGCTGGGGCCGCTCTGGCTGGAAATCGTGATGCGCGACATCACCGCGCTCGGCAGCACGACGGTGCTTACCCTCATCACCGCCGCCGTGGTCGGGTTCCTCATCATGGACCGCAAGGGCGGCGCGGCGCTCTTCGTGGTGACGGCGGTCGCCGGCGGCGGGGCGCTGAGCTACCTGCTGAAGATCGGCTTCGACCGACCGCGCCCGGACCTCGTCGCGCATCTGGTCGACGTGCACACGCTGAGCTTCCCGAGCGGGCACGCCATGGGCGCCGCCGTGACCTATCTGACGCTGGCCGCCCTCATTGTGCGCACCGAGCGCCGCCGCCGGCTCAAAGCCTATGTGCTGTTCGTCGCCGTCAGCCTGACGCTGCTCATAGGCCTGAGCCGCATCTATCTCGGCGTCCACTGGCCGACCGACGTGCTGGCGGGATGGTGCGCTGGCAGTGCCTGGGCGTTGATCTGCTGGCTCGTCGCCTTGTGGTTGCAGCGGCGCGGGCAGATCGAGAAGGAGGACGGCACGACCCAGGCTGACGCGAAAAGCTGACCGGCGCTCTCAACTCGCCATGGCTTTCGGCGCGGCGACGGCTATCCTTGGCGCGATGAGGCCGCCAGAGCCTCCGCCAGTGCCAAGGAGAAACACATGTCGATCAGCCCGCCGGAAGGCCAGCTTATCCCCGAGATCGGTGTGATTGAGACCACCGAATCGGACAACGTCCTGCATTGGGATGGCGACGAGCTTTATGTGGAGCAGGACGTCTATCACAACGGCCAGCTCGTGCACCGCAAGTACCGGCGCCGCGTGACCAAGCAGGTGGCGCAGGCCATCGCCCGGATGCTAGCCCAGCACTGACGACGATGACGGGCCGCGGCATTGACCGGCCGGCGCTGCCGGCCGGTCCGCGAGCGACAGAGAACTAGAACGGCAGAAGAATCGCCAGCATCACCAGGGCAAGCCCGGCCATGGATGCCAGCCACACGGCCGAGCGTACATAGGGTATGCCGAGCGCGTAGAGCGGCACATAGATCACCCGCGTCGCCAGGAAGAGGCTCGCCCCCAGCGCGGTAAGCACGCCCTCGCGCCCCGCCACATGGGCAATCAGCACCGCCGCGATGAACAGCGGCAAGGTCTCGAACAGATTCGCCTGCGCTCGCCGCAACCGGCCGGTGACCACGCCGACCGGGGGGCCGGGCTCATCGCGGGCACTGGCATTATAGGCGACGCCTGTCTCACGATTGCGAAACATCGCCGGTAGCATGATCTGAATCACAGCCAGGACGAGTGACCAGGCGAGAATCGTCAGTTCCAACGTCATGTGCACCGCTACCCTCGTGAAATGTCGTTATACGCGCCGCCAAATTGACGAAAAATGTCGTAATCCGCGCCGTGTACACTAGATTGGTCTACCATGGCGAAAAGCAAGCAACATAACCGCCAGGCGAAGGATGGCCGTGTACTCCAGCAGGTTGCGGCCTTGCCCTACCGGCTGTCTTCCGACGGGCGCCTGCAGATCCTCGTTCTTACCTCGCGTGAAACGCGTCGGGCGGTCATCCCCAAGGGATGGCCGATGAAGAATCACAAGGATTGGAAGTCGGCCCAGATCGAGGCGTGGCAGGAGGCCGGCATTGTCGGCGATGTCAGCCGCAAGAAGCTCGGCCAGTACCGCTACTGGAAACGGCTGGAGAGCCATTTCGCGCTGGTCAAGGTGTCGGTCTTTCCGCTGGCCGTGCGCCGGCAGCTCGACGACTTCCCCGAGCGCGGCGACCGGCTGCATGTGTGGATGAGCCCGGAGGATGCGGCGCTGCTGATCGACGAGACCGATCTCGGCACCCTCATCACCGCCTTTGCGGCCTCGGCCGAATGGCGCAAATCCGCCCGCACGCATTTTCCCGAGGTAGCCGCGGCGCCGAGCCTCGCGCCCGCACTCGCCACGGCCTGACGAACCGCGCCGAGGCAGCCTTGGGTCGGGGAGCGACCGGGAGGCGACGCCAGAGAGGCCCGCTCAGGATTTGGCCGGGGCGCCGCTCGAATGGAACAGCCGCCCGCGCTCGGCAAACAGCACCCAGCCCAGCGCCCCGATCCCGAGTGCCGCGAAGCCCAGCGTTAGCGGCAGTGTCGTGCCGTCGAAAAGCTGGCCGAGCCCGAAGCCGAGCAGCGCACCGCCGACCGTGCTCACAAAGCCCAGCGCCGAGGAGGCGGTGCCCGCCACATGGCCCACCGGCTCCATCGCCATGGCGTTGAAGTTCGACACCATGAGGCCGAAGAAGAACATCATCAGCGCCTGCAGCACCGAGAAGGTCCAGATCGTCTCGACGCCCGCCAACACCACGGCGGCATGGATCAGCGTCACCGTGAGATAGCCAAGCAGCGCCGCGTGGGAGACCCGGCGCATGCCGAGCTTGCCGACGACCTTGGAGTTCAGCAGCGAGGACAGCGCCATGAACACGGCGATGAGGGCGAAGATCAGCGTGAACAGCTCGCGCGCGCCAAACGCATCGGCGAACACCTGCTGGGCCGAGTTGATGAAGCCGAACAGGCCGCCCATCACCATGGTCATGGCCAGCATGTAGCCGACGGTGACGCGGCTGCGGAACACCAGCCCGAAGGCGAAGGTGATACCGCGCACGGAGATCGGCGTGCGGTTCTCCTCCTTCAGCGTCTCCGGCAGGCGGATCATCGTCCAGACGAACAGCACCGCGCCGAACAGGAACAGCATGAAGAAGATCGCCTTCCACGGCGCCACCAGCATGATCAGCTGGCCGATGGAGGGGGCGACGATGGGCACGGCGAGGAACACGATGAAGGCAAGCGACATCACCCGCGCCATCTGCCGGCCGGAATAACAATCCCGCACGATGGTGATGGCCAGGATGCGCGTTGCCGCCGAGCCGACGCCCTGGATGGCGCGCGCGGCAATCATGACGCCCAGCGACGGCGCGAAGTAGCAGCCGACGGAAGCGATGGTGTAGATGCCAAGCCCGACCAGCAGCACCGGCTTGCGGCCGAAGCGGTCGGCCAGCGTGCCATAGACGATCTGCGCCAGGCCGAAGCCGAGCAGATAGGCGGTGATGACGATCTGCGTGTGGTTGGCCGTGTCGATGTTCAGCGCCCGGCCGATTTCCGGCAGCGCGGGCAGCATCGAATCAATGGCGATGGCATTGGTCGCCATCAGCGCCGCGATGTAGCCGACGAACTGGCGAAACCCCATGCCGGGATGCGGGGGGGCCGTGGGGGCGTCGGTTTTATTCATGGCGGGTCCGTCATCTGCAGGGCCGCGGCGCGCAGGCCGGGCGGAAGGCCCGCCTTATCGCGCAGATTTCGCACGGCCCCAATGCACCGAAAGACACAGATTTGCGATTTCGCATTTACGAACATTGCTGGCGTGCTGGCTCGGCCTCAAAGATGAGGCCTATCATCAAAAACCGCGCTTCCACCCCTCGCCCGCGCGGGTGGCGTCGCCGGCCAAGCCGGGCGCCGCGGCGCATTGGGGAGCGCATCATGAACATCTTCGACCCGACCAACTGGACGGGCTTTCACACCTGGCTGAGCCTCATTGCCATCGCCACCGGCGTGGTCGTGCTTCTCGACCTGATCGCCGGACGCGAGCGCGGCGCCTGGACGGCGGTGTTCCTCGCGACCGCCGTGCTGACCAGCGCCACCGGCTTCGGCTTTCCGTTCACCGGACTTCTGCCCTCGCACATCGTCGGCATCGTCGCCCTCGTCGTGCTCGCAGGGACCATTCCGGCCCGCTACCTCTTCGGCCGCGCGGGCGCGTGGGGCTGGGTCTACGCCATCGGCGTCACCATCAGCCTGTGGCTGCTGGTCTTCGTCGCCGTCGCGCAGGCTTTCGCCAAGGTGCCGGCTCTGAAGGCGTTGGCGCCGACGCAGGCCGAGCCGCCCTTCGCCATCGCCCAGCTGGCGGTGCTGGCGCTGTTCGTGGTCGCTGGCGCCCTCGCGGTGCGCGGCAGGCGCCCGGCGATCCACCGCCACGCCTGACCCGCATAGGGGACTGACCCGCACCGGCGGCCGGCCCGCAAACGAACATCCCGGACGCACCTGTCGTCCGGGATGAGCGAGGGATCAGAACTGCGGCGGGCCCATATTGAGCGGCGGCGGTTCCATCTGCGGGATGTCGAGCTGGATGGTCGAGGGATCGACCGTCGATCCGGCGCTGATCCAGTAGGTCACCGCCTCCGGCCACATGATGACCACCACCACCAGAATGAGCTGCATGAACAGCCACGGAATAGCGCCCCAATAGATCTGCGAAGTGCGGATCGACGGCGGGGCGATGCCGCGCAGATAGAACAGCGCGAAGCCGAAGGGCGGGTGCATGAACGCCGTCTGCATGTTCACGCAGAGCAGCACGCCGAGCCAGATCAGATTGATGTCCAGCTTGATCGCCACCGGCACCAGCAGCGGCACGATGATGAAGGCGATCTCGAAGAAGTCGAGGAAGAAGGCGATGAAGAAGATGAAGACGTTGACGAACACCAGGAAGCCGATGCGCCCGCCCGGCAGCTGGGAGAGCAGGTGCTCGATCCACAGCGCGCCGTCCATGCCCTGGAAGACAAGGCTGAACACGGTCGCGCCGATGAGGATGAACACCACCATCGAGGTGATGCGCATGGTCGAGGCCATGGCCTGACGGATCAGCGGCCAGGTCAGGCGCCCGTGCATCGCCGCCAGCACGATGGCGCCGACCGCGCCCATGGCGCCCGCTTCCGTCGGCGTGGCGAGGCCCATGGCCAGGGTGCCGAGCACCAGCATGATCAGCACGATGGAGGGCACCATGCCCCACAGCACCTGCTTGATCAGCGGCCAGCCGCCCTCCCCGCGCGCTTCCGGCGGCAGCGGCGGCATGGTCTGCGGCTTGATGAGCGAGAGCACGAAGACATAGGCGAGGAAGATCGCCACCTGCAGCAGCGAGGGGCCGATGGCGCCGAGATACATGTCGCCGACCGGCTTGCCGAGCTGCTCGGCGAGGATGATCAGCACCAGCGACGGCGGAATGAGCTGGGTGATGGTGCCCGAGGCCGCGATCACGCCGGTGGCCAGCTTCTGGTCGTAGCCATAGCGCATCATCACCGGCAGCGAGATCACGCCCATGGCGATGACCGAGGCCGCCACCGTGCCGGTGATCGCGCCCAGAATGGCGCCGACGATGATGACCGCATAGGCGAGGCCGCCCGGCACCTTGCCGAACAGCTTGCCGGTGCCTTCCAGGAGATCCTCGGCGAGGCCGCAGCGCTCAAGAATGGCGCCCATGAAGGTGAAGAACGGGATCGCCAGCAGCAGGTCGTTGGAGATGATGCCGTAGAAGCGCAGCGGCAACGCCTGCAGGAAGGCCGGGTGGAAATGGTCGGTCAGGACACCGAGCGTGCCGAAGAACAGGCCGACGGCGACGAGGGAAAAGGCCACCGGAAAGCCGGCCAGCATGAAGCAGATCATGCCGGCGAACATCAGCGGGGGCATCACGCCATGAGAGAACATGAGAGGGCTCGTCGGTCGTGGTGTCGGGAAGAGACAGGGCGATGGCGGCAGCCGCGGGGAAGTCAGCGTCTATTGCAGCGGCTTCTCATAGGTCGTCTCGACCTCGATCACGCCGGCAAGGCCGCCGATGCGCTTGATGAGCTCCGAAATCGCCTGGAGCGTCAGCAGCGCGAAGCCGAGCGGCAGCAGCAGCTTGGCCGGCCACAGGATCAGACCGCCGGCATTCTGCGACATCTCGTCGGAGAGAAAGGACTGCCAGAAGAAGGGGAAGCTGAGCAGGGTGAGATAGATGCTGGCCGGGATGAGGATCACGATGAAGCCCACCGTGTCGATCCACAGGCGGGCGCGCGGCGAGACCGACATGTACAGCAGGTCGACGCGCACATGCTCGTTCTTCTGCAGCGTGTAGGGCGCGCCGAGCAGCACCAGCGCGCCGAACAGATACCACTGGATCTCCAGCAGGCCGTTGGTGCTGTAGCTGAGAAGATAACGCACCGTCGCATTGCCGGCGCTGATCAGGCAGGAGGTGAGCACGCACCAGTCGGCGATACGGCCGAACTTCTCATTCAGCCAGTCAATAATCCGGCTGAAGGCAAGTAGAGCCCCCATGCGACGTCCCCCTCCAATTCGCGCCGACTTTTGTCGTTGCGCAGGCTGAGGCGTGCAATCGCCTCCTGAGCCACTTTCGGCAAGATAGACCATGGTCTCACGCAATTAAAACCCGCGCGACCGCATTCAGCGGCCGGCGGGCTTGATGACGTAAGGTCATGCCGGATCACGAGAACCGGTCAGCGGCCACAAAGCGGCACGGTCACTGGCTTCCCCCAGAGCGTACCGTCAGGCGATCCGCGCGGCCGGAACCGAGGGACGGCGCGGATGCTCGGGCCGAACCAGCGGGGGCAGCTTCCAGCCCATCAGCTCGCAGGTGATGAGGTGGTCCTGCGGATCGCGGATCTCCACCGGTCGCTGATTCCCAGCGCGGCGCATTTCCATCGCCCGGTCAGCGGCCTCGCGCACCGTGGCGTAGCGGGCCCGCTTCATCGGACCCATGACGCCAGAGGTCGACGCGTCCGCGTAATAGAGGATGTAATAGGGGCATGTGTCCTGCGGGGACGAGGCCCCTGCCGGAGCTGACGCCGGCTGGGCCGCGCCCGCCGTTTCCTGACGCCAGTCGCGCGCTGCGATCGGTAGGCCTGCCTCGGACATGACGAGGTCTCTCCTGATTGTACGAAGGCCGTTAGCTGGGGGCAGAAAACGGCCCCAACGCACGACGGTCAATCAGTTTATTTTTACGAAACCTTGGAACAAAAGCGTTCATCGGAATTATACGTGAAATTACAGGTAAAAAGCCTTACATTATTACCTTTAAAAGCAAAAATGTAGGTAGTTACGCTTAGTAAGAGAGGTTAGATCACCGCTTGGAGATGGCCGGCCAGCCACGAGCAAGCTTCGCTGGCTACCCCTCTCCGCATCCCCACGCTGCAGGCCCCGCGGAGACCCTATGAGCCCTGCCTCTCTTCACACCCTTCAGCGCCCGCGTTGGCGCGGCGTCGATACGACCCTGATCGATGGCCTGCCCGCCGCGGTCCTCATGTGCGACACGCAGGGCACCATCCGCTACGCCAACCCGCAGGCGCGCGAGGCGCTGGGCGCGATCCGCAGCGCCCTGCCCATGGCGATCGAGGCGCTCATTGGCTCCAGCCTCGCTGCGTTCAATCTCGATCTCGGGACCGACGGGCACCGCCTGGCGCGGCCGAAGAACCTGCCGATCGACGAGATCGTCACGGTGGGCGACCAGCAGCTGCGTTTGCGCATCGGCGCGGTGCCGGCCAAGGGACTTCACGAGCAGCTCCAGATCGTGCTCAGCGTCGAGACCGAGACCTTGGCGGCCGAGCACCGTTATCGCCGGTTGCAGCAGATGGTCGAGCAGATGCCGATCAACGTCATGACCTGCACGCCGGACTTCACCATCGACTACGCCAACAAGACCAGCCTCGACACGCTCGCCCGCATCGAGCAGTTCCTGCCGATCAAGGCGTCGGAGCTCGTCGGCTCCTCCATCGACGTCTTCCACAAGAAGCCCGAGATGCAGCGGCGCATGCTGGCCGATCCGTCGAACCTGCCGCATCGCGCGCGCATCAAGGTCGGGCCGGAGACGCTGGACCTCAACGTCTCCGCCCTGACGACCCCCGAGGGTGTCTATGAAGGCCCGATGCTGACCTGGGCGGTCGTCACCGACGCCGTCAATGTCGCCACCAATGTGACGGCGGCCGTGAACGAGCTTGGCGAGTCCTCGCAGGCCATGGGCGCGGCGAGCGACCAGCTGACATCGCTGACCGCGCAGAGCGAGGACATGTCCTCCACCGTCGCCGCGGCAGCGGTCGAGATGTCCGTCTCCTTCGCCGAGGTCAGCAAGCAGATCCATGGCGCCACCCAGATGGCCGGTCAGGCCGCCGCGCGCGCCGACGCCGCCAACGGGCTGGTCAGCGGCCTCGTCGAGAGCGTCGAACGCATCGGCAATGTCTCCTCGATGATCGAGCGCATCGCCTCGCAGACCAACCTTCTCGCGCTCAACGCCGCCATCGAGGCGGCGCGTGTCGGCGAGGCCGGCAAGGGCTTTGCCGTCGTCGCCTCCGAGGTGAAGGAACTGGCGATGCAGACCGCCAATGCCACCAAGGAGATCAGCACGCAGGTCGAGAGCGTGCAGCGCGCGAGCAGCACGGCGGCGCTCGCCGTGGGCGAGATCACGCAGAATGTCAGCACCATGCGCGACGTGTTCGCCAGCATCTCCGCTGCGGTGGAAGAGCAGAGCGCGACCAACGGCTCGGTCAGCCAGAGCATGAACAGCGTGAGCGGCGTGGTCAGCCAGATCCGTGGTGCCGCTGGCGATGTGCGCCGCGTCTCCACCTCGCTAACCAATGTCGGCGACCGCCTGCGCGAGGAGGTACGCGTCCTGCTGGCGCGCTGACCTTACCCTAGGCCCCGACACGACAGGCACCCCGCGGGGTGCCTGTTTTCGTTTGCGGCGGCCTGGTAGCGGCTACTTGCTGTCGAACCACGCCTTCCAGAGCGGGATGGCGGTGGCGTAGGTTCCCCGATGATCGGTCGGCCCGGTCGAGATCGCCTCGACCTGCATGTTGCCGGCGCCAATGCCGCGCTGATAGGTCATGGCGAGCTGGCCTAGACCCGGCGTGATCACCTCATCCTTCTCGCCATAATAGTTGCGCACCGGGCTGCGGATGATCCAGCGATAGGCCTGCGTCTCGTTGAGCAGGATGCGGCCATAGGCCGAGGCGCGGAAGAAGCGGGCGTCGAAATACTCGGCCCGCACCAGATCCTTCACCGCCGTGGGAATATGCGAGGGATCATAGGGTTTGCGCTCATAGGCCGCGCGGGCGACGTCGTAATAGCTGTCATTGATGAGCGAGCGCGCGAGGCCCGGCACGCCGTAGTAATTCTCGAAGGAGAAGGCGGTGAGGATGAACAGCGTCGTCACCCAGGTGGCGTCGTTCGGGCGGGGAAAATCGAGAAAGCCGCTCAGCGCCGCGTAGCCATCAAACGGCGCGCTCGCAGTGGCGGCGCCGTCCACGGCGATGCCGGCCTCCTCCAGCTTCTGCAGCATCGCCATGGTGACGAAGCCGCCCTGCGACCAGCCGCCGAGGAAGAGCTTGGTCGTGGTGATGTTCATCTGCGCGAGCACGGCGCGGCTCGCCAGCAGCATGTCATAGGTCGCCTGCTGGTGGCTCGCCTTGACCAGATAGCCCTCCGGCTCGGCGCTGGCGCCCATGCCGAAATAATCGGCGCCGATCACCGCATAGCCCTGGCCGGCGAAAAGAGCGAGGGCCAGTTCCGTCTCCGGCGACTGGTCGGGGAAGGAGGGCACCTGCTTTTTCCCGTACACCGTGCCGTGCTGGTAGGAGAGCAGCGGGAAGCTGGTTCCGTCCGTGTCCGGCAGGGCGAGCAGGCCGGTGGTGATGATCGGCCGGTTGCCCTGCTCCGGCACCACGGAGGGGTAGGTGACGCGGTAGAGCCGCACGGCATTGCGGGCTGGCGCATAGGCGACGGTGACGCCGAAAAAGCGCGGCGCCTCAGTGGTGAGGATCGCGTTCAGCTTGTCGGCGTCCCAGCGGCCGATCAGCTCATAGGAGACGCCGGAGGGAACGGCACTCGCGCCATCTGCCCGCGCCGTGAGGCTCCCGCCCGCCAGCGTCAGCGCCAGTCCCAGCAGCGCGCGCGATATCCAACCCATCACCGTCTCCCCGGCGCCAACCCAGGCGCGTCGGCACACGGTATCCCGCCGCCGCGCGCTTTCGACAAGGGGGCGCTCAACGCAAAGGGCCCGGCAACAACGTGCCGGGCCCTCGCTTTTCAGAGTGGATGCGGAAAATCAGGCGGCTTCGAACAACCGGCGCTCGACCACCGGCGTGCCGCGCAGCCCGCCCAGCGCCTTGGCGGCGGCGAGCACCGCAAGATCGACCAGAGGCTCGACGATAATGACGAGCATATAGGCCGCGCCGAAGGAGGCGATGGACGCGCCATTCTCGACCGTGAAGCCGTGGCCGTAAAACGCCCAGAACGCCACCCACACGACGATGCCCGCCTGATAGGTGGTGGAGAGCGCCAGCGCCTGGCGGTACTTCAGCTCGATATAGGGCGTGTTCGGCGCGATGACCTGCTTGGCCAGCGCCATCAGCGCGAAGAGCGGCACCAGGAGGGTGGTGACGTTCATGCCATATTGCGGCAGGTCGAAGGGGGCGAAGAACAGGCCCTGGATCAGCAGGCCGGCGGCGAGGCCGATGGCGGCCGGAGCGACGCCGAAGATCAGGAACAGCGTCGAGCCGAGGATCAGGTGAACCTCGGAAACGCCCACCGGATGGTGCGGCAGGAGTTCAAAGAAGGCGAAGACCAGCGCGGTGGTCGCGATGCTGCGCGCCGCCAGCGAGGCGAGGCCGCGGGTGGCGATCGCCTCGCCCGCGAGCTTGAGCGTGTAGGCGCCGGCGCCGGCCGCCGTCACATAGCTGAGCCAGATCTTCCCTTCGGCCACGAGGCCGGGTTCGATATGCATAGTCGTCTCCTGTGCCGTCTCACCCGACGGCGTGCGTGTGGACCCATGCGCATGGCCGGTCTCCTGACTCGCGGGTCACAGCACGACTTCCGCCTTCCCGGCCTCCCCTTGCGGGTCGAACCAGTGGCGTGATGGAAGGCGCTCGCCGCTCACAGTCGCGGGGGCGGTCGGGGCTTCGGGCTTGCGCCCTTCCCCGTTCCCGTTTCACCCGGCCGAGTCATCCCCGGCCGGACACCATGTGCAGCGCCCATCAGCGCGCGCGAACGGCTCGCGAGTCAAGCATCGCGTCGCGCACGCCGCGCTGGCGCCGGAAAACAGCGGGGATGGCGCGTCAGGCGACGCCCATCTCGTCGAGCGCCATGGGCGACTCGGGCAGCACCTGCCCGCCATCGATCACCATGCCCTGCCCGGTGATGTAGCCGGCTTCCTCGCTGGCGAAGAACAAAGCGGTGTTGGCGATGTCGAACACCGTGCCGAGCTTCTTCATCGGCACGCAGGCGGCGGTGGAGGCGATATAGGCCTCGCCCATGCCCTCCATGCCCTCGGTGAGGATGTTGCCTGGCATCACCGCGTTCACCGTGATGTTCCACGGCGCCAGTTCGATCGCCGCCGTGCGCATGAAGCCCATCTGCCCGGCCTTCGAGGCACCGTAATGGGTCCAGCCGGGAAAGCCGGTGATCGGTCCGGTGATCGAGGAGGTGATGACGATGCGCCCCTTCTTCGCCGCCTTCATCGCCGGCAGCACGGCGGAGACGGAGAGGAAGGTGCCCTTGAGGTTGGTGTCCATGACGAGGTCGAAATCGTCCTCGGTCATGGCGCCGAGCTTGGCCGCCGGGAAGATACCGGCATTGGCGCAGAGCACGTCGATGGCGCCGTAGCGGTCGAGCGCCGCCTGCGCCATGGCGAGCGTGTCGGCGGTCTTGGTCACGTCGGCGGCGAAGGCGGAGGCGCGCGGGCCAATCTCGGCGGCGACCTTCTCGGCTTCCTCCAGCTTGCGGCTGACCACCAGCACGTTGAGACCAGCTTGGCCGAAGCGCAGCGCGATCCCGCGGCCGATGCCCTTGCTGGCGCCGGTGACGATGACGGTTTTTCCCTCAAGCGACGTGAACATGGTCGGGTAGGCCCTCTGGATGTCGTTGTTTTTCAAAGGACTGGCAGCCAGGCGGCGGTGAGCGCCTGCCCCATGGTCAAGGATTAGGCTGCCTTCCTTTTCATCAGGGTGCGCTGCAAAAATGGTGTTGTAAAGCCCAAATGGCGATGTTTAGGATCACACACAGTCCAACATAAGAACCACATCCGCTCACCATGGATGTGGTCAATCCCGCGCGGCGGCGGCCCGTCCGTGCCAACAATCCAGAGGACGTCGACATGTCAGGCATTTCCAGAAGGTCGCTGCTCAAGGGCATGGGCACCGGGCTCGGCGCGCTCGCCGCCGCCGGTCCCATGTTCTCCGCCAACAAGGCGTTCGCCGCCCGCGAGAAGGAACTGAACATCCTGTGCTGGGAGGGCTACAACTCCGCGCAGGTGCTCGACCCGTTCCGCTCCAAGACAGGCGCGACGGTGAAGGCCGAGAGCCTCACCAACGATCCCACCATGATCAACCGCCTGCGCGCCGGCGAGATCAACACCTGGGATCTGATCAATGTGAACAATCCCTGGGCCCGCAAGGTGATGCTGCCGGAAAAGCTCATCAAGCCGCTGCCCAAGGCCGAGTTCGAGCCGTTCTTCGACAAGATGCTGCCCGAGTTCAAATGGCCCTATAAGTGGGCGATGAGCGATGACGGGAAGGATCTGGTCGGCATGGCCCAGCGCTTTGGGCCCTACAGCTTCGTGGTCAACACCGACAAGATCAGCCGCAAGACCGCCGAGGATACCGGCTGGGATCTGTTCAACGACCCCGCGCTCGCCGGCAAGTACGGCATTCTCGAGTCGGATGACTGGAACGTCTTCAACATCTTCATCATCGCCGGCATCGACCCGTTCAAGTCCCACACGCCGGAAGAGTTCGCCAAGTTCGAGGAGACCGCCAAGCGCGTCTTCAAGGGCGCCAAGCTCATCGGCGACATCGCCTCGATGAACCAGGCGCTGATCTCCGGCGAGATCGACCTGCACATGACCGGCGGCACCTATTCGGTCTCCCCGGCCCGCGCCGACGGCCACCCGAACCTGCGCGGCATCACCCCGCTGCGCGGCCCGCTGCCGGGCGGCAAGGGCGGCATCGCCTGGATCGAGATCACCTCGACGGTGAACAACCCGAACCTGTCGCCGCTGGCGCTCGAGTTCCTGAAATATGTGCAGGCGCCCGACGTCGCCCACACGGTCGCCTTCGCCGAGGGCACGTTCAACCCGGTGGCGCAGATGGGCACCAAGGCGTGCTTCGACCTCTTCACCAAGGACGAGCTCGACGCCATCCAGTGGGACAGCCTGCAGGAAGAGATGGATCGCTCGGTGCACTACGACATCGTGCCGGATTACGACAAGGCGCTCGACATCATGAACGCCGCCAAGCGCCTGCGCGGCTGATCGTTCCTCATCATGGCCGGGCTTGGCCCGGCCATCCACGCCTTAAGTCGCGCGAGCAAGTTCAGGTGCACCTCGAAAGACATGGATCCCCGGGCCAAGCCCGGGGATGACGTTGAGGAAACGGCGACCGCCACTTCCTCGTGCCCCGGCCTCCCAATGGCACCTGCACCAACACCACCTGTCCACGACCCGGAAGAACCCGCATGCTCCAGACCACGCCCGCCGGCGATACGCCCAAGCCGATCCTGCAACTGGTGGGGGTGCGCAAAACCTTCGGTGGCTTCAATGCCGTGGACAATATCGACCTCGACGTGCGCGAGGGCGAGTTCCTCACCATTGTCGGCCCCTCCGGCTCGGGCAAGACCACGCTGCTGCGCATGCTGGCCGGCATGGACACGCCGACCGAGGGCAACATCACCCTGCATGGCGAGCTGATCAACGACATGCCGCCCAACAAGCGGCCGACCTGCCTCGTCTTCCAGTCTCTGGCTCTGTTCCCGCACAAGAGCGTCGGCGAGAACATCGCCTTCCCGCTCAAGGTGAAGGGCGTCGATGCGAGCACCCGCAAGGCGCGCGCGCTGGAGCTGATGCGCGTCGTCCGCCTGCCGGAAAACTATTACGACAAGAACGTGATGAAGTGCTCGGGCGGCGAACGCCAGCGCGTCGCGCTGGCGCGCGCCTTCGCCTATGACCCGCAGGTGCTGTTCTTCGACGAACCCCTCTCCGCCCTCGACTACAAGCTGAAGAAGGCGCTGGAGAAGGAGCTGAAGGATCTGCACCGCGAGACCGGCAAGACCTTCATCTACATCACCCATTCGCTGGAAGAAGCGATGGTGATGAGCGACCGCATCGGCGTGATGCGCGCCGGCCGCCTCGTGCAGGTCGGCACGCCTGAGGAGATCTATGGCGCGCCGGTGGACCGCTTCGTCTCGGAATTCGTCGGCGAGGTGAACACCATCAAGGTGAAGCGCGGGGCCGATGGCGCGTGGGACGGGGTTGACGTGCCCGGCCGCTTCACCGTGCGCCCGCCGCAGGACGGCGCGATGCTGGACGAGGCCTTCGTGGTCGTCCGCCCGGAATATATGCGTTTCCTCAATCCGGGCGACGCGGCCGACAACCGGGTCGAGGGCACGGTCTACAACGAATATTCGCTCGGCTCACGCATCCAGTATCAGGTCCGCGTCGGCGCGGGCGCGGCTGAGAAGGTGATGCTGGTCGAGCTGTCGCGCTCACGCGCCCTGCCGCCTGGCGCCGACCGCACGGTGACGCTCGGCTGGGACGCCGCCGACGCCTTCACGCTCGGGAGCTGACCTCATGTCCAGCCTCGCCGTCGCCTCCACCGCCGCCCCGCCGGCCGAGAGCCCGCGCGCCCTGCGCCAGCAGCGTATGCTCTCGCTCGGCGCGCGCTGCGCGCTGCCCGTCGCGCTCCTGCTCGGCATCGGCTTTCTCGCCCCTCTGGTGGCGATCCTCGCCTATGCCTTCGCCACGCCTCGCAGCTTCGACGTGTTCACCAGCTTCACGCTGGAGAACTTCGCCGGGCTGTTCGACCCGACCAACACGGTGTGGATCTCCTTTGCCTGGTCCTGCGGCTTCGCGCTGTTCACCGTGGCGATCCTCGCCGTCATCTCCTACCCCATCGCCTATGGGCTGAACGCCGTGTTCGGGCGCTGGGCGGGGCTCATCAGCGTGTTCTTCGTCTTCCCGCTTTTCGTCTCGGAAAACGTCCGGCTCTATGGCTGGGTGCTGTTCTTCATCAAGAACGGCGTGCTCGACGGCTCGCTGAAATGGCTCGGCTTTTCCGGCGGGCCGGAGGTGCTGTTCACGCCGGGCATCACCCTGTTCGGCATGGTCTATACCTACCTGCCCTTCATGCTGTTCCCGATGACACTGGGCATCGCCCTCGTGCCCCGCGACCTCGTGGATGCCGCGCGCGACCTCGGCGCCGGGCGGATTTTCATCTGGCGCGAGATCGAGCTGCCGCTGGCCATGCCCGGCATCATGATCGGCATGCTGCTGACCTTCGTGCTGGCCATCGGTGCGACGGCGGAGGCGAAGATCCTCGGCGGCCAGTCGATCATCGTCATCTCGCACGATATCGAGATCGCCTTCACCTATTCGCAGAACTGGCCGCTCGGTTCCGCCCTCTCGGTGCTGGTCACACTGTTCATCGGGGTGCTCACCTTGTTCGCGCTGTCGAAGCTCGACCTCGACCGCATGCTCGGGAGGCGCTGAGCCATGACCCACAAGCGCACCAACGCCCTGATCTGGATCTGGACGCTCTTCGTCATCGCGGTGATCTACCTGCCGATCGTCTGCGGCGCCCTCGCGAGTTTCAACAAGAGCCGCTATTTCGGCTTCCCCATCAAGGTCTACTCGACCGAATGGTGGGACAAGACCATTGCCTCGATCGAGATCGGCATGATCGTGCGGAACTCGATCGCCATCGCCCTGCTGGTGACGGTGCTGTCCGTCGTCATCGCCACCTGCGGCGCGCTCGCCTTTGCCCGCTATGACTGGAAGGGCCGCCGGCTGTTCCAGAAGCTGATCATGCTGCCGATCTTCTTCCCGCAGCCGGTGCTCGGCCTCGCCTTGCTGCTCGGTTTCAGCGCCGTCGGCATCCAGACGAGCTGGATGACCGCCGTCTTTGCCCATCTCGTCTGGATCGTGCCGGTGGTGACGCTGGTCATCGCCATCCAGGTCTATGGCTTCGATCCGGCGCTGGAGGAAGCCGCGTTCGATCTCGGCTGCACCCGGCTGCAGGTGCTGCGCGAGGTGACGCTGCCCATCCTGTGGCCGGGCATCTGGTCGGGGATGCTGTTCGCCTTCCTGCTGTCGTGGAGCAACTTCCCGCTGTCGCTCTATACCGCCGGCGCCGACTCGACGATCCCGAAATGGCTCTATGCCAAGATGGTCGCCGGCTACACGCCGATGGTCCCGGCGCTCGGTACCATGGCGACGCTGGCGGCGGCGGTGCTGCTGCTGGTCGGCGGGCTCGCCGGTATCCTCCTGCGCAGGCGCGCCGCAGCATGAGCGAGGACGACGCAGCCCGCGAAGAGACCCGCGAGCGTCGCCGCCCGCGTCTCGACAAGGCGGCGCGCCACGAGCGCATCCTCGCCGAGATGATGGCGACGCCGACCCTGCGCGTCGGTGACCTCGCGGCCGATCTCGAAGTCTCCACCGAGACGATCCGGCGCGACCTGTTCGAGCTGCAGGAGCGCGGCCTGATCAACCGCACCTATGGCGGGGCCGTGCGCCCCTTCGCCGCCGAGCCGGCGGTGACCGAGCGCCACGGCATGATGGTGGCCGAGCGCGAGGCTATCGCCGCCATGGCGGTGAAGTTCATCAAGCCGAAGGAAGTCATTGCCATCGGCGCCGGCGCGACCACCACCCATGTCGCCCGACGCATGGCGGCGGAGTGCCGGGACATCACCGTCATCACCCATTCCTTCTCGGTGGCGACGGTGGTGGCGGCGAACCCGACCATCGACGTCATCATGTGCCCCGGCCGCTACAATGCGCGCGAGGGCATGATGGTGGGCGCCGAGACCATCGACTTCCTGCAGAACTACAACGTCAACCGCGCCATTCTCGGCATTTCCGGCATTACCACGGACGGCCTCGCCGATGCCGAGGCGCCGGCGGCCTGGGTCTACAAGGCGATGATGAACCGCGCGGCGGAAACGCTCGTCGTCTCCGACCACAAGAAATTCGATGTGCAGGCCCTCGCCATCTGGGCCCACATTCCCGACATCCAGCGTCTGGTGGTCGATCAGGCGCCGGGCGGGGCGGTGGCGCGGGCGCTGGCGCGCGCCGGCGTCGAGATCACCGTGGCGAGCCGGCGATGAGCCCCGCCCCGATGATCCAGAACCGGACGACGCAGAACCGAGGTGCCGCGTGAGCTGGAAGACCGAAAACCGCTCCTTCTACTATGCGCTGGCGCCCGAGCCGGACGATCCGGTGCTCGACCCCGCGACCACGGCCCTGCTCGTGATCGACGTGCAGAACACCTATCTGGAGCGCCCCGACCGCGCCTCGCTCGCGAGCGAGGCCGAGCGTGCGCATTACGACGGCTGGACGCCGTTCCATGAACGCATGCACGGCACGGTGATCCCGAACATCGCCGATCTGCTGGCGCGCTTCCGCGCCCGCGGCATCGAGTGCCTGTTCGCCCGCATCGCCTGCCAGACCACGGACGGGCGCGACCGTTCGCTCAGCCAGAAGAAGCCCGGCTTCAACAATCTCCTGCTGCCCAAGGATGAAGTGGCCTCGCTGATGGTGCCGCCGCTCGCCCCGGTCGGGGACGAGATCGTCGTGACCAAGACTACGGACAGCGCGCTCACCGGCACCAATCTGCGGCTGATCCTCGCCAATCTCGGCATCCGCACCGTCATCTGCGTCGGTATCTTCACCGACCAGTGCGTGTCCTCCACAGTGCGCAGCCTCGCCGATGAGAGCTTCGACGTCGTGGTGCTCGACGATTGCTGCGCGGCGGCGACCGACGATCTGCACCGGCGCGAACTGGAGATCATCAACATGATCTACTGCAACGTGATGCGCGCCGCCGATCTTAAAACCCTGATGAAGCTGTGACGCCGCCGATGACCCAGCCCATGTATGATGATGCGTTCCTGGCGAAGCTGGAGGCCGGCCTGCGCGGTGCCCTGCCCTTTTGGGGCCTGTCGGACGCCACCGCGCTGAAGCTGCTCACCATTTCCGAGAACGCCACGTTCCGCGCGCATGACCCGGCAAGCGGGCGCCACGTCGTGTTCCGCGTCCACCGGCCGGGCTATCACACCCGCACGGAGATCGAATCCGAGCTCGCCTGGCTCACCGCGCTCGGGCGCGACGGCGTCGTGGCGACGCTCACCCCCGTGCCGAAGACCGACGGCACGCTGATCGCCGATATTGACGACGAGGGCACCACCCGCCACGCCGTCGCCTTCGAGCTGGTCTCGGGCCGCGAGCCGGCCGAGGGCGAGGATCTGCCGCGCTGGTTCCGCGAGCTCGGCGCCATCAATGCCCGGCTGCACGCCCATGCCAAGAGCTGGCAGCCGCCGGAAGGCTTCGTGCGCAAGCGCTGGGACTATGACGCCATGCTCGGCAGCGTGCTGCTCTGGGGCGACTGGCGCGCCGCGCTCGGCCTCACCGAGGAAGGCCGCGCGGTCCTTGAGCGCACCGCCCTCGTGCTGCGCGATCTGGTCGAGGATTACGGCACCGCGCCGGATCGCTTCGGCCTTGTCCATGCCGATATGCGCGTCGCCAATCTCTTGGTCGATGGCGACCGGCTCTCAGTGATCGACTTCGACGATTGCGGCTTCTCCTGGTATCTCTACGACTTCGCCGCCGCCATCAGCTTCGTCGAGCACGAGCCCTATATCCCGCAGCTTCAGGCCGCCTGGATCGAGGGCTACCGCACCGTCGCGCCGCTCACGGACGAGGAATGCGCCATCCTGCCCGTCTTCATCATGCTGCGCCGGATGCTGCTCACCGCCTGGGTCGCCTCTCACGCCGAGACGCCCACCGCGCAGGCCATGGGCGAGGCCTATACGGACGGCACGGTCGCGCTCGCCCGCGCCTTCCTCTCCACCTATGATCAGGCCCGGCCGGCCACCGACAGCGCGAGGGCCGCATCATGAAGAGCCGCGAACTGCAGATCCTCTCGCTCAACGCCTTTGACGGCGCGGGGGCGGGCCTCGCCCCGGACATCGCCGCCCTCGTCGAGCGCCGCCGGAAGAACTACGGGGCGGCCTCCGTGCTGTTCTACGAGGAGCCGCTGAAGATCGTGCGCGCCGAGGGCGCCTATCTCTACGCCTCGGACGGGCGCGGCTATCTCGACTTCTACAACAATGTCCCGACCGTCGGGCACTGCCACCCCAAGGTAGTGGAAGCGGTGCGCCAGCAGATCGGCGCCTTCAACATCCATTCGCGCTATTTGTTCGACGTGGCGCATGACTATGCCGAGAAGCTGCTCGCCACCTTCCCCGCGCCGCTGAGCAATCTCGTGCTCGCCTGCACCGGATCGGAGGCGAACGACCTTGCCCTGCGCATGGCCAAGCGCCAGAGCGGCGGCACGGGCTTCGTGGTGACGCGCACCGCTTACCACGGCAACACCGCGGCGGTGACGGAAGTCTCGCCCTCCTCCTATAAGCGCGGCGCGCCGCCCCCGCATGTGCGCCTCGTGCCGCCGCCCGATCCGGCGCTGTTCGGCAATGATGTCGCGCAGGGCTTTGCCGATGCGGTGGCCGCCGCCATCGCCGCGATGGAAGCGGACGGCATCAAATTCGCCGGCCTCTTGGTCGATTCCATCTTCTCCTCGGACGGCGTGTATGCCGACCCGCCGGGCTTCCTGAAGGCGGCGGTCGAGGTGGCGCACAAGGCGGGCGGGCTGTTCATCGCCGATGAAGTGCAGCCCGGCTTCGGGCGCACCGGGGCGGGCATGTGGGGCTTTTCCCGCCACGGGCTCGTTCCCGACATCGTCACCATGGGCAAGCCGATGGGCAATGGCTACCCCATTGCCGGCGTGGTGACGCGGCCGGAAATCCTCTCCGATTTCTGCGACGATTTCGGCTATTTCAACACCTTCGCCGCCACCCCCGTCGCCACCGCCGCTGCCCTCGCGGTGCTGGAGGCGATCGAGGAAGACGGGCTTATCGCCAATGCCGCGAGCGTGGGCCGGCACCTGATGGCCCGCCTCAAGCACCTTCAGGCGAAAACCCCGATCACCGCCGTGCGCGGCGCCGGTCTCTATCTCGGTGTCGAGTTCGGCGACGAGGCGGGCCAGTCGCCGGCCACCGCCACGCACCTCATCAATGGCCTGCGCCAGCGCGGCATCCTCATCGGCGCCGCCGGCCAGTTCGGCAATGTGCTGAAGATCCGCCCGCCGCTCTGCGTCACCCTCGCCCATGCCGACGAGCTGGTCGACGCGATGACGGAGCTGCTGGCCTAACCCCCGCGAGGCGGCGCGCCGATCCACTCGGCCGCCGCCTGCCGCACCGCGTTGAGCACGCAGGCGCCCACCGCCTCGCCAATCGCCGTGTGCATTCCCGCATAGGATTCGCCGGCGCAAGGCTCGCCGTCAGGCGCTTGCGGCGCCGCCATCACCACGCAATCCGTGCCGGTGCCGGTGACGGGCGCGTCCATCCCCGCCGCGCGGTAACCCGCCTCGATCAGCGCCACCGTGCGCGCCTGCACGGCGAGCGCGCTTGCCTCCAGCAGCGCGGCATCGGTCAGCGGCCGGTCGACATAAGCGAGGATGTTGATCGTCCCCGCACCTTCCGGCGCCCCGGATTCCTGCGCCATCGCCCGCCGGATGCCGATCCGCTCGCCATTGCGCAGGCCCAGCGTGACGATGGCACCCGCCCGCACGCCCTCCACCTTCGCTGTCCCACAGACATAGGCGGCGACATTGCGCGCCGTGAGCATCCCCACCGCCTCGGTGAGCCCAGTTGCGGCGAGCTCCTCGGCGAACCAGCGGCCGGCATCGACCTCCGGCCCCAGTTCCCCCGCGCCGACCTCGCGCCACGCCACATCGCGCGCGGTCACGAAACCCGGCCGGTGCGGAGCCCAGCTCACCATGCGATGCGGCGCGGCAAAGCGGACTGTGAGCCACGGCCGCCGACAGTCGATCGCCAGCATCGTCACGCCCGATCGAGATAGCGCCGGGCGAGATGCGCCTTGAACACGCCGGCGTCGAGCGGGCGGCCGGTGGCGCGGGTGAGCAGTTCATCCGTCGAATAGAGCGAACCCTGGCTATGGACATGGGTGCGCAGCCAGCCGACCAGCGGGGTGAAATCGCCGCGCCCGATCCCCGGCAGCACATCCGGCTCGGCCCGGCAGGCCGCGTCGAACAGTTGCGCCGCCGTCATCGCGCCCAGCGTATAGGTCGGGAAATAACCCCAGCCTCCGCTCGGCCAGTGAATGTCCTGCAGGCAGCCGAGCCGGTCATTGGGCGGCACGATGCCGAGCAGGTCGCGCATCCCCGCATTCCAGGCGAGCGGCAGGTCGCTGAGCGGCAGGTCGCCGGCGATCATCGCCTTTTCCAGCCGGTAGCGCAGGATCACATGGGCGGGATAGGTCACCTCGTCGGCATCGACGCGGATGAAGCCGCGCTCGACCCGCGTGTAGCGCCGCCACAGGCCTTCCGCCTCCCAGCCCGGCCCCGACCCGCCAAAGGCCTCGCGCATCAGCGGCGCGGCGAAGTCGAGGAAGGCGCGCGAGCGGCAGGCCTGCATCTCCATGATGAGCGACTGGCTCTCATGCACGCTCATGCCGCGCGCCGCCCCGACCGGCTGGCTCATATAGGCGGCGGGCCGGCCCTGCTCATAGAGCGCGTGGCCGGTCTCGTGGATCACCCCCATCAGCGCCTTGCTGAAATCCGCCTCGTCATAGCGGGTGGTGATGCGCACATCATTATCCGCCCCGCCGCAGAACGGGTGAGCGGAGATATCCAGCCGTCCCCGATCGAAATCATAGCCGAGCGCCGCCATGATCTTGAGGCCGAGCTGGCGCTGCGCCTCCACCGCGAACGGCCCTTCCGGCAGCGGCGGTTCCGGCCGGCGCGCCTGCGCGGTGAGCGCCTCCTCGGTAAAGCCCGGAAGAAACGCCGCCAGATCGTCGAACAGCGCGTCGATCTGCGCGGAGCGACCGCCGGGCTCATAATCGTTCAGCAGCGCATCATAGACCGAAAGGCCGAGCTTCTCGCCCTTGGCGACACCCGCCTCGCGCTGCAGCCGCAGCACCTCCTCCATCAGCGGCAGCAAGGCGGGAAAGTTAGAATCGGCGCGCGCCTGCCGCCACGCCATCTCGCAGGCGGAAATCGCCCGGCTGGTGGCGGCGACGAGATCGGCCGGCAGCGCGGTCTGGATGGTCCAGCTGCGGCGGATCTCGCGCAGATTGGCCCGCTCCCAGTCGCCGAGATCGCCTTGGGCCTCCGCCGCGCCGAGCCAGTCGCCAATGCGCGGATCGACCGCCATCTCATGCGCCATGACCCGCAACAGCGCCATGCTGTCGGCCCGCGAGGCGGCGGCGCCCTTCGGCATCATCGCGTCGCTGTCCCATTGCAGGATGCCGATGGCGTTGGAGAGGGCGGACAGGCGGCCGAAATGATCGGCGATCTCAGCATAGGCGCTCATGCGGGCGGCTCCGGGCGGGACTGATGCCTCTTCCTTCCCGCAGTTGCGGCGCCGGTCAATGGAATTGCGACTTACGCCGCCCGCGCGCCCCGCGTCGCCGCCAGGCTGTCGGTGAGAAAATCCACCAGCGGGCGGATGAATTCGCCCGCCGCGCGCTCCTCGCCGAGCAGCACGATCTCCGTCACCGGCAGCGCCGGCCAGTGCTCGGGCGGGGTGAGCACCTTGAGGTCCGGCCCGGCGAAGGAACGGCCGAGCACGGTCACGCCCAGCCCGCCCGCCACGGCCGCGCGGATGCCGGTGAGGCTGGAGGCGGTGCAGGCGGCGAACCAGTCGCGCCGCACCTTGGCCAGCGCCTCGATCATCACCTCGCGATAGGTGCAGGGCGGCGGCAGCAGCACGAGCGGCGTCGGGCGCGAGAGGTCCGGCTCGTACTCGCTGGCGGCGAGCCACACCAGCGGCTCGCGCCAGATCACCCGGCCCCGCGTCGCCCCCTCCCCCCGCTTGGCGATCACCGCGTCGAGCCCCCCGCTCTCATGGGCGGCGAGCAGGTCGCAGCTCAGCCCGGTGCGCAGTTCCAGATGCAGGCCGGGATAGAGCCGCTGGAAGCGCGCCAGTATGCCCGGCAGCAGCGCCGGCATGAAATCCTCGGCGACGCCGAGCCGGAGATTGCCGACCTTCGGCTCCAGCAGCGTACGCACGGCGACATCGTTCATCTCGATCATGCGCCGCGCCACCGCGAGCAGGCGCTCGCCATCCAGCGTCAGGGTGAGCGAGCGGCTGTTGCGCTCGAAGACGCGCCGCCCGATCAGCTCCTCCAGCCGGATCACCTTCTGGCTCACCGCCGATTGCGAACGCCCGACCACATCGGCCGCCGCGGTGAAGCCGCCGGTCTCGGCCACGGCGACGAAGGCGCGCAGCAGATCGAGCTCAAGGTCGGGGTAGCGCATGGCCTTCCATTCGATTTTCCGCTAGGTCGAATTAAAACTATGCGCTGGCCTTCTTGAAGGCAAGCCCGCATCCTCCCCGCCGATCCCCCTTCCGCGCCGCTCTGGCGCCAACGAGGTTTGCCCCATGAAGGCCATCGGCTTCACCGCCCCGCACCCGATCGACGCGCCCGAGGCGCTGCTCGATCTCGATCTGCCCACCCCCACGCTGCGCCCGCGCGACCTGCTGGTCCGCGTCGAGGGCGTCTCGGTCAATCCGGTGGATGTGAAGGTGCGCGCCAGCGCCACCCCGCCGGCCGGCGAGGCCCGCGTGCTCGGCTTCGACGCGGTGGGCGTCGTCGAGGCGGTCGGGCCGGAGGTGTCGCTGTTCAAGCCGGGCGACGCGGTGTTCTACGCTGGCGCCATCGACCGGCCAGGCAGCAATGCCGAGCTTCAGGCGGTGGATGAGCGCATTGTCGGCCGCCGCCCGGCGAGCCTCACCACGGCCGAGGCCGCCGCCTTGCCGCTCACCGCCATCACCGCCTGGGAACTGCTGTTCGACCGGCTGCGCGTGCCCTATGGGGTGAAGGCGCCGGGCGGCGCGCTGCTTGTGGTCAATGGCGCGGGTGGCGTTGGCTCCATCCTCATCCAGCTCGCCCGCAAGCTCACCGGCCTCACCGTGATCGCCACCGCCTCCCGGCCGGAAACCATCGCCTGGGTGGAGACGATGGGCGCGCATCACGTCATCGACCATCGCCAGCCACTGGACGAGGAACTGCACCGCATCGGTATCCCTGAGGTGCAGTATGTCGCCGGCCTCACCGGCACCGAGCAGCATCTGCCCGCCATCATCAGCGCGCTGGCGCCGCAGGGCGCGCTGGCGCTGATCGACGACCCGAAGGTGCTCGACATCGCGCCGATGAAGCGCAAGAGCCTGTCGGTGCATTGGGAGCTGATGTTCACCCGCCCGCTCTTCACCACGGACGACATGATCCGCCAGCATCACCTGCTGAACGAGGTGGCGGACCTCGTGGATGCCGGCGTGCTGCGCACCACGCTGAAAGAAGACCTCGGCCCGATCAACGCCGGCAATCTGCGCCGCGCCCACCGTCTGGTGGAAAGCGGGCGCAGCATCGGCAAGGCGGTGCTCACCGGCTTCTGAGCGTGAAGGCGCGCGGGCGCGCCGTCACTTCAGCCCGCGCGCCAGCACGGCGAGCCAGTCCGCCTCGGTGATGACGCCGATCGGCCGGCGGTCGGTATCGACCACGAAGACGGCATGCACCCGGTCCTGCGCGAAGCGCCGGAGCAGGTCCATGGCCGGCGAGTCGGGCGCGGCCGCTGCCGCCGGCGAGGCCGCCGTGACGACGACGCCCTGCGCCCCCACGAGTTCCGGCAGGCCGATGGCGCCGGCGAGGCGCCCGGCATCGTCGACCACGGCGAGCCGGCGCACGTCGCGCGCGACCAGCAGGCGGCGCGCTTCCTCGACCGACGCGAAGACCGGCACGGTGATCACCGGCTCGGTCATCAATTCGCGGCAGGTGATCGCGTGATAGGCCCGCGCCAGCGCGCGCCGCTCCACCGCCCGCAGCACGGTTTCAAGATCGCCCGGCGAGATGTCATAGGTCTCGCCGATCTCGGCCAGCGTCGCGTCCATGTCGGCGCGGCTGAAGGCGAAGGGCGCGGGAGCCAGGGGCGCGGCGGCCGGCGCCGGCGCGACATGCGGGAAGGCATGGCCGGACACGCGGTGATAGAGATAGGCGCTGGCGACGAGGATCGCCGCGTTCAGCCCCACCGGCACGAGCGGGAAGAAATAGCTCGACGATGCCCCGGCGAAGAGACCCACCAGCGCCGCCGCCCCGCCGGGTGGGTGCAGGCAGCGCAGGATCGACATCAGCGCGATCGCCCCGCCGACCGCCAGTCCCGCCGACAGGGCCGAGAGCGGCAGCACATGGGCGATGGCGACGCCGACCAGCGCCGAGATCACATTGCCACCAATCACCGGCCAGGGCTGCGCCATCGGGCTCGCCGGCACGGCAAAGAGCAGCACCGCCGAGGCGCCCATGGGCGGCACGATCCAGATCAGCTCCGGCGTATGGCGCGCCGCCACCGCGCTGATCAGCGCGGTCAGCGCGATGCCGGCCAGCGCGCCGAGGGCGGCGAACAGCCGGTCGCGCAGCGTGGCGCCGGCGAGGATGGGACGAAAGAGCTTCAGGCGCGCAAAGGCGGACAAGGGGTCCACTCCAGATGATGGGCAAGGATGGGTGGAAGGCCCGGCTCAGCCCGTGGGCACGGGGACAAGCGGGGTGTCGCAGCCGCCCCGGTGCTGACCGTCCGGTGGAGCGTCAGGCGGGATTTGCGGGAGGCCGAGCGAGCGGATGATGGCGGCAAAGCCCTCGCCCCGGCTCATCACATCGGCCAGCGTGTAGCGGTCGAACACGGCGAGGAAGGCCCCGAGCGCCTCGTCCAGCACCGAGGCGAGCGCGCAGCGCCCGCCGAGCCGGCAGTTCGGGCAGTCGACGAGCGTGAAGTCTTCCTCGGTGTGGCGCAGCAGCGCGCCCATATTGACGGTCTCCGCCGGCTTGGCGAGCCGGAAGCCCCCGCGCCGCCCGCGCGCGGCGGTGATGAAGCCGGCGCGGCCGAGATCGTTCATCACCTTCATCAGATGGTTCTGCGAGATGCCGTAGGCGCCCGCGATCTCCGCCACGGAGCACGGCCTCTCGCCGCACGCGGCGAGATAGACCATGACGCGCATGGCGAAGTCCGAATAGCGGGTCAGGCGCATGGCCGGGCTGGAACTCGTTCAGCGGCGAAATAGATGTATAGAATATACATGATTTGCGAGGGAGGCCAGTCAATGACCGAGAATGAGCCGCGCACCGAGGGTAACGGAGAGGCTGGCACCGCCTTGCGCCGCTTCACCCTCGTCAGCAAGAACCCGGAAAGCGCGATCATCACCTCCTTCAATCTGCGACCGGCCGACGGGGTTCCCCCGGCCCCGCATAGCGCCGGCCAGCACCTCACCCTATTCGCCGACATTCCCGGCAAGGGGCGGGTGAAGCGCAACTATTCCATTTCCGCCGCGCCCAATGGCGAGACCTACCGGATTTCGGTGAAGCGCGAGGCGGAGGGTCTGGTGTCGCGCTGGCTGCATGATGAGGCGCCCATCGGCACGCCGCTGCTCATCGCCCCGCCATCGGGCAGCTTCGTGCTGCCGGAAAGCGATGAGCGCCCCGTCGTGCTGCTCAGCGCCGGGGTCGGGCTCACGCCCATGGTGGCGATGCTGGAAACCGCCGTCACCGACCGTCCGAACCTCGCCGTCCATTTCATCCATTGCGCGCAGAACGGCACCGTCCACGCCTTCCGCGACCCTGTGCGCGCGCTCGTCGCGCGGCGTCCGAACCTCTCCTCCACCCTCGTCTATTCGCGCCCCGAGCCGGGCGACGAGATCGGACGCGACTATGACGAGGCCGGCCCGCTGACGCTGGACCGTCTCGCCGCCCTCGCCCCGCTGGATGAGGCCGAGATCTATGTCTGCGGCCCGCTGCGCTTTCTGCGCGCCTTCGTGCCCGGCCTGGCCGCGCGCGGGGTGCCCATGGAGCGCCTGCATTACGAGTTCTTCGGCGGGGTGGAGGATCTGTTCGGCGATCCGCCTGCCGAGGCGCCGACAGCCGGCACGGCGGCGCCCGTCCCCGCCTATACCGCCCGCGCCGCTGCCGGCTTCACGCGGGAGACCATCGGCGCGACCCTCATCGACAGCGCGGCGGACGCCATCATCGCCAGCGACCGCGCGGGCGACATCGTGCTGTGGAATGCCGGGGCGGCGCGCATCTTCGGCTTCACGGAGGCCGAGGCGCTCGGCCAGTCGCTGGACATCATCATCCCCGAGCCGTTCCGAGCCCGGCACTGGGAGGGCTATCACGAGACCGTCGCCTCCGGGGAGAGCCGCTACGGCGCCGGCGACATGCTCGCCGTGCCCGGCCTGCACAAGGACGGACGGCGCCTCTCGCTCGAATTCACCATCGCGCTGATGAAGCAGGAGGGCCGCGTCACCGGCATGGTGGCGAGCCTGCGCGATGTCACCGCCCGCTTCGAGGAGACCAAGGCGCTGAAGAAGAAACTCGCCGCCGCCGAAGAGGCCGCGAAGGCGGGAGCCTCCCCGCCCGCCTGAAGCGCGGCACCTTTCGGCGCGGTGGGAATTGACGAGACGGCCCCTCCCCGCCGGTGCAGGGTGGCGACACCCCCGAGGAGACGCCCCACCATGGCCATCGCCCCCCAGACCTTCGATGACAGTACCTTCGATGCCATCATCATCGGTGCCGGCCAGGCCGGCCCCTCGCTCGCCGGCCGCCTCACCGGCGCGGGGATGAAGGTCGCGGTGATCGAGCGCCAGCATTTCGGCGGCACCTGCGTGAACACCGGCTGCAAGCCGACCAAGACCATGGTGGCGAGCGCCTATGCCGCCCGCATGGCGCAGCGCGCCGCCGAGTTCGGCGTGGTGCTCGCCGCCCCGCCCGGCATTGACATGACGATCGTGCAGGCCCGCGCCGGCAAGATCATCGCCGATGGCCGCTCCGGCATCGAGAGCTGGCTGCTCGGCATGAAGGGCTGCACCGTGATCCGCGGCCATGCCCGCTTCACCGGCCCGCACGAGGTGAGCGTGGACGGCGCGACGCTGACAGCGCCCCGCATCTTCATCAATGTCGGCGGCCGCGCCAGCGTGCCGGACCTGCCGGGCCTCGCCGACGTGCCCTACCTCACCAACACCGACATGGTGGAGATGGCGGCGCTGCCGGAGCATCTGGTCATCATAGGCGGCTCCTATATCGGGCTGGAATTCGCCCAGATGTTCGCCCGCTTCGGCGCGCGCGTCACTGTCATCGAGAAGAGCCCGCGCCTCATCGCCCGCGAGGATGAGGATGTCTCGGCGACGGTGCGGGAGATCCTGGAGGCCGAGGGCATCGAGGTCCACGCCGGCGCCGAGATCAGCGAGGTGGCGCGCGAGGGCACAGGCATCGCCGTGCAGCTCGCGACGCCGGGCGGGCGTGAGACCGTCACCGGCTCGCACCTGCTGCTCGCCATCGGCCGGCGGCCGAACACCGATGATCTCGGCCTCAACGCCGCCGGCATCGCCACCGATGCGCGCGGCTACATCACGGTGGACGATCACCTTCAGACCAGCGTGCCCGGCGTCTATGCGCTGGGCGACTGCAACGGGCGCGGCGCCTTCACCCACACCGCCTATAACGACTTCGAGATCGTCGCCGCCAATCTGCTGGACGGGCAGGACTGGAAGGTGAGCGAGCGCCTGCCGGGCTACGCGCTCTATATCGACCCGCCGCTTGGCCGCGTCGGCATGACCGAGACGGAGGCCCGCACGACCGGCCGTCCGCTGATGACCGCCAAGCGGCCGATGACGCGGGTCGGCCGCGCGGTCGAAAAGGCCGAGACACAGGGCTTCATGAAGGTGGTGGCGGATGCGCAGACAGGCCGCATCCTCGGCGCGGCGATCCTCGGCACGGGCGGGGACGAGGCGATCCACGGCCTGCTCGACGCGATGAACGCCGATCTGCCGGCGCGCTTCTTCCAGCGCGCCGTGCCCATTCACCCCACTGTCTCCGAGCTCATCCCCACGCTGCTGGCGGATCTGCGCCCGGAAGTCTGAAACCGCCGACTGAGACGCGCTCAGAAGCCGAGCGCGCAGCCATCCTTGCGGGGGTCGGAGCCGGCCATCAGGAAGCCGGTGGCGGGATCGCGGACGATGATCTGCCCGCCGCCAATGCCTTCCACCGCGAGCTTCACCGTGTGGCCGCGCGAAGCGAGGTCGACGCGGACCTCCTCCGGCACGACGGGTTCCACCTCGAGCGTGCCGTCAAAGCCGAAGGAGCGCGGCGCGTCGATCGCGCTCTGCGGGTCGAGCCCCCGGTCGAACAGGCCCGACAGCAGCGCCGCCTGCCCGGCGGACTGGTAGTGCCCGCCCATCACCCCGAACACGCCAACCGCCTCGCCATTCCGGCGCAGTAGGCCGGGGATGATGGTGTGCAGCGGGCGCTTGCCCGGCGCGATGGCGTTCGGGTGCCCCTCGATCAGCCGGAACGAGGCGCCGCGCGAATGCAGCAGCACGCCGGTCTGCGGGTCGATCCGGGTCGAGCCATAGGCGTGGAAGATCGAGTTGATGAAGGACACCATGTTGCCGTCGCGGTCGACCGCGCAGACATAGACCGTGTCCTTGTGCTCGGGCTCGTCCCACAGCGCCGGCGGGCGGGCGCGGGCGATGTCGATCTGCGCGGCGAGGCGCTTGGCCGTCTCCTTCGACAGCAGCTCCGCCACCGGCACGGTCATGGCGGCGGGGTCGGCCAGCAGCGCGTCGCGGTTGTGATAGGCGATCTTGGTCGCCTCGGCATGGAGGTGGATGCGGTCGGCCAGCGACACATCCGGGCCGAGGTCGAACTCGGCGAGGATGTTCATCAAGAGCAGCGCGAACAGCCCCTGCCCGTTCGGCGGGCATTCCTCGACCGTATAGCCCCGGAACTCGGTGGAGATCGGCGTGGTGTAGAACGCGCCGTCCTTCATCGCCGCGAAATCGTCGAGCGTGTGCAGCCCGCCGAGGCTCTGGAGATAAGCCACCAGCGATTCGGCCACCTTGCCCTCATAGAAGGCGCTCGCGCCATGGGCGGCGATTTCGCGCAGGCGCTGGCCGAGCAGCGGCTGGGCGTGCCGGTCGCCCGCCGCATAGGGGGCGCCGTCCTTCAGGAAGGCGGCGCTGGCATTGGGATCCTGCGCCAGCAGCGCGGCCTCGTCCGCCCAGTCGAAGGCGACGCGCTGGGTCACCGGGTAGCCGGTCTCGGCATAGTCGATGGCGCGGGCGAAAAGCTGGTCGAGCGGCAGCCGGCCATAATCGGCGTGCAGCTTCATCCAGGCTGAGATGGCGCCGGGCACGGTGATGGCATGGGCGCTGGTGCGGGGAATTTCGGTGGTGAGCCCGGCCGCCTTCAGCGCGGCGACGCTCGCGGCCATCGGCGCGCGCCCGCTGCCGTTCATCGCGACGGTCGGCTTGCCGGCGGGGGCGTAGAGCACGAAGCAGTCGCCGCCAATGCCGGTCATCGCCGGCTCGACCACGCACTGCGCCGCCACCGCCGCCAGCGCGGCATCCATGGCGGTGCCGCCCGCCTGCAGGATCTCCAGCCCCGCCGCGGTCGCGAGCGGATGCGAGGTGGCAATTGCAGCGTCGCGCGCGAACAGGGTCGGGCGCGCGGGGCCGAAAAATTCCGGGCGGCGGGTCGAGATCACGGGAGATGTCCTGCTCGGGCTGAGGGTCACGGGCGTACCCGCAGGTACGGTGCCCCTCTCTAGCACGATCCGGGCAAGGCGGCTGTGGCGGCGGCGCATCGGGTCGGCGGCGACACGCCGCAGCGTCGAAAGTCTGAGGGGGGAGTGGCACCGCTTTTGCTGGCTTTCTCGGCCCGGCGGGCCTCCAATGCGCCCGCCCCTTCACAGTTGAGTCCCCCGTCCCATGGGCCCCCAGGTCGTCCCCGTCGCTTCCGATCCCGTCGTCCCCACCACCGCCGATGTCGTCATTGTCGGCGGCGGCATTATCGGCACCACCAGCGCGCTCTATCTCGCCGAACGCGGCCTCAAGGTCGTGCTGTGCGAGAAGGGCCACATTGCCGGCGAGCAATCGAGCCGCAACTGGGGCTGGTGCCGCCAGGCCAAGCGCGACCCGCGCGAATTCGAACTGATCCGCGAGGCGCTGCGCCTCTGGCGCGGCATGGACGAACATATCGGCGCGCCGACCGGCTTCACCACCACCGGCATTCTGTTCGCCGCCAATGACGCCAAGAAGGAAGCTTCCTTCGAGAGCTGGGTGCGCGAGGCCGCGCCCGCCGGCATCACGGCGCAGATGCTCACGGCCGCCGAGATCGCCCGCGTCATGCCCGGCGACACGGCCCCGCCCAAGGCGGCGCTGTGGTGCGATTCGGACGGGCGCGCCGAGCCGCAAAAGGCCGCCCCCGCCATTGCCGAGGCGGCGCGCCGCAAGGGCGCGGTGATCCTCACCGATTGCGCGGTGCGCGGCATCGAGACCGGCGGCGGCCGGGTCATCGCCGCCATCACCGAGCGCGGGCGCATCGTCACCTCGAACATCGTGGTGGCCGGCGGCGCCTGGACGCGGCGCATCCTCAAGGATGTCGGCATCGACCTGCCGCAGCTCAAGGTGCGCGCCAGCGTGATGCGCACCTCGCCCGTGCCGGGCGGCCCGGTTCCGGCGCTGTGGGACCACGACTTTGCCATGCGCCGGCGTGAGGATGGCGGCTACACCATCGCCAATGGCCATGTGAATGTCGTTCCCATCGTGCCGGACAGCTTCCGCTTCTGCCTGGATTTCCTGCCGGCGCTGCAGATGGAATTCGCCTCGCTGCGCCTGCGCCTCGATTCACGCTTCCTCACCGAATGGAGCGAGGCGGGCGCGCGCCCCTTCGACCAGCCCTCGGTCTATGAGGCCGCGCGCGTGCTCGATCCGGCGCCCGACGAGGGCTATCTCAATCAGGCCTTCGCCGCGCTCAAGCGCCGCTTCCCGATGTTCGGCGAGGCGCGCATGGTGCAGAGCTGGGCCGGCTTCATCGACGCCACGCCCGATGCCGTGCCGGTCATCTCGCCGGCCGAGGGCGTCAGCGGCCTCGTCGTCGCCACCGGCTTTTCCGGCCATGGCTTCGGCATCGGGCCGGGTGCCGGCCATCTCGTGGCGGACATCGTCACCGACATGGCGCCGATCGCCGATCCGCGCCCCTACCGGCTGTCGCGCTTCTTCGACGGCTCGCGCCCGCGTCCCATGGCGGGGCTCTGACCCCGCCTTTTCTGCCTGACCGCACCGGAGACCCCCGCCGTGGCACAGACCATTGCCCGCCGCCCCCTGCCGCGCTCGCTCTATGCGAAGACCGCGATCCCCGCGCCGGAAACCACGGCGCTCCCCGGCGACGTCACCGCGAAGGTGGCGATCGTCGGCGCCGGCTTCACCGGCCTCTCCGCCGCGCTGCACCTCGCGGAAGCGGGCGTGGAGACGGTGGTGCTCGACGCCAGCGCCATTGGCTGGGGCGCCTCCGGCCGCAATGGCGGGCAGGTCAATCCCGGCCTCAAATGGGAGCCGGAGGACCTCATCGGCACGTTCGGCGCCGATCTCGGCGGGCGAATGGTGAAGCTCGGCGACGAGGCGCCGCAGCTGGTCTTCGACCTCATCGCCAAGCACGGCATCGACTGCGCGCCGCAGCGCGGCGGCACGCTGCGCGCGGCAATCTCCGAAACCGCGGCCACCGGCATCCGCGACTTCCAGCGGCAATGGAGCGCGCGCGGGGCCGATGTCGTCCTCGCCGACGCCAAGGAAATGGCGGCGCTCACCGGCACCGGCGCCTATCGGCTCGGCGCGCATGACCGGCGCGGCGGGCAGGTGAACCCGCTCGGCTATGTGCGTGGCCTCGCCGGCGCGGCGCTGAAGGCCGGCGCGCGCATCTTCACCGACACGCCGGCCGTGAAGCTCACGCGCGGGACGGGCGGCTGGGAAATCGCCACGCCGAATGGCACGGTGCGGGCCGAGCGCGTCATCCTCGCCACCAATGGCTATAGCGACGATCTCTGGCCGGGGCTGCGCCGCTCGGTGGTGCCGGTGTTCTCCTCGATCACCGCCACCGAACCGCTGCCGGCGCAGGTGCGCGCGCCGATCATGCCGAACGGCGTGGTGCTCTACGAGATGTCCTCATCCTATGTCTATTACCGCCTCGACGATGCCGGCCGCTTCGTGATGGGCGGGCGCAGCGTGCTGCGCGAGGCGAGCGCGCCGGTGGACTATACCGCGCTGGTCGATCACGCGACGCGGCTGTTCCCGGTGCTCCGGGCGTTCGAGTGGACGCACCGCTGGAACGGGCAGGTCGCCGTGACCTGGGATCACCTGCCGCATCTGCATGAGCCCGAGGCCGGGCTGCATATCGGCCTCGGCTATAATGGCCGCGGCGTCGCCATGGCGACCGCGACGGGCCGGATGCTGGCGCGGCGCGCGGCCGGCGGCGGGCCGGAGACGCTCGATCTGCCGGTCACCCGCATCCGCCCCATCCTCGGCCACGCCGCCTGGCCGCTCGCGGTCAAGACGCGCCTGAAATGGGACCGCCTGCGCGAGACCTTCGCGCACTGATCCGCGCGCGCTGAACCTCGCCAAAGAAAAAGCCCCGGAACGCAGCTGCGCTCCGGGGCTTTTTGGTGGAAGCGGAAAGATCAGGCCGGCGTGCCGCGCAGGCGCTCGGAGCGGCGGCGCAGCAGTTCCAGCGTCATCATCAGGAGCGCGGCGAAGACGACGAGGAAGGTCGCCGCTGCGGTGATGGTCGGCGAGATCTGCTCGCGGATGCCGGAGAACATCTGGCGCGGCAAGGTGCGCTGGTCCGGGCTCGACAGGAACAGCGCCACCACCACCTCATCCCAGGAGGTGACGAAGGCGAACAGCGCGCCCGAGGTCACGCCCGGCGCGATCAGCGGCAGGGTCACGGTGCGAAACGCGGTCCAGGGCGAGGCGCCGAGCGAGGCGGCGGCGCGGGTGAGCGAGCGGTCGAAGCCGGTCAGCGTCGCCGTCACCGTGATGACGACGAAGGGCGTGCCGAGAATGGCATGGGCGAGGATCAGCCCGAGATAGGTGTTGTTCAGCCCCACCGCCGCGAAGCCGAAGAACATCGCCACCGCCACGATCACCACCGGCACGATCATCGGCGAGATCAGGATCGACAGGATCAGCCCGGCGAAGGGCACGTTGCCGCGCGACAGGCCGAGCGCGGCGAGCGTGCCGAGGCCGGTGGCGATCAGCGTCGAGAAGAAGGCGACGAAGGCGCTGTTATAGAGCGCCACCCGCCAGCGCTCGTTGAAGAAGAAGTCCTCATACCAGCGCAGACTCAGCCCCGGCAGCGGGTAGGTGAACCATGGCTCGCTCGAGAAGGAGAGCGGCATGATGACGAGGATCGGCCCGACCAGGAACAGGAAGACCAGCGTGCAGTACACGGCGAAGATCAGGTAGGACAGCTTCTCGCGCGGGGTGGCGTAGGCGGGTGCAAGCATGTCGGTCAGCCCAGTTTCACCTTGTCGATGCCCACCACGCGGTTGAACACCGCATAGAGCACCAGCGTGATCATCAGGAGGATGGCGCCGAGAGCCGAGGCCTGGCCCCAGTTCATTTCCTTGTTGGTGTAGAGCGCCACGAAATAGCTCACCATCTGGTCCTGTGGCCCGCCGACCAGCGCCGGGGTGATGTAGTAGCCGAGCGAGAGGATGAAGGTGAGCAGGCAGCCGGCCCCGACGCCGGGCAGGGTCTGCGGCATGTAGACCGAGACGAAGGCGGTGAGCGGACCGGCGCCAAGCGAGCGCGCGGCGCGCAGATGCGAGGCGGGGATCGACTTCATCACCGAATAGATCGGCAGGATGGTGAAGGGCAGCTGGATGTGCGTCATCGCCAGCACGGTGCCGAAGCGGTTGAAGATGAGCTGCACCCGCTCCGTGGTGATGTTGAGCGCCAGCAGGAAGTCGTTCAGCACGCCATTGCTCTGCAGGAGCACGATCCACGCCGTGGTGCGCACCAGGATCGAGGTGGTGAAGGGCAGCAGCACCAGGATCATCAGCATATTGGCATGCTTGGGCGGCAGGATCGCCAGGAGGTGCGCCACCGGATAGCCCAGCACCAGAGTGGCCAGCGTCACCATGAAGCTGATCCAGATGGTGCGGTAGAAGATGTCGAGGAAGATCGACTGGTCGGCGAAGTTGCGCGTCACGGCGCCGCTCGCGTCCTGCCGCAGGTCGACCGAGGTGAGCAGGTAATAGGGCGTGAAGGTCGCCCCCGCGCGCTTCATGATCGCCCAGAACTCGACCGAGCCCCATTCCGCGTCATTGGCGAGGAACTTCTCTTTCCACGGTCCGCCGCCGCCGGCGTCGATCAGCCGGCCGGCCTTGAGGAAGCGCGAGCGCGCGCCCGGCACCTCGTAATTGATGCGCTTGCCGACGAGCGCGGTGGTGCGGTCCTTCTGGGTCTGGGTGAGGTCGTCAGCGAAGGCGGCGAACACATCCTCGCCCGGCGTCGCCTGCCCGTCCCAGCCCTGCAGGGACAGCATGGTCTTGGGAAGCGCCTCGCGCACTTCGGTGTTCTCGACCGCGCGGACCAGCATCAGGCCGATGGGCAGCGCGAAAACCGCCAGCACGAAGAGCAGAAGCGGCGCGACCAGCGAGAAGGAGCGGGCCCGGTTCAGGCGCTCGGCGCGTCTCAGCTTGGTCTTGAGCGAGGTGCGGTCGACGCCGGTCACGGCGCCGCCTTCCAGGGCGGCTACAGCCATTCGATACTTCCCCTCGGCTGGTGTCGGCCGGCTCTGGCGGGCGTGTGCCGCACTCGTCCGGGTCGATCGGTTCGTTCGGCCGGGGCGCCGCGAAGCTCCCGGCCGGCGTTCTCATCCCCCGTGCAGCGGGGGCCGGCACCGGCACGGCAGGAGGGCGGTTGCTCCTCCTGCCGGCCCGGTTCAGGCGCGTGGGGTCACTGAGCAACCCAGGTGTTGAAGCGCTTCAGCAGCTCTTCCTTGTTGTCACCCCAGAAGACCGGGTCGTTGGCGAGCGCGGTCTTGGAGTTCTCCGGCGCGGTCGGCAGATCCTTCAGGATGTCCGGCGCGATCTTCGGCGTGGCGGCGAGCAGCGCCGGGCCATAGGAGATGTACTTGGTCTGCTCGGCCTGGGCTTCCGGGCTCGAGGCGAACTCGATGAACTTGTAGACCGCGTCGAGGTCCTTCACGCCCTTCGGGATCGCCCAGAGGTCGTAGTCCATCAGCTGGCCGTCCCAGACGATCTTGAAGTTCTTCTTGTCGACCTTGTTGGCGTTGAAGATACGGCCGTTCCAGGCGGTCGCCATCACGACTTCACCCGAGGCGAGCAGCTGCGGCGGCTGGGCGCCGGCCTCCCACCACACGATGTCCTTCTTGATGGTGTCGAGCTTCTTGAACGCCTTGTCGACGCCTTCCTTGGTCTTCAGCGTGGCGTAGACCTTGTCGGCCGGCACGCCTTCGGCCATCAGCGCGAATTCGAGGTTGCCGAAGGGGGTCTTCTGCAGCGCGCGCTTGCCCGGCCACTTCTTGGTGTCGAACAGGTCGCCAATGGTCTTCGGGCCATCCTTGATCTTGTCCGCGTCATACGCGTAGATCGTCGAGTAGATGATCGTCGGGATGCCGCACTCGAAGGTGGAGCCCTTCACGAAGGCTTCCTTGCCACCGAACTTCGAATAGTCGATCGGCGTCAGGAAGCCCTCGTCGCAGCCCTGCTGCGCGGTCGCGGCGTCGACGTCGATGGCATCCCAGGTGGTGTTGCCGGATTCGACCATGGCGCGGATGCGGGCCGCCTCGCCATTGTACTCTTCCTGGGTGATCTTCACGCCGGTCTTGGCGGTGAAGGGCTTGTAATAGGCCTCTTCCTGGCTCTTCTGGTAGGCGCCGCCCCAGGAGGTGATGGTCAGGCTGTCGGCCGCGAAGGCGGCGCCGCAGCTCGCGGAAAGCGCGAGCGCGGACAGGGTCATCATCAACGACTTCATCTGCATGGACATTCCCTTTGGGTCGGTTGTTGGCAAACGGGTGATCGGCAGAAAGCAGGGTCAGGCCGCGTCGAGGGCGCGGCAGTCCTGCGCGCGCCAGCCGAGCGGTATGCGGGAGCCGATGTCGAGCACCGGCCGGTCCTCGACATTGCTGACCTTGACGACGACCTCGGCGCCGCTGTCGAGACGGCAGCGCACGCGGACATGGTCGCCGAGATAGATGATCTCGGCGATTTCAGCCTCGAAGCGGTTGTCGACCACACCCTCGGCGGGGGCGATCTTCACCCGCTCGGGGCGAATGGAGAGCAGGCATTTATCGCCGACGCCGGCGGCGGTAGTCAGCGTCGCGGTGACCGTGTCGCCATTGCCCAGCACCACCGTGCAGACATCGCCGCTGGCGGCCTCGATGCGGCCCGGCAGGCGATTATTCTCGCCGATGAACTGCGCCACGAAGGAGTTGGACGGGCTTTCATAAAGCTCGGAGGGCGGGGCGACCTGCTGGATGATGCCGGCATTGAACACCGCCACCCGGTCGGACATGGTCAGCGCCTCGCTCTGGTCGTGCGTGACATAGACCACGGTGATGCCGAGCCGCTCATGCAGATGGCGGATCTCCATCTGCATATGCTCGCGCAGCTGCTTGTCGAGCGCGCCGAGCGGCTCGTCCATCAGCACCAGCTTCGGCTCGAAGACGAGCGCGCGGGCAAGCGCGACGCGCTGCTGCTGGCCGCCGGAGAGCTGGCCGGGCATGCGGCTGGCGAAGGCGCCCAGTTCCACCATGCCCAGCGCCTTGGCCACGCGCTCGGCGATCTCGGCCTTGGGCAGGCCGCGCACCTTGAGCGGGTAGCCAACATTCTGCGCCACGCTCATATGGGGGAAGAGGGCATAGTTCTGGAAGACCATGCCGATGTCGCGCTTTTCCGGGGGAAGCGCGTCGATGCGGTTGCCATCGAGAATGATGTCGCCGGAGGTCGGCGTCTCGAAGCCGGCCAGCATCATCAGCGTGGTGGTCTTGCCCGAGCCGGAGGGCCCGAGAAGGGTCAGGAATTCCCCGCGCCGGATGCGCAGGCTGAGATCCTTAACGACAAGAACCTCACCGTCATAGGTCTTCTGAACGCCGGCAAATTCGACAAAGCTATCGTTGGCACTCACGGGAAGCCTCATGGATGCTCCTCAGCACTGGCGGGGGAGGATTGGCCGCTCCTCCCGGGCACGTTTGTCAGGCGTTCATGTGTTTCCACCCGCCGGAGCGAGCCCCCTGTCTTCCGCAAGCACCGTGCCAACCGCCCTCATGGGCCGCCGGATGCCCTACTTGAGCACCCCATCGGCAAAAAAGATAGATGTATTTCAATAGGTTATGGAAGGTTCGCCGTCATGACGGCATGGGCCGGCATTGCGTGCCCATGGGGCCTCGCTCGGGTCGGCTTCCTCCCTGTTGTCCGATGGTATGGCACACCGGACAGCGCCTGTTGCTGAAGAACTAGGCGCGCTTATTTTTAGGCCTCCAACCCTGCGCCACGCTGCGTCATGACACGATCCGCGTCACTTGCCGGGGCGGCGGGGGCCGGGAGAGCCAGCTGCATGCTAGGGGGTTGGCGCGCCCGCGTGCAGGTGGAAGCCGTCAACTCCGTTGTCTTAAAGCGACGTTCGCCCAAGCGAGTGGCGCGAAACCGCGCATGTGATGATTTTCGGGGCGATCCCGGCCCCGTGGCGGGTTTACATTGTGTTGCGAAGCAGCGCGTCGAGACCCAGCCCCGGATGGTGTCCGGCCACCGCGTCGATATCCGCCCGCAGCCGCCGGGTGATCCAGTCCCGCAGATCCGCCACGATGGGGCGCAGCGGCTTGTCGCGCAGCCGCATGAACTGACACTGGCGCCCCGTGGCGCTGGCGCGGCCGCCAAAAGGTATCAATGCACCATTGCGTAGCCCGTGACCGACCACATTCAGCCAGCCGAGCGCCACCCCCTGCCCCAGCATCGCCGCCTGCACGACGATTCCATAGTCGTCGAGGTCCATCGTCTCGGGCGGCGGGTCCAACGCCTCGGGCGGCAGCAGATGCGACCAGTCCGGCTCGGCCTCGCTCAACCGGATTACCCTGATCGTCCGCCTGACTGCACTGACACTCCGCCCGTTTTCCACCCCCACTTCCGCATAGGAAGGGCTGCACACCGGCAGCACGATCTCCGGCATGATGTAGCTCAGCTCATGGCGGGCATCGGCCCGGTCGACGAAGCGCATGCCGAGATCGACATCATGCACCGGTCCGCCCAGCGCCGACATGATGAGCTGGAAGCGCAGCTCGAGCTTGGGAAAATCCCTTTTGAGTTCAGCCATATGCGGCATCATCCAGTGCGTGGTGAAGCCGGTGGAGACCGACAGCGTCACCGTCTCGATGCCGATCCGCCGGTCCTCGATCTCCTGCAACGCCCGCTCAATGCCGGAAAAGCCGCGCCCCACCGCCTCATGCAGGATGCGCCCGGGCTCGGTCAGCGCCACCCCGCCGGGCAGCCGGTCGAACAGCGGGAAGCCGATATGCTCCTCCAGCCGCCCGACCATGCGACTGACCGCCGCCGGCGTCACATTCAGCTCCTCCGCCGCCCGCGCGAAGTTCCCGCAGCGGGCGGCCGCCTCGAAAGTGAAAAAGCCGTTCATCGACGGCAACATCAGGCGGATCTTACGCATTTACATGGTGTAACGCCTGCCCAAGCTTTTTTCAATTGAAGCAGGACGCCCCCGCTGCTCTGCTGGCCGCCATCGAAGCCCGGCGCTGCTGCGCCCTACCGACCGGAGTTCTCCGTGAAACTCACCGATTTCAAGGTCATGACGTTCGATGTCGTCGGCACGCTGATCGACTTCGAGACCGGCGTTCTGAATGCCATGCGCACGCTCGGTGGCCCGAAGGCGGAAGCGGCCACGGATGACGAGATCTTCGGGCCCTACACCCGCGGGCGGGACGCTTTCCACGGCCGCTCCTCCTTCGCCATGAAGGATGTCTACCTCTATGTCGCCAATGAGTGCGGCTTCAATAATGACGAGACGACCGCCGAAGCGTTCCAGCTCGCTGTGTTCCGCTGGCCGGCCTTCGCGGACTCGGTCGAGGCGCTGAAGCGCCTGCGCCGCAACTACCGGCTGGTCGCCATGACCAACACCGACCGCACCGTCTTCTCCGCCTATTCCGCCACCCTCGGCAACCCGTTCCACGACAGCGTGACCTGCGACGAGGCCGGCTGCGCCAAGCCTGACCCGCGCTTCTTCTCCTATAATCTCGGCCGCCAGTCGGCCTTCGGCTATCGGCAGGACGAGATCCTGCATGTCGCGCAGAGCCAGCATCATGACATCGGCGTCGCCCGCGCGGAGGGCTACACCGTGTGCTGGATCGAGCGGCGGCAGGGGCTCGTCGGCTATGGCGGGACGCCCGCGCCGAAGAGCTTCACCACGCCGGACCTGCACCTGTCCTCGCTGAAGCAGCTCGCCGACGCGGTCGACGCCGAACGCGCGGGCGCCTGATGCCCGCCGCCGCCCCGGTCTCCCTCGCCTGCCACACGCTGATTTTAGGCGGCGGCAGCGCCGGCTGCGTGCTGGCGGCGCGGCTGTCGGAGGAACCGGGCCGGCAGGTCATCCTCATCGAGGCCGGGCGCGACATCACCCGCGCCGATATCCCCGCAGACATCGCCGGGCGCTATCCCGGCCGCGCCTATCTCGACACGTCGAACATCTGGTCCCGCCTCAACGCGCTGATGGGCGCCGGCAACGCCCCGCGCGAGCCCCGGCGCTACGAGCAGGCGCGCCTGCTCGGCGGCGGCTCGGCGATCAACGCGCTGATGGCCAACCGCGGCGCGCCGGACGATTATGACGAATGGGAGCGTCTGGGCGCCGAAGGCTGGGGCTGGCGCGACTGCCTGCCGGTGTTCCGCGCCATGGAGGCGGACCGCGACTTTTCCGGCCCGCTGCACGGCACGGACGGGCCGATCATCGTGCGCCGCATCGGCGACGGCGCGCTCTCGCCCTTCGTCCGGCGAGTGATGGAAACGCTGGAGGCGCGCGGCCACCCGATCCAGCTCGACCAGAACGGCGAATGGCTCGACGGCACCTATCGCGGCACGGTGGCGGTGGACGATGAAGGCCGCCGCCAGCCGACCTCGCTGGCCTATCTCACGGCCGAGGTCCGCGCGCGCCCCAATCTGCGCGTCATCACCGGCCATCAGGCCCACCACCTGCTCATGGCAGGGCGCCGCGTCACCGGCGCGGTGGTCGATGGCCCGGCGGGGCCCGTCACCATCACCGCCGGCGATGTGGTCGTGTCGGCCGGCGCCATCCATTCGCCGGCGCTGCTGCTGCGCTCCGGCATCGGCCCGGCGGAGGAACTGCAGGCGCTCGGTATCGGCGTGGTGGCGGACCGGCCGGGTGTCGGGCGCAACCTGATGGAGCACCCCTCCATCGCGGTTGCCACCTGGCTGCCGCCGGCCTTTCGCGAGCGCAACGGCGCCGAGCATCATGAACAGGCGATCTGGCGCTACACCTCGGACCTTCCCGAGGCCCCGCCGGGCGACATGCACGCCGCCATCCTCTCGCGCGCCGGCTGGCACAGCGTCGGGCGGCGCACGGGCTGCCTGTTCTTCTGGGTGAACAAGAGTTTTTCGCGCGGCAGCGTGCGTCTGGCCGGGGCCGATCCGGCGCGGGAGCCGCTGGTGGATTTCCGCATGCTCAGCGACGCGCGCGATCTCCAGCGGCTGTGCGACGCGCTGCGCCGGGGGGCGCAGGCCCTGCTCGACCCTGCGCTCAATGGGGCGCGCGATGTCGTCTTCCCGGCGAGCTACACGCCCCGCGTGGCGAAGATCGCCGTGCCCGGCCGGTGGAACGCACTCCAGCGCGGCACTCTCGCGGCGCTGCTCGACGCCGCCGGCCCCTTACGCGCGGCACTGATCCATGCGGTCGTCACCGAAGGCATCACCATCGCCGACCTGCTTAATGACGCGGGCGCGCTGACCGATTTCGTGCGCCGCAATGTCGGTGGCACCTGGCACCCGAGCGGCACCTGCCGCATGGGGCGGGCGGAGGATCCCGCCGCCGTCACCACCGCGCAAGGACGGGTGATCGGCGTTGCTGGCTTGCGCGTGGCGGATGCCTCGCTCATGCCGGCCATTCCGCGCGCCAACACCAACATGCCGACCATCATGATCGCCGAGCGCATCGCCGGCTTCATGCGGGCGGGCGGCTGATCAGGCCGGCGATTCCCCGACCGTGTCGGCCATGGTCGCGCCGCGCAGGCCCAGCGGCAGCGGCGCGCCGGTGGTGCTGTCGCGCGCCGTCTGGTGCTCGGCCTCGGCGTTGATCTGCGCGCCCACCAGCACGACGATGACGGAGATCCACACCCAGATCATGAAGGCCATGATCGCGCCCAGCGAGCCATAGGTCTCGTTGAAATCGGTAAGGTTCGCCGCGTACCAGGAGAACAGCATGGAGCCGGCGATCCAGGCGCTGGCCGCGAACACGCTGCCGACGCTGAGCCATTGCCAGCGCGGGCGCTCGCGGCTCGGCGCGTAGCGGTAGATCAGCGCCAGCCCGATGCTGACCGCGACGAACAGCAGCGGCCAACGGCCCCAGCGGATCAGCAATTCGCCGGGCAGTCCCGGCAGCATGGCGAGCGCCAGCGGCAGCACCACCACCGCGCCCATGGCGAGCAGCATCAGCGCCAGCGCGCCGGAGGTGAAGAGCAACGAGACGGCATTCAGCCGGATGAAACTGCGCTTCTCGCTCTCGCCATAGACAATGTTGAGCGCATCAAAGAGCGCCTTCATTCCGGCATTGGAGCTCCACAGCGCGACAACGAGGCTGAGCGCGAAGGCAAAGCCAAGCGTGCGGTTGCTGCCGGTGACGATGCGCTCGATCTGGTCGCTGATGATCTCCACCGCCGCCCCCGGCAGCACGCCCCGCCACTGGTCGAGTTCGCGGATCACCGCCACCGGCTCGGCATAAAGGCCGAACAGCGAGATGAAGGCGGCGAGCGCGGGAAACAGCGCCAGCATGGTGTAGAAGGTCACCCCACCGGCCACCGCCATCACGCGGTCCTCGCTGAACCCGGCATAGACGCGCCAGAACACATCGCGCCAGGCGCGGGCCGGCAGCTCCGCCGGGCTGTCAGCGAAGCGACCGCGGCCATCATGCAGCGAAGCGGCAAGCGGGACGGTGGGCCGCGAAGCGGGCAGCGAGCCGGGCTCCTGCCCTTCCCGGCGCAGGGGCACCGGCCAGCGGGCGACCAGCGCCGCGCCCAGCACGAAGGCGGCTCCCGCGAGCAGCACATCCCCGCCACCCGCGCGCATCCGCGTCCACCGTCCCATGATCCCTCCCCCACCCGCTACCTGTGCAGGGGATAAGCCCGAAAGCGCCGAAGGGTTGCGCAGCACCGCATCGACCGAAGGGCGAACACGCGACGGTAAGGCGCGGCCGGCGGCCTTTATGCCTTCCTTATGGCGGGCGGCCGCATTCCGGATCGAACGCTTATCCGACCCCGCCTAGATGAGAGACCGGCCCAACCAGGAACCTGGAACATGCTGGATTTCATCTACCTCGCCATCGCCCTCGGCTTCTTCCTGCTGATGGCCGCCTATGCCCGCTACACCGCGCGAGGCTAGGCCATGCTCGATCTTCTTCTGGGCGCCACGGTCGCCCTCGCCCTCGCCGTCTATCTCGTGCTCGCGCTGCTGCAGCCCGAGAAGTTCTGACGCGCCCTCCCTCCCTGAAAGCCCTTCGCCATGACCGCTCTCGGCTGGCTCCAGATAGCCATCATCCTCGCGCTCGTCCTCATCGCCGCCGTGCCGCTCGGCGCCTATATGGCGCGGCTTTACGCCGGTGAGCGCACCCTGCTCTCGCCCGTCCTCGGCCCGGTCGAGCGCGGCCTTTACCGCTTCGCCGGCGTCGACCCCAAGGCCGAGCAGAGCGCGCTGGGCTACACGCTCGCCATGCTCGCCTTCAACGCGGCGGGCGTCGCCCTGCTCTACGCGCTGCTGCGCCTTCAGGGCCTGCTGCCGCTGAACCCGCTGGGCTTCGGCGCGCTCTCGCCCGACCTCGCCTTCAACACGGCGGTGAGCTTCGTCACCAACACCAACTGGCAGTCCTATGCCGGCGAGACCACGATGAGCCTGTTCAGCCAGATGGCCGGGCTCACCGTGCAGAACTTCCTCTCCGCCGCCACGGGCCTGGCGCTCGCCGTCGCGCTGGTGCGGGCCTTCGCCCGCTCGAACGCGCCCGGCGTCGGCAATTTCTTCGTCGATATGACGCGCTCGGTGCTCTACATCCTGCTGCCGCTCGCCATCATCACCGGCCTCGCGCAGGTGGCGATGGGCGTGCCGCAGACGCTGGACGCCAGCGTCGCCGCCACCACGCTGGAAGGCGCGCAGCAGACCATCGCGGTCGGCCCCGTTGCCTCGCAAATGGCGATCAAGCAGCTCGGCACCAATGGCGGCGGCTTCTTCAATGTGAATGCCGCTCACCCCTTCGAGAACCCGACGCCGTTCAGCAACGCGCTGGAAATCTGGCAGATGCTGGTGATCTCCGCCGCGCTGGTCTTCGCCTTCGGCCGTCTGGTCGGCGACCGCCGGCAGGCCCGCGCGCTCATCGGCGTGATCGCCATCATCCTCATCGCCGGCGTCGCCGTCGCCTATTGGGCGGAAGCGGCCGGCACCCCCTCGCTGGTCGCGGCGGGGCTCGACCCGGCGGGCGGCAATATGGAGGGCAAGGAGGTCCGCTTCGGCCTCGCCGCCTCCGCGCTGTTCGCCACCGTCACCACCGGCCTGTCGGACGGCGCGGTGAACGCCATGCACGGCTCCTTCACCCCGCTCGGCGGGCTGGTGCCGATGTTCATGATCCAGCTCGGCGAGATCCTGCCGGGCGGCGTCGGCTCCGGCCTCTATGGCCTGCTGGTCATGGCGATCATCGCTGTCTTCGTCGCCGGCCTGATGGTCGGGCGCACGCCGGAATATCTCGGCAAGAAGATCGAGGCGAAGGAGGTGAAGATGGCCATCCTCGCCGTGCTGATCCTGCCCACCGCCATTCTCGGCTTCTCGGCGGTCGCGGCCGTGCTGCCGGACGCGCTGGCCGGGCTCGGCAATGCCGGCCCGCACGGCCTGTCGGAAATCCTCTACGCCTACTCATCGGCGGCGGGGAATAACGGCTCGGCCTTTGGCGGCCTCTCGGCCAACTCGCCCTGGTGGAACACCACGCTGGGCCTCGCCATGCTGCTCGGGCGCTTCGCCTATATCGTGCCGATGATGGCGATCGCGGGTTCGCTCGCCGGCAAGACCCGGCTCGCCGCCTCCTCCGGCACTTTCCCGACCCATGGGCTGCTTTTCGTCGGCCTGCTCACCGGCGTCATCCTCATCCTCGGCGGTCTCCAGTTCTTCCCCGCTCTCGCCCTCGGCCCGATCGCCGAGCAGGTGCAGATGCTGGCCGGCAAGACCTTCTGAACGACCGCGACCGGAGACCTCTCATGTCCACGCATAATCCCGCGAAGACCGGCTCCGCCTTCGCCTCGCCCGAGTTGATCGGGCGGGCGCTGCGCGACGCGGTGTTCAAGCTCAACCCCGTCCTGCTCATGCGCAACCCGGTGATCTTCGTCACCGAGGTGGTGGCGGCGCTCGTCACCGTGCTGTTCCTGCGCGACCTACTCGTCGGCAATCCTCTGGCCTTCACCGGCCAGATCATGGCCTGGCTGTGGTTCACCGTGCTGTTCGCCAATTTCGCCGAGGCCATCGCGGAAGGGCGCGGCCGCGCCCAGGCGGACTCCCTGCGCAAGGCCCGCACCGACACGGTGGCCAAGCGCCTGCGCAGCGCCACCGACCGCGCCACTATCGAGCGCGTCTCCGCCCTCGATCTCACGCTCGGCGACCATGTGCTGGTCGAGGCCGGCGACCTCATTCCCGGCGACGGCGAGATCGTCGAGGGCATCGCCTCGGTGAACGAGGCCGCCATCACCGGCGAGAGCGCGCCCGTCATCCGCGAAAGCGGCGGCGACCGTTCGGCGGTCACCGGCGGCACCACCGTCATCTCCGACTGGATCGTCGTGCGCATCACCGCCGCGCCCGGCTCCTCCTTCCTCGACCGCATGATCGCGCTGGTGGAAGGCGCCGAGCGGCAGAAGACGCCGAACGAGCTGGCGCTCTCCATCCTGCTCGTCGGCATGACGCTGATCTTCCTCATCGCCGTCGTCTCGCTCGCCGGCCTGGGCCGCTATTCGGCCGCCGACGTGCCGGTCCCGGTGCTGGTGGCGCTACTGGTCACGCTGATCCCCACGACCATTGGCGGCCTGCTCTCGGCCATCGGCATCGCCGGCATGGACCGGCTGATCCGCCACAACGTGCTCGCCATGTCCGGCCGCGCGGTGGAGGCGGCGGGCGATGTCGACACGCTGCTGCTCGACAAGACCGGCACCATCACCTTCGGCAACCGCATGGCGGCGGAGATCATCCCGGTGCCCGGCATCAGCGAGCACGAGGCGGCGCTCATCGCCGTGCAGGCGAGCCTTGCCGACGAGACCGCCGAGGGCCGCTCGATCCTCGAACTGGCGCGCGACAAATACGGCATCACCCCGGAAACGGCGGCGATGGCGGGGGCGAGCTTCGTGCCCTTCACCGCCGCCACCCGCCTCTCCGGCGTCGATGTCGCCGGGCGGCGCATCCGCAAGGGCGCGGTCGATGCGGTGAAGCGCTTCGTCCATTCGGTCGACGCCAACGCCTCCACCGGCATCGCCGCCTTTGACGCGGCGGTGGACAAGATCGCCCGCTCCGGCGGCACGCCGCTGGGCCTTGCCGAGAATGGCCGCCTGCTCGGCGTCATTCATCTCAAGGATGTGGTGAAGCCCGACATCAAGGAGCGTTTCGCGGAGCTGCGCCGCATGGGCATCCGCACGGTGATGGTCACCGGCGACAACCCGGTCACCGCCGCCGCCATCGCCTCGGAAGCGGGCGTCGATGATTTCATCGCCGAGGCCACGCCGCAGGACAAGCTCGCCTATATCCGCACCGAGCAGCGCCATGGCCGCCTCGTCGCCATGTGCGGCGACGGCACCAATGACGCGCCGGCGCTGGCCCAGGCCGATGTCGGCGTCGCCATGCAGTCCGGCACGCAGGCGGCGCGCGAGGCCGGCAACATGGTCGATCTCGACAGCGACCCGACCAAGCTCATCGAGATCGTCGGCATCGGCAAGCAGCTGCTGATGACGCGCGGCGCGCTCACCACCTTCTCCATCGCCAATGACGTGGCGAAGTACTTCGCCATCATCCCGGCGCTGTTCATCGCCGCGATCCCGGAACTCGGCCTGCTCAATGTGATGGGGCTGCACTCGCCGCAGAGCGCCATTCTCTCAGCGGTGATCTTCAACGCGCTCATCATCATCGCGCTGATCCCGCTCGCTTTGCGCGGCGTGCCCTACCGCGCCCAGCCCGCCGCCACCGTGCTCGCCCGCAACCTCGCCATCTATGGCGGCGGCGGCGTCATCCTGCCCTTCATCGGCATCAAGCTCATCGACCTCGCCGTCGCCGCGCTTGGCCTTGCCTGACCCGTCTTCGTCATCCCGGCCGAAGCGAAGCGCAGAGCCGGGATCGTTCTCCGATTTCCAGCGATCCCGGATCGGCCTTCGGCCGTCCGGGATGACGCCGATGAATGACAAGGAACTTCATCATGCTCACCCATCTTCGCCCGGCGCTGACGCTGCTCATCGCCTTCACCCTCCTCACCGGCATCGCCTACCCGCTCGCCATGACCGAGGCCGCGCAGGCGCTGTTCCCCAGCGAGTCGCGGGGCTCGCTCATCACCCGCGACGGCACGGTGGTCGGCTCGTCACTGATCGGCCAGACCTTCGCCGGCGCGACCTATTTCCACCCGCGCCCCTCGGCGGCGGGCACTGGCTATGACGCCTCCGCCTCTTCCGGCACCAATCTCGGGCCGACCAGCGCCAAGCTCGCCGAGCGGCTGAAGACGGATGCCGACACGCTGCGCGCGGCCGGTATCACCGGCCCGATCCCGGCCGATGCCGTCACCACCTCGGGCAGCGGGCTCGATCCGCACATCTCCCCGGCCTATGCGATGGCGCAGGTGGCGCGCGTCGCCGAGGCCCGCAAGGTCGAGCCGGCGCTTGTCCGCGATCTGGTGAACGCGCACATAGAGGGACCGCAGTTCGGAGTGTTCGGTGATCCGCGCGTCAACGTTCTCGCCCTCAACCTGGCGCTCGATGCTCGCGCCCCGGCGCCGCGCCCGCAATAGGCCAGCCCCATGAGCGCGGACGAGCCCTCCCGCGCCGACCCCGAAGCCCTGCTGGCCGCCGCCGAACGCGAGGCGCGCGGCCAGCTGCGCATCTTCCTCGGCGCCGCGCCGGGGGTCGGCAAGACCTATGCGATGCTGAACGCCGCCCGCGCCGCCCGCGCGGGCGGCCGCGACGTTGTGGCGGGCATCGTCGAGACCCATGGGCGGGCGGAGACGCAGGCGCTGGTCGAGGGGCTGGAGATCATCCCGCGCAAGGGCATCGCCTATCGCGGCCGGCTGGTCCCGGAATTCGATCTCGACGCCGCGCTTGCCCGCCGCCCCTCGCTGCTGCTGGTCGACGAATACGCCCATTCCAATGTCGAGGGCTCGCGCCACCCCAAGCGCTGGCAGGATGTGCAGGATCTGCTCGCCGCCGGCATCGACGTGTGGACCACGCTCAACATCCAGCATGTCGAGAGCCTGAACGACGTCGTCCAGCGCATCACCGGCGTCAGGGTGCGCGAGACCGTGCCGGACCGTGCGCTGGAGAAGGCGGACGAGATCATCCTCGTCGATCTGCCCTCGGACGAGCTCATCAAGCGCCTCGCCGACGGCAAGGTCTATGTCGAGGATACCGCGACCCGCGCGGTGCAGAGCTTCTTCAAGCCGAGCAACCTCACCGCCTTGCGCGAGCTGGCGCTGCGCCGCGTCGCTGCCCGCGTCGACAGCGATCTGGTCGAGCGCATGCAGGGTTCGGCCATTGCCGGGCCGTGGGCGGCGGGCGAGCGGCTGCTGGTCTGCGTCGGGCCGGACAGCTCGGCCGAGCGGGTGGTACGCGAGGCCAAACGTCTCGCCGATCTGCTCGACGCGCGCTGGTTCGCCGTCACGGTGGAGCGGCCCGGCCATGTGCTGCCGACCCATGAGCGCGCGCGGCTCGACGCCGGCATGCGGCTCGCCGAGACGCTGGGGGCGGAGACGCGGGCGCTGGTCGCCAACGACATTCCCGGCGAGGTGCTGCGTGTCGCCCGCTTCGAGAACGTCACCCAGATCATCGTCGGCAAGGCGCGCCGGCGCTGGCTGCCGCCGCTGCGCCGCTCGCTGGCCGATGCGCTGGTGCGCGCGAGCGACGGCATCGCCGTGCATGTGGTCACCGCCGAGAGCCGCGATGCCGCCCCCGGCTGGCTGAAGCGCCTGCCCCCGGTCGGCCCGGTTCTCGGCTATGTCACCGCCACGCTCGGCGTCGCCGCCGCCACCGTGCTCGGCCTGTTGCTGACGCGCGTCGTGCCGCTGCCGAACGTGTCGATGCTCTATCTGCTCGCCGTGCTGCTGCCGGCGCTGCTGCATGGCGTCTGGCCGGCGATCCTTGCCTCCGGCCTCTCCTTCCTCGCCTATAATTTCTTCTTCATCGACCCGGTGGACACCTTCACCGTGGCGCGCCCGCATGAGCTGCTGGCGCTGCTGATCTTCCTCATCGTCGCCATCATCATCTCCGCCATCGCCGGCCGCGCGCGCGAGCAGGCGCGCCTTGCCGCGCGGCGGATGCGGGCGACGCGGCGGCTCTACGATTTCACCCGCAAGCTCTCCGCCCTACCGGACGAGGCGAAGGTGGCGGAGGCCGCGACGGTGGAACTGCACGCCACGCTCGGGCGCGCCAGCGTCATTCTGGTCGGGCGCGACACCGGCCTCGCCATCGCCGCCGCCTGGCCGCCGGAAGACCGGCTCGACACGGCCTCCATGACCGCCGCCAGCTGGGCTTATGAGCGCGGCGAACCCGCCGGCGCCGGCACCGGCACGCTGCCCACCGCGCCCTGGCTGTTCCGCCCGCTCGGCGGCACGGATGGCAGCCCGGCCGGCAGCTCCCGCATCGGCGTCATCGGCATCGAGCAGGACAGCGCCGCCCCGCCGCTCGATACCGAAAGCGAGGGTCTGCTCGGCACGCTGGCCGAACAGACCGCCGCCGCGCTGCTGCGCACGCGCCTGTCGGCGGAAGTCACGCGGGTGCGCACGGCGGCGGAGACCGAGCGGGTGCGCAACATCCTGCTCGCCTCGATCAGCCATGATTTCCGCACGCCGCTCGCCTCCATTCTCGGCGCCGCCACCAGCCTGATCGACTACGGCCCGGACATTCCCGCTGAGGCCCGGCAGGATCTGCTGGCGCAGATGCGCGACGAAGCGGAAAATCTCGACCTCATGGTGCGCAACCTGCTCTCCATGACGCGGCTGGAAGCCGGCGCGCTCGACATGCGCCGGGACTGGGTGGATGTGGTGGAGCTGATGAACCGGGCAGTAGCGGCGGTGAAGAAGCGCGGGGCGACGCAGCGTTTCGTCGTCACCGCCGCGCCCGACCTGCCGCTCATCCAGGCTGACCCGAACCTGATGGACCAAGCGCTCGGCAATGTCGTCGCCAATGCGGTGCGCTATGCCGGGCCGACCGCCCGCGTCGGCCTCTCCGCGACCGTCATCGAGGGCCAGATGGTCATCGCCGTCACCGATGACGGGCCGGGCATCCCCGCCGACACGCTGCCGCATGTGTTCGAGAAATTCGTCCGCGCCCCGCGCGGGGCCGGCGATGGCGGCGACGGCTCGGGGCTCGGCCTTGCCATCACGCGCGGCGTCGTCGAGGCGCATGGCGGTTCGGTCTCCGCCCGCAGCCCGGCGCCCGGCCAGCGCAATGGCACGCGCATCGCGCTGCGCCTGCCGCTGCCGGCACGGGCGGCGGAGGAGGCCGGAGCGGAGGAGCCGTCATGAGCGCGGGTACGGTTCTGGTGGTCGATGACGAACCGGCGATCCATCGCTTCATGGCGCCGGCGCTCGCCGCGAACGGCTATGAGGCGTTGCGGGCGGATGACGGGATGCAGGCCCTCGCCCAGGTCGCCAATCGCCGGCCCGACGCGGTGATCCTCGATCTCGGCCTGCCGGACATGGACGGCAAGGAAGTGATCCGGCGCCTGCGCGAATGGTCGGCGGTGCCCATCCTCGTGCTCTCCGCCCGCGACCGCGAGGCCGAGAAGATCGAGGCGCTGGACCTCGGCGCCGACGACTTCATCAACAAGCCCTTCAGCATGGGCGAGCTGATGGCCCGGCTGCGCGCGGCGCTGCGCCACCGGATGCAGGAGAAGGGCGAGACGCCGGTGCTGCGGCTCGGCGCGGTCGAGATCGACATTCCCCGCCACCGCGTCACCCGCGAGGGCGCGGAGGTGAAGCTGACGCCGAAGGAATTCGACCTCCTCGCCTTCCTCGCCCGCCATGGCGGCAAGGTCGCCACCCACCGCCACATCTTGCGCGCGGTCTGGGGGCCGGCGCATGAGCACGACACCCAATATCTGCGCGTTTATGTCGGCCAGCTCCGCGCCAAGATCGAGGACGACCCGACCAATCCCGCGCTGATCGTCACCGAGCCCGGCGTCGGTTACCGCATGGGCGGGTGACGGGTTTCACACCACGGGCGCGGGCAGGAAGTCGCTCTCCAGCGCGGCGATGCTCGGCAGGCACAGATCGGCGGCGCTCGAGAGGCTCGCTTGGCTCCCCGTGCCGGTGAGCACGCCGATGCGCCAGCCGGCCCCGGCGGCGCGGGCCATTTCCATGTCGTGCAGATTGTCGCCGACCACCGCGATCTCGGCCGGGGCGATGCCGGTCAGGGCCGAGAAGCCCAGCACCATGCCGGGCCCCGGCTTGCTGCCGAAGCCGCTGTCATAGCCGATCACCACCCGCACATGGCCCTCGACGCGGAAGGCGCGCAGCGTGGCGCGGATGGCGGCCTCGCTGTCGCTGCTGGCGATGCCGAGCACCAGCCCGCGCGCGGTCAGCCTGCCGAACAGCGCGGCAAGGTCGGTCACCGGCACGGCAAGGGCGGCCGATTGGGTGAACAGATCGTCGAGCTGGCGGGTCAGCGCGCCCACCTCATGCGGGCTGCCGGCCGCCACCCAGGCCTGCGCGATCTCGCGGGTATTACCGGCCGCGAGGAGGCTGTCGGGCCGCGTGCGCCCACTCGACCGGTCGACGCCGCCAATATCGAGCAGCCGCGCGGCGAGATCGGGATCACCCGCCCCGGCGAGCGCGGCGGCGGCGCGGTTGATGCCGCCCCAGGTCTTCTCATAGTCGAGCAGCGTCCCGTCCTTGTCGAACAGGATGGCCCGCAGGGTACGCGCCTCGCTCATCGGATCAGCGTCACGTTGCGCACGCCCGCCAGTACTAGCACCAGCCGCACCAGCAGCAGGCAGGCCACCACCACCGCCATGATGCAGACCGAGAAGGCCGCCGCCTGATTCACCGCGCCGCGATCGGTGAGCTGGAGCACGGAGACCGCCGCCACCTGCGTCGAGGGTGTGATGAGGAAGATCACCGCCGAGAGCGAGACCATGGCGCGCATGAAATAGAACACGCCGATGCCGAGCAGCGTCGGCCATATCAGCGGCAGCGTCACCTTCCACAGCGTGCGCAGCACCCCCGCGCCGAGCATCGTCGAGGCCTCGTCGAAGCTGCCGCCGATCTGCCCGAGGCTGGTGGAGCTGATGAGGAAGGCCTGGCTGTGGTTGTAATAGACGTTGAGGATGATGATCAGCGCGAAGCCGCCATAGAGCAGGTTCAGCGGGTTCATCGGGTTGTTGAAGGTCAGCACATAGCCGAGGCCGAGCACCATGCCCGGCACCGCCGAGGGCAGCACCGCCAGCAGCGACAGCGCGCCGGTGAAGGAGTTGCGGAACTTGTTGACCACGATGGCCGCCGCGCCCGCCAGCAGCACGCCGAGCAGGGCCGTCGCCAGCGCCACGGCGATGCTGTTCCACAAGGGCGCGATGCCGTTCTGCACGTCGAACTGGTAGTGCTTCAGCGTGAACTGCATGTTGTAGGGCCAGAGCCGCACGAAGCTGGCGAAGATCACCACGCCGACCACGGACAGCATCAGCGCGGCCACGGTGTAGAGATAGACGCCGAAGCCGAGGTCGCGCCGCCAGCTCGGGCGGATCACCAGCGGCACGGATTGCGCGGTCAGCAGCGCGTGCTGGCGGCGGGTCAGGCGCTTTTCCAGCACCTTGGCGATCACCGCCGGCACCAGCAGCACCACGCCGATCACCGCGCCCAGCCCGAACTGCGCCTGTCCGATCACCTGGTTGTAGATCTCGGTGGCGAGCACGTTGAAATCGCCGCCGATCACCATCGGATTGCCGAAGTCGGTCATCACCAGCGTGAACACGACGAAGCCGGCCGCCGCGAGGCCGAAGCGGGTCGCCGGCAGCGTCACCGTGCGGAAGATGCGCAGCGGCCCCGCGCCCATCACGGTGGCGCTCTCATAGAGCCGGCCATCGGCGATGGCGAGGGCGGCGGAGAGGATGAGGAAGGCATAGGGGAAGGCGTAGAGCAGGTTGGCGATCGCCGTGCCCCAGAAGCCGTAGATCTCGATTCCCGCATCGAAGAAGCGGTTCAGCGCGCCATTGCGGCCGAGCAGCAATATGAGCCCCTGCGCCTGCACCAGCGACGGCGCGAAGAGCGGCATCAGCGCGATGATGCGCAGCACGCTCTTGCCGGGCACCTGGGTGCGCTGGATGCCATAGGCGTAGAGATAGGCCAGGGAAACCGCGAGCACGGTGGCGAGCGCCGACATGGCGACGCTGTTGCGCACCAGCTCCCAGAACCGCGCGGTCGAGAGCGTCGCGGCGAAATTGCCGAGGCCGAAGCCATCCGCCGTGTCGAAGCTGCGCAGCAGGATCGACAGCAGCGGCAGCAGGAAGAACAGAGCGAGCGGAAGGGCAACCGCCGCCGTGAGCAGGCGCGAGACCCGCGCATCGGTGAACCAGCGGCCGCGCGCGCCCGGCACCGGGTAGACCTCGGAGCTTACCGTCATGCCAGCACCCGCAGCGCATCGGCGGGCAGATGCAGCGTCACCGCCTCGCCGGCCGCCGGCACGCGCGAGCGGCCATGCAGCTCGGCGATCACCGGCGCACCGCCGGCGGGGGTTTCGACGGAGACCCGCGTGAGATTGCCGAGGAAGGCGACATCGAGGATGCGGCCGGGCACGATGTTCTCGCCGCGCGCCTCCGGCCCGCCGATCACCACCTGCTCGGGCCGAAGGCCGACGCTGCGCGCGGCGCCTGTTACAGAGTTGGCGACGACGAGCGGCACCTCGGCAAAGACCGGGCGGCCTTCGCTCCCCGGCGTCACGTCGAGAATGTTCATGCCGCCGATGAAGCTGGCGACGAAGGGCGTCGCCGGGTTGTCGTAGAGCTCGCGCGGTGCGCCGGCCTGCTCGATCACGCCGCGGCTCATCACCACGACGAGGTCGCCCATGGCGAGCGCCTCCTCCTGGTCATGCGTCACCATGATAGTGGTGATGCCGAGCCGCCGCTGCACGGCGCGGATCTCCACCCGCAGCTCCTCGCGCACCTTGGCGTCGAGCGCCGAGAGCGGCTCGTCGAGCAGCAGGAGGCCCGGATCGGGCGCCATGGCGCGGGCGAGCGCCACGCGCTGCTGCTGGCCACCGGAAAGCTGGGAGGGCAGCTTCGGCGCGTGCTCGGCCAGATGCACCAGCTTGAGCATGGCATCGACGCGCGGGCCGATCTCGGCCTTCGGCCACCGCCGGCACTCGAGGCCATAGGCCACGTTGCGCGCCGCGCTCATATTGGGGAACAGCGAGTAGGACTGGAAGACGATGCCGAAATTCCGGTCCTTGGCGGGCGTGTGGATGAGATCCGTCCCGTTGAGGCGGATCTCGCCGCTATCGGCGCTCTCCAGCCCGGCAATGACCCGCAGAAGCGTGGTCTTGCCGCAGCCGGAGGGGCCGAGGAAGCAGACGAAGGTGCCGTTCGGCACGTCGAGGGAGACACGGTCGAGGGCCGTGACCCCCGCGAACCGTTTCGACACCTCCCGGATCGCGAGACTCATGGCCGTATCTCCCCCGCCCCGCGATCAGCGCTCGAACTTCTTCTGCCAGGTCTCGATGATGCGCGCCCGCTCGCTGGCGGCAGCCGCGAAATCAACCGGGAACAGCACCTTGGAGACATCCGCCGGCAGGCCGGCCTTGATGAAGCGCTCCGGCATGGTGCCGCCGGGCACGGTCACGATGGCCTTCCACTTGTAGTAGGAATCGGCAGCGTTCTTGCTCACCGTCCAGTCGAGGAAGCGCTTGGCGGCGTCCTTGTGCTTGGAGGCGGCGACCAGCGCATTGGCCTCCAGCTCGTTGCCGGCGCCTTCCGAGGCGATCACCATGGCGATCGGGTAGCCTTCCTCGATGTTCTTGATGGCGCGCAGCTCGAAGGAAGCGCCCACCGCATATTCGCCGGCCGAAGCGGCGTTGCAGGGCTTGGAGCCGGACTTGATGTACTGCGCGACGTTCTTGTCGAGCTTTTCGAGGAAGGCCCAGCCCTTCTCCTCGCCCATCATCTGCAGCAGCGAGTCGACCTGGATATAACCGGTGCCGGAGCTGGCCGGGTTGGGCATCACCACCTCGCCCTTGAACTTCGGGTCGGTCAGGTCGGCCCAGGAGGTCGGCATGGGCAGGCCCTTGGCGGCGAGGCGGTCCTTGTTGACGCAGAAGGCGGCCATGTAGCCGGTGACGGCGAACCACTTGCCGTCCTTGTCGCGGAACCGCTCGGCGATCGCCTCGACGCCCTTGGGCTTGTAGGGCTCCAGCGTCGCGCTGATGCGCGGATCAACCATGGAGGTGACGGCGAAGCCCCAGAGCACGTCATGCTGCGGGTTGCCGGATTCGGCGATGATGCGCGCGGCGAGGTCGCCGGTGGACATGCGCAGCATCTTCACGTCGAGGTCCGGCAGCGACTTCTTGGCCTCGGCAAGGAAGGCCGCGGCCTCGTCCTCCTCATAGGCGGTGTACACCGTGATCGTCTCGGCGGAGGCGATGCCCCCCAGCATGGTGAGAGCGGCTGCCGTCAGCAGCGCACGCCCGGCCTTCATCGTCAGCATGTTCCCACTCCGGTTTTTATTGGCTCTTGGCGCCGGAAAGTCTCATTTCGATCAAACGTCGATCAAAATGTAATATTTCCAACATTCCGAACGCTAGAATCGAATCAGCAGGGTGTAAAGTCCAACTTCGATGCGGCGAACGCTCAGGATATGTGCAGTTCCACGCCCGCCTGCGCCATGAGCGCGGTGAGCGCGCCGCCGGGTTGGGCATCGGTCACGAAGGCCGACACATCGGCCACATTGCCCAGCTCCACCAGCGCCGTGCGGTCGAACTTGCTGCTGTCGGCGGTGAGGATGATCGAGCGCGCCAGCTTCATCGCCGCCCGCACCACGGCCACCTCGTTATGGTCGTCATCGGAGAGCCGCCCGTCCGATTCCACGCCGGAGACCGCGATGATCGCCACGTCGAAGCGGAAGCGGCGGATGAAGTCCACCGCGCCCTCGCCGAACACGCTGCCATCGACATTGCGCACGAAGCCGCCGGGCACGGCGATGGTGAAATCGGTGCGGTCGGCCAACAGCGTCGCCGCGCGCAGGCTGTAGGTGACGACCTTGAGGTTGGAGCGCGCCACCAGCGCCTCCGCCACCGTCTCGCAGGTCGTGCCGGTGTCGAGGAACAGCGAGGCGCCATCGGGAATCAGCTCGGCGACGCGGGCGGCGATGCGGCGCTTGGCCTCGACGCGGTCGACCCGGCGCTGGCGGTACGTGACGGCGTCGATAGCAGCCATCGAGATGGCGGCGCCGCCATGATAGCGGCGCACCTTGCCGGCGGCCGAGAGCTCGGCGATGTCGCGCCGCACGGTCTGGGTGGTGATGCCGAAGCGCTCGGCGAGCTGCTCCACCGAGGCGTAGCCGACCTGTTCCAGCAGCAGCAGCACCGCGTTCTGCCGCCGGCTCTTCTTGTCGCCAGCCACCGGCTCGGGGGCGCCGGGCCGGGGGGCGGGTGGGGAGATGTTCATCGCTGGACCGGGCGCGCGGGAAAGGACACGCCCTTATGGCGCCGAAGCGCCCCCGCTTTCAAGCCGGGCGCGCCTCAGCGCCGCCGCAGGCACGGTTACAAACGCGGCGGCTCAGCGCCGCCGCACGGTCAAGCATCTCACGCGGCGGCTCAGCGCCGCCGCTCCAGCGCCGCGAAGAACAGCACGGTGAGGCTCAGCACGATCAGCAGCAGCGCGAAGGCGGCCGCCGCGCCCTCATTGAGGTGCAGGCCGAGAAAGGCGCGGCGATAGGCGAAGAAGCTCAGCACCTCCGTCGCATTGCCCGGCCCGCCCTTGGTGAGGATGTAGGGCAGGTCATAGGTGCGGAACTCGTTGATGAGCTGGATGATGACGGCAATCGCCGCCACCGGCCGCAGCATGGGCAGGGTGATGAACCAGAACTGCTGGAACGGGCTCGCCCCGTCCACCTCCGCCGCCTCATAGGGATCGCGCGGCAGAGCGGCGAGGCCGGCGGCGAGGATCAGCACCACGAAGGAGGTCTGCTGCCACACATCGATCGCCGCCATCGTCCACAGCGCAAGGCCGGGATCGCCGAGCCAGTCGACGCGCGGCAGGCCCATCGTCTCCAGCATCTGGTTGACGATGCCGAGATTGGGCTGGAGCAGCATGCGCCAGATCAGCGCCACGCTCACCGGCGACATCGCCATGGGAATGGTCAGCACGGCGAAATAGACCGGCTTCATCGTCACCGTGCGGTTCAGCATCAGGGCGATGCCGAGACCGATGGCGAATTCGGCGGCGACGGTGACGACCGAGTATTTGATGGTGAGCCAGACCGCGCTCCAGAAGATCGGCTCGCTCATCACCACGATGAAGTTCTTCAGCCCCACATAGGGCGTCAGCATCGGCTTGAGCAGGGTGAGCGAGGAGACCGAGATCAGCGCCGCATAGACCAGCGGGAAGCCCATCACCACGGCGAGCGTCAGCAGCCCCGGCGCGGCGAAGGCCCAGCCGGTGCGCCAGTCCCGATCCGCGAAAGCCGGTCGTGCCATAGGTGAGAGTCCCTGGATCTTGCGTGAAAATTCGGAAAAGAACGGTGCGCCGGACCGAGGGGGAGGCCGGCGCACCGTGGCCTGAAGGGGTCGGCCGAGATGCCTCGCGGATGCGAGGAAGAGGACGCGGGGACCGGAAGGCTGCACGACAGCCCCCGCGCGATGTTCAGGTGAACAGGCTCACTTGCTCATGAGCTGGGTCAGGCCATCGGCCGCCGCCTTGAGGGCGTCCTCGGGCTTGGCCTGCCCGCCGGCGGCGAGCGAGAGCTGGGTGCCCAGCACGTCCTCGTACTGCGCCGAATAGGCGAAGATCGGGAAGGACTTGCCGGTGGCGACGATGTCGAGGCCGGTCTTGTAGAACGGGTACTTCTTCAGCACCGCCGCATCCTCGAACACGTCCGAACGCACCGGCGCATGGCCCTGCAGGGCGCGGGCGATGGAGGTCTTCTTGCCCTGCACCCACTCGATGAACTTCCAGGCCGCGGCCTTGGACTCATCCGAGGTGTTCTTCGGGATGCCCCAGCCCCAGCCGCCGCTCTCGCCATGGCCGCCCGGCATCACGCTGAGCGCCAGCTTGCCGGCCACCGCCGGGCACTTCTCGGCATTGTCGAGCTGCGGCAGCATCCACCAATAGGTGACCATGCTGAACGCCTTGCCCGCGCACATCAGCCGCATCGTGTCGTCAAGCGTGGCCGAGAGGGCGCCCTGCTGCGCGCCGTTCTGGATGTTGTCGGCATAGAGCTTGAGCGCGGTCAGGCCCGCCTCGCTGTTCAGCGCCACCTTGCGATTGCCATCGAGATAGGCACCGCCCGAGGAGAACAGGTAGTTGGAGAACTCCATCGCGTTCGGGTCGCCGCGCTGGCCCTGCATCGCCGCGCCGACCACGTCGCCGCCCTGCGCCTTGAAGAACTTCGACAGCGCCACATAGTCGGCGAGCGTCGCCGGCAGCGCCAGTTCCTTGCCGGTCTTGGCCTTGTAGTCCGCCTTGACCTTGGCATCGTTGATGAGGTCGGTGCGGTAGATCAGGCCCATGGAGTAATTGTACATGGGCAGGATCGGCAGCGCGTCCGGGGTGCGGCCGAGCAAATCGAGCATCGAGGGGATGAACGGCTTCAGGTCGAAGCCGGACTTCTGCACATAGGGGTTGAGGTCTTCCAGCCAGCCGGCGGCGGGGAACTCGCCGGCCCAGAGGAAGTCGACCTCCAGCACGTTGTAATAGCTTTCCGGAGCGACGAGCTGCGCGACCAGCTTGTCGTGCATATCGCCATAGCCGATCTTCTCGAACTCGACCTTGATGCCGGTTTCCTTGGTGAATTCCGGCAGCAGGCTTTCGATGATCTGCGTCTCCGGCACGTCCTCCATCAGGGCGCGCAGGGTGATCGGGTCGGCGAAGGCGGGACTGGCGGCGGCCAGCATGCTGGCGCCGAGCAGCGCCCGGACGATACGGCGTCTCATCTGCATGTCGTCTCTCCTGTTCCGTCTGGAGCGGGTTCGCCCGCTGGCTTGGCGCGTGCCGGAAGGCACGGCGGTCGGTGGTCGGCCGCGTTCACTTCACGCTGCCGAAGGTGAGGCCCTGAACGATGAAGCGCTGGATGAAGCGCGAGGCGATGACCAGCGGCAGCACCGCCAGCACCACGCCCGCCGAGACCTTGGCGATCTGCACGCCGTTGGAGGTCTGCAGCGAGGCGAGCGCGACGGGTACGGTGGCCGTCTGCGGTCCGCTCAGCACCAGCGCGAAGAGGAATTCGTTCCAGGTCATGATGAAGCCGAGCACGCCGGCCGCCGCGATGCCCGGCAGCGAGACCGGCAGCACGATGCGCCAGAAGGCGCCCCACGGCGTCGCGCCATCGGTCTGCGCCGCCCATTCGAGATCGACCGGGATGCCCTCGAAGAACCCCATCAGCACCCAGATGAGGAAGGGCAGGTTGATCGCCGCATAGACGATGATGAGGCCGGTCAGCGAATTGGTCAGCCCCACCATGCGCAGAAGCGCGAAGGCCGGCAGCACGATGGCGACCGGGGGCAGCATCTGCGTCGCCAGCACCGCGAAGCGCCCGCCCTGCCCGCTGGTCTTGAAGCGGGCGAAGGCATAGCCGGTCATGCAGGCGAAGGGCAGCGCGACGATCACCGAGCCGACGGAGACGATCAGGCTGTTGAGATAAGACTGGCCGTAGCGGGTGGAGGTAAACAGCGCGACATAGTTGTCGAGCGTCGCCGCCGGCATCAGCTCCGGCGAGTAGGACATGGATTCGGGCAGGAAGCTGGTGCGCACCACCCAGAGCAGCGGGATGAGGATGACGGCGCAGGTCAACACAAGGCCGGCATGGAGAGCGATGCGCCGCATGATCCCGTTCCCCCGCCCGCTCAGTTGGCCACGAGCCGGAGCGAGGGGCGGGGCAGCGCCCGCGTCGTCTCCGGGTCGAACAGATGCATGGGCCGCGCATCGACATAGAGCGGCACGGTGGCGCCGACCGGCGCGGTGAAGTGGCGCGACAGCCGGGCGGCGATCTCCACGGGCGGGCCGCCCTCCTGGCCCACGAGCTGGCCGACGAGGATGTTCTCGACGCCGAGCGATTCCATCGCCACCACTGTCACCTCGATCGGCTGGTAGCCGGGCGCGGGAATCTCGTGCAGGTCTTCCGGCCGCAGGCCGAAGATCACCGCGCGCCCGGCCGCCGGGGCATAGGCGTCGCGGTGCTGCGCGGGGACCGCGATGTTCAGGCCGTCGGCGCGCACCACCAGGCCGTCGCCCTGCCCTTCCAGCCGCGCCGGAATGAGGTTCATCGGCGGCGTGGCGAGGAAGCGGGCCACGAAGGTGTCGACCGGGTCGGCATAGACATCGAGCGGCTTGCCGACCTGGATCATCCGCCCGTCGCGCATGATGCAGATGCGGTCGCCCATGGTCATGGCTTCCACCTGGTCATGGGTGACATGGACGATGGTGCGCCCGAGCCGGCGGTGCAGCTTCACGAGTTCGAGCCGCATCTCGGCGCGCAGCTGCGCGTCGAGATTGGACAGCGGCTCGTCGAGCAGGAAGGCGACGGGATCGCGCACGATGGCGCGGCCGAGCGCGACGCGCTGGCGCTGGCCGCCGGAGAGCGCGGCGGGCTTGCGGTCGAGATAGGTGGAGAGGCCGAGCAGGCCCGCCGCCTCCTTGATCTTCTCCTCGATGACGGGGCGGGCGACGCCGCGCATCTTCAGGCCGAAGCCCATATTCTCGCGCACGCTCATATGCGGGTAGAGCGCGTAGGACTGGAAGACGACGGCAATGTTGCGGTCGCGCGGCGGCACGTTGGTCACGCTGCGCCCGCCAATGCGCAGATCGCCCGAGGTGATGCCCTCAAGGCCGGCGATCATGCGCAGCGTGGTGGATTTTCCGCAGCCCGACGGGCCGAGGAAGATGACGAATTCGCCATCCTCAATCGTCAGGTCCACGTCCCGCACGCCATAGGCGCCGTTGGCGTAGAGCTTGGAGACATGATCGAGTTCGATCGACGCCATCAGACTTCCCTTGTCCGGCGCCGGCCTGTGCGCGGCCGACCGCCAGAAGAAACAAATTCAAACATTTCGCCTAACGCAAACAGGCGACCCGCCGGGGCCGCCTGTGAGGAATCACGTCAGGTTGTGTAGACGCCGCCGGTGACGTTCACGCCCTGGCCGGTCATGAAGCGCGCCTGCTCGGAGGCGAGGAAGACGACGACATCGGCGACGTCCTCCGGGTGCTCCACCCGGCCGAGCGGGGTCTGGGCGATATAGTCCGCGACCACCTGCTCGGGGGTGACGCCGCGCAGCTTCGCCTCCCACTCGACCTCGCGGCTCTGCATGCCGGTGGCGACAAAGCCCGGACACACCGCGTTGACGCGGATGCCCTTCGGCGCGAGTTCGCGTGCCAGCGCCTGCGTCCAGCCGAGCACGGCGAATTTCGAGGCAGAGTAATGCGCCAGCAGCGGCGCACCGACCTTCGCCGCCAGCGAGGCGGTGTTGACGATGCAGCCCTTGCCTTCAGCCACAAAGTGCCGGGCGGCGATCTGGTTGGTGAGGAACACGCCGCGCGTGTTCACATCGAAGTTGAAATCCCATTCCTCGTCGGTGAGGTCGAGCGCCGGATTCATGGTGGAGACGCCGGCATTGGCGATCAGCAGGTCGCAGCCGCCGAGCGCCTCGAGCGCCGCCTTGAAGCCCGCCTCGACCGAGTCGCGCCGGCGCACGTCGATGGCCACCGCCACCGTGCCGGCACCGAGGGCGGAGGCCGCCGCCTGCGCCGCGTCGAGATTGATGTCGCCGATCGCGACCTGAACACCCTGCTTCACCAGCGCCGCGCTGATCGCCCGCCCGATACCCGTCGCCCCGCCGGTGACGAAGGCCTTGCGGCCCTTCAGTTCGGCATAGACAGGGGTCGGCGCGGTCAAGGGGATCATGTTCGGCTCCTGAGGTTGCCGGGAGAATGTAACAAACATGAACGCACATCAAGCGCTAAAATGTGTTTGATTATGTTTGATCTGTCGGTTACAGATTCCCGACGCCGGGACGTATCCGGGTCCGCAAGGCCGCCACTGGCGCGACCGGAACGTCCAATTGAGCAGGAGCGAGCATGGCCGGGGACCGACTGCCCGACACTCACAGGACCGAGCCGCCCCTGCCCGTCCCGCCGGAGGCGCGGGCCGAGGCCGGCGATGAGCGCCAGCGCCTGCTCTCGCCCACCCGCCACGCCCGCATTCTCGACCAGCTCGGCCTCTCCGGCTCGGTGAGCGTCAGCGCGCTGGCCGCCACGCTCGGCGTCTCCGACATGACCATCCGCCGCGATCTGGTCGAGCTGGAGCGCGAAGGCCGCCTCGTGCGCGTGCATGGCGGCGCGGTGCTCAACGACACGCCCGCCAGCGTCGCCATGGACAGCGAGGAGCCGAGCTTCGACGCACGACTGCGCCGCGGGGCGGACGCCAAGGCCGCGATTGCCGCCTATGCCGCCAACATCGTCGCCGGCTACCGCACGCTGGCGCTCGATGTCGGCACCACCACTTTCCTGATGGCCGCGCATCTGCGCGAGGTCGCCCATCTCAAGATCTTCACCAACAGCCTGCGCGTCTCCACCGCGCTCGACGGCGCCGGCCCGGAGATCTATGTCGCGGGCGGGCGCGTGCGGCCGGAGGAGATGTCGGTCTATGGCCCGACCGCCGTCGCCCAGTTCGAAAAGCTGTGGTTCGACGCGGCGGTGATCGGCACGTCCGGCATCACGGCGGAAGGCTTCTTCGATTATTCCTTCGAGGACACCGACATGAAGCGCGTCTATCTGCGCCGCTCGGGTCTCAAGATCCTGCTCTGCGACAGCGCCAAGTTCCAGCGCATGTCGCTCGTCCAGGTCGGCGCCTTCGCCGACATCAACATGCTCGTCACCGATGCCGAGCCGCCCCCGCGCATTAGCGCCGCGCTCGCGGCCGCGCGGGTGGATGTGCGCATCGCCTCACCCGTCTCCGGCGCCTGACGGCGCTGTCCCGTTCCGGCGCCACGGCGCCGCCTGCCTGTTCTCAAGGAGTGAATCGCATGGTTTTCGAGTGCTTCGGCGACAAGAAGAAGGTCGTCATCGCCATGGCCCACATCGGCGCCCTGCCCGGCGCGCCGCTTTATGACGCCGATGGCGGCCTCGACAAGCTGATCGAGGGCGTGCTCGCCGATGTCGAGAAGCTGCAGGCCGGCGGCGTCGACGCCATCATGTTCGGCAATGAGAATGACCGCCCCTATGTCTTCAAGGGCTCGCCGGCCTCCATCGCCGCCATGAGCGCCATCGTGCAGGCGGTGAAGCCGAGCCTGAAGGTGCCGTTCGGCGTGAACTATCTGTGGGACCCGGTCGCCACCGTCGCCATCGGCTCGATCACCGGCGCGAGCTTCGTGCGCGAGATCTTCACCGGCCTGTTCGCCTCCGACATGGGCCTGTGGGAGCCGAACGCGGCCGAGGCGGCGCGCCTGCGCCATGACCTGAAGCGCGACGACATGAAGATGCTCTTCAACATCAACGCCGAGTTCGCCCACTCGCTCGACCAGCGCCCGATCGAGCTGCGCGCCAAGAGCGCGGTGTTCTCCTCGCTCGCCGACGCCATCCTGGTCTCCGGCCCGCTCACCGGCCAGCCGGCCGACCAGTCGCATCTGCGCAAGGTCGCCGAGACGGTCAAGGACGTGCCGATCTTCGCCAATACCGGCGTGAACATCGACAATATCCGCGACATCTTCTCGGTCGCCTCGGGCGTCGTCATCGGCACCCACTTCAAGGTCGACGGCAACACCTGGAACCCGGTGGAAGCCGGCCGCGTCGCCCGCTTCATGGATGTGGTGAACGCGATCCGCTGATCGCCCGCGCTCCCCGTCATCCCGGCAGCGCCCTACCTAAGCACGTCATCCCGGACGGCGGCACCGCCGCCGAGCCGGGATCGCGACCCGCTCGATACGCGGCACACGATCCCGGCGCGACGGCTTCGCCGCCGTCCGGGATGACGCCGTTCTGCCTTGACCTTGCCCACCGCGCCCGAGAGGTTCCCCCCGATGACCTGTGTTCTTGGCCTCGACATCGGCACCACCTCCACCATCGGCTTCCTGCTGCGCCTGCCCGGCGAGGTGCTCGGCGTGGTCTCGCGCCCGGTCACTCTGTCTTCGCCCCATGCCGGCTGGGCGGAGGAAGACCCGGCGCAGTGGTGGGCGAATGTCGGCGCCATCACCCATGAACTCATCGATTCAAGCGGCATCGACCCGACGGAGATCGCCGCCATCGGCGTCACCGGCATGCTGCCGGCCGTGGTGCTGCTGGATGCGGAAGGCCGCGTGCTGCGCCCCTCCATCCAGCAGAGCGACGGGCGCTGCGGCGCGGAAGTCGCGGAACTCCGCGCGGAGAAGGACGAGGCCGCCTTCATCAAGAAGGCCGGCAATGGCATCAACCAGCAGCTCGTCACCGCCAAGCTGCGCTGGCTCGCCCGGCACGAGCCGGACATCTTCGCCCGCATCGCCACCGTGTTCGGCTCCTATGATTATGTGAACTGGCGCCTCACCGGCGAGCGGGCGGTGGAGCAGAACTGGGCGCTGGAAGCCGGCTTCGTCGATGTCTCCCGCCATGAGATCGACGACGAGCTGGTGGCCTGGGCGCGCATTCCGCGCAGCGCCGTGCCGCGCAAGACCGCCTCGCATGAGATCATGGGCCATGTGAGCCTTGAGGGCGCGGCCGCGACCGGCCTTGCCGCCGGCACGCCGGTCATTGGCGGCGCGGCAGACATGATCGCCTCCGCGCTCGGCGCCGGCGTCACCCGCACGGGTGACATCCTGCTGAAATTCGGCGGCGCGGTGGACATCCTCGTCGCCACCGATCAGGTGAAGCCCGATCCGCGCCTCTATCTCGATTATCACCTCATCCCCGGCCTCTACATGCCCAATGGTTGCATGGCGACCGGCGGCTCCGGGCTGAACTGGTTCGTGCGCAATTTCTCCGGCGGGGAAGCGGATGCCGCCGCCCGCGCCGGGCTGAGCCTGCACCAGCATCTCGACCGGCTCGCCGCCGAGCGGCCGGCCGGCGCGGATGGGCTGACCATCCTGCCCTATTTCCTCGGCGAGAAGACCCCGATCCACGATCCCGCCGCGCGCGGCGTCATTGACGGCCTCACCCTGTCGCACGACATCGGCCATCTCTGGCGGGCGCTGCTCGAATCCTATGCCTATGCCGGCGCGCACCATGTCGAGGTGCTCCGCGACATGGGCCATACGGCAACGCGCGTCATGGTCTCCGATGGCGGCTCGAATTCGCGCGTGTGGATGCAGATCGTCGCCGATGTGCTCGGCCAGCCCGTGCATCGCCTCAAGGGCCATCCCGGCTCCTCGCTCGGCGCGGCCTGGACGGCAGCGGTCGGCGTCGGCCTTGCCGACTGGGCCGGCATTTCCCGCTTCGTCAGCGAGGATGAGGTGATAGAACCCAACCTCGCCAACACCGAGACCTACCGCGCTGGCTATGCGCGCTACCGCGACCTCTACCGCCGCCTGTCGGCGCCGGCTGGAAAGGCCAATGCATGAGCCTGAACGATGTGAGCCTGAATGATGCCCGCCGCTTTCGCGCCGTCGCCTGGGACATTGACGGCACGCTGATCGACAGCGAGCCGCTGCACCATCGCGCCCTGGTCGCCATTTGCGGCGAGCTCGGCGCCGACCTGTCGGACCTGCCGGACCAGGCGTTCTGCGGCACGCATATCCGCGATGTCTGGAAGATCCTGCGCCCGCGCCTGCCGGAGAGCACGGTGGAGGCCGAATGGATCGCCGCCATCAACCGCTTCTATGTCGAGAACCGCGCCGAGCTGATGCTGCTGCCGGGCGCGGTTGGCACCATCCGCACGCTGGCCGGGCGTGGCGTGGCGCAGGCCTGCGTCTCCAATTCCAGCCGCCGCGTGGTGGACGCCAATATCGACGCGCTCGGCATCGCCGATAAGCTCGCCTTCTCCATCAGCCTCGACGATGTCGAGCACGGCAAGCCGAACCCGGAGCCCTATGCCCGCGCCTGCGCCCGCCTCGGCCTGCCGCCGGCGCAGGTGGTGGCGGTGGAGGACAGCCTCGCCGGCGCCCGCGCCGCCCGCGCCGCCGGGCTGCATGTCATCGGCTATGGCAGCGCGGCGTTTGACGATATCGACCACGCCATCGAGGCCATTGACCAGGTGCTGGCCCTGTTCCCGCCCGCCTGACCAGCCGGGTCATAGCCCCCAACGCAAAATGGCCGGCGTCACCGCCGGCCATTTCCGTTTGAAGTTGTTGATGGCTTGTGAATGTCGTCATCCCGGCCCCTCGGGTCTTGCCTCCGGCAAGCCCAAGGGCAGGCTCCGCGAAGCCGAAGAGCCGGGATCGCGCGCCAGAACTTCGGCAACGATCCCGGATACGGCCTGCGGCCGTTCCGGGATGACGCCAGCGGAACCCCGGCAGAATGACGCTCAGTTCTTCACGGTCTCTTCGAGGAAGAAGCGGCCGAGCGGGTTCTGGTGGAAGTTGGAGATGTTCTTCCGGGTGACGTTGATATAGGGGCTGTAATAGAGGTCGATCCAGTTGACGTCGGCCTTGGCCATCTTCTGGAGCGTCACATACATGGCCTCGCGCTTCTTCGGATCGGTCTCCAGACGCGCGGCTTCCACCAGCGCCTTGACCTCCTCATTCTTGTAGCGGGTCATGTAGTTCAGGTTGGTGTCGTGGCCGAGGACGAAGGTGGTCTTCTGGTCCGGGTCGAGAATGTCGTTGGTCCAATACATGACCGAGATGTCGTAATCGCCGTTCACCAGCATGTCCCAGCTCTGGCTGGGATCGACCTTCTGGAGATTGACCGTCACACCCGCCTTGGAGAGCTGCTGCTGCACCAGCACGGCGATCTGCTCATCCGTCTCCTTGCCGGCATTGACGATGTAGTTGAGCGTCAGGCCCGAGGCGCCGGCATCCGCCAGCAGCTTCTTCGCCTTCTCCGGGTCATAGGGGCGCTGGAGATTGTCGGCATAGTGGTAGAGCGAGCCCTTGGGCACATAGGAATAGGCGACTTCACCCAGCCCGAAGGTCGCGGCCTCGACAATCGCCTTCTTGTCGATGGCGAGATCGAGCGCCTCGCGCACTTCCTTCTTCGCCAGCGCGCCATGCTCATGGTTGATGAGCATGTGGTCCTCGCGGGTCGAGGGATCGCTGATGACGGTGAGGTCGGCGTTCTTCTTCAGCTCGGCGACGCGCGAGAACGGCACGGTGATGGCGGCATCCACCTCGCCGGCCTGGATCTTCAGCATGCGGGTGTTGTCGTCGGGAATGACCAGCCATTCCACGCCGTCGAGGCTGACCTTGGCGGCGTCCCAATAGTTCGGGTTCTTCTTGAGGATGATGCGGTCGCCGCGGCGCCATTCGACTAGGCTGAACGCGCCCGAGCCGACCGGCTTCTCGGCGAAGGTGTCGGCGGCGGCGCCCTCGACCAGCTTCTTCGGCAGCACCGAGGCGTTGGGCAGCGCCATCATGGACAGGAACGGCACCGACTTGCTCTTGAGCTTCACCACCAGCGTCTTGGCATCAGAAGCCGTCGCGGTGTCGATGATCTTGAAGCTGTCCGACCACAGCGAGCCCTTGTCGTCGCGGATGCGGATCAGCGAATAGGCCGCGTCCTCGGCGGTGACCGGGGCGCCATCGGAGAACTTCGCGTCGCGCAGCTTGAAGGTGTAGGTCAGCCCGTCATCCGAGACGCTCCAGCTCTCGGCGAGGCCCGGCACCAGCTTGGTGCCGGTGGCATCGACCCGCACCAGCACGTCGAACACGTTGGAGAACACCCAGTTATCGACATTCTGCGCCGACTTGATCGGGTCGAAGGTGGTGGAATCCTCGTTGCGGGCGATGGAGAGCACGCCAGCGGCGTGCGCAAAGCTGGTGGAGAGGCACAGCAGCGCGGCGAAGGCCGCGAGGCGTGAGGTCCTGAAGGCGGTTTTCATCGTTCTTCCTCGGAAGGTTTGTTGGTGAGAACGGCAAGTCGGAAGGCGTCAGGGGGCAAAGACGTCAGGGGGACAGCACGGTCGGCGCCGGGGCCAGAAGCGGCCGGTCCGGGTCGATGTCGGGAATGGCGGCGATGAGGGCGGCGGTGTAGGCCTCGCGCGGCCGGGCGAAGACCTCAGCGCTCGGCCCCTCCTCGACGATGCGGCCGTGATGCATCACCACCACCCGCGCGCACAGGTTGCGGACGATGGCGAGGTCATGGGCGATGAACACCAGCGTCAGGTCCATCGTCGCCACCAGCCGCTGGAACAGCGCGATGATCTGCGCCTGGATGGTGACATCGAGCGCCGCCACGCATTCATCCGCGACGATCAGACGGGGATCGACCGCCAGCGCCCGGGCAATGCCGGCCCGCTGGCACTGGCCGCCGGAGAGTTCGCGCGGCCGGCGCGAGGCCAGCGTCGGGTCGAGCTCGACCAGCGCCAGCAGTTCCGCGACGCGGGCGGGAATGGCGGCGGCCGGCACCTTGCCCTGCACGCGCAGCACCTCGGCAAGGCTGTCGCCGATGGTAAAGCGCGGGTTGAGCGAGTTGTAGGGATCCTGGAACACCATCGCCGCCTCGCGCCGCATCCGGGCCAGCGTCGGGCCGGGTCTGAGGCGCAGGCTGTCGCCGTCGAAGGTCACATGCCCGTCGGAGATGGGGGCAAGGCCGAGCATGGCCCGCGCCAGCGTCGACTTGCCCGAGCCGCTCTCCCCGACAATGCCCACCGTCTCGCCGGGCATGATCTGCAAGGAGACGCCGGCCAGCGCGCTGAAGTGCCGCTTCCGGGTGAACCAGCCGCCACCGATGGGATAGCGCACCTGGAGGTCGTCGATCTCGACCAGCGGGCGGAGGGGGGCGGCGGAGGGCGTTGCGGCAGGCTTGGACAGATCGGCCTGACCGGTCACTTCGTTGGTCTGACTGGCCTGATCGTCCACCTCACTGCACTGACTGGTCACCGCCTCAAGGGCCGGCATGGAGGGGTGGCTGGCGATCAGCGCGCGGGTGTAGGGATGCGTCGGAGCGGTAAGAAGATGCCGCTTCGGGCCGGTCTCGACGATCCGCCCCTGCCGCATCACCGCGATGCGGTCGCAGGTCTGCGCGACGACGCCGAGATCATGGGTGATGAGGATGATGGAGAGCCCGCGCTTGTCCCGCAACTCCATGAGAAGACGCAGGATTTGCGCCTGAATGGTGACGTCGAGCGCGGTCGTCGGCTCATCCGCGATGAGAATGTCGGGGTCGCAGGCCAGGGCCACCGCGATCATCGCCCGCTGGCGCATTCCGCCTGAGAATTCATGGGGATAGTTGCCATACTGGCGCGGCGGATCGGTAAAGCCGACCTGCCCCATGATGGCGATCGCCTCCGCCTTCGCCGCCGCCCGGTCGAGCTTGCGGTGAAATATTACCCCTTCCGCGATCTGGTCCCCCACCCGCATCACCGGGTCGAGATGGCTGGTGGGGTTCTGGAAGATCATGCCGATGGAACCGCCGCGGATCTGCTCCATCGCGGCGGCATCCGCCTGCGTGATGTCGCGCCCGTCCAGCTCCACCGTTCCACCGGTGATGGCCAGCGCCCGCGAGGGCAGAAGCTTCACCAGCGAACGGCACAAGAGGCTCTTGCCCGAGCCGCTTTCGCCAACAAGACCAAGCACTTCGCCGCGATTGAGATCGAGCGACACGCCGTCGATCAGCGTGCGCGTACCCTCCTCGCCCGTCACCGTGACGGTGAGATCGCGGACGGCGAGCAGCGGGTTGGGGGTGCCGGGCGCGCTCATTGATGCACCCCCAGAAGCTCGCCCAGCGCATCGCCGATCATCGAGAAGCCGAAGGCCAGCACGACGATGGAGAGGCCCGGAAACACCGTGATCCACCAGGCCTGCGACAGGAAGGACTGGCCTTCCGCTACCATGATACCCCACTCCGCCGTCGGTGGCTGAACGCCAAGGCCGAGATAGGAGATCGCCGCCCCCGACAAGAGCACCAGCACCGCATCCGACATGCAGAACACCACCGAGCCGGCAACGGCATTGGGCAGCAAATGCCGGAACAGCACGCGCGGGCGGGAAAAGCCCAGGCTCACCGCCGCCACCGCATAGTCGGCGGTCTTCAGAACGAGGATCTGCGCGCGGATGAGGCGGGCGTAGGAGACCCAGCCGACCAGCGCCATCGCTATGTAAAAGCTCGACAATCCCGGCCCGAGAATGGCGATGATGGCGAGCATCAGCACGAGGAAGGGAAAGGCGAGGATGATGTCGATCAGCCGCATCAGCAGCGCATCAATGATGCCGCCGAAGAAGCCGGCCACCGCCCCTATCACTGTACCGATAAGGAACGGAAACAGCACGCCGATGGCCGCCATCTGCAGGTCCACCCGCGCGCCATAGATGATGCGCGAGAGGATATCGCGGCCGAAATTATCGGTGCCGAAGGGATGGGCCAGCGAAGGCGCCTGAAGCCGCGCCGTGGCGTCCTGAAAGATCGGGTCATAGGGCGCGATCACCGGCGCGGCCAGCGCCGCGAGGGCGAACAGGCCGATGATGGCCAGCCCCGCCATCAGCGTCGGGTTGCGCCGGAGCGTGGTGAGAAGCGGGGCGCTCACAGCTTCACCCGCGGATCGACGGCGACGGTGGCGATGTCGGCGATGAAGTTCACCAGCACGGTGGCGCAGGCGAACACCATGGCGACGCCCTGTACCACCATGTAATCCCTTGAGAAAATCGCCCGGACCAGAAGCTGGCCCATGCCCGGCAGGGCGAAGATGCTCTCGATCACCACGCTGCCGCCGATCAGCCAGCCAATGTTCACCGCCAGCAGATTGATCGAGGGGGCGATGGCGTTCGGCAGCACATGGCGCCAGAACACGATGGATTCCGGCATGCCGCGCGCCCGCGCGGCCGTCGCGACATCGGACCGGAGCCAGTCGATCATCGCCGCCCGCAGCGAGCGCAGCAGCACGGTGGAGAGCGACAGGGCAATGGTGAGCGCCGGCAAGGCGAGGTGGGCGAGCTTGTCGCCCAGCGTGTCGCCGTATCCTGATACCGGAAAGATCGGCACGGTGACGGCGAGCAGGATGATGAGCATCAGCCCGAGCCAGAAGGGCGGAAAGCCGATGCCGAAGGTCGAGACGACGCGGATGGCGTGGTCGATCGGCCGGCCCTGATTGCGCGCGGCGAGCGCGGCGAGCGGCACGGCGATCAGGATGGAGAGCACCACGCTCGCCAGCACCAGCGCCAGCGTCGGCTCGATGCGGGTCGCGATCAGCCGGAGCACATCAATCTTGTAGACGATGGAAGTGCCCATCTCGCCATGGGCGAGGTTGCGGAGAAAATAGAGATATTGCAGCCAGATAGGCTCATCGAGCCCATATTGCGCGCGGATGTTGGCGATCGCCGTCGGCGTCGCCCGCGCGCCCAGCAGCACCCGCGCCGGATCGCCGGGGATCAGCCGCACCAGGATGAAGGTGACGAGGCTGACGCCGAAGATCACCGGCAGAAACTGCAGCGGGCGCCGGAGGATGAAGGAATAGCGGTGCATGTCCGGGATGCGTCACGCGCCCGAGGCGCTGGCGAGGAAATCAAGGAGGACCGGGTAGTAGCCGGCCGGGTTCTCATAGAACGGCATATGGCTGGCATTGAGCACGAGATTGAGCCGCGCCTGAGGTAGGGCGTGCTTCATTTTCATCGCGCAGGCCGGCGTCAGCTCGTCCCGCTCGCCGACCACGATCAGCGTCGGTACGGTGATGCGGTGCAGATCCGGGATGCGGTTCCAGTCCTTGAGATTGCCGGTGTAGAGGAACTCGTTCGGGCCCTGCATGGTCATGTAGGGGCCCATGTTCCAGTCATCCAGCGAGCGCTTCACCGGGGCCGGCCATTCCGGCAGGCGGCAGACATGGCGGTAATTTAATAGGGTGATCGCTGCCTGATATTCCGGGTGGTCGAAGGTGCCGGCCGCCTCATGCTTCTGCATCATGGCGACCGTCTCCGGCCCCAGCGCCGCACGCAGCTTTTCCAGCTCGCTGACGAGATGCGGCATGTCCGCCACCGTGTCGGCAAGGATCAGGCTTTTCAACGCGTTAGGATAGGTCAGCGCGTAGTCGATGGCGAGCCAGCCGCCCCAGCTATGGCCGAGCAAATGAACCCGCCCGAGGCCGAGCGTCGTGCGCACCGCCTCGACTTCCTCGACATAGCGGGCAATGGTCCACAGCCCCTCATCGGTCGGCCGGTCCGAGGCGCCGGTGCCGAGCTGGTCAAATGTTACCACCCGGTAGCCTTGGTCGATCAGGCAGGAATGCGCCTCGCGCAGATAGTCGCAGGGCAGGCCCGGCCCGCCATTCAGCAGCAGCACCGTCTCCGCGCCCGTGCCGAAGCTGTAGGTGACGATCCGGTGGCCATCGACCGTGATGTCCTGCCGCTGGTCCGGCTCGATCTCGCGCCACATGGTGCTGCCAATCCCTGCTCAACAATGAGGCATGCTCAATTCCTAGAGAAAACAGGAGTCCAAACCAGCTATCAGAAGTGATAGGTTCAGCGGCTGTCGCAGCAGGAAGGCGCATCACGATGGGCGTGCAGAGCGCAACACATATCGAGGCCATGGAGGCGCGGTTCGGTGCCGCCAAGTCCTTGGGCGCGCAGGTGGATATCCTGTTTGAGGCGGTCGGCGCGCTCGGCTTCGACACGCTGATCTACGACTACACGCCGGCCCGCTACGACCTCAGCGGGCAGCAGATGCTGCCGACCGTTCTGGAGCTGCGCAATGTCGACGAGACCATGCGCGACTACTGGTTCGGCCACGGCTATTTCCGGCTCGATCCGGTGCAGAAGGTCGCGCTCGGCACCACCCGCCCCTTCGTGTGGAACTACGACAAGCGGGCGCAGACGCTGATCAGCCGCTTCATGACCGAGGACGCCGCGCCGGTGGCCGACTTCCTCACGGAGCGCGGGCTGAGCGCCGGTGTTACCGTACCGATCCATCTGCCCGGCGGCGACTACGCGACGGTGACCGGCATTCGCTGCGGCGACGGGCGCTTCACCGAGCGCGAGGCCCCCGCCTGCCTCGGCGATTTCGGCCTGATCGCCCACCTCTTCCAGCACGCCGCCCAGAATCGCAGCGTCGAAGGCCGCATCGAAGGCCTGCCGCATCTTACCGTTCGCGAGCGCGAATGCCTGCGCCACGCCGCCGACGGGCTCTCGGCCAAGGAGATTTCCCGCGTTCTCGGCCGCTCCGTGCCGACGGTGGTGATGCATCTCAACGCCGCCATGCGAAAGCTGGAAGCCAAGAACCGCACCCAGGCCGCCGTGCGCGCCGCCCGGCTGCGGCTGCTCGACTAGAACCCCTCACTTCTGATAGCTGCCGCGCCCGGCCGCGACTTTCTATTTTCCTGCGCTATCGAACGATGAGCCGCAGGAGAATCGGCATGAGTGCCGTGGCGAGCATGGAAGGGCGCATGCCCTTCCGGGGTTACGAGACCTGGTACCGCGTGACGGGCGATCTCGGCAGCGGACCCCTGCCGCTGTTGGTGGCCCATGGCGGGCCGGGCTGCACCCATGACTATGTCGATTCCTTCAAGGAAATCAGCGCTCTGGATGGCCGCGCCGTCATCCATTACGACCAGCTCGGCAATGGCAAGTCGACCCATTTGCCGGAGAAGGGGCCGGACTTCTGGACGGTCGATCTGTTCCTCGCCGAGCTCGACGCCCTGCTCGCCCATCTCGGCATTGCCGGCCGCTACGCCTTTCTCGGCCAGTCCTGGGGCGGCATGCTGGGCGCCGAGCACGCCGTGCGCCGGCCGGCCGGGCTGAAGGCCCTCGTCATCGCCAATTCGCCCGCCAACATGCACACCTGGGTATCTGAGGCGAACCGGCTGCGCCGCGACCTGCCGGCCGACGTGCAGGCGACGCTCATGAAGCATGAGGCGGCGGGCACGCTGACCGATCCGGAATATATTACCGCATCCCGCGTGTTCTACGACCGGCATGTGTGCCGCGTGACGCCCTGGCCGGAGGATGTCGCGCGCACCTTCGCGGCGATGGACGTGGACAACACGGTCTACCGCAACATGAACGGGCCGACGGAATTCCACGTCATCGGCACGATGAAGGCCTGGACCATCGAGGACCGGCTGCACCTCGTTGAGGCGCCGACGCTGCTGATCTCCGGCGCATATGACGAAGCGACACCCGAAGTGGTGCGACCCTACCGCGAGCGCGTGCCGAACTGCACCTGGACGCTGTTCCCGGACTCCAGCCACATGCCGCATGTGGAAGAAAAGGAAGCGTGCCTGAAGGCCGTCTCCGAGTTCCTGAAGACGCACGACTGAGCGACGCGACCTCCTCAGAACGCCCTGAAGTCAAAGCTATTCTGCCGGGGTGCTCGCGCTCACCCCGTCAGGCGCGGATAGCCGGGCTGTCAGGGTTGGACGGCGGCGCAAGAGCCATCGCCGCTACCAGCCGGGCGCCTTCCATGGCGCGGCCGATGCGCTCCAGGCTACGCCAGTCCAGCGCGCCGCTCGCCTCTCCGAGATAGACCGCCCAGATGCGGGGCGGCAGCGGCGGCCCACTCATTTCCGCCTCGAGATGGCGGGCGAGACGGGTTATCTCCTCTGCCGGGATCCCACCGTCGGCCTCATCCTCGTCGAAACAGTCGCCGCACATCACTCAGCCCTCGAAGGCCAGAAGGTCGAGCCCGCGGTCGCGGTCCAGCACGGCGACGATGCCGCGCGGATCGACATCGACATCGTTGCTCTGCGGCGCCGTGTGACCGGCCGCCGGCGCGGGGATGAAATGGCCGACCTCGCGCGGTTCCTCGGGATTGGCGAGGTCGATCACCCGCAGACCACCGGAAAACCAGCTCGCGAAGACCAGGCTGCCAACCTGCCGCTCCTGGAACTGGTGCGCGCCGAAGCGCCCGCCGGCCCGCGCATAGGGCGAAGCGCTCTCCGCGACGTGGAAGGTGGAAATCGACCGCAGCGCCGCCGGATCGGAGGCGTCCATCACCCAGAGGAAGGCATGCGGCTGGCCGGGGGTATGGTCATGCTCCTCGTCGATCATCAGCGCGATGTCCCGCCCGGCGATCGGCGCGGCGAGACGGAACAGCGTGTGCGTCGGCTCGGGAAAGGGCGGGTGGTAATTATAGCTGCCGAGCGTGCGCGGTCGCGTGATGTCCGCCACGTCGATGGTGAAGGCGCCCGCGTACCAGCACGATGCCCACATTATGTCGCCGACGCGCAGCGCGTGGTGCAGGCGGTGGCGCTGGCCGGACCAACTGGGCGTCTCGCCCGCCGCGACATGCTGGCCGGGCATGTGCCAGCGGGAAACCTCGCGCGGCCGGGTCGGGTCGGCGAGGTCGTAGATGACGAGGATGTTGCCGATATAGCCCGTCATCTCCGTGGAGATGTAGGCGTAGCGCTCGTCCATGTCGAAGCGGTGGACGCCGATGCCGCCGGTCTTCACATAGGCAAGCTCCCGCGGATTGGCGGGATCGGCGATGTCCCACACGCGGAAGCCACCGGCCTCATAGCCGCGCGCGAGCCCGGCGCGCAGCTCCGGCAGGTCGGACGGCGCCACGCCGAGCGCGGCCGCCAGCTCAACCTCCGAGGGCGCGTGGCCGAGACGCGCCGTCAGTTCGGTCGCGGCCGCCTCCAGCCGTTCGCCCTTGCGGTAAAAATGCCGGCGGTGGCGCTCGACATTGGTGATCATCAGATCGCCCGCCACCTTCACCTTGTGGGTGTGGGAGAACGGGTCCGGCGGCGCCAGCCGGGCGACGATCCGTGGCGAGGAGGGGTCGCGTATGTCGAGGATGGTCGTGCCATCGGGCGGCGACATGTGGCCGATGAAGGCGTAGCCGTCCTTGATCGTCACCTCGCCCCCGCCCGGCAAATCGAGCCGGGCGAGCGGGCGGATATTGGCGCTGGCGAGCGGCGTCGCGGGGTTGTGCAGGGTCATCGGCTAGCCCTCACGCGGCGGCGATGCGGGTGGCGCGGTTGCGCCGCCACTGCACGATGGAGGGGATGGCGAGGGAGATGGCGAGCGCCGCCCACAGGATGTTGCCGACCGGCGAGGAGAAGAACACCCACGGATCATTGCCGCTGATGCGCAGCGCCCGCATGACGTTGGCCTCCAGCATCGGGCCGAGGATCACCCCGATCAGCAGCGCGACGACGTTGAAGCCGGTCTTGCGGCAGACATAGCCGATGGCGCCGAACAGCAGCGTGAGCCACAGATCGAACATATAGGCGCGCGGGGCGAAGGCGCCGACGAGGGTGAAGGCGATGATGATCGGCGCCAGCACCGGGGTCGGGATCATCACCAGCTTGGAGACCCAGCGGGTCAGCGGCAGGGTGGTGAACAGCATCACCGCATAGGCGACCAGCATGGTGATGAACACGCCATAGCCGAGGCCGGGGTTCTGGATGAACAGGCGCGGCCCGAGCTGCACGCCGTGATAGGTCATCACGATCAGCATCACCGCCGCCGTCGTGCCGCCGGGCACGCCGATGACGAGCAGCGGGATCAGGTCGCCCGAAGCGCAACCATTATTCGCCGATTCCGGGGCGATGACGCCCTCGGGAATGCCAGTGCCGTATTTCTCCGGCGTCTTCGAATAGAGCCGTGATTGCTGGTAGGCGACGAAGGCGGCGATGGAGGCGCCCGCGCCCGGCACGATGCCGATGATGAGGCCGATGATGCCGGTCCAGATCATATGCCAGGTGCGCTGGAACGACATGACCACGCCTTCCCAGGTCTCCTTCCAGCCCGACTGCTTCATCATCTGCATGCCGGTTTCGCTGAGCACGGAGCTCTGCTCCATCATGATCAGCGCCTCGGAGATGGCGAAGACGCCGATCAGCACGGCGATCAGCGGCACGCCGTCATACAGCTCGATGAAGCCGAACGTGCCGCGCGGCGTGGAGTAAATGTGGTCCGCGCCGATGGCGCCGATCAGCAGGCCGAGGAAGCCGGCGATCAGACCTTTGAGCATGTTGTCGGAGGCGACCGAGGCGATCAGCGTGATGCCGAACAGCAGGATCACCACCATCTCGACGCTGTGCATGTAGTAGGCGAGGCGCGCGATATAGGGCAGCAGGAAGATCGACATCAGCGCCGTGACCATGCCGCCCACCGTGGAGGCGACGAAGGAGAGCACCAGCGCCTGCTGGCCAAGCCCCTTCTTGGCCATGGGATAGCCATCGAGGCATGTGGCCGCCGATCCGCCATTGCCGGGAATGTTGAGCAGGATCGAGGTGATGCCGCCGCCCATATGCGAGGCGACGAACAGCGACACCATGAAGATCATGGCGACGTCCACATCCACCGCCAGGGTGAAGGGCAGCAGCATGATGATGGTGTTGGCCGAGCCGAAGCCCGGCATGGCGCCGATGATGATGCCGATGGTCGTCGCGATGACGATCAGCCAGAGATAGCTGAAATTCAGCAGGAACTGGTCGGCGAGCAGGCTGAAGCTCAGATTCATGACGGCCCCCTCTGGCGGCTCACAGGCCGGTCAGCGCCGCGACGAGGCGCTCGAAGGGGCCGGTCGGAAACGCGGTGCGCAGGATCAGGATGAAGAGGATGTAGCCGCCGAGCGCCAGCGCGCCGGCGGTAATCGCGGCATTGCGCGCGCTCATGCGCTGCAGCCAGAGGAAGGCGAAGAACAGGAACAGGAAGGTGGAGATGGTGAAGCCCGCCCAGGGGATGATCGCCACCGAAGCGACGGTCAGGGCGAACAGGGCGCCGCGGATGATGGCGAGCTGGCGCGTCTCCCACAGGCTGCGCCATTCCACATAGTGTGTCCCGCGCGCCAGCCCGATCACCGTGCGCAAGGCGAAGATGCCGATGAGCAGGAACAGCACCACGGCGCAGAACACGCCGGAGACCTTGGCCTCCCAGTCGAGATCCTTGATCGAATAGAGGTAATAGGTGGCGAAGGCGGCGCCGAGGCCGGGGATGATCCAGTCGGCACCGGTCGCGACCTTGCCGTCACGGTTCTCATTCATGGCGATGTCCTGCGCGGGTGATGCGGAAAAAGCCCGGACCCGCCGGGCAGGACGCCGCCGCAGAGGCGGCTGCGGGACCGCGGGGGCCCCGCACGCGGCGCGCGTCAGCTCAGCCCTTGGAGGCCGTCAGCAACGGGCGGAACCGCTCGGCGAGTTCCACGAACTCCTTCGCCGATTCCTGGCAGGACGCGGCGTCGCCATACTGGATGAACTCCCAGGGCGTGCCGGCCTTCTCCGCCACCGTCTTGTACTCCGGATCGGCGAAGACCTGCTGGAACGTGTCGGAGAGCTTCTTCACCCGGTCGGGATAGGCCTCGACCGCCTTGGTGTGGATGGCGATGGCGCGCTGGCCGGAGAGCGGGGGAATCTTGGTGCCGAGCGCCTGATTCACCGGCGGGGCATTGTTGGTCAGCTCCGGGGTCCGGTTGGTCTCGTTGAACACGGTGAGGAAGCGCGCCTGATCGCCGAGCCCCAGCGAGGAGGACAGGAAGGTCGCGCAACCATCGACCTCGCCGGTGATCGCCGCCGAACGAGCCGGCCCGCCGCCGCCATAGGGGATCATGCGCACCTTCATGCCGGTGGCCTCCGCCAGCGCCAGCGCGCCGATGGTGGACGGGTGCGGCAGGCGGCTGGTGGAGAGGGTGATCTCGCGCTTCTTGCCCTCTTCGACCAGATCGCCAATGGTCTTGAACTTGCTGTTACCGGCAACCCAGATTACCGAATCATCGACATCCATGCTGCCGATATAGGTGAAATCTTCCGGGTACTTGTACTTGACCTTCTGGGTCGCGTACATGATCATTTCCGGCCCGATATTCCCAAAGAGAATATTGTAGGCATCCGGCTCACGCTTGGAGACGAAGACCTCGTAGCCGACCTGCCCGGAGGCGCCGGGGAAGTAGGAATACTCGAAATTGGCGCCGAGATACTTAGCCCAGATGCGATTGAAGGCGCGCGCCGCCTGATCGACGCCACCGCCCTCCCCGGTCGGGATCAGCACCTGCATGTTCTTGGTCGGGAACCCGTCGGCGGCCTGGGCGCGCGGGAGCGCGAGGCTCGGCCCGAGAGCCGCAAGGGCGCCCGCGCCGACGAGAATCTGACGACGATCGAAAGTGATGGTCATTGGCTTCCTCCCGAGGCGCTGGACGCGCCGTGATCTTGCCGGACCGTTCACGGCCCGCCGGCTGGATCGAACCATACCGATTTTTATTTGGTTATATATTGGTTGAATTTGGAGTCAACCGTTTCGGCGCAAAACTGCCCTTCTCATGAGAACTGCGCCTGATAACGGGCCGCCTAAGCTGAACCAATGTGATATTGGTTTGGTCAATCTGGTATAAGGTGGGCCGCGAACATGGCGCGTTTCCCGCCTCTTTAGGGGGAACCGCCGCTGGCGGTGACATGTTAGGCTGGCAGCCGCGCCCTTATCGCTGCCGGGCGCGGCGGATAGGACGGGGGCCCGGTGCCGAACAAGGATGAGAGCGCGCTCGGCGCGGCGGTGCAGTCGCCGCTCGTCACCTCGCCGGCAAACGGCACCTGGATCGGCGTGGCGGTGGCGCTGTCGCTGCTGATTGTCGCCAGCTTCGCCCTGACCATGCCGTTTGCGCGGCTGCCGACCTATCACACGGAGATGCTGCTGCCCGCCTATGCGGCGGCGATCCTGCTGCTCGAACTCATCACCGCCGCGCTGCTCTTCGCGCTCTACAGCCTGCGCCGTTCGCCGGCGCTGCTCTGTCTCGCCTCGGGCTATCTGTTCTCGGCCCTGCTGGTGCCGGCCTGGGCCATCTCCTTTCCCGGCGTGTTCACGGCCTACGGCATCGACATGGGCCTGCAGACCACGGCCGCCATCGCCGCGCTGCGCCGGATCGGTTTTCCGCTGTTCGTGCTCGCCTACGCGCTGGCCCCACGCGCGACGCGGGCCAGCACCGCCACCGGCCACCACATCGCCCTCAGCCTGACCCTCGTCCTCGGCGGCGCCGCGCTATTGCTGGCGGCAATCATCTCGGGGAGCGAGGCACTGCCGCTCTTCATGCGGGATAGCCGCAACGTCGCGACCCTCTGGCAGATCGTGCCGATCGCCGCCCTCAGCCTCTATCTGCTCGTCATCGCCCTGCTGCTCGCCCGCCGCCAGAGCCAGCTCGATATCTGGGTGGCGCTGGTGATGTTCTCGCTGGCGGTCGAGCTGCTGCTGATCTCTTTCCTCGGCGGGGGCGTGCGCCTCGGCGTCGGCTGGTGGGCCGGGCGGCTCTACGGGCTGCTCGCCGCCTCCATCGTGCTGCTGGTGCTGCTGGTGGAGAGCACGCAGGTCTATGGCCGGCTGGCGCGCACCATTGCCGCCGAGCGGCGCCTGCGGCGCAGCCGGCTCACCGCCATGGAGGCGCTGTCGGCCTCCATCGCCCATGAGATCAACCAGCCGCTCACCAGCATGATCACCAACGCCAATGCCGGGCTGCGCTGGCTGGTGAAGAGCGAACCGCGCCTCGACCGGGCGGAGGCGGCGCTGCGCCACATCGTCGAGGACGGCCACCGCGCCAGCAGCATCGTCACCGGCATCCGCTCCATGTTCACCAAGGAGCTGCAGGAGCGTACCGAGCTTGACCTCAACGCCCTCGTCACCGCCGCGGTGGAGGCCGCCCGCTCGGAATCGACGCATGAGTTCATCGAGATCCGCGCCGTCCTCGCCGACGACCTGCCGCCGGTCATCGGCAATGCGGTGCAGCTCGGCCAGGTGTTGCGCAACCTGATCGAGAACGCCATGGACGCGCTGCGCGGCAGCGGGACATGGCCGCGCCAGGTCGTGGTCCGCACCTGCCACCGCGACCCGGACGAGGTTCTGGTCAGCGTCGAGGACAATGGGCCGGGCATCGCGCCCGAGGTGGCTCAGACCCTGTTCGACCCCTTCGTCTCCACCAAGCCGGGGGGCATGGGCATGGGGCTGATGTTCTGCCGCGCCGTGGTCGAGGCGCATGGCGGCCGGCTGTGGGCGACACCCACGCCGCCGGGCGGATCGACAGGCGCCGTCTTTCAATTCTCGCTGCCATCGGCCATCCTGCCGGCACATGACAACGCATAGGAGGTCGGGGAATGACCCGGTCGATGGTCTATGTGGTGGATGACGACCGCTACGTGCTCGCCTCCCTCGAAAGCCTTCTGGCGTCGGAAGGCTATGAGGTGGCGACCTTCCAGTCCCCGCAGGCCTTTCTGGACGCCGAGAAGCCCGAGCGGCCGAGCTGTCTGGTGCTCGATGTGCGCCTGCGCGGTTCCAGCGGGCTGGAATTCCAGCGCGAGCTGCGCCGCCGGCAGATCGCGACGCCGGTGATCTTCATCACCGGCCATGGCGACGTGCCGATGTCGGTCGCGGCGATGAAGGCCGGCGCCATCGAGTTCCTGATGAAGCCGTTCCGCGACCAGGATCTGCTCGACGCCGTGCATCAGGGCATCGAGCTCGACCGCGCCCGCCGCGACAAGGACGCCACGCTGGCGGATCTGCGCCGCCGCTACAGCGCCATGACCCCGCGCGAGCGGGAAATCCTGCCGCTCGTCGCGAGCGGGCAGATGAACAAGCAGATCGCCTTCGGCCTCAATCTCAGCGAGGTGACGGTGAAGGTCCATCGTGCGCAGATCATGCAGAAGCTCAAGGCCCGCTCGCTGATCGAGCTGGTGCGCATCGCCGACCGGCTGGCCGAGGATGGCGGGCGCGATACCGCCAAGGCGTAGACGGCTACCCCGGCGTATAGTTGCGGCGCGCCTTCACGCGCCTGATGCTGCTCACCGGCGGAATGTCGTCCGCCGCGGGGAGCCGCGAGGCAGATGGCGCAGACGAGGCCCGGCAGCGACAGGCAGCGCGATCTCGTCGCCGTCCTCGACACCAGCCCGGCGCATCGGGCGGCCATTGCCGATCTCGTCGACGCGCTGGGCTTTGCCACCTGCACCTTCGCCACCCCCGCCGATCTGCTCGCCTGCCCGTGGATCGCGGAGATCCGCGCCATTCTCAGCGAGATGCGGCTGCCCGGCATGACCGCGCTCGGCCTCTTGCACACGCTGCGCGGGCGGGGCCTGCCGGTGCCCGTCATCGTGATGGTCGGCTCGCCGGACGCGCCGACCGAGGCGCGCGCCCTGCAATATGGCGCGCTTGGCTATCTGCCGAAGCCGCTGGAGCCCGAGCGCCTGCTCGCCCTGCTCACCTCCTGCATGAGCTGAGAGCGTGCGGCCGGCCTATCCTCAGGCGCTAGGCTCCCCCCTCCCCCGGACAATTGTTGCCACCGCGTCTCGACTTCTACGGTCTGGCGTCGCCACGAGGATCCGAGGACGAGCCCCATGCCCACCGCAACGCCCACCCCCGGCAAGGCGCTGATCGACGCGACCAATCATGTGCTGGTGATGATCGACTTCCAGTCGCAGATGTCCTTCGCCACCAAGTCGATCGACGCCGTGACCCTGCGCAACAATGCGGCGCTGATCTCGCACGCCGCCGCCGGCTTCAAGGTGCCGACCATCCTCACCACGGTCGCCGAGAAGAGCTTCTCCGGCCCGATGTTCAGCGAGATCACCGAGGCTTTCCCCGGCCAGAAGCTGTTCGACCGTACCTCGATGAACACCTGGGAAGACGCCGCCGTCATCGACGAGGTGAACCGCATCGGCAAGGGCCGCATCGTGCTCGCCGGCCTGTGGACCAGCGTCTGCATCGTCGGCCCGGCGCTCTCGGCGTTGCATCAGGGCTTCGAGGTCTATGTCATCGCCGATGCCTGCGGCGACGTCTCTGACGAGGCGCATGAGCGCGCCATGGAGCGGATGATCCATGCCGGCGTGCGGCCGATGACCTCGCTGCAATATCTGCTCGAACTCCAGCGCGACTGGGCCCGCACCGAGACCTATGAGCTGACCACCGGCATCGCCAAGAAATATGGCGGCGCCTACGGTCTCGGCATCATCTACGCCAAGACCATGTTCGGCGCTTCCGAGGGCCACTGATCCTCCGGGCACCTGCCGGCGCGGGTCTCGCGCCGGCTCCTTTCTTTCCGGCACCCGGACATCCGCCGATGAAGCTCTATCTCGCCTCCCTCGCCGCCGGGGTGCTTGTCGGCATCGTCTACAGCCTCATGAATGTGCGCTCGCCGGCCCCGCCGGTCGTAGCGCTCATCGGGCTGCTCGGCATCCTCATCGGCGAGCAGATCGTGCCGGTGGCGCGCCATCTGTGGAAGGGCGACGGGCTGAAGGCGGCCATCGGCCTCGCCGATTGCTCGAACCATGTGCTCGGGCGCCTGCCCGGCCGCACGACGGACGCCGCCGACGATGCCGCACCCCGGAGCTGACCTCCCATGGCCGGAACGCCCAGCCGCCGCACCTTCATCGCCGGCGCCCTCGCCGCCGGCCTGCCGCCCCCCACCCATGCGGAGACGCCGCCCATGAACGTGCCCCTCACTGCCGACCTCGTGCTCATCAACGCCCGGGTGACGACACTCGACCGTTCGAACCCGCAAGCCGAAGCCGTGGCGGTGAAGGACGGCAAGGTGCTGCGCGCCGGCAGCAGGGTGGAGGTGATGGCACTCGCCGGCCCGGCGACGCAGACCATTGATGCCGGCGGGCGGCGCGTCATTCCCGGCCTGATCGACAGCCACATGCACATCATCCGCGGCGGGCTGAACTACAATATGGAGCTGCGCTGGGACGGCGTGCGCTCGCTCGCCCACGCCATGGAGATGCTGAAGCGGCAGGTCGACAACACCCCGGCCCCGCAATGGGTGCGCGTGGTCGGCGGCTTCACCGAGCATCAGTTCGCCGAAAAGCGCCTGCCGACCATCGAGGAGATCAACGCGGTCGCGCCGGATACGCCGGTGTTCATCCTCCACCTCTATGACCGCGCCTTGCTGAACGCTGCCGCGCTGCGCGTGGTCGGCTACACCAAGGACACGCCGAACCCGCCGGGTGGCGAGATCGTGCGCGACGCGCGCGGCAACCCGACCGGCCTGCTGCTCGCCCAGCCCAACGCCACCATCCTCTATTCCACGCTGGCCAAGGGCCCGAAGCTGCCGCCGGACTACCAGAAGAACTCCACCCGCCACTTCATGCGCGAGGTAAACCGGTTGGGCGTCACCGGCGTGATCGACGCCGGCGGCGGCTTCCAGAACTACCCGGACGATTACGCGATCATCGAGGATCTGCACCGCGAGGGCGACCTCACCGTGCGCATCGCCTACAACCTGTTCACGCAGAAGCCGAAAGAGGAACTGGCGGACTTCACCCGCTGGTCGAAAGAGGTCACGCCCGGCCAGGGCGATGACCTCTACCGCGCCAATGGCGCCGGCGAGATGCTGGTCTACTCCGCCGCCGATTTCGAGGATTTTCGCGTCGAGCGGCCGGACATGCCGCCCTCCATGGAAGGCGATCTCGAACCGGTCATCCGGCTGCTGGCCGAGAACCGCTGGCCGTGGCGCCTTCACGCCACCTATAACGAGACCATCTCCCGCGCGCTCGACGTGTTCGAAACGGTCAATCGCGACATCCCGCTCGACGGCATTCACTGGTTCTTCGACCACGCCGAGACCATTACCGACTGCAATATCGAGCGCATCGCCGCGCTTGGCGGCGGCATCGCCGTGCAGCACCGCATGGCGTTTCAGGGCGAGTATTTCACCGAGCGCTATGGTCATAAGGCCGCCGAGCGTACCCCGCCGATCCGCCGCATGCTCGATATGGGTGTCCCGGTGGGCGCCGGCACCGACGCCACGCGCGTCGCCTCCTACAACCCATGGGTGTCGCTGTCCTGGCTGGTGACGGGCCGCACGCTGGGCGGGCTCGCGCTTTATCCCGCGTCGAACCGCCTCGACCGTGAAACCGCGTTGCGGCTGTGGACGGAGGCGAACACCTGGTTCTCCAACGAGCCGGGCAAAAAGGGGCAGATCGCGCCGGGCCAGCTCGCCGACCTCGTCGTGCTCAACGCCGATTACTTCACCGTGCCGGAGGACGAGATCATCGACATCACGGCAGCGCTGACCCTGCTCGGCGGCCGGCCGGTCCATGGCGATGGGGATTTCGCCGATCTCGCCCCCGACCTGCCGCCGGCCATGCCCGATTGGTCGCCGGTGCGGACCTTTGGCGGCTACCAGCAGCGAGCAGAGGCCAGCAAGCCGGGTAGCCGGTTCGCACGGCTGTGCGGCTGCGCCAATGACTGCGGCGTGCATGGCCACAATCATGCGGCGGCATGGGGCAGCAGCGTGCCGGCTTCGGATGCGGGCAGCTTCTGGGGCGCGCTCGGCTGCGCCTGCTGGGCCGTGTGAACCGCAAAGGAACCGACATGAGCGAGCCAGAGACGGGCCAGCCGCCCCACGCCACCGCGCCCTCCCCCGGCAGCTTCGCCCCGCTGCGCCGGCCTGTCTTCGCCGTGCTCTGGGCGGCGACCGTGCTCGGCAATACCGGCACCTTCATGCGCGACGTGGCGAGCGCCTGGCTGGTCACCGACCTCTCGGCATCGCCGACCGCCGTCGCCGCCGTGCAGGCCGCCGGCATGCTGCCGATATTCCTGCTGGCGATCCCGGCGGGCGTGCTGTCGGATATTCTCGACCGCCGCAAATTCCTGATCTTCATCCAGATCCTGCTCGGCGCGGTGAGCGCGACCTTGATGGTGCTCTCGGCCTCCGGGCTCGTCACCGTGTCCGCCCTCATCATGCTCACCTTCGTCGGCGGCATCGGCGCGGCGCTGATGGGGCCGACCTGGCAGTCGATAGTGCCCGAACTGGTGCCACGCGGCGAACTCAAGAGCGCGGTGGCGCTCAACTCGCTCGGCATCAACATCGCCCGCTCCATCGGCCCGGCGGTGGGCGGCCTGCTGCTCGCCGCCTTCGGCGCGGCCGTGACCTATGGCGCGGATGTCGCGAGCTATTTCATCGTCGTCTCGGCGCTGCTGTGGTGGAAGCGCCCGGCGGCCACGCAGGATGAGCTGAGCGAACGTTTCGGCGGCGCCTTCCGCGCCGGGCTGCGCTATGCCCGCTCCAGTCGCGAGCTGCATGTCGTGCTCTTGCGTGCGGCGGTGTTCTTCGCCTTCGCCAGCGCGGTCTGGGCGCTGCTGCCGCTGGTGACGCGGGAGATCCTCCAGGGCGACGCGGCGTTCTACGGCATCCTGCTCGGCTCGGTCGGCGTCGGCGCCATCATCGGCGCGCTGCTGCTGCCGCGCCTGCGCGACCGGCTGAGCGCGGACGGGCTGATGCTCGCCGCCGCCATCGCCACGGCCGGCGCCTCCGCCGCGCTGGCGGCCGGCCCGCCCAAGGCGCTGGCGCTGGTCATCCTGATGGTGATGGGCGCCGCCTGGATCGTGGCGCTAACGACGCTCAACGCGACCGCGCAGGCGATCCTGCCCAACTGGGTGCGAGGGCGCGCGCTCGCCGTCTACCTCACCGTGTTCAATGGCGCGATGGCCGGCGGCAGCCTCGGCTGGGGTTTCATCGCGCAGGAGCTCGGGCTCGCCGGCACGCTGCTGGTTTCGGCGGCGGGACTTACCCTCACTGGCCTGATCGTCCACCGCATCGGCCTGCCCAAAGGCGAGGCGGACCTCGCGCCGTCCAACCACTGGCCCGAGCCGATCCTCGCCGAACCGGTGCCCGGCGACCGTGGCCCGGTGCTCGTCCAGATCGAGTATCGCATTGATTCTGAAGACCGTTCCACCTTCCTCACCTCGCTCCGGCGCCTCGCCGACGCCCGCCGCCGCGACGGCGCCTACTCCTGGGGCGTGATGGAGGATGCGGCGGATCCGACCCTCGTCACCGAATGGTTCATGGTCGAATCCTGGGCCGAGCACCTCCGCCAGCATCATCGCGTGTCCCATGCGGATGCCGATGTGCAGGCGGCGATTCACGCCTTCCACCGCGACGCCGGCAAGCCGGTCGTGCGCCACCTCATCGCAATCGATTGAGCGGACTGGGTTTTTTCCTCCGCCGCGCGCCGCCCCCAAAGGTTACCGCATGAAAAGCGCAGGGGCCGCTTGACACAGCCCGGTTTTCGCGCGAGCCTATTTTTACGGCGCTGAGCGAGGCTGCTCATGAAAGCGCCAACCCATTAGTGACATTTCCAGCGAATGTGCATCACGATGCGCATCAGGCTGGTGGCAACGACGCCCGCGGCAGACCTGCCGACGGGCTTTTTTGTGTTTGGAACGGGAATGGCCAGTCAGCACTACCGCGTCGGCGTCATGTTCTCCACGACCGGGCCCTACAGCGTGGTGGCCCGCTCGATGCTGAACGGCGCCCTGCTGGCCTTCCGGGAAGCCGCGGCGGCGGAAAACGTGACCCTCGAGCCGGTGGTGGTGAACCCCGGCGGCGATCTCGCCCGCTATGCCGAGCTCAGCCAGGAACTCACCGCCTCCGGCATCCGCCATGTCGTCGGCTGCTACACCTCCTCGAGCCGCAAGGAAGTCATCCCCTGCTTCGAGAAGCATGACGCGCTGCTCTGGTATCCCTCGCACTATGAGGGTTTCGAGAGTTCGAGCAACGTCATCTACACGGGCGCCTCCCCGAACCAGCACGTGCTGCCGCTCGTGGACTACATGCTCGGCCATGTCGGCCCGCGCGCCTTCTGCGTCGGCTCGAACTACATCTGGGCGTGGGAGAACACCCGCATCTTCCGCGAGGCCATGACCGCGCGCGGCGGGCAGGTTCTGGCCGAACGCTATGCCGCCATCGGCGATACGAGCTTCGAGAAGCTGGTGGACGCCATTCTGGAAGCCAAGCCGGATTTCGTCTTCAACAACCTCATCGGCACGAGTGCCTACGCCTTCTTCCGCCTGTTCCGTGCCGCCTGCGCCGCCCGCGGCATCGACCAGGCCCGGCAGATCCCGATTGCCTCCTGCACCCTCTCCGAGCCGGAGCTGGAGGAGATCGGCGCCGGCGCGGTCGATGGCCACCTCTCCTCCAGCGTCTATTTCTCGTCGCTGGCAAACACGGCCAACGCCGCCTTCACCCGCGACTACCGCGCCGCCTTCCCGCAGGGGCCCTCCACCTCGGCGGATGCGGAGGCCTCCTACATCGCCGTCAAGCTGCTCGCCCGGGCGCTGGCCGATGCCGGGACGGACGAGGTGACGGCGGTGAAGCAGGCGGTGACGCGCCAGCGGCTGAACGCGCCGCAGGGCGATGTGTGGATCGACCCGCAGACCCTGCACGCCTGGCTGACGCCGCGCATCGGCCGGTCCACGCCGCAAGCCCGCTTCGATGTGATCGTGGAGGAGCCCGCCCCGGTGCGGCCCGATCCGTATCTCATCCAGTCCTCGCCCCGCTACGCCATGGCGCCCCGTAGTCCCAATCTGAGAGTGGTAAGGTGATGTCTCCTCGCCTGCTTCAGAATTTCAATGGTGGCCGGGCCGTCATCGCGACGGCCAATCGCAGCGCGGTCGAGGCGCTGGAAATGACGCTCGCCAAGCTCGGCGTGGGCGCGGAGTTTCGCGCCGTCAGCGAGCCGCGCGTGGAAATCGATGTTGCCGGGCTCAACCCGGAGCGCGACATTCTGTTTCTGGATGGCGATCTCGACATCGTCATTGCCGGCGAGCCGGGCGAGACCGCGCGCCTGCCCCAGGTGCCGGTGATCGGCCTTGTCGGCGTCGAGGCGCCCAGCCGCCTGAAGAACCTCATCAATCTCGGGGCCACGGCCTTCCTGCGCAAGCCGGTGCATGGCGCGGCCGTTTACACGGCGCTGTTTCTCGGGATCAACCAGTTCCTGCTGCGCACCGACATGAATGCGCGGCTGGAGGACATGGAGCGCCGCCGTCGCGGGCGGCGCTCGGTCGTCAAGGCGATTGTCGCCCTGATGGCCGATGCCGGCATCGACGACGATGCCGCCTATGACCGGCTCCGGCGCGACAGCATGCGCCTGCGCCGAAGCCTTGAAGAGCATTGCGAGGCCTTTCTCGCCACAAGGGCGCCAACGCCCGTCCGGTCGGCACCGGCAGGAGACATGCCCTTGCGGCACGCCGACCGGAAATAAACCTTCAGAGGAGAAGACCACATGTCTGGACGACTGATGCGGGGGCTGCGTGCCGCGGCCCTCTCGGGGACGCTTGTGCTCGGCGCCGGGGCGGCCTTCGCGGCTGATCCCATCAAGCTTGGCGTGCTGGAAGACCAGTCCGGCGATTTCGCCGCGGCGACCATCGGCAAGGTGCACGCCATCCAGCTGGCGGCGGAGGAGATCAACAAGGCCGGCGGCATCGATGGGCGCCCGCTTGAGCTGGTGATCTACGACACCCAGTCCGACAATACGCGCTATCAGGAGTTCATGCGCCGCGTGCTCCAGCGCGACAAGGTGGACGTGGTGTTCGCCGGCTTCTCCTCCGCCTCGCGCGAGGCCTACCGGCCCATCGTCAACCAGTTTGACGGCCTCGCCTTCTACAACAACCAGTATGAAGGCGGCGTCTGCGACGCCAACATGATCGTCACCGGCGCGGTGCCCGAGCAGCAGTTCTCCACCCTCATCCCGTGGATGATGGAGAAGTACGGCAAGAAGGTCTACACGCTCGCCGCCGACTATAATTTCGGCCAGATCTCCGCCGAATGGGTGCGCAAGATCGTCAAGGAGCATGGCGGCGAAATGGTCGGCGAGGATTTCATCCCGCTCGGCGTCTCGCAGTTCTCGCAGAACATCCAGAACATCCAGAAGGCCAAGCCCGACTTCGTGGTGACGCTGCTGGTCGGCACCGCGCAGGCCTCCTATTACGAGCAGGCGGCCTCCGCCAATGTGAACCTGCCGATGGCCTCCTCGGTCAATGTCGGCCAGGGCTATGAGCACAAGCGGTTCAAGCCGCCATCGCTCAAGGACATGTACGTCACCACCAACTACATCGAGGAAATCGACACCCCGGCCTCCAAGGCGTTCTTCGCCAAGTTCAAGGCCAAGTTCCCCGACGAGCCCTATGTGAACCAGGAGGCCGAGAACTCCTATCTGGCGGTCTATCTCTACAAGCAGATGGTCGAGCGGGCAAAGTCCACCAAGCGCGACGACCTGCGCAAGGAGATCGCCAAGGGCGATGTCTGCATGGACGCGCCGGAAGGCAAGGTCTGCCTCGACCCCAAGAGCCAGCACATGTCGCACACCATCTACCTCGCCAAGGTGGGTGCCGATCACTCGATCTCCTTCCCGAAGGTCTGGGAGGACATCAAGCCCTATTGGCTGGGCGAGGCCGGCTGCGACCTGACCAAGAGCGACCCGAGCGCGCAGTACACCCCGTCCAACCCGCCGCCGAAGCCCTGATCGCGGGCTGAGCCTTCGCGGACGCCGCATCCCCCTTCGGCGGCGCCCGCTCCTCGCCCCGGCGCGTCCCCCTTCCGCGCCGGGGCACATCTCCCTTTCCCGCTGCCCTCCTGGCACCGTCGGACCGAAGGCCCTCCCCGCCCATGGATCTCGGAACCCTTGCCTTTTCCGCCCTCTACCAGTTCGGCGACGCCTTCGCCTTTCTGGTGCTGTCCGCCTGCGGGCTCGCCGTGATCTTCGGCATGATGGGCGTCATCAACCTCGCCCATGGCGAATTCATCATGTGCGGGGCCTATGTCACCGTCTCCGCCGCCCATGCCGGCCTGCCGCTGCCGCTCGCCATTCTCTGCGGCGCGCTGGTCGCGGGGATGGTGGGCGCGCTGGTGGAGATGCTGGTCATCCGCCACCTCTATTCCCGCCCGCTGGACACCATCGTCGCGACCTGGGGCCTCAGCCTCATCGCCACGCAGGGCACGCTGATCCTGCTCGGCTCGACCATGGCGGGCGTCGGCACGCCCTTCGGCAGCTTCCAGATGGGCGCCTATTCCTACTCGGTCTACCGGCTGGTGCTGTTCGTGATGGCGCTGGTGGTGCTGGCCGGGCTCTACGCGCTGTTCAACTGGACGCGCTTTGGCGTCATGGCCCGCGCCACCATCCAGGTGCCGCACATGGCGGCGGCGCTGGGCGTGGATACGCGCCGGGTCTACAGCCTCACCTTCGCCCTCGGCGCGGGCCTCGCCGGGCTGACGGGCGGGCTCTATGCCCCGACCATGACGCTGGTGCCGACCATGGGCACGACCTTCATCATGGAAGCCTTCGTGACCGTCGTGGTGGGCGGCGCCGACGTCTTCCTCGGCACCGCGCCGGCCGCCGCCGTGCTCGCTGTGGTGAAGGCCACCATGACCTCGCTCTATGGCCAGCTCTTCGGCCAGATCGGCCTGCTGGTCGCCGTCATCGTCGTCATCCGCGTCTTGCCCAAGGGCATTTCCGGCTTCCTGCTGCGCGAACGCGCCTGAGCCCACGGAACCCATACCCATGAACGCTCTCGCCCGTTTCTTCGCCCGGCTGGAAGGCCCGCAGACCATGGGCCGCGGCCCCTGGTTCTGGGCCGGCTTCCTCGTCGTCCTTATCGCGGCCTGCGGCTACCCGCTGTTCAGCGACGGTTACACGGTCGGCAACACCGTCTACTTCTTCACCTGGGTCTTCATGGCGCTCGGCCTCAGCCTGATCTGGGGCTATGGCGGCGCGCTGTCCTTCGGCCAGACCGCCTTCTTCGGCATTGCCGGCTACAGCTACGGCATCCTCACCATCAATTTCGGCGCCGCCTATGGCTTCACGCTGGTGGCGCTGGTGCTCGCCATCGCCCTCGCCGCCTTGTTCGCGGTGCTGCTCGGCTATTTCCTCTATTTCGGGCGCATCTCCGGCGTCTTCCTCGGCATCGTCACCCTGTCGGTGACGCTGGTGCTGGAACGCTTCATGGCGCAGACCGCCGGCCCGGAGTGGAAGATCGGCAGCGCCCGGCTGAACGGCTTCAACGGCATGAGCAACATGCCCCCGCTCACCCTTCCCTGGCCCGGCGGCGATATCGTGCTGTTCCCCGACGTGCAGCTCTATTACGTCGTGCTGGGCCTGCTCGTGTTGGTCTATCTCGGCCTGCGCATCCTCGTGAACTCGCGCTTCGGCAATGTGCTGGTCGCGATCCGCGAGAACCCCGAGCGGGCCGAGATGCTCGGCTACGACATCCGCAAGTACCAGCTCGGCGCCTTTGTCATCGGCGCGGCGCTGGCGGGGCTGTCGGGCGTGCTCTACACGAGCTGGGGCCAATACATCACGCCCTCCAGCATGGGGATGACGGCCGCCGCTTTGCCCATCGTCTGGGTCGCGGTCGGCGGGCGCTCGGACATCACGGCGACGCTGATCGGCACGCTGGTGGTGCTCTCCGCCTTTCAGGCCCTCACCATCCATGGCAGCCAGTACGCGCTGGTGGTGATGGGCATACTCCTGGTGCTCACCGTGCTGCTCGCCCCGCGCGGGCTCATTCTTTCCGCTGGCGCCTTCATCGGCCGGCTGACCTCGAAGCGGGGAGGCGTCTGATGGCCCTCATCGAAGCGCGCGCGCTGAACAAGCATTTCGGCGGCCTGCACGTCACCAACAACGTCAATCTGGCGCTGGAGCCGGGTGAAATCCATTGCCTCATCGGCCCGAACGGCGCCGGCAAGAGCACCCTCTTCCGCCTCATCCTCGGCGAGCACCTGCCGAGCAGCGGGCAGATCCTGTTCGCGGGCGAGGACATCACGGCGCTGAAATCCTATCAGCGCATCCGCCGCGGGATGAGCGTGAAGTTCCAGGTGCCCGGCATCTTCAAGGCCTTGAGCGTGCGGCAGAATCTCGAGATCGCCATGCAGCACCACTACGCGCCCGCCGCGCTCCATGGCGAGATCGACCGGCTGCTCGACTTCCTCAAGCTGACGGCGGAAGCGAACCAGCTCGCCGGCAATCTCAGCCATGGCCAGAAGCAGTGGCTGGAGATCGGCATGGCGATCAGCCTCAAGCCGCGCCTGCTGCTGCTGGACGAGCCGACCGCCGGCATGTCGCCGGAGGAGACCTTCGCCACCGGCGAGATGATCCAGCGTCTCAACCGCGAGGGCATGACGGTGCTGGCGGTCGAGCACGACATGGCCTTCGTCCGCCAGGTCGCCCACAAGGTCACGGTGCTGCATCTCGGCCAGGTGTTCGCTCAAGGGTCGATCGACGCCATCGTCGCCGACGAGCGGGTCGCCGCCATCTATCTCGGTCATGCGCCGGAGGCCGCCCATGCGTAAGGAAGTGCTGCTCTCCACCCTCGGCCTGCGCGCCGGCTATGGCGGCAAGCCGGTGCTGCAAGGTCTCGATCTCACCGTGCGAGAGGGCGAGATCGTCGCGGTGATCGGGCGCAACGGCGTCGGCAAGTCGACGCTGATGAAGAGCCTCATCGGCCTCGTTCCGGCGATGGATGGCTCCATCGTCTATCGCGGCGAGGCGGTCGAGCACCTTCCCGCCCACAAGCGCGCCCGGCTCGGCGTCGGCTATGTACCGCAGGGCCGCGACGTGTTCCCGCGCCTCAGCGTGGCCGAGAACATCGCGGTCGGTGCCATGCTCAAGGCGGGCGTGACAGCGGCGGACCGCGAGCGTGTTCTCGACTATTTCCCCATCCTGCGCGAACGCTGGGCCCAGCGCGCCGGCACCATGTCGGGCGGCCAGCAGCAGCAGCTCGCCATTGGCCGCGTGCTCATCGCCGATCCCGCCCTCATCCTGCTCGACGAGCCGTCCGAGGGCATCCAGCCCAACATCGTGCAGGACATCGCCCGCATCATGGTGGAGCTCAACCGCGCCACCGGCGTCACCATCATGCTGGTGGAGCAGAACATCGACATGATCCGCGCCATGGCGCAGCGTTGCTACGTGATGGACAAGGGTCGCATCGTCGCCGAGCTTGATCGCGAGGCCCTGGCCGATGGCGAGGCCATGCGTCGTCATCTGGCGGTCTGACGCCCCCGCCGAACCGAGACAGCCAAAAGGAGAAAGCAATGTCCTGGCTAGAGACGTCCATCATGGCACGCAAGGGCCTCGCCAAGGGCCAGGCGGGGTCCACCCACGCCATCACCGAAGAGGTGCAGGGCAAGTATCATTACGTCTACGGCCCCTATGTCGACCCGGTGCTCAAAGTCGACCCCGGCGCGGTCGTCTCGGCCGAGACGCATGACGCCTTCGAGGGGGCGATCAAGAACGAGACCGACAACCCGCTCGAGATCCTCAACTTTCCCTATCTGAACCCGCAGAACGGCCCGATCTACGTCAATGGCGCGGAGAAGGGCGACACGCTCGCGGTCTACATCAAGAACATCGTCCCGCGCGGCGAGCAGCCCCGCGGCACCACGCTGATCATGCCGGAATTCGGCGGCCTCGTGCCGACCAAGGACACGGCGATGCTCAACGCGCCGCTGCCGATCAAGGTGAAGAAGCTGCATGTCGATGCCGAGACCGGCACGAAGTGGAGCGACAAGATCACCCTGCCCTATGTGCCCTTCATCGGCACCATCGGCACCTCGCCGGAGATCGAGGCCATCACCTCGCTGCAGCCGGACTATTATGGCGGCAACATGGACCTGCCGGATGTCGGCATCGGCGCGGTGATCTACCTGCCGGTCAACATCAAGGGCGGCCTGCTCTATCTCGGCGACTGCCACGCCACGCAGGGCGATGGCGAGCTGTGCGGCGTGGCGCTGGAGCACCCCACCGTCACCACCATCCAGATCGACCTTATCAAGGGCTGGACCATCCACACGCCGCGCCTCGAGACCGAGGACTTCATCATGTCCATCGGCTCCACCCGCCCGATGGAAGACGCCACCCGCATGGCCTATCGCGACCTCATCCGCTGGATGGCGTCGGATTACGGCTTCGACGAGGTGGAAGCCTATATGCTGCTGACCCAGTGCGGGCGCGTGCGGCTCGGCAACATGGTCGACCCGAAATACACGATGGGCGCCTCGATCCTGAAGTCGTACCTGACGCCCTGAGCGCCGGCCAACCGTCATATCCGGCCGTAGGGCCGGGTGTGACGACGCATCCCACCCTTCCGTTCGTCTCCTAACGGCGTTCCGCACCAGCGGGACGCCGGACACCTCCCCTTTGCCCGGAGTCCCGCGATGACCCTCCCGCTGAAGGTCGCCACCGTCCAGTTCGAGCCGACTCTGTTCGAGAAGGAGCGCAACATCACGCGGCTGCTCGATCTCGTCGCAGAGGCCGCCGACGCGGGCGCCAAACTCATCGTGACGCCGGAAATGGGCACCACCGGCTATTGCTGGTTCGACCGTGCTGAGGTGGCACCCTTCATCGAGACCATTCCCGGTCCGACCACAGAACGCTTCGCGGCGCTGGCCCAGCAGCAGGATTGCTACATCGTCATCGGCATGCCCGAAGTCGATGCGGCGACCGGGCTCTATTACAATTCGGCGGTGCTGATCGGACCGGAGGGCGTCGTCGGCACCCACCGCAAGACGCATCCCTACATCTCCGAGCCGAAATGGTCGGCGCCGGGCGATCTCGGCCATCAGGTGTTCGACACGCCCATCGGCCGTATCGCCCTGCTGATCTGCATGGACATCCATTTCGTCGAAACCGCCCGCCTCGTCGCGCTGGGCGGCGCCGACATCATCTGCCACATCTCCAATTGGCTCGCCGAGCGCACGCCTGCGCCCTACTGGATCAGCCGGGCGGTGGAGAATGGCTGCTACCTCATCGAGAGCAATCGCTGGGGGCTGGAGCGCGGCGTGCAGTTCTCCGGCGGCAGCTGCGTCATCGAGCCGGACGGCACGCTCGCGGCGGTGATCGACGGCGGGGACGGCGTGGCGCTGGCCGAGATCGACCTGGAGCGCGCCCGCGCCCGCCAGATGTTCGGCGAGCCGGTGTTCGAGCAGCGCCGGCCAGAGCTCTATATGGAGCTGCCGACCAGCACCTATGCCTGGAACCCGCTCGACTTCTTCGGCCTCTACGGCCACCGCCCCCTGCCCCCCGGCCGCCAGTCGCGCGTCGCGGTGGCGCAGTTCACCCCGTCCGCCGACATCGCGGCGAACCTCGCCCAGATCGAGGCGCTGGCCAGCGAGGCGCGCCGGAGCGAGGGGGCCGAGATGGTCGTGTTCCCCGAGCGGGCGCTCACCGGCTTCGACCTGCCCAACGCCCAGCCCGTAAACGGCCCCGCCACCGCCCGGCTGCAGACGCTGGCGAGCCGGCTCGGCATCTATCTCGTCGTCGGTCTCGCCGAGGAGGCGGGCGGGCAGCTCTACAACAGCGCCCTGCTGCTCGGACCCGAGGGACTGATCGGCACACACCGCAAACTCCACCTCGATGCGGCCGACGGCAACTGGGCGAGCGCGGGCGACGACTGGAGCGTTCTCGATACACAGATTGGACGGATTGGACTCCTCATCGGCCACGACGCCAGCTTCCCGGAAGCCGGCCGCGTGCTGGCTTTGCGCGGCTGCGACCTCATCGCCTGCCCGGCCGCGATCCGCGGCCCGTTCACCGGCGCCCATGCCGGCTCAAAGGTCGCGCAGAGCTACCCGATCCCCACCGGCGCCGACCCGCACCACTGGCACCATTTCCGCGCAAGGGCCGGAGAAAACAACGTTTTCTTCGCCTTCGCCAATGCGCTCGACCCCGCGCGGGGCTATGAGGGAAAGAGTGGCGTGTTCGGCCCGGACACCTTCGAGTTCCCCCGCCGCGAGGCCATCATCGCCGAGGGAACCGGCGTCGCCGTGGCGACGGTGGACACTACCAATCTCGACAGCCGCTACCCGACCAATGTGGTGCGCCGCAAGGATCTCGTCCTCATGCGCCAGCCCCACCACTACCAACCCCTTATCAGCACACGCTAAATGCCCCAGCGCGGCTGCGCGATGATCCAGTTGATCAGATCCCACGCCGCCGCCGAGGGCTCCCGCCCCGGCCGCAGCCAGTAGCCGCTCTCCGGCCGCGCAATGGGTGGGCCGACGGCGACCAGCGTGCCGTCGGCAATCGCCCCGTCGATCAGCCCCTCCCAGCCGAGCGCGACGCCCTGGTCAGCCATGGCGGCCTGCACGACGAGGCCATAGGTGTTGAGGCTGAGATCGCCTGGCACCGGCTCGCGCGGCACGCGCATCGCCGCGAACCAGTCGTGCCAGCCGAACCAGCGCGGACGCGGCGTGCTGTCGAGGTGCAGCAGCGGCAACCTGGCAAGGCGCCGGGGATCATTGGTCGCGTCATCGGCCGCAACCCCTTGCGCCAAAAGGCCATGCCGCGCGGCAAAACCCGGGCTGCACACGGGATAGACCCGCTCCTCGACAAGCTGCGTCGCGCCGGCGCCGAAGTCCGCCCGCGTGCCGAACAGCACCGCGACATCCTCGGCCTCGTCGGTGCCGGGATCGGCGGCGGCTGAGGCGATGATGTGCACCTCGGTATCCGGTCGCACCCGGCGGAACTGCGCCACGCGCGGCATCATCCAGAACGAGGCGAAACCATAATCGGTGAACAGCCGCACCACCGGCTGGCGGTTCATCCGGCGAATGGCGCGGGCGGACGCGTCGATTTCGCCGAGAGCAGCCGTGGCCGCGCGGTGCAATCGGTCGCCCGCCGCGGTGAGGGTGCTGCCGCGATGGCCACGCTCCAGCAGCGCCGCGCCGAGCTGCTGCTCCAGCATCCGCACGGTGTAGCTGACCGCTGGCTGCGACAGGCCGAGCTCGCTCGCCGCCGCGGTCAGGCTGCCGCGCCGTCCCACCGCCTCGAAAATCCGCACCCAGCCAAGATCGAGAAGGCGTTCAGCCATAAGCCTATATTGGGTCAGCCATTGAAAATGCACCGCTTCACAGCGTTAAGCATTTAACCGTCTGATGTCGGTGGGGGCAAGCTGGCCACAGACCCGATGACGGGCAGCCTCTTGCGATTGTGTGTCTCACCCTTTCTGGAGGTTCCGTGATGAATCGCTTTGCAAGGGCCGCCTGCGCCCTTTCTGTCCTCTTCGCCGCCGGCGCCGCCTCGGCTGCCGATGCGCCCAGCTGCAAGACCGTCCGCATGTCCGATCCCGGCTGGACGGACATCACCTCGACCAACGCCCTCGCCGGCGTGGTGCTCGCCGGCCTCGGCTACACTCAGGACGTGAAGACGCTGTCCGTACCCATCGGCTATGAGTCGATGAAGAACGGCAATGTCGATGTCTTCCTCGGCAACTGGATGCCGGCCCAGCAGAAATTCATCGACGCGCTGAACGAGGCGAAGGCGGTGGAAGTGCTAGGCACCAACCTGATCGGCGCCAAGTTCACCCTCGCCGTGCCGACCTATGTGTCGGACGCCGGCGTGAAGGACTTCAAGGATCTCGCCGCCAATGCCGACAAGTTCGGCAGCCAGATCTACGGCATCGAGCCGGGCGCCCCGGCCAATGCCAACATCCAGAAGATGGTCGATGCCAACGACTTCGGCCTGAAGGGCTGGAAGGTCGTTGAATCCGGCGAGCAGGCCATGCTGGCGCAGGTGAAGCGGGCCTCGAACGGCAAGGACTGGATCGTCTTCCTCGCCTGGGCCCCGCACCCGATGAACGAGACCTTCGCCATCACCTATCTGTCCGGCGGCGACGCCTATTTCGGCGCGAATTTTGGCGGCGCCGATGTGCGCACCCTCGCCCGCACCGGCTGGTCGGCGCAGTGCCCCAACGCCGCGACCCTGTTCAGGAACCTCAAATTCGACCTCGCCATCGAGAACGCGATGATGGGCAAGATCCTCGATGACGGGCTGGAGCCCACCGCTGCCGCCAAGGCTCTGCTCAAGGCGCAGCCGGATATCCTCGGCCCCTGGCTGGCCGGCGTCACCACTTTTGACGGCAAGCCGGGCCTGCCCGCGGTGAAGGCCGCACTGGGCCTGTAACACCCACGACCAGACCTGCCCGGACGGGCACGCCCCGGCGTGTCCGCCCGCTTTCCTGCCACGGCGGAGCCGGCGATGACGCGTCCCAATATTCTCATCCTGATGGTCGACCAGCTGAACGGGACGCTGTTCCCCGACGGCCCCGCCCCTTTCCTGCACGCCCCGCATCTGCGCGCGCTGGCCGGCCGTTCCGCCCGCTTCGCCAACAGCTACACGGCGAGCCCGCTCTGCGCCCCGGCGCGGGCGTCCTTCATGTCCGGCCAATTGCCGAGCCGCACCCGCGTCTATGACAACGCCGCCGAGTTCGGCTCGGATATCCCGACTTTCGCCCACCATCTGCGCCGCGCCGGCTATCACACCGCGCTGTCCGGCAAGATGCATTTCGTCGGACCCGACCAGCTTCACGGCTTCGAGGAGCGGCTGACGACCGACATCTACCCCGCCGATTTCGGCTGGACGCCGGACTATACGCGGCCGGGCGAGCGCATCGACTGGTGGTATCACAATCTCGGCTCGGTCACCGGAGCTGGCGTGGCGGAGATCACCAACCAGCTCGAATATGACGACGAGGTCGCCTACCACGCCGGCCGCAAACTCTATGATCTGGCGCGCGGGCAGGAGAAGCGGCCCTGGTGCCTCTCGGTGAGCTTCACCCACCCGCATGACCCCTATGTCGCGCGCCGCCGCTTCTGGGATCTCTACGAGGATTGCCCCGCCCTCGACCCGGTGGTGCCGCCCATCCCGTTCGAGCAGCAAGACCCGCATTCACAGCGGCTGATGCGCGCCAGCGACCATGCCTCAAGCCATGTGACGGCGGAGGATGTCCGGCGCTCCCGCCGCGCCTATTTCGCCAACATCTCCTATATCGACGAGAAGATCGGCGAGTTGCTGGCCATTCTCGACACCTGCCGGATGGCCGAAGACACAGTGGTCGTGTTCGTCTCCGACCATGGCGACATGCTTGGCGAGCGTGGCCTGTGGTTCAAGATGAACTTCTTCGAGGGGTCGGCCCGCGTGCCGCTGATGATCGCCGCGCCGGACCTGCCGGCCGGCCGCGTCGACCACCCGGTCTCCACGCTCGACGTGCTGCCGACGCTGGCGGAACTCGCCGGGCTCGACCTCTCCAGCGTGCTGCCATGGACCGATGGCGAGAGCCTCGTACCGCTCGCTCAGGGACGCGGAACGCGCTCCCCTGTGCCGATGGAATATGCCGCGGAGGGCTCCGAGGCACCCCTCGTGGCGCTGCGCGACGGGCCGTGGAAACTCGTCCTGTGCGACCTCGACCCGCCGATCCTGACCCATCTCAACGACGACCCGCAGGAGCGGATCAACCGCGCGAGCGATCCCGCCTGCGCGGGTGTCCTCACCTCCCTGCAGGCGATGATGCGGGAGCGCTGGGATCTCGCCCGGTTCGACGCGGACGTGCGGGCGAGCCAGGCCCGCCGCCATGTCGTCTACGCCGCGCTGCGCAACGGGGCCTATTACCCCTGGGACTTCCAGCCGCTGCAAAAGGCCTCGGAGCGCTATATGCGCAACCACATGGACCTGAACATTCTTGAGGAATCGCAGCGCTTTCCGCGCGGCGAATGAGAGCCGGCGCCATCACCAGGAAAAGCAGGCCGTCGCCACCGGGGCGCCCCACAGCGCGAACTGCGCCTCATCGAGCAGAGCGAGCGTGATTGAGAAGCCCGCCATGTCGAGCGAGGTGACGAAGGTTCCGGTAAGGCTGCGCGCCGGCGCGATGCCACGGGCCTCGAAGAAGCGATGCGCGATGCCCTGCGCGAGATAGAGCTCGATCGGCGGCGTGCCGCCAAAGCCATTGACCAGCAGAAGCGGCCGCAACGAGCTCGCGACAAGATGAGCGGGAAGCTCGGCCAGCACGCGCTCGCCGAGCAGGCGGATCATCTCGTCGGCCGCGACGAAGCCGATCCGCTCCAGCCCCGGCTCGCCATGGATGCCGACGCCAATCTCCATCTCGTCCGGGCCGAGCGAGAAAGTCTCGCGCGCATTGTTCGGCACGGTCACACCACGCAGCGCGACACCCATGGAGCGGATGCGGGTGTTGAGATCCTCGCCGAGCGCCTTCAATGCCGGAAGGCTTGCGCCCTCTTCGGCGGCGGCGCCGAGGATCTTCTCGACGATGACCGTGCCCGCCACGCCCCGCCGCCCGCGGCTGCGCACGGCCGGCCCGGTCGCCGCGTCGTCCTCGACCACGACCATCTCGACGGCGTGGCGGGCGGCCGCCATCTCCGCCGCCATCTCGAAATTCATCACGTCGCCGTCATAGTTCTTCACCACCAGAAGGCAGCCGGCGCCGGTGTCCGTCGCGTCCATCGCCGCGACGATCTGGTCCGGGGTCGGCGAGGTGAAGACATGTCCGGTGCAGGCGGCGTCGAGCATCCCCCGGCCGATGAAGCCGGCATGCAGCGGCTCATGCCCTGCCCCGCCGCCGGCGATCAACGCCACCTTGGCCGAGGCGAGGTCGCGCCGACGGATGAACTTGCCGTCCGCGCCGAACATCACCAGCCCGGCATGCGCGCGCACGAAGCCGGCCAAGCCCTCGGCAACAAAGGCGTCGGGCGCGTTCATGACCCGCTTCACCGGCCCGCCCTCCGGTGAGGGTGCGCGGCGCCTAGGCGCGGGAGGATGATGGGCGCGCTCACGTCACTCCTCTCCGCTCATCAGCGTGGCCATCTTCTGCACCAGCTCGGCAATGGCGTCGTCGAACTGACGGTTCTTCTTCTCGTCGCCGAAGTCCGGCGCCATCAGCGTCAGCGGACGCAGTTTCTCGCCGCCGCCGACTTCCGGCAACCGGCCGGGATGAGCAGCCTGATAGGCGGCGAGGAAGCGCTCCTGCTCGGCCGGACTGAAATGGCAGACGCGAAAGATCGTCGGCAGATGGCGGGCGGGCAGCGGCGTGTCATAGGTCGGGCTGGTGACCTGCGTGACGAAGCTGCGGTGCTTGCCGAGCGCCGTCGCCAGCCGCTGCCGCGTGCCGGAGGGGCGGTTGTCGAGCAGGCTCGCGAGCAGGGTCTTGTAGGCGGTCACCGCCTCGTCGCTGGGTTCACGGGCCATGCGCTACCCCAGCGCCGGCATCGGCATTGACCGCGCCGCGCAACAACTCACGAACCGCCGCCAGCCGCGAGGGGGCGACGGAGACGTCGCGAAAACCCGCCGCGACCAGCCGGGCGAGGCCCTGCGGCTCTCCGGCGAGGTCACCACAGACCGACAGCGGCTTGCCGAGGGCGCGGGCGCTCGCGCTGACCTGATCCAGCAGGCGGAACAAGGCGATCTCCGATCCGGCATTGAGCGGGGCGACGGCCGGGTTGTCCCGCGCCGCCGCCGAGAGATACTGCATCAGGTCGTTGGTCCCCACCGAAAAGAACGCGGCGGCGGCGAACAGGTCGAGTGTCAGCGCGGCGGCCGGCACCTCGACCATGATGCCGAGCGGCGGGCGAGCGATGCTCACGCCGCGTGCGGCCAGACGCGCCTCCTCCTCCGCGAAGATCTGCGCCATGGCGGTGACTTCACCGGGCAGCGTGACCATCGGCAGGAGCACGCTGAGCGGCCCCAGCGCGGCCGCCCGCAGCAGCGCCCGCGCCTGCACGCGGGCAAGCTCTGGATGGGCGAGCAAGAGGCGGATGCCGCGCAGGCCAAGCAGCGAGGCCGCGCCGCCTTCCGCCACGCCGGCGAGGGTCTTGTCGCCGCCGAGGTCGAGCATCCGCACCGTCACCGGCCGCCCCTTGAGGCGGGCGAGTATCTTCACATAGGCCGCGACATGGCGCTCCTCGTTCAAGGCATCGGCCGCTGTCGGAAACAGGAATTCGGTGCGCACGAGCCCGACACAATCCACCGCCGCGACATCGAATGCGTCGAGATCCGCCAGCGAATTGATGTTCACCCCCAGCGTGACGGCGTCCCCCGTCGGCAGCGGTCCGAGCGGTGGCACGGCGCGGCGTGCGACCACCATCGGGACCGGTTCCACCGCCGGCGGAGCAAGCCGCAGCAGCCCCTCGTCCCCGTCGATCAGGGCGCTGTTGCCATCCGCGAGCGCGATCTCGCCGAGGCCAACCACCATGGGCACGCCGCGCGCGCGGGCCAGCAGCGCGACATGGCTGATCGCGCTGCCGGCACCCAGCGCGATGCCGCCGCCGGCCGACCAGTCATGCGCGAGGAAGACGCTCGGCGGCATGTCCGCGCCGACATAGATCGCACCGGCCGGAAAATCCGCCCGCGGGCGGCCATCGAGTGCATCGAGCACGCGCTGGCGCAGATCCGTCAGGTCGGCGACGCGTGCGGCAAAGGCGTCGTCGTCCCGGTCATCGGGAACGAAGGAATTGATATAGGCGGTCATCGCGCCGGCCCAGGCGAGCAGTGGCCCCTCCCCGGCCGCGATACGGGCAAAAGCGGGGGTGAGGATTTCCTCGTCGAGCAGCATCTCGATCTGGAAGTCGAGAATGCCCGCGCTGTCGGGCGCGGCCTCGCTGGCCAGACGGCGCAGATCGTCCACCGCCGCCGCCACGGCGCGCCGGAGCACGGCGCGGGGATCGCCGGAAACGGGATCGACGAGGATGGTATCGGCACGGCGCGCGCAATGCACCGGCCCCCACGCCCGGCCGGGCGAAACCGGGGTGCCGCGATAAGCCTCACCCGAGCAATCAACCGGCACGGCCATCGGCCCGCCCCAGCTTGCGGTCCTCGTCGAAATTGCGCCGGACCAGCTCGCCGAGCGCGACGATGGCCTCCTCGGCGCGCGAGCCATCGGCCCGTATGCGCAGCCGCGCCCCGCGCCGGATGCGCGCGCCCATGATCTTGACGATGCTCTTGCCGTTCAGCCACTCGCCAGAGCCATCCACCGCCACCTCGATCGAGCAGGGAAAGCTCTTGGCGAGGCGGGTGAAGGTGACCGAGGGGCGCGCGTGCAGGCCGATGCCGTGAGTCACCTCGACCTCGGTCTGCCAGCTCGTGCCAGAGCGTTCGCGCGGGAGGCGGGCGTGGCGTTCGCTCATCAGGGCGACAGCTCCTCGGCCGTCGCGACCACCTTGGCGAGGCTGGAACCGCCGGAGGCTTCCGCCGCCGCGATCACCGCGCCTTCCACCAGCGGGGCGTTGCACACCACGATGCGCCCGGCCCGGGAGGCGCCGAGCAGTTCGGCAGCGGTCTCGCTATTGGTCTCGGCCCCGCCGAGATCGACGAAGATGGCGACACCCGCCTCCGACCACGCGGCCTCGATGGCCGCCTGAATGCCCGCGACATGGGTGCCGAGGCCGCCTTCCGCGTTCCCCCCGGTCCAGGCCAGCGGCACGCAATCGCCGACCATCTGGCGCACCATGTCGGCCGCGCCGCGCGCCACCAGCGGCGAATGGGAGACGATGACGATGCCCACATTGGCGGGGCGCGCCGGGGTGCCGGTCTCGCTCATGAGGGGCGATGCTCCGCGAGATAGACGCAGATCGTGGCGGCGAGCAGCGCGCAGCTCGACGCGCCGGGGTCTTCATGGCCGACCGAGCGCGCCCCGAGATAGGCGGCCCGCCCACGCCGGGCCTGCATGGCCTCGGTCGCCCGCGCGGCGGATCTTGCGCAGGCCGCGATGCGCTCGGGCGCCGCATGCCGCATGATTTCGGCCTGCACGGGATAGAGCACGTCGAGCAGCGTCTTGTCGCCGGGCCCGGCACGGCCCCGCCGCGCCACGGCGGCGATAGCCTGCTCCAGCGTCGCGGCGAAAGCGTCCGTGTCGGCATCGGGGGCAAGGCCGCGCCCGAGCTCCATCAGCAGCGTGCCGTAAAGCGGACCGGCGGCGCCGCCAATGCTCATCACCAGCACGAGCCCAATGCGCTCCAGCGCGGCCGGCAGCGGCAAGGCGGCAATCGCCGCGCGCTCGGCGAAGACAGCCTCGAGCCCCCGGCGCATATTGGCGCCGTGGTCGCCATCGCCAATGGCGCTGTCGAGCACGCCGAGATGGTCGCCATGCCGGTCGATCGCGGCATGGCAGCGCGCGATCAGTTCGGCGATGTCGCCGGCATCAAGCCGCATCTCTCCCCTCCCCGTCGCGCCGCCGCGCCTGTCAGTCCCGGCCCGCCAGCGCCGCGAACACCCGCGCCACAGCAACCGCGCCGGGATCGGGCGAACCCTCAAGATCGCGCGCCCCGACATAGGAGGCGCGACCGGCGCGGGCCCGCGTCATCGCCTTGGTCGCCTCGGCGCCTTGATGGGCCACCCGCGCCGCCTCGGTGACATCCGCCGTGGCCAGCGCCCTGAGCGCGGGATCGAGCGAATCCACCAGGGTTCGCGCGCCGAGCCCCGCTCCGCCATAGAAGGTCATGCGGTCGAGCCCGGCAAGCAGCGCCGCGGGCAGATCCCCATTCTCGCGCAGCGCCTTGGCGCTGGCGGTGAAGAAGATCGACATCAGCACGCCGCTCGATCCGCCCATGGCCTGGCCAAGCGTCTCACCGATGGCATGCAAGGTGGCCGCACGGTCGGCGAGCGGCAGGGCGGCAAGACGCGCCTCAATGGCGCGCGCGCCGGTGGCGACGGTGGAGCCGGTGTCGCCATCGCCCGCCCGCGCATCGAGCCGGTTCAGCTCTTCCTCCAGCGCGATCAGCGTCGCGCAGGCGGTGCGGATCACCGCCTCGGCGGCCGCATCGGCGCTGGCTGGCGGGGTGGCCGCGCGCGGGTCCGCCGGGGCGGGGACGACCCGCACCGGGCCGCACTCGACCGCCGGGCGCCAGGCAAGCGGTTCCACCGCCGTGCTCAGCGCCAGCTCGCGGGCGGCGTCGAGGCGCAGCAGCGAAAGCGAGAAGCCGTTCATGTTGAGCGCGGTCATCAGCGCCGCCGGGCCGATGACGCGCGTGACCTGCGTCCCCAGCGGCGAGCGCAGCACCGTGTCGGCGATCAGGCTCATTTCCAGCGGCGGCACGGCGCCGAGATTGTTGATGAGCAGCGCATAGGCGGCGCCGGGCGCGAGCTTCCCCGCAAGACGCTCCGCCATCAGCGCGGTGATCGCCTCGGCTGCCTGCAGCGCGATGCGCTCGACACCCGGCTCGCCGTGAATGCCGAGGCCGAGCTCCCCCTCCTCCGCGCCGAGCCGCGCTTCATGCGGCTGGCCGGGAATGGAGCAGGAAGAGAGCGAGACGCCGAGCGAAGCGATGTCGGTGGCGGCCGCGCGGGCGGCGGCCGCGACGGTGGCGAGATCATCGCCCGCCTCGGCGTGGTGGCCGGCGATCTTGTGGACGAACAGCGTGCCGGCGACCCCGCGCGGCTGGTCGATCTCCGGCAGGGCGATGTCGTCGGCGACGATGACCATCTCAACGTCAAAGCCTTCGGCCCGCGCCCGCTCGGCGGCGAGGCCGAAATTCAGCCGGTCGCCGGTGTAGTTCTTCACCACCAGAAGGCAGCCCGGCTTGCCTGTCACGGCACGGATCGCCGCCAGCACCGCCTCGACGCTGGGCGAGGCGAAGATCTCGCCGGAGACGGCGGCGGTGAGCAGCCCGCGCCCGACAAAGCCGGCATGGGAGGGCTCATGCCCGGCACCGCCGCCCGAGACCACGGCGACCTTGGACTTGTCCCAGTCCGCGCGCAGCACGACCTTGATGTCGGGATAGCTGTCGAGCCGGGCGAGCTTGCCGGGCGGCGAGGTGCGCAGCAGGCCGTCCAGCGCCTCGGTGACGATGCTTTCGCGGCGGTTGAAGAAGTGTTTCATCGCTGCCTTCCGATTTCTGTCGGCACGTTTTGAACCCGCCGGGCGCGCTCACGCCGGTGTCATGTCACGCGAGACGCTGCCCGTCTTGCCCGAAATAGAGCGGGCGCCTCAAGCTCAGGCTGATCCGATCCCCCGCCTCGACGGGCAGATCGGGGTCCGCCAGCGTGGTGATCTTGTGGCCGCGCACGGTGATGTGCAGGTGGTTCTGGTCACCCAGATGCTCCACCCAATCGATCTCGGCATTGCCACCGGCCGTGCGGGCGATCTCCAGGTGCTCGGTGCGCGCGCCAATGGTGCGGGTGCCCGCGGGCGGCGTCGGACCGGGCAGGAGATCGGCCGGCAAGAGGTTGATATGCGGCTGGCCGAGGCGCGCGGCGACGTGGAGATTGGCGGGGTTGCTGTAGATCTCGCGCGGCGTGCCGATCTGCACCAGCTTGCCCTCGGCGAGGATACCGATGCGGTCGGCCATGGTCATGGCTTCGATCTGGTCATGGGTGACGTAGAGCAGCGTCGAGCCCATCTCCTTCTGGATGCGCTTCAGCTCCAACCGCAACTCGCCGCGGAGCTTGGCGTCGAGCGAGGAGAGCGGTTCGTCCATCAGATAGATCGAGGGCCGCCGCACCAGCGCCCGGCCGATGGCGACCCGCTGCATCTCGCCGCCGGAGAGCCGCGTCGAGCGGTTCTCCAGCTTGTGGTCGATGCGCACCATCGCCGCCACCTGCCGCACGCGGGCGTCGATGCTCGCCTTGTCGAGCCGGCGCGCCGGTGAGCGCAGGGGAAAGGCCAGGTTCTCGTAGACCGTCAGATGCGGGTAGAGCGAGTATTGCTGGAAGACGAAGGCGACGTCGCGCAACGCAGGGGCCTCGCCATTCACCACCCGCCCGCCAATGCTGACGGTGCCGGCATCGGGCGCCTCCAGCCCGGCGATGAGGCGCAGCGTCGTGGTCTTGCCCGCGCCGGTGGGGCCGAGCAGGACGACGAACTCGCCATCGGCAATGGTGAGGTCGAGGTTGTCGACGGCGGATTTCCCGCCGAAGCGCTTGGTGACGCCGGTAAGCGTGACATCAGCCATGATGGTTTCCCCGGATACGCGCGCCCTCATGCAGGGCGGACCGGACGGCCCGGCCCGAACCACAGTCGAACAGCGACAGGCGCTCGCTGGCGAAGACGAGACCGACCGGCTCGCCAATGGTGTAGCTGTGCTCCGCCGGTAGCCGGGCCCGTACCCGCCCGCCCCGCGTCTCAATGGTGACGATCTGCGTCGTGCCGAGATATTCGCTGCCATAGATCGCCCCGCGCAGCGGCGAGGTATCGGAGAAGCGCACATGCTCGGGCCGGACCCCGAGCGCGAGCTCGCCGGGCGCCACGTCAGCGCGCAGCTCCGGCATCACCACATCCGCCTCGCCGATGCGGGCGATGCGCGCGCCCTTGGGCAGGCCGGCGTTGAAGCGGATGAAGTTCATCGGCGGCGAGCCGATGAAGTCCGCGACATACATGGAGGCCGGGCGGTCATAGATCTCCTGCGGCGTGTCGAACTGCTCGATGACGCCATGGTTCATCACCGCGATCTTGTCGGCCATCGCCATGGCCTCGATCTGGTCATGGGTGACATAGACCGTGGTGGCGCCGATGCGGTTGTGCAGCTCGCGCAGCTCCCGCACCATCACGTCGCGGAACTCGGCGTCGAGCGTGCCGAGCGGCTCGTCCATCAGGAAGCACTTCGGGCGGCGCACGATGGCCCGGCCGAGCGCCACGCGCTGGCGGTCGCCGCCGGCAAGGCCCGAGACCGACTTGTCGAGAATGTGGTCGATCTGCAGGAGCTTCGCCGTCTCCTCCACCCGTCGCTTGATCTCGGCCCGTGGCACGCCCTGCGAGAGCAGCGGGAAGCCGATATTCTTGCGCACATTCATATGCGGGTAGAGCGCGAAGAGCTGGAACACGAAGGCGATGTCGCGCTCGCTGGCGCGCTTGAAGGTCACGTCCTCGCCGCCGAGCCGGATGGTGCCGCTGGTCGGCAGCTCAAGCCCGGCGATCATGCGCAGCGTCGTCGTCTTGCCGCAGCCGGAGGGACCGAGCAGCGCCAGGAACTCGCCATCCTCCACCGTGAAGGTGGAATCGCGCACCGCGACGAACTCGCCGAAGGCCTTGTGCAAATGATCGACTCGGATCTCCGCCATCGCGGCTACTCCGGGAATTTGGACACGATCATGAACATGAACGTGCCCGCCAGCAGGGTGACGAAGGAATAGGTGTAGAGCTCGATCAGGAAGGGCTGGAACAGCATCAGGAAGCCGATGCCGATCACCATGACGGCGAGGTTCTCCATCGGCCCGCGCCGCAGGAAGAACGGGCGCCGGCGGCGGGGCGTATCGAGTGAGGTTCCGCTCATTTGCGCACCGCCCCGAAGGTGATGCCGCGCAGCAGCTGTTTGCGCAGCAGGATGGTGAAGACGAGGATCGGCACCAGGAAGATCGTCGTGCCCGCCGCGACCGCCGGCCAGTCCTGCCCGCCCTCGCCGATGATGGTGGGGATGAAGGGAGGCGCGGTCTGGGCGGTGCCGGAGGTGAGCAGCGCGGCGAAGGCGTATTCGTTCCAGGCGAAGATCAGGCAGAAGATCGCGGTGGCGGCGATGCCGGTGGTGGCCTGCGGCAGAACCACCTTGCGGAAGGCCTGAAGCCGCGTGTAGCCGTCGATCATCGCGGCTTCCTCATATTCGCGCGGGATCTCGTCGATGAACCCCTTGAGCAGCCACACCGCGAGCGACACGTTCACCGCCGTGTAGAGCAGGATCATGCCGAGCGCGGTGTCGGACAGGCCGAGCTGGCGGTACATCAGGTAGATCGGGATGGCGACGGCGATCGGCGGCATCATCCGGGTCGACAGGATGAAGAACAGCAGGTCATCGGCCAGCGGCACCTTGAAGCGCGAGAAGCCATAGGCCGCGAGCGTGCCGAGCCCGACGGCGAGGAAGGTCGAGCCGAAGGCGATGATGAGCGAATTGGCGAAGCGCGGCAGGAAGTTCGACGGGCCGGCGATGACCATGTTGCGCTCGCGCGTCACCTCATCGCACAGGTTCGAGGGCGGCGGCAGGCTGGCGATGTAGTCCGGTGTCTGCCGCGTGCGGGTGGTGAAGAGGTTGCAGTAACCTTCGAGCGACGGCGTGAACAGGATCTTGGGCGGGTAGGAGATCGAGTCCGGCGGCGACTTGATGCTGGTGAGGAAGATCCACACCAGCGGCACCATGGTGATCAGCGCATAGAGGATCACCAGCGTCGCGGCCACGCGCTTGGAAGTCGGGCTCGGCTCGACGACGGAATGCGCCGCCGTCATCGGGGGCGTTTTGGCGGATGATGCAGGCGACGGGCTCATCTCTGCTTCACCTTGTTGAGCGCCTTCACATAGATGTTGGCGAGGCCGAACACCGCGACGAAGAGGATGATGGCAAAGGCCGAGGAGCGGCCGGTGGCCCACGCCTCGAAGGCGGCGCGCTTCAGCGCGATGGAGGCGACCTCGGTGGTGGAGCCGGGCCCACCGCCGGTAAGCAGGTTCACCATGTCGAACATCTTGAAGTTCTCGATGCCGCGGAACAGCACCGCCAGCATGATGAAGGGCAGCGCCATCGGCACGGTGATGGACCAGAACTGTCGCCAGTTGGAGGCACGGTCGACCTCCGCCGCCTCATAGATGTAGTCGGGAATGGAACGCAGCCCGGCGAGGCAGATCAGCATCACATAAGGCGTCCACATCCAGGTATCGACGATGATGATCGCCCAGGGCGCGAGATTGACGCTGCCGAGCATCTGGATCTCGGAGGTCGGAATGCCCGTGAGGAACGACACCGCATAGGCGAACAGCCCGATCTGCGGCTCGTATAGGAAGCGCCAGAAATTGCCGACCACCGCCGGCGACAGCATCATCGGAATGAGGATGAGCGTGGTCCAGAAGGCGTGGCCGCGGAATTTGCGGTCGAGCAGGAAGGCGAGGCCGAAGCCGATCACGGTCTGCAGCACGATGGTCCAGAACACGAAATGCGCCGTGGTCTGCATCGACGCCCAGATGTCCGGGTCGTTCAGCACCCGCTCGTAATTGCCGAGCCCGACATTCTGCACCACCGCGTTGGGCCGGTTGGCCCGGTAATTGGTGAAGGACAGATAGATCGCCCAGAACAGCGGGAAGATGTTGATCGCCAGCAGGAGCACGATGGTCGGGGCGATGAAGAGCCACGCGATAGCCCTGTCGGAGAGGCCACGCACGCGCCGGGCGACGGCCTGCGGCGTCGCGCGCACGGCGGCCTCGGTCATTTTGTCTGTAAGGGTCTCGTGGGAAGCGGTCACAAGCATACCCGGTGTGATGAGAGCTTAGTCGGGGCGGGACGCGCATCCCGGCCGTCGGGCCGCGTCAGCCTGGGTGACGTCGGCCGATGAGAAAAAGAGGCGGGACGCAGCAAGAGCGGGGATATCTGCCGGCGGTCCCGCCCCAGGGAGGGGCCGAAGGAGGCCCGTCGCATGAGCGGCGTGAGGCTGGTCGGCGAGGCTGGGAGCGCCCGCACATGGGCGCTCCCAGCCGGCGCGGATCAGATCTTGCCGTCGTCCTTGAAGATCTTGGTCCAGTCCTTTTCGAGGCCGTCCAGCGCCTCTTTCGCCGTGCCCTTGCCGGCGATGACATAGTCATGCACCCGCTTCTGCATGGCCTGGAGCAGTTCGGCATAGCTCGGCTCGGCCCAGAAATCCTTCACGATGGCCATGGATTCGAGGAAGGCCGTCGCATAGGGCTGGCTGCTCTTGAAGCCGGGCGCGTCGACCACCGCCTTCAGGCAGGAATAGCCGCCGAGCTGCCACCACTTGGCCTGCACGTCCGGCTGGGCGAACCATTTGATGTACTGGAGCGCGGCATCGCGCTTGCTCGAATAGGACACGACCGAGATGCCCTGACCGCCAAGCTGCGCGAAATGGTACTTCTCGGCCGGGTTCGGGAAGAAGCCGATGCGGTTGCCGCCGACCTTCTCGTCCTTGTAGAGGCCGGGCCAGGTGAAGGCGAAGTTCATCTGCATCGCCACCTGGCCGGATTTGAAGGCGTCGGCCGATTCCACCATGTAGACGTTGGAGCTGCCGGGCGGCGTGCAGCAATCATAGAGCGCCTTGTAGAATTCCAGGCCCTTCACCGCCTCGGGCGAGTTGACATAGCCCTGCATGTCATAGGGCTTCTTGGGGTTGTCATACATGAAGCCCCAATCATACAGGACGTTGGTCACGCCCATGGTGATGCCTTCCGAGCCGCGCTCGGTGTAGATCGAGGCGCCATAGACGGTCTTGCCGTCGATCTGCCGCTTCTGGAAGAACTCGGCGATCTGCTTGAGCTGGGTGTAGGTCTTGGGCGCGGCGAGATCCCAGCCATACTTGGCCTTGAACTCCTTCTGAAGCTCCGGCCGCTCGAACCAATCCTTGCGGTAGGTCCAGCCGACGACGTCGCCCATGGCCGGCAGCGCCCAGTAGTTCGGCGTGTTCTTCGGCCATTCGGAATAGCCGACCACCGTCGCCGGCACGAAGTCATCCATCTTGATGCCTTCCTTGGCGAAGAAGTCGTTCAGCTTGACGTAATGGCCGCTCTCGGCAGCACCGCCGATCCACTGGCTGTCGCCGATGATGAGATCGCAGAGCTTGCCTTTGGAATTCAGCTCGTTGAGGAAGCGGTCGGCATAGCTGGTCCACGGCACGAACTCGAACTTCATGTCGATGCCGGTCTTGGCGGTGAAGTCCTTGGACAGTTCCACCAGCGCATTGGCCGGATCCCACGCCGCCCAGCACAGCGTCAACTGTTCCGCCTTGGCGGCCTGCGGCACGGACAGCGACCCGCACAGGGCCGCGACCCCGAGAAGGGGTATCCACTTCTTCAGCATGCTCTCCTCCCAGAGATCGAGGTGGGTCTTTGCCCCCTCGGTTGGCCTTCGCGTTCCGGCGCCGCCGGTCACGTTTAGCTTTGTGTTTAGTTAAGTGGGCATCACTCAACAATGCAAGCGCAATTCGATGCTGCAACGCAGCGTTCCAGCCGCTGCCGCAAAGAAATCATCCAGTATATGTAATGCCAGACCGACCTATGGGCGGGACCGGGGACGGCGGATCACTAAACAATCCGTCGCGACCGGTTAGCCGGTCAGGCGCCCCGGATGGCCGCGAGGAAGCCGGCGAGCAGCGGATGCGGAGCGCCCGGGCGGCTCGACAGTTCAGGATGGCCCTGCATGGCCATGAAGAAGCGCAGCGCCGGCACCTCTACGGCATCGGCATGGTCGTTCCCGGCCTGTCGGGCGCAGACGACGAGCCCGGCCTCGACGAGGCGCGGCTCCAGCGCCGGGTCGAGCACGAAGCGGTGGTTGCAGAGCACGTCGAGGCTGTCGCCTCCTGCCAGGGCAGCAAGGCGACTGCCGGGGGTGAGACGGCAGGACTGGAGGCCGAGCCGGTGCAGCGGCCGGTCATGCTCATCATGGAGCCGCACGAAGCTCTTGGTCTGCGCTTCCGGGTCCGCCTCGGTCAGATTCACGTCGTTGAGGCCGCAGATTTCCTGTGCCACCGCCGTCGCCATGGTCTGCATCCCCAAGCAGAGCCCGACGGTGGGCAGGTCGCGGCGGATGGCGGCGCGGGCCGCGTCGATCTGGCCGCGCACCTGCTCCATGTCCGAGCCACCGGGCAACACCAGCCCGTCGACCTCCCCAAGCAGCCGCTCCCAGTTCGGCTCCTCGCGCGGATCAATGAAGCGCAGATCGAGCCGGACGCCCTGCGCCTCGGCAGCGTCGCCGAGCGCGGCGATGGTTGCCGGGTACACCTCGCGTTGGTGATCCTCCGGTCCCACCATCAACACCCGCAGAGCCTCAGCGCCCCACGTGACGGCATCGGCGGCGACCGGGCGGCCATAGGTATCGAGGCGCCAGCGCCCCACCACGCTCTCGTCCGTGGCGGCGCGCAAGATGTACACATCGTCCACCACACTCACCACGAAAAGCTCGACCGGACGACCCGCCCGGGCGGCGGTGGCGAGCAGGCGCCGTTCGGCCTCCTCATGGGCCGGCAGCGCCGGATTGAGCGGCACGACCACCGTTCCGGGCAGCCGCACCACCGCGCCGCGATCGACGGGCGGGGGCACTGGATGCCCGCTCGCCCGCTCGGCCCAGATCAAGCCGTTGGGCGCCAATTCGCCATGCGCCAGAACATGTTGCATGCAGTCGAAACGCCCATGGCCCGCCCCGCCGCTGGTGAGCGTCACCAGCGTGGCACCGCGTGCGGCCGCGAACATCCCGGCGATCATGCCGTCCAGCGCCGGCAAGTGCGTCGCATGGCGAACCAGCAGCAGCGTCATGGCGCAACGCTCCCCGCCGCCGTGCCAGTGAAAGCCGGGACTGCGCGATAGGCATTGCCGAGATGGGCGAGCATCAGTTCCGCCGCCCGAGCATTATCGCTAGCGGCCAGCGCATCGAGGATGGCGAGATGCTCGCGACACCAATCGCGCACCCGACGGCGGTTCACATAGCCGCCGAATTCGAGCAGGCGCCGCAGGCGGTTCTGCTGCTGAATCGCCTGCAGCAGGAAGATGTTGCCGCTGAAGCCGGCGATGGTCTCGTGGAAATGGGCGTCCGTGTCGAAGAGCTGGCGCGCATCGACCGAAGCGATGCGGGGATGGGATTCGAGGTAGTGGTGCTGGATGCGCAGCCGCTCCAGCGCCCCCGCATCGAGCCGGAAAGTCGGCAGCAGAAGGCCATTCGGCTCCAGCGTCCGGCGGAAATCATAGCTGTTCTGCAAGGCAAGGCCGGTATCCAGCGTCGGCAGGAAGGTCCAGCCGCGCCCGGGATTGCGCTCGAGGAGACCGTCATCGACGAGGCGCGAGAGCGTGCGCTGGAGCAGCATGCGGTCGACATCATAGCGCCGCGCGATCTCCGCCTGGGTGAAGGACACCGGCAGACGATCAGCGAGGCGGTCATTGACGATGTCGCTGTAGAGATCCTGGTCGGCGGTCAGTGGCACTTCGAGGCTGAGGCGGTGCAACTCCTCCGGCGTCGCCTTGAGGAAGAACCCCTGATTGCGCCGCGCCTCCACCACCCCGTGCTCGGCGAGCAGCGCCAGCGCCGCGCGCACCGGTGTCCGCGAGACCTGCAGCAGATCCCCCATCTGCTGCTCGCGCAGATGATGGCCGACCTCGAAGCGACCGCCCCGGATGGTCTCCAGGATCTGGTTCGCCAGGCGGACCCGGTTCGGACGTGACGTGCGCGCCATAGAACACCGAATTTGTATGAAATATACCGATCCATACAATATGAGGTGACGTTTCGACAAGCCGGCAGAAGCGGTCTTGGCGCAAGCCTCTCCCTGATGAGAACCGGCGCGCTGTCGACCTGACCGCACGAATCTCCAAGATGCCAGACCTTGAGCACGGGTCGCCCATAGTTTGTGCAGCTCAAGGAGTAGCCAAAGCTTGACTCACGCGCCGCGTCCATTTTGTATAAACCGCATCAATTAGTGCAATCAGTGCCGGCCCAATCCAACCTCACCCAGATCGCACAGGGGATCCGCATGTTCCGCAAAGTGGTTGCCGCGTTCATTATTCCGCTTGGCCTGATGCACGCCGCCGCGGCTGCCGAGCTGCCCAAGACCGGCCTCGTCGAGGCCGACGCGCTCACCTATGGCGTCGCCGCGACCTTCGCGCCGTTCGAGTTCCAGAAGGACGGCAAGCTGACCGGCTTCGACATCGACATGATCGAGGCGCTCGGCAAGAAGCTCGGCGCCACGCCCAAGCCGCTGAACATGGAGTTCAAGGGCCTCATTCCCGCCCTGCAGGGTGGCCGCATCGATATCATCAACTCGGCCATGTACATGAACCCGGCCCGGGCCGAGCAGGTCGACTTCGTGCCCTATCTCAAGATCGGCAACATGGTGATGGTGCAGGCCGGCAACCCCGCCAAGATCACCGGCCGCGACGATAGCCTTTGCGGCAAGAGCATCGCCGTCACTCTGGGCGGCATTCAGGAAAGCCAGGCCCGCGCCGACGACAAGAACTGCAAGGATAAAGGCCTTGCCGCCGTGAAGGTGCTGACCTTCCCGACCGCGCAGGACTCCGCCCTGGCGCTCGGCCAGGGCCGCGCCGACGCCTATTACGACTCCACCCCCGGCGCGGCCGAGATCCTGCAGAAGATGCCCGGCGCCTTCGAGACCGCCGGCACCGAGTTCGAGTCGAACACCTCGATCGGCATGGCCACCCGCAAGGGCGACACCGCGATGCAGGAAGCGCTGAAGGCCGCGCTGAAGGAAATCGTCGCCGACGGCACCTATGCGACGCTGATCAAGAAGTGGAGCCTGCCGGCCTCGGTGTCGATCTTCAACTGATCGCCCCACCCACTATCGAGGCCGCCAGCCCACGGAGAAGACGCGCATGATGTCGTTCGATATCGTCCTCGACTACATCGTCTCGCCCGCCTTCTTCCACGGCGCGCTGCTGACGCTGCTGATCACGGTCACGGCGTTGTTCTTCGGCGTGCTGGCCGGCCTCGTCATCGCCCTGCTGCAGGAGACGCGGATACGTCCCCTGCAGATCTTCACCCTGATCTATGTCTGGCTGTTCCGCGGCACGCCGGTGCTGTTCCAGATCATCTTCATCTACAACGTGCTGCCGACCTTCGGCATCCGCCTGTCGGCCTTTCTCAGCGCGGTGATCGCCCTCGCTTTGAACGAGGGCGCCTATATGGCGGAGATCCTGCGCTCGGGCCTGGATGCCGTGAAGAAGGGCCAGCGCACCGCCGGGCTAGCGCTCGGCCTCACCACCGGGCAGGTCATGCGCTGGATCGTGCTGCCGCAGGCCGCGCGCATCGTGCTCCCGCCCATGGGCAACCAGATGATCGGCATGCTGAAGACCAGCGCGCTGGTCTCGGTGATCGCCGTCGAGGAATTGCTGCTGGTCGCCAACCAGACCGCCAGCGCCTCCTTCCGCTATCTGGAGGCACTGACCGCCGCCGGCGTCTACTACCTCGCGCTCACCACCATCTTCATGGTGCTGCAGGCGATGATGGAGCGCAGCCTCGACCCCAAGAAGCACCGCCGCCGCGAAAAGCGCCCGCTGGTCGACCGGCTGCTGCTGGCCACGGAGAGCGCCGATGTCCGCTGACACCACGCCCCTCGCGCCCATGTCCCCCGCCGGCCAGAAGCTGCTCGAGATCATCGGCATCGACAAGCATTTCGGCAGCTTTCACGCGCTGAAAGGCTGCTCGCTGGACGTCGCGCGCGGTGAGACCGTGGTGCTCATCGGCCCGTCCGGCTCAGGTAAATCGACGCTGCTGCGCTGCGTGAACCTGCTGGAGCCGGCCGATGGCGGCGACATCTTCTTCGAGGGCGCGAACATCACCCGCGAACGCAAGAACGCGGCGCGCATCCGCCGCGACATCGGCATGGTGTTCCAGAATTTCGAGCTGTTTCAGCACCTCTCTGCCGCCGAGAACATCATGCTGGCGCCGATGAAAGTGAACGGCCTGTCGCGCGCCGACGCGCATGATCTCGCGCTGAAGCTGCTCGGCAAGGTGCGCATCCCCGACAAGGCCGACGCCTTCCCGGACGAACTCTCGGGCGGCCAGCAGCAGCGTGTGGCCATTGCCCGTGCGCTGGCGATGAAGCCGAAGCTCATGCTCTATGACGAGCCGACATCGGCGCTCGACCCGGAAATGATCCGCGAGGTGCTCGACGTCATGGCCGAGCTCTCGGCGGAGGGCATGACCAGCCTCGTCGTCACCCATGAGATGGGCTTCGCCCGCCGGGCCGCCGACAAGATCGTGTTCATGGAGAACGGCCAGGTCGTCGAGACCGCCTCGAGCGAGGCCTTCTTCGGCGGCTCCGTCAATGAGCGCGCCCGCCGCTTCCTCGACCAGATCCTTCACTGACGAGTGCCCATCATGGTGTCCGCCCCCGCCCTCGACGCTGCCCGCATGACGCGTGCGCTGGCCGATCTCGTTGCCATCCGCAGCGAGAACCCGGTCGGCCGCGAGATCGAGGTCGCGCATTACATCCGCGATATGCTCGCGCCGCTGGGCTTCGAGGTCAGCCTCGACGAGTACAAGCCTGGCCGGGTGAATGTCGAAGCCAGGCTGGTCAACGGCCCCGGCCCGGTCTTCGCCTTCAACACCCATATGGACGTGGTGCCGGCCGGTGACGGCTGGAGTTCCGACCCGTTCGTGCTCCGCGCCGCCGATGGCAAGTTGTTCGGCCGTGGCGCCTGCGACTGCAAGGGCCCGCTCGCCGCCATGCTGGAAGCGGTGCGCCTCCTCGCCGCCGACCGCGCGAGCTGGTCCGGGACGCTGCTCGCCGTCTTCGTTGCGGATGAGGAAGTCGCCAGCGAAGGCGCCAAGCTCTATGCGTCGCGCAAGCCGACCATCGACTTTGCCGTTGTGGGCGAACCGACCTCAAACACCGTCTATTCCGCCCATAAGGGCAGTCTGCGCCCGCTGGTGCGCGTGCTCGGCGTGCCCGCCCATTCCGGCTCGCCGCATCTGGGCGAGAATGCCGTGCTGCGGGCGGGCCAACTGCTGGCGCTCGTGGCGGAGTCGCACGAGAGCGACGTGCGCCACCGCACCCACCCGCTGGTCGGCGGCGCCAGCCTTACCGTCACCCGTATCCATGGCGGCCATGCCGACAATGTGCTGCCCGGCGCCTGCGACCTGCTGCTCGACCGCCGCCTGGTGCCCGGCGAGGATGAGGCAGCGGTGAAGGCCGATATCGCCGCGCTGCTCACGGAGGCACATCGGCGCTTCGGCCTGCGCGCGGAAATCCTTGAGTGGAAGCCGACCACGGGCGGCGCCACCGAGACCGCGCCGGACCGCCCCATCGTGCAGGCGAGCCTTGCCGCCTGCCGCGCCCACGGCATCAGCGAGGCCGGGCCGTTCGGCTTCCAGGGCGCCTGCGACCTCGTGCATTTCCGCTCCACGGGTGCGGAAGGCGTGGTGATCGGCCCCGGCTCACTCTCCGTCGCCCACAAGGCGGACGAGTTCGTGCCGGTGGATGAGTTCGAGCTCTCGGCGCTGATCTATCGCGACATTGCCCAAAGAATGTTGAGCGCCTGAGATGCGGATCTCGCTCCATCGCGCGCTGCTGACCTATGGCGGGGGGCTGGTGCTCCATACCGCCTCGTCCGGCCGTATCGCCGCGCTGGACACGCTCTATCTGCGCCTCGACGACGGCGAGACGGTCGCAGTCGGCGAGGTGCGCCTGAACATCGCCTATCTCAACGGCCTTGACCCCGAGCAGGTGCTCGCGGAAGCGGTTGCCGTGGTGGGCGCGCTAGACTTCAGTTCTGACGCCCCCACCCTCCTCGCCGAGCCGCCTGCCGTCTTTCGCGCCGCGAGCGCCCCCGTGCGGATGCTGATCGACGGCGCGCTCCATGACCGCGCCGCGACGCGCGCCGGCCTGCCGCTCGCCCGCTTTCTAGGCGCGCCGGCGGAAACGGCACTTGCCCACACCACCAACCAGACCCTGTTCGTCTCGGATGAGGTCACCTTCCTCGCCCAGGCCGAGGCCTATGTCGCGCGGGGGTTCCGCGACCTGAAGGTGCGGATCGGCGCCGGCGATATCGGCGAGGATCTGCGCCGCATCGCCTTGCTACGCGCGCGCTTCGGCAAGGCGGTGAAGATCGCTGCCGACGCCAACGGCGCCTGGAGCGAGGAGGCTGCGCGCGGCCATCTCGCCGCCCTCGCCGCTCATGACCTTGCCTATGTCGAGCAGCCGATCGCGCCCGGCGATTGGGCCGCGCTCGATCGCCTTGCCCGCGTCAGCCCCCTGCCGATCATGCTGGATGAGAGCGTGAAAGGCCTCGAGGACGTCGACCGTATCGCCGCGAGCGGCAACGGGCTGATGGCGCATCTCAAGCTGGTGAAGCTCGGCGGCATCGCGCCTACGCTCGCCGCTGCGCGGCGTCTCAACGCCGCTGGCGTGCCCTTCATGATCGGCCAGATGAATGAGGGCGGCCTCGCCACCGCTGCCGCCCTGCATGTGGCACTCGCCACCGGCCCGCGCTTCGCCGAACTCTACGGCGCCGACGGCCTCACCAACGATCCCGCCCCCGGCCTCGCCTACACCGACGGCCGCGTCGCCGCCCCGGACATGCCGGGCCTCGGCCTGACCTTCGATGCGCACGCCACGCATCTCATCAAGGAGTTCTCGTGACATGACCGCCATCAGCAGCGTGGTTCAGGGACAGGAATCGGCCTTCCCGAAAGCCGAATACGACGCCCGCGTCGCCCGCGCCCGCGAGGGGCTGGTCGCGGCCGGCCTCGACGCCATGGTCGTCACCGGACCGGAGAACATCTTCTATCTCACCGGCCAACAGACGCCCGGCTATTACACCTTCCAGGCGTTGGTGCTGCCGGTCGAGGGCGATCCGGTGTTCATCGTCCGCCAGCTTGAATATTTCAACTTCGTCGCCAACACCTTCATCACCGACGCCGCGATCTATCAGGACACGGATGAGCCGGTGCGCTTCCTCGTCGCGCAGCTCGAGGCCAAGGGACTTAGGGCTAAGCGCGTCGGCATCGACAAGCGCGGCTGGTTCCTGCCGATCACCACCTATGAAGCGCTGCTCACCGCGCTCGGCACGGTCCATGACGCGGCCGGCGTGGTGGAAAAGCTGCGCATGGTGAAGTCGCCGCTGGAAGTGGAAAAGCTGGTGCGCGCCGCGACCTATGTCGATGCCGGCATGAGGGCGGGCCTCGCCGCCATGCGCGTCGGCAACACTGAGAACGACCTCGTCGCCGCCATGATGGGCGCGGCCATCGCCGCCGGCTCGGAATACATGGGCATGGAGCCCCTCGTCTCCTCCGGCCCGCGTTCCGGCGTGCCGCATGGCACCTGGAAGCGCCGGGAGCTGACGCCGGGCGATGCCGCCTTCATCGAAATGGCCGCCGTGCATGACCGCTATCACGCCGCGCTGATGCGCTCCGCCTGGATCGGCACGCCGCCCGTCGAGGCGGTCGAGATGATGAAGGTGTGCCAGGACGCGCTCGCCGTCTCGCTCGAGGCGATCAAGCCGGGCGTGGCCTGCGAGGTGCCGCACATCGCCTGCCAGAAGGTGATCGACGCGGCCGGCTACACCGACAATTTCCGCAAGCGGCTCGGCTACAGCGTCGGCATCTCCTTCGCGCCGGATTGGGGCGAGGGCGGCATTCTCAGCCTGAATGCTGGGGTGAAGACCGAGCTTCAGCCCGGCATGGCCTTCCACCTGCCGCCGGCGCTGCGCATCTATGGCCGCTTCACCGTGGGTGTGAGCGAGACGATCGTCGTCACCGAAACCGGGTGCCAGGTTCTCGGGACGCTCGACCGCGCCCTGCATCAGGTCGCCGCCTGAGTGAACCCTTCTGCCGGTGCAGCCGCCCGAGGCGGGTGCGCCCCTAACTCACATTGAGGCAGAGCGGACGCGCGTTCGCCATGCCTGTTGATTTGCCTGCCCCTGAAAGGCCTTCCCCATGAAAGACATCGCCGAGTGCCGCGCCCGCTTGGGTGGCATCTTCAACATCACCGTCACGCCCTTCGCGGCGGATGGCTCCATCGACATGGCGGGCCTTGCCCGTTCCGTCGAGCGGGTGATCGGCCTCGGCTATGACGGCATTCTCATCGGCGGCACCTATGGCGAATTTCCCGCCATGTCGACGCAGGAGCGGGCCGACCTTTTCCGCCATGTCATGGCGGTGGTCGGCGACCGCGTGCCGGTCATGCTCTGCTCGGCCGGTTCGGACGCGCGCACCGTGCGCGAGCTCACCTCCCTCGCGGGTGATCTCGGCGGCCTGCCGATGGTCACGCCGCCCTATGTCTCGGAAGTCACCGACGGCCAGATCGCCGCCTTCTTCAAGGACATGGCGCCGCTCTCGAAGACCGGCATCCTGATCTACAACGCGCCGGGCATCGGCATCACCCTGCAGCCGGACATCATCGAAGAACTCGCGGATATCGAGGGCGTGGTCGGCATCAAGCAGGGTGACCTCTCGGTCACGCCGATCGACCGCATCGCCAACCGGCTGGGCGGGCGCATCAAGCTGTTCTGCGCCTCGGACCTCGCCTTCCTCGGCCCGATGATGGCCGGCTTCGACGGCATCTCCTCGACCAATTCCTGCGCGCTGCCGGAGATCATCCTCGGCACGTTCCGCGCGCTCGAGGCGGGCGACGCCGCCACCGCCCGCGACCTGCACCGGGCCTGGTATGCGTTCCGCGCGCTCGCCCGCAAGCACGGCCAGCCGCAGATGGTGAAGGCGGCGATGAACCTGCGCGGCTTCGACGGCGGCAAGGTGAGGTCGCCGCTGCGCGATCTGGAAGGCCCAGTGCTCGACGAGGTCGCGGCGATGATGAGCGCGCTGGCGGCCGACCCGCGCACGGGTGTCACTCTGGCCTGATCCCAGCGCGGCCGAGTCAGCTCCGGTCAGGGAACAGGCGTTTGCTCAGAATGGCGTGGACGCCCCAATTACCGTCCACCACCTGGGTGATGCCGAAATCGACCGCGGCCGACATCAGGGCGATGGCCTCGTCCTCGCTCAGGCCGCGCGTCGTCATCAGGAAGCGGCGCACCTTGCGGAAGGCATCGCGCATGGCGAGGTCGAGCGAGGATTTGGAATAGACCTCGCTCTGCCCGTCCGCGCCGAACTCGGCGAGATAGTTCGGATGGCTGAACCCGGTCAGCACCCAATCCTCCGGCGTCTCGATCAGCGGGTAGGTCAGGTCGGCGAGCAACGTGCCGGCGGTGTCCGCCTTCTTGTGCAGCGTCACGCGGAAGGTGCCGGTCATCGAGCATTCGATGGCCGTACCGGAAAGTTCGCCATCGCCCTGCGCCGCATGCGGGTCGCCGACCGAGAGCAGCGCGCCGGGCACGGAGACCGGCAGATAGACGGTTGCGCCCTTGCCGAGCCGCCAATTGTCGAGATTGCCGCCGAAATAGGCCGGCGGCACGGAATCCACCAGTTCCGCCTCGCGCGGCGCCACCGCGATGACGCCGAAATGCGGCCGCAGCGGAATGCGCACCCCGTCGAGCACGCCCTGTTGCAGCGTCACGGTGCCCGGCCGCACCGGCACGCCGGGATAGTCGTAAAGCGCATGGCGCACGCCCGCCGGATCGGTCTGCGGTTCCCAGCGATAGGCATGGACGGCCCGCGCATGGGGCTCCGGCACGTCGGTGATGATCTCATAGATCGTCACCGTCTCGCGCGGGTGCGGTTCGCTCAGGAACTCGGAATAGTGGAAGCCCCACCAGGCGGCGACACTGCTGCCATAGACCCGCCCCGCATGGGCCGGATGGCGCGAGGGGCGCGGCTCGATGTCGAGAATATGCACCTCAAGCACATCGCCCGGCTGGGCGCCGCGCACGGCGATGGGGCCGGTGCAGATATGCACGCCGAACCCCTCCCCGGCCCCGCGCCCGAAGACGGAGGCATCCATCGGCCCCGCGCCGCGCCGGTCCACCGCCTTCTGCGTGGCGGTCCAATGGAAGACGCTCTCCGCGCCGGGATCGCCGATGATCATGCGCTCGGGGTCGTCGGAAGCGTGCTGGGTCAGCGTCTCGACGGTGACGATGTCACCTGAGGCGATCTCCAGCAGCGGCTGCAGCGAGCGGCTGAAATAGCCCCAATGCACGTTTTGCTCATTGATCGGCAGGTGATGATGGGCCGGCGCCTCGGGGACGTCGGGCGGCAGGGTGCGCTCCAGAACCGGGTTGCGCCGTGTGTCCGGCTCGGCCTTGGTCTGGCGCGCCCGCAACTGCACCAGCGCCTGCTGCGGCCATCCGCGCTGGCCGCTCGGCAGCGCCTCGTGGTCGTGCCGCTCGGCTTCGCGCCGGCGCAGTTCGCGCGGCGGCAGGCCGAAACGCTCGCGGAACAGCCGGCTGAAATGCGCGGAATCGGCAAAACCATAGCGATAGGCAATCTCTGAGATCGGCACCGCCAGTTCAGCGGGGTTGGCGAGGTCATGCCAGGCGCGCTGCAGACGCCGCTCGCGGACATAATGGCTGAAACTCTCGCCCGTACCCTCGAACAGCTTCTGCAGATAGCGCTCGGAAATGCCCTCGGCCCGCGCCACCTCGGCGATGGACAGATCCTCCCGACCGATGGTGCGCTCCACGGTGGCGTAGATGCGCTGCAGCAGGGCGGCGCGGCTTGAGGAGGAATCCGCGCGCGTGGTCGCAAGCTCCGCCGTCAGCGCGAGCAACAGCTCGGCGGCGCTCTGCGCCACCGTCTCCCATTCCGCCTCACCGAGCCGGTCAAGCGCGCCCGCGCCGGATTGGACCGTGCGCGCAAGCACATCCGCCAGCCCCTCGGGCGCGAAGACCCGGGGCGGGCAGGCGGCGAGCGGGGCCACCTTGCGGCCGCGAAAGGCTTCCGCCGGAACGGAGAGCACCAGCGCCCGCAGACCCCGCTGGAACTGCACCTGCCAGCCTCCCGCGCGCGGGGCGAGGACGGCATGGCCAGCGGGCACGATCTGCGTCTCGCCGGCGAGGGTGAGCACCAGCGTGGTCTCGACCGGCATCAGCAGAAGCGGCAACCCAGCGCGCCCGGCGAGGGGGCGCAGCGATTGCGCGTCCGCCGACAGCGTTCCCAGCCTCACCCCGAGCGCGGAAAGGCGCGAGAGCGCGCGGGCGTGCGAGGGTGTCCCCGACCGGGCGCCTAGCGCCTGCAGCCCGAAACCGCCGAGCACCTCCTGCCAGGCGCGCTCGCGCGCGCCCTCGGCATAGGACTCGCTAGTGAACGGCTCGGCATTCATCGGTCGGACCTCGTCATGAGGCCCTGTCAGGCAAGGATCATGCCCCCGCCATATGCGGTCTCAAGTACCGCCATGCGCGTCAACGCCCGGCGAACAGGCTCTTGCGGATCGAGCCGGTCACGCCCCAATTGGCGTCCACCACCTGCGTCACCGCGAAATCCGCCGCCACCGACATGAGCGAGATCGCCTCGTCCTCGGAGAGCTTCTGCGTGGTCATCAGGAAGCGGCGCAGCTTGCGGAAGGCGTCGCGCATCGCGCTGTCGAGGCTGCCGCGCGAGAGGATCTCAGTCTGGTGGTCGGGGCCGAGCTCGGACAGATAGTTCGCCACACTGAACCCATAAACCGACCAGATATCGTCATTCTCCAGCAGGGGATGTGTCAGGCCTTCCAGGATCGTGCCCTCCAGCGCCGCCTTCTTGTGCAGGATGAACTCGAACTCACCGGTGAGCGAAATCTCGATGGCGGTGCCGGAAAGTTCGCTGTCGCCCTGCGAAGCATGGGCGTCGCCGCAGGAGAACAGGCCGCCCGCCACCGCGACCGGGTAATACATCCGCGCGCCCTTGGCGATGCGCCAGTCATCCATGTTGCCGCCGGTGTAGTTGGGCGGGATGGTGGAGACGAAATCCGCCTCGGCGGGGGCAAGGCCCATCGTGCCGAAATGCAGCCGCGCCGGCACTTTGATGCCGGAGAGGATACCGTCCCTCTTCACAACGGTCGCGTGATCGACCCGCACGCCCGGATAATCGATGGTGGGATGAACGATGCCGTCCGGGTCGGTTTGCGGCGTCCAAAGGTAGGAATAGAGCGCGGATACCGACGCCTCGCACATGTCGAGCTCATAGATCGTCACCACCTCGCGGGGCTTCGGCTCCTCGATCAGATCCTTGTACTGGAAGCCCCAATTGGCCGAGGGGTTCGAGCCGAAGAAGCGGCCCTTATAAGCCGGGTTGGCGCTCGGGCGCGGCCAGGTGTCGATGATGCGAACCTCAAGGATATCGCCCGGCTCGGCGCCCTCGACCGCGATCGGTCCGGTGAGCAGGTGAACGCCGAGGCCCTCGCCGGCACCATAGGTGAACGGCCCGTCCGTCGCCCCCGCCCCGCGCCGGCGCATGGTCTTCTGGTCCTTGGTCCAGAGGAAGATTTCCTCGGCGGCAGGATCGCCGGCGATCATCCGGTCATAATCGTCATTGGCATGGTGGGTGATGCTCTCGACGACGACACTGTCGCCCGACTTGATGGTGAGCACGGGCGCGAGCGTCCGGCTGAAATAGCCCCAATGTACGGTGTCGGGTGTGGCGGGCAGGTGATGTTTGGTCATGTCGGGCCTCATGGAGCAAAGGTCGGCGCCCGGACTGAGGCGCCCGGACACGGATCGGACCGGCGGTCAGTCGGCGGCCATGGTGTTCAGGAAACGGGCGGTGAGCGGGTGGCGCGGTTCGCGCAGCACCTGCTGGGCTGGACCTTCTTCGACGATGGTGCCACCCGCCAGGAAGAGAATGCGGTCCGCCACATCGCCGGCGAACTGGAGCTGATGGGTGGAGATGATCATGGCGAGACCATCCTCAACCGCGAGGCGGCGGATCACCTCCAGCACCTCGCCCACCAGTTCGGGATCCAGCGCCGACGTCGGCTCGTCGAGCAGCAATACGCTCGGTCCTGGCGCCACGGCGCGGGCGATGGCGACCCGCTGCTGCTGACCGCCGGAGAGATGGCGGGGGAGAGCTTCGGCGCGGTGGGCGAGACCGACGCGTGTGAGCAATTCCTGCGCGCGGCGATCGGCGTCAAAGCGGCTCAGGCCCTGGACCCAGCGCAGCGGGCCGGCGATGTTTTCGCGTGCAGTGAGGTGACCGAAGAGGTTGAATTGCTGGAACACCATGCCGACACCGACGCTGGCGCGCATCTGCGCGACGCCGCGCGGTGAGAGGGCCCGCCCGGCCTCATCGCTGCCGAGCAGGCGGCCGCCGACGCGAATGGTCCCATCCTCCCAGCCCTCCAGCCGGTTGATGCAGCGCAGCAGGGTGGACTTGCCCGAGCCGCTGGGGCCGAGCAGCGCCACTACCTCGCCGGCGCGCACGGTGAGGTCGATGCCGTCCAGCACCGTCTGGTTGCCATAGCGCTTGCGCAGCCCGGCGACCTCGACGGCGATATTGTTGCCGGCGATCCGGCGGGCGCGCGCCTCCCGATCGACCGGCACCACGGCCGCCCGCGGCGAGACCGGCGGCAGCGGATCGGCCGCCACATCGGCGAGTATCTCGGCGGCAACGTCCGGCGGCGTCGCCCCGGCGATGGCGGCCGGAGCCTCCGCGCGGCCCGGCATGAGCGCCCGCAGGAAGCGACGCAACTGCTCGCGCGGTGGCGGGCGGTCGAGGTCGAGCAGCATCTCGACGACGATCTGGATCACCGCCAGGGCGCCGGTGAGGATGAGATACATCAGCCCCGAGGCGAAGAAGATGGAGAAGAAATCGAAGGTGGCGGAGGCGAGCTGCGTCGAGCGCAGGGTCAGTTCCTGCACCGCAACGACCGAGGCGAGCGACGAATTCTTCAGCGCGCTCACCGCCTCATTGCCGAGCGCCGGTACCATGGAGCGGATCGCCTGCGGCGCGATCACCCGGCGCATGATGGCGGCCGGCGTCATGCCGAGCGCCTGGCCGGCGCTCACCTGCCCGCGATCGACGCCGATGACATTGGAGCGCAGGATTTCGGCGATGAAAGGCGCCTCGTTGAGCGCCAGCGCCAGCCCCGCCGCCGAAATCGCCGTGAGCTTGATGCCGATCATCGGCAAGGCGTTGTAGCAGAACACCATCTGCAGGATCAGCGGCGTGCCGCGGAAGATGATGGAGTAGCCGCGCGCGATGATGGCGAGCGTGCGGAAGCGGCTGAGCTGCATCGCCGCGAGAACGACGCCCATGGCGAGCCCGCCGAGGAGCCCCAGCACGGTGATCAGCAGCGTGTAGCCGACGCCGTCGATCAGATACGGCATGCTCAGATAGTGCAGGAAGAGATCCATCGGCCTTTCCGGGCTATGGCACAGGGCGTGATGCCGACAGGGCCACGGGCGGGGCGTCCGCCCGTGGCCTCATAGGGGGAGCGTGTCAGTCCGCGAGGACGAGGGTCGGGCTCTCAAGCTGCTCGGCCGGCAGGTTCCACTTCTTCATCAGCTCGGCCTGAAGGCCGGTCTTCTGGATTTCGGTGAGCGCGGCCATCACCGCGTCACGGAAGGGAACATTGTTGCGCGGCACGGCAATGCCGACCGAGTAGGGCAGCGTCACCGCCGTCGCCTTCTCCAGCTTGTCCGGATAGGCCTTCACCGCACCATCGACCGTGTTGACGTCGTTGATGTAGGTGTCGGCGCGCCCGGCGAGGATCGCCTGGATGCAGTTGGCGTTGTTATCGAAGAGCAGGATTTCCGGCGCCGGCTTGCCGGCCTTCTTGCACTCGGCCTCCAGCGCCTGGATCAGCGGCACCTCAACATAGCCGGTGTTCTCGGCCGCGACCGCGCCGCAGAGCGAGAGGTTGATGCCGTCGATCTTCTTCGGGTTGCCCTTGGCGACCAGCACGCCGTCAAACACCTTGAGATAGGTGATGAAGTCCGCCGCCTTGGCGCGGTCCTTGGTGGCGTAGATGTCGGAGATGACGATATCGGCCTGGCCGGCCTGAAGGGTGGTGAGCAGAGCGGCGAAGGTCACCGCCTTGTAGGTGAGCTTGAAGCCGAGGCAGTCGCCGATCGCTTCGCCGAGGTCGATGTCGAAACCGATATATTTGGTCGGATCCTTCGGGTCGATGGTCTCATAGCCCGGCGTGTGCGGGTTGATGGCGTTGACCAGCGTCTTGCCCTTGAGCTCGGGATACTTCGCCTGCAGCGCGGCGCAGGCGGCCGGGGTCGCGGCCTGCGCCTTCTGCGGCAGGCTGGCGGCGATGCCACCGGTGGCGAGCGCGAGGCCCATGACGCCAAGGAGCGCCCCGCGCAGCCGGGCGGCAAGCGAGCCACCACGAGCACTGGAATGCGTGTCGAGATTGAGTGCCACTGAACCTTCTCCTCTGCTTCCGCGTGCGAATGGCGCGGCGGTCGAAACTGAGGAGCAAAGTGTCGCGCAGCGTGCCCGGGAAGACTTGTCTGCGGGCGCACCCATTGTTGGATGCCTGCCAGCCAACATTGAGGCAGGCACTGCCTGTTCGGCGGGCAGGCCGTTTTCTGCCGGAAAATTTTGCGATCGGGGAAGGCGGAGAAGGGAGCAACGGCACCCTTCTCCGGGTCGAAAGCGTCAGAGTTTGACGGCGCTTTCGCGCGCCCACAGGCGCAACTTGCGGCAGCTTGCAATGAAGCCATCCACCGACGCGGCGTTCTTCAGCGCGATCATGCCCTCATCGGCATCGGGCGCTACCCCCGCCTTGGCCAGCAGAGGTGCGGCACCCGCCGAGAAGGCGATGAACTTGCAATGGGCAAAGGCGTCGGCCACGAAGTCGCGCGCGGCGGCTTCGCCGGCCAGCCGCTCCGCTCCCTCCTCCGAGAGCAGCAGGGCCACCGCATCGAACAGTACGGATGGGCCGCCGTCGATCATGTGCTTGGCGGCGACCTTGGTGCCGTCGGCGGTCTCAACGCCGCCGACCTTCGGCGCCACGATCTCTATCGTCGCGCCCTCCGTCTCGATCGCCGCCATGAGCGCCTTCAGCAGCTTGCCGTCGCAGCCATTGCTGACGAGCACCCCGACCTTGCGGCCGGCGAAGCTCGCCGGTCCGTTTTCGATGATGCTAAGCGCCGGCGAGGCGGGAAGATCATCGCGCGGGGTGATCGCCGCATCGGCCGGGGCCGGGAGCGTCTCCATGCCGAGCTTGTCGGCGACGGTCGCCCCGAGCGCCTCGTCGATGTTGAGCAGATGCGCCACCATCCGCTCGCGGATGACCACATCTTCCACCTTGCTGAGCTCGAAGGTCAGCGCCATGGCGATGTGCTTCTGCTCGGGCCCGGTCTGGCTGTTAAAGAACTGGCGCGCCTGGCTGTAATGGTCGGCGAAGCTCTCGGCACGCAGGCGCACCTTGGGCGCGTCGATCTCCTCGCGGAACGAACGGAAGCCCCGGACCGGGTCCTGTCGCGGGCCCTCGCCGCGCGAATTGGGCTGGTAGTTGGTCCGCCCGACCGGATTGCGCATCGCCATATGCCCATCCTGCTGGAAGTGGGCAAAGGGGCATTTCGGGGCGTTGATCGGAATATGGGTGAAGTTTGGGCTGCCGAGCCGCTTCAGCTGCGTGTCCAGATAAGAGAAATTGCGCCCCTGCAGCAGCGGGTCATTGGAGAAGTCGATGCCCGGCGGCACGTTCTGGGTCATGAACGCGACCTGCTCGGTTTCCGCGAAGAAATTGTCGGGCATACGGTCGAGCACCAGCCGGCCCACCGGGATCGGCTTGAGGATCTCCTCCGGGATCAGCTTGGTCGGGTCGAGAACATCGAAGTCGAAGCTGTCGGCGAAGTCCTGGTCGAAGAGCTGCACGCACAATTCCCATTCCGGGAAATTGCCGGACTGAATGGCGTCCCACAGATCGCGGCGGTGGAAGTCGGGATCGGCCCCGTTGATCTTGACCGCCTCATTCCACACGACGGACTGAAGGCCGAGCTTCGGCTTCCAGATGAACTTCACGAAGGTCGACTCGTCCTTCGCGTTCAGCAGGCGGAATGTATGGACGCCGAAACCTTCCATGAAACGCAGGGAGCGCGGGATCGCGCGGTCGGACATGACCCACATGATCATGTGCATGGCTTCCGGGGTCAGCGAGATGAAGTCCCAGAAATTGTCATGCGCGGACTGGGCCTGAGGAAAGGCGCGGTCGGGCTCCGGTTTCACCGAATGGATGAGGTCGGGAAACTTGATGGCGTCCTGGATGAAGAAGACCGGGATATTGTTGCCGACGAGATCCCAACTGCCCTCCTGGGTATAGATCTTCACCGCGAAGCCGCGCACGTCGCGGGCGAGATCGAAAGACCCTTTCGATCCGGCGACGGTCGAGAAGCGCACAAAGGCCGGCGTGCGCTCACCCGCGCGCTGGAACAGGTCCGCCCGCGTGTACTGGGCGAGGGATTCATAGGTCTCGAAAAATCCGTGCGCCCCATAGCCCCGCGCGTGAACGACGCGCTCGGGAATGCGCTCATGGTCGAAATGGAAGATCTTCTCGCGAAAGTGGAAGTCCTCGATCAGCGCCGGACCACGGGCCCCCGCCTTGAACGTGTTCTGATCGTCGGCGACCGGGCCACCCTGGGCCGTGGTGAGAACGGGTGTGTCGCCCTCGGCGATCTGGTGCAATTCGCCGCCATTGCCGCGCCGCAGGGTCTGATCGTGAATCGTGGCGGTTTTGCCTGCCGATCCCTTGGGGGTCCGTGCCATCCAGCTGCGCTCCTGAGCGGACGGGAACGGGCTCCCGCCTCGCCCCACTAACCGCCCCATGCGCCATTCGTTGCGTCGGATGCAGGCCAGAGAGCACGGACAGGATCAGGGTGCGGCATGCGAGCCGTCAGGGTGGGGACGATCGGCTGGCGCCCGCTACTCCGCCGCCAGCGCGAAGGAGCGGTCGAAGCCGCCGACGCGCTCGGCGATATAGTGCATGAAATCGTAGATCGGCCGCTCCAGATAGGAGAGATGGCCCGCCCGCGCGGCGTCCGCGCTGAGGCCCCGGAAGACCTTTTCCGTGCAGCCGCGATCCTCGAGATTCACCGCGTCGAGCAGTGACTTGAGCGTCGCCACATAGGCGTCGGCGCGTGGGTCGGCCATGAATTCGGGCGACAGGCCGCCGCCGAACAGGATCTCGACCTGACCGGGCCCGCGCGGGTGCAGCGAGAGATACCAGAAATAGCCCGGCGTCAGCGTGATCAGATGGCTGGGATAGAGCGCGAGCAGCGCGGTCGTCTTGCGCCAGCGCCCCTCCAGGCGCGTGTTGTCGGGATGGGCATTGCCGATGGCGAGCGAGGCTTCCTTGGTGATCCAGTGATAGTTGAACGCCGCGAGGCCGGGCGGGCACTCCATCTCCTCGAGTTTGGAGTGGCCGCCCACCGTGTCGGCGTGGCAGACCGGCAGGTGGTAGCTCTCCATGAAGTTCTCCGCGAGCACCTTCCAGTTGGTGTCCCACACATGGGTCTCGCGGAAGCACTCGACATAGTTCTCCATCTGGTAGGGCGCGATCATCGCCTCCAGCCCGCCCAGCGCCGAGGCGACGCTCGGGCGGTCCTTGTCGAGGGTGATGTAGATCCAGCCGAGCCATTCCTCGCAGCGGATCGCCGGCAGCGCGTAGTCCTCCTTGCAGAAGCCCGTCGTCTCGCCCATGAACGGCGCCCCGCGCAGCCGGCCGTCAAGGCCATAGGTCCAGGCGTGGTAGGGGCAGACGATCGCCCGCCGGTTGCCGCTCCCTTCGAGCAGGGTGGACATGCGGTGCAGGCAGACATTGGAGAAAGCGCGCAGCCCCTCCTTGTCGCGCAGCACGACCACCGGCTGGCCGGCGAGCTCATAAGTGAGATAGTCGCCGACCCCGGCGAGCCGGCTGGAACGCCCGACGCAGATCCACTCCCTGGCGAAGATCGACTCCATCTCACGGGCGAGAAAATCGGTGCTGGTGTAGACGCTCGGCGGCATGGCGCGGGCATCGGTGAAGGGCCGGCCGGCGGCTTCGAGCAGTTCGGCGACGGGCTTTGTCAGCAACATGGGGGGCGTCCTTGTCTTGCCGGGAGCGAAACGTCCGCCAGATTGCACCCGCTCTAAAAACGGTAAAAACTCATTCGTCCTGCGTTTGAGGCTTAAAGAATATGGTTCGCTACACGCTGCGCCAATGCGCCTATTTCCGGGCCATCGCCAAACAGGGCGGCATCGCGCAGGCCGCGCGGGCGCTGAACATCTCCCAGCCCTCCGTCGCGCAGGCGCTGGACAAGCTGGAGGACGTGACCGGCCTCGTGCTGTTCGAGCGGCATCACGCGCGCGGGCTGACGCTGACGCTCCATGGCCGCATCTTTCTGGATCACGTGACGCGGCTGGAGCAGCAGGCGCAGCAGGTGGAACGCGAGGCCGCCGCGCTGGCGGCGGAGGCAGCCGGTGAGATACGGCTCGGAGTATTCTCGACGCTCGCGCCCTTCTACGCCGCCGGCCTCATCCGGGGCTTCGCCGCGCTGGCGCCGGCCGTGATGGTGCGTCCGCGCGAGATGCCGCTCGCCGACCTTGCCGAGGCGCTGCGGGATGGGTCGATCGATCTCGCCCTCACCTATGATCGCGGCGGGGATCCGACGGGGCTTTCCTTCACCGAACTCGCCGCGCTCCGCCCCTATGTGGTGCTGCCCGCCGATCACCGGCTCGCGCACCGCGCCTCCCTCGACATCACCGAACTCGCGGAGGAGCCTTATGTGATGCTCGACGGGCCGGGAAGCCGCGGCTATTTCGAGGATCTTCTGCGCGAGATCGGCATCAGTCCCCGCATCGCCTATGTCGCGACCTCGCTGGAAGCGGCGCGCAGCGCGGTCGCAGCGGGCTTCGGCTTCACCCTGCTGGTGATGCGCCCGCCCTCCTCCGTCACCTATGACGGGAGCCGCGTGACGACACTGGACATCGACAACCCGGTGCGCCCGCTGGGGGTCGTCCTCGCGGCGCGCGCGGGGGCGCATCGCGGCCGCATTCTCGAGCGCTTCACCGCCCATGCGATCGACTATGTCGCCGCCCGCCATCCGGCAAGCAGCGGGCCTTAGGCCGGCAGGACGACGACCTTGGTCTTCACCGGCGTCTCGTTATAGAGCTCGATCATGTCCTGGCTGAGCAGGCCGACGCAGCCGCTGGTGACGCCGGAGCCGATCGATTCCGGGTCGCTGGTCGCGTAGATCGTGTAGAGCGTGTAGACGCCGTTCTGGTAGAGATGCAGCGTGCGCGCGCCGAGCGGGTTGTCGAGGCCACCCGGCATGCCGCCGGCATATTTCGCTGCTTCCGGCTGGCGCTGAATCATCTCCTTGGGCGGTGTCCAAGTCGCCCATTCGCTCTTGCGTCCGACATAGGCGTCGCCGCTCCACAGGAAGCCGGCGCGGCCGACATTGGCGCCGTAGCGGGTCGCCATGCCCTCCTCCTCGATCCGGTAGACATAGTAATTGCCGGGATCGACGATGATCGTGCCGGGGGCCTCCTCCGTCTCATAGCGGACGGTGCGGCGGAAATATTTCGGATTGACCTTGGTGACATCGACCGCCGGGATCGGGAACTTCTCCTCCGGCACGGGGCCATAGACCTTGGCCGCCTCGGCGAGTGTCATGCCCTCCTGTTTGGCGCAGCCGGCGAGCCCCAGCGCACCGAGGCCGATGGCCGAGCCGGCGAGGAAGGAGCGGCGGCTGAGCATTTCCATCCGGTCGCGCCCCGGCGCGTCCCGCGCGCCGGCATTCTCACCGTTCCTGTCGATCATGTCGGACTTTTCCATGCGCGGCGGCCACCGGAGAACGCCTCTCCGGCACGCAGCCTCTGGCCTCGTGCTGCGCTGGGATACTCGGTGCGTGGCGGGACTGGCAAGCGCGGGCCCGCCCTCCGGCAGGCCCGTTCACTCAGCCGTGAGGTCATGCGCACCCTGTTCCAGCTCCCCGATACCGGCGGGCTGTACGGCGCCCGCCGGGCTCAGGCGACAAGGCGTCAGCTTCAGGGCATCAGCTTCAGCGCGTCCGCGAAGAAGTCCGGCCCACCGAAATTGCCGGACTTCAGCGCCAGCAGCATGTCCGGCTTGCCGGTGCCGGCGGTGCGCAGCACGGGAACGCCCGGCGCGATCTCCGGGCCGATAAGGAAGGCGGGGATGGCGAGCCGGTCGACGACGGCGCCGGAGGTCTCGCCCCCGGCAATGACCAGCCGGCGCACACCCTTGGCAGCAAACCCCGCCGCGATGGCCGAGAGTGCCTGCTCGATGGCATGGCCCGCCTTGTCGCGGCCATGCCGGGCCTGCAGCGCCGCCACGCTGTCCGGCTTGGCGCTGGTGGCGATCAGCACCGGGCCGGACGTCAGGCGCTCCAGCGCCCAGGCGAGCGCGGGCGAGATCGGATCGGACTCCGTAATGAGCGCTTCGGGATCGAGGCGCAGCACGGGCATCCAGCTCTCGGCCCGGGCGATCTGCTCCAGCGTCGCCTGCGAGCAGCTGCCGGCGAGGCAGGCGGCGGGGCCGCCGATCGGCTCGCCCAGAGCCGCGCCGGCCGCCGCACCTCCAGCAACCCGGCCAGACGCGACCAGTGCCTGCGCGAGGCCCAGCCCGAAACCGGAGGCCCCGACCGAGACCTTCTGGCCGAGCGCCGCGCGGCCAATGGCTTCGAGATTGCGGTCCTCCACGACATCGACGATGGCCGAACCCGCGCCGCCGGCGGCCAGTTCCGCCAGCCGGGCCGCGATGGCATCCGGGCCGTTCAGCACCGTGGCGAGATCGACCAGCCCGACCGTCGAGCCGCTCTGGCGGGCGAGAACGCGCACCAGATTGGCGTCCCGCATCGGGTTGAGCGGGTGGTCCTTAAGCGGGCTCTCGTTCAGCGGCACGGAGCCGACGAACAGATTGCCCTGATAGACGGTGCGCCGGTTCTGAGGGAAGGCAGGCGTGACGAGGACGATAGGGTCGCCCGCATCGGCGCGCAGCGCGTCCATCACCGGGCCGATATTGCCGGCATCGGTGGAATCGAAGGTCGAGCAGATCTTGAACAGCACATGGCCGGCGCCGCGCGCGCGCAGCCAGCGATCCGCCGCGCGCGAAGCCGCGACCGCCGTCGACGCCTCGATCGACCGGCTCTTCAGCGCCACAACGATGGCGTCGACCTCCGGCAAGACGAGATCATCCGCCGGCACGCCGATGGTCTGCACGGTGCGAAGGCCCGCCAAGGTGAGGGTGTTGGCGAGGTCCGACGCGCCGGTGTAGTCGTCCGCGATGCAGCCGAGGGCGAGGGTCATTTGCTGCTCCGTGCGTAAGGGGCGAACCAGCCGAGGCCGGCGACGGTGCCGGCGCGGGGGTTGTATTCGCAGCCGATGAAGCCCTCATAGCCGAGCCGGTCGAGCTGCTCGAACAGAAAAGCGTCGTTCATTTCGCCCGAGCCCGGCTCATGGCGCTGCGGCACACTGGCGATCTGCACATGGCCGGTGATCGGCATCAGCCGCTCCAGCGCCACCGTCACGTCGCCATGCATGATCTGGCGGTGATAGAGGTCGAACTGAAGCTTCAGGTTCGGCAGCGCCAGCTCCGCGATCAGCTCGGCAGCGGCATTGAAATCATTCAGGAAGTAGCCCGGCATGTTGCGGCCGTTGATCGGCTCGAGCAGCAGGTCGATCCCGTGCTCGGCGAGCCGGCCGGCGGCATGGACCACCGCACGGCGATAGGCGGCGCGGGCCTCGGGGGCTTGGCGGTCGGCAAGGCCCGCCATGAGGTGCAGCCGCTTCACCTGCGTCGCCTGCGCATAGACCAGCGCGGTCTCGACGCTCGCCTCCAGCTCGGCAAAACGCTCGGGCAGTGCGGCGATGCCGCGCTCGCCCGCCGCCCAGTCGCCCGGCGGCAGGTTGAACAGCGCCTGCGTCAGACCGTTGCGGGCGAGCCGCTCGGCAATCGCCTCCGGGGCGTGCTCATAGGGAAAGAGATACTCCACCGCGGTGAAACCCGCCTCGGCCGCCGCGTCGAAGCGGTCGAGGAAGGCCCATTCGGTGAACATCATCGAGAGGTTGGCGGCGAAACGGGGCATCGGAGGAACCTTGCTTCGGTCAGCGCGGCGTGTCGCCCGGCAGCGCGGTGCCGGTGACCTGCGCATAGAGACGGGCCACGGAGGCGTCGTCGTCGCGGCCCATGCCGGCGGCCGACGTCATCAGGAACATCTGCAGCGCGGCGGCGGACACCGGCACCGGGAACTTCGCGCCGCGCGCCATGTCCTGGATAATGCCGAGATCCTTGACGAAGATGTCGACCGCGCTGCGCGGGGTGTAATCACCGTCAAGCACGTGGGGGATGCGGTTCTCGAACATCCAGGAATTGCCGGCGGACTGGGTGATGACCTCATACACCTTGGCGATGTCCAGCCCCTGCCGGGCGGCGAAGGCGATGGCCTCGCAGGCGGCGGCGATGTGCACGCCGGCGAGCAGCTGGTTGATCATCTTGAACGCCGCGCCCTGGCCGGCGGCATCACCCAGCTCATAGAGCTTGGCGGCCATGGCATCGAGCGCGGCGCGCGCGCGGGTGAAGGCGGCGGGCGTGCCGGAGGCAAGGATGGTGAGCTCGCCACTGGCCGCGCGCTGGGCACCGCCGCTGATCGGCGCGTCGAGATAGAGGCGGCCGGTCGCCTCAAGCCGGGCGGCGAGCGCGCGGGCAATCTCCGGATCCATGGTGGCGGAGGACACGAACACGCTCCCGGCGGGAAGCGTCTCGGCGACGCCCCCGGCACCGAACAGAATGGCCTCGGTCTGGGCGGCGTTCACCACCACCGACACCACGACATCCGCCCCGCTAGCCGCTTCGGCCGGTGTGCGGGCACCCCGTCCGCCCTCCGCGACGAAGCGCTCCACGGAGGCCGCGCTGACATCGCAGCCCGTCACATTGAAGCCGGCCCGCCGGAGCGAGGCGGCCATGCCGAAGCCCATGGAGCCGAGACCGATCACCGCGACGCGGAGCGGCACGGCGGCGGGGGCGGAACCGGCCGCTTCAGCCGGCGCGGAAGGAGCGAATCCGTCGGTCACGATGGAGATCCTCGGCAAGTGCAGGGAATGGAATCACAAGAAGAGAAAGGGGCCCGCCGGGTCGGGCGGGCCCCGCTCGATCAGCGGTTGACGAGCTTGGCGGGCGTGCTCAGCACGGCGATGACGCCAATGACCAGGAAACCGGCCAGCACATACATGCCGACCTGCGTCGAGCCGGTGAAGTCCTTCAGGAAGCCGATCAGATAGGGGCTCACGAACCCCGCCAGATTGCCGACCGAATTGATGAAGGCGATGCCCGCCGCCGCAGCGGTGCCCGAGAGGAACGCCGTCGGCAGCGACCAGAACAGCGGCGCGCAGGTAATCACGCCGGCTGCCGCCACCGAGAGGCTGGCGATCGCGATCACCGTGCTGCTCGACGTCGCCGCGACGATGAAGCCGATCGCCCCCAGCGTGGCCGGAATGATGAGGTGCCAGCGCCGCTCGCGGTGATGATCGGCGCTGCGACCGACCAGGATCATGGTCACCACCGCGCACAGGAAGGGAATGGCGCTGATGAGGCCGATGTTGAAATTGCCCACCACGCCCGTCGCCTTGACCAGCGTCGGCAACCAGAAGGTCAGCGCATACTGCCCGGTGACGAAGGAGAAATAGATCAGGCACATCAGCCAGACGCGCCCATCGGTGAACACGGCGCCGACAGACGGCGGCGTCGCCTTGGTACGGGCGTCCTCGGCGACTTCCTTCTCAAGCAGCTGCTTCTCCTCCTCGGAGAGCCAGTTGGCGCCGCGGATGCTGTTGTCGAGCCAGAAATAGACCGCGATGCCGAGCAGCACGGCCGGGATCGCCTCGATCAGGAACATCCACTGCCAGCCGGCCATGCCGCCATTGTCATGGAAAGCGTCCATGATCCAGCCGGAGAGCGGGTTGCCAAAAATGCCGGAGATCGGGATCGCCGACATGAACACGGCAATGATCTTGGCGCGGCGGTGCGAGGGGTACCAATAGGTCAAATAGAGGATGATGCCCGGGTAGAAGCCGGCCTCGGCCACGCCCAGGAGGAAACGCAGCACATAGAACATCGGCGCGCTGGAGACGAACATGAAGCAGGCCGAGAGGATGCCCCACGACACCATGATGCGAGCGATCCACACCCGGGCGCCGATCTTGTGCAGCAGAATGTTGCTGGGCACCTCGAACAGGAAATAGCCAATAAAGAAGACGCCGGCCCCGAAGCCGAACACGGTCTCGCTGAAACCGAGATCCTGCGACATCTGCAGCTTGGCAAAGCCGACATTGACCCGGTCGAGATAGGCAATGACGTAGCAGAGCATCAGGAACGGAACGATCCGCCAGAAGACCTTGCCATAGGCGCGCTTTTCGAGATCGCGCGACTGCAGGCCCGCGCTGGCGAGCGCTTGCGTAGTGGCGTTCATGGTTCACTCCCCAGGAGCCACGGGCGATCACATGCCGCCCGTAAGAGCCAAAACCGGACCGCTTGACGCGGACTTCTTCCATGCGATGACAATTTGGCAGCGCTTCCATTTTGCAGTATCAATAATTGGCAGCGCTGCCAACAGGATTTTTCGTGGAATTGTCATGGACACATGGCGCCTCGCCGCGGCTCGAAGCTCCGGCCGGGATCGTGCTACGACGATGTCCGCTCGTGGGGCCATGGCCCGTGCGGGAACGGGGACGGACGATGACCGATGACGATGCGCGCGTGACCGCAAGGCCTTCTGCTGCCGTGACTCTCAGCGACGTGGCGCGCGAAGCCCGGGTCGGCGAGAGCACCGCGTCCCGCGTGCTGCGCAGCCAGGGTTCGTTCTCGGAGAAGACCCGCAAGCGGGTAGCGGAAGCCGCCGAGCGGCTGGGCTATACTCCCAATCGCATCGCCGGCACGCTGGCCTCGACCGGCTCGCGGCTGATCGGCATCGTCGTGCCATCCTTCGCCAATATCGTATTTTCCGACGTGCTGAGCGGGGCCAACCGGGCGCTCGATGCGGCGGGCTTCCAGTCGGTCATCGGCCTCAGCGAGTATCAGCAGGAGCGCGAGGAACACATCGTCCGTTCGCTGCTGTCCTGGCGCCCCGCCGGGCTTATCCTTGCCGGCCTTGAGCACAGCCCGGCGACCACGGCGATGCTGCGCAACAGCGGCGTGCGTATCGCCGAACTGCTGGATATCGACGGCGACGGCATCGACATCGTCGTCGGCTTTTCCAACGTGCAGGCCGGCCGCGCCAGCGCCGAGTTCCTTCTGTCGCGCGGCTACCGCAACATCGGCTATGTCGGCCACGATCTGGAGCGTGATCGCCGCGCGGCCAAGCGATTCGCCGGTTTCTCCGCGGCCCTCGCCGAGCAGGGCATCTCTTTGGCCGATCAGGACATCGCGCCCGCGCCGTCCTCGGTGGAGGCCGGTCAGGCCGGGCTGATGCGCCTGCTGGAGCGGGGCACGCGGCTGGACGCAGTATACTTCTCCAATGATGACATGGCGCTCGGCGGTTATTTTCTGTGCCAGTCGAAAGGCATCGCCATTCCCGAGCAACTGGCGCTGTTCGGCTATAACGGCCTCGACATCGCCCGCTCCACCCCGCTACCGCTGTCGACCATCCGCACGCCCCGCCTGAAGATCGGCGAGACCGGCGCGCATCTCATCGCCACGGGCGCGCCTCCCCAGACGGTCGATCTGGGCTTCGAGCTCATTGAAGGCGCGACCGCGTGACCGCCACATACCTCTCCCCTGCCCCAAGGCCCGATCATGACTGACACCAAGCTCCGCGATGATATTTGCCGCTTCGGGCGCTCGCTGTTCGAGCGCGGGCTCACGCCCGGCTCCTCCGGCAATATCAGCCTGCGGCTCGATGATGGCGGCTGGCTGGTGACGCCGACCAACGCCTCGCTCGGCTTCCTCGATCCGGCGCGCATTACCCGGCTCGATGCGCAGGGGCATTTGGTCTCAGGCGATGCGCCGACGAAGGAAATCCCGCTGCACGCGGCCCTCTATGAGACGCGCACGAGCGCGCGCGCCATCGTCCACCTGCATTCCAGCCACTCGGTGGCCCTCTCCATGCTGCCGGAGATCGACCCGAAGGCGGTGCTGCCGCCGATGACGCCCTATTATCTGATGCGGGCCGGCCAGACCGCGCTCGTGCCCTATTACCGACCGGGCGACCCGGCGGTGGCCGACGCCATTCGCGGCCTCGCGGGCCGCTATTCCTCCGTGCTGCTGGCCAATCACGGCCCGGTCGTCGCCGGCGAGACGTTGGAGGCGGCGGTCTTCGCGACCGAGGAACTCGAGGAAACCGCCAAGCTCTATCTGCTGCTGCGCGGCCTCAACCCGCGCTACCTCTCCCCCGAGCAAGTCGCCGACCTCACCCGCGTCTTCGGCCTCACGCTGCCGCAGGACGATCATGGGCACGATCATGACCACGGCCAAGATCACGGGTGACGCGTCGCCTGATCCATACCAGGACGAAGTACTCCCGGGCGCTGACATTGCGGCTTTAGAGCCGCCAGGTCTCAGCGCCCGAAAGCCTGAAAGCGCGGCTCAAGGCGTCTGGGCGCCGCGCGCATTGACGTGGACGGCATAGAGCGAGGTGGTGGCGGCGATGAAGAGCCGGTTGCGCGACCGCAACGCCGCCCACATCTGAATCGGAGGAATGCCCTCTGGTGCGGGCATCTCAATAAGGTCATCCTCCCCGCATGTTTTGTACGGCATAGATTTATCAGTATAATTTTTTGATTCACCAATATTGAAAAATATTGACTTTAAGCTCCGCCCACCTTCCACTGCGTCAGTTATCGTCCGTTTAAAGCACAGAGTGCGGCGAGGCTGATTGCGTGGCGGTCGACGTGGGTCACTCGATGATCTGGGATGTGCTGCTTGACGCGACGGCGATGGCGGCCGGTGAGATTGCCCCGCTTATCCATCGCCTTATCGAGGACGAGTGCCTTTCGGCCCAGGGGCAAAGGGTCACGATTGCTTGTCCGGTAGCGGCGGTGGCCGATCTGCGGTGCACCTTTCCGGGCTTTTCGGTGCAGGGATGTCTGGCGAGAGCGCTTGCCGCCGCACTGAGTGGAGCGGGCCAGTCTCTGCGTCCCCTCGCCATCGTGCAGGGCGGCTGGAGCTGGAGTGGCCAGACCATCCGCCGCCTGCTGGACGAGCTTCGCCGGGATCCGATGATCGCGAGCGCTCAGCCGCGTTTCGTCTCCTCCACGGGCGATCGCGTTCTGGGATGCATGGTGGATCAACCAGTCCAGATGCCTGTCGCGGCGGCCCGCTATCTGCCGGAATACTACATCACCCGCGAATGTCTTTCGCCGTTGATGGTTCTCAGCGCCCAAGCGGTGGTCGCCGCGCCGCGCCCCACAAACGGCGAGGCGCTGCACGCCTATGCCGAGGTGCTGTCGGGGCTAAGACGGCGCGGCTATCGCAATCTGCTCGCCAACCGGATCCTGGTGCCATGGACAGGCAAAGGCCTGCCATCCGACCGCGTGCTTCCGGCGCTGGCGCATGAAGATGCCGACCTGCTCCGCGACATCCATCTCGAACAGCCCGAGCTGAAGCTGGAGCGCGTGCTGTCCCGCGCCTTCACGGCGCAGGGCCGGCCAAAGATCCTGATCGACGCCCGCGGCATGCAGTCGATGATGAATGGCACGGCCGTCTGCACGCTGGGCTTCCTGTCGGGCTTTCAGGAGCTTGCGCAGCACGGCGCCAGCATCTCGGTGGTAGCCGCCAAGGACGCCGCGCTATCGCATCGCCTTGCTGAGCGCTTCCCAGCCCTCGACATACAGCATGATGAGCCCAAGGGTTACTTCATGGCCATGGTATTGATGAACCAGCCATGGGATATGGATAGCATCCGCGCCATGCATGACTGCGCTGCTGTGATCAGCGCAAACATGCTGGATACGATCATGTGGGACATCATGTTCACGTCGAAGCCAGGCCTACGGCAGACGTGGTCACTCTTCGGCCAGTGCACCGATATTTTGTTCTTCAACAGCGCCTATAGCCGCGACCGATACAGTTTCCGCTTCCAGCCGGACACACGCATCCCCAAGATTGTCACCCATCACAGCATGAGCCCCAACGAGATCGCTCGCAGCGTGGACGAGGATCGCCTGGTTCCCGGCAAATACGTGCTGGTGATGGGGAGCGACTACGAGCACAAAGACATTCCGCACACTCTTGAGATGCTATCCGATGCGTTTCCCTACCTGACATTTGTCAGTGTCGGCGACCCCCGCAAGGAACTTCCGAACGTCATCAGCTATTCCAGCGGAAGCCTACCGGAGGAGACGATCGCCAATCTCTACAAATATACGGAGGCGGTGGTTTTCCCTTCTCATTACGAAGGTTTCGGCCTGCCGGTGGCGGAGGCGCTGGCCTATGGAAAATGTGTGATCGTGCGCAAACAGCCGCTTTGGGACGAGATTCGCTCCATCAGCGCGCGCCCAGATTCTATTCGGATGTTCCAGCGCGAGAGTGATCTTGTGAAGCTGCTGGGTGAGATCATAAACGCTCCCGAGGCGGTGCCCCCGGAGACAGGAGTGACAGCCGGCAATATGGAGCCCCGTTGGATTGATTGCGCGCGCGCTATGCTGAGCGCGCTTGACCAGGCAATCGCCGAATTCGATGGGCGACGCTGGATGTTCCGCAACGACATCCTCTATAGGAATTGATAGGAAAATTTGGCCACTGGAAAGTTGATGTCCGCTACGAACGAAACAAATCGTACGACTGAGACTGTAAACGGTGTTTACGGCCCGATCACATTCTTCTCTTCCGACCGGGTAATTGGCACCGCGCTGCGGCGCTATGGGGAATGGGCTGAGAACGAGATCCGATTCCTGGCAAACTTCATATCTGAGGGAGGTACTGTCCTCGATATTGGTAGCTTCATCGGCACACATGCCCTGGCCTTCAGTCACAGGGTCGGGCCGACCGGAACGGTCCACTGCTTCGAGCCGCAGCCGGCCGCGTTCGAGCTGCTCGTTGCGAATGTCACGGCCAATGGCTGCGACCAGGCCATTCTGCATCGGGCGGTACTGGGGGAGATCGCCGGCCAGTCGACGCTTGAGCCGAGAGCCATCGGCTCGGCAACCAATGCCGGTGGGCCAGGCATCAGTGACACGAATGCCGAATGGGCGGGCGCCGGTCTGGGCGATGTCGAGACGATTGATGCCTTGGGATTGGCGGCCTGCGATCTGATCAAATGCCACGGGGAGGGCGTGGAGCAGGCTGTCCTGCGCGGTGGCGCGACGACCATCCGTGCTCTTCGGCCCGTCATCTATTGCCCGGCGAGTTCACTCGACGGGGCGGTCAAGGCGACGCAGATTTTCTGGCAGCTTGGCTATCGCGTTTACGTGCTTATCGTGGACCCCTTCAATCCCGCGAATTTCTTCGCTTCACCCCAGAATATCTTCGGTGATGCGCGGGAGATCGGCCTCGTCGGTCTGATGCCGGAACAGGAAGAAAAGCTGGAAGATCTGAGCAGTTCCTGCTGGGAGATTCATCCCGTGGAGACGCTCGATGATCTCGCCTATGCGATGCTTCATAAAGCGCACTCTGTCGACGACGTGCTTCGCGCCCGGCGCGCGGCGGCAATGGGCGGCAGCGTTGTATCGGCGCCGCACCACCGATCGACACTGAACGAACTCGATACCGCGCCGCGTCAGGTAGAGGCCCTCCAGGATCAGCTGCGGAGACTTCGCTCCGAGCTTCATGAGAGCCTCGCGCGGTCGCGATCTGAGGCCGAGGAACTGTCGGCGCTTCGCCGGCAGGTCCCCGGTCTTCGCAGGCAACTTCAGGCGAGCGAGCAGAAAGCCGAGCAGTTGAGCCGCGATCTGCGGCGGTTGCGCCGATCAAATGTCTTTCGGGTGTTCCGAACCCTCATCGACACGGAAATGAATGTTCGAGACCGGCTCAAGCAGCGCCGCGCCACGCGCGCCCCGGTGCCGGCGGAGGATGCGGGCGACGAAGCGGTGGCGGGTGTGTCCGAAGCGCTCTCTTCTGCACCCGCGGCACATCCCATCACGCTTGTGACGGTCGGCCGTGGCGTCGTTCCCGTGGACATGCCGCCGGTTGAGGCTCCCACCCTGCTTATGGTCGCGTCCGCCGACGCGATGAACGGCAAGGGGCTGCGCGACTTCATCAGGTTCGCCTGGCCCATCATCCGCGAGGCCGTGCCGGAGGCGGAACTCTGTGTCGCGGGGGCGGTCGGGCAGGAGCTTTCGGGCCACGAGCCGGGTGTGACGGCGCTGGGGTGCGTCGCTGATGTGACCCCCCTCTACCTTCGGAGCCGGGTGGTCATCAACCCCGCCGTGGCGGGCACCGACGTCAAGATCAAGACCTTGGAAGCGCTCAACCATCTCCGGCCGATCGTGCTGTGGCCATCCGGCCGGGAGGGTCTTCATCCCGACCTCGCCAGGCACTGCGTATGCGTCGAGGACTGGTTCCAATACGCGGAAGCCGTGATCGAGCTGTTGAAAAACAGCGATCTGGCCGACGAAATACAGGCGTCGCGCGACCAGATCCGGGATCTCCTATCGGAAGACGTCAACTAACGAGACTTCCGGCGTGCGCGTGAGGGCCGTATTGGCCATGCGCGGCGATGAGGCACGAGGGCTCTTCAGCCTTCTCGCGTCGATCCGGTACGCATAGGCATCAGCGGTCCCGCATGGCGTGGGAGAAGGCATCCGTCAGGGGGCGCGTGAGATAGCTCAGCACGCTGCGCTCGCCGGTACTGAAGATGACTTCCGCCGGCATGCCCGGGCGCAGGCGGGCCTTCAGATCGTCGGGAACATCGGTCTGCGCGATCGACACCACGGCCTGGAAATAGGGCTGCTGGGTGGCCTCGTCGATCAGCCGGTCCGGCGACACGCTCTGCAGCTGGCCGAGAATGAGCGGCGTGGTGCGCGAATGAAAGGCGGGAAAGCGGATCTCGACGCCGGTCACCCCGTCATGCAGCCGGTCAATATCGGTAGTGGGAACCCGCGCATCGACGATCAGATCCTCCTGCTGCGGCACGATCTCCAACAGCGTCTCGCCCGGCTTCACCACCGCACCGCGCGTGCGCACGCTCGGGTTGATGTTCTGGACAATTCCCGCTCGTGGTGCGCGAAGGTCGATGCGATTGAGGACGTTTTCCGAGACCGCCAGTTTCTCACGGGTATCGGAAATCTGCCGGCGGGTCTCCACCAGCTGGGCCGTGACTTCCTCGCGCTGGCGCTGCTGCAGATCCTGTATCTGCAGCTTGACCTCGCCGACGGAATTGAACGCCTTGGCGATCTCGGCCGTGTTCCGGCCGACAAGCCCGTCGAGGCGCGAGCGTTCGCGTTGGAGCTCAGCGAGGCGCGGTTTCGAGACCAGCCCCTTGCTGCTCAGCGCGCTGATGCCATCCAGTTCGTCGTCAATGTAGAAAAGCTGCTTGTCGAGCGCCTGCCGCTCCCGGTTCAGCCCCTGTATCTCCCGGTTCACCTGCTCCGCTCGGCTGTTGAGGATCGCGATTTTGCTGTCGAGAGAGGCCTTGCGATCGCGGAACTGCGTGAGCTGGTCATTGAGGACCGCCCTGACCGCGGGATCGTCCGCGCGCTCCTCGAGTTCGGCGGGGAAGGTCACTGTCTCCGCATGCGTCTGTTCCGCCTGCAGGCGCGCCTCGATCGCCAGCAGCGTATCGAGCTGCGTGCGCTGGACGACATAGGCCGACCGCGAGGTCGTCGGATCGAGGCGGAACAGCAGATCACCGGCTTCGACGCTGTCACCATCCTTCACCGCGATGTCGGCGATGATCCCGCCTTCCAGATGCTGAACGACCTGCCGCCGGCTCTCGACCGAGACTACTCCCGTCGCCATGACCGCGCTGTCGATCTCCGCCATCACCGCCCAGAGGCCGCCCAGCCCGAAGGTCAGCAGGATCACCGCATAGCCGATGAGGGCGATGGGACGGATATCGCTGCTGATCCGCGGCGGCTTGGCCGGCGCGTCGGTCAGAGCCGTGGTCGCGGACGGTGCCGTGGTCCCTGACGCGCGCGGGGGATCCTGATCGAGCGTGAACGCCATGTCCGACCTCACCCCTCTCCGGCTGCGGCGTTGCCCGCCGACCGGCCGGTCGACGGAGCCGTAGCTGGTGCCGCGACGAGGCGTGGCGCGCGCAGCTTGGCGAGCACTTCGTCGCGCGGACCGAAGCCGCTCATCACCCCTTCATTGAGGACCAGAACCACATCGCAAAGGCTGAGCATGCTCGCCACATGCGTAATCAGCACGACGGTGCGTCCAGTGCGAGCAAGCTCCTGCACGGCGCGGATCAGCGCCTGCTCGCCGGCCGCGTCGAGGCTGGAATTGGGCTCGTCGAGCACCACCAAGGCCGGCAGATCGTAGAGCGCGCGGGCGAGAGCGATGCGCTGGCGCTGGCCGCCGGAGAGCGACGCGCCCGCTTCGCCAATATCCGTGGCATAGCCGCGCGGCAGCCGCTGGATGATTTCATGGGTGCCGGCGATCTGCGCCGCCTGCACCACCTTCGCGTCATCGCGCGCGCTGAATCGGCCGATATTGTCGGCGACGGTGCCGTGAAACAGCTCGACATCCTGCGGCAGATAGCCGAGGCGTGGGCCGAGCTGGTCGGGATCCCAGTGCCGCAGATCCGATCCGTCCAGCCTCACCGTTCCCGCCGTCGGTTGCCAGGCGCCGACGATGAGGCGGGCCAGCGACGACTTTCCCGCCGCGCTGGGGCCGATGATGCCGAGTACCTTTCCCGCCGGCAGCGAGAAGCTGATGCCGCGCAGCACCGGAACGTCGGTGCCAGGCGCATGGGCGAAAACGTTCTCCATCTGCAGGGCGCCCTTGGGGTCCGGCAGGCGGATGGCGGGCGCTTCCTCCGGCACGGCGCGCAGCATGTCCTGCACCCGGCGAAAGGCCGAGTGTGCCCCCAGCAGGGCCTTCCAGTTGCCGATCGCCATCTCGATCGGCTGGGTGCAGCGGCCGACGATGATCGAGCCGGCGATGATCACACCCGGCGAAATCTCCCGCTGAATGGCGAGATAGGCGCCGAGGCCGAGGATCAGGCTCTGGGTGAGCAGGCGGTTGTAATGCGAGGCCGCCAGCAGCAGGCCGCGCCGGTCCATCGCCTCGGCCTGCGAGGCCAGTGCGGTGTCGCGGCGCTCTCCCCATTGCGCCCGCAGATTGCCCAGCATGCCCATGGGCCGCAGCACCTCGGCATTGCGGAAGGTGGTGATCGCCTGATTGGCGGCGGACATGCCGGCGCGGGTGGCCTCATCGAACAGACCGCGCGTCCAGCGGTCATTGACGAAAGCGAGGGCGCCGGACAGCAGGCAACTCACCACGGCGATGGCGCCGTACCAGGGGCTGAGCGCAGTGGCGACGAGGATGTAGATCGGCACCCAGGGCAGGTCACACAGGACGATCAGTCCGCTCGACAGATAGTCACGGACGGTATCGACGTCGCGCAGCGCCTGCGTATGGGCGGAGGACGGCCGGCGCAGGCAGGCGCGATGCACCGCGTTGAACACAGGACCGGCGACCTCGCGGTCGAAGCCAAGGCCCGCCCGGACCAGAAGCGACGCGCGCAGCCATTCGAGGATGGCGCTGACCGCATAGAGAAAGGCGATCAGCAGCGTGAGCACGGCCAGCGTCGACAGGTTGCGGCTGCTCAGCACGCGGTCATAGATCTGCATCATGTAGATCGGGCCGGCGAGGCCGAGCACATTGATGAAGAAGCTGAAGACGATGACGGCCGTAAAGCCACGGCGGGCGGAGCGCAGGGCGGCGGTCAGCGCGGTCCCGGTCTTTTCCGTCGGCCCCGACTGGCCCCGATGCGCGAACACGTAACGCCCCCTCAATCTCGCTTTCCGCTCGCCTCACAGGCCGACCGGACATCCGCGAGAACTCTCTACGCGAGGCGCCTGCCTCAGCTGACGCATTCAGAAGATCGACTGCATGGGCGTCAGCCTCATCGCCATGTCGTTGTAGTCGAAATCCGAATTCTGCGCGGCGGTGAGATCCTCAAAGCCGAACATGTTCTCGCCGAATATGCGGATGTATTCGTGGCCGCCGGAATTGCCGGTGCCCGGCACGAAGATATCGCCATTCTGCGTCAGCAGAACCGGCGCGTAGTAACCATCACTGCCCTGGACGGTCCACGTCCGGTCGATCGACGTCTGCCCGCCGCGTGCCACCAGGAAGCCGGGATCGAGATTGTCGACCACCGCGGCGCGAAAGGCGTCGTTATTGCCATAGGCGACGCCGTCGACACTCAGATTACCCTGCGCGTCCATGTCGAAACGCACGAAGCCCAGCGTGTTGGTGTTGGCGGAACTGCCGGTCAGTTCCACCTCGATCATGGCGCCATGGGTGAGATAGACCAGCGCCTCGTCATAGCGGTGCTGGGCCGAGGCGAGCTCGGCGGCCGCGTCGAGCGTGTTGTCGGTCACAGCCGAGAGCCGGAAACTCCCGACGTCGATCTCGGCGCTACCGTCGGCCTGAACGTTGATCGTGACGTTGGGCGCCATATCGATGGCGCCGCTGCCCGCCTTCACCGCAAAGCGCAATTCTTGGCCGAGCCCGAGATACACCATCTGCGACCCGGAAAGGAGCTGCGCATCGGAATCGCTCAGGATGTTGCCGATGTTCCCGAGCGCGGCGTCCGCCAAGGTGACGCCGGGCCCAATGGTGCCATCGCGGGCAACGAGATTGCCGCTCGCATCGGTGGCGTAAAGGATGAGTGTGGCATCCGGGGGAAGACCGCCGCTTCCGATGGACAGCGTCTGAAGATAAATCCAGTTGCCGGCGACGCCCGCGCCACCCCCATCAAGCGCAAGCCCTACCCCGCTGGTGGCGGCAAGCAGGTCGACCTCCGCGACGTTGACCGTGAAGTTCAGCGTGCTGGATGTGGGAGTCAGCGGGTTGGCGAAAGTGGTGTCGCTGGAGAGGTACTCGATAAAGGTAGCCGTATAAGTGCCGTTGCCGAAATTATGCGTGCCGGAGAGCCACTGCCCGTCAATGTCGCCAATGGCCGCCACTGGCATCAGGGAGGTGCCGGCAAAGGTCAGCCGGGCGAGGTTTCCGGCGCCGATCTTGTTGCTGTACTGGCTGATCCAGGACGACCCGATGGTGTCGCCACTGCCATTGGTCGTCCAGGCCAGCGGGTTGTAGCCCGTCCAGCCAAAGGCGAGTTCGCCCGACTGCAACGTGGCAACCGGCGCGGTGGTCGTGGTCTGCCCGGTTCCAGCGACGAAACTGCCGCTGGACATATCGCCGACCACCGCAGCGGTCGGCAGCGTGCTGTTGCCGTAGAGGCTGTGGAAAATCGAGAGCGCATCGGGAAGATTGGTGGTCAGCAGCGAGGCATCGATGGTCGAGGTCGCCGCGTAAAGGAAGTCCACCGAGAAGGTGAGGATGGTGGAAGCGCTGCTCGCCTGCGGCGCGACGATCGCCAGCCCATCCACCGCCAGCGAGCCGGCCTGCCCGGAATAGGCAGGGTTCACGAACAGCGAGCCGGAGGTCGTGGCGTAGAGGTTGAAGGTCTTGGCGTTCGCCGCCGTGCCGCCGGGATCGTCCACATCGTGGACGACGAGCTGATACCAGGCGACGCCATTGGCGGGGGCGGGAGGATTGGTAATCACCAGCGCGCCGGTGGTCTGCGCGTTCCCGCCGGCGCTGACGGAGAAGGTGCCGTCGCCGTTCTGGACGATGGTCCAGTCGTCCCACAGGCTGCCGGGATTGCCGGTGCTCGTATTCGCCGCGGCGGAAAGTTCGAGTTCCTGCCAGCCATCGGCGGTCTGGAACCGCAGCGTGATGCTCGCGACCGTGTCGTCGAGCATCACCATCTGGTTGAAGAAATTCAGCCCGATGCTGATGCCGGAGGCGGTGGCCACCGCCGGATCGAACGTCGCGTTGATGTAATTGTCGATGGTGGGCGTGACATAGCCCGTGGGCGTCTCGCTGTCGTCGAAGATGGTCAGGTTGATATTGGAGACGTCGGTCTGGCTGTAGGGGCTGTACAGGCTGATGAGCGGCCCGCCATTGCTGTAGGCCGACATCAGATTGTCGGAATAGTTCGACCCGTAGGAATTGGTGTTGAGGAAGAAAAGGTTCGAGTAGGGGTCGACATGGTCGGGCACATCGCCGCCCGCGAGATTGCGGCCGAAGGCGTAGGTCGGATCCCAGTTGGAATTGTTGCTGAGATTGATCGCCTGCGTCACGCCGGAATTCAGCGACGTGCCGCTCATGCCGATATAGCCAGCGGAGAACCCGGTGAGCAGCTGGGTGAGAACCTCGCCCCACTGGTTGTTGGCGCCGGTGTTCATCGCGCCGGGCGAGAGCGCGATATTGTAGGGCGTGGACGAGGTCGGGTCGGAATAAATGTAGGCCGAGCCCAGCGTCGAATAGATGCTGTTGGCGAGCTGGTCCGGCGTGATCTGGATGTAGCCCTGGATCTGGCTGAAGCCGGCAATCGTGCTGTAGCCGGAAATCTGGCTGTCCGTCGGTGAAAGCCAGAAGGTGCCGACGGTGCTGTCCGCGTTCTGATGCGTCGGATCCCAGGTCAGCTCGTAGCTGTAATAGCCGGCGTTGTGATAGACGTTGTTGGCGTCGACGGCGCCGTTGAAGAAGCCGGAGATGAAGACGCCGGTGGTCCCCGACTGCGTCTGCAGGCTGTCGATATAGGTGTCCCAGTCGCTCGCCTGAAACGACGTCGAGCCGGAACCGGGCACGACAGCCGTGGCCGGCCCGATGGCCATCCGGTTGTCGCCGGCGAGCGCGCCGTCCGTGTAGGTGTAGATGACGCCGGTGGCGGTGCCGGAGAGATCGGTGAAGAAGGTGCTGCCCGAGACGTTGTAGCCGCGCGTGTCGGTGGCCCGCACCACATTCGACCCGTCCTGATACTCGACCTCCACCTCCATCGGCAGGCCGAAGCTCTCCACCGATGTCAGGTTGCCGGCGTCGCCCGTCTGACCTTCCAGCGAGAATTCGAAGCTGTCATAGCGCACGCCCCAGGTGGCTGCGTTGGCCCAGTTGATATCGGCCTGGTCCTGGATCAGTGAGGTCAGGTCGTAGGGCTCGGAGCTGTCCTGGCTCTGGATCAGAAAATAGATCTTGCCCGCCGGCATGGTCGGCAGGTTGATGATGTAGGTGCCCGTGCCCTGGAGGCCGCCGTTATCGACCAGTGTCGTGAAGTTCGCCGCGCCACTCGTGTCGAAATAGACCGCATAGGCGGACACGCCGTTGCTCGCGCCGCCGGCAGTGAGCGTGGACTGGAGGGTCGCAGTCAGATTGAGCGTCAGCGTCGTCAACGGCCACTCTCCCGCCTCGATCCTGGACCCGTCCCAGTTCTCGCAAGCCTGCCAGGAACGATGAGGCTACCCCAAGGTAATCCAATGGTGAAGCGGCATTGAATACGACGACAAGCTTGCGTAGCGCTGGAGCGCGCGATGGGCAGCGCGTAAAGAGGCTCACAAGGGCCGGAAACGCCAAACTCCGGCGGGTTCGGGTCAGCCCCGGCTCTGTGCAGCCAACAGACATTTGTCACTAACTGACTTTTATGACATAATTGAAATCTGTTCCGCAAAAAGGGGTCGCTGTGGGTCTTCGAGAGCGCAAGAAAGATAGGACCCGCGCCGATCTACTGGCGGTCGCGCTTGAGCTTTTCGACAAGCAGGGTTTTGCAGAGACCACGATTAACCAGATCGCCGATGCGGTTGATGTCTCGCCTCGGACACTCCTGCGCTATTTTTCCACCAAGGAAGATATCGTCGTAAGCTGGGTCGAAGAGGGAATGTCCGTCTTCATCTCTAGCCTCGCGGATCGGCCGACCAGCGAAGCCGCGCATGTCTCTCTGCTCGCGAGTGCGCGCGCAATGTTGGCGCACTACCAAACCCAGGCCAGCTTTTATCTGACGATCGAGCGCACGATTGCCTCTTCGTCGGCGATCCGTGCGCGCAAGCTGGAAATGTCCTCCCAGCTCGCGGAGCAGGTGACGCAGTTGCTGAAGGAGCGAAGCGGTTCGTCCGGTGCCGGCGATTGGCACGCCGTGCTTTACCCGGCGGTGGTCTTTTCCGTGCTGAGAATTGTGATCGGCCGCTGGGTCGAGGACAACGGAAACCGCCCGCTGCTTGAGCTGTTTGACGAGGCTAGTGCGCTCATACGCTTCGGCGATTGATAACCGCCGCGCTCATATTCGGGAGTGACCGATGCTGAACGGTCATTCTCACCGGGAAGAGGCTAACGCCGTTACCGGCTAGCCGTGGCACAATTCACCGAGCCGCGGCTCACAGAGCCTCCAGAGCCAGAGCGATACCCTGGCCGCCGCCAATGCACAGGGTGACGACACCGCGGGTGAGGCCATCGCGGCGCATGGCATACAGCAGACGTGTCACGAGGATCGCCCCGGTCGCGCCGATCGGATGGCCGTGCGCGATGGCGCCACCGTCGACGTTCACGATGTCCTCGGGCAGGCCGAGTTGACGCGCCACGGCGATGGGCACAGCCGCGAAGGCCTCGTTGATCTCGATCCGCTCGACATCGCCCAGCGCCCAGCCGGCTCGCGCCAGCGCCTTATGCACAGCCGGCACGGGGCCGAGGCCGAACATGCCCGGCTCGACGGCGGCCACGCCATAGCCGGCGATCCTGCCCATGGGCTCCAGCCCCTGTCGTTCGGCAAAGCCGCGCTCCGCCACAATCATGGCGGCGGCGGCGCTGTTGAGCCCCGGCGCATTGCCGGCGGTGATGCTGCCCTCCGGCCGGAAGGCGGGGCGCAGTCTCGCGAGCGTATCCACCGTGGTGTCCGGCCGCGGCGCCTCGTCCACGGCGAATGTCTCCGCCGCCTTGCGGCCCTTCACCTCGACGGCCACGATCTCGGGCGCGAAACGCCCATCTTTCTGGGCGGTAGCGAAGCGCTGCTGAGAGCGAGCGGCAAAAGCATCCTGCTCGGCTCGGGTGATCTGCATCTTGCTGACGAGATCTTCCGTGTGCCAGCCGGAGTGCTCGCCCGAGAAGGCGTCGTTCAGCCCATCGGTGAGCATGCTGTCGAGCACCGGTGCGGGGCCCATACGATAACCCCAGCGCCCGCCTTCGAGCAGGTAGGGCGCGCGGTCCATATTCTCCATGCCGCCGGCAATGGCGACGTCGCTACTGCCATCGGCAATGTCCTGCGCGGCGGAAACGATGGCCTGGGCGCCGGAGCCACACACACGGTTCACGGTCAACGCCGGCACGCTCACCGGCACGCCGCCGCCGATGGCCGCTTGACGCGCCGGGTTCATGCGATTTCCCGCCTGCACCACATTGCCCATGAACACGCCGCCCAACAGGGCTGGATCGAGGCCGGACCGCCGCAGCGTCTCCCGCACCGCCACGGCGCCGAGTTCGGTCGCGGGTGTTCCCTTCAACGTGCCATTATAGCCGCCGATCGCCGTACGAACCGGAGACGAGAGAACGATTTCAGAGCTGCGCATGGGTCTCTCCATGGGTCATCATCAGCGGTATCAGAACGGTGCAGGCGCCAGCCTGCGCTCGCGCACCGCCACGATGGCGAGTGACGCGGCCAGGCACAGCAGGCCGGCGATGAAGAAAGCGGGAAGATAGGTCTGGTAGAACGTGCGGCTGAAGCCAGCCCCGTAAGCGGCGGCGGCGGCCCCGAGCTGATGACCGGCGAAAATCCAGCCGAACACGAGATTCGCGCGGTCGCCGAACCGCTCGGCGGCGAGCTTCACCGTGGGAGGCACGGTGGCGACCCAGTCGAGGCCGTAGAAGACGGCGAAGATGGACAGGCCGTAGAAGCTGAAGTCGCTATACGTCAGATAAATGAGCGAGAGGCCGCGCAGGCCGTAATACCAGAACAGCAGCCAGCGGCTGTCGAAGCGGTCCGAGAGCCAGCCCGAGCCCACTGTCCCGATGAAATCGAACACCCCGATCATGGCCAGCATTCCTGCGGCCGTGACCGCTGCCAGCCCGTAATCCCCGCACAGCGATACGAAATGGGTCTGTACCAACCCGTTGGTGGAGGCGCCGCAGATAAAGAAGGTGCCGAACAGCACCCAGAATGTGGCGGAGCGCGAGGCATCGCGGAGCGCCAGCAGGGGCGATGCCAGCATGGTGGTCAGCGTCATCGGCTTGGGTGGCACCGCCGGCGCCTCGGTCGCGCCGTAGGGCAGCAGTCCCACATCGGACGGCCGGTCGCGCATCAGCGCGAGCACCGCCACCGCCGCCACCAAGATCATGCCCAACACGAGGCTGAGGGCGCTGCGCCAGCCGAGACTTTCGCTGAGATAGGCCAGCAACGGCAGGAAGACGAGCTGACCGGTCGCCGTACTGGCGGTCAGCAGCCCGATGACGAGCCCTCGGCGCTGCGTGAACCAGCGTGTCGCCACCGTGGCGCCCAGCACCAGCGCGGTAAGACCCGTGCCGAAGCCGACAACGAGGCCCCACAGCAGGAACAGGTGCCAGAGCTTACTCATATAGAAGGAGCCGAGCACACCGGCGGCAATCAGGCTCAAGGCCACAGTCGCCACGCGGCGCAAGCCGAACCGGTTCATGAACGCAGCCGCGAACGGCCCCATCAGCCCGAACAGCACCAGCCTCAGGGCAAAGCCGGAGGAGATGTCAGCCGTGTCCCAGCCGAACTCGGCGGACAGCGGCCCCATCAGCACGCCCGGCGCGCCGACGGCGCCGGCTGTGACCAGCATGGTCAGGAAAGTGACACCCGCCACCACCCAGCCATAATGGATGCCCCGCCGACCGAGGGCGACAGCGAGCGGTGAAACCGGAGCAGGTGGCGTTTCAGATTTGACCATCGGTGACCTTAATCACGGGCATATGCCCGCATCAGAGAAGAAAAGTGATACGCCCTGCCCCCTGGTTCGCTCAGGCCGTCTTCCGGATGTCGGGCAGCGATCCGCCGCTTTCGATCGCGTTCAACATCACGCGCAACAAGGCTATCCCCTCTTCGCCGAACCTGCCTTCGACCGCCTGCTGGCATTGCTCCCATGCGGGAATGGCCGCCGCCAGCAGGTCATGCCCCTCGCCCGTCAACGCGATGACGGCCTCGCGCTTGTCGTCATCGCCCCGACTGGTCCGCATCAGATGCCGGCGCTCGAGAACCCGCACATTGCGGCCAATGGTCGAACGGTCGAGCCCGGCGGCGCGCCCCAGCTCGCTCAGGCTGATGCGCTCGTTGCGCGCCACGGTCCGCAGCAAAGCGAACTGGGCGATATTGATGCCCAGCGGCTCCAGCGCCTCGTCATAGGAGGCACTGAGGCGTCGGGCCGCCTTTCGCAGCGCGGCACAATAGCAGGGCGAGACCATAAAGCGCGTATATACCCGCAAGGGGATCGCTGTCTACAGCCCTTGCCGCCATGCAGAAGGCCCCGGCCTTTGAACATGAGGCGATCGGCTTGCCCTTAGGATGGCCCTTAGGATGGCCCTTGGAAGATGCAGGCGTCAGCCGTCGATCTCGAGAAAGTCGCGCGCCGACGCCAGGATTTCGTCAGAAAGCGCCTCTGAATTGACGATCCGCGCCAGCACCATCGCACCGATCATCGTGGCCCAGGTGCCGATCGCGGTCACGCGCCGCTTCTCCGCATCCGCGTCACCGGCAATGCTCGTAAATGTGTCGATCTGGCGCTCGATGGCCTCGGTGAGAACCTCACGGGTGGTTCCCGGCGCCCGCGCCATTTCAGGACCGAGAGCCGCAAAGACGCAGCCGCTGCCGGGCGCGCGGCGATGCTCGGGCCGCAAATAGGCGCGGACGAAGGCGCGCAAATCGTCCGATGGCAGTGAGGGAGCCCGCGCATCCGCGGCAAACAGCTCGCCCAGAGTCGCGGAAATGAGTTCCTCCTTGCTGGAGAAGTGCCTCGGAAAGCCGCCATGGGTGAGACCGGCGCCGTCCATCACCTCGGCGACCGTGACACCCTCAAAACCCTTCTCCCGAAACAGCTTCGCGGCGGACCGCATAATCGCCTGCCGGCTCTCTGCCTTCTGCTTCTGACTGCGCGCCATTCTTCCGATCTCCCGTCAGCGAAAAATATAGATGACAGGCGTCATCTTTTCAAATAGATGATCATCATCATCTACATTCAGTCACCCTCCCACCTGTGAGAGAAGCACCCATGTCCACCGCCCTCATCACCGGCGCCTCCGGCGGTATCGGCGCCGTTTATGCGCGCCACCTGGCCGCCCGCGGTCATGACCTCGTCCTCGTGGCCCGCAGCACGGAAAAGCTGGAAGCCCTCGCGTCTGAGCTGCGCGCGGCGCACGCTGTGGCCGTCGAGATCATCACCGCCGACCTCACCGTGTCCGCCGATCTCAGCCGGGTGGAGCAGCGCCTGCGCGTCGGGACACCCGTGGATCTTCTCGTGAACAATGCCGGCGCAGCGCTGCTGGGATCATTCTCGGACGCCGATCCGGACAAGATGGAGCAGGTGCTTAGCCTCAACGTCACCGCCCCGACCCGCCTCGCCTCGGCGGCGGTCGGTGCGATGGTGGCGCGCGGGACCGGCGCGATCATCAACATCGGCTCGGTGGTCTCGCTCATGCCGGCCTATTTCCCCGGCATCTACGCGGCGACAAAGGCCTACATCCTCACACTCTCGCAGGGGCTCGCCGCGGAGTTCGGACCGAAGGGCGTCTATGTGCAGGCCGTGCTGCCAGCGGCGACCCGCACGGATATCTGGGCCAAGGCCGGTGCCGATATCGACCAGATCCCGAACGTCATGGAGGTCGATGACCTCGTCACCGCCGCCCTCGTCGGCTTTGACCGCCGCGAGCCGGTGACCATTCCCCCCTTGGCGGATGCGGGCCTGTGGGACGCGCTCGAAAACGCCCGCGCGATCTTCCCGTCCGGGCTCGGCGGCGCGCCGGCTGAGCGCTACCGCGCTCCCGCCTCGGCCTGAGCCTACACGTCTCTCACATCCAGACATTCCCGCATGGGAACCGGGCGCCACGATCACCGCTTCCCGCGATCCCAGGACAGGACACCAGAAATGACCGACCAATCCAACCATCACCTTCACGGCGCCGCCACCTCTGCCGCCGCCCGCACCCAGTTCGTGGAAAGCAACGGCCGGCGTCTTGCCTACCGCGTCGTCGGCACGGGCAAGCCGCTGGTGCTGTGCAACCGTTTTCGCGGCGTTCTCGATCTGTGGGACCCGGCGTTCATCGACGCCTTGGCCAGTCAGGGTCTCCAGGTCATCACCTTTGACTATTCCGGTCTGGGTCAGTCCACCGGTGAGGCCACCTACAACCCGTTGTCGCTCGCGAAGGACGGCCTCGATCTGATCACCGCCCTGGGGATCAAGGCTCCCGCCATCGGCGGATGGTCGATCGGCGGCATCGCCGCGCAGATCCTGCTGGCAATGACCGGCGACATAGCCAGTCATGTTGTCCTGCTGGGCACCACGCCCCCCGGCACGCTTGCGAAGTCGGGCGAGCAGCTCTTCTACGACACGGCCGCCGCTCCCGGCATCAGCCTCGACCAGTTCACAACGGTGTTCTTCGAGCCAGCCGATGCCGCAAGCCGCGAGGCGTCAAGGCGCTCCTTCGAGCGGATCACCGCCCGCACGGAAGACCGCAGCCCGGACGTTCCGGCCGAGTGGGCCATCGCCCAGATCGGGCAGGAGCCGCGCAATCCGCTGTTTCCGTCCGAGGAAATTCTTCAGCTGCTGAAGTCGACCAATGTCCCGATCCTGCATGTGGGCGGGGACCACGACATCGTGATGCCGGTCGAGAATTGGTATGCGCTGAACGGCCATCTGCCGACCCTCCAGCTCACGACCTATCCCCGCGCAGGCCACGGGCCGCACCATCAGCATCCGGAAATGGCAGCGGTCCAGATCGCCGCCTTCATTCGCAACACACGCCGAAGCTGAGGGGCGAAGATCCGCTTTTACGGCGCGCACCTGTTCTCATCACTCACATTGCCCCGACCGTTGCGTCGGGGAAGAGGAAGCACCCTCATGAGCACATCAAACAAGCCTGTTGCCCTTGTCACGGGGGCTTCCTCCGGCATCGGCCAGGCAACCGCGAAAGCGCTCCGCGCCGCCGGCTACCGGGTGTTCGGCACCAGCCGCAAGACGGGCGCAACGGCCGGCAACGACATCACCATGCTGACCTGCGACGTAACCAGCGACGCCTCGGTAGCGGCCGTGGTGAGTGAGGTGACGCATCTGGCCGGGCGGCTCGACCTGCTCGTCAACAATGCGGGCGGTGCGTTGATCGCAGCGGCCGAGGAAACCTCTGTCGAGCAGGCCAAGGAGCTGTTCGAGCTGAACTTCTTCGGGGTTGTCCGGCTCACCAATGCGGTTCTGCCGATCATGCGCCAGCAGCGGAGCGGCCGGATCATCAACATCAGCTCGGTGGTGGGCTTCCTTCCCAGCCCCTATGCCGCGCTTTATGCCGCGACCAAGCACGCGCTGGAGGGCTATTCTGAATCCCTCGACCATGAGGTGCGGGGTCTCGGCATACGCGTGCTCCTGGTCGAGCCGGCCTTCACCCGGACATTGATCGACCAGAACGCACCGAAACCCGATCGGCCGTCGAGCGTCTATGAGGCCGCGCGCGAAGCAATGGCGCGTGTCTGGACCAGCTCGATCGAAGCCGGCGACGCTCCCGAGACCGTGGCCGCCACCGTTGTCGCTGGCGCGACCGCCGCAACCCCGAAACTGCGCAACCCCGCCGGCAAGACCGCCAGGCAGCTCCATCTCCTGCGGCGCCTGGTTCCCGCCCGCGCGTTCGACAAAAGCCTGCGCAAGCAGATGAAATTGCCGGCCTGAGCCGTGCTTCGACCGGGCAGCGATGCGCAATGGTGAGGTCCCCCGCACCGTTGCGCATCGTCACGGACGCGCGAAGAGCACGGCACAAAGCGCAAAAAGCTTATTTACGACAAATGTCACCAATTGACATTTTATGACGCTGCTCGTAGGGTGTGATCAAGCCGACCATCCGCTCGCTGTTAGCGGTCATGTCGGCACCCCCTCCCCGTCGAAGAGAGTTGCACCATGTCCGACATCAATGCCGCCGCGTCCGGCCAGTTCAAGATTGGCGGAGACATCACCATCAATCGTCTCGGCTATGGCGCCATGCGCATCACCGGGCCCGGCTTTTATGGCGATCCGGAAGATCGCGACGAAGCCCTCCGCGTTCTCAGGCGCCTCCCGGAACTTGGCATCAACTTCATCGACACCGCTGATTGCTACGGCCCCAATGTCAGTGAGGAATTGATCGCCGAGGCACTTCATCCCTATGACGGTCTGCTGGTGGCGACCAAGGGCGGCCTGCTGCGCCCCGGCATCACTGAAGGTCAATGGCCGATCTGCAACCGGCCGGATTATCTCGGCCAGGCCGTGCGCCAGAGCATCCGCCGCCTGAAGGTGGAGCAGATCGATCTTTGGCAGCTGCACCGCATCGACCCCACCCTGCCGCTCGAGGAGCAGTTCGGCTTCGTCAAGGAGATGATCGACCAAGGCTTCATCCGCTATGCGGGCCTCAGCCAGGTTACGGTCGAGCAGATCGAGATCGCCCGCCGCTACTTCCCCGTCGCGACCGTGCAGAACATGTACAACCTCGTCACCCGGGCGGATGAGGACGTGCTGGACTATTGCGAGGCAAACGGGATCGGCTTCATCCCGTGGTTTCCGCTGGCATCGGGCGGATTGGCTCAGCCGGGTGGCGTCGTGGACACGCTCGCCAAGGCGAAGGGGGCCACCCCAAGTCAGATCGCGCTGGCCTGGATGCTCAAGCGCAGCCCGGTGATGCTGCCCATCCCCGGCACCAGCAAGGTCAAGCATCTGGAAGAGAACGTCGCCGGCGTGAACGTGACACTCACCGACGAGGAATTCGCCCAGCTCGATGCGGCCTCTCCCAGGCCCTGATGAAGCAGGCGGCGTATGACGCAGGCGCCACGTCGACCCTCTGGCTTGCCAAGCAGCAACGGTGAAAAGGACCACACGATGGCGGTCTTTTTAAGCATCGGAACGGGGCCAGGAATTGGCCTCGCGACGGCCGAGCGGTTCGCCGAAGAGGGGTTCGACACGGTGCTTGCGTCACGCACGCCATCTCGGCTGGCTATTTACGCGGAGGCCATACGTAAAGGCGGCCACGCCTGTGAAAGTCGGCCTGTCGACGTCGCGGACGCTCAAAGCGTCAGTTCTCTGGTCGCAGGCGTCCTCGACCATCACGGCGCGATCGATGTCCTTCACTACAATGCCGCGTCGCTGCGCCGGGCGGGTATTGCCGACCAGCCAGCCGACAGTTTCGTGGCGGATCTTTCCGTCAACATCGCGGGCGCCATGGTGGCCATCCAGGCAGTATCGCCCAGCATGTTTGCCCGGAGTCGAGGGACGATCCTCATAACCGGCGGCCAGTTCGGCCAGAAGCCGAGGCCCGACTACATTTCCCTGAGTGTCGGAAAGTCGGGCCTCAGAACCCTTGTTCTCGGGTTGTTTGAGACATTCAAGGCCAAAGGCGTTCATATCGCGATCGCCAATGTCGCCGGTCCCATTGATCCAGCGTCGGATCTGCCCGCTGGCGTCGCGGACTGCTTATGGCGTCTCCACAGCGCCCCACGCGATGCGTGGGTAGCAGAGGCTCCCTACCCCTGAAAATCGCTCGGCTCATTGGGCTCGCCTGCATGGTCAGGCGGGCCCAATGCTCTGGATAGCACGGTTCCGGCGCTCTCCACGGGCTGAACCGGTAGATGCCGCCTCATATATGAACTGGAAGTATGGATGCATGCAGTTCATGCGGTCTAATTGAATCCGGCACCAAGGATTAGCTTCCTTGCAAGCGAGGCCAACGGCCCTCAAGCAGCAGGAAAGAGCCATGAAAAAGCGCATACTTGGAAACAGCGGACTGGAGGTTTCGGCCATCGGGTTCGGCTGCATGGGTCTGAACTTCAGCTACGGCGACAAGCTGGGCAATGCGGACAGCATCCGGCTCATCCGCGATGCCGTGGCGCTTGGCGTGACCTTCTTCGACACCGCCGAGATCTATGGCCCGTGGACCAATGAGGAGATCGTCGGCGAGGCACTCCGCGCCGTCCGCAACGAGGTGGTGATCGCCACCAAGTTCGGCTTCAACATCGTCGACGGCCAGATGGCCGGCACCAACAGCCGGCCCGAACAGATCCGCGCGGTCGCCGAAGGCTCGCTCAAGCGCCTGGGCATTGAGCAGATCGATCTGTTCTACCAGCATCGCGTCGATCCGAATGTGCCGATCGAGGACGTTGCCGGAACGGTCAAGGAGCTGATCGCCGAGGGCAAGGTGAAGCATTTCGGCCTCTCCGAGCCCGGCGCCCAGACCGTGCGTCGCGCGCATGCGGTGCAGCCTGTCGCGGCGCTGCAGAACGAGTATTCGCTCTGGACCCGGGGCCCGGAAACCAACGGAATCCTTGAAGCCTGCGAGGAACTCGGCATCGGCTTCGTTCCCTACAGCCCGCTGGGCAAGGGCTTCCTGACCGGCGCCATGAGCGGGCAGACGCAGCTCGCCGATACGGATTTCCGCAAGTTGCTCCCGCGCTTTACGCCCGAAGCCATGGAGAAGAACACGGCGCTGGTCGATCTGCTGAAACAGGTCGGCGCGGAGAAGGGGGCAAGCCCCGCCCAGATCGCGCTGGCCTGGCTGCTGGCCCAGAAGCCGTGGATCGTGCCGATCCCAGGCACCAAGAAGCTGGAGCGTCTGAAGGAAAACCTCGGTGCGGCCGACATCGTCCTCACGCCCGACGATTTGGCGCGGATCGAGCGCGCCGCGGCGGAGATCCAGGTCGAGGGCGAACGTTATCCCGCGCATCTGCTGGCCACCGTCGGCCGCTGAAGCCATGACCACAGTGAATGACGAGGCCGGCGCTGCGCCGGGTGCCGGAGCACGTCGCGTGATGGCCCGTCATCCCGGCACGCCCCCTGGGCCGGCGGCCAGCCGCACGAGCGCGCTGTCTCCTGCAACCGAGGCAGCCGAGCATGGCTGGCGCGTGCTCGCACTATTGAGCGCGCTGATGGGCTTCGCGTCGATCTCGACCGACCTTTATCTTCCGGCCATGCCGGAGATGGGACGGGCCCTTGGCGCCAGCGCCGGGACTATCGAATTCACCGTGTCGGGCTATCTGATCGGCTTTGCCCTGGGCCAGCTGTTCTGGGGTCCGGTCAGTGATCGCTATGGGCGCCGCCGGCCGGTGGCGGTGGGTCTGGTGCTGTTTATCATCGGCTCGGCCGGCTGCGCCCTGTCCTACGACGCCGGAACAATGATCGCCTGGCGCATGGTTCAGGCCATTGGCGCCAGCGCCGGCGTCGTTCTCTCACGCGCCATGGTGCGCGATCTCTACGAAGGCCCTCGTGCGGCGCAGATGATGTCGAGCCTCATGACGGTCATGGCCATCGCGCCACTGATCGGGCCGCTGGTGGGAGGACAGATCCTCGCTCTTGCGGGCTGGCACGCCATTTTCTGGACGCTGGTCGGTGTGGGCCTCGCCACGCTGGCCGCCTTGGCCGCGTTTCCGGAGACGCTCCCGGCAGACCGGCGCAACCGAGAGCCGCTAGGCCAGTCCCTGCGTCAGTATGGCGAACTGCTGGGGCGACGAACGATCCTCGGCTATGCCGGCGCTGGCGGATTTTTCTATGGCGGCATGTTCGCCTACATCGCCGGCACGCCCTTCGCCTACATCGCCTATCACCATGTTCCGGCGCAGCTTTATGGTCTGCTCTTTGCGGTCGGCATCGTCGGCATCATGCTGGCCAACATGATCAATGCGAGGCTGGTGCCGCGCTGGGGCAGCGACACGCTGCTGCGTTACGGCGCGGGGGGAGCGGCGGGCGCAGGTCTGGTGCTGGCGGTCGCCGCGTGGACCGGCTGGGGCGGGCTTTGGGGCCTCGTCGTTCCGCTCTTCCTCTTCGCGTCGGCGACCGGATTCATTGTCGCCAACTCGATCGCCGGCGCCCTCTCAGGCTTTCCCGAACGGGCCGGCGCCGTGTCGGCGCTGGTTGGTGCGCTGCAATATGGCAGCGGCATCCTGGGGTCAGCCCTGGTCGGCGCCTGCGCCGACGGAACCCCTTGGCCCATGGGTTGGGTGATCGCCCTTGCCGGCCTCGGCAGCCTGCTCTGCGTGCGCCTGATCCCACGATCGCGGCACAACCAAACCTGAAGCCTGCTCAATGCGGCCTCGTCCCGACGCCTCGGCGTGCAAGGGGGCGCGGCAACGCGAGAGATAGACGGAGACATTCCATGGCCCCCCATCCCGGCACACTCCTCGTCGTCGGCGCGACCGGGAGCATTGGTCGGCACGTGGTCGCCCAAGCTCTGCACGCGGGCTACACGGTGCGCGCCCTCGTCCGTAACCCCGCCCGTGCTGGCGTCCTGCCGCGCGAGGTCGAGCGGACCATCGGCGATCTCACACGGCCCGAGACGTTAACGGCTGCTGTCGCGGGCATCGACGCGGTGATTTTCACCCACGGCGCATCAGGCGGTGGCAAGCCGGAGACCGTGGACTATGCCGGCGTGCGCAACGTCCTCGCGGCGCTGGACGGCCGGAAGGTGCGGATCGCCCTGATGACCGCCATCGGTGTCACCGACCGGCTGGGCGCCTACAATCGATCGACCGGCGCGCATGACTGGAAGCGCCGGTCCGAGCGCCTCGTGCGGGCGAGCGGTCTGCCCTACACCATCGTGCGGCCGGGCTGGTTCGACTACAACGCTCCGGACCAGCATCGGCTGGTCATGTTGCAGGGCGACACGCGCCATGCGGGGACGCCGGCCGACGGCGTCGTCGCGCGCCAGCAGATTGCCGAAGTGCTGGTGAGCAGCCTCAGTTCGCCGGCCGCCCTGCGCAAGACCTTTGAACTCGTTACTGAGACCGGCCGGCCCCAGGACAAGCTCGACGCGCTCTTCGCCGCCCTCGACGCCGATCCTGCCGATACGCTGGATGGTGTGCGGGACCAGATGAACATGCCACTCGCCACCGAACCGAAGCAGGTCCACGATGATCTCGACGCGGCGCGCTCACGGCTGGCCGCCACAGCCTCGTGATCCCGGCGCGGGAGCGCCCACATCGGTAACTCCCCACCGCGATTGATGAAGATGGAACATAGGCTCATGCGGATCCAGCAGGCTAATAAGCCACGCTGAGCCACGGTAGATCATACATAACGTAACGGAATATGCCGCGAAAAGGCGCCTCCGATGGGTCCGCCTGGTTATCGCAAACAGCTGTTCCCCGCCTCGGCCAGATTGGTGCCGCCTGATGACGCGAGCAGCGAGAAACCCATGCCGTTGAAGCTCGGCCACCTCGGATTGATCGGATTGAGCCTCAGTGCGGCGACGCTACTAGGCTTGCAGGTACGCGCGGAACCAACCCGCGTGACTTTTCCGCGCAACATCGACGATCTGGTTCATTACACGACCGTCACGCGCGGCGATGTCGTCGAGCACATGCTCACCAGCCGGGAGGCCATTCAAGCGGCCCAGAATGGCCAACCAATGCCGGACGGCACCCAGATCATCCTCGCGGATTATCGCAACGACAAGATCTACCGCTATTTCGTCATGGAGAAGGGCCCCGGATGGGGCGACGACTATGACGCCCGCCGACGCACCGGCGATTGGCAGTTCCAGTGGTACTGGCCCGACGGCTCGATCAACACGCAGGAAAACACCATGCGCTGCCAGTCCTGCCACCAATCCAGGGCCGAGCAGAATTACATGTTTACCTACCGCGATCTGATGAATTTCAATCTGTCGGAGGTGAAGCCTTGAGGAGTCTCAGGCTTCCGCTTCGACTTTTTCTGGATTTCGGAGCCGCGATCCTGCTGATCGCAGGTCTGGCCTATTACTGGCTGGATAATCTCGCCCATGAACTCATTGGAAGTGCCTTCTTCGCGCTCATCGCCGCCCATGCCATCTTCAATCGCCGCTGGTATGGAGCTCTGCTGAAGGGACGGTATGACGCCAAGCGCAGCATCGCAGTGGCGGTCAATCTGACATTCCTGGGGGTAATCCTGATCCTTCTGGTCAGCAGCGTCGGTCTCTCGCGCTCCCTGCTGGGATTTGCCGGTTTTGATCCCGGCTACGCCGTGCGCCAGATTCATATGCTGGCCGCCTATTGGGCGATCGCCTGCCTCGGCGTCCATCTCGGGCTGCAATGGCCCACCGTCATGAAAATCGCCCGCAGCGCCCTTCGCATCCGCGTATCCAATCCCTGGCGCACCGCGTTCTTGCGCATGACGGCCCTGACCATCGCGCTTTACGGCATCCGCAGCTCTTTCGACATGACCTTCGGGTCGAAGCTCGTGCTGAGCTACACGCTGGACATGTGGGATTTCCACACACAGACCCTGCGCTTCTTCGTCAATTTCGGCGCGATCATCGGGCTCTACGCGGCGCTAACCCATTACGGCCTGACCGGTCTTCAGCGCCGGAAGGCGTCGGCAGTCGCCGGGGCCGCCGACGCGCATCTCTCCCGCTAGGGGCGGTGGCCATGCTCGCCAGCGCCCGACCCGGGCATGAAGCGGGAGCTTCCCATCAGCCTGTGTTGCATCACCAAGGAGGCGTTTCATGAAGGAAATCGCAGCGAGCCTGGCCGTCTCGGTGCTGGCGAGCGGCGCCGCTTATGCGGAGGAACCGCGCCGGCGCGTCGCGCCGCCCGCGGTTTATGAGGTCGCGCCAGGCCTCGGCCACTTCACCGACAATGTGCTCTTCGGCGAAGTGTGGGTGCGCGATGCTCTCGCCCCGCGTGACCGCAGCCTTGTCACGGTGTCGGTCCTTGTCTCGACCGGCAAGACCGCCCAGATCGGCAGCCATGTCCGCCGCGCGCTCGACAACGGCGTGAAGCCGGAGGAACTCGGCGAACTGATCACTCAGCTTGCCTTCTACTCCGGTTGGCCTAACGCCATTTCGGCCGTCACCGAGACGAAGAAGGTGTTCGAGGAGCGCAAGATCGGCCCCGTCGCGGACAGCGCTGCTGACCGTATCCAGCTGGAGGCCACCGCCGAAGCGGCGCGCGCGGCCCTCATCGCGGAGAACGTGTCCCCCACCACCCCGGCTCTCGCGGACCTGACCAACCGCGTGCTGTTCGGCGACCTCTGGCGTCGTCCCGACATGGCCCCGCGCGATCGCAGCCTCGTCACCATGGCGGCGCTGATCGCCATTGGCCAGCCCGAACAGATTCCCTTTCATGCCAACCGCGCCATGGACAATGGGCTCACCCGCGAAGAGGTCGCGGAGGTGGCGACCCATGTCGCGTTCTATGCGGGCTGGCCACGGGCCATGTCGGCCGTCCCGGTTCTCAAGCAGGTGTTCGCCTCCCGCGAGGCAGCGGCAGCGCCGTCGAACGCGGCGGCCTCTGGGGAACTGAAGGTCATTCGCGCCGAGCCGGCCAGCCAGGGCACGCCCGGCCCAGCGTCGAACTTCACCGGCGAGGTGCGCGTCACCAACCGCTATGCCGGCGAGGCTCCGGCACGCATCGGGGGCGGCCTTGTCTCCTTCGCGGCCGGGGCCCGCACCGCGTGGCACACCCACCCGCTCGGTCAGACGCTGTTCATCGTTTCCGGCCAGGGCTGGGTGCAGAAAGAAGGCGGACCGATCATCGAGGTTGGTCCCGGCGATGTGGTCTGGATCCCGCCAAATGTGAAGCATTGGCATGGCGCCAGCGCCGCTACGCCGATGTCGCACTTCGCTGTTGCCGAGGCCTTGAACGGCAGCGCTGTCACTTGGATGGAGCAGGTGCCGGAATCCCAGTATCGCACGGGGCCGGCCAGATAACGGCAAAGCGGCTTTGCCCCGTTCGACGTGAACAAATCGGAGGGGGACGCGGCGCTCTACCCCCATACAAGGCCGACAGCGCGGAATTGCGGGCCGCGCCGTCGGCCTTGCCTCCGGCTAGCTCGGAGCGAGCTCGCCGAAGAAGTAGGAGGCGGTCACACCGCCATCCATCAAGAAATCACTGCCCGTGATGAAGCCGCCGTCCGGGCCCATGAGAAGGGCACCGACATTGCCCACCTCGTCCGGGGTCGCGGCACGGCCCACGGGCGACAGATCAATCATCCGCCGATAGCCGGCCCCGCGCGGGCCTGTGAGTTCATCCTTCGCAAGCGGCGTGATGACGATGCCCGGGCTGATCGTGTTGATGCGCGCGCCACGCTTCGCCCAGCGCACGGCCTCGGCCATCACACGCAGAGAGTTCCCCCGCTTGGAGAGCTGATAGGCATGGAGCGAATCCGTGACCTGGTCGGGCTGCAGCATGGGCAGCGCAAGCAGTTCCTCCACGGGGGTCAACGCAAGGGCTGCGTTCTGCTCCGCAGTCAGAGCCCCAAGACGATGCCCGGACTGCGAGGCGACGACGACACCCGAGCCACCACGCGCGATGACGCTTCCAAACGCCTCCAGCATCAACGCCGTGCCATAGAGATCCACGCGAAGGATGGTTTCCGGCGACGCCTGCGAGGGCGAAACGCCGGCCGCATGAATGACGCCGGTCACGTCACCCAGCTTCGTCGCGGCCTCCACCAGCGCCTCGACGGATGGCCGCGAAGCGACATCAACCGTCGCGGTGCTCACCTCAAAACCAGCATCGGCGAGAACACCCGCCGCCGCCTCGGCATTGTCTCTTCTGAGGTCCGCGAGCAGCACGCGCTTGCCGGAACTGATGCGGCGCGCGATCGCCTGGCCGATCGAACCTGCGCCGATCACTACGATGACATCGCTCACGGCCACTCTCTTTCATAGGTTAATCGCGGGGAAGGAAGCAGCAGGCTGAGAACCGCATGCAGGAGCTTCCGAACACTAAATAATGCCTCGCGCAGACCGCGTGAGAAGCTGCCGCTCGCGAAGTCATCGTCCCTTCGGCTCTTCCGCGGATGGCGTGTGAGTGTCCTTGTCAAACCGAAGGACCGAGGAGCCGCCCCCCTGTTCTTCAGAACGCCAAAAACCACTTCCCGCCATGCTCATCCTCCGGGGACGGCCCCGCGCCTACGTTGGCTATGCCAATAACCTATTCGTGAGTCATTCCTCTGATAAGTGGGTATAAAAGGCATAAGATCATATCGGAGGTTCATGAATGCGGCGCGAGGATCTGGTTGACCTGAACGCTTTCCTTGCTGTCGCGGAAGAAAAGAGCTTCACGCGCGCCGCCGCCCGCCTGGGCACGTCGCAGTCGGCACTCAGCTACACGGTCCGCAGGCTGGAGGCGCAGCTCGGAGTCCGTCTTCTGACCCGCACCACACGGAGCGTGGCCCCGACCGAGGCTGGCGAACGGCTTGTCGAGACCCTGCGGCCTGCCTTGGAAAGCATAGAACTCCAGCTGTCGTCGTTAGGCGAGTTGCGGGAGAAACCTGCAGGAACCATCCGCATCACGACATCGGAACACGCGACCGAAACGGTATTGTGGCCGGCGCTCGAAAAGCTTCTCCCCAAATATCCAGACATCAACGTAGAGCTGAGCATCGATTCCAGCCTGACGGACATCGTAACGGAACGTTTTGATGCCGGCGTGCGCCTCGGCGAGGCCCTTGCCAAAGATATGGTTGCTGTCCGCATCGGCCCGGAATTGCGAATGGCGATTGTGGGATCTCCCGCATATTTCGAAAATCATCCTATTCCTCAGACACCTCACGACCTCTCCAATCACAAATGCATAAACCTTCGCATGTTAAGCGCCGGCGGACTTTATGCCTGGGAACTTGAGAAGGACGGCCGTGAAATACGGGTGCGCGTCGACGGGAGACTAACCTTCAACAATGTGAATGCGATCATAAGGGCAGCGGTTGCCGGATTTGGCCTCGGCTTCGTCATGGAAGATCGTGTCGAGGCGCATTTGGCGGATGGAAGCCTCATACGCGTCCTGGACAGCTGGTGCCCGTCTTTTCCAGGCTATCATCTCTATTACCCAAGCCGCCGCCAGCCATCGGCGGCCTTTTCCGTGCTGGTGGATGCCCTTCGCTATCGGGGGTGAGCGGGTCGCGCGGTCACGCCATCAGCAGCGCCGCCATTCATGAACCTCTCATATAGGTTCATGCGACAGAGGCCGGCTAATGTTTTATCGGAAGCTCCGCTAACGTAAACTGATCTTGGCTTATGCAATGAGAAGGCTGGGCGATCCACTGATACCCAGATTCATTGCTAACTGAAAGTTGATCAGCAAGCGGACCAATGATGAACTACAAAATAGGTGCCTTTTATCTAAGACGCCTGGCGACACTTGGTCTTCTTTCTACGTCATTTTTCTGTCCGTGGCAGCGCCGTGTGTGAGCGGCTATTCCACCCACGCAGCGCATCATGGCATTCGATGCGTCGAGCACGAACCGGATCGCATCCAGCGTCGCGGATGAAGGCGGCCGCGCGGCCGGCAGCGTTGAGAGCGCACGTGGTTTCAAAACAACCTCGGCATCACCTGGGAGGCCGCCCGGATTGAGACGTTTATCGCGAACCCGCGCGCGATGGTTCCGGGCACCGCCATGAAGGTGGCGGCCGCCACCGCACCGACCGGACGGACATCGCGGCGCAGCTTCAGGGTCTGACGCTACCGAACTGAGTGCCACTCTTGCCGACTTGGGAGCGCAACATGGCAAAACTGAACATCAATGGCCGGACGGTCGATATCGATGTCGAGGACGACACCCCCCTCCTCTGGGTGATCCGGGAGCAGGTCGGCCTCACGGGTACAAAATACGGCTGCGGCGTCGGGCAATGCGGGGCCTGCACCGTGCATCTGGACGGCGTGGCGACACGCTCCTGTGTCTTGCCGATCGGTGCGGTGACCGAAGATCAGAAGATCGTCACCATTGAGGGCCTCGGCGCCGACAAGCCCCATCCAGTCCAGCAAGCCTGGGCCGAGTTGGACGTCGCCCAGTGCGGCTACTGCCAGGTGGGCATGGTCATGGCTGCGGCGTCGCTGATCGCGCAGAATCCCAGCCCGACCGACGAGGATATCCGGGCGGACATCACCAATATCTGCCGGTGTGGCACCTATCCGCGCGTGCTGGCCGGCGTGAAGCTCGCCGCCGAACGCATGGCCGCGAACAAAGGTTGAGGACCATCGCCATGAGCATGCATCCCGTCATGGATCAGCCCCTTCCCGAGGCGTCGCCAGCCAAGGCAGCGCTTTCTCGCCGTGGCTTTCTCGCCGGCGTCGGTGCCGCCGCGGGCGCGTTCACATTGGGCTTTTCGCTTCCGCTACCGGGCCGCGCCCTGGCGCAAAGCGGTGCGTCAGAGGTCAATGCGTGGGTGGTCATCCAGCCGGACGAGACCGTGATCCTGAGGATCGCGCGGATCGAGATGGGCCAAGGATCGCTTACGGGTCTCGCCCAGCTTCTGGCCGAGGAGCTGGAATGCAACTGGGACAATGTGCGCTTCGAACTGGTGAAGCCCGGGCAGAACAAGAGCCGCGCCAATGCCTGGGGCACCCAGTCTACGGGCGGCTCGCGGGCGATCCGCGGCTCCCATGAATATGTTCGCAAGGGCGGCGCGACCGCGCGCGCCATGCTTGTGGGCGCGGCGGCGAAGCAGTGGGGTGTGCCCACCGACCAATGCACCGTCTCCAAGGGCGTCATCAGCCATGCCCAAAGCGGCCGCTCGACAACCTACGGGGCGGTGGCCGGGGCCGCTAACGGTATGACCCCGCCCACGGATATCCGCCTCAAGGATCCCAAAGACTGGACCATTGCCGGTCGTTCAGTGAAGCGGCTCGACACCGCCGACAAGCTCGATGGTTCGCTGATCTACGGCGTCGATTACACGATGCCCGGCATGCTGGTGGCGGTGCCGAAGGCGTGTCCCGTCCATGGCGGCAAGCTGAAGAGCTTCGACGCCTCCGCCGTCGCAAACAGGCGTGGCGTGAAGCATGTTCTCAAGGTTGACGATGAGACCGTCGCCGTTGTCGCCGACACGTTCTGGCACGCCAAGACCGCGCTTGAAGCCCTGCCCATCGAGTGGGATGAGGGCCCGAACGCGGCGGTCTCAAGCGAGCAGATCGCCGCCCTGCTGCGGGAGGGGCTTTCGGCCGACACTCCTTATGTCGGTAACCGCGCCGGAGATGCGAAGGCAGTCCTTGCCAAGGCGACGCGGCTCATCGAGGCCGATTACGGTTTCCCCTACCAGAACCATGCCCCCATGGAGGTGCTGGCCGCGACAGTGCGGTGGACGCCGGAGCGGTGCGATGTGTGGGGACCGACCCAGGTCCCCGAGGCTGCCCTCGCCACCGTCTCTGCCGCTGCGGCCTTGCCGCCCGAAGCGTGCGAAATCCACGTGATGCGCATCGGCGGCAGCTTCGGTCGGCGCCTGCAGACCGATTATCTGCGCCTTGCGACGCTGATCGCCAAGCAAGTCCCCAACACGCCCGTCAAGATGATGTGGACGCGTGAAGAGGACATGGTGCAGGGGCGCTTTCATCCCGTCACCCAGTGCCGGCTGCGCGGGTCTCTCGACGCCCAGGGCAATGTCGAGGCGCTCCATATGCGCATCGCCGGCCAGTCCATCGCGATCTACGCCTATCCCTCGGCCATGACGGCCAATGGGGATCCGTTTGTGTTTCAGGGCCTGCTGCCCGATGGCACCGAGATGGCCATCGGCTACACCTTCCCGAACGTTCTGATTGATTACGCCATGCGCAATCCGCACATCCGGCCGGGGGCCTGGCGCGGCGTCAATCTCAACCAGAACGCCGTCTATCTGGAATGCTTCATTGACGAACTGGCCCATGCTGTGCAGCAGGACCCGCTGGTGTTCCGCCGCAAGCTGATGGCCAACCACCCCAAGCATCTGGCCGTTCTTGAAGCTGCGGCCAAGGGCATTGGCTGGGAGACCAGCAAGCCGCCCGAGGGGGTCTACCGCGGTCTTGCCCAGGTCATGGGTTTCGGCAGCTACGTCGCGGCGGCGGCGGAAGTGTCCGTGAATAAAGGCCAGCTCAAGATCCACCGCATCGTAGCGGCGACCGATCCCGGTCATGTGGTGAACCCGCAACAGGTCGAGGCACAGGTCGCCGGCTCTTTCGTCTACGGGCTTTCCGCCATGCTCTATGGGGAATGCACGGTGAAGGACGGACGCATCGAGCAGGAGAATTTCGACACCTACAATGTGATGCGTCTCGACGAGATGCCCGAAGTCACGGTGATCCCCATGCCGTCGGGCGGCTTCTGGGGCGGGGTTGGCGAACCGACCATCGCCGTTGCCGCGCCCGCAGTTCTCAACGCGATCTTCGCCGCGACGGGAAAACGGGTACGTCAGCTTCCGTTGAAGAATATGGACTTGAACATGACCTGACGGGCCCCGCGGTTTGGATTGCGTTCGCGACAAGCCGCGGAGCTCAAGATGAGAGGCCGGGGAGAGGCGGATTTCCATGACGGGTTGAGGGAGGAAAGAGACCTCCGTCACCCGTCATGGAGGGCGGTCCCCATGAATATGCTGTTCCGAATAATGGTCGGGATGCCGGCGACGGTGACAAGGTAGATGTCGCGTTTGGCGAACTGACCGTGATGGTGCGCCCTCGGGCCGATCACAGCCGGTCGCGCCTCTTTAGACGGACGTTGCATCCTGAACGAGCACGAGGCCGGGGCGCCTTTCCCCGGACCTGTTCGGGAAGCCGACGAGTTTTGAAGGCCTGTTCCCGCACGTGGCAAAAGCTCGATCAAAGGGATCGAAACATAAGCCAACATTTCGACATCCCACTTTACATAGGATGCGTCACCGAAGGATGCCTGCCCGGTGCATGCGCGGCCTGCACCGCGGCCTTGGCGCGGGAGGGTGGGAAAGAGACGGGAGCTCATCGTCCATGTCGGAAGCACCAGCAATGTCGTCGCATACCGACGACGCTCTGCCTTCGCGCATCCTGATCGTCGAAGACGACCGGGAGATCGCGGCGATGCTGGTCGAACTCGTGACGGGAGCCGGGCTTGCCGCCCGCACCGTCCTTTCCGGCCGCGACATGGACCGTCTTCTCAAGCAGCAATCGTTCGATCTCATCGTGCTCGACGCCATGCTCCCCGGCGAGGACGGTTTCAGTATCTGCCGACGATTGCGGGCCGCAGGGCCGGTGCCCATACTCATGCTGACCGCCCTTGGCGAGGACATCGACCGCATACTGGGTCTCGAACTCGGCGCCGATGACTATGTCACCAAGCCGTTCAACTCCCGCGAGCTTCTGGCCCGGATCAAGGCGCTTCTGCGCCGCGCCTCCTATGCCGCCCCGGCGGTGTCGCGCGGCGCGGTGATGGTCTTTGCCGGCTGGCGGCTGGACCCCATCGCGCGCAGCGTCCACGATCCCGACGGGGTAGAGATTTCGATGACCACCGCCGAATTCGACATACTGCACGCCTTCTGCTCGCATCCCGGTCAGGTCATGACCCGCGACCAGCTTCTGGCGCTGACCCATGCGGGCATCGCCGGCCCGGTCCAGCGGAGCATCGACGTGCATGTGAGCCGCGTCCGGCAGAAAATCGAGCCCAGCGTCAAGGAGCCCACGCTGATCAAGACCGTGCGCCTCGGCGGCTATCTCTTCACGCCGGTTGTCGAACGGCAATGATACTGCGCCGCCTCGGCCTTGCCTCGATGCGCCAGCAGATTTTCCTGCTCGCCGTCCTGCCCATCTTTCTTCTGGCCGCCTTCGCCGCCATACGCGCGTCGCTGCGCGAGACCGACCATGTACGGGTCGAATGGGCGAGCTATGTCGCCGCCGACATCGCGGTTGCCGCCGAGAGGGTCCGTGCTGCGACCAGCCCCGGCGATCTGGATGTGGCGCTAAGGCTCACGGCGGAGAAAGGCATTGTGGCCGAGGTCACCGGGCAGCAGGTGCCCGACGCGATTGATCTTCGCGTGGGGCGTTTCGACGAGCCGACCTATCGCGATCTCATCGGGCGATTGATCGCGCTGACCGACCGGGTCGAAAAAGACGGTATGGCCGAGACATCCAACCTCGCCGTGCGGATCGACGAGGACCGCGCGCTTCTCCTGCGCCCGCAGCCACTGGCCTTTCCCTCCCGCCGCGACGAGGTGCTGTGGAGCCTCGGTATTACCTTGCTGGTCGTGCTGCCCGTCCTGTTGCTGTCCTACTATCTCAGCCATCGCCTCACGCGGCCACTGATCGATTTCGCCGCGGCCGCCCGACGGATCAGCCTCGACGAGGCTTCGCAGGAACCGTTCAGTGCCGAGGGCGCGCTGGAAATCCGCAGCCTCGGCAACTCGCTGAACGTCATGCGGGCGCGGATCAACCGTATGATCGACCAGCGGACGAGCCTCCTGCGCTCCGTTGGCCATGACCTGCGCACCCCGCTCACCCGGCTGCGCATGCGGGCCGAACGCTGCACGGATATCGAGCTGCAACACTCCATGCTCCAGGACATCACCACCCTCGCGGCGATGATCGACGAGAGCATGCGCTACCTGAACAACAAGGAATCCGGCCTGGAAGCCCCGCGCCGTGTCGACCTGTCAAGCCTGCTTCACACCATCGCGGCCGACTATGCCGACACCAACATTTCCGTTTCCGTGGACGGACCGCGACGGCTGGTCTGCCAATGCATGCCCCGGGCGCTCACCCGCGCCCTGTGCAATCTGATCGACAATGCCTCGCGCTATGGGACGACGATCGAGCTCGTGCTCACCGAGGACGAAACGGGCGATATCATCATCGACGTTCGCGACGACGGGCCCGGTCTTTCCGACGACATGAAGAAACGGGCGCTCGAGCCCTTCTTCAAGGGCGATCCCGCCCGCGCCCTCGGTCCGCGCAGCGGCATCGGGCTGGGCCTGCCCATCGCCAATGGCATTGCGCGCACACATGGCGGCACGCTGCACCTGCTCGACCGCCAGCCCCATGGCCTGATCGCGCGTCTCGTTCTGCCACCCAACCTTGAAGCGCCGGTGGTCAGGACATCCGAGTAGGCACCGGATGAGCGGCCGACACGCGCCGCGCGGGACCATCGGCCCGCAATGTTTCTTAACATCAAAACAGCCACCAAAACATTCCGCCGCCTAGGTTCATCTCATCGGCAGGGAGCACTACCGCCCTTTGCCAATGAGGAGCGTCCCGTCGATGCGGAGCCGTCTGTGTTCAATCATCGCCGTAAGCCTCGCCTTGGCGGGCTGTCAGACGGCGGCTCCGAGCCATTACCGCGATCTGGCCTCTTCCTCGGTTCTGGTGCCGAACGCCGGCACGAACGCCGAGCGCGTTCCCTTCGCCTATGGCGGCACGGTCGACTGGTCCGGCTATACCGGTGCGGTGGTGGAGCCGGTGGTCATCTATAGCGGCGCCGACAACCAGTTCGGCGACATGTCGGCAGAGGACAGGAAAACACTGGCCGACTACATGTATGCGCGCTTCACGCAGCAGCTCGCCACGCGTTTTTCGCGGGCGACCCCGTCCGCGCCGAACACGCTGCGCATACGCCTCACCCTCACAGGCGCGGTAAAGAACACGCCGGTTCTCGGCACCTTCTCACGCATCGACGTGGCGGGCCTTGTCTATAACGGCATCCAGACCGCCCGTGACGGCGAAGGCAGCTTCACCGGCGCGGTGATGTACGCGGTCGAAATCTATGATGCGCGTACAAACCGGCTGCTCAGCGCCTTCGTCGGCAAACAGTTTCCCAAGCCGTCGGACATTGGCGCCAGCGTGGGAGATCTCGCGGCAGCGAAGGCCGGCATCGACAAGGGCGCCGAGGATCTCGCGGCGCGGCTGCAATAGCGCGCGGGTTCCGCAACCGACCTCCTCCTCTTGGAGCCGCCCAAGGGCCGGCTCTCGCGAGGTTCCGCCAGCGCACCCAGCGCCGACGGAGCCGGAGCTGCGGACACTCGCGGTGTCCGCCCCCTCGCGGCGTCCGCAGCTCCCCCTTTCTCCCTACCCTGCGACCGGCGGAATTTCGGGCAACGGAGCATCAAGCATGTCAGTGGCATCTGAAGGTGGCAGCATACGCTTGGCTGACATCGCAGGATTATTGGGGGTTCAGCCCCCGCGCAGCACCGCCGACAGGCGGGTGGAAAGTGCGGCGAGCCTTGATGTCGCCGAGGCCTGGCAAATCTCCTATATGGACGGCCCACGCCACACCCACTTGCTGCGCAACACGCGCGCCGGCATCTGCCTTGTCCCGCCGCGTTTCGCCTCCCTGGTTCCCCCGGACACCGCCGCCCTCGTGGTCGAAAATCCGCGCAGCGCCTATGCCCGCCTGCTTGGCTGGCTGCATCCGGAGGCGCTCAAGCCCGGGCTTGCATTCCCGGTGGAGGGGATTGACGAGACCTGCCGCATCCATCCCACAGCGGTGATCGAGCCGGGCGTGGCCCTGGATCCCGGCGTTATCGTCGGCAGCCGTGCGGTGATCGGCGCCGGCACGACGATCGGCGCTCACAGCGTGATCGGACCCAATGTCGTCATTGGCCGCGACTGCGCGGTCTCCACCGGGGTAACCCTCACAAATTGCCGGATCGGTGAGCGCGTCCTTCTCCACGCCGGCGTGCGCATCGGCCAGGATGGCTTTGGGTTCTTCGCGGAGGCGGAAGGTCACCGGAAGTTTCCGCAGATCGGTGGTGTGATTATCGGCGACGATGTCGAGATAGGCGCCAACACGACGGTCGACCGAGGCAGCGGTCATGACACGCTCATCGGAGCGGGAACCAAGATCGATAATCTGGTGCAGATCGCCCACAATGTTCGCATCGGGCGCCACTGCATCATCGTCGCTCAGGTCGGCATCGGAGGCTCGACCGTGCTCGACGATTATGTCGTGGTCGGCGGACAGGCGGCCATCGCCGACCACCTCCACATCGGGCGCGGCGCCAGCCTTGCCGCCGCCTCAGGAGTGATGCGGGACGTGCCGGCCGGCGAGCGTTGGGGCGGCAGCCCGGCCAAGCCGACGCGCGAATGGCTGCGCGAACAGGCCGTGCTGGCGAGAATGTCGGCATTCGGCAGTCGGCGTCGCAGCAGCAGGTTACGCGGCCTGTTTCCCGCCGAGAGCTGGTTTGAGGCCTTCCGCCGGCGCCTGCGCTTCGAAGCCTGAAGGCTCCCCTACCCTCTCTCATCCGCAGTCCGCGGGAGACGACATGAAGACACCTTCTCTGCGAACGGTTCTTGCTCCGCTCAACCGGTCGAACCAGCGTATCACCCTCGCGGCGGGCGTCGTTCTGGTCGTCGGAGGGCTGATCGGCGCACCGCGCTTCACCACCTCCCACCCTGCCGTCACCGGGGTGCCCCCGGGCACGGCATCGACTATCGCCATGCGGGGCCACCACGAACCGGACCATCCGGTCGAGGGGCTGGATGGGCGCCCGGCGCCGCGCGCCATCTCGCTCGCAACGCCGCTTCCCCCTCCTCGCCCGGCATCCGTGGCGGCAGCGCCGTCAAAGCCGGGAGAAGGTGACGGGCGCGGCACACCAAGGGACAAGGCCGCCCAAACCAAGGGGGGCGGGAGCATCGTCGCCACGCGCCTCGACCGATGTGTTTCGGGCTGCGAGATGCGAGAGCCTCGCGTCCGTGCCGGCGTGCCGCCGCGCCGGGCACCGTTGCCAGCGACTAGCCTCGCCGCGGTTCCCACGCCGGCCTCCGCCACGCCCGCAAGGCCAACTCACGCTGAGACCGCGGCCCCGCAGACCAGCCCGACCGAAGCCTCAATGGGCACATCCCTAGGCGCGGGCGCGCACGACATGCTCGCCTGGATCGTCGCCGTTCCTGGCACCACCCTCGACATCGGAACGGGCGCGATCTCCCGGGTGGCCAGCGCGATCCGGTGACATCTGCGATTGGGCGCTCACCCGAGCTTCGACCGCAGTTCGGCGACCTGTAGCTCCAAATGTCGAATGCGACGCTCAAGGGTCGTCACTTCGTCATATCCCATCGCCTCGTCGCATTGGCGCAGCGCCTCCAGCCAACCGCGCCACGGGCGCCTTGCGAAGAAACGCAGATTTGGCGATTTCACCACCAGCGAGCTCCCTTGTCTGGCGTGTCGGCCGCGCTATTCATTGGCCCTGTTTGGGAGCCGGCGACGTCGCATCGGCCTGACTCATGACGCTGCCGGCGGCGGCCTGCAGGAACTGCCGTGACACCTCCTCGTCATTAACAGCGCGCGCGATCAGCACCGCGCCGACCATGGTGGCGAGAATAGCCATGGCCCTGGCATCCGATTCCTGATCGCCGTCGCCGATCCAGCCCTTTGTCAGGGCAACATATTCCTTGAAGCTGCTTTCAAAAGACGCGCGTACATCCGGACCGTGCCGGGCCGCATCCGCCGCCAGCGCCACGACCGGGCACCCGTCGGCCCTCTCACCGCAATGCTCACGGCTAAGATAGAAATCGACCACCGCCGAAAGCGGATTGTCGGGCTTCAGAGCAGCCGCCGCGGACCAGCGGCTCAAGGCCTCATCCAAAGCGCGCTGCGAGGCCTGGGCGACGAGATCCTCCTTGGATTCGAACTGCTTGTAGAAGGCGCCCTGCGTCATGCCGGCGCCGGCCATCAGATCCTTAAGGCCGATACCGTCGAAGCCATGCTCACGAAAAAGACGGCTGGCAACATTGATCACCGTCTGCCGGTTCTCCTCTGCCTGGACGCGACTGACCCGCATGACTGACCTCCTGAATTTAGATTGCGTTCGATTTCTATATCGGATATAGCAGTCAAATGCAATCTAAATCATAGGGCGGCGGATATGAACAAGAAGCCCATTCTCGTGTTGGCAGGCGTTGTGATCGTGGCGGTCGGGACCGCAGGATTTGTCGCGCTTTCGCTTTCCACACCCCATGCCGGACCGGTTAGCGACCCCCGGCAGGACGCACCACTCGTCCGGGTGACGAAGATCTCACCAGTAAAAGGCGTTGAGCGTGGTTTTACCGGCCTCGTCGAGGCGCGGGTGCAGAGCAATGTCGGTTTCCGCGTGCCCGGCAAGATCATCGAGCGGATGGTTGATGTCGGCCAGCAGGTCAAGGCGGGCCAGCCCCTGATGCGGATCGACGACACCGATCTGCGCCTGGCGCTCACCGCCAAGCGCAACGCGGTGGCCGCCGCACGGGCGGTGCTGGTTCAGGCGAGCGCGGATGAGAAGCGTTACGCGGCGCTCCTCAAGGGCGGCCTCGCCGCCACCCCGCAACGCTACGAACAGGCCAAGGCCGCGCTGGACACCGCGCAGGCGCAGCTCGATGCGGCGGAAGCCGAAGCCGATGTCGCCGCCAACGAGGCCACCTATTCCACGCTGACGGCGGGAGCCGATGGCACCATCGTCGCCACGCTCGGCGAACCCGGACAGGTCGTGGCCGCCGGCCAGACCGTCGTCCAGCTCGCCCATGCCGGGCCGCGCGAAGCGGTCGTGGCCCTGCCGGAGACGATCCGCCCCGCCTTGGGCTCGCTCGCCAAGGCGCGCGTCTATAGCAGCGACGCCGAAGCCAGCACCGCGCGGCTCCGGCAGATCTCCGATGCGGCCGACCCCCAGACCCGCACCTATGAGGCGCGCTACGTGCTTGAGGGCACCGCCGCCTCGGCACCGCTCGGCGCGACCGTGACGATCACCATCGCCAGCGGCAAGGAACAGCGCTCCGTGACCGTGCCCATCGGGGCTGTGCTCAATGATGGCGTGCGCACAGGCGTCTGGGTTCTCGACAGCACCTCCTCCACGGTGCGTCTCGTGCCCGTGCAGATCAAGCGCCTTGGAAACGAATACGCGACGGTGACCGGCGTCGAGCTTGGCGCTGACGTCGTCGCCTTGGGGGCGCATCTGCTGACGGATGGCGCAACCGTACGTACGACGGCCCAGGTCGAAGGGAGCGCCCAATGAGCTTCAACCTCTCGGCGCTCGCCGTTCGCGAGCGGGCCATCACCCTGTTCTTCATCGTTCTTCTGGCAGCAGCGGGCGTCTACGCCTTCGCCAAGCTCGGCCGGGCGGAAGACCCCTCCTTCACCATCAAGACGCTGACGGTCACGGCGGTGTGGCCCGGCGCCACCGCCCGCGAGATGCAGGATCTCGTCGCCGAGCCGCTTGAAAAGCGGATCCAGGAACTGACCTGGTATGACCGCGTCGAGACCATTGCCCGCCCGGGCTTTGCCTTTCTCACCGTCACGCTCAAGGACAATACGCCCCCCTCGGCCGTCGAGGAGGAGTTCTACCAGGCGCGCAAGAAGCTCGGCGACGAGGCGCGCAACCTGCCGCCCGGCGTCCTCGGTCCTTTCGTCAATGACGAGTTCTCCGATGTGAGCTTCGCCCTCTACGCCCTCAAGGCCAAGGGCATGCCCATGCGCGAGCTGGCGCGGCAGGCGGAAGTGATACGGCAGGATCTGCTGCACGTTCCCGGCGTGAAGAAGATCAACATTCTCGGCGAACGCCCCGAGCAGATCTTTGTGGAGTTCTCCTACGCCAAACTCGCGACGCTGGGCGTGTCCGCTCAGGACATCGCCACCGCCCTTCAACGCCAAAACACGGTAACGCCGGCGGGCTCCATCGATACGCGCGGACCGCAGGTCTTCATCCGCTTCGATGGCGCCTATGACAGCCTCGAGGCCATCGCCGACACCCCCATCGTCGCCGGCGGCCGCACGCTCAAGCTCTCCGATGTCGCCGAGGTCCGGCGGGGCTATCAGGATCCTGAAACCTACATCATCCGTCACGAGGGCGAACCGACCATCATGCTGGCGGCGGTGATGCAGCAGGGCTGGAACGGACTGGAACTCGGCAAGGCGCTGGAAGCACGCTCGAGCGCGATAGCGGCGACGTTGCCGCTTGGCATGACGCTCGACAAGGTCAGCGACCAGGCCGTCAACATCGACGCCGCCGTCGGCGAATTCATGATGAAATTCGCCATGGCGCTCGGCGTCGTGCTGTTCGTCAGCCTCGTCAGCCTCGGCTGGCGCGTCGGCATCGTCGTGGCCCTCGCCGTGCCGCTGACACTCGCCGTCGTCTTCCTCATCATGCTGGAGACCGGCCGCTTCTTCGACCGCATCACGCTGGGCGCGTTGATCCTGGCACTCGGCCTGCTCGTCGACGACGCGATCATCGCCATCGAGGTGATGGTGGTGAAGATGGAAGAAGGCATGGACCGCATCAGCGCCGCGGCCTATGCGTGGAGCCATACGGCGGCGCCCATGCTCTCCGGCACGCTGGTGACGATTATCGGCCTGATGCCGGTCGGCTTCGCCGCCTCATCGGCGGGCGAATATGCCGGCAACATCTTCTGGGTCGTCGGCTTCGCGCTCATCGTCTCCTGGGTGGTGGCGGTGGTCTTCACGCCCTATCTTGGCGTGAAGATGCTGCCAGACATCAAGTCGATCGAAGGCGGCCATCACGCGATCTATAATACGCCCAACTACCGGCGCCTGCGCGCGGCCATCAAGTTCACCGTGCGGCACAAATACACGACCTGCGCCGTGGTGGGTGTGGCCATGGCCCTCTCCGTCATGGGCATGGGCGCGATCAAGCAGCAGTTCTTCCCGACCTCCGACCGTCCCGAGGTTCTGGTTGAGGTGCGCATGCCGGAAGGCAGCAGCATCGAGGCCACGACGGCCGCCGTCGAGCAGGTGGAACGCTGGCTGAAGGAACAGCCCGAGGCGAAGATTGTCACGAGCTATATCGGCCAGGGCGCACCGCGCTTCTTCTTCGCCATGGCACCGGAACTGCCGGACCCGTCCTTCGCCAAGATCGTGGTGCTGACGCCCAATGCGGCCGCCCGCGAGGAACTGAAGCACGACCTGCGTGCGGCCGTCGCCGGAGGGCTGGCGCCCGAAGCCTTCATTCGGGTGACTCAACTCGTCTTTGGGCCCTACACGCCCTTCCCCGTCGAATTCCGCATCATGGGCCCCGATCCGGCCGAACTCTACCGCATCTCCGAAAAAGCCCTCGCCATCATGAACGGGATTCCCGACGTGCGGCAGGCCAACCGCGACTGGGGCAACCGCGCGCCCATCCTGCGCTTTGTTCCCGACCAGGAACGCCTGAACCTCATCGGCCTGTCACCGGCGGAGGCGGCCCAGCAGTTGCAGTTGCTCCTCACCGGCATTCCCGTCACGCAGGTCCGCGAGGACATTCGCAACGTCCCGGTGGTGGCGCGCAGTGCGGGCGAGAACCGGCTCGATCCGGGCCGGCTCGCCGACTTCTCCCTGATGAGCCGGAATGGCCGCCAGGTGCCGCTCGATCAGGTCGGACGCTCGGAAATCCATTTCGAGGAGCCGATCCTGAAGCGTCGCGACCGCACGCCCGTCATCACCGTGCGTGCCGACATCAACGAGGCCACGCAGCCGCCGGAAGTCTCCAAGCAGGTGATGCAGGCGCTCCAGCCGCTGATCGCCTCGCTTCCCGTCGGCTACCGCATCGAGATGGCCGGAAACATCGAGGAGTCGATCAAGGCCAATACGGCGCTGGTCAAGATCTTCCCGGTGATGATCGCCGCGATGCTGATCGTCATCATCCTGCAGGTGCGCAGCCTCTCGACGATGACCATGGTGATGATGACGGCGCCGCTCGGCCTCGCCGGCGTGGTGCCGACGCTGATCCTGTTCAATCAGCCCTTCGGCTTTAACGCCATTCTCGGCCTGATTGGCCTCGCCGGCATCCTGATGCGCAACACGCTGATCCTGACCGAGCAGATCAAGGAGAACAAGGCCGCCGGCCTCGATGACTATCACGCCGTCATTGAGGCGACCGTCCAGCGCACCCGTCCGGTGATCCTGACCGCGCTGGCGGCAGTGCTCGCCTTCATCCCGCTCACACACTCCGTGTTCTGGGGATCCATGGCCTACACGCTGATTGGCGGCACGGCGGTGGGTACGGCGCTCATCCTGCTGTTCCTGCCCGCCCTCTACGCCGCCTGGTTCCGCATCAAGCCGACGGCAGATGAGGTGCACACGGAGCCGGCGGGTGTTCCCAGCGTTCACCCCGCCTTGGCCGCCGAATGAGCGGCAGCAGCATTTCTGGCGCGACGTGAATTGGATCCGGGGCCGCGTAGCAGCGCGGCCCCGTATGGCGTTCATCCGCTTGTATGAGGCGACTTCGCGGTCAGTCGAGGTGTCAGCGCCAGAAAATCGCTCAGCGGCACCGGCACGCCCTGAATCGTGTCGAAGGAGGTGGGAATGGGTGCCGGCACCTCCCCTTCCGGGAACACGAAGCCACTGCCGGGCTCAAAGGCGACGATCGCCTTGACGTTGCCGCTCTTCATCGTGCCGAAGCCGATTTCGCTGACGGCAAGGTGTCCCAGATGGCGCGTCTGCATGATGTTGGCTCCTTTGCTGCGAAAGGGGCGACGCTCAGCCCGGGGTCGGCAGCTTGCCGGCCCGCATGGCCGCGATCACACCGCCATCGATGAGAAGATCGCTGCCGGTGATGAAACCGGCATCCGGCCCGAGCAGGAAGCTCGCAGCCACGGCGATTTCGTCGGGGGGCGCCATGCGCTTTGCGGGAGAAGCCTCCACCATGGCGCGGTAAATGTCGCCGATCTCGGAGTTGAGCTCATGGGCGGCCAGGGGGGTGACGATGATGCCGGGACTGATCGCATTGACGCGCGCCCCGCGCTCGCCCCACTTGATGGCCTCCGCCTGCACCCGCAGGATGTTGGCGCGCTTGGCCACCATATAGGCGACCAGCGTGTTGGGGACCGCTTCCGGCTGGAGGAAGGGCAGCGCCAGCAGTTCGTCCGCAGGAACGCTGGCAAGCTGGCGCTCGTCGGCCTCGGGCAGCTGGCGCATCATGTGCCCGGCCATGCTGGAAATGATCAGGCCCGCGCCTCCGGGAGCAATGACCTTCCCGAACTCCTCGAACACCACGGCCGAGCCGTAAAGATCGACCTCAAGCAGCTTCTTCACCGGAGCCATATTCGGCGAGAGGCCGGCCGTGTTGACCAGCTGGAGGACGGGGCCATGAGCGGCCGCGGCTTCCGCCAGCGCCCGCACCGACGCCCGCGAGCTGACATCGACGCGCTGCGTTACAACGGCATAGCTGGCTTGGGTCATATCGGCGGCCGCCTGCGCGAGGGTCTGCTCGTTCGCATCGGCGAGCAAAACCGTCTTTCCGAAGCCTTGTCGCCGCGCGATAGCCTGACCGATGCCCCCGGCACCAATGATTACGATCACGTCTTTCGTCATGTCTCGCCTCCGCATCCCCGGCAATTGCAAGCCGATGGGCTTCGTGATGACGAACATAGACGGGCTCGTTCTCAGCTATTAGCAGCTGAATTGGGGATGGAGCTATACGCCGTGTTCATTAATAGCTGAGGAGACACCCGGCAGTCCGTGTTGCTCCTGGATCTCGCATCATGGCGTCAGGGCGATGCTTGGCTCCCGGATGACGCGGATGATCGAGCAGAAATCCCTACCGACCAATGAGCCGCTCTCTCCGGCCGAAGGACGGTAATATTTCAAATTTGTTAGTTTCTGAAAGTTGCACCTTACGGTACGAAACTAGGGGGCGTCGTTTCTAAGTGCGGGATCTTCCATGCTGTCTGTCTGTGCCGTCGCACATGGCCGTGCCATCCGTCAGCCTGTGCGTTCATTCCGTCACGCTCTGCTCGCTTCGGTCGCCGGCGCCCTTCTGATGGGAGCTGCCGGCGCGCCCGCCTTGGCCGCGGATGGCGATGGCGGCGTCAGCAGCGACGGCACGCCCGGAGGCAGCGCCAGCTTTACCTCAACCGGCGGGTATGGGACATCCGGGCAGGGCACCAATGTCAGCGGCAGTGGCGGCGGCGCCGGCGCGCAAGGGGGCTGGGGTGGTTGGGGCTGGCCCTATTCCGGCGCCAACGTTGGGAGCGACGTCTCCGGCTGCGAGTGTGGCACGCCCGGGGTTGGAGGAAACGCTCCGGGGGCTTCGGGTAGCAATGGTGGCGAGGCGCAACAGAGCGGCTGGGCGAATGGCGGCGGCGGCGGCGGCGCGCATGGCTATGTGGGGTCTATTGATGGACTGCCAACCTTTGGATCCGTTTGGGGCGGAAGCGGCGGCATGGGAGGCGAGACCGACCCTTTCGTCAGCAACAATAATGGCGGCGGCGGCGGCGGCGGCTTCGGTGCCGTCATCACCGGCCTCAACGGCAGCGGTGGAACGATAACCGTTCAGATTTCTGCGGGTAATGGTGGAACCACCGGCTACCGCTCCTTGTCGGGCGGCGGCGGCAATGGCGGCACCGGGCTGCTCTTCCTTCAACTTTCCGGCGACAACGTTGTTACGCTTTCGGCCGGGGCCAGCGTGCAAGGCGGTACTGGCGGAGCCGGCATGACGCGTGCGGGCGACGCCGGCACCGGGCTCGTCATTCGCGACGGCACCGGCAACAACACCTTCAATCTCGCCGGGACCATCAGCGGTGGCGACGAGAACTACATTTTCAACAGCCACATTGGTGGCAATGGCGGCAACGGTATCGCCGTCGTCAACATGAACGGCCTCACCACGCTGAACATCAGCGCTGACGTCACGGGCGGTTCGGGGGGCGAAGGATTCACGACGGGCGGCAATGGTGGCGCGGGCATCACCGGCGACAATCTCGCTATCAATGTCGATGGCAGCCAAGGCCCCGTGACAGTAAGCGGCGGGGCGGGCGCTTCGTTTTTCGCGGCGGGACTGGGCGGCGCCGGTATCATCGGTTCCGATCTGGCCATCGTGCTGACGGGGGCAGCGACTGTCGCGGGCGGCGGCAATGGCATCTCCGGCGCCACTGGCACAGCTGGCAATGCCGCCGCGATTGATTTCACCGGCGGCACCAATTCGCTCGAACTCCACGCCAGTGACGCCGGTTCACCGACCCTGACCGGCAACATCGTTCATGCCGGAGGGAACGACACACTGACCCTGAGCGGCAGCGGCACCGGGAGCATCGAGGCCAGCCAGATCAACGGCTTCGGCACCTTTGTGAAGGAGGGATCATCCACCTGGACGATCAGCGGCGGCCTGCCGGTTTTCAGCGTCAGCAGCTGGACCCTGAATGGCGGCACAGTGTCGATCTCCGGCAATGTGTTCGGTGCCAGCGCCCCCATCCTTATCAATGGGGCGACGCTGGCAACGACGGCGAGCTTCCTCCTTTCCGAACCCATCCAGCTTCAGGGTACGGCGGCCTTTTCCCCGGCGGCGGGCACCTCGCTCATCCTGAGCGCAGAGCTGTCCGGGTCGAGCGCGCTGACCAAGCTGGGCGGCGGCACGCTGATCCTCGCCGGCGTCAATGCCGGCTATGCGGGCCCCGTCACCCTTGCCGCCGGCACGCTTGAGCTTAGCGGGATCGGCGGGCTGCCCGGAGCTACCAGCTGGACGCTCAATGGCGGCAGCCTCGACGTCTCCCAGAGGGGCAGCGGCACGAGCCTTCAGATGGTGTCGGGCACCGGCGCGCAATCCGACATCAACGTTGGCAGCACTGACGTGACCCTCGTGCAGCCAGCCAATGCCAGCTATGCCGGTACCTTCTCCGGCACGGGCAGCCTAACCAAGACCGGGGCGGGGGCTCTGGTGCTCACCGGCGACAGCCCGTTCACCGGAACGACGACCATTGCCGAGGGAACGCTGCAACTCGGCGATGGCGGCACCAGCGGCTGGCTCGCGGGGGCCATCGTCAATAACGGAACCCTGGCCATCAACCGCTCCGACAGCGTCGCGATCTCCAACACGATTACTGGCCCAGGGGCCCTGCTGCTCCAGGGCGGCGGCACGGTGACTTTCGCTAGCGGCTACAGCGGCAGCGTCTCGGCCGTGGGCAGCAGCATCCAGCTCAGTGGCACCAATCTGGCGAATGCCTCGCTGGCCCTTGAAAGCGGCAGCGTCCTTTACGGCAATGGCGCGGTCGGCACTCTCACCGTCCTCGCGTCCGGCATTGTCGCGCCGGGCAATTCGCCGGGCACCCTCACGGTAAACGGGCCGGTGCTGTTCAGCGGCGCCTCGGTCTATCGGGTCGATGCGACGCCGACCGGCGGGCACGACCTCATCACCGCGACCGGCACGGTGACGCTTTCCGCCGGCAGCGCCGTGCAGGTAGTGGCCGCCCCCGGCTCCTATGCCGCGAACACCACCTACACCATCCTGACCACCACCGATGCGGTGAACGGCACCTTTGGCAGCGTCAGCAGCAATTATGCCTTCCTCAGTCCCACGCTCAGCTATGACGCGCAGAACGTTTATCTGACGCTGACCTATACCGGCACGCAGTTCGCGAGCCTGGCGCAGACCGCCAACCATGCGAGCGTCGCCGGCACGGTGCAGGGCCTCGGCTTCGGCAATGAGGTGTTCGACACGCTGCTGCTGCTGCCGGCGAGCGCGGTTCCGGGCGCGCTCGACGCGTTGTCGGGAGACGCCTACGCCTCGGTCGGCACCGTCATCCAGCAGCAGTCGATCTATGTGCGCGAGGCGGTGGGCGAGCGGCTGCGTCAGGCGCTCACCGCGCCGGGTGTCTCCCCCCTCGCCTATGGCGCCGGCCCGCAGACGGCGGCGCTGGGCGAGGGCCTCACCCCCACGCTGTGGATGCAGGGCTATGGCGGCTGGGGCGACACCTCGTCGGACGGAAACGCGGCCAGCATCTCCAACAGTATTGGCGGCTTCCTCATGGGCGCCGACGTCGAACTGGCGCCGAATGTGCGGGCCGGCCTGTTCGGCGGCTTCAGCCAGTCCTGGTTCGATGTGGACGACCGCAACGCCTCCGGCTCGATGGACAGCTACGATATCGGTGTCTATGCCGGCGCGCAGTTCGGGGCCATCGCCCTGCGCGGCGGTGCCGCCTATGCCTGGAACGATGTGTCGGTCTCGCGCACCGTGTCCTTCCCCGGCCTGTGGCAGGCGCTGGAGGCCGACTACACCACCGGCACGACGCAGATCTTCGGCGAGGTCGGCTATGACATGGCGGTCGGCGCCTATGCCTTCGAGCCCTTCGCCGGCCTCGCCTATGTGCATGTCGGCGGGGCGGATTTCACGGAGAGCGGCGGCTCGGCCGCGCTCTCCGTGTCAACCGACAGCATGGCGACGCTCTATTCCACACTGGGCGTTCGCGTCGCGACCACGCTGGAGGTGGGCGGGCGCACCCTCACCCCGCACGCGACCATCGGCTGGCAGCACGCCTTCGGCGACATCACGCCGGACGCGGCGCTCGCCTTCGCCGGCGGCTCCACACCGTTCACCGCCGCCGGCGTGCCCATCGCCGAGGACACGCTGCTGCTGGAAGCCGGGCTGCGCTACGCACTCACCGACACCGCGCAGCTCGGCGCGTCCTATAGCGGCCAGTTCGGCGACGGCGCCACCCAGAACGCCTTTACCGTCAATTTCTCGATGAAGTTTTGAACGGAGAAAGCCGCCATCGCGATCCTGGAAGCCGCGCTAGCCGGAGAAGGGCAGAGGATTCGCCGTTGTTGCCCAGGAGGTCAAGAATCTAACCAGCCATTCCAAGAATGGCGACCGTGGATATCGCCAAGTACATCAACGAATTACTGACGGTCTACGGCGCCATCTCCAATTCTCTCGGCGCAAAATCGTATCAATGTCGCGGTGCACGCCTTTCATGAAGGACGTCGCCTCGACGGGATAAGATCGCCTTCCTTCCAGTGGGATCGAAGGGCGAGCGGCCGTGCGGACGCAACGTGTTGTCGTGCGTCCGCCATGCCTCGACGATCCGTCTGGCTGCGGCCAGCGATGGCAACATGTGCTAGGTCAGGCACTCGTCACGCGAGCGACCATCAAAGCTCTCGACGAAGCCATTCTGCTGCGGCCAGCTCGGCGCGCCGCGCCGCATCCTCATACGGCTTGAGATCGTCGAGTTGGGGCGGCAGCCGCGCCGAGTGCACGATCTGCGCAAGCACGGCCAGGGTCAGCCGCCCCATACACGTTCAGTTATTGGCCAGCTTCTTGAGCGCTGCGTCGTAATAGGAGCGGTCGATCCAGGTGCTGTAATCGACCTTGCCCTTCAGCAGCCCGGCCTCGGCCATGAAGGCTTCCTCGGCCTGGAGTGCCCGCACCGCTTCCTCGGTGATCTTCGGATCCTGCCAGAACTTGCCCTCGCCATAGGTCGAGCGCACGGCCTTCTCGCTGCTGCCGGTCTCTTTGATGAAGATCTGGATGGTCTCCTCCGGGTGCGCATCGGCCCAGCGCGCGGTCTCGATGTCGATGGCCAACAGGCGCGCGACGATGTCGGGGTATTTGCGCGCAAAGGTGCCGTTCACGCTGAGAACGTGCGGCACCGCCCACTCGCGCTTTCCGGACACGCCGGCGTCGAAGATCACTTTTGCCCCGCCCACATCGACCAGCTTCTGCGCCGGCCCCGTGCTCTCGACAATGGCGTCGATATCGCCGCGCGCCAGCGCCGGGCCCGAGCTCTCGATGCCGATATTGAGCAGCTCGACGTCCTTGATCGAAACGCCCGCCTCCTTCAGCGCCTTGGCAAAGGTGGAGTGACGCACCGTGCCGGTGAGCACCGCGACCTTCTTGCCCTTCAGCTCGGCGATGTTCTTGAGCGGCGAGTCGGGGCGCACCACGATCAGCGTCTCGTTGGAGGGCACCCAGCTTGAGAGGCCGATCGCCTTCACATCGGCGCCGGCCGCGCCAAGGCGAAGCGAGGGGTTATTGCCGATGTAAGTGAACTCGATGGCGCCCGAACCCAGCGCCACCGAGGCGGGCCCGCCGCCGTCGAAGGTCGCGAGCTCGACACGGATGCCGTCCTTGGCGAATTCCTGCTCCAGCAGCTTCTTGTTGCGGTAGAGGATAAATTTGAGATGCCCCGGCGCCGTGGAACCGATGCGGATCACCTCCGGCTTGTCGTCTGCCTGGGCCGGGATGATGCCGGCCAGCGGGGCAAGGGTAGCGAGACCGAGCGCCTGAACGACGCGCCGGCGCGAAAGGGAGAAGGAGTACGGGGCCATGATCGGAGCCTTTCGGGAGATGTGAAGGGGATGGCGCCGTCAGGCGACGCCCTTATCCTCGGAAGCGCGCCAGCGCGTTGCCCGGGCCTCGAAGGCCACGAGACCGTAATTCAGCAGGAAGCCGATAACCGTCAGCGTCAGGATGCCCGCATACATGCGGTCGGTTTCCAGCATCAGCGACGAGTTCTGGATGAGGTAGCCGATGCCCGACTGGGCGGCGAGCATCTCGGCGGCGATCACCGAGAACAGCGAGCTCTTCACGCCTAGCCGCGCGCCGGCGACGATCGAGGGCACGGCGGAGGGCAGGATCACCTTGCGGAACAGATCCCAGTCCGAGGTGCCCATCGAGCGCGCGGCCTTGATGTGCAGCGGATCGACCGACTTCACGCCGACAATGGTGTTGATCAGCAGGAAGAACACGGCGGCGTAGAAGGTGATCGCCACCTTGGAGGCCTCGCCGATGCCGAGCACCAGGATGAACACTGGCAGCAGGGCGAATTGCGAGGTGTTGCGCAGAGTCTGCACCAGGAAATCGCTGATCTTCTCGAACAGCGGGTAGCGGCCCATCAGCAGGCCGAGCGGAATGGCGACCACGACCGCCAGGCCGAAGCCGATGGCAGCACGCTGCAGGCTGATGCCGATATGGCGCGCGAGCAGGCCGCTATGGATCATGTCCCCGAGCGTCGCCAGCACCTGGCTCAGCGGCGGGAAGAAGATGGCGTTGATCCAGCCGAGGCGCGGCGCGAGCTCCCAGACGAGAGCAAGCAGCAGCAGCGCCGGCAGGCCGAGGCCAATGGTCTGGATGGTCTGCCACACCGAGGAGTGTGAGGGCAGGAAGGCGGGCCGGCTCCACCAGACGCGGGGCGGAACATCGGTCGATTTGTCGGTGGCGAGCGTCATCGTCCAGTCCTCAGGCGTTATAGGCGGAGGCGAGAGCCCAATCGCGCTGGGCCTTGCGGACCTCTTCGCGCAGGGCGTCCCACACGCGGGCCCGGTAGGCGTTGAAAGCGTCGCTGTTGCGGATCTCGATGTCGCGCGGGCGCGGAAGGTCGACCTCGATGATCTCCTTCACCCGCGCCGGGCGGGCGGTCATCACCACGATCCGGTCGGCGAGGAAGATGGCCTCGTCGATCGAGTGGGTGACGAACACCACCGTCGTCTTGATCTGCTCCCAGATGCGCAGCAGCTCGCTTTGCAGGATATCGCGCGTCTGCGCATCGAGCGCGGCGAAGGGCTCATCCATCAGCAGCACCTGCGGATCGGTCGCTAGCGCGCGGGCAATTGCCACGCGCTGCTGCATGCCGCCGGAGAGCTGTGAGGGGTAGCGGTCCTCAAAGCCGGTCAGGCCGAACAGGTTGAGGAAATGCTGCGCCCGCTCGCTCCGCGCCGCCCGGCCGACGCCGCGGACCTCCAGCGGGTACTCGATGTTCTGCAGGGCCGTCCGCCAGGGAAACAGCGCATATTGCTGGAACACATAGGCGGTCTCGCCATGCGGGCGCGTGACCTTCTTCCCATCGATCGCGGCGAAACCGGCGCTCGGCTGAGTCAACCCGGCGATCACGTCCAGCAGCACCGACTTGCCGCTGCCCGAAGGGCCGACGATGGTGACGAACTCGCCCGGCCTTATGTCGAGATCGACGCCGGAGAGCACCGGGATGCGATCGCTCACCGTGCCGTCCAGCGTGACGCTCTGGCCGGGCTTGAGCTGGAACGTCTTGCGCACGTCGCTGATGGAGATGCGGCTGGTCGCCGGCGGCGCGGCGACGGGGGCGATGGTGCTCATGGTGCGGTGCTCCTTGCCCCGGCCGGCGTGCCGCCGGTCAACGAGGCCTGGCGAAGCCGATGGGTGGGGTCTTTGTCGGCGCCGCCTTCGCGGCCCTTCTTCCAGCCGAGCGCGCGCGCATAGCTGCCGAACAGGCCGGCCTCGACGACCGCGCTCTCGGTGATGCCGGTGACGTGCTCGGGATCGAAGGCGACATAGAGCGCGTCAACCGGGCAGTAGATCTCGCACAGGAAGCAGGTCTGACAGTCGTCCTGCCGGGCGATCACCGGCACGCCGCCGGCGACAGCCTCAAAGACATTGGCGGGGCAGGCCTTCACGCAGACATTGCAGGCCGTGCAGCGGGTTTCAGATAGAACCTCGATCATGATGCGACGGCCTCGGCGGGCTGGGTGCCGAAGCTGAGCGTCGGCTGGTCGATGCCGGCGATGGAGAGGCGGCGGGCCTGCGCGGCATCGCTGCCGGGGGCGTCGAGGCGTCGGTGCATGCCGCGCGTCTCGGTGCGGGCCTGCGCGGCGCGGTAGGCCCAGCGGCTGGAGGCAAGCAACGCCGCCGCCTCCCGCAGCCGGAAAGCGGTGGCGCCGGTGCCATGGCCATGGTCGCGCAGCGTCGCCCAGGCGCCGTCGAGCCGGTCGAGCGAGGTGGCGAGCTTGGGCGCGCTGCGGAAGAAATTGCGGTCCACCGGCAACATCTCGGCGCGCACCAGCGCCACAGCCTCCGCCGGATCGACGGCGCCGGCGGCGAGAGCGGGGCGAAGACCGGCCTGCCCGGTCGGCCGCACGGCACGCTCATGCGCCCGGCTGCCGAGGCGCGTGGCGAAGGCGGCCGCGCCCTTGCCGGACCACACGCCGGTGGCGATGGCCCAAGAGGCGTTCGGCCCGCCGCCACCGGTCGCCGCGCCGGCAATATCCTGCCGGTCCAGCGTATCGCCGGCGGCATAGAGGCCGGGAATGCCGACGCCGCAGTCGTCGTCCTGTCGTCTCAGCCCGCCGGTGCCGCGCACCGTGCCTTCCGAGCGCAGGGCTATGGGAAAGAGATCGACGAACGGATCGATGCCGGCGCGGTCGAACGGCAGGAAGCAGTTTGGCTGGCCCCGGCGCAGCGCGTCGGGAAGCGCGCCGGTCGCGCGGTCCAGCCGGGCGAAAATGGGTCCTTCCAGCGATTCCTGCGCCAGCACGGGAAAGCGTTGGCCGGGAGGAATGTCGATGGCCGAGCCGTCGGTCCGGTAGAAGCTCGCCCAGAAATAAGGCAGCCCTTTATTCACCGACGAGTGCAGCGGCACGATGCCATACTGGTTGGAGAACTCCATGCCGGACAGGGTGGCGCCGAGCTCGGCGGCCATCAGCTGGCCGTCGCCGGTAAGCCCGGTGGCGCCGAGGATGCGCGAGCCGAAGGCGCAGCCGCCGGTGGCAAGCACCACGGCACTGGCGCGCGCCTCCCAGTTCTCGCCGATCTGTCGGGCAAAGCCGGCAGCACCGGCCACCGCATCGCCGGCGACCAGAAGCTCCAGCGCGGGATGATGGTCACGGATCGTCACGCCGGCGCGCACGAGCTGGGTGCGCAGGAAGCGCATATAGTCCGGGCCGCGCAGATTGGCGATGTAGAGCTGGCCCTCATCGTCGCGCGGAAAGCGGTAGCCGCGCTCGGCAAGGAAGTTGAGGTGCTGAGTTGCCGCATCAATGACGCGGGACATCTGACGGAGATCGGCGAGCCCCTCGGATTGCTTCGCCCGCTCGGCGACAAGGCGCGCGCGCCGCTCCGGCGTGGTGGCGAACCAGGTCCCGGTGTTCGAGGGCGCGGTGGCGCCGCTGGTGCCGACATAGCCCTTGTCGACCAGAACGACGCTGCATCCGGCTTCGCGCGCGGCAAGCGCCGCCCAGCAGGCCGCCGGCCCACCCCCGATGACGAGGACGTCCGATTGAAGCTGGACAGTAGCAGCCACAACAGCCTCCAAATGCGCGGGACGATGATGAAACCACCCCCGTCAAGCTCCCAACCCCGGCGGCGAGCGCGGGCGCCAGAACCATTAATACATTAAATGAGTAGGTATTATAGATTTTAAGCCCACGCAATCCCACGTGATGGAGCCGGCGGCTCCGTTTGCGGTGCAGAATGCATCGCGCTACCCAGCGCCGAGGCACAACCGTTGACCTTCTCTGGCGTCGAGCGGAGGCGTCCGGCGGGCGGCTAACAGAGCCGTTGCCGGGCCAGCCATTGCGTCGGCGTCACCCCGAGTTCGCTGCGGAAGGCGCTTCGCAAGGCGTGGGCGTCCGGGAAGCCGGAACGGACGGCAATATCGTCGAGGCCACGAGCACCGCCGGCGAGGAGTTCCTGCGCCCGGACGAGCCGGGCGCGCTTCAGCCATTCCCCAAGGCTGCCCCCGGTTCGCGCCCGGATATGGCGCGTCAGGCTGCGGCGGCTCATGCCGGCGCGCTGCGCCAGATCGTCCAGCTCCGGCACCACCGTGGGGTCGGCGCGCACTGTCTCCAGGATTTCCGTCACCCGCAGATCGGCCGAGGTACCGATGGCTGGCCGGTCGATTAGTTGCAGCTGCTCTCCCATCCGCTGGGGCGCCACGACGAGATGGCGCGCGACGCGGTTGGCCTCGTTGATCCCCGATATCCGGGCGAGCAGATGCAGGCAGCAATCTAGTCCCGAGGCAATTCCGGCTGAGGTGAGGACCGGCCCCGCGTCGACGAAAAGCGCCCCCGCATCAACCGTCACTTTCGGGTATCGCTCGGCGAAGGTGGCGGTGCGGGCCCAATGCGTCGTCGCGCGCCGCCCATCAAGCAAGCCGGCTTCGGCCAGACCGAAAGCCCCCAGACAAAGACCGACGACGATCGCCCCTCGCCTCTGCGCCGCCTGAAGTTCGGCGACGATGTCGTTCGAGACCGGCTCATCGGCATCGCGCCAGCTGGGAAGAATGACAATGTCGGCGTCGCGTGCGGCATCGAGCGGATGCGCCGCCTCGATCGTCAGGCCGCCGCTTGCCGCGAACCGAGACACAGTTGCGCACACGTCGATCCGGTGACCGCCCGCGATGAAGGGCTCTCCGAAGACGGCCAGCGGCGTGGAAAGCATGAACGGGCTGATGCCCTCATAGGCGAGAACAGCAAGGCGCATTGGCCCAAATTACACGGGTAATGTCCATCAGGCCACTGACGGGGAACTGCCGCCGCCGGTAATGAGAGAGCGCCCTCAAGGAGCTTTCCGATGACCCGCACCCTTCTCGTGATCGACATCCAGAACGAATACTTCACCGGCGGCGCATTGCCGCTCTGGCAGGCCGAGGAGACCGAGGCCCGGATCGTTGCCGCCATCGGCAAGGCGCGCGGGCGCGGCGACAGGGTGGTGCTTGTGCGCCATGTCTCGGCGGCAGCAGACGGCCTGTTCGCCGCCAATGGTCACGGCGTCGGCATTCGCCCTGCAATCCTCACGGCGGCCGCCGATACGCCAGTGGTCACCAAGGCCCATGCCGACGCCTTTCAAAGGAACGACCTTGCCGCCCATCTGGGCGGCACCGCCGAGCTCCTGATCGTCGGCATGATGACGCAGAACTGCGTTGTCTTCACCGCCCTGTCCGGTCTGGCCAAAGGCTTCCAGGTGAAGGTCGTCGGCGATCTCTGCACCGCCCCGGTCGAGGTGGTGCATCGGATCGCGCTGAATGCGCTGGGTTCAAAGCTTCCCGTATCGACCGCCGATGAGGTCTGGAGCTGATCGCGGCCTACGCCACCTCGTCCAGCAAGCTTCGGCGGGGCACCGGCAAGTCGTAATGGTCGCGCAGCGTCGTGCCTTCATAGTCACGGCGGAATAAGCCGCGCCGCTGCAGGATCGGCACCACGCCATCGACGAAATCCTCGAGACCGCCGGGCAGATAGGCCGGCATGAAGTTGAAGCCGTCGGCGGCGCCGTTCTTGAACCATTCCTCGATCCGGTCGGCGAGCTGCTCGTGGCTGCCGACAAAGGTCTGGTGGCCGCGCGCGCCGGCGAGGCGATGGAGCAACTGGCGCAGCGTCAGGTTCTCGCGCCGCACGAGGTCGATCACCAGCGCGGTGCGGCTGCGGTGCGTCTCCACCGAGGCGGCATCGGGGAAGGCGTCGAGCGGCACCGGCGCATCAAGCGGGTAGGAGGACAGATCGACGCCGCTGAACTGGCGGAGTTGGCGCAGCCCATATTCGGGAACGGTGAGTTCGTTCAGTTCCTCGGCGAGCTTCTTCGCCTCGGCCTCGGTGCCGCCGATGATCGGGCTGATGCCGACGACGATCTTCACATGGTCGGCTTCACGCCCGTTCTGCGCCGCCTGCCGCTTGAGCTCGGCATAGAAGCGCTGCCCCTCCTCCAGCTTGCGCTGGGCGGTGAACACGACCTCGGCATGGCGCGCCGCGAAAGCCACGCCGGTCTCGGAAGAGCCGGCCTGGATCAGCACCGGCCGGCCCTGCGGCGAGGGCGGGACGTTGAGCGGGCCGCGCACCTTGAAGAACTCGCCCTCATGGACGATCGGGTGGATGCGGTCGATATCAGCATAGATGCCGGCCGCCCGATCATGAACGATGGCGTCCGGCTCCCAGCTGTCCCAAAGCTTCTTCACCACCTGTACGAAATCCTCCGCGCGGCGGTAGCGGTCGCGATGGGCGATGACGCCGTCGAGGCCGTAATTGCGCGCCGCGTTCTCGCTGCTGGTGGTGACGATGTTCCAGCCGACGCGGCCGCCGCTCAGCAGATCGAGCGAGGCGATCTTGCGGGCGACGTTGAAGGGCTCGTTGAAGCTGGTGGAGATGGTGGCGGCAAGGCCGATATGCGTCGTCACCGCGCTCAGCGCGCCATGCAAGGCGACAGGATCGAGCTGCTCGACCGGGCGCAGCTTCACATTGTCCGACAAGGCCGGCGTGTCGCCGAAGAACACGGCGTCGAGCTTCCCGCGCTCGGCGATGCCGGCCACCTTGCGCTGGTAGTCCAGCGCGGTAAGGCGCACCGGCTCCGACTTCGGATGCCGCCAGGCGCCCTCATGATTACCGCCGGTCGAGACATGCACGTTGAAATGAAGCTGCCGAGGACGTGAGCTCATGGGCCACCTGTGGGCTGAAGCGAAGCGGGATCTTCCGAAGATCAGGCGTCGGAGGTGGGCACCCTCCAGCGCGACAGGCGACGCTCGGCGGTGACCAGAAGCTGGTTCACTGCCAGGCCGATCAGCGCGATGGTCAGGATGCCGGCATACATCTTTGGAAGCAGGAAGTTGAACTGCGCGTAGTTGATGAGGTAGCCGAGCCCACGGGTGGCCCCGACCATCTCGGCGGCGATCAGCACCAGGATCGAGCTCTGGGCGGCGAGGCGGAAGCCGGTGAAGACCGAAGGCACCGCCGAGGGCAGGATGATCTTGGCGAAGATGGCCGGCGCCGAGAGCGCCAGCGACCGCGCCGACTTGATGAGCAGCGGATCGACGCTCTTCACCCCGCTGATGGTGCTGAGCAGGATGGGGAAGAAGCAGGCGAAGGTGACGATACCCACCTTCGAGGCCTCGCCGATGCCGAGGAAGAGAATGAACACCGGCAGCAGCGCCAGTGCCGAGGTGTTGCGGAAGAACTCAAGCGCCGAACTCAGGAAATCGCGCGCCCGGCTGTACCAGCCGATGACGAGCCCGAGAGGCACCGCGACCGACACCGCGAGTCCAAAGCCGATGAGTGAGCGGGTCAGGCTGGCGCCGATATGGCTCTGCAACTCGCCCGACCGCGCCATCACGAACAGCACGCCGACCACCTGGCTCAACGGGGGAAACCATACGCGGTCGACGAAGCCGAGCCGGGGCAGCAACTCCCAGAGGGCGAAGACGGCGAGCAGCGACGCGGTCTTCCAGACAGCCCCGCGCAGAAGGCGCGCGCCATCAGCGGCTCGCGCCACCAGCCGGACGCCCAACGTGTCGGCGCGGCCGTCGTCCGTGGCAATGATCGACATCGGCATCCCTCCTCAGCCGGCCACGCGGCGCGGCATCATTCCGCGCCCTTCCAGTAGGGATTGAAGGCGTTGCTGTAGATCTTGGAGAGGTCGAGCTTGCTGCCATCGACCTCGCCACGGGAGTTGAGCCAGTCGATCCACATGGCGAAGTCCTGCCGCTTGATCCAGCCACCCTCGGTCTCGATGCCGAGGCTCTGCCAGTACTTCAGCGGCGCGAGCTGGTTCGCGCGGCCCTTGCTCTCGAGGTATTTGGAATAGACCTCGACCACCTCGGCTCGCTTGTCCTCCTTCTCCTTCTGCTGCGACCAGGCGATGGCGCGCGCGATCGCGGCGACCAGATGTTTGGTGGTGTTGGGGTTCTTGGCGATGAAGTCGTTGCGGAGCACGCCGGTATTGTCGTTGTAGCTGCCGAGCAGATCGACATTGCGCGCCAGCGCCTTGATGCCACCGCGCGCCAGCGCCGCGTCGCGGAAGGTGAAGCCGAGGCTTGCCGCGCTGATCTGGCCGTTGCGCAGGGTCTGCTCGACATTGGGCGTCGGCAGCGGCACGAAGGTAACCTGCTTGATCTCCTCCTGAGACAGGCCGCCGCGCGCGAGATAGATGCTGCTCACCGCTTCCTGGTTGGCGCCCAGCGTGTTGACGCCGATCTTCTTACCGATGAGGTCGCGGGCATTGTTGATCTGGCCGTTGTCCAGCGCATAGAGGCCCGGCGACGTGAGTTCGTTGGTGCCGCGCCAACTGACCACCGCAGTCAACGGGGCGCCGGCGGCAACGATGTTCAGCACCGCGCCGTTGAAAGCGGAGGCAATATCGGTCTGGCCCGTCGCGGTGGACTGGAGATTGGCCGGCCCTCCCTGCACGTCGCCGACCCGCTCCAGCGTGATCGGCGCGAGATAGCCGAGCGCATCGGCCAATTCGAGCGGGCTGATGTCCGATCCGGTGCTCGACTGATAGCGGATCACCGTGGTCTCGAGCTTGGGCGCGTTCTGCGAAGAGGCGTCGGACGTCAGGCAGGACACCGAGATCAAGGCGGCGAGGCTGGTCACGACGGCGGCGCGGCGGGTCGGCTGGAAGGACATCAGATCAGCTCTCACTTCAAAGGGTGGCGTGAACGCGCGGCGTCTGGGCGGCCCCGCCGGCCGTTGGCGCGGGAGGAAGCGCGGTGCGGGCACGAGCGACCTCGCCGCGCAGCAGATCCCAGATTTCATGGCGATAGCGGGCGAAGTCGGGATGCGAGCGGATATCCGCCTCCGCATCGCCACGCGGCAGATCGACATCGACCAGCGCCTTGATGCGGCCGGGACGCGAGGTCATCACCGCGACGCGCTGGCCGAGATAGATCGCCTCGTCGATCGAATGGGTGATGAAGACGACGGTGGTACGGGTGCGCTGCCAGAGGGTGAACAGCTCTTCCTGCAGGAGTTCGCGCGTCTGTGCGTCAAGCGCCCCGAAGGGCTCGTCCATCAGTAGGATGTCCGGCTCATAGACCAGGCTGCGGGCGATGGCCACGCGCTGCTTCATGCCGCCGGACAGTTCGTGCGGGAACCGGTCCTCGAAGCCCTTGAGCCCCACCAGTTCGAGCACGGCAAGCGCTTTCTCCCGCCGCTCCCGACGCGACAGGCCACCGGCAGCCTCCAGAGAGAATTCGACATTGGCGAGGGCGGTCCGCCAGGGCAGCAGCGCGTATTGCTGGAAGACGATGCCGCGCGACAGGCTCGGCCCCCTCACCTCCTGCCCGTCGATCCTCACCGAGCCGCTGGTCGGCTGAGCGAGACCGGCTAGGATTTCGAGCAGCGTGGTTTTCCCGCAGCCGCTCGGTCCCACAATGGTGAGGAACTGGCCGGCCGGCACATCGATCGCCACGCCGCTGATGGCGACGAATTCCTCGCCCTCTCTGTCACGCAGCCGGAAGCCGTGGCGTTCGATGCGCAGCTCGATTTTGGGGACCGACAATGCCGGGCCGGAACCGGAGGATGGCGTTGACATAGATCAATACATAAATTCTATAGACAATAGAGTCAATTAAGGGGCGCTGATTTCCATCGGGTCGGCGAAGAGGGAGAGAACGCGATGGCGCGCCGCGGTCAGATGAAACTGAACGCCTTCCTGCACCCGACCGGGCACCACATCGCGGCGTGGCGTCACCCGCAGGCCACCGCCGATGCCGGCGTCAATTTCGACCATTATGTCGAGCTGGCGCGCACCGCCGAACGCGGCACGTTCGATGCGGTCTTCCTCGCAGACTCGGCGGCGGTGCGGGACCAGAACATCGATTCCGCGAGCCGCGTCGCCCGCTATGTCGTGCATTTCGAACCGCTGACCCTGCTGTCAGGCATCGCCGCGGTCACCCGCCATATCGGCCTGATCGCCACAGCGACGACGACCTATAACGAGCCCATCCACATCGCCCGCAAATTCGCCTCGCTCGATCACATCAGCAAAGGGCGGGCGGGATGGAACCTCGTCACCTCGTCAGGCGAGGTCGAGGCGTTCAATTTCAGCCGAGACCAGCACCTCGCCCATGCCGACCGCTATGATCGCGCCCGCGAATTCGCGCAGGTCGTCACCGGTCTTTGGGACAGCTGGGAAGATGACGCTTTCGTTCGCGACAAGGCGAGCGGGCACTATTTCGATCCCGCCAAACTGCATGTGCTCAACCACAAGGGGCCGCATTTCGCCGTGCGCGGCCCGCTGAATGTCGCGCGCAGCCCACAGGGGCGCCCGGTGCTGGTTCAGGCCGGCTCTTCCGAGGCCGGCAAGGAGCTGGCCGCCGCGACAGCCGAGGTGATCTTTACCGCCGCTCAGACACTGGACGAAGCGCGGGCGTTCTATGCTGACGTGAAGGGCCGGCTCGCCCGCCACGGCCGGGCGCCCGACACACTGAAGATCCTGCCCGGTGTCTCGCCCATCGTCGGGCGCACCGCCGAGGAGGCCGACGAGAAATTCGCCATCCTGCAGGAACTGATCCATCCCGCTGTCGGGCTCTCCCTGCTGTCACAGATGCTCGGAGGCGTTGATCTCAGTGGCTATCCTCTCGACGGCCCGCTCCCCGACCTGCCGGAAAGCAATGCCGCGAAGAGCCGGCAGAAGCTGCTGGTCGATCTGGCCCGTCGGGAAAACTTCAGCATCCGCCAGCTTTACCAGTGGATTGCCGGTGCGCGGGGCCACTGGACCATACGCGGATCCGCCCACGACATTGCCGACCAGCTCGAAACATGGTTCGTGAACGAAGCCGCCGACGGCTTCAACGTCATGCCGCCCTATCTGCCAGGTGGGCTGGACGATTTCGTCGATCTCGTCGTGCCCGAGCTGCGCCGACGCAAGCTGTTTCGTGAGCACTATGAGGGCCGGACCCTGCGTGAAAATCTCGGCCTTCCCTACCCCAAGCATCCGTCCACCGACGCCGCGCCAGAGCCCGAGACGCTGGCACATGCCGGATGACGAGCGCCCGGCGATGCCGGGTCACGACGGCCCCCGAAGTTGCGCATAGCCGGCGCGCACGCGACGCATTCATCAATCGAGTACGGTGACCGTTGTTGCGGGCACCGCAGAGCATGGAACTTCACGCGTTGCAGAATGACATCTCGGGGGTTCTTGCCTCTCACCACCGCGGCAGAGCCATTTGCGGCCCAACCGTCCCGCGCCTTGCGCGGACCGTACCGTGATGGCCGACCACGCCTTGGACGAGCGGGAGGAATCACGCCCGTTCATCATTTATGCCGTCGCGCAGGCGATCTCGTCCTCCGGGACATGGATGCAGCGCCTCGGCATTGGCTGGCTGGCCTGGGACATGACCCACTCCGCAAGCTGGGTCGGCGCCATGGCGCTTACCGAGGTGGTCGCGGCGCTCTGGGTCGCGCCGCTCGCCGGGGCAATTACCGACCGCAGCAATGCCTTTCGGCTGAACCTGCTGTTCCAGTGCTGCGGGATTGCCGTGTCGCTGGCGCTGTTCCTGGTGACCGCGACCGGGGCGATGACCATCTGGCTGCTTTGGCTGCTCTCGCTGGCCGACACCACATGGCAAGGGCTGAGCCAGCCAACCCGGATGGTCACGGTCGGTCTCCTTGCCGGTCGGAAGAACATGGCGACAGCAATCGCCACCAGTTCCATCGGCTTCAATGTCGCGCGTGCGCTCGGCCCGGCCAGCGCTGGTCTGATCATCATCCATGGCGGGCCGGCTCTGGTCTTTCTGGCCGACGCGCTCACCTTCCTGGCCATGATCCTCGCGCTCGTCCATTTGCGGGCCTATATCGACCGCCCCGGGCCGGCGACCGGCAGCGACCTGCTGCAGGACATCATAGGCGGCTACCGCTACATTGCGCGCACGCCCGCTGTGGCGACCGTGTTCCTGCTGGCGCTGGCCTTCTCCGTGTTCGGGCGGCCGTTCACGGAGCTGTTCCCCGCCATCGCCGGTGAGATGTATGGCGGTGGCCCCGGCTTTCTGTCGTTGCTGATGAGCGCCCAGGGAGTGGGTGCGCTGCTCGGCGGCGCCTGGATGCTGCGCCGGAGGTCTCACACGGCGCTGGTCCGCCTCACCCTGCTCACCGGCCTGGGCATGGCCGGCGTCATCTTCGTCTTCACGCTAGCCGATGGCGCGACCCTTGCTCTGCTGCTCATCGCCATGGCCGGGCTGGGTCATGTGATGTGCAATATCGGCATGCAGTCGCTCGCGCAGCTTTCCTCCGATGTCGTGTTTCGCGGCCGGACGATGGCACTCTACGGCCTGATCTTCCGCACCGGACCGGCAGCCAGTGCCGCGATCATCGGTGCAGGCGCCGAGGATCTGGGGCTTCGGTTTCTCTTGGGCGCGGCCGCAGGAGCGAGCATCGCGGCGTTCCTGCTGATCATCCTGTTCCGTCGGGAAACGATCAGGGATCCGCGCGACGACCTTTCGGCTTGAAGGCCCCCATCGGGCGCGAGCGAAGGAACCGCTCGAAGACAGGGGCGACAGGGGCCGGAAGGACGGCGCATCAACAGGCATGGCGAGGGCTGGGCGTACAACGTCCAGACCACGCGGGGCCGTCCTCGCGGCGTTAGAAGAACCCCTTCGCCGGCAGCCTTGTCCCGTTCGCTTCGAAGGCGCCGATGGCGGCCGCTTTGGTCACACCGGGATTGTGCGTTGCCAGCGTCCTCGCGTTGCGCCAATGGCGATCGAGATTATTAGCGCGGCTGGCGGAACTGGCGCCTGCGAGATCGAAGATGCGCCCACCGCCGCGGATGGCGAGCTCATCGGCGATCAGCTTGGCTTTTGCTGCCGCGAGGGCCGCATCGTGAGCGAGTTCGGGATCATCGCGCCCGCTGTCACGGGCCGCAGCGACGGCATCAAGCGCCTCGGCCGCCGCCAGAACGGCAGCTTCGGCAGCGAAGGCATCGGTGGCCAGCTCGCCGAGCACGCCGAGCAGCAGCGGATCGTCCGCCGGCCGTTCGGCGTTGGCATAGTAGAAGGTGCGCCTGCGCCCCAGCAACAGACGGCGCGCGTCCGTCAATACGGCGCGCGCGATGCCGGCGACGATGGCCGTCACATAGAGCTGCGCCAGGGTGTTGGAATAGGCGTGACCATAGCCCACGCCATCGGCATCGAAGACAGCCTCGGCGCGCTCGACCCGCACATGCCGGAAATGCCCGGTGCCCGACGCCGTGAGACGCTGGCCGATACCGTCCCAGTCGTCGACAATCTCGATCCCGTCGCGCCCCACCGGGATGATGACCGAGGCGAGGCGTTCGTCCGGCGTCGCGGCGCGCACGAGCACATAGTCAGCGTAGAGCGTGCCGGTGGTGTAATATTTGGTGCCGTTAAGTCGGAACCCCTCACCCTCCGGGGTGAGGGTCGTCGACGGCAGGACGCCGCCCGCCGTCTTCGCACCCAGTTCGATATTGCCGAGGCCGAAGACGGCTCCGCCCGCGACGGCGTTCTGCCAGATGCGGCCCTGCGCATCGCGCGCGCGGCGCACATAGAGTTCGTTGACGGAGAAGTGGTTGCGGAAGATGTGCGCCACATTGGAGTCGGCGGCGCCAAGCCGGATGACGATCTTGAGCAGTTGCCGCAAGCTCAGCCCGGCATGGTCCGCACGCGGCAGACGCAGCGCGCCATAGCCGGCCTCGCGCAAAAGCGCCACCTCGGCGAAGGGCAGGATGCGCTCACGCTCGCGCTCGGCTGCGCCCTGCTCGATCTGGTCGAACAAGGGCTGAAGGCGTGCAAGCTCCGCCTCGCCATCGGCCGGGGGTAGCAAGGCAAGAGCGTCGACCGGCTTGTTCATCGCGCCCTCACACCACCGCCACGTAATCGGTAACCTTCACCTTCTCCGGCAGCACCTTGCGCTCGCTCAGCCAATCGGCGGCCGTCTGAAACTTGGCGAGGAATCCTTCGTCGGTGACCGAGTAGGGCGTGTATTTGCGGTTGAGCGATATGAAGTGGTCGCGCACCGCCTCGGGATATTTGAGACCCTTGAAGGCGATGGTCTCGGCCTCGACATTGTTGGCGTTCGCCCACTGCGCTTCCGCGACAATGGCCGCGTTGAAGGCGCGCACGAGGTCGGGGTTCTCCTCGGCGAACTTGCGGCGCGTAATGTAGGTGTTGAAGTCGATCTGGAACGGCAGGTCGCGCTCCTCCAGGAAGATGTCCTGGGCGTCATATTCAATGCGGGCGATGTCGACGCCGGGGCTCCACATCGACCAGGCGTCAACCTTGCCCGCTGCCAGGGCCGGGGCCGCATCGGGCGGATTCAGATAGACGAAGTTGACCTTGGAGCGGTCGATATTGTGTTTCTCAAGCGCGGCAACCACGAGGAATTCACCCAGCCCCGAGCGGTTCACCGCCACGGACTTGCCAATGAGATCCTCGACCTTCGAGATACCCGAGCTCTTCTTGGCGATGATCGCGGTCGTGCGCGGCTCATAGATGAAGAACTGGGTGAAGACGAGCGGCGAGCCGGCGAGGATCGCCGCCAAGGCCGGCGTGGTGCTGCCGCCGAAGGCGTAATCGGCGGTTCCGCCGGTCACGGCTTGCAGGGTCGGCGCGTGGTTCGGGAAAGGTCCGACCCACTCCACCTTGATGCCCTGGTCGGCCAACCGCTTCTCCAGCGCCCCATGCTCCTTGGCGAGATAACTCAGGCCAAAATAGCCCCAGGTCAGGCGCAGCGTATCGGTGGTACGCCCGCTCGCCGAGAGTGCCGGGCCCGTCCCGGTCAGGCCCACAGCTGCGGCACCGGCCAGCGAGGCCGCCAGGAAGGTGCGCCGCGAGGGTGTGAGAATGTCGTTCGACATGAGAGAGTTCCTTTGCAATCAATCAGATGAGGGGACGTTGCCGGCGACGACGACACCGAGTTCGCGCAGGAGTTCGGCGCGCACGGCGGCGTCGTGCTCGGGCGTGGGTCTGTGTTCGGCAGCGATGACGCCGTCGCGCATGACCAGGATGCGATCGCCGAGGCGGATCGCCTCATCGACGTCATGGGTGACCAGAAGCACGCCGGGCTGGTGGCGGGCGACGAGATCCTTGACCAGGCCGTGCATGCGCAGCCGGGTAAGGGCATCAAGGGCCGCGAAGGGCTCGTCGAGCAGCAGCAGCTTGGGCTCCTGCACCAGCGCGCGGGCCAGCGCCACGCGCTGCGCCTGGCCGCCCGAGAGATTACGGGGCCAGTCGTCGAGCCTGTCTCCCAGCCCGACCTCTCCCAGCGCCGCGGCGGCACGGGCCCGGTTGTCGGAGCTGTGCAGGCCGAGAGTGACGTTGCGCCACAGCGTCTCCCACGGCAGCAGCCTGTGCTCCTGAAAGACGACAGCGGGGCGACCGGGAACTTCGATGGTTCCGCCCTGCACCGGATCGAGCCCCGCCAAGGCCCGCAGCAAGGTGGTCTTGCCACAGCCGCTCTCGCCGAGCAGCACGACGAACTCGCCCTCGCCGATCACCAGGTTGAGGCGGTCGATAACGGTTCTGTCGCCATAGGCGCGGCGCAGGTTCGACACCACCACCGCGTTCTTCTGGAATGCCGATAGGCGCGACTGCACGGTCATCGCCCGGCTCCATAGTTGGGATGCCATTTGAGCAAGCGCCGTTCGAGCAGTCGGGCGAGGCTATCGGCGCCGACGCCGATCAGCGCGTAGATGATGACGGTCAGCACGATAACGTCGGTGCGCAGGAACTCGCGGGCGTCGAGCGCGAGGAAGCCCAGTCCGGCCTGCGCCCCGATCGTTTCAGCGACGACCAGAGCAAGCCAGGCGGTGGCCAGCGAGAAGCGCACCCCGGTGAGGATCGAGGGCAACGCACCGGGCAGGATGATGCGGGAGATCAGCTCCCAATTGGAGAGCCCCTGCACGCGGCCGAGTTCGACCAGCTTGGGATCGACCTGCCTTATGCCCAGCGTGGTGTTGACATAGATGGGAAAGGCAACGCCGAGGGCGACCAGAAAGATCTTCTGACCCTCGCCGACGCCGAGCCAGACGATGACCAGCGGCAGCACCGCCAGGAAGGGGATCGCCCGCACCATCTGCACGCTGCGGTCGATGAAGGCCTCGGCAAGACGCGAGAAGCCGACCAGCGTACCGAGCGCGAAGCCGATCCCGCCCCCAATGGCGAAGCCGATCGCGGCGCGCAGCAGGCTGACCGACAGATCGTGCAGCAGCGTCCCCGACACCGTCAGCTTGTACGCGGTGAGAGCAACCTTGCTGGGCGCCGGCAGAAGATGGGGCTCGATCCATCCGAGGCGCGCGAGCGCCTCCCAGATGATGAGCAGCAGCACGGGCACCAGCCATGAAATGGCGATGAGGCCGTTCTGCCCCAGCCGGGGCCCCCGGGAGGGAGCGGACGAATAGGTCCGGCCCTCGGCGGCAGCGAATTGGGTTGTTAGGCTCATGCCGTGCTCTTTCTCGTCGGGCGGCGGGTTCAGACGGTGGAGAGGGCGGGCGACGCGGCAACCTGGCCGGCCGCGCGCACGCGCGGCACGACCTCCGCCGCGAAACGCCGCATTTCGGCGCGCAGGGGCTGGAACTGCAGCATGAAGAGTTCGATGCCGGCCTTGTGGAAGGCGAGGATGCGTTCGCTCACCTGATCGTAGGAGCCGACCAAGCCGGCCGCCGTGCCGCCATTGGTGCCGACGCGCACGGACTTCGCCATGGTCTGGAACATGACCGTCTTCGGATCGGCATTCCGGCGCTGCAGGGCGTGGACATCGGCATCCTGCGCGGCGAGATCGACCAGCCGCGCATAGGCATCGTGCGCCTCGCTCTCGGTCGCGCGGGCGATGACAAAGGCGGAGAGCCCGAAACGCAACGGCGCACCCTGGCGCGGACGGCGGCGCAGATCCGCGATGAGTGCCGTGACGTCGGCAAGCGGCTGCCCATTGATGAACCACACATCGCCATGGTCGGCGGCCAGTGACCGGGCGGGCTCGGATTCGCCGCCGATATAGATCAAGGGTCGGGCGCGATGCAGATCGCGCGGCGTCAGCTTGTAGTCGGTGATGGAGAAATGCTGGCCGCGATGGGTCACGCTCTCGCCGGCAATCAGCCGGGAGACGACCGATATCCATTCCCGGCCATACTCGTAGCGGGCATCGTGTTCGCCGAACGGAATGCCGGCCTTCTCGAATTCAATGCGGTTCCAGGCGTTGATCAGATTGATGCCGAACCGGCCCTTGCTGATGTTCTCGATCTGCAACGCCATCTTGGCGAGAAAGACCGGGTGGAAGATGAACGGCTTCACGGCCGCGATGATCTCGATCCGGCGGGTCAGCGCCGCCAGGGCGGCCGCCGCGGTCCACGTCTCCAGCTGGTCGTGATCCGGGAGGTGAGGATTGACGGTGTGCTGGGCGATCAGCGTGGAATGAAAGCCGAGTTGCTCGGCTTCGAGGATCACCGCCTGATTGTGCTCCCACGAGGCATCGAAAGGCTCGTCGGGATCATTGAGGGCCGCGCGCGGCCCGTGCACCGGTGCCCATACGCCGAACCTGATAGCCGTCGACGTCATATGCGCGGACCCTGGCCTTAAAATCTAATAATCTATCTACTATATATGTTTTAGACCCGTATCGTGTCAAACCGGCCGATGACGTACAGAGGGTCAGCGCAAGGCGGGGCCGCGCCGGATGGCCCCATGATCGGTTGAGACCATGAGCGAAGAGACGACCGGCGTCGCCACGTCCGATCCGACAAAGGGTGAGATCGGCATATTGGAGCGGCGGCGCATCGAGGCCGCGATCATCGCTCCCCTCTATGAGCAGATGCGCGAGGAGATCGGCGAGGAGAAGGCCCAGGCCATTCTCGAGCGTACGATCCGGGCCGCCGCCATCGCCGCCGCAAAGGGCTTTGCCGAGCGAACGCCCGGTGGAACCAGCCTGTCGACCTTCCGCGATCTGCAGGCGCTCTGGACCAAGGACGACGCACTGACCATCGAGGTGCTCGTCGCGACCGACCAGCAGTTCGACTACAACGTCCACCGCTGCCGCTACGCGGAAGCCTATGAAGAGATGGGGCTCGGACACATCGGCCATCTCCTGTCGTGCAATCGCGACAGCGTGTTCTGCCAGGGCTACGACCCGCGCATCCAGCTCGAGCGAACCCAGACCATCATGGGCGGCGCCAGCCATTGCGATTTCCGCTACCGGCTGGTCGACGAGACCGAAGGCGGCACCCCGTAGACGGCCACCGTCACCTTCCCGGACGGGCAATCCTCATGGCTTCGCGACAACTTCATCTCGGCGCTTTCATGCGTCCCACCAGCCTTCACACCGGCGCGTGGCGCTATCCGGGCGCCTTCCCGGACTCCAACTTCAACCTTGCCCATCTGCGATATTTCGCGCGGCGGCTCGAGGAGGCGAAGTTCGATGCCTTCTTCATGGCCGACCATCTGGCGGTGCTCAACATGCCGTTAGAAGCGCTCAAGCGCAGCCATACCGTCACCTCCTTCGAGCCGTCCACCCTGCTGTCCAATCTCGCGGCGGCCACGGAACGCATCGGCCTGGTCGCCACCGTCTCGACCACTTTCGAGGCGCCCTATCACGTGGCAAGGCGCTTCGCTTCGCTCGACCATCTCAGCGGCGGACGGGCCGGCTGGAACATCGTCACCACGTCCAATCCCGATGCGGCGCTGAATTTCGGCCTCGAGACGCATATGGAACACGACGAGCGCTATGTGCGCGCCCGCGAGTTCTACGACGTGGTCACCGGGCTGTGGGACAGCTTCGCCGACGATGCCTTCGCCCGCGACGTGGATTCCGGGCTCTATTTCGATCCCGAGCGGATGCACGCCCTCGATCACAAGGGCCCCTATTTCTCCGTCCGTGGACCGCTCAACATCGCTCGTCCCGTGCAGGGCTGGCCGGTCATTGTCCAGGCCGGTGCGTCGGAGGCGGGGCGCCAGTTCGCGGCCGAAACCGCGGAAGTGATCTTCTCGGCGACACGGGATCTTGCCACGGGCCGCGCCTTCTATGCCGACGTGAAGCAGCGGCTCGACCGGTTGGGCCGCCCGCGCGAGCACCTGAAGATCCTACCGGGGGCCTTCGTGGTGCTTGGCAACACGGTGGAGGAAGCGCGGGACAAGCGGGCACAGCTCGACAGCCTGGTGCATTATGACAGCGCGATCGCGGCACTCTCCATCGCCCTCGGCCATGACGCCTCGGGTTTCGACCCGGATGCACCACTGCCGGACATACCGGAGACCAATGCCAGCCGAAGCGCCCGCGAGCGCGCCATTGATCTCGCCCGACAGGAGAACCTCACCGTCCGCCAGCTCGCCCAACGCCTCGGTGGGTATGCGGGGCTGGCCTTCGTCGGCACACCCGCCTCGGTCGCCGACGCCATGCAGGAATGGCTGGAAAGCGATGGCTGTGACGGGTTCAACATCATGTTCCCCTTCCTGCCAGCTGGGCTTGACGACGTGGTGGACAAGCTGGTGCCGGAGCTCCAGCGACGGGGCATCTTCCGGCGCGACTACGCCGGCACCACGCTGCGCGAGCATCTCGGCCTGCCGCGTCCGACAAATCGGTTCTTCCCCTCCTGAGGAGGCTCGGCGCCGCCACGGACGGCCGCGCCTCGCCGCCTTGGGTATCGCGTGTTCTTGATAACCGGCCTCTGCGGCCTTTAGGCGCCACGGTCGACGCGCTGACGGAAAAGGGCGCTTACGCCGGCGCACCGGTCATAGCCTCCTTCCCCGGCATTTCGTCCATAAAGCGCGGCGTCCAACGCGGCTGTCTCGCACCCGCTCACCGGCAGGCCGAGGTCACGGCGGCGGCGGAGATAGACTTCGGCGGCGCGGCGAAGGGCGAAGAGGTCACCGGTGTGGGCCGCACGTTTGATCCGTCGCAGTGTCGGATCGAAGGGAGACAGGCGTTGGAGCGCGCGCCGAATATCCGCCCTTCGCCGCGGTGCCAGCCCGCAGACGCAGAGGCCAAGCCCGGTCAGTATCCCGAAGACTAGCGTCATCGCACCAAATGCGGCAGCCGATGTGGGCAGCCGCGCGGTACCGCTCCGGTTGTCGTGGAAGCTGGCATAGCCGAAGGGAAGCGCGGGTATTTCCGCTGTTCGCATCTCCCGGCTCACCGTGTCGAACCACGCGATGGTGACGGGTGGCAGCACACCGGGCTCGCCGGTCTTGGGGCGCAGATGCCATTCCCAGACCAGCGTCGTCACCGGGCCCGCGAGCGTCGGCAGCATTTCGCGCTGCTCCGGTGCGGCGAAGCTGATCAGCCACGGCTCGCGAAGGACAGGGCGCGGCGGCAGCCTATGCGGCAGGGCGCCATCCGCTTTCAGCGTGACACGACGGACCAAGGTCTCGCCGTCGCGCAGCGCGCCCGGCGCGGCCGACAAAGTGTCCTCGACCGTGAGGCTTTGGGCGGAAAGCGGCGTGCCCTCGCCGGGGTAGGGCGCGACGGCGAGGCTGACGGGCGGCGCTGTCACGTCGAGGGGCGCGCGCAGGTTCTTCTCATCGACCACGGTGAGACGATGCGTCACCGGGCCAATCTCCAGCGTTCCGCTATGCCGAGGGAACACAGCGAGCTGCCGCTCAAACACCCGGACGGTGCGCCCTCCGATTTCCTCGTCGCGCCACCGGTCACGGGCGAGCTGCATCCAGTCGTAATCATCCGAACCGGGAAAGGTCAGCGTCTCCAGCGCAATCCGGCTGGTGTATTCGCCCCTCAGCGTCACCGGGATCATCTCGCCGACGACCGGGCGCGCACCCTCCGGCAGCAGAAGACGCAGGCCGTCCCCATAGGCGTTACCGGCGATCAGAAGCAGGAACAGGCTGGCCCACCTCACCATCTCTCGCCCTCCTCGGGCCGCAGTAGGCCGAGCCCGGCCCGCCGCTCATATTCCTTGCGCAGACGCAGCCGCAGGAATTCGCCGGGGTCGTCGGCCAGAGTCTCGAGCCACGCATCCGAGGCCGCGAAGCCACGGGCCTCGATCGGCTTCTTCCAAGTGGGATCGGGCGTGCCGGCTATGACCGGCCCGTCCGTCGGCGCGCCGGGGACGAGACCGCCGGCGCCCGGCAGCCGGCCCGGCACGGCGGATTCGCCCGTGGTCTTCGACACCATCGCGTCGACCAGATCGCGAGCCCGGCGCGCCTCGTCATCCGACGGGTTGGCGAAGAGGACGGCGTCGAAATAGGCGACCGAGAGCGCATGTCGTCCCGTGGCGGCCAGCGTCAGCGCGCGATTGAAGGTCTGGCTGCGTCCCGCCTCGGCAAAAGCGGCATCCGCTACGGCGTAGTCGCCCGCCCGGTACAGGGCGAGCCCTCGTGCCGCCGGGTCGTCCAGCATGCGCGCGGCCACGCCGGGTGCGCCGCCGCGCAGCAGAAGGCGCCCCCAGGCGGCCGGGCCGGCCACAAGCACGCAGGCGAGGCCAACGACCGCCACGAAAGCGAGACGCTGGCGCATGGCCGGCTTCATGCGCGCCTCCGGAACAGGCCAAGCAGCGGCAGCCCCGCCAGCGCCGCGAGATAGGGGCCGAGATCGCGAAAGGCCAAGGTTGAGAGTGCCGGATCCCGCTCCAGAGTGCCCCGCTGCGAGAGGCGGCGCAGAACGGCGTCGGGGGCGCGGGCAGGAGCGGCGAGGCTTCCCAGCGCTTCAAGAGCCGCCGCATCGGCGGAGCCGCCGGCGCCTCCGGTCAAGGTGAGAACGGAAAGCCGTACGCCGTCGCCGGCCAGGCGTTCCGCCTCCGCCTGGGCGGCACCGTCGACACCGCCCCCGTCGGAAATCAGCACGAGATCGGCGTCCGGGCTTGCCCGCAGCATGTGCCGCGCCAGCGCCAGCGCACTGGCGGGGCGGCTGCCACCGTCCGGCATCGTGTCGCGGGCGAGCACGGCGATCTGACTCTCCAGTGTCGCGGGGTCGGCCGTGGGCGCGGCCACCTCATAGGCCTCGCCGGAATAGAGCAGCATCCCGACCGGCCGACCGGCGGCTGCCGTCAAAATACTGGCGGCAGCCGCCTGCGCGTCGGCAAGGGCCGGGCCTTCGGCGACAGATGGCGACATGTCGAGGGCGATGAGAACCGCTCCGCTGCCCGCAAGCACGGGCGCATCCGCACGCGGCACGGCGGGACCGCACAGGCCAAGGCAGAGCAGTGCCGCCGGTGCGAGCAGGGCGAGGCCCTGCCGCCGGCCCCCTCCCCTTATGTGCCCCAGCACGCGCATGGCCTCCAACATCCCTGGTGGCATCACTCGTTCCCAGCCGCCGGCGGTGGTGCCGCGCCGCCACTGCCACAGCGCAAGGGCGACAAGCAGCGGTACGGCAAGCAGCCACCAGGGACGCAACAGGACGAGCTCGCTCATCGACGCCTCCACGCGGCGAGCAGCACCACCAGCGCCAGCGCCGCGCCCCCGGGCCACATCCAGAGCGGACGCCAGTAGCGCAGCGGCGGGCGCTTCATCGGGTTCGGCTCAAGCTGATCCAGCGTCGCCGCCATGGCTTCGAGATCCGCCAGGCTGCGCACCCGGAAACTGGTGCCACCCCCGACCGCGGCGATCTCCCGCAAGGCAACGGCGTCCACCGCATCGCGCGCGGTGGGCTGGTCCTCGATATCCTCGGGGCCAAGCGCAATGGTGTGGACCCTCACCCCATGGCTGGCCGAAAGGCGCGCGACGTCCGTCGCCTGAACCTTGCCGGACGTATCCACCCCGTCCGAGAGTAGAACCACGACCTTTGTGGTGGCGTCGCTCCCCATGATCCGCCGCGTTGCCAGCCCCAGCCCGTCCGCTATGGCGGTGGAGCGGCCGGAAATGCCGATCTGGGCGACCTCGATGGCCCGGGCCACGGACGCGACATCGAAGGTCGGCGGCTGCGCGACATAGGCCCGGTCGCCGAAGATCACGAGCCCGATCCGATCACCCTGCCTCGCCACGACGAAGCGGGCGGCGACGCGCTTCACCGCCTCCAGCCGCGAGAGCGGCTTGCCGTCGAGAACGAAGTCCTCCTTCAGCATGCTGCCGGAGAGGTCGAGGGCCAGCAGGATCTCGCGTCCCGACGCGGTGACCAGCTCGCGCGTTGCCGCGATCTGCGGGCCGGCGAGTGCGACGACCAGCGACATCCACGCCGCAATGAGAACCGCGTGCCCGGCCCGGTCCCCGCCCGCACGCGCCGGCAGCGCCGCGGCAAACGCGCCGGGCGCGACGTGCAGCGCGGTTTCCTCCGGCGCCCGCGCCGTTGGAAGCAGGCGCGCAAGCAAGGGGAGCGGAAGCAGCAGCAGCGCCCAGGGAAAGGCGAGACTGACGACAGGCATCATCGCCGTGCCCGCCTCGCCTTGAGGGCGATGCGCTCGATGGCTTCCGGCGAGAGCGGCGGCGCACCGCCATAGGCCATGGCGCGCAGTTCCTCCGGCAGATGGCCGAGAAGACGGCCGATCGCCAGCACCCGCTCCTGCGGCGGCATCCCCCGGGTGGCGCGCAGAAGCGCGCGCCGCGAGGGACGGCGTGCGACGAACGGTGATGCCAGCAGCGACAGCAACGCGGCGACGAGCAGCCCGGCACCGAAAAGCAGCAGCAGGTCGGCGGCATTCACCTGCATCAGCGACGGCGGCAGGCGGCCTTCCGGCAAGGCCGCGATGAGCTCAGCCTGCGTCATGATCGACGACCTCCAGGCTGACATTTAGTCCACGGAGGCGCTGCCCCAGCGCCGCGCGGGCGAACGGCTGCAGCCGCGCGCGACAAGCGAGCGCTCCGGTCCGTATCGGCAGCGCATATTCGGGTGGCGCAGCCTCGATCCTGTCCAGCGGCAACAACACCCGGACCTGACGGCGGCGGGCGAGCCGGGCCAATGCCGGCTCGTCTTCCGGCGCGAGGCCCTCCGGCCCCGTGGCGATCAGTACCTCACCATCGGGTGGCGAGAGGCGCGCGGCACGCACGAGCGCCTCCTCCAGCGACGGCGCCCCGCCGCCACCTCCAAGCGCCTGATCGTGGCAGCTCGCGAGCATGTGGCTGATGCGGACCATCTGCGGGACGCCACCGGCCAGCGGGACGGCCGCCACGCCCTCCGCGTTGATACTGATCGCGGCCAGCGAAGCCCCTCGCAGCACGGCCTGCCATCCTCGCCGCGCCGCCAGCCGCGCCGCGCGCACCGAGCGCAGCGATGCCCCGGTGCCCCACAGCATCGGCGACCGGAAATCGACGATCAGCAACAGCGTGTCGTCCCGATCCTCATGAAAGGTGCGGATATGCGGAACGCCGGTACGGGCCGTGGCCGAAGGGTCGATACGGCGGGCGTCATCGCCCTCGGCAAAGGCGCGGATCTCCCGCAAATCCATTCCCGCGCCCGGCGCCCGCGTGGGAGCGGCACCCGGCCGACGTGACGCCGGTTGGGTTCGCCCGTTGCGTGGACCAACCTCGCGCAGCGCCAGCAACTCGCGGGCCTCCAGCCGAATGCCCGGCGCCTCCAGAGCGGGGCTCACCATGGCTCGACCAGGCGCAGGATATCGCGGACGAGCGAGCGCCCGCTGCGTCCCTCACCAATCGCCGACCAGCTCGGTATCAGCCGATGTGCCAGCGCGTCGGGCGCGAGGGCGATGACGTCTTCCGGCAGTACATAATCGCGTGCCCGGAGCCAGGCACGCGCCTGCGCGGCCACGGCCAGCGCCAGCGTGCCCCGCGGCGAGACGGGGTGCTCGACCCATTGAGCCACAGCGCCGCCGGGCCGGGACGCCATGACGAGCCGGACGATGAAGTCCTTCAACGCGGGCGCCAGATGCACCCGCGCCACTTCATCCTTCGCAGCGCGGAGGGCGTCGGCCGATAACGGGAGGACGACAGAGGCGGCCACTTCGATCCGCTCGGCAGAGACGAGATCGAGGATGGCGCGCTCCTGTTCGGCCTGCGGAAGGCCAAGCGAGAGATGGAGCAGGAACCGGTCCATCTGCGCTTCGGGAAGGGGGAAGGTTCCCTCATGCTCGATCGGGTTCTGCGTGGCGACGACCATGAAAGGGTCCGGCAGAGGCCGACTGACGCCGGCGCTCGTCACTTGACCTTCCGCCATGGCCTCGAGCAGCGCCGACTGAACCTTGGGCGGGGCGCGATTGATCTCATCGACCAGCACCAGCGCGTGGAACAGGGGACCGGGGATGAAGTCGAAGCCGCCGCTCTCGGGGCGGAACACCTGCGTCCCCGTGAGGTCCGAGGGCAGCAGGTCCGGCGTGCACTGGATCCGCGCATGGCTGCCGGGAAGGTGAGCGGCGAGCCGCTTGACCGCGCGCGTCTTGGCAATGCCCGGTGGCCCTTCGATCAGCACGTGCCCGCCGGCGAGAAGGGCGATCAGCAGCCGCTCCACCAGTTCTTCATGGCCGATCAGCCCGGCGGCGACGGCGGCGCCGAGCTGCGCAACCGGATGGCTCATCTCGTTCATGCGGCGGGCTTCCCGTGCCAGAGATCTCGCCGCGAGCATGGGATGGTCCGGCACGGGTCGCCAGAGACGGCTTCCCGTCCCACCCGGGAAGATCGCCCGGATCAGAGCGGCAGGCGGGCGACCGCGCGCATGCCATCTTCGGCCGGGGCGAGCTCAAAGCTGCCGCCCAGCGCGTCGACCCGCTCCCGGATGCCAAGCAGGCCGTAGCCGCTGCTGATCGCCCCGTCATGGCGGGGAGAGCCGTCATCGGCGGCGGTCAGCGTGATGGCGTCGCCGACCTCGATATGCAGCGCGATGTGGGTCGGGGAACCGTGGCGAACGGCGTTGGTCACGCATTCCTGCGCGATGCGGTAGAGGCTGAGGGCGAGGTCATCAGGCACGGCATCGACAGGCCCAGCGAATCTCAGCTCGAAACGTACAGCCGGCGCGCGCGCGCGCCAGTCGGCGACCATGCGCTCCAAGGCCGGGCGCAGGCCGAGATCATCAAGGTCCGGCGGCCGCAGCCGGGCGAGCTCGGCCCGGAGGCTGTCCATCATCTGGCCGGAGATCTCGGCGATGCGGGCCCCGTCCTGCGCCGTGCTTTCTCCCGATTGGGCAATCGCTGCCGCCATGGCGCGGGTCGCCGCGAGGCACTGGCCGAACTCGTCGTGCAGCTCACGCGCCAGCGCCCGCCGCTCATTCTCCTGCACCGAGAAAAGCCGCCGTGTCAGCTCGGCACGCACGGCCTGCGCCTCCTGCAACACCGCCGCCGTCTCGTTCAGGGCGCGGCTCAACCGGTCGAATTCCGCCACCTTGAGACGCGACAGTCGGGCGCTGAAGTCGCCCCGCTGCAAGCGCTCGATGCCGCGCAGCACGAGCCTGAACGGCGCCAGCAGGCGGATCATGAGCAGGCCGGTCAGGAGCGCGCCGCCGATCGCCATGCCGACGGCCACCCTCATCAGGTCGCCCGTGCGGGCCCAGGCGCGGGTGACGATGACGCCGGGGTCGGCAATGGCGGTCACATAGGCGTCCGAGACGTAGCGGGTGCGCACCGGGACGGCGACCGGCCCGGGCACCAAACCGACGCGCTCCGCCAGCCAGACGAACCAACCGGGAGGCGTGGGCGCCGCCAGATAGGGCCCGCAGCGTCGCTGTATTGGCTGGTCGCGGGGCCCAAGCTCGACGCAGATGCCCGGCGCGATCAAGCTCCAGGCGGGAAATTCCTGCCAGTCGCGGAACACCGGGGTCGGCGCCACGCCGCCGAAGGCGAGCCCCTCAAAACTGGGCCGGGCGGCGATGGCGTCGGAGACGAGAGTGGCCGTCGTCTGTGCGTCACGGCGCGCGGCATTCGCCGTATCCCACAGCACCCACCCCGCCGCGACGAGGACGGTCAGCAGCCCCGCGGCCAGCACCCGCATGACGAGCTGCGGGAGCAGGCCACGCATCACAGGGCGGGCACGAGGCCGGCGCGCTGCGCCTTGAGCACGAGGTCGGCATCGCCTGACGCGCCCAGCTTGGCCCGGATCTGCGACAGGTTGTTCTGAACCGTCTTTGACGAGAGGTTGAGGTCGCGGGCAATGGCACGTCCGTTCATGCCCCGCATGAGCATCAGAAGAATGTCCCGCTCGCGCGGGGTCAGGCCCGCGGCCGGGTCGTCCTCCACCACGGTGCGCGCGAATTCCTGCGCCACATCCGTGGACAGCGCGCGCCGCCCGCCCATCACCGTCGCGATGGCGCGGACGAGTTCGTCCGGCGGGCTGGACTTGGAGACGAAGCCACGCGCCCCGGCAGCCATCGCCCTCTGCGCGAAAACCGCGCCCTGATGCATGGAAACAATGATGATCCGCGCCTGGGGATCGTCGGCAAGGATCGACTCGACCGCTGAAAAGCCTCCCCCGCCCGGCATGGAGAGATCCATCAGCACAATATCGGGCCGGTGCTGAAGGAAAGCCGCCCGCGCTGCCTCGCCGTCGCCCGCCTCGGCCACCACCGAAAGCCCCGGCTGGCGTCCGAGCAGGCGGCGATAGCCCTCGCGCACAATCGGATGATCGTCGACCAGGAGAATTCGAATGAGGCCCATGGGCGGACGATAGCGCGAGCAGCCCAGGCGACCAATAGCCCCCACGCCAAGCGCCATCGGTCGATTTTGTAGCGAGACCAGATCAAAGCGACCGGTCCTGCACATCAACCCGTTGAATTCGTGCGGATTAAAGTCGGCACCGTCGCGGATGGAGGGACAGATGGACTTGGGGCACAGCAAATGGGGGCGTGTCACGAAGCTTCGGAATTCAAGCGCGCCGATCCTGATAGCGGTGCCAGGGATGCAGATGGTTGGCCACCTGGACAGCGATTGGATGAAACGGCACCGGCTTCATGGCGGTGACCGGCAGGGGCATCTCGTCGTCCCGCCGCCGCCCGGCGGCCCAGCGGCCGATCTCCTGTCCCAGCGAGAGGGCAAGCGCGACGCCTCTGCCTGAATACAAACCGCCGAAGACAAGGCCGCGAGCTAGGCGGAATAGGCGCGGCCGCCGGTCGGGCACCACCGCGAAAGTACCGCTCCAGTATTCGCTCATGACAGGCGGTCCGCCCAGCGCCGCGAAGGCCTTGCCCAGCATGCGCGCAACCTTGGCGCGTCCGCGCTCAACCTCATCGTGCCAGAAGGTGTGTGTGCCACCGCTCACCAGCCGGTGGTCACGGTCGTAGTGGAAATAGCGCATATCCGCATGCATGTCCGATACCGCCGGACTGCCGATGAGGATCTGCGCACGTACCTCCGCTGGCAGCGGCTCCGTGGCGGCCTGGAATACCTTGAACGGAATCAGCGTGCGTTTGAGGCCGGGCCAGATATCGCCGGTGAGCGCATTGGTGGCGAGAACCACCTCCGGCGCGGTCACCGAGCCCTGCGCGGTGTGGACCCGCCAGCCCGCCTCGACCTTCTCGAGCCGAAGACCGCGGGAGTTCTCGAAAATCCTCACCCCTTCGCGCTCCAGCGCACCAGCAAGACCGACGGTCATGGCGAAGGGATTGATGTGACCGGAATTGTGCACCATCCAGCCCCCGAGATAGGGGCTGCCGATGCGGTGGCTCACCTCGCCGCGGTCGAGCCAGGAGACTGTGGCGCCGAACGCCTTCCACTCGTCGTGGAAGGTGCGCGCCCGCGCAAGGGTTGGCTCGTTGTGAGCCGGCTGAAGCCAGCCTTCCTGTACCTGGTGGGCGTCGATCCCGAAGCGCTGCATCAGCCCAAAGGCGACCCCGGCGGCGTCCGCTACCAACCGGTTGTAGCGCTCGCCATGCACCCTGCCGTAAGCCGCCTCGAACTCGGACGGCGAGGCCTTGGAATGATGCGAGATGACCAGCCCGTTATTGCGCCCGGAGGCGGCCGAGCCGATTTCGTTGCCCTCGAGCAGGATGACGGCAGCCCCGCTATCCCGCGCGCCTAGCGCCGTGGCGAGGCCGGTGAAGCCGCCGCCCACCACCAGCACGTCGCAGGAGAGGTCACCCTCCAACACCGGCGCCGGGCGTCGGTCGACGATCGTCTTGCGCCATAAGTGAGGGGTCTTCCAGTCGACCTCAAACATGCAACGTCTCCCCGGTGGCACCGCCCAGATAGGCCTCGCCCAGAGACGAATGGGCGGCGATCTCCTGCGCCCGGCCGTGGAGGCGGATCCGCCCAGTGTTCAGCATGTAGGCGTAGTCACCGCATTCAAGGGCGAGTTGTACGTTCTGTTCCACCAGCAGGATCGAGATGCCGGCCGTGGACAGGTCGAGGATGATACGGAAGATCTGGTGCACCACCTTCGGCGCGAGGCCGAGCGAGGGCTCGTCGAGCATCAGCAGGACCGGCTCGGCCATCAGAGCGCGGCCGATAGCGAGCATCTGCTGCTGGCCGCCGGACATGCGGCTCGCCATGCCGTTGCGCCGCTCCTTCAAGATCGGGAACAGCTCGAATACCTCAGCGCGCAACGTCTCGAAACTCTTGCCGCCGCGCCCGATATGGGCGGCGAGGAGATTCTCCTCGACGGTCAGCCGCTGGAAGATCTGCCGTCCCTCCGGGCAGTGGGTGAGACCGAGGCGCACCACATGCTCCGGCTTGGCGCCGGTGATGTCGCGCCCGTCGAAGGTGACGCGACCGGCGCCGGTGCGGGCAACGCCGGAGATGGAATTGAGCAGCGTCGTCTTGCCCGCGCCATTTGGCCCGAGGATGACCACGATCTCCTGCCGGTCCACTTCGAGGTCGATGCCGTCAAGAACGTTGACGCGCCCGTATCCCGAGCTGAGTCCGGCGATCCTGAGCAGCGGTTCGGATGTCGTCGATGTCATTGGCGGTCCCGAGATAGGCGAGCTGAACGTCGGCGCTATGCTGCACCTCGGCGGGGGTACCCTCGAAAAGCTTCTGGCCATGGTGCAGCACCACGATGCGGTCGCAGAGCGTCATGACGAGGTCCATGTCGTGCTCGACGACGATCATGATGCGGTCGGGCGCCCGTAACTCGGCAAGCTTGGCGGTGAGTTCGGCGGTCTCGTGATGGTTTAGGCCTGCGGCGGGCTCGTCGAGCAGGAGCACGCGCGGTCGGGCGACGAGGGCGCGGGCAATCTCCAGCATGCGCTGGCGACCATAGGGCAGGCTGCCCGCGTCGCTTTCGGCGTAGCCCAGCAGCCCGAAGAAGCGCAGCACCTCGCGCGCCGCCTGCCGGCGGTGGGCCTCGCGGGCACGCTTGTACGGTGGCCACAGCACCTCTTTCCAGGTGCCGCCGACATCCGCCGGATAGAAGCACACTTCGAGGTTCTCGAGCGCGCTCATCTGATCGAACAGGCGGATGTTCTGATAGGTGCGCGCCACCCCGGCACGGGCGATCTCGTATTTCTTCAACGTGTCGAGCCGGCGACCATCCAAGGTAATTTCACCGGCGGAGATGGTGTAGGAGCCGGCCGCCATGTTGATCAGCGTCGACTTGCCGGCGCCATTGGGCCCGATCACGCCATAGATCAGGCCCGGCTCGAAGGTCAGCGACACGTCCTCGACAGCGACGTAGCTGCCATACTGTTTGTACACGTGGGAGAAGGCGAGGGTCATTTGCCGAACAGCCCCCTGATGAGTTTCTCCGGGCCGATCGAGCGCGGCACGAGCCCGGCAGGCCGGGCGATGATCAGCACGATCATCAATATGCCGAGGAACAGCACCCGCCACTCGGCGAATTCGCGCAGCACCTCCGGCAGCAGGATGAGGATCGCGGCACCGGCCACGATGCCGAGAATGTTGCCGATACCGCCGATGACGATCATCAGCACGATCAGCACGGATTCCTGCAGCGAGAAGCTCTCCGGGCTGACAAAGCGCTGCGAGGCGGCAAAGATCACGCCGGCAATGGACCCGATCGCCGCCGAGGTGGCGAAAGCGGCCAGCTTGGCGTTGGTCGTGTTGATGCCGATGCCGCGCGCCGCGTCCTGATCCTCGCGGATCGCCGCCCAGGCCTTGCCAAGGATGGAGCGTTCCAGCCGCCAGACCAGCAGACCGGTGACCACGACCACGACGACAAGCAGCCAGTAGATTTCCGCCGGCCGGGCGATGTCGAGGCCGCCGATGGACGCCTTGTCGAGTCGGGCCACACCCTTCGGCCCGCCGGTGACGGCGCCGAGATTGTTGATAAGGATGCGGATGATCTCACCGAAACCCAGCGTGACGATCGCGAGGTAGTCGCCGCGCAGCTTCAGAACCGGTATGCCGAGCAACACGCCGGCGAGCACCCCGAGCGAAACGGCGATTGGCAGGATTGCCACCAGCGGCAGATGAAGGCCGAGCTGGGAACTGGCCAGCAGTGCATAGCTGTAGGCGCCCACGGCGTAGAAGGCGACGAAGCCGAGATCGAGCAGCCCGGCATAGCCAATGACGATGTTCAGCCCGATGCCCAGCAGCACATAGATGAGCAGACTGTTTGCGACCCGGATGTAGTAGTTCGGCAGGAAGGGCGTCACCAGGACCAGCGCGACGATCAGCGCCAACACCAGCAGCGCGATCGGGCGGCTGGCGCGCGCGGCGGCGCGCAGGGAAGGCGCGTCGGTGGGCATCAGAATTCCCTCTTGTAGACCATGCTCTCCTCGGACACCGGCTCGCCGAGTATGCCCGCCGGGCGAACGAGCAGCACGAGGATGAGAATGGCGAAGGCGAGCACGTCGCGGTATTCGGTGCCGAGCAGCCCGCCGGTGAGGAGGGGGAGTAGCGCGGTGCCGGCGACTTCGACGAAAGCGAGGATGAAGGCGCCGAGCACGGCGCCGGGGATCGAGCCGATGCCGCCGAGGATGGCGGCGGTGAAGGCCTTCAAACCGACGACCGCACCCATGGTCGGCGACATGATGCCGTAATAGCTCGCGTAAAGGATGCCCCCCGCCGCGCCGAGTAGCGCACCGGTGAAAAACACCATTGAGATGGCGAAATCGACATTGATGCCAAGCAGACGCGCGGTCTGCCGGCTCTCCGAGACGGCACGCACGATGACGCCGATGCGGCTGCGGTTCACCAGCAAGGTCAGGCCGTACATCAGCACGAAGGCGGCAACGAGGATGCCGATCTGCACCGAGGTGACGGTTCCGCCCATCACATTGTAGGTGACCGAAGGAAAGAAGCTGGGAAATGCCACCGGTTGCGGACCGGCCAGGATCTGCATGCCGGCCACGAGGGCGAGCGAGGCGCCAAGCGAGGAGAGCATTGGCGCGAGCCGAGTGGAGTTACGCAGCGGCTTGTAGGCGAAGCGTTCGATCAGAACGCCGATCCCGCCCACCGCGACCACCGCGATAACGAAAGCGGCAACGAGCGTAAGGGGACCGGCCGCATGAGCGTCGCCCGCCAAAAGCGCGAGAACAAGGAAGGCCGCATAGGCGCCGAGCATGAACATTTCGCCATGCGCGAAATTGATCATTCGCAGCACGCCGTAGACCATCGTGTAGCCCAGCGCGATCAGTGCGTAGATCGAACCGATGGTCAGGGCGTTGACGGCCTGTTGGAAGAAAATTCCTAGCATGGGCGTCCTGTCCGGGTCGTCGGGGTCGGCACATGTTGACCGGCCGCCGTCGTCGGGCCCGCTCGGGGTGACCGACGACGCGTTAGCCGGGGAGGCGTTGCCTCACTTCGAGCCGATCAGCACGAAGTCCTTGCCGTCGACCTTGTAGAGATAGGACGGGCCCACCTTCAGCTCACCGGTATCGTCGAATTCGAGGACGCCGATGGCGGTCTTGGCCTTCACATGGTGCAGGGCATCGTTCATCTGCTCGCGCGAATGGCCCTTGGTATCCTTCAGCACCTGTTCGAGGATCTGGCCCTGGACATAGCCGTAGATCGAGTAGGGACCGGCCTCCTCGCCATACTTGTCCTTATAGGCCTTCGCGAAGGCGGCGATGTCCGGTGAAGCATCCATGGGCGGCACTTGGATGGCGACCAGCGTGCCCTGGACATTGTCCTGGCCAGCCTGCTGAATGAGATCCGGGGTATATCCGCCGTCCGGAACCAGAAGGGTCGCTTTGACCCCTTGCTGATGCATCTGCTTGGCGAACAGAGCGAGCTGCGGCATCACCGCGCCGAGATAGATGACGTCGGGCTTCTTCGCCTTGATCTGCGCCAGCACGGCTGTGAAGTCGACGTCGGACGGCGCGACCGCCAGCGTGTCGAGCACCTTGCCGCCGCCCTTCTCGAAGTTCGAGGCAAAGATCTCCGAAATGCCCTGCCCGAAGACCTGCTTGTCGTTGACCACGACAGCTGTCTTGGCGCCGAGCTTGCCCAGCGCATACTCGGCGGGCAGGAGCGCACCGGCCAGGTCGTTGGCGACTGGCCGCACCATGAACTTGTAGCCCTGACGCGTCAGCGAAGGGTTGGAGCCGAAGGTCATGGTCGGCATCTTGCAGTCTTCGTAGATCGGCAGGGTCGACTGGGCGACACCGGAATTGAAGTTGACAAGACCGATGATGACCTTGTCGTCGTCGCAGAACTTCTGCGCGACCAGCGTGCCTTCGCGCGGGTCAGCCTTGTCGTCCTGCTGGTTGATCAGAACCTTGGTTCCGTTGACACCGCCAGCGGCATTCAGCTTGTCGACATAGAGTTTGAAGCCATTGTGCCAAGTGCCGCCGAAATAGGCCTGCGGCCCTGACAGCGGGCCGGCGAGCCCAATGGTGATGTCGTCGGCGAAAGCCGGCGCGGTGATGAGCGACACGCCCAGGCACAGCAAGGCAACGGATTTCATTGCGGCTCCCCTATCCTCGGAAGGACTGCGGCTGAAAGGTGATCCCGGTCTTCACGCCGGCGGGAGCATCGAAACAGACAATCGAGACCACGTCAACAAAGTGTCGACACTGTTGCGTTCAATCTTGTACCTGACTAATCCTTATCCGTGGCGAGGGGCGTACGGCGGCGACGGGGACGGGCGTTGTCGGCAACAAAGACCTTCAGCAGCACGTCCTTCAGGGCCTCTTGGGTCGCCGAGATGGTGAGCTCGATATGGTTGCGCAACAGATTGACGCCGCCCTCGATATCGCGCCGCACTGCGGCGTCGACGATAGCGGAATGGGCGGCCACCTGTGCCGGGTCATGGGTGCGGTGCTCGATCTGGATCCGGCGAATGAAACGGATGCGCGCGTTGATCGAGTTCAGCTGGGCGACGATCTCCGGATTGCCCGACAGTTCGGCGATCAGTAGATGGAAGCCCTCGTCCTCGGCGAGAATGAGGTCCGGCGGTTGTTCGCGATAGCCCTCGACGATGGCATCCCAGTAGCTGCGGAGCTGACCGATCTGCTCGTCGCTGGCGCGCTCGCACATCAGCCGGAAGGCGGCGCATTCAATGATCGAGCGCAACTCGTAGAGGTCGAGCAGTCCCTCCGTCGACAGACTGCGCACGAAGAAGCCGCGATTCGGCGTGAGGAAGACGAAGCCCTCGGATGCGAGCCGGTTCAACGCCTCGCGGATTGGCGTGCGGGAGACGCCGAGGCTGCGCGAGAGTTGCACCTCGTTGATGCGCTGCTCCGGCTTCAGGCGGAACTCCACCAGCATCTTGCGGATCACCTGATAGACCCGCTCGCTGCTGTCCGCGGCGCGGCGCGTGTCGGCGCCGGCCTCGGCCGGAGGGTCGAGGACGGCGGCGATCTCGGAGTTCTCCGGCATGAGGCTTCCTTGTGCATGGGGCGGTGTCGACAGTTCGGCCCAACCTTTTCCAATCTCGGTTCAAAGGCAAGCGACCGCCATCACTGGAGGCATCAGGATCATGCGGGTGGGCATTCTCGGCGTCGGGCATTTGGCGGCGACACTGGTCGCGGGGCTCCTGCGCTCGGGTCTGGAGCCGGAGCACCTGCGGCTGTCGCCGCGCGGGCGGGCGCAGGAACTCGCCAATCGCTATGGACTGGCCATCGCGGCGGATAATCGCGGCCTCGTTGACAGCGTCGAGGTGGTGCTGCTCGCGGTGCGTCCCGCTGACGCCGCGAGGGCGGTCCTAGGGCTTCCCTGGCGCGAGGGACAGGTGGTGATCTCGGCCTGTGCGGGGGTGCCGCTCGCCTGCCTCGACGTCGCGCCGGCGCGGGTGGTCCGCGCCATGCCGTTGACCGCCGCCGAGATCAATGCCAGCCCCACCGCCTGCTTTCCGGTGCTCGCGGAAGCGGTGGCGGTCCTGGAACGGCTGGGTCCGGTTATCGCGCTGGCGAGCGAAGCGGATTTCGAGGTGGCGACGGTCAACGCCGCCGTCTATGGCTGGGCGCAGGATCTCATCCGTCGCACCACCGAATGGTCCGTTGAACAGGGGCCTGAGGCCGAGGCGATGCGTCGGCTGGTGGCGCTGACCTTTGTTGCCGCCGGCCGGCTGATGGCCGAGAAGCCCGAGCCGATGGCGCAGCTTCTCGACGAGCTTGTCACGCCCGGCGGCATCACCGAACTCGGGCTCGACGTGCTGTCCGCCGGCGGGCAGCCTGCGCTGTGGGAAACCGCCTGCGAGGCGGTGCTGGCGCGCCTCACCAGCCCGCGTGGCGGACCGGCGCGGTGACTACCGTTCCGGCGCCGACGGATAAACATAGCCGCCGGGCGCCTGCTCGCTCGGCGAGACGATCAACTCGGCGATGTCGACATGATCGGGCAGGCGCAGGGCCCCGATGAGCACTTCGGCAATGTCCTGTGGGCGGAGTGGCCGCTGTTGCGTGTACATGCGTTCGCGCAGGACATCGCGGTCGTTGTCGAAGGCCTTGAGGTAGAAGTCCGTCTCCACCCGCCCAGGGGCAATTTCGGTGAGCCGGACGCCGGTGCCGGCCAGTTCGTGGCGCAGGATGCGTCCGGCCTGCGACATGCCGGCCTTGGTGGCGCCATAGGTGGCGGTGCCGGGAAACACGGCGCTGGCCGCGGTGCTCGTGAGGTTGAATATATGGCCGCGCCGGCGCTCGATCATTCCGGGCAACAGCAACTGGATAAGCTGGAGGGGCGCGGTGAGGTTGAGCGCGATCACCTCCGCCGTCTCTTCAGCGCTCTGCGCATGCAGTGGCCGCACGGTGGCAAGGCCGCCGGCGTTATTGACCAGCACGTCAATTGCTGCGCCATCGAGCGCGATGGCAATCGTTGCGAGGTCGCGCACGTCGCCCGGCAGCGGCTTCAGCTTGGGTCCGAGTTGGTCGGCTAGCGCGCCGAGCGCCGCAGCGTCGCGAGCCAGCGCGTGTACGGTGAGCCCCTCGGCGACGAGGGCTGCGGCGATCGCCGCGCCGATGCCACGCGAGGCGCCGGTGACGAGAGCTGTGCGGTGGTCCATGGGTCTTTGGCCTTTAAATCATAGCGCGCCGCGCGCGGCGACCGTCTTCAGCAACTCGATGAGCCCCACGTCGCGGGCGGCGCGCAGAGCCTCCTGGCTGCGGCCGGCCACTGCCTCGGCGGTGGACGCTGACACCGCCGCGATGGTCACGTCGTCGAGCCGAGCGTCGAGCAGCGTCTCCCAGATCGCCTCATAGGTAGGGCCGTACTTGACCAGGAAGTCCTCCATCCCGGCGGCGTTGAGGCCGTTGGAAATGAAGGCGCCCTGCAGTGTCCATTTCGGGCCGGGGCCATAGATGAAGGCGCGGTCCACATCCTCGACCGAGGCGACGCCCTCGCGCACCAGCGCGATCGCCTCGCGCCACATTGCTCCCATGAGTCGCAAGGCCAGATGGCCGGTGATCTCACGGTTAAGCGTCACCGGCTTCTTGCCGATCGCCTCGTAGATCGCGCGGGCACGGGCAAGGCTCGGGGGATCGGTGAGCCGGCCGCCAACGATCTCCACTAACGGCATCAGATGCGCGGGGTTGAACGGATGGCCGAGCACGATACGGCCGGGGTGGCGGCACGCGGCCTGCATCTCCGAGACCAGCAGTGCCGAGGAGGAGGAGGCGATGACCACCTCCGCGCCGACGAGGCCATCGATATCTGCCAGCAGTGCCTGCTTGAGCGCGAGCTGTTCCGGTCCGCTCTCCTGTACGAAGTCGACGCCGGCCAGCGCTTCGCCGAGGGTGGCGAAGGTCGCCACCCTGCCGGGCGCGTACGCCGCCCCGTGTAGAGCGTCGAGCTCTGCCATCAGTGCCGGCAGCGCCTCCCTGAGACCGCCCGCGCGGGTGGGGTCGGCGTCATAGCCCTGGACGTCGTGGCCAGCATGGGCGAAGGCGGCCGCCCAACGCTGACCGATCACCCCGAGTCCGACGATGCCGACGACCATTTTTTCCATGAGAGAACCTTCAGTCCAATGCCGCGCGGAATGACTCGTTGAGGTCGTTCCACGGAATGAGGAGGTCGATCCAGGCGCCGGTCCGGCCGGCGACAAGGATGGCTTCGTCCAGCAGCACGTCGAAAGGCAGTGCGTCCTCGCTCATCGCCGCCTCTAACCGGAACAGCAGCGTCGCCGTGGTGTCGAGGTGGCAGAAGTCGCGCAGCCGGGTCGCGGCCTTGCTCAGCGCCAGCCGGGCGGCATAACGGCGCAGGGGCTCGGCGGTGCGCTCCCGTTCGCAGCGGACCCACCAAAGCGCCTCGTGCAGCACCCGGGCCTCACCCTCGGCGGCAAAAACCGGGCCGACCGGGTGCATGATCGCTCGCGACTGGGTGAGACGGGCGATGTCCGCCGGGCAGGCCGCCCACAGCGCCGCGCGGGCGGCCAGGAGATCGCCGGGAAGTGGCGAGGGGGGCGCGGGCTCAACCGCCCCGCCGTCGACGCGGGCGAGCGAGCCGGCGAATATCCGCCGCCCTTGCCCGCGCTTGAGCGCGGCGGCCAGCGTCGCGATCCCGTCCACCGGCGCGTCGAGATGACCGAGCACGGTGACCTGCGCCGTCTCCGCCTGCAACGGTGCGAAGGTGATCTCCAGGAACTGCCGTACCGGCCAGTAGATGAAGGCGCCGGACGGCGCATCCAGCACATGGGTCGCCCCCTCGATGTCCTCGATGAACGGGGCGTGCCAGTAGATGTGGCTGCCGGCGATCTTGGGGGTGTGCAACTGTAACGGCAGCGGCAGGGCGCGCAGGAGTGCGCGCCGCGTACGGCCGGCATCGCCGGTCAGGCGCAGCGGCCAATTGCGGCCCTCCGCCGAGAAGACAAGCTCCATCGACCCTGCTCTCACTTGCCCGGATCGAAGAAGGAGACGGGCTTCAGAATCTGGTTGCGCATGTCGAGCAGGTAGTCGGTCTCGATCACCTTGAGCCGGTAGGCCTGCCATTCCGGATCGGCTTCCATGCGGTCGCGACGCGCCTCGCGGTCGGCGAGACTGTCATATTTCCACAGATGCACCGTGCGCGAGAGGTCGCCGATATGGGTCTGGAAGAAACCGAAGGGCTCGCCGAGATAATGCCGCTGCATGGGCAGGCCGACCTCCTCATAGAGCTTGAGGAAGTTCGAAAGCTTGTTTGGCCGGGCGGTGTAGGTGCGATGGTCGAAGATCATGGCGGGCTCCTGTCGGGCGGGAATGGCGAGGGGCGAAAGGGGCGGCGTGCCTATCCCGCACTGCGCACGGTTTCGGCGATCAGGCGGGCGGTGAGCGCCGGATCCTCCAGCTGCGGCACATGGCCGATGCCGTCGAGGAGATGCACGGCGGCGAAGCCAGGCGCGCGCGCCGCATGGGCGGCTGGAACAATACGGTCGGCCCGGCCCCAGATCAGGCGGGTCGGGGCGGTGACGCGCGCCAGTTCGGCAGCAAGGTCGAACCCCTGGGTGCCGCCCGCAAACAACTGCCCGGCGAGTCCGGCGAGCGTGGCGCGGTTGCCGGCCTGCTCCCTCTGGGCGAAGGCGGCGCGGGCGAAGCCGGCAGGCAAGGTGCCCGGTTCGCCGACCATTTCGGCGAGCCAGCGCCCAAGCGCCTCCGGCGTCGCCGCCTCGGCGAGCCCCGCGAGGAAGCCGGCATTGATCTCCGGTCCGAGCCCGCCGGGGGCGATCAGCGTCAGCGAGCGCACGGCGAGGCGGCCAAGCGCGCACACCATGATCGCGGCCGCACCGCCGAGCGAATGGCCGACGAGGTGGGCCTGTTCCAGGCCGGCCGCGTCGAGCCGGGCTGATAGGTCGAGGGCCATCGACTCGATGCTCATGGCCGGACGTCCGGCCTCGCTGCCATGTCCGGGCAGGTCGAGCGCCAGCAACTCGGTTCCTGCGGGCAGTGACGCCGCGAGCAGCGGTGTCACCTGCCGCCAACTCGACCGGTCGGCGCCGAAGCCATGGAGCAGGACGACCGGGGCGGGGCGCCGCGCCGGGGCTGCTTCAGGTAGGGTTGTGGCCGCCACGGATGCGGGAATGACATCGCGGGTTGCGAGCCGGGCCAGAACATCGCGCTGCTTGATGCGGCCGCGTGGGCCGGTGCCGCTTATGTCGGCAAGATCGAGGCCGGCCGCGTGGGCCGTGCGCCGTGCGAGCGGGCTCGCCGGCCGCCGGACCGAGGCGGGGGTCGGTGGTGTCGCGCTGTCGGCAGCGGATGCCGGGGGCAGGTAAGGCTGGACGTCGGCCTGCGGGTGTTCGCGCGCGGACGAGGCGGAGATGCTGGCAGGTGGCGCGTCGGCGAGCGTGCCGAGCACCACGCCAACCGGTGCCTCCTGACCTACCGCGTAGAAGATTTCCGCCAGCCAACCGTCGCGCTCGGCCTCGATCTCCGTTGCCGCTTTGGCGGTCTCTACCGTGACAAGGAGTTGGCCGGCCTTCACCGCGTCGCCCGGCCTGACCGACCAGCCGACGACCAGCGCGTCCTCCATATACTCGCCGCCGGCGCTGTCGAGGCGGATCGGAAAGGTGGTCATCGCCGCCGCCCTCACTTCAGCGTCGCGAGGGCCGCCGCGCGGATCTTGGCCGCGTTGGGCAGCATGGCGGTTTCCAACGGCTCGGAATAGGGGATCGGCATGTCCGGAAGCGTCACGCGGGCGACCGGCGCGTCGAGTTCGTCAAAGGCGTGGTCCATGATGCTGGCCGAAAGCTCCGCGGCATAGCCGCAGAAGCGCCAACCCTCGTTCACCACCACGGCGTGATGGGTCTTGGTGATCGAGGCGACAATGGCGCCGATGTCGAGCGGCCGAAGCGAGCGCAGATCGATGACCTCGGCCGAGACGCCGTCCTCGACCAGCAACTCGGCCGCCCGTGTGGCTTCCACCACCATGCGGGACGACGCGAAGAGCGAGATGTCCGTGCCCTCGCGCACCGTCGCGGCCTTGCCGAGCGGCACGATGATGTCACCGTCGGGCACGTCGCCACGCATGTTGTACAGCAGCTTGTGCTCAAGAAAGACCACCGGCTGGCTGTCGCGGATCGCTGCCTTCAGCATACCCTTGGCGTCGGCGGGGGTGGCGGGTGCCACCACCTTGATGCCAGGAATATGGGCCAGCATCGAATCCAGCGACTTGGAATGCTGCGCCCCGGCGCCGGCGCCGCCGCCGCCCTGGGTGCGCAGCACGAGCGGAATCTCCACCTGGCCGTTCCAGATGTAGTTGTAGATCGAGGCTTGGTTCACCAACGCGTCGAGCGCGAGCGGCACGAAGTCGGCATACATGATCTCCAGCACTGGCCTCGTGCCGGTCATGGCTGCCGTCACCGCCATGGCGGTAAGGGCCTGCTCGGAGATCGGGGTGTCACGCACACGGGTCTCGCCGAACTCGTCCATGAGCCCCTTGCTGACCTTGAACACACCGCCATAGCGGCCGATGTCCTCGCCGAACAGGAAGACCGAGGGGTCGGCTTGCATCTCCTCGCGCAGGGCAGCGTTCAATGCTTCGGCATAGCGCATGAGAGCCATGTCAGTGGGCCTCACTGTAGGGGTTGCAGGCCGCATCGGGGGTGAAGGCAGGAAAGGGATCGGACAGCGCCGCGGTGAAGGCGGCATCGACCTCCTCCCGGGCGGCGGTCTCCAGCGCGGCGAGCCGTTCCTCTGGAACTCCGTCGGCAAGCAGCGCGGCGCGTGATATCCGCAGCGGGTCGCGGGCCTTCCAGGCGGCGATGTCCTCCGGTTTCTGGTAGCCGCCCATGTCGGACGTGGAAAAACCTTCAACGCGGTAAGTCTTGCACTCGACGAGGCCGGGCCCCTCACCCCGCCGCGCGCGCTCAACCATCGCCCCGACCGCGCGGTAGACGGCGACGGCATCATTGCCGTCGACGATCTCCGCCGGCATGGCGTAGCCGGCCGCGCGCACCGACAGGTCCGGCACAGCGGACTGCACCTCGGACGGCACGGTAAGTCCGAAGCCGTTGTGCTCCAGCACGAAGACCATCGGGAGCTTCCAGAGGCCGGCCATGTTCATGGCTTCATGGCAGATGCCGGTCTGGGCTGCTCCGTCGCCAAAAACGCACAGCGCGACACCTTTGCGGCCGAGCACCTGCATCGACAGCGCCATACCGGCTGCCGCCGGAATGCTGGCGCCGACGATCGCGTTGCCACCAATGACGCCCTTGTCGGCGTCGGCGATCAGCATGTGCCCCGCTCGGCCGGCACAGGCGCCGGTGGCGCGGCCGAAGATCTCGGCGATCACCGGACGCATCGCCATGCCCTTGCCGATATAGACGGCATGGCCGCGATGGGTGGTGGTGACCTTGTCGTCCGGCTCCAGCACCGCGGTTGCGGCCACGCCGACCGCCTCCTGCCCGTCACAGCGATGGATGGGCCCGCGGGTCCGGCCTTCCTTGTGCAAGGCGCCGAGCCCCTCCTCCAGATGCCGCACCAGAAGCATCCGACGATAGATTTCCAGGTGTTCGTCAACCGACGGCGTGTTCTTCACCGGTTCCCTCCCGACGCTGGCAGGAATTAAATACAAATGTGTCGACACTTTGCAACCCGTTGGGCACAATGAAATGCGCAAGGCTGTGATGAGGGGATGGGATGCGACTGCAAGGTAAGACGGCGATCATCACGGGCGCCGGTGCCGGCATCGGCGCGGCGACGGCGGCGCTGTTTGCGAAGGAAGGCGCGCGGGTGCTGGTGGTCGATCGCGATGAGCAGCGGGCCGCCGAAGTTGCCAGCGCAATCGAGGGTGTGGCGCTGGCAGTCGACGTTTCGCAGGAGGCTGCGGTTGAGGCCATGGCGCGTGAGGCCGAGGCCCGCTTTGGCCGGGTCGACGTGCTGGTCAACAATGCCGGCTACGGCATTCGCGGCTCAGTGGTCACCACGGCGGCGGCCGACTGGGACGCGCTCATGGCGGTCAATCTCAAAGGCGTGTTCCTGTGCTCGAAGCACATCATCCCGCTGATGGCGGCAGGTGGCGGTGGCTCAGTGGTCAACACCGCCTCCAACATCGCCCAGGTGGGCCTTGCCGACCGCGCCGCCTATGTCGCTTCCAAGGGCGGCGTGGCGGCGCTGACTCGTGCCATGGCGCTCGACCACGCCGCACAGAACATCCGCGTCAACGCGGTGGCGCCGGGGACCACGTGGTCGAGCTATTTCGACAAGATCCTCGAAACCCATGACGATCCCGAAGGCTTTGTGACAGCGCTCAACGCCCGTGCGCCGATGAACCGCGTGGCGCAGCCGATCGAGATCGCCAACGCCATTCTGTGGCTGGCGAGTGACGAATCCTCCTTCGCAACCGGATCAATCCTCACTGTCGATGGTGGCATGACGGCGTGGTGAGGGGCGCATGAGAGCGGCGCAGCGGGTTCTCAGCCGGCTCAGGCCTCGGGGAGCGTCGCGCGCAGCGCCGCGAGCATGGCGTCAAGATCGGCACAGGGATGGGCGCCGAGGGCAACAAGGTCGGTCGTGACATCGACCGGCAGACCGGAGTTGGAGTCGGCCGGCACCTCGTTCAGCCGGCCGCCGACCAGCACGGGCAACACGACCGCCCGAGCCGCCATCGCCGCCTTCACCGCACGCACATAGCTGAGCGCCACGCCGTTATAGGTGCTGATGGCGAGGACATCGGCTTCCCGTTCAATGGCATAGGCCACCAGAGTCTCCGGATCGACGGCGACCCCTGCGTCGGCAATGCGCACACCGAGTCCGTCCAGAGCCTGCTCAACGAGATGCTTGCCGTGCTCATGGACGTCGGTGGTGCCGATACAGATGGTGATTGGACGTGGCGTGGCGAGCGGCGCTTGGGCCGCTACCCAGCGCAAGGCCTTGGCGTCGAGTTCGCGCGCCCATTCGGCGGGGATCAGCGCTGCCCGCCCGCGCGGGGTCTCGGCGCCCGGCCCGAACAGCGCCTCCATCCGCTTCGGCCCCAGCCGGCGAATGGCCAGCATCAGGGCCGCCGGGTCGCGCACCGGCACGCCGCGCGCGGCCATGCCTTCCAGCACCGCACGTGCGAAGCGGCGACCGCCGGCAACAAGCTCGTCGGCCAGTGCCTCGACCTTCGTCCAGTCGGTCAGTGGGTCGTAGAAGGGAGCATGTGCCGCCAGACGATGGCAGAAGGTTTGGGCGTCGATGATCTCGTCGACGTCGGGGATGCGCTGGTTCTCGGTCACCGGCACGGGATTGACCGCATGCCCTGAGGGCCAGCGACCCAGCGCCAGCATGTCGGCGGTGAGATAGCTGGCGAGACTGGCGTAGTTGCCGGCCGGGCTCGATTGATAGGCGACGGTGTTGCCGAAGATCATGGTTCCCGGCGTTTCGGTGATGCGGGTCAGCGCGGCGTGGAAGGCCATGCGCGAGAGCGGGTCGCTGAAATGGTGGCCGTAGCAATGGGCGAGGCGGGCACCGATCAGTTCTTCGACGATGTACTTCTCGATCACCACCATGCCGAGCGCGCAGGCCATGTCGAAGAACAGCCCGGCGAACCCGTCATCAAGGTTGGAATGGACGAGGATCTCCGCCTCCTGCGCGGCGATCAGGCCAAGCGCGGTGACGGTCGCTTGCGTGGTGGCAACGTCGTCGTCCCAATAGGGCAGACGGAAGGTGAAATACTGGCCGAGATTGCCGATTGCCGTGGCGCCCGCGGCAAGCGCCGCGCGGGTGTTCTCCAGCGCCGCCGGCAGGCCGAGCATGAAGTCGCCAAAATGCGCCGCCGCTGGTGCCGCCTCCGTCACGCGGGCGAAGTCCTCCGGCCCGTTGAGCACAATGCCGGTGCCGCGCGAAGCCTGCGCCCGCTGGGCTTCCGGGTAGCCCATCGACCAGTCCAGGGTGATGCCGAACCGATCGACGGTGATGCCGGCCTGCGCGCAGCGCCCATGCACGACGCCGATCGCCTCAAGCGTGCGCTCGATGTTGCGAAAGCCGATATGGGCGTGCTGCATGATCCGCCCCTCGGCCGCCGCCCGCCGCTTGTACTCGGCTTCCGACGGCAGACCGGTCTCGCGCAGGAAGCGGGAGGTGCCAAGACGCCAGATGCGCGCCATCGCCCGGCCATCCGCGACCAGCGCGGCGCCGGGGGGAAGGCGCGCATCGATCAGGGCCGGGACGCTCATCGCGGGGCTCCTCGATCAACCGCCCCGACGACGAAGCGGCGGATAATGGCGGCGAAGCCTTCCGGGTGCGTGACAGGATGGAAATGTGCGCCCGGTAAGGTGTGGAAGGCCGCGCCCGGTATCGCGTCGGCGACCGCACGCGACAAGGCTGGTGGCGTCAGAATGTCGTCATTCGCGGCGATCACCTGCACCCTTGCCGCGAGGCGCAGGAGATCATCAAGGCGGTCATGGTCGAGCAGCATGCGTACCCGCGCAGCAGCGACGGTGAGTGGCGCGAGGGTTGCGGGCGCTGCGGCCACCGCCGCCTCCAGTGGCTCCGCATGTTGGTCGAGATAGGCCGTCTCATGGCCAAAGACGTGGGTGAGCCGCTGATAGGTTGCGGCGAGCCCGGCCTCCAGCAGTTCGGCGCGAGCGGTGAACAGGGCGCGGAAGCGCGCGTCCGCCCGTGCCCAGGAACTGCTGATTGTGTAGCTCAGGCCGAACGGGGGATGGTCTAGCGCCAGTACCTGCGCGATCGCCCCTCCGGTCGAATGGCCAACCACATGCGCAGGCTCGCCCCTGGCGGCGAGCAGGGCGGCGATGTCGGCGGCAATGAGGGGGATCGAATAGGGGCCCGCCGGCCGCTCACTGCGCCCGGCGCCGCGATGGTCGACCACGAGCAGGCGATGATCGCTCACGAGGCGGGCGACGACGCCGTTCCAGAAACGCCCGTCGCCGCCGAGGCCGGGGATCAGTGCCACCCATGGACCGGTCGTGCCGAACAGGTCGTAATGAAAGCGGCAGCCGTCGGAGGCTGTGAACGTCGCCATCAGCGGGGCCTCCCTTGTGCCAGCAATGCACGTAAGGCTGTCACGAGACTCAGCGCCGTGACCAGCGAGGTTTTTGGATTGACGGGAGAAGGCGCGTTTACGAAGCGCAGCAGGGCGATGCCCGCGGCGCTTTCTGCCTCGATCTCATGAGTGTTGCCGGTTGCCGCCGGATCGGCAACGACCCGCACGGCGAGCGGCGCCGGCCGGCAGGCCGAGGCTAGGGTCAGCCCGGCGTTGAGATTGCGCGGGAAGCGGCGCGCCGCATCTTCCGCCGAGCCTTCGAACAGCACGACCGCATGCGCGGTGGCGTCGAGGCCGCGTAGGGCGAGTTCTTCGGCCCAGGCGGCGGGAGGCTTGCGGGACGTGTAGCGCAGCCGGGCATCCGGCAGATGGGCAATGGCCGCGAGATAGTCGAGGCCACCCACCGCACCGGCGGGCCGGACCAGCTGTGCGCCGGAGGCGGCGCTCGCCGCTTCCAGCTGCGCCGCTAGCCTGTCATCGGCCAGGGCACCGACCGAGGCCAGCACCATCGGTATGGCCGCTTCCAGTAAGGCCGGGGCATGCGCGGCGACGGCCGCAGCCCCAGCGACTTCTACTACCGCCACCGGTCGCGCAGCGATGAGGGCGGCAAGGTCGTCCACCGGCGCAACATGGGCTGGCAACTCGCGGGCGCCGTGACGGGTGAGTACCAGCCACCGCGCCTCGCGCGGCCCCATCTCGGCCGCTATCTGTCGCCCGAGAGCGCCGAAGCCGATTAGTCCCAGTGTCGCAGGGGCGGCGGTCATGGGCGCTCCGCGGGGCTCAGGCTTTCTTCACCGGGTCGAACTTGTCGGCGAGGTCGGCGCCGAACACCGTCTGGCGCTCGATCTCCAGCACGTTCTCCGGCCGGGGGAAGTTTGACGGCACGCGCTCGCCCGGCTTGCGCGGCCGGCCGATCTGCCGGAAGAAATCCTCAAGCCCGTTCGGCACAATGAGCCATATCCAGCGCAGCTTGGTCTCGCCGTCATTGATGAACATGTGACGAACATTCTTCGGCAGGAAGATCACGCTGTCCGGGCCGATCGGGTATTCCTGCCCCTCGACCACGGCGCGGCCGTGACCCTCAATGACGTAGACCGCCTCTTCGTTGCGGTCATGGGTGTGTTCGCGGACATAGCCGCCGGGCGCCACCGACTGCGTACCCATGCCGAACGGGTACTCCATGCCAACGATGTGCGGCGCCAGCGCGACGTCGATATGTCCATTGGCGGGTACGGGCTGCCAGTAGCTTTCGCGGGTGTCTGGGCCCGAAATGTGGACGCCAGCGGGCAGGGTCGGGCGGTGGAGCGGATCCATGGGAGCCTCGAAAGAGCGGGAAACCATTGGAAGGGATGCCCAGCCTAGCCGGGCGGGTGAACCGTCGAACAGTCGGAATCTATCATCGCCAAAAGTGTCGACACAATAGTAGACATTTATCGACCCGGCTTTCTATAGTTCGGCGAAACATGGATGGGACGGGCGATGGGTACGTATGACGTGGTGGTGTTGGGCTCGGGTTCCGCCGGCTGCGCAGCGGCCCTGCGCGCGGCCAAAGGCGGCCTCAGCGTGCTGGTCGTCGAGAAGAGCGCCTGGCTGGGCGGCACCTCCGCCATGTCAGGTTCCGGAGTCTGGATCCCGGCCAACCATATCGCCGCCGCCTCCGGGGTGAGCGACAGCCGGGAGGAAGCCATCGCCTATCTGCGCGCGGTCGCGCCTGATGGCTGGTCCGAAACCGAAGCGCCCCGCTGGCAGGCCTTCATCGACGCCGCGCCCGATATGCTGCGATTTCTCGCCGACAACACGCCACTCGATTTCAGGCTGATCAACGAACCCGACCCGTTCAGCGAAGCGCCGGGCGGCAAGGCCCTGGGCCGCATGGTCTCGCCGCGACCGCTCAGCCGCCGCCTACTCGGGCGCTACGCTGCCCGGTTGCGCCGATCGACCCTTCCGCATCTGTTCACCTATCAGGAGATCGTCGATCTCGACATCTATCATCATCCGATCCGCGCCGGCCTCAAGCTGTGGCCAAAGCTCATCGGGCGGTGGCTGACAAATGCCGGCGCGCAGGGTACGGCGCTGATGACCGGGCTGATCCGGGGCTGCCTGGACGCCGGGGTCACCTTCGAGCTCGACACCCGCGCCGTTCGGCTCGTGACGGATAGCGATGCACGTATCATCGGTGTCGACGTCGAGCAGGCTGGCATGCGCCGGGTCATCGATGCGACGCGCGGTGTGGTCATTGCCTCGGGCGGCTTCGAATGGGATCCGGCCATGCGCGCGCAGCATTTCCCCGGCCCGATCGACCGGCTCGGAAGTCCGCGCAGCAATGAGGGCGACGGCCAGAGGCTCGCCGCCGCCGTGGGCGCGCAGCTCGACCGCATGGATCAGGCCAATATCTACCCCTGCCTGCCGACCCGCTACCAAGGGCAACCGCATGGCCTGCCCATGACGTTTCAGGCCGAACCGCATTCCATTGTGGTCAACCGCTTTGGCGAGCGTTTCGTCAGCGAAAATGACTTCAACATCGGAGAGGCGATCGACGCCCGTGGGTCGGACGGGGCGCCGTTGCACCTGCCCTGCTTCCTCGTCGGCGATCATCGCTTCCTGTCCACCTCGCTGCCGTTCCGCTGGTACGCCTCCTATGAGCCGGGCTGGGTGAAAAAGGCCGACACCGTTGCCGGCCTCGCGACGGAACTCGGCCTGCCGGTTGGGGCGCTGGAAGCCAGCATTGCACGCTGGAACCGCTTCTGCGCCGAAGGGCACGACCTCGATTTCCGGCGGGGAGAAACCGGCTGGGAAGCATACAAGGCACATGGCGATCCGGCGCACCTGAAGCCGATCGACAAGCCACCCTATATAGGCATGACACTCAACCGCTCGATCCTCGGCACCAAGGGCGGCGCGCGCACTAATGACAAAGCGCAGGTACTGCGGCCGGACGGTTCGGTGGTGGCCGGGCTCTACGCCGCTGGCCTTGCCATGGCCAACCCCTTTGGTACCCGCGCGGTCGGCGCGGGTACGACCATCGGTCCCAACATGACCTGGGGCTACATCGCCGCGGAAACCATGCTACGGCAGAACCGCTGACCAACTGCAAGCACAAGCACAGCGTATTCCTTCAGATGCCGCGCAGCTCACATGGTGCCAGCCACAGGCCGTCTTAGGTCAAACCCGACGCCTGAAGCTAGGCACGCTTACTTCTATGCTCGAAGCCGTGCGGGAGAAGTCGCTATCACAGCGGCAATCGGCACTGACCGCGAAGAAACTAGGAAGAAGGGGGCGCGTTCACCCATAGAATAGAGGCCACCTTGCTGCCGCTATTCGAGAACCGATGGGCGATGTCGCTGTCGAAGGCAAAGCAGTCACCCGCGTTCAGCACGTAGCTCTTGTCGCCGATTTCCAGCTCCATCGAGCCGGAAACCACATAACCGACCTCCTGCCCATGATGGGAATAAGGCTCGTCTCCCGAACTCGCGCCGGGGTCGAGATTGACGAGAAAGGCCTTCAGCCGCGAGGCGGCGGGAGGGGTGATGATGATCTTCTCGAGGCCACGATTATTGATCAGCAGCTGGCCCCGGCCGGAGCGGGTCACGAACGGATCGTCGCCGCCGCCCGAGGCCGCGGGATCGAGAAGCCATGCAGGTGATACGCCGAGCGCCGTACCCAGCCCGAACAGGGTTCGCACGGTCGGCGATGTCAGTCCCCGCTCAATCTGCGACAGTGTACCGATCGACAGGCCCGTCTTCTCCGAAAGTTGGGTCAGCGTGAGGCCGCTGGACAGCCGCAACGCCTTGATCCGGCGTCCGACCTCGCGCTGCACCGTGTCGATTTCGCGCTCGTTCCGCGCGGACGGCGAGATCGGTTCGGCTGTTTCCTGGGTCATAGGCTTCCTCGGCAGAAGGGAAAGAACAGCGAAGCGCCAGTGATCAGAGCACGATTGCGGGGTCTTTCAACGGCTTGCCACGAGCGAACCGGTCGATGGCAAAAGGAGCGATCCGGCTGTCAATGTCTCCCCTGGCAATCGCCCGCGCGAGAAGTACTCCGGTTCCCGGACCACCGGCCCAGCCATAGGACCAGCCGGCGCTAAACCACAGATCCTTGAGATCTGGATGCTCGCCGATCAAGGGAGCATAGTCGGGCGTGGCGTGGATCAGCCCGGCCCAATGCCGCAGCACGCGCAGCGTGCGCAGCCGGGGAAACAGGCGCGCATAGACAGCGGCCGTTTGCGCCAGCACGGGAAGATCGGTGCTGAGGCTCATCCGCGGGCGCTCGGGCACCTCCGTGCCACCAACCACCTCGCCGCGACCGGTCTGATGCATGTAGCAGAGGCTGTCGATCAGCGCGATGGCTTGCCGGATGAGCGGGCGCACCGGCTCGAGTGCCATGGCCTCGATGCGCATGCCGAAACCGGGAAGCGTCACTCCCGCCAGAGCGGCCACCTCCGGATTGTGGCCGCCAGCGGCCACCATCACGCTGTCCGCCTCAATGCGATGATCGCCCACCCTGACGGCGGCGACCCGCCCCCCGGTGCGCTCGATGCCCGTGACCGGCGTGCGGTAGCGCACCATGATGCCACGGTCCTCGCAGGCGTGACGCAGCGCCTTCATCGCGGCATGATGAGGGGCGACGCCTCCGTCCGGCAGCATCAGCGCGCACTTCACCTGTCGCCCGTCGATTGCCGGCAGCACCTCGGTAATGCGCGCGCCACGGACCATCTCATTACGAACGCCATATTGGCGGTGAATGCCGGTGATGGATTGGAGCATGTCGGCCGTGCGGTCGGTCTCCGCTACCATCATGTAGCCCCGCCGGGTGAACATGGCGTTGTGGCCGAGGGTGCGCGAGAGGGTCTGCCACGCCTGGTTGGAGTACTGGAACAGGCCGGTCCATTCCGGCGTGCCAAAGCCACCGCGGATCAGCGTGCCGTTGCGGCCGGACGCGCCGCCCTGCCAGTAGCCGGCATCGAGCACCACAACACCGGAGACGCCGAGCTCCGCGAGATTGAACGCGCAGGCCAGGCCCTGGATGCCTCCGCCTATGATGACGACGGACGCCTTGGAGGGAAGACCGAGGGAAGAGGTGCTCATCGGTCGGGCTCCACCAGTCCATGCAGGCCGGCGGCCTGCGCCACGGTGATGGCACGACGCGGCGCGCGGTGGCTGGGTCGTGGCACCGCCTGGGCCGCCTGCGGCGCCGCCTTGGCGACGACGGCGGCGAGCATCTCCCAGCAGGGAAAACCCTGGCACGGGCCCATGCCACAGGAGGTGAGCCGCTTCAGCACCTCGAGATCCGTCTCACCCTCGCGAATGCGATGCAGCACTTCGCCAACCGTCACATCCATGCAGGGGCAGACATAGGCATGCGCGTCGAGCCTCTCCGGCAGAATAATCGGGTCCGCCGCCCCGGCAGCATCCCCGATCACGGACACCGAAGATCCGCTGTCGCTGGAGGTGCCCAATTGGCCGAGTCCCTCGGCCATCGCCTGAAAACCGAGACCAGGATCGGCGCGCCAGGGCCCGGCATGCACCAGGCAGTCACAGGCGATGCGACGGTCGAGAACCGCACCCGTCACTGTGTTGCGGCCGAGAATGCTCTGCAGCTTTCCGACGGACGCCACGGCAACGACATTGGCTCCGGCGTCGTTCAGGCGCGCGGCAATCGCCGTCTCGGCTCCTGTGCCCACCACGACCACGCGCCGCCCGAGTGCGACACCGGCATCGACCGCCAGCGACAGGGCGAAATGCGCGTCGATCACGCCGGGCAGGTGATTGCCCCTGACCAGCGGGGGAATAGAGCGCCGACCAAGAGCCAGCACGGTGCGACCCGGAGTGAAGACGAGCGCGCCCTGCTGCGGATCGAACGGCGCCGCCGCGACAAGTCCGCCCTTTCGATAGATGCCGAACACCTCCGTTCGGCCGAAGATTTGGACGCGCGGATCGAGCGCCGGTAGTTCCGCTCCACTCGCGCGGGCGAAACTGCCGGGTTCGAGCGAGCGCGAGACCAGGGCAACCGACCGCCCTTCGGCCGCGGCCGCGTTCGCGGCGCTACGCCCGGCAACGCCCCCGCCGACGACGAGGACGTCGACCGCGATACGCCGCCCTTGAGGCATGGCCCCCTCTCCCACATGCGTGGCGTCGCCGACACCGGCCAGGAAGGCGAGAAGCCGTTCCCAAAGTTCAAACAGGCGCGGATGGCGCGGCGCGAAAGCGCCATGCTCGAAGCCGCCATAGACCAGGCGCGCCGGCAACAGGCGGGCTGCGCGCAGGAGATCAAAACGAGGTCCGGGCCAGGTGTTCTGCTCCGTCACCCTCAGCGGCTCGCCCAGAAACGTTTGATCGAGGCGGGTGTTCGGACGCCCATCCACGCCAGCCAGGCAGCCGGCGATGAAGCTCCCCGAGGGGCCGAGCGGTCGATGGCGCTTGCGCGTGCTCGCCGTCGTGCGGATGCCAGCCCGCCACAGTGCCGCCGCGAGGCTCTCGCCGGGCTGTCCCGCCAGGGGACGTCCGTTCCAGAAGAAGTTCACCGGTTCGCCCACAGCGCAGCCCCCAGATCTTCAGAATGTCGCGAATGCCGATCCAATCGGCATCCATAAAAATGAAAATATCAGAAAAATTTCATTCTTACGAAAATTTTGATTGCAGAGCCGCGAGGCAGGACGGCCTGCGCAGCGACCGAACCACAAGCCGATCATTTCCGAGCTCTGACAGCTCGCGAACTTGACGGCGCGTCCGCGACCCCGAACGGCTTTCCATCCTGCTGGAACAGTTTCTCGACCGGCGCGAGGAATGGGTCGAGCGGCGGCGCAGCCACATCACCGAGCTCAACAAGCGGGCGATGGAGTCCGAGGCCAAGCTGAAGCGCCTTTATGAGGCGATCGAAAACGGCCTCATCGACATGGCCTATCTCTCATTGAAAGACCGCATTGAAGAACTGACCGCGATTCGCGACCAGGCCCATGCCGACGCCGAGCGCGCGCAAGCGGCTGTGGAGAGGACTGGCCAGAAGGTCACCGTCGAGAGCCTGACGCGCTTTTCCGAGATAGCCCGCGACAAGCTACGCACCGAGACCGGCGAGTATCACCGCGACCATCTTCGCGCGCCCGCTCAACGCGTCGAGGTGGTGAGCAAGTCGGAGATTCTGCTGATGGGAAACAAACCGGACCTTCTGCGCACGTTGGCTGCCGCATCAAGCGCAGGAGCGGCGGCGAACGGCGTTCGCCGTTTTGTACCGAAGTGGCGCACCCGGCACGATTCGAACGTGCGACCTTTGCCTTCGGAGGGCAACGCTCTATCCAGCTGAGCTACGGGTGCCCGGCGGGCGGGCCCGCGGATCACGCGCTTTCATAGTCGATGCGCGCGGGGTGGGCAACCGCTCCGCGCGGGGGGACGGGTGCCGTCCCGGAAATTCTGCCGGTACGACGCGATGCCGGCGGAGCCGCACCGCTGAAGGCATGGGCTGGTCGCCGCTGGGGCGACCGGATGCGGAGCCCGCGAGACGACCCCGTGCCGGGCGGCGGCGAACGCCACGCGCCTGCGCGCCATGCCGACGCAACGTCGTACCCCCAAGCGCGGGCCTCCCGGCTGGCGCACAGGCCGCAGACCGGGCCCCGGCGCAGGATGAGGCCGGGCGCGGTGGCCCTCCCCCACCGTGGCGCGGGGCGGCGGGCTTGCTATATAGGCGCCATGAGCACCGACACGCCGGCCGTTTCCGCCACCACAGCCCCTACCCGCCCCTCGCTCTTCGCGCCGGAGGAGGTCGAGCGCTATGCGCGCCATCTCGTGCTGGCGGAAATTGGCGGGCCGGGCCAGCAGAAGCTGAAGAAGGCGTCGATCCTCGTGGTCGGCGCAGGCGGGCTCGGGGCGCCGGCGCTGCTTTATCTCGCCGCTGCCGGCGTCGGGCGGCTGGTGCTGGTCGATGATGACGAGGTGTCGCTGTCGAATCTGCAGCGGCAGGTGATCCACACCACCGCCGCCATCGGGCGGGCCAAGACCGACAGCGCGGCGGAGACCATTGCCGCCCTCAACCCGCATGTGACGGTGGAGGGCGTGAGGGCGCGCCTCACCGCCGACAATGCGCTGGATCTGATCGGCGGCGTCGACGTGGTGATCGACGGGTCGGATAATTTCGCCACGCGCTATCTGGTGTCGGACGCCTGCGCGCTCGCCGGCAAGCCGCTGGTGACCGCCGCGCTCGGGCGCTTCGACGCGACGGTGACGACGCTGCGCCCGCATGAAAAGACGCCCGACGGCACGCCCAACCCGACCTATCGCTGCCTCTTCCCCGAGCCCCCGCCGGCCGGCACGGTGCCGAGCTGCGCCGAGGCCGGCATTCTCGGCGCGGTCGCCGGCATCGCCGGCTCGCTGGTGGCGCTGGAGGCGATCCGCGCCGTCACCGGCTTCGGCGAGGGGCTGGTCGGGCGCCTGCTCATGATCGACACGCTCACCATGCGCTTCGAGACGCTGAGCTATGGCTGGGACCCGGACAACCCGCTGACGGGCGAGGCGCCGACGATTCGCGATCTGTCGGCGCATCTGCGCTGACGGGCGGCGGAGAGGTGCAGCCGACCCCTTGTCGTCATCCCGGCCGAGCGCAGCGAGAGCCGGGATCGTTGGCCCATGGTGCGCAGGGACAACCGTCACGCGATCCCGGATCGGCGGTTGGCCGTCCGGGATGACGGGTCGGGGAATAGGCGTCAGCCCCTCACAGCATCGCCGGCAGCACGCGGTCGGGCGGGCGGTGGCCGTCCATGAAGGCGCGGATGTTGACGATCACCTTCTCGCCGGTGTCGACGCGCGCCTCCACCGTGGCCGAGCCCATATGCGGCAGCAGCACCACCTTGCCGGCACGCGCGAGGCGCAGCAGGCGCGGGCTCACGGCCGGCTCGCGCTCGAACACGTCGAGGCCGGCGCCGGCGATTTCGCCCTGCTCGATCATGCGGATCAGCGCGCTCTCGTCGATCACCTCGCCGCGCGCGGTGTTGACGATATAGGCGTCCGGGCGGATCAGCTTCAGCCGGCGGGCCGAGAGCAGATGGAAGGTGCCGGGCGTGTGCGGGCAGTTCACGGACAAGATGTCCATGCGCGCCAGCATCTGGTCGAGGCTGTCCCAATAGGTCGCCTCCAGCTCCTCCTCGATCTGCGCGGGGAGCGGGCGACGGTTGTGATAGTGGATCTGCAGGCCGAAGGCGCGGGCGCGGCGGGCGACCGCCTGGCCGATGCGGCCCATGCCGATGATGCCGAGCCGCTTGCCCCAGATGCGATGGCCGAGCATCCAGGTCGGCGACCAGCCGGGCCAGGCGCCGTCATCGCTGGTGATCAGCGCGGCGCCCTCGGTGAGCCGGCGCGGCACGGCGAGGATGAGCGCCATGGTCATGTCGGCCGTGTCTTCGGTCAGCACGCCCGGCGTGTTGGTGATGGTGATGCCGCGTTCCGTCGCGGCGGTGACGTCGATATGGTCGACGCCATTGCCGAAATTGGCGATCAGCTTGAGGTTGGGCCCGGCGGCCTCGATCACTTTCGTGTCGATCCGGTCGCAGATGGCGGGCACCAGCACGTCAGCGGTGGCGACCGCCTCGGCGAGCTGCGCCTGCGTCATCGGCGCATCCTCGACATTCAGCCGCGCGTCGAACAGCTCGCGCATCCGGGTTTCGATCTTGTCCGGCAGCTTGCGCGTGACGACGACCAGCGGCTTTTTGCGGCCCATCTCGACTCCCCGTAGGAACACCCCGCGACAATCAAGCTCCCGTTAACGCTGAGAGCCCCAAAATGCCACCGACGGGACGGTGCGATCCTTAGCAGACGGGTCCGTGAAACACAAAAATGTCCGCAATTGCGGTGCAGGCGGTGCGGCGGCGCGGCGACAGCGGCACGACGTGCAGACGAATGGGTAACGGAACGATGGTGATGGACTGGCTTCGGACTGGGGCGAAGCCTCTGGATCGGCAACGCATGCGGGCCAGCGGGGGCACCGGCGGGAGCACGCGGCGGCGCGCCGGCGCGGCGCTGGTGCTCGGCCTTGGCGGCGCCATCGCTCTCGCCCATCTCCTCGCCACCCCGCCCGCGCAGGCTCAGGCGCCTCAGGCCACCACGCCACCGGAGGCCGCGCAGAGCGGACCGGTCGGCCGGGTGAGCGGGCTTCCCGTGCCGCGATTCGTCAGCCTCAAGGCCGACAAGGTGAATGTGCGCTCCGGCCCGACGCGCGACCATGCGGTGGCCTGGGTGTTCACCCGCGCCGGCCTGCCGGTGGAAATCACCGCCGAATTCGAGACCTGGCGGCGCATCCGCGATGCCGATGGCGCGGAAGGCTGGGTCTACCATTCCATGCTCTCGGCCCGGCGCACCGCGCTGGTCAGCCCGTGGTCGAAGGGCGAGCCGACCGCGCTGCGCGAGCAGCCCTCGACCGATTCGGCGATCAAGGCGCGGCTGGAGCCGGGCGTGCTCGGCAAGGTCGATCACTGCAACGGCAAATGGTGCCGCTTCTTCGACAGTGGCTTCGACGGCTATGTCGAGCAGGAACGCCTCTGGGGCGTCTATCCCGGCGAAAAGATCGACTGACGATACGCGCGGCCCTCACGGCGCCGGCCGCGCGGCGATGTAGCGCCGCTCCTGGGTGAGGCCGGCATAGCCATAGGCGTCCGCCCGCGCCTCCACCACATGCACATAACTTTCCGGGTGCAGCGGGCCGATCAGCGCGGCCATGGCGGCGAAGGTCGCGGCGATGAAGGCCGCCTTCTCGTCCTTGGTGTTGGTGCCCTCGGTCACCCTTATGTCGAGCCAGAAGCCGGCAACGCCCTGCGCGGCGAGGCTTTGCCCGCCCGCGAACCAGTGCGCCGGCGGAACGGCAACTACGCTCACGGCGGTGAGCGCGGGATCCTTGCCGAGATGGTCGGCGGCGAGCTCCGCCGCCAGAGCGGCGATCTGCGATTCGAGGCCGGGCCGGCCGGCGGCGGCGAAACTGATCTGGATCATGGGCATGCGACACACTCCGGTTGCGGACCGGGAGAGTCCTACCGCCACGCGTTCAATATGATAACGTTGTCATTGAACGTATCTATGATAACGAAATGCAATGAATGATCATCCCCTCGATCTGGACTGGGTTCTCGCCTTTGTCCGTGTGGCCGACCTGTCCAGCTTCACCCGCGCGGCCGAAGCGCTTGGCACCACGCAGGCCGGCGTCAGCCTCAAGGTGCGCAAGCTGGAGCAGCGTCTCGGGCGCACCCTGCTGGAGCGCACGCCGCGTCTTGTGCGCCTGACGCCCGATGGCGCGGCCTTTCTCGGCCGCGCGGTCCAGCTTCTCGCCCTGGAGCGCGATTTGTGGCTGTGGGACCGGCCGAACCTGCCGCTGCTGCGCCTCGGCTTCAGCGATCATGCGGTGGGTGATTCCCTCGCGCCCCTGCTGCGACGGGTGGCGATCGCCGTGCCGGAGCTGCGCCTGGAGGTGCGGCTCGGCTTTTCCCGCAGCCTGCTCGACGCCTATGACGCCGGCGAGTTCGACGCGGTCATCGTCCGGCGCGAGGGCGACCGGCGCGACGGCGAGACGCTGCGCCGCGATCCCTATGGCTGGTTCGCCGCGCCGGATTTCGAGCCGACCGGCAACAGCTTGCCGCTCGCCCTGCTCGCCGCGCCCTGCGGCGTGCGGGCGGTGGCGACCCGCACGCTCGACGCCGCCGGCCTCGGCTGGCGCGAGGCCTTTGTCGGCGGCAGCGTCTCCTCGGTCGCGGCCGCCGTCGCCGCCGGCATCGCGGTGGCGCCGATGGCCGCCCATCTGGCGCCGCCCGGCAGCGTCGATCTCGGCACGCGACTGAAGCTCCCGCCCTTGCCACCCAGCCCCATCGTGCTGATCGCCCGCGCGGGCGAGCCGGCCTGCGGGCGCGCCCTGGCGGAACTGGCGGCGGGCCTGCGCCCCACCCGCGCCGAGCGGCACTGATGGCGCGCCCCACAAGGAAGGCCTGCCCCGCAACGAAAAAGGCCGGTCACGCGACCGGCCTTTCAGGAAACCTATAAGTAGGCGAGCGCCTTGCGCTCAGCCCCGGCGCTTGGGGCGCAGGCGGACCACCACGTCGACGCGCGCGACCTCATAGCCTTCCGGCGGCTCAGGGATACGCTCGACCTCGACCGCCGCGCTGGGAATATCGAGAAGGTGATTCTCGCCTTCCATGAAGAAGTGGTGGTGTTCGGACGGGTTGGTGTCGAAATAGGTCTTGGAGCCGTCGATCGCCAGCTCGCGCAGCAGGCCCACCTCGGTGAACTGGTGCAGCGTGTTGTAGACGGTGGCCAGCGACACCGGGAAGCGGGCCTTGATCGCCTCCTCGTGCAGGATTTCCGCCGAGACGTGGCGGTCGCCCTTGGCGAAGAGCAGCCAGCCGAGCGCGAGGCGCTGGCGGGTCGGGCGCAGGCCGACATCGCGCAGCATGTGGCGCACGTCATGGAACGGGCAGCCGGTACGGCCGGTGCCGGCGCCGTCACGCAGTTTCGCGACCGGGAGCACGGGCTCCTCGTCATCGAGCACCATGCGGGAAACCGCGATCGGGTGGGGGCGAAGGAATTCGCTCATCTCGTCATCCAACCATCGTAGTCAAGCCCTGCCCGTTCTCCCGGAAGAGGGAACCGACAGGACCGCATTTCCATTTAAGCACGGAGCGCGCCCGAAAACAGACGTCGGACCCGGCTTTTGTCCCTGGTATTATATCTGCACCCCTCGCGCCGGGGCAAGTTCGCGCGACATGATCGTAATCGTTCCAATCTGCGCCCGCCCCCCATCGGCCGCAACCACGCGCGAGCCGTGTCACAGCCGTGACATTTTACGTCCACCGGCACGGATTACCCGGCTTTGAGCGCGCTCCCCCCTGTGTTAGGAAGCCCCGGGAATTCGGCCCGTGCCGACGCGCGGGCCGCCATTGGTGTCGGCGGCAGGGCGGGTGACCCCGGCCGTTCAAGGGTAGAAGAAACAACAGGTATGACGGGGACGATGACCGGGCGGCAGACGAGTTTCACCTATGAGGAACTGCTCGCATGCGGGCGTGGCGAGCTTTTCGGGCCGGGCAATGCCCAGCTCCCGGCCCCGCCCATGCTGATGTTCAACCGCATCACCGAGATTTCCGAGGATGGCGGTCCGAACGGCAAGGGCCATGTGCGCGCCGAGCTCGATATCAACCCGGACCTGTGGTTCTTCGGCTGCCACTTCATCGGCGATCCGGTGATGCCGGGCTGCCTCGGCCTTGACGCGCTCTGGCAGCTCGTCGGCTTCCATCTCGGCTGGCTCGGCGCGCCGGGTCGCGGCCGGGCGCTGGGCGCGGGCGAGATCAAGTTCTCCGGGCAGGTTCTGCCCAGCGTCAAGAAGGTGGTGTACGGCATCGACTTCAAGCGCGTCATGCGCTCCAAGCTCGTGCTCGGCATTGCCGATGGCTGGCTGGAGGCCGATGGCGAGGTGATCTACCGCGCCGGCGATCTCAAGGTCGGCCTGTTCCAGACCTGACGCGCCCCGCGCGAGGCGCCTCTTGAGGGGGCGCCTCTTGTATGCCGCCCCGCGCGGCGCCATCTCGCCTGCCGTGGCGCCGTCCCGGCGCCACCTTGTGCGTCCTCACCGTGCCTGTTCTGAAGGAAAGGAAGCCTATGCGCCGCGTCGTCGTCACCGGAATGGGCATCGTCTCGTCAATCGGCAATTCCACCCAGGAAGTGCTGGCCTCGCTGCGCGAGGGCAAGAGCGGCATCACCCGCGCCGAGAAATATGCCGAGCTGGGCTTCCGCTCGCAGGTGCAGGGCGCCCCGCAGCTCGACGCCAGCGAGATCGTCGACCGCCGCGCCATGCGCTTCCACGGCGGCGGCACCGCCTGGAACCATGTCGCCATGGAACAGGCGATCCGCGACGCGGGCCTGGAAGAGAACGAGATTTCCAACGAGCGCACCGGCCTCGTCATGGGCTCGGGCGGTTCCTCCACCCGCACCATCGTGGAAGCGGCCGACATCACCCGCAAGAATTCCAACCCGAAGCGCGTCGGCCCCTTCGCGGTGCCGAAGGCGATGGGCTCCACCGCCTCGGCGACGCTGTCGACCTGGTTCAAGATCAAGGGCGCGAGCTATTCCATCTCGGCGGCCTGCGCGACCACCAATATCTGCATCGGCAACGCCGCCGAGCAGATCCAGTACGGCAAGCAGGACATCATGTTCGCTGGCGGCTGCGAGGATCTCGACTGGACCCTTTCCTGCCTGTTCGACGCCATGGGCGCCATGTCGTCCGACTATAATGACCGCCCCTCGGTCGCCTCCCGCCCCTATGACAAGAACCGCGACGGCTTTGTCATCTCCGGCGGCGCCGGCGTGCTGGTTCTGGAAGAGCTGGAGCACGCCAAGGCCCGCGGCGCGCGCATCTATGCCGAGATCGTCGGCTATGGCGCCTCCTCGGACGGCGCCGACATGGTCGCCCCCTCCGGCGAGGGCGCGGCCCGCGCCATGCGCCTCGCGCTGCAGAATGTGAAGGGCGGCATCGACTACATCAACCCGCACGCCACCTCGACGCCGATCGGCGATCTCAAGGAGATCGAGGCGATCCGCGCCGTGTTCGGCGACAAGTGCCCGCCCATCTCGGCCACCAAGTCGCTCACCGGCCACTCGCAGGGCGCGACCGGCGTGCATGAGGCGATCTACTCGATCCTGATGATGCAGAACGGCTTCATCTCGGCGAGCGCCCATATCGACGAGATCGACCCCGACTTCGCCGACATGCCGATCGTGCGCGAGCGCGTCGACCATGCGCGGCTCGGCCGGGTGCTGTCGAACGGCTTCGGCTTCGGCGGCACCAATGCCGTGCTGGTTCTCCAGCACCCGGATGCGTGACCAGACCCTCGCGGCGGTGGAAGGACGAACCAGAATGAGCCTGATGCAGGGCAAACGCGGCCTGATCATGGGTGTCGCGAACGACCACTCCATCGCGTGGGGCATCGCCCGCTCGCTGGCGGCGCAGGGGGCGGAACTCGCCTTCACCTATCAGGGCGAGGCGCTCGGGCGCCGCGTCAAGCCGCTGGCCCAGAGCCTCGGCTCGGACACGGTGCTGGCCTGCGATGTCGAGGATCTCGCCTCGGTCGACGCCACCTTCGCCGCGCTGCAGGAGAAGTGGGGCGGCATCGACTTCCTCGTCCACGCCATCGGCTTCTCCGACAAGAACGAGCTGAAGGGCCGCTACGCCGACACCACGCGGGCCAATTTCACCCGCACCATGGTGATCTCCTGCTTCTCCTTCACCGAGCTCGCCAAGCGCGCGGCGGCGATCATGCCGAATGGCGGCTCGCTGATCACGCTGACCTATGGCGGCTCGACGCGGGTGATGCCGAACTACAATGTGATGGGCGTCGCCAAGGCCGCGCTTGAGGCCAGCGTGCGCTACCTCGCCGCCGATTACGGCCCGCAGGGCATCCGCGTGAACGCCATCTCCGCCGGCCCGATCCGCACCCTCGCGGGCGCCGGCATCGCCGATGCGCGCCTCATGTTCAACTACCAGAAGCGCCACGCCCCGCTGCGCCGCACCGTCACCATCGACGAGGTCGGCGGCGCCGCGCTGTACCTGCTCTCCGACCTGTCGAGCGGCGTGACCGGCGAGGTGCACTTCGTCGATTCCGGCTACAACATCATCTCCATGCCGCACCCCGACGCGCTGAAGGCGATCGAAGACGCCGAAGCCAGCATCACCGGCGAAGCCGCGGCGGAGTGAGGCGCGGCGGCGTGAGGCGGACATCCGCGACGCTCACCTGCCTGCCCTTGCCGATGATTCAAGACGTCATCCCGGCCGACGCGCAGCGGAGCGCCGGGATCGTCTGCCATTCACCTGAGGGACGACCGCCGCCACGTTTGCACGCGATCCCGGATCGGCCTGTCGGCCGTCCGGGATGACAGCGCAACAAGTCGTCATCCCGGCCGAAGCGCAGCGTAGAGCCGGGATCGGCTGCCATTCTGCTGGGGCGACCGCCGCCACGTCGGCACGCGATCCCGGATCGGCCTGTCGGCCCGTCCGGGATGACAGCGCACCCCTACTCGGCCGCGCTGAGGGCGATGCGGTAGGGGTGGGCGGGGTAGACGCCGAGGATGCGCAGTTCCTTGGAGAAGAAGGCGAGTTCTTCCAGAGCCAGCTTCACCGAGGCGTCGTCCGGGTGGCCGACCACATCGGCATAGAACTGCGTGGCGAAGAACTTGCCGTCCATCTGGTAGGATTCCAGCTTGGTCATGTTCACGCCATTGGTGGCGAAGCCGCCCATCGCCTTGTAGAGCGCCGCCGGCACGTTGCGCACGCGGAACACGAAGGTGGTCACCGTCGGCCCGTTATTGGCCGGGGCCCATTCGCCGTCCTTGGCGAGGATGATGAAGCGCGTGGTGTTGTGCGCCTCGTCCTCGATATTCTCGGCGATGATGTCGAGCCCGTAGATTTCCGCCGCGAGGCGCGAGGCGATGGCGGCCTGGGTCGGGTCGCCCGCCTCGGCGACGAGACGCGCGGAACCCGCCGTGTCGGCGCCGACGATCGCCTTCAGCCCGAGCTTGCGGATGATGTTGCGGCACTGGCCGAGCGCCATCACATGGCTCTCCACCGTCTTCACCGTCGCCAGCGAGGCGCCGGGAATCGCCATGAGCTGGTGCGACAGCGGCAGGAAGAACTCGCCGATGATGGTGAGGCCCGAGGTCGGCATCAGATGGTGGATGTCGGCCACGCGCCCGGCGACCGAATTCTCGATCGGGATCATGCCGAGATCGGCCTCGCCATTCTGCAGCGCGGCGAAGGCGTCCTCGAAGGTGGCGCAGGGCACCGCCTCATGGTCGGGGAAAACCTCGCGGCAGGCGATGTGCGAATTGGCGCCGGGCTCCCCCTGGAACACGACGGTGCGGCGCAGGCTCATGATGCACGTCCCTGATTGGCGTCCTCGCGCGCGATCAGCTCGCGCGCCTTGACGAGATCCTCCGGCGTATCGACGCCGAGCGGCACCGTGTCGACGATGGCGACATCGATGCGCATGCCGGCCTCCAGGGCGCGCAGCTGCTCCAGCTTCTCGCGGCTCTCCAGCGGCGAGGGCGGCAGGCTGACGAAGCGCTCCAGCGCGGCGCGGCGATAGGCGTAGAGGCCGATATGGTGGAACAGCGGGCCCTCGCCATGAGGGGCGGTGGCGCGGGTGAAATAGAGCGCGCGGAGCCGGTCAGGGGTCAGCGCGCTGCCGACCACCTTCACCACATTCGGGTTGGTGCGCTCATGTGGATCGGTAATCTCGGCGGTCAGCGTGCCGATATCGACGGCGTCGTCGTCGAGCAGGTCCACCGCCGCGCGGATCAGCGCCGGGTCGATGGTCGGCAGGTCGCCCTGCACGTTGACGATGCGCCCGGCCCGGCCCTCGGGGTCGATGGCGGTGAGTGCCTCGAAGATTCGGTCCGAGCCCGACGCATGGTCGGGCCGGGTCATCACCACCTCGAATCCGGCGGCATCCACAGCCGCGAACACCGCCGCATCGTCGGTGGCGACCACAACACGGCCGATACCTGCCGCGGCGGAACGCCGCGCCACTTCGACGATCATCGGGCGGCCGCCGACATCGGCGAGCGGCTTGCCGGGCAGCCTTGTCGAGGCCATGCGGGCTGGAATGAGTATAAGGGCGTCCCTGGCGGACATAAGCGGGCCTTCGCAACGCAGAAGCGGCCCCCGATCCCGCCCCTCGTGGCGAAACGTAGCAACCGCGGCGCGCTTATACGGGTTGCACGGCAACCGTCAAAATGATTAGTTCCGCCGCGGCATTGGCGGCTGTTTCAGACGGCTGCTAAACTGCGCGCGGGGCGCGGGGAACCTTCGGGAAGGGGCCGCGCCGGGTTTAGGGAGCGAATGTTTCGATGGACAGCTTCGAGCTGAACAAGATTGCGGGAGCCGTGCTCGGCGTGCTGACCTTCACGCTGGGGCTGAACGTGTTCTCCGACATATTGTTCTCCAGCCACGCGCCGGAGAAGCCGGGCTACGAGATCGCTGTCCAGGAAGCCGCCTCGGGCGAGGCGCAGGCCGCGGCCACGCCGTCCGTGCCGCTGCCGGAGCTGCTGGCCGCCGCGAGCGCCGAGAAGGGCGCCGCCCAGGCCAAGAAGTGCGCCGCCTGCCACAACTTCGTCGAGGGCGCCGGCGCCAAGGTTGGCCCGGATCTCTACGGCATTGTCGGCCGCCCGGTCGCCAGCGCGGAAGGCTTCGCCTATTCCGCCGCGATGAAGGCGCATGGCGGCGCCTGGACCTTCGAGGATCTCGACGCCTTCATCAAGAACCCGAAGGCCGACATTCCCGGCACCGCCATGGGCTTCGCCGGCATCGCCAAGGACAGCGACCGCGCCGACCTGCTGGTCTATCTCAACACGCTCTCGCACAGCCCGCAGCCGCTGCCGGCCGCTGGCGCGGCGCCCGCCGCTGCTCCGGCCGCTGCCCCCGCGCCCTGATCGGGCCGATGAAGCCGGGCGGCCGATGCCGCCCGTTGCTTCGATTTTTTCACGATTCCGTCAGGCCGGCGGCGCTTTGCGCCCCGGCCTTATTCTTTTCATGACGTAACGGTCCATAATCCCCGCGACACGGCGCGGCGCGCCGGGGATGCGGCGCAGTCGCGCGCACCCGGCACCGCGCCGCACGACGCGTGATGTGAGACGCGGCGTCCAAGAAGCGTGGCCTGAGAAGGATGTGTGCATGACGAGCCGTTCCGCCTGTTCCCCCGCCCCCGTCCGGCTGATGGCCTCGCGCCGGCACATGCTGGCGGCCCTGTGCGGAGGCGCCGCGCTTCTCGGCCTCGCAGTGACCGGCCCCGCCGGCGCGCAGGAGGCTAGCCCGGCCGCGGCGCCGGCGAAGGAATGGAGGCACGGCCTCTCCTTGCTCGGCGAGCCGAAATACAAGCCCGGCTTCGCCCATTTCGACTATGTGAACCCGGATGCGCCCAAGGGCGGACTGCTGCGCCTCTCGGTCGACGGCACCTTCGATTCGCTGAACGATCTCATCCCGCGCGGCACGCCGGCCTCCGGCCTCCAGCTCATCTATGACACGCTGATGACCCCCGCCTCCGACGAGGTGGCGACCGAATATGGCCTGCTCGCCGAGGCGGTGAGCTACCCGGCCGACTTCTCCTCCGTCACCTACCGCCTGCGCCCGGAGGCCAAATGGCATGACGGCCAGCCGGTGACCGCCGAGGACGTCGTCTGGTCCTTCGAGCAGATGACCAAGAACAACCCGCGCATGGGCTATTACTACAGCCATGTGAAGGGCGCCGCCGTCACCGGCGAGCGCGAGGTGACCTTCACCTTCGACCAGACCGGCAATCGCGAGCTGCCGCAGATCGTCGGCCAGATCCGCGTGCTGCCCAAGCACTGGTGGACCGCCACTGACGCCTCCGGCAAGCCGCGCGACATCAGCCAGGGCACGCTGGAAATCCCGCTCGGCTCCGGCCCCTACAAGGTCAAGCAGGTGACGCCCGGCCGCTCCATCTCGTTCGAGCGTGTGGCGGATTACTGGGGCAAGGATCTGCCGGTGAACATCGGCACCAACAACTTCGCCGAGCAGCGCTACGAGTATTTCCGCGACGGCACGGTGGAGCTCGAGGCGTTCAAGGGCGACCAGTACGATTTCCGCGTCGAGACCTCGGCCAAGGACTGGGCGACCGCCTATGACTTCCCGGCGGTGAAGGAGGGCCGCGTGGTGCTGGAGGAATTCCCCAACCGCGCCTCCGGCTCGATGCAGGCCTTCATTCCGAACCTCCGCCGCGAGAAGTTTCAGGACCAGCGGGTGCGCCGGGCGCTGAACCTGGCGCTCGACTTCGACGGCATGAACCGCACGCTGTTCTTCGGCCAGTACAAGCGCACCTCCTCCTATTTCCAGAATACCGAACTCGCCTCCTCCGGCCTGCCGCAGGGCCAGGAATTGGCGATACTGGAAAGCGTGAAGGACAAGATCCCGGCCAGCGTCTTCACCACGCCCTACACCAACCCGGAAGGCTGGAGCGAGGGCCTGCGCCGCGGCAATCTGCGCGAGGCGGCGAACCTGCTGCGCCAGGCCGGCTATGAGGTGAAGGGCGGCAAGCTGGTCAACGCCAAGGGCGAGCCCTTCACGCTGGAAATCCTCATCGCCAACCCGGCCTTCGAGCGCGTCGCGCTCTATTACAAGCCCTCGCTGGAGCGGCTCGGCATGACGGTGAATGTCCGGCAGGTCGACACCTCGCAATATATCAACCGCCTGCGCGCCCGCGACTTCGACATGATCATCACCGGCTGGGGCCAGTCGCTTTCGCCCGGCAATGAGCAGCGCGATTTCTGGGGCTCAGCCGCCGCCGATCAGGAAGGCTCGAGCAATTATGCCGGCATCAAGGATCCCGGCATCGACGCGCTGATCGAGAAGGTGATCTACGCCAAGGACCGCGCCGAACTCGTCGCCGCCACCCGCGCCCTCGACCGCGTGCTGCTGGCGCATGAATATGTGGTGCCGAGCTGGAACTATCCGAACATCCGCACCGCCCGCTGGAACCGCTTCGGCCATCCCGACAAGCTGCCGGAATATTCCTTCTCCTTCCCCGACATCTGGTGGTGGGACGCGGAGAAAGCCGCCAAGACCGGGGGCGCCCGGTGAGCGGCGCATGGGGGCGTGATGTGCCGTCATCCCGGCCGGAGGCGTCCACCCCGCACGCCGCCCCCTCTCCCCGTGGGGGAGAGGGTTGGGGTGAGGGGCCACTGCGCACGGCCGGGGGTGCCATCCCCTCACCCGGCGGCTGCGCCGCCGACCTCTCCCCCACGGGGAGAGGTGAGGCGCCGGGCGCCCTCTCCCGCCGCTCTGTCCTGACGCTCGCCGCCGGCGCGGGCGCGGCGATTGCCCTGCCCCGGCGCACCTTCGCGCAGACGTCCCCCGAGGCCCCGGCCACCGGCGTGGCGCCCGACGCGGAGCGCCACGGGCTCTCCGCCTTTGGCGACCTGAAATACCCCGCCGATTTCGCCCATTTCGCCTATGTCGACCCGAAGGCGCCCAAGGGTGGCACCTTCTCGCAGATCGGCCCGACGGCGGCGTACAACCAGTCCTTCCAGACCTTCAACTCGCTCAACGCCTATATCCTCCGGGGCGATGGCGCGCAGGGCATGGAGCTGACCTTCGATTCGCTGATGGCCCGCGCCAATGACGAGCCCGACGCGGTCTATGGGCTGGTGGCGAAAAGCGTCGCCATCTCCGCCGATGGCACGCTCTACCGCTTCCGCCTGCGCCCGCAGGCGCGCTTTCATGACGGCACGGCGCTGACCGCCGAGGATGTCGCCTTCTCGCTGAACCTCCTGAAGGCCAAGGGCCATCCCGTCATCACGCAGGTGCTGCGCGAGATGGAGGGGGCGCAGGCCGAGGCGCCCGATCTCGTGGCGGTGCGCTTCACCCCCGCCCGCGCCCGCGACGTGCCGCTCTTCGTCGCCACGCTGCCGATCTTCTCCAAGGCCTATTACAGCGTGAAGAGCTTCGAGGAGAGCACCCTCGAGCCCCCGCTCGGCTCCGGCCCCTACAAGGTCGGCCGCGTCGAGCCCGGCCGCACCATCGCCTTCGAGCGCGTGACGGATTATTGGGGCGCCGGCCTGCCGGTGAATGTCGGCACCGACAATTTCGACACCATCCGCTTCGAGTATTTCCGCGACCGCGAGGTCGGCTTCGAGGCGTTCAAGGCCAAGGCCTACCTGTTCCGCCAGGAATTCACCGCCCGCTCCTGGGCGACCGGCTACACCTTCCCCGCCTTCACCGAAGGCAAGGTGAAACGCGCGATCCTGCCGGACGCCACGCCCTCGGGCGCGCAGGGCTGGTTCCTCAACACCCGCCGCCCGAAATTTTCCGATCCGCGCGTGCGCGAGGCGCTGTCCTACGCCTTCGATTTCGAGTGGACCAACAAGAACCTGATGTTCGACGCCTATCGGCGCACCTCCTCCTTCTTCGCGAATTCCGACCTTGAGGCGCAAGGCCCCGCCGGGCCGGAGGAAATCGCGCTGATCGAGAGCCTTGGCGACAGGCTCACCCCCGCCGACATCGCCGCGCTCAAGGCCCCGCCCTGGTCGCCGCCGGTCTCCGACGGTTCGGGCCAGGACCGCGCGCTGCTGCGCAAGGGCGCCCAGCTCCTGCGCGAGGCCGGCTGGGAGATCAAAAGCGGGCGGCTGGTGAACCCGCAGGGCGAGGGGCTCACCATCGAGTTTCTCGACGATGAGGGCGGGCTGGAGCGTCACACCGCGCCCTTCATCAAGAACCTCAAGCTCTTGGGCATCGAGGCCAATTTCCGTCTGGTGGACGGGCCGCAATATCAGCGACGGCTGAACGAGTTCGATTTCGACAGCACGGTGCGGCGCTATTCCATGTCCACCGTGCCCGGCGAATCGCTGCGCAACTATTTCGGCTCGCGTGCCGCCGCCACGCCCGGCTCGAACAACCTGTCCGGCATTTCCGACCCGGTCGTCGACCTCCTGATCGAGCAGGTCATCGCCGCGCCGACCCGCGAGGCGCTGCGCACCGCCTGCCGGGTGCTCGACCGACGCCTGCGCGCCGGGCGCTACTGGGTGCCGCACTGGTACTCGGCCGAGTTCCGCATCGCTTTCTGGGACGAGTTCGGCTGGCCGGACGTCCCGCGCCCGACCTATGCCCGCGCCATCCCCGACATCTGGTCCTCCCGCGCACGGACGGCGGGGTGAGGGAAGGGTGGGCGTCATCCCGGAACGGCCTTAGGCCGTATCCGGGATCGCATACCGAATATGGTCGGCGATCCCGGCTCTACGCTTCGCTTCGGCCGGGATGACGGATCGATCTAACAGGACGTTAAGTTGACGCGGTAGCGCACGACCGCCACCTTGATGCGCTGCCGGAGCCCCGCGGAGGACATCGCGCCGAATGCTCGCCTATATTGTGAGACGCCTCGCGCTGATGGTGCCGACCATCATCGGCATCATGCTGATCTCCTTCGCGGTCGTGCAGTTCGCCCCCGGCGGGCCGGTGGAACGCGTCATCGCCGAGATCACCGGCCAGGGCTCCTCGGCCACGGCGCGGATTTCCGGCGGTGGCGGCGATTTCGGCGGCATGTCGCAGGGCGCGCCGGCCGGCGATCCTGTCTCCTCGAAATATAGGGGCGCGCAGGGGCTGGACCCCGCCTTCATCAAGGAGCTGGAGAAGCAGTTCGGCTTCGACAAGCCGGCCTATGAGCGCTTCGGCCTGATGATGTGGAACTATCTGCGCTTCGACTTCGGCCGCTCCTATTTCCGCGACATCTCGGTGATCGACCTCATCGGCGAGAAGATGGCCGTCTCCATCTCGCTCGGCCTGTGGATGACGCTCATCACCTACGCCATCTCCATCCCGCTCGGCATCGCGAAAGCCGTGCGCGACGGCTCGCGCTTCGATGTGTGGACCTCGGCGGTGATCGTGGTCGGCTACGCCATACCGAGCTTCCTGTTCGCCATCCTGCTCATCATCCTGTTCGCTGGCGGCTCCTTCTTCTCCTGGTTCCCCTTGCGCGGCCTGACCTCGGACAATTGGGAACAGCTCTCGCTCGGCGCCAAGATCGTCGATTATTTCTGGCACCTCGCTCTGCCCATCATCTCCATGGTGCTCGGCGCCTTCGCCACCATGACGCTGCTCACCAAGAACTCCTTCCTCGACGAGATCAGGAAGCAGTATGTGGTCACCGCCCGCATGAAGGGCCTGTCGGAACGGGCGGTGCTCTACCGCCATGTGTTCCGCAACGCGATGCTCATCATCATCGCCGGCTTCCCCGGCGCCTTCATCTCCGCCTTCTTCACCGGCTCGCTGCTGATCGAGACCATCTTCTCGCTGGATGGCCTCGGCCTGCTCGGCTTCGAGAGCGTGCTGAACCGCGACTACCCGGTTGTGTTCGCCAATCTCTACATCTTCTCATTGGTGGGCCTGCTGGTGAACCTCATCTCCGACCTCACCTACACCTGGGTCGATCCGCGCATCGACTTCGACACGCGGGACGTCTGAGCCATGGACGCCGCCAACACGATGCCACCGCCGGACACATCGGCCACACCCGCCACGGGGCTGGACACATCGGCTTCATCGTCCACCTCACTGCACTCACACGCCACGCGCAAATCGCGGCTTTCGCCGATAAACCAGCGGCGCTGGGAGAATTTCAAGCGCAACCGGCGCGGGTGGTGGAGCTTCTGGATCTTCATGGTGCTGTTCGTGCTGAGTCTGGGCGCGGAGATCATCGCCAACAACAAGCCGTTCCTCGTAAGCTACGATGGCGGCTACTATTTTCCCGCCTTCAAGGCCTATCCCGAGACCACCTTCGGCGGCGATTTCGAGACCGAGGCGGATTACCGCGACCCGTTCCTGCAGAACCTGATCGCGGAGAAGCATGGCTGGATGCTGTGGCCGCCGATTCGCTATAGCTACCAGACACATAACCTCGATCTGCCGACCCCCGCCCCCTCCCCGCCAACCTGGATGCTGACCGATGCGCAGTGCCAGCCAGTGGCGGAAAAGCTCGGCGGCAATGGCTGCGGCGCGCTTGAATGGAACTGGCTCGGCACCGACGACCAAGGCCGCGACGTGCTCGCCCGCCTGATCTATGGCTTTAGACTTTCAGTGCTTTTCGGCCTGATCCTGACGATCATATCGTCGGCCATCGGTGTCGCCGCCGGCGCCGTGCAGGGCTATTTCGGCGGCTGGACAGACCTTATTTTTCAACGGTTTATCGAGATATGGACATCGATCCCGGCGCTCTATCTGCTGCTGATCGTGTCCTCCATCCTGGCGCCCGGCTTCTGGGTGCTGCTCGGTATCATGCTGCTGTTTTCCTGGGTGTCGCTGGTCGGGCTGGTGCGCGCCGAATTCCTGCGCGCCCGCAACTTTGAGTATGTGCAGGCCGCCCGCGCGCTCGGGGTCTCCAGCGGCACCATCATGTGGCGGCATTTGCTCCCCAACGCCATGGTGGCGACGCTCACCATGCTGCCCTTCATCGTCTCGTCCTCGGTTATGACCTTGACAGCATTGGACTTTTTGGGCTTCGGCCTGCCCCCCGGCTCGCCCTCGCTGGGTGAATTGCTGGCGCAGGGCAAGTCGAATGTGCAGGCCCCCTGGCTTGGCCTCACCGGCTTCTTCACCGTCGCCCTGATGCTCAGCCTGCTGATCTTCATCGGCGAAGCGGTCCGCGACGCCTTCGACCCGAGGAAGACTTTCCAGTGAGCAAGCCCTTGCAGGATCAAGCACTTCTCACGGTCGACGACCTCTCCGTCGCCTTCGCGCAGGGCGGGCGGACGACGCTGGCGGTCGATCATGTGTCGTTCACGCTGAACCGGGGCGAGACCCTCGCGCTGGTTGGTGAATCCGGCTCCGGCAAATCCGTCACCGCGCTCTCCATCCTCAAGCTGCTGCAATACCCGGCCGCCTCGCACCCCTCCGGCCGGGTGATCTTCAACGGCGCCGACCTCCTCGCCATGGAGGAGCACGAGATCCGCCGCGTGCGCGGCAACGACGTCACCATGGTGTTCCAGGAGCCGATGACCTCGCTCAATCCGCTGCACACAGTGGAGCAGCAGATCGGCGAAATCCTTTTCCTGCACAAGGGGATGCGTGGCCCGTCAGCCCGCGCGCGGGTGATTGAGCTGCTCACCGAGGTCGGCATCGCCGACCCCGAAACCCGGCTCGGCGCCTACCCGCACCAGCTTTCCGGCGGACAGCGCCAGCGGGTGATGATCGCCATGGCGCTCGCCAATGAGCCGCAATTGCTGATCGCCGATGAGCCGACCACCGCGCTCGACGTGACCGTGCAGGCGCAGATCCTCGCACTGTTGAAGGATCTCCAGCGCCGGCTCGGCATGGCCATGCTGTTCATCACCCACGACCTCGGCATCGTGCGCAAGGTTGCGGACCGGATTTGCGTGATGAATCATGGGCGTATCGTCGAGGCCGGCGATGTCGCGACGATCTTCGAGGCGCCGCAACATCCCTACACGAAGGCGCTTCTGGCCGCCCAGCCCCGCGGCAATCCCTCCCCGCCCCACCCCGAGGCGCCAGTGGTGCTGGAAGCGGACAATCTCAAAGTGTGGTTCCCGATCAAGGCCGGAATCATGCGGCGCGCGGTCGGTCACATCAAGGCGGTGGACGGCGTATCGCTCGCCATCCGCCGGGGCGAGACGCTGGGCGTGGTCGGCGAGAGCGGTTCGGGCAAGACCACGCTCGGCCTCGCGCTTCTGCGGCTGATCTCCTCGCAGGGGCCGATCGTGTTCATGGGCCAGAACATAAATGCTCTTGGAATCAAGGAGATGCGGGCCCACCGCAACGCTATGCAGGTGGTCTTCCAGGATCCGTTCGGCTCGCTCAGCCCGCGCATGTCGATCACCGACATCATCGGCGAGGGGCTGCGCGTGCATCAGCCGCGGCTCAGCGCCGAGGAGCGCGACGCCCGCGTCGTCGCCGCGCTGCGCGATGTCGGGCTGGAGCCGGAGACGCGCCACCGCTACCCGCATGAATTCTCCGGCGGCCAGCGCCAGCGCGTCGCCATCGCCCGCGCCATCGTGCTGGAGCCGTCCTTCATCGTGCTGGACGAGCCCACCAGCGCGCTGGACATGATCGTGCAGGCGCAGATCGTCGACCTGCTGCGCGACCTGCAGCAGAAGCGCAATCTCACCTACATGTTCATCAGCCACGATCTGCGCGTCGTCGCCGCCCTCGCCTCGCGCCTTCTGGTGATGAAGGGCGGCGTGGTGGTCGAGCAGGGCCCGGCGGCCGAGCTGTTCGCCGCGCCGAAGAGCGCCTATACCCGCGCTTTGTTCGCCGCCGCCTTCAATATGGAGACGGAAGAAGGCGCCGCGCAACCGGAGGTTGCATCTTGACTGAACGTGCCAAGGCCGGCCCGCTCGAGGACCGCGCCGTCGAGGTCGTGAGCGAGACGCCGATCCGCATCGGCGACGGCTTCCGCCCCTATGAGCGCCATCACATTACAACCTCGGGTCGCGGCGGCGCGCCCCTGCGCCAGCAACGCGACATTATACGCGTCGGCCCTGTGGTTGCGACACTCGCCTATGACCCCGACGCTGCACTCTTTGTCCTCATCCGTCAGTTCCGCGTAGCCGCCCACCTCGCCACCGGGCGGGGGGAGATCGTCGAGCTGGCGGCGGGGCTGCTGGAGCCGGGGGAAGTGCCGATCGAGGCGGCGGCGCGCGAATGTCGCGAGGAAATCGGCGTGGCCCCGCGTAAACTCCTGCCGATGTTCAATTTTCTGCCGAGCCCCGGCGTTTCCGACGAATACGCGCATGTCTTTCTCGCCCTCGTCGATTCATCGCAGGCTCCTGCCGAGGCCGGTGAGGCCGGTGAGACCGAGCACACGCGCCCGCTGCTGGTGCCGGTCGAGAACGCCCTCGCCAGCCTCACGCGCCCCGATCCAGGCATCGAGAACGGCTTCGTCCTGCTGGCGCTGCAATGGTTCGCGCTGAACCGGGAGCGTGTTCGCGCGTGGGCGTCAGGCGCCTGAGGTATTTAGAGACCATATCGACCGTTGCGCGGCGCGCATGACGCGCGCCACAGTCAGACATATTTTGAAACTCGCCACCGAAAGACGCTGGGCGTATAGCTTCGCGGATAGTTTGGAGACGATCTATCTTTGCGTCTTGCATCGGCTTCCCGCCGAACCTGTCATGTAGGACTTATGCAGCGCCGCGCCTTTGAAGTGAGCCCCAGGGCCAACGTGTCCCGGCTGTTGTCCGAGTTGCAGGTGGAGATTGGTGGGCGTCTCACGCGCCTGAACCTGCCATCCATTGATGGGCTCACCTATCAGCTCGTCACCAAGGTCGATGCGCCGGTCACCCTGGCCGGGCAGGACTTTTCCATTAAGCCCTGTGGTTTCCTGCGCGGCCTGCTGATGCGCGCGCGCGCCCGCTGGCTCGTGAAACCGAAGGATCGCCTGGTCTTGGACCAGATGGTCATCTTCGCCCGCGGCCCACGCGGCAAACGGCGCGAATTTCGCAAGGCCCTGCAAAGCTTTCGTAATGGCGGCCTCGCGCTGGACCGGCCCGAGCTCTCGCAGTTCCCCGAGCTGCTCGCCGGCTGGGCCGATCGGCCAGCGGCCCCGTCCGAGGCGTCCCCTCATCCGCGCCGCCCGAGCCCCCCGCGCTTCGCCATCGTCGCGCATGTCTACTATCCCGAGGTGTGGCCGGAATTCTCGACCATCCTTCACACGGTTACCGAGCCCTTCGACCTCATCATCACGACGGTCCCCGACCGGGAGGCACTGAGCGCCCGGATCGTTCAGGACTTCCCGGACGCCGACATCCGCGTCTTCGAGAATCGCGGGCGGGATGTGCGTCCGTTCCTGTGTCTGCTCGAGGAAGGCCGGCTCGACCGCTACGCCTATGTCTGCAAGATCCACGGCAAGAAGTCGGTCGATGGCGGGCGCGTGGCGCTGCTTGGAAACATCTGGCGCAACCGGCTGCTGTTCGATCTGCTCGCCGCCCCCGGCGTGATTGACCGGATCCTCGGCATCTTCGACGCGTTTCCCCGCGCCGGCATGGTCGGTTCCCAGTCCTACCGCTATCCCAGCGACCATTTCGACCTCAAGGCGAGCTGGGGCAAGAACCGCGAGACGGTGCTGGCGATCGCCAGTCGCATGGGAATACCGCCCGAGCTCTTCAAGCTCGATTTCTTTGGCGGCACCATGTTCTGGGCTCGTCCGGAGGCGCTTTCTCCGCTAAGGGAGCTCAGGCTGTCGGCGGCTTTTGCGGAGGAGCAGGGCAAGCTGGACGGCGCCTTGGAACATGCCGTGGAACGGCTGTTCTCGACAGCCGCGGAAGCGGCGGGCTACAGGCTCGCCTCCGTGGATGGGCTTGAAACCGCCACTCAATCGTCCTTAGCTCCGGCGCCCGCCGAACCGATCATCCGCCTGGTGTGAGTAGCGTTAGATGCGATTTGACCGTTTCGACATCGCCGACCTCCTTCTCGTGACGCCCAAGCGGATCGGTGACGAGCGGGGCTGGTTCTCAGAGATCTTTCGCGAGGATCTCTTCCGCGCGGAAGCCGGAGACGTGCATTTCGTCCAGCACAACCAGTCCTATTCCCGCCCCAAGGGCACCGTGCGCGGCCTGCACTTCCAGCTGGAGCCGAAGGCGCAGGGCAAGCTGGTGCGCTGCGCGCGCGGGCGGATGCTCGATGTCGCCGTCGATCTGCGCCGCGCATCCCCGACCTTCGGCCAGCATGTTGCCGTGGAGCTTTCCGCCGAGAATGGCTGCCAGTTCTGGATTCCGGCCGGCTTCGCCCATGGCTTCTGCACCCTCACCGAGGATTGCGAGGTCGCCTATCTCGTGACGGATTATTACAGCGCCGCGCATGACCGTGGCCTTCTATGGAACGATTCCGAGCTTGCCATCGCGTGGCCGGTGAAAGAAGAGGATGCCATCCTGTCCGAGAAGGACCGGCGGCAACCTCGTCTTCGCGACCTCGGGCCCGTCTTCGCCTGAGGGGGCACACTCGACCGGCGTTCCATGACGCGCGGCGCAAGGGAGATCACGCATGCGAATCTTGGTGACAGGTGGCGCGGGTTTCATTGGATCCGCCGTCGTTCGCCACCTGGTGCGTGAGGTCGGCGCCGAGGTGCTTACCTTCGACAAGCTGACCTATGCCGGCAACCTCGCCAATCTGGCGGAGATCGGCAACCTGCCGAATCACCAGTTCCTGAAGGCCGACATCTGCGACGCCGACGCCGTGCGTGAGGCGTTCCAGACGTTCCGCCCCGACCGCGTCTATCACCTCGCCGCCGAGAGCCATGTCGACCGCTCGATCACCGGCGCGGCGGACTTCGTGCAGACCAACGTCCTCGGCACCTTCACACTGCTCGAGGCTGCGCGCGGCTATTGGAGCGGGCTCGATCCTGCCGCCAAGGCCGCGTTTCGCTTCCTGCATGTCTCGACCGACGAGGTCTATGGCTCGCTCGGGCCCGACGGGCTGTTCACCGAGACGACGCCCTACGACCCCTCCTCGCCCTATTCCGCCTCCAAGGCGGCGTCCGATCATCTGGTCGTGGCCTGGGGCCGCACCTATGGGCTGCCCGTTCTGGTCTCGAACTGCTCGAACAATTACGGCCCCTACCATTTCCCCGAGAAGTTGATCCCGCTCACCATTCTCAACGCTCTGCACGGCAAGAAGCTGCCGGTTTATGGCAATGGCTCGAACATCCGCGACTGGCTCTATGTCGAGGATCACGCCCGGGCGCTGCACCTCATCGCCAGCGAAGGCCGGCTGAACGAGACGTACAATGTCGGCGGCCGCAATGAGCGCAGCAATATCGAGGTGGTGCGGGTCGTTTGCGGCATTCTCGATGAGCTGGCGCCCAAAAGCTTCCCGCATAGCGATCTCATCACCTTCGTCGCCGACCGGCCCGGCCATGATGCGCGCTATGCCATCGACGCCACCAAGCTCGAGACCGAGCTGAGCTGGCAGGCGCAGGAGAACTTCGAGACCGGCATTCGCAAGACGGTTGAATGGTACCTCGCCAACGAGGCCTGGTGGCGCCCGCTGCGGGACAAGGTCTATGCCGGCGAGCGCCTGGGCCTTCTCGCCGCCGCGGACCGCTGAGCGATGCGGCTCGCGGTTACCGGCACATCGGGGCAGGTCGCCCAGTCGCTCGCCCGCCATGCTGCCAGCTTGGGTGGCGAGGTTGTGTTGATCGGGCGCCCGGATTTTGATCTCGCCACGCCCGACAACGCCGCCGCCGTGTTTGCGGCCGCGCGGCCGGACGTCATCGTCTCCGCTGCCGCCTATACGGCCGTCGACAAGGCGGAAAGCGAGCCGGAACTCGCCTACCGCATCAATGCCGACGGCGCCGGCGCCGTAGCGCGCGCGGCGGCTGCGCTGAACGTGCCGGTCATTCACCTGTCCACCGATTATGTCTTCGACGGCTCGAAGACGGGCGAATGGGTGGAGGACGACGCAACCGGCCCGCTTGGCGTCTATGGCGCCTCCAAACTCGCCGGCGAGCAAGCCGTTTTGGCGGCCACCTCGAACGCGGCGATCCTGCGCGTCTCCTGGGTCTACGCACCCTTCGGCGCGAATTTCGTGCGCACCATGCTGCGCCTTGCGGAAACACGCGACAGCCTCGGCGTGGTCGCCGACCAAATCGGCCGGCCGACCTCCGCGCTCGACATCGCCAGTGCGATCTGGCAGGTGGCGGAGCAGCTGACCGCGCGCCCGCAGGAGACGGCGCTGCGCGGTCTCTTCCACCTGCCGGCGGGCGGGCCTGCCGCCAGCTGGGCCGATTTCGCCGAGGCGATCTTTGCCGACGCGGCGCGGCGCGGTCAGAAGGCGGCAAAGGTCGGGCGCATCGGCACCGCCGACTACCCGACACCGGCGCGGCGGCCGGCCAATTCGCTGATGGATGGATCAAAGATCGCCCGCGTCTATGGCATTAATCTCCCGGACTGGCGCCGTTCGCTAGAGGTCGTGATGGACCAACTGGCCGGCACCGCTCCGGGCAGCGGGCTGAAGAAGGATTGAGACGTTGAAGGGCATCATTCTCGCCGGCGGGGCCGGGACACGCCTCCATCCGATGACGCTTGTCACGTCCAAACAGATGATGCCGGTCTACGACAAGCCGATGATCTACTACCCGCTGTCGGTGCTGATGCTGGCCGGCATACGCGACATTCTGGTGATCTCGACGCCGCACGACCTGCCGAATTTCGAGCGCCTGCTCGGCGATGGCTCGCAGTGGGGGCTGAACCTCTCCTTCCGCGTGCAGCCCGACCCCGGCGGCCTCGCGCAGGCCTACACGATCGGCGCGGACTTCGTTGGCAACAGCCCCTCCTGCCTGATCCTCGGCGACAACATCTTCTATGGCGCTGGCCTGCAGCGGATGCTGAACGATGCGCGCAACCGGACGGATGGCGCGACGGTTTTTGCCTACCATGTCACCGACCCCGAGCGTTACGGCGTGGTCGAGTTCGACGCGTCGATGCGGGCGCTGTCGATCGAGGAAAAGCCGCTCCAGCCCAAATCCAACTGGGCGGTGACGGGGCTTTATTTCTACGATGGCACGGTCGTCGACATCGCCGCCAATCTGAAGCCCTCGGCGCGCGGGGAGCTCGAAATCACCGACGTCAACCGCGCCTATCTCGAGCGAAAGACGCTGTCGGTCGAGGTGATGGGGCGCGGCTATGCCTGGCTGGACACGGGCACGCCGGACAGCCTGGTGGAAGCCGCCGAATTCGTGCGCACGCTCGAGAAGCGGCAGGGCTTCAAGATCGCCTGCCCCGAAGAGATCGCCTTCCGCCAGGGCTTCATCGACGCCGCGCAATTGCAGCGACTGGCCGGCGCCTTGGGCAAGAGCGCCTATGGGCGCTATCTGGCGGCGCTCACGCACGAGAATTTCTAGCGCTTCGTCGACACGCCGATGCCTGCCGCGAGTCGGGTGTGAACAGCCTCAGGAAGGGGTTGAAGCTCCCGCCTCGGCCCTCTAATGTGCCGGCGCCTGAGCGGGCGTAGTTCAATGGTAGAACGGCAGCTTCCCAAGCTGCATACGAGGGTTCGATTCCCTTCGCCCGCTCCAGCCTCCGCGCTCCCTTCGGCGTGCGCCGCGGACCATCCAAGCTCGCAGCCCCTTGATCGGCCTGTCCTGCCAGCGGCTCACGAAGAGCGCTGAGCGGCGAGAAGCTGGCACCCGCCAAACTCACCCATTACCGCACGATCTGCCACGAAGCTCTGCACCAAAGGCGCGGCGGCGCCGTAATCAGCCGCTCTGTTCGCGCAGAACACGATGCCACCGAGGGGCCGGTCACCGAGAAACGCCTGCGGGTCCGCGAACACCCTCTCGATGTTTGCTCGCGTCGCCCAAGCCGGCAAGGTCAGCGACTTGCGCTCGGAATAGTAGGCAACGGCGGAGGACCAGTCCTCACCGATAACGAGCAGGCTCTGGCTGGGCTGTGTTTGCGCTTTCGCGATGAGCGCGATCTGGAGCGTGCGATCCTGAACGTGATCGTTCTTTATCACCTCGCTATAAATTTTCTGAAAAAACAAATACTGCCCAACGCCAATAACCATGAGACATAGCAGAGAAATAGCGCGCAAGCCGCGATCGAACATCGCTCCAAGCGCGATTCCTGTCGCCATAATCAGAAATAGCCCATTGGCGACTTGATAATAATTATGAACCATATGAACATTTGTGAATAACATTATTGACGAAAAGAAGCCAACTATGGCAATTAATGCAAACACCGCCGACTTACGTAAGACGAGGCCAAAAACAATTACCGCAACGGCCATCAAATAAAATGAGCCTGCGATGTCGGGTAGGATTCGCGCCAGGATGATGTCTTTCCACAGATGGGCGCTCAGCTTCTGATCGAGAGTCCCGAAATTCCAGGACGACAGGGCCGTCGATGTGAGGTGACTGCCGAACTCGTTGGCCAGTTTCACCTGATCAGAATAGCTGACCCAGACCCAGGCGATGGTGAAGGGCACGATGACGGTAAGGCTCAAAATGAGAGCCTCCGCCAACAACCGAATGAGCCTCTCACCACCCCGCAACCGCGCGATGAGTGTCCAGGCGGCACCCAACCCGCCCACAAGAACAAACGCCGGGAAGGTCGTGGACTTGGCGAGCACGGCCAGACAACCCGCAACAACGGCGCCGGCAACGAACACCCAGCCACCACGCGTCAGGTAATGCGCGAGCAGCGCCAGCCAAAGCATGGAGAAGAACAGCGCGCACGACTCAATCAGAAAGGTGCGGCTCCAATAGAGGTACAGGGGAGACAATACGTACAGGATCGCCGTGGCAAGGTAGCTGGCGGGGCCCAGGCGCAGCGCCCGAAACAGCAGCCAGAGCGGGCCAAGTGTCCCGAGGAAAAAGCCAAAATTGACAAGCCGGCCCGCGACATCGAGCGGAACGCCAAGCATTGCCAGAGCCGAAACGATAAGCTGGTAGACGGGAAACTCGAAAGGCATGGCCCAAGGGGCCCCAAGGACCGGGGTCTCATAGGCGATCCAAGGCCCGCCGTGGAGAAGCCAGTATGACGTCAACGCGGTCTGCGTCTGACGAAAACTGTACATGTCCATGATCGGATTCTTCAGTCCGACAAACAGGACGAACAGTGAGAATGAAAGCGACAACGCCAAGAAAAAGCGCAGCACATTTATATAGATCGATACTCGACCAACGGAGGAGAAGCGCCCGTCACCCTCGATTGCACGTCGCATCGTTCGACCTCACATCCAGCAAAACGGAGAGGCGCTCGTTCAGTATCGGTGCGCCCATTCTGGAAAAATGATTCGCCAGCCGCGACGCATAGGAAGCATAAACACCTATCTCAAAAAGGCGCGGGGGAACAGGCAAGATGAACCGCCCCTAGATTCCTGGACGCCTTCTTCCCTAAATTTTGAGGCAAGGAGGCCCCGATGGGCAAAGCGAACTTCACCGAGGACTTCAAACGCGACGCGGTCCTTCAGATCACCGAGCGGGGCTATCCGGTTGCGGAGGTGGCGGCGCGGCTAGGGATCAGCAAGTACTCGCTCTACGAGTGGAGGAAACGGTACGGCAAGCCTGCCGCCGTGGCCCGCGATGACGATCAGGCTGCCGAGGTCCGCCGGCTGAAGCGCGAGTTGCAGCGCGTGACGGAGGAGCGCGACATCCTAAAAAAAGCGGCCGCGTACTTCGCCAAGGATGCAAAGTGAAGTACGCGTTCATCGCCGCGCATCGCCTGCAGTTTTCGATCCGCGCCATGTGTCGGTGCCTGCGTGTCCAGCCCAGCGGCTTTTACGCCTGGCTGAAGGATCCGCTGAGCAGGCGCGCTCGGGAGGACCAACGACAGATCGAGCTGATCCGCGCGGCATGGAGCGAGAGCGGCAAGGTCTATGGCTATCGTAAGCTTCACGACGATCTGGCGGACATGGGCGAGAGCTGCTGCCCAAACCGGGTTGCGCGGCTGACGCGACTTGCCGGCATCCGGGCGCAGATCGGCTACAAGCGCCGCCCCGGCCACTATGCCGGCAAGCCGTCCCTGGCCGTCGACAACACGCTCGATCGCCGGTTCGACGTGGAGGCGCCTGACAAGGCCTGGGTGACCGACATCACCTATATCCGCACCCATGAGGGCTTCGCCTATCTGGCGGTCGTGATCGATCTTTTCTCCCGCCGCGTCGTCGGCTGGTCCATGCAGGCCCGGCAGACGACCAACGTCGTGCTTCAGGCGCTGCTGGCTGCCGTCTGGCGACGTAAGCCGAAGGAGCGTGTGTTGGTGCATTCGGACCAGGGAAGCCAGTTCACCAGCATGGAGTGGGCTTCGTTCCTGAAACACCACGATCTGCAGCCGTCGATGAGCCGTCGCGGCAACTGCCATGACAACGCCGTCGCCGAGAGCTTTTTCAACCTGCTCAAGCGCGAGCGTATCCGCCGCAAGGTCTACCGCACGCGCGACGAGGCACGCGGGGACGTGTTCGATTACATCGAGATGTTCTACAACCCCACCCGCAAGCACGCACGGAATGGGATGCTGTCGCCCATCGAGTTCGAACGGCAGTACAAAGCCAAAGCCGAGGGCGTCTAGAAAACGCGGGGCGGTTCAAGATGGCCTTGTTACCGCACCAATCCCCGTTACCATCAAGCTCATTCACTTATATTCGTACGTTCCTCTGTCACCGATTGTCAAAAATTATCATCCTGATCTTTGAACTAACGAAATAGCGCATTATTTGACGCTCAATCATTGACGTACTTCCCCAGCGATGGTTGTCTCCCTACTGCTGAAGCGGGATCGAAGAAGATCGTTATGCTGTCGTCATACCCTCGTTCCCTCGAGGCTGGTTTGGATTCGACGGAATGCCGGGCGCTTATCTCGTAGCTGGGTTGGCTTATCTCGGCGCTGCCACCGTCACTTCGGTTTGGAGCTCGGCCGATGCCCGTCAGCCCCGCTGAAATGCCGGCCTCGCGCCGCGTGGTCGTGGTGGACCTCGATAACACCTTGATCAAGGCTGACACGTTGCACGAGCAAGTCGCTCGGATCGTGTTTCAAAAGCCGCGGCTTCTGCCACACCTCATAGGTGCGCTGTTCAAGGGAAAGGCGGCATTCAAGGACTTCTGCGCCGAGGCGATCGTCCTTGACCCGGCCAACCTCGACACCTGCGACGAGGTACTGAGCTATCTGGCGACAGAGCGTGAGCGCGGCAGTTATCTGGTGCTGTGTACCGCCGCCGATCACCGCGTTGCCCGCCTCGTCGCCGACCATCTCGGCATTTTCGACGAGGTGATCGCCACCGAAGCTGGCCTCAATTTGAAGGGCGAGGCCAAGGCCGCCATGCTGGCGCGACGCTTCCCGCAAGGTTTCGTCTATGCGGGCGACCACGCCTCGGATCTGGTCGTATGGGCCAAGGCCGATGGCATTGTGCTGGTCGGCGTCAGCGCCAGCGTCGCCCGGCGGGCGAACGCTCTGGGAAAGCCGATTATCGCTGAATTCCGCAGCCGCGCGCAGCGCCCTCGTCCGCTGCAGGTCTGGCCGCGTGCGCTGCGCGTGCATCATTGGTCGAAGAACCTGCTGATGTTCGTGCCGTTGATCCTGGCTCACGCCTGGGGCGATCTCGGCATGGTCATCCACGCCGGGATGGGATTTGTCCTGCTGCTGCTGATCTCCTCATCCAGTTATCTCATCAACGACATCGCCGACATCGACGCCGACCGCCGGCACCTGACCAAACGATACCGGCCAGTGGCCAGCGGCCAGTTGCCGCTGATGCAGGCGGTGCTGTTTCCAGTCCTGGTCATTCCCTGCACCTTGGTGGCGGCCTTGGTGCTGGACCCCGCCTTTGCGTTGGCTCTCGTCTCCTATCTCGTCCTCACCCTCGCCTACTCCTTCGGGCTCAAGCGTATTCCGCTGCTGGATACCTTCATCATCGCGGTCCTGTTCACGCTCCGCCTGGTCATGGGCGTCGCGCTGCTCGGAGGGCCGATGCCGATATGGCTGCTCACCTTTTCGATGTTCTTCTTCTTCTCGCTTGCCACGGCAAAGCGACATGTCGAGATCGTTCAGGCCCGCGGCGCGAAAGACAGCATGCTGAGAGGGCGCGGGTATGAGGCGGACGACTGGCCGCTGACGCTGACCTTCGGGATCGGCTCCGGCCTGGCCTCGCTCATCATATTGGTGCTCTACATGGTGGATGAGGCGTTTCGGGCTGCGGGCTATGGACAGCCTGAATATCTCTGGGCGGTGAATCTTCTGGTGGCGATCTGGATCGGGCGAATCTGGCTTCTCACCCATCGCGGCCGCATGCATGACGACCCGGTCTCCTTCGCGCTGCGCGACTGGCCAAGCCGGTTCCTCGCCATTTGTGTTGCCGTCTTCTTCCTGGCCGCCCTGTGAGCGCGTTTCTCACCCGAACGGATATCGTCTCCTGGGGGCGCGTGATCCGGGCACCCCATCACGTGGCAAACCCGCAATTCCTCGATCAGCTACCTGGCCTGCTGGCGGAAGGAGCCACCCACGCCAACGGTGTTCTCGCCACCGGCCTGCGCCGATCCTATGGCGACACCGCTCTGAATGCCGAGGGGGCGCTGATCGAGACCCGCTCCCTGAACCGCCTCATCAGCTTCGACCCGGCAAGCGGTCATCTGGAGGCCGAGGCGGGCATCTCGATCGCCGAGTTGCTCGCCTTCGCGATACCGCGTGGTTTCTTTCTGCCGGTCACCCCCGGCACAAAATTTGTCACGCTGGGCGGAGCTGTCGCCAACGATGTGCATGGAAAGAACCATCACCGCGCCGGCACTTTCGGGCGATGGGTGCGCCGCCTCACGCTGCTGCGTTCGGATGGGTCGCAGCATGTACTCACTCCCGACGACGCGAGCGGCTTGTTCGCCGCGACCATCGGTGGGCTCGGCCTGACCGGAATTATCACCCGCGTGGCCCTTCAACTGAAGCCGATCGTCAGTTCCGACATGATCGTAGAGACGATCCCTTTCGCAGATCTCGCAGGATTTTTTGCCCTGTCGCGCGAGAGCGCGGAGACGCACGAATACTCCGTAGCCTGGATCGATTGCCTCGCCGGCGGACGGGATCTGGGGCGGGGGCTTATGAGCCGCGCCAATCACGCCTCCGCGGGCGAACTCAAGGCCGCCAGCAAGAGTGGCCCGACGGTGCCGGTGGACATGCCGGAGTTGATGCTCAACCGTCTGTCGATCTCGGCCTTCAATAGCCTCTATTACTGGAAGGGATCGCGCAGCCGCGGGACCAGGAGTATCTCCTACGATCCCTATTTCTACCCTCTCGACGGCCTCCAGCACTGGAACCGGCTCTACGGACGGCGCGGTATGTACCAATACCAGAGCGTGGTCCCGCCCGCGGTCGCCCATGACGCAACCGCCGCGATGCTGAAGACCATCTCAAGCGCCGGCACGGGCTCGTTTCTCGCCGTGCTCAAGGATTTCGGTGACGCGCCCTCTCCTGGCTTCCTGTCATTTCCGCGCGCCGGAACGACATTGGCGCTTGATTTCCCCAATCGTGGCGCCGAGACACTTCATCTGCTCGCGCGCCTCGACAGCATCGTCCGAGAGGCTGGCGGGCGGCTTTATCCCGCAAAGGATGGGCGTTTGCCGGCCGACCTCTTCAGGTCGGGCTATCCCGCGATGGAGAGCTTCGTGACCCATCTGGACCCGGGACTCTCCTCCTCCTTCTGGCGGCGCATGCAGGGATAGACATGGCGAACCCCAAACTCAGCGTCCTCATTCTCGGAGCTGCCTCCGGCATCGCGCAGGCCACCGCTCGCCTCTATGCCGCCGAGGGTGCGGCCTTGGTGTTGACCGGCCGCCACAAGGAACGCCTGGACCAGATTGGCGCGGACCTCACCGTGCGCGGAGCCTCTTCCGCAACGAGTGTCGAGCTCGATTTCCTGGCAGTAGATCCTCGCTCGGCATGGCAGGAATTGTGGGCACAGCACGGCCCCTTCGACCACATCCTCATCGCCTATGGGGTACTGGGCGATCATGCGCGGGCCGAAAAAGAGCCCGGCGCTGCGCAGGACATACTGGCGGTCAACTTCACCTCGGCTGCCGCATGGTCTCTGCTGATCGCGGAAGAACTGGAGCGGCGGGGCAAGGGTTCGCTCGTCGTACTCGGCTCCGTTGCGGGGGATCGCGGGCGACGGGCCAATTACATTTACGGCGCCGCCAAAGCGGGTCTCGCGACCCTGATACAGGGGATCGCTCATCGCTTCGCCGATAAGGGCCCGCGCGCGGTGATCGTCAAGCCGGGCCCGACGGACACGCCGATGACCGCCGGCATGACGAAGGGCGGACCGTTATGGGCGACGCCCGAGCAGGTCGCGAAAGTGGTGCGCCGGGCGGCCGACGCGGGTGGACCCGTCCAATATGCACCCGCACGCTGGCGATTGATCATGCTGATCATTGGTTTCATTCCGTCGCGCATCTTCAATAAGATGAACCTGTAATGAGCAAAATCGTCGTCACCGGCGCTGCCGGACTGGTTGGACAGAACCTGATTGCACGGCTCAAGCAGCGGCCGGATGTCACGCTGGTGGGCATCGACAAGCACCCGGCGAATGTTGCGCTGTTCCGCAAGGTGCATCCGGACGTCCCGATCATCGAGGCAGATCTGTCTTTGCCCGGCGACTGGATGGAAGCCTTGAAGGGCGCGGATGCCGTTGTCATCAATCAGGCCCAGATTGGCGGGCTGGATGAGGGTGAGTTCGTCGCCAACAATGTCACGGCGACGCGCCACATTCTCGCGGCCATGGAACAACATGGCGTGGGCTATTTCGTCGGCATCTCGTCTTCGGTGGTGAACTCGCGCGCTGATGATTTCTACACGCGCTCCAAGACGGCACAGGAGAAGCTCTTCCTCGCGAGCCCGATCCCGCATGTTATCCTGCGCCCCACCTTGATGTTCGGCTGGTTCGATCGCAAGCACCTCGGCTGGTTACGGCGCTTCATGGACCGCACGCCGGTCTTCCCGATACCCGGCGACGGCAACTATCTGCGCCAGCCGCTTTATGTCGGCGACTTTGTCTCGGTCATTGCTGCCAGCCTCGCCACGCGGGCGACCGGAACCTATGACATCTCCGGGCATGAGAAGGTCAGCTATGGCGCCTTGATCGGCATGATCCATGACACGGTCAAACCGCGCGCCCGCCTCGTGCATATTCCCTATCGCATGTTCTGGCTCCTCCTGTGGCTCTATGCACGCTTCAGCCGCACGCCCCCCTTCACCACAAGCCAACTGGAAGCGCTCGTGATCCCTGAGGAGTTTCCGGTGACCGACTGGCCGGGCGCGTTCGGGGTTGCACGCACGCCGCTGAAACAGGCGCTGGCCGAAACCTATCTCGATCCGGTCTACGGCCAGATCGTTCTTGAGTTCTGAGGGGGTCTGCTTGACACGGGTCGTGGTGATCGGAGCCGGCCTGATGGGCCTTGCCGCAGCCTGGGAGGCTGTCAGGCGCGGCCATTCGGTCGATCTGGTGGAGGCCGACGTGCACGCCGGCGGCATGGCCGCGCATTTCGATTTCGACGGCGTGTCGATCGAGCGCTTCTATCATTTCGTCTGCAAGTCGGACGCGCCCACCTTTGAGATGATGGCTGAACTCGGCATCGGCGACAAAATGCGGTGGCGCGACACGTCCATGGCCTATCGTATGGCTGGAGCGCTCCACAAATGGGGCGACCCGGTCTCGCTACTGACCTTCCCGCACCTGACCCTCGTGGAGAAATTCCGCACGGGACTGCAGATGTTCCTCGCCACCAAGGCGCGCAGCTTCGCGTCCATCGAACATCTGACATCCCGCCAATGGATCGAGCGCGGATCCGGCAAGGCCGTCTACGCCAAAATGTGGAAGCGGCTTCAGGAGCTCAAATTCTACGAATATGCCGACCATGTCTCAGCCTCCTGGATCGCGACGCGGGTGCGGCGCATCGGCAATTCCCGTCGCAGCCTGTTCCATGAGCAACTCGGCTATATCGAGGGTGGGTCGCAGACTCTCGTGGACGCCCTGGTCAGCGCATTCATGGCCAAGGGCGGGCGTTTGCACCTCGCGACCCCCGCGGAACAGGTTCTGACAGCCGACGGGCGCGTCACTGGCGTGCGGGCGGGTGGCAAGGAATTCCCCGCCGACGCCGTGATCTCAACTGTGCCGACGCCGCTGATCAGCACCCTCGTCCCCGCTCTACCGGAGGCCGACAAGAACCGCTACGACGCCATCGAGAACATCGGCGTGGTGTGCTTGTTGTTCAAACTCAGGAAGTCGGTGAGCCCGCATTTCTGGATCAATATCGTCGAGCCAGACATCGAGATACCCGGGATCATCGAGTTCTCCAATCTGCGCCCGCTACCGCAGACAATGGTATACGTGCCCTATTACATGCCGGTTACGCATCCGAAGTGGAGCTCGCCAGATGCAGCGTTCACGGCGGAAGCTTTCGGCTACATCAAGCGGCTGAATCCGGCGATCACCGATGATGACCTGATCGACGCCAAGGTAGGCCGCCTGCGTTACGCTCAACCCGTCTGCGGTCCGAACTTCCAACAGATGATCCCACCCGTGCAAACTGCCCTTGCCGGGCTGCAGATTGCCGACACCTGTTATTACTACCCCGAGGATCGGGGCATCGCCGAAAGCATCCGTCTGGGCCGCGCCATGGCGCAGGTCATCCGATGAACATTTGACAGGAGCTCATATGGACGACCTCGCCAGTATTTATCGTGAGCGTTTCGCGAATACCGGACTGGAAAAGCGTCAACGGGTCTGGCGCATCCTCTGTAACGACTTCTTTTCGACGATGATCAAGCCGACCGACACGGTTCTCGATCTGGCGTGCGGCTATGGGGAATTCATCAATAATATTAAGGCAGGCCGCAAATTCGCCGTCGATCTGAACCCGGATTCACCCGCACATCTGGCGGCGGACGTATCCTTTGCCAGCGCGTCGGCCAATGATCTCTTCTTCATTCCCGACAACACGCTCGACGTCGCGTTCACCTCCAACTTCCTGGAGCACCTGCCGGATAAGGCGGCGTGCAACGCGGTACTCAAGGAGGTTCTTCGCAAGCTCAAGCCCGGTGGCCGCTTCATCATCCTCGGACCCAATATCCGCTATGCCTACAAGGAATACTGGGACTATTACGACCACTACCTCCCGCTGTCGCACCTGTCGCTCAGCGAGGGTCTGCTGATCAATGGCTATGAGCTCGAGCGCGTCATTGACCGGTTCCTGCCTTACACAATGAACAACAGTACACCGACGCATGACCTGCTGATCCGCGCTTACCTCGCCCTGCCATTGGCCTGGAAAATCATGGGCAAGCAGTTCCTCGTCGTGGCGCGCAAGCGGAGCGCTTCGTGACGTCACGCTTCCTGTTGTTTCTTGTGGCCGGCGCGATAGCCGCGACCGTCAATATCGTTGCTCGCATCCTCCTGAATTATGTCGTTCCTTTTGAGGTCGCCGTCGCACTTGCCTTCCCGATAGCCCTCACTGTCGGGTTCTTTCTCAATCGGCATTATGTTTTCGATGCGGATACTGGAGCCGTCGGGGGACAGTATGCCCGCTTCCTCATGGTGAACCTCGTCGCTCTCGGCCACGTGTGGGTGATCAGCGTGGGCCTCGCCGGCTGGGTGCTGCCAGCGATCGGATACGACTACCATCGCGAACTCGTCGCGCACGCCATAGGCGTCGCCAGCCCCATCTTCACCAGTTATTTCCTGCACAAGTTTTTCACGTTCCGCACGAGGCGGATCTGAGTTGAGGCGTGCAACCACCACGTTCGGGTACGATTAAACCCAAACTCGCCAAATCACCCCAACTCAAACCGGCCTCAGTCGCTTCTACTGATTTCTGCCGGACCTGTCCGGTGCTCAGCGACAAGATTTTGATAGGTATTGGCATATTCACGAGCCAATGCGACCATGTCGTAACTGCTGCCCAAATGCTTTGCCGCGTCTGAATAACGGGCACGTTGAGCATCATCAATCATCGCCTGCATCGCGTCTGCCAGGACGGCAACGAAGCGCTGATCGTCAGCATCTGCGGGGATAACAACTCCTGCAGCATCCTGCCCTTCGGGAGAAACCATGTTGCTGATCTCCCCAACGTCGCTGGCGACAACGGGGCGGCCACACTGAAGTGCTTGAATGATGCAAAGAGGGAACGATTCACCGGGGAACCGCGTGGGAACGACCGCGACGTCACTCAGTCGGTACAGGCCGGCGATGTGCGATTGATACCCGAGAAAAGTGATGTCTGGATCGGCTCCGTACAGGGGGGCCAGTCGCTCATGTTCCTCGCCATCACCGCAGAGCAAAAGATGCAGCGATCGACCCGCATGCGCCTTACGCACGCTCTGGAACGCCTTGATGCACGGCTCCCACCCCTTGGACGGAATGCCGCGAGCAACAAAAGTGAAGACGACGGCATCCTCGCGGATGCCGAGTTCGGCGCGCGTCTCCGGAAAGGGTCGTTCATCGAGCGGCATGGCATTGGGCAGCTTCTGAAACCTGCTCGCCGGTACCTGCAATTCCCTGAGGAATGTACGATTTCTTTCCGCCGTGTAGACGAAATGATCGACCTTGGCCGCCAGCTCAGCAAGTCTCTCGCGTTCCAGATCCGACGCTTCATAGGAACCGTGCAGGGTCACGAGGTAGGGTACACCCCCCTGCATATTCCACTGTTCGAAGAAATGAATTTCGGAACCCACATTATGAGAATGGACCAGAGTAACTCCAGCCTCCCTCAAGAACCGGTCGACACCATATTTTTGTATGACCTCTTTACTGTAGACCGGGATCGAGGGGTTCAGTGCAGATCTAAGTTCAGGATTTACATGGCTCAATTCAAAGCAAACGAACGATACGTTCCATCCTAAATCAAAGAGACTATTCGCCAAATTTATCGGAAAAAGCTCGCCGCCGCCCGGCACAAAACCGTATGACGCAATCAAGACGTGATTCTTGATCCGCTTTTGGCGACGTAGCTTCGCGTGATTCAGCAGGCCATCGAGAGGTCCAAATTTCTTATCAAGCTCGAGCCATGTAAATTGCCCAAGCATGTTCTCGTAGAATTTTCGCAACGTTTCATCCAACACCTCCCACGTGCTGCAAAGCTTAAGCATGAATCGCTCAAGCTCTTGATAGAAATCAGCACGATATATACCGGTCGAAGATGTGTTATTTCCATGCCGACGAAAATAGGATACGGCATCAGGCCGCCAGGCAATTTGTCCACCAGCCGAGATCTGCAAATATAGGAACCAGTCGCCGGCGACGCGATAGGTTTTCGCTTCGCTCCAGACTTCTGGGCAAATATCGACACGCCGGAAAAGGCAGCCCCCAACATTAGCAATAACGTTATTGACCCCAAAGCCTTTCGCGAACCAATCAGCCGCAGGCCGGACAAGGCGGCGCTCCCAAATGCCGGCTTCGGCGCCCTCGCGATAAGCGTCCATACCGTCCTGAAAATTACCCCCTTCGTCGACGTACAGTATGCGACCGAAGGCAATCATCACGCTCATATCGACGAATTCGCCGTACAACTTCTCCACAAAATCGGGCTCACAGAAATCATCGCTCTCGCAGATCCATATCAGATCTCCGCGGCTGCTCTCGACACCCTTCTGCCATTGATGGAACACGCCCCCCGAATTGACGCTATTCAGAACACATCGAATGCGATCAGGGTACTCGGCGCAGTATGATTGAATGATGCTCTGGCTACCGTCCGTTGAGCTATCATCCAAAATGATGATTTCGATATTTGAGTATGTCTGAGCGAGGATCGATTCGATACGCTGCGGTAAGAAGCGCGCGTGATTGTAATTGGGGACGATGGCGCTGATTTTCGGCCGGAAACTGCTCACACCGCCAGGTGGTGCGGCCTGCCGCCGTTCAGCTTTGCCATGAAGCACCCAGTGAATGAACGGATTGATGCCCCCTTCCCGAATGTCCGGCCAGCGATCGAGATAGTAGGACGTGACGAAATCCGCTTGCGGATTCCGTCCCTCTCGCCAGCCATGGGTCAAGAAGTGCTGAAAGGGATTCAACCCGGCCGCAGCGACGTCCGGGTACGTATCGAGATAATACGACGGATCGAAAGCCGCGACGACCCGCTCGATGTCTTCTTGTGACAACCCTTCAAGTCCGGTTGGAAGCGAAGGGACTGCTGAGGACTTAAAACGGGCCTGCAGAGATTTGGGAATCCACTTCTGCCACGACTTACGACGCTTGATTGAATGGGCCTGCTGCCCGGCAACGACCAACGCATTATGCACGGTGGCCTTCTGCAAGCTAATGGCCGCAGCGTCTACTGGTCGCGCACGCGGAAGACTGTCCCTATAGTTCTGGCTGAACAAAGCAAGCAGCCACCTAGACCGCATCAAAATATCCTGCGGAAGCGTCGCTCCGCCGAACTCGGATGAGGTCGTGTGACCAACGTCCCGCTGGCGCTCGAGCAGATCCGCCGTGATCCATCGGCTCCCGAGCTGCGCGAAGAAATCCTGCACAGCATTGGTGTCGTCTGTCTCCAAACCTGCGAGGAGGCCCATAATGTCCGGCGCCTCACGGCCGACGGCGAGGACGCCGAGCCCGTGCCCGTGCAGAAACTCAAAGGACGGATAGATAGTGCGCAGCTCCTCCCAGAGCCGCCACACACCGAAGCCTCGCTCGCGAACATTGATGTCGTGGAACAGGATGACACCCCGCTCGGACATTTTGGGTAGCCAGCCCTCGAAGTCGGCTTTCACCGCCTCGTAGGTGTGCAGGCCGTCGATATGCAGGAGATCGACAAAGCCGTCGGCAAAATAGGGCAGCGCCTCATCGAAGGTCATGCGCATCAGTTCGGCGAACGAGCCAAAGCGCGTGGCGATGAAGGGCTGCAGATCGGCAAACACGCCCTCACCATAACGGCCCGCATGATCGTCACCTTGCCAGGTGTCGACGGCATAGCAGCGACAGCTCAGATGCTGGCGCAGCACGGCCTCGCAGAAAGCGGCGAACGAGACGCCGTTATGCGTGCCCAACTCCACGATGCAGCGCGGTCGGAGCTCCGAGACTATCCAGTGAGCGAAGGGAACATGCCCCCACCAGGCGCTCATTGATCCCGTTCGCGTCGGCATCCACAACGCCGGGTGGCCTTGGAGCCGGACGATATCGGCAATCTGCGTCTCGTCGAGAGGCATTCTAGCACTCCAAGGGGCACATCGCTGTTACACAACAGGATGGATGCAGCCGCAACCCAATCCATCCAGCACGACACATGAATAAACGCGCGCGTGCATCAAGGGAAGCTACGCTTTCAGGAGCGGCTCTGAAATTTTCTACCTTTTAAAACAGCCAAACACTTACACTCGGCAAAAATGTAACCGCCCGCGACAGATTTACCACGTGGTATTTGCCACGCGCAGGCCCGCGACGCTGAGCCCGGTCTGGCGAGCGGCAAATGGGATCAGCCGCTCGAGCGCATGAAGAAGGGTGCCGTCGTCAGGCGCCGGTTCTTCGGGGTAGTCCTCAACGGTCAGATGAAGATCCAGCAGAGGCTTCAATGCCGCCGGGCGCGCCCAGAACATGGTGCCCAGGGGAAAATCGAACTGCATGGGCAAAGGCTGATCAATGCCCATGCGTCGCGCGAGCGTCTGGGCAAGCTCCAGATTCGCGTTCCAGCCCACCACATGCGGGTCTTCAGCCATCAGCAGGCCGAGCGATGCATCCTCGGCGAAGGCGGCGATCGCCGTGTCGACCATGGCGAAGCGCCCACCCACCAGATTCTCGAACAAAAAGTCGCGCCAGCGCTCGCCCATCTGGGCGTCGGTAGAGTGACTGCGCTTGCCATGCACGTGACCGATCACGTCATAGTCCCCGCTGGAAATGACGTCCGCGAGCCCCGTGAGCAGCGGGCCGATGTCGCGCCCGCGGTTCGGCATAAGCCGAACCTGCGACGGCCCTTGATAGGCGGCGAGCGCCGAACGCAATTGGTCGGCCTTCGCCTCCGTGTCGCAGGTCAGAATGAGGTGCGGCCGGCTCTGGTTCGCCGCCAGGCGCGCCAGCAGATCGTCAACCAGCTCAGGATAGTGGAAATGGCCGTGGAGAGCGGTTCTTAGCCCTGCAGCGCGGCCGGCGTCGCCACGGGCAGCTGGAAGGGGCGAATAGACGCGCCGCGACCACGCACCAGCGGGCCGCCCGTTCTCGATCCAGTGCGCCAGGGGATCGCGTCCATTGGCGAGACACGCGTCCTCGTGAGCAAGCGCATAAATCCCCGGATGGAAGCCCGCACAGGCACGCCGGTAGGGTCGGGGCCGATTGGCATGTGCGAGTTCCACGGTCGATCCACCCCACAGCCGCCAGCGGATCAACGCTGTCTGGGCCAGTTCGGCGCGGCTGGCTGTCTCTTCACCGGGCGCAAGGACGAAGGACGGATCGAGCGCATCCGCCGCCGCGATCAATTCCGCATCGCGTGTGTTACGGCGCGCCGCCGCGGCCCGCCCCAACGCGTCGAGACGCTCGATATAGGTCGGCATATCGAACGTTGCCTGGGCGAGGCGCTGCACCGACGTCTTCAGCTCGACCAGTTCGCTGCCTTCACTGGCCAGCCGACAAATGGCCACCGCCGCAGCGTGCGCATCGAGGTGGGGGATTACCAGCTGGCTGGTGGCGGGATCGGAAGCAAGGATTTCCGCCGTGCCGGCAGCGCCTTCGAAGCACAAGACCGGTACGCCAAAGGTCATCGCATCAATGGCGACGTTCGGCTGCGGGTCCAGGCGCGAACTGAGCAGAAACAGATCGGCCTGCGGGTAGAGAGCGTCGAGATCATCGACCGGAGGGCGCATGATGAGGCTGTCGCCGAGGTCGGATCGCTTGATCTGCTCATCGAGATAGATCGAGTAGCCGAGCTCCCGCTGCGGGTCGAACCCGTCGCCAATCCAGACGAACAGCAAAGGAAGGTCAGGCCGCAGGCGGCGCGCCGCGGCGGCGGTCGCGACGAAGAGTTCGACGCCCTTTCGCAGGTGAACCGAGCCCGCGCCGAGCACGACAAACGCTTCCTCGCGACCTTTCGGTCGCAGTGGCGCCGGCGGGCGCCGTTCCGCGGCGGCACTCCCTTTTGGGACGGGGATCTCCGACCGTCCTTGCGGAATGAGGTGCACGCCCGCGCGTCGTTCGAGCCCCTGATAGTAGGTGGCGGCCGATTCAATGGTCATCTGCGAGGAGAACACGACCTCATCCGCCCACCCGAACACGTCCTCAAGCTTGGAGAGCGGACGCGTATAGGCGGCGAACTCGTGGAAGAGTGCCACCACAGGGACGCCGGCGCGCGCGAAATGCGGCACGAGAGAGTGGGTCTCGACACTGTTCGCAATGACATAGAGCGGGCGGTAATTCGCCACGAGAGCGTGCGCGATGGCATCCGCACTTCGCGGCTTGCGCCGCAACCAGAGGAGAGCCGCCGTCGTGAAGGTGGCAGCACTGCGCAAGTCGGCCTCGATCTCGCCCCCGCCGAACGGCACACAAATGACCTGATAACGGCCGACGAGATCGCGGATGATGTTCCAGCCGAGGATCGGAGCGCCTGTTCGTGAGGCTTCGTGCAACAGCACGAGCACGACATCGCGCGGATCGCGCGGGTCGCGCTCACCGAGCAGGCGAGGAACCAGGTAGCGCGAAACGAAGCTTGATCGCCCGAGGCGAGAGGCCATCAGCTTGCGAAAGATGCCGCGCACTCGGCCCTTTCTGAAGAAGATGGGGTTCAATCCGCGAGCCGGCATCACATGAACCGCCCGTCACAGAGGCGGTCGACGTGGCACACCCCGGCACATACGCCTATGAAGAAGCTGTCGGACCGAAACATCAGCGAAGGCGCGTGCGGGGCCATCATCCATCAACTCGTAAGGCGCCAACTCCGAAGGAGATTGAGCGGCGCTTAAAGGGTGTCGGCCAGCGCATAGAGGCGCCGCACACAGATATCCCGGAATGATTTTAATGTGTTGAGCCGCGATTCGATAGGTAGCAACCGGTCAGGGATATCTAGCGATGCACTCGGCCTTACTCGGAAACCACCCGCACTGTGCGTCGCTACCTCGAATCTGCGTTCGGACCACACCATCAGCGCGGGTGCGAGAGAGGGGCGTTATTCTGTCGGATCCACCGCCAAAGCCGCTCCAGCCCTTCGCGGAACGACACATGCGGCTCCCAACCCAATTGCCTCTTCGCGGCCTGAATATCGAGAACGGACCGAGGCACATCAATTGAGCGACCCGGCTGGTAGTTCACGCGCAACTCGCGGCCGGTGACCTCACGAAGGCCCGCGATTACCTCGTTGATGGAAACACCGACACCGCTTCCGGCATTGAATGTCCCGCCCTGGCCCGCGACCACGGCAGCGGCGCAGAGCGCCGCCAGATCCTCGACATAGACGTAGTCGCGTACGACGCTTCCATCGCCCCACACCTGGATGGGCTCGCCGTTCAACACGCGGTTCATGAAGGTGGTCACCACGCCCTGAACGCCCGTGTGCCCCTGCCGCGGCCCATAGGGGTTGGAGGGACGGATGATCGTCGCCGCCATGCCATGGGCGCGCGCATACATCTCCACGTAGCTCTCTATGGCAACCTTGACGATTCCATAGGAGTTTACCGGCCTTAGCGGGTGCGTTTCCGGCGTCGGCACAACCTCCGGCACACCATAAACGGTGCCGCCCGATGAGGCGTAAACGATCTTTCGCACCGAAAGCTTGAGCATCGCCTCCAGAACGGCAATCGCCGGAAGCAGATTGTCGCGGACATCCGCCTGCGGATCGAGCGCAGCGGTGCCGGGAACGGTGGCACTGATCAGGTGAACGACGACATCAACGTCGACCAGCGACTCGTAGAGACGATTGGTGTCCCGAAAGTCCGCAAACACATAATCGACGCCCTCGAGAGGCGCTCGGAACTTCTCCGGCCCTCTATCCAGGACGCGAACGCTCAGGTTCGCCGCCAGCATCGCATCGACGACATGCGAGCCGATGAAACCGCAGCCACCGAGAACGAGAACTCTCAACCTATGCCCCCCTTGGAGCATGCCCCTTCGATGACGACGCCTTGCAACCTCGGGATGCCGCCGAAAAACCTCTCAGACCGACGCGAAACGAGGCCTTCCAGGCGCTCAAGCACTGAAAGCTGTCGCCCAAAGGCATCCGCCGGACGAACCAGCACGCAAAGTGTCAGCCCCGTCGCGGCACCAGCACCAAGGATAGCAGAGCGAGGCAATCCAGCATTGGGCCAACTAGACTTAGGTTTATCTACGGAAGGCACCCAAACCACGTAACGACCCTAACGCACCATCGACGATCTTTCACTTTAACATTGGACAAATCTACAGCCAGAGCAAGGCAAAAGGTTCGACACACCGGCGCACGCTCCCGCACGCGCCACACGCCGAACGGAAAAAATGCTCGACGAATCAATATTTTGGCTGACGATCCCGAGCCCACACATTGAGCAATAAATCATGGTGGAACGCGGGAATCCTGTATCGAAATCCCGGTTACTGGATACCCCACAGTTGAGCGCGATGAGGTCCTGGACCGCGTATGCCCGACACATGATTCGCGCGCAGGGGCGGGTTTGGCCGGCACGCAACCGCCAGATGCACCACGCCATCACTCTGATTATTATTCTAATAATTCCAATTATTTAGCTTCAACGAGATATCATTTCACCATCCATCTGCGAGGCCTTATCTGTGTCGCGACGACGGCCATGCTGAGGGGTCGCCTCAATGCTGGAGATACCCATGATGCGCTTGAGCCCGCACCTTACCTGGTCCCTGGCGCTTGGCATGGCTCTCCTGGTCCTGACAGCCTCGCGCGAACCCGTGCTGGCTCAATCCGCCCCCACGCCGCGCGACACCTCACGCATCGTCGCCATTGGCGGCGCTGTGACCGAGATTCTCTATGCGCTGGGAGCCGGCGATCGCATCGTGGCGATAGACACATCCAGCACCTATCCACCCGAGGCCCTGAAGACCAAGCCGAATGTCGGCTACATGCGCGCCTTGTCGCCGGAAGGCGTGCTGTCGGCGGGACCAAGCCTCATCATCGCACTTGAGGGCGCGGGGCCGCCGGACGCCGTGAAGGTTCTCAAAGGCGCCGCCGTGCCCTTCGAGACCGTCCCTGAGCCACGGGATGCCGGCAATGTCGTTGCCAATATCCGCCGGGTGGCTGACCTTGCCGGCGTGCCGGAACGGGGCGCCGCGCTGGCGCAGGCGGTTGAGCAGGATTTCGCCGCGCTCGCCGCCCTGCGGGCCCGCATCACGACCCCACGCAGCGCCGCCTTTGTCCTGTCGGCCTCGGGAACAGCACCGGTGGTCGGCGGCGCGCATACGAGTGCCGACGCGATTTTCGCGCTGGCGGGCGTCGAGAACGCCATGCGCGCGGTCAATGGTTACAAGCCCGCGGTTGACGAGGCGGTTCTCGGCGCCCAGCCCTATGCGATCATCCTGATGAAGGACAGCAACCACGCGGTGGGCGATGACGCGATCGCCGCCATGCCGGCCTTTGCCGGCTCGCCCGCAGCGGCGGCCCGGCGGCTCTATCGGATGGATGGCGGCTACCTGCTGGGATTTGGCCCACGCACGCCCCAGGCGGCCCGCGATCTCGCGGCCCTGATCTACCCGGAGCTGGAGCTGGCGACCCTCCCGAGCCATCCCTGGACCGCGCCCGCGGCGCCGTAGGACCGGGGACGCGCGGATGAGTGATGCACAGGTCTCGCCCCCTGCCTTAACCCGATCGGCGCGCTGGGTCGGCAGCGCCCGGCAGGGGCTGATGGTATGCGGGGCATTGCTGCTTCTGGCCTTTCTGGCCTCACTGGCGATCGGACCGGTCACCATCGCACCCCGCCGCGTCCTCGAGATTCTGCTCGGCGCGTTAGGCGGCACACAGCCGAGCGGCATCAGCCTGCGTGAGAGCGTTATCGTGCTGGACATCCGCCTCCCGCGCACCCTGCTGGGAATGCTGGTCGGCGGCGGCATTGCCGTGGCGGGCGCGCTGATGCAGGGCATCTTCCGCAATCCTCTCGCCGATCCCGCGCTCATTGGGATTTCCAATGGCGCCGCCTTTGGAGCCGTCATCTGGATCGTGCTCGGCGCTCACCTCGCGCCGCTGATGCCGCAACTGCTGACAGAAGCCGGCCTGCCCCTGATGGCCTTTCTCGGGGCGCTCGCGGCCACATTGGGGCTCTACGCCATCGCCACACATCAGGGCCGCACATCGATCCCCACCATGCTGTTCGCTGGTATCGCCATCGGGGCGCTCGCCGCCGCCGGCACCGGGTTCATGGTGTTCCTGGCATCAGACCAGCAATTGCGCGACTTCACCTTCTGGTCCTTTGGCAGCCTTGGTGGCGCGACCTGGCACAAGGTGGCGAGCATGCTGCCTTTCATGGCGCTCCTCGCCCTGGTCGCCGCGCGTCTTGGCCGGGCGCTCGACGCGCTCGCCCTCGGCGAAGCCGAGGCCTTCCATGTCGGGGTGAATGTTCAGTGGACGAAGGCTTTGGCCATCGCCGCGATCGCCGCCGGGACCGGGGCAGCCGTTGCGGTGGCAGGGGTGATTGGCTTCGTTGGGCTGGTGGTGCCTCACCTCATCCGCCTCGCCATGGGGCCGGGACACCGGATGCTGCTGCCGGCTGCAGGCCTACTGGGCGGCGCGCTGCTGCTCGGGGCGGATGTCGTGGCGCGCACGATCGCCAGCCCCGCCGAACTGCCGCTTGGCGTGGTCACGGCGGCGCTCGGCGCGCCCTTCTTCATCGGCCTTTTGCTGAAGCGCCGCGCGGCGCTGTTCGGATAGGGCACCTATGTACGAAGCCCGCGACATCCATTTTCGCGCCGGACGGCGTACCCTGCTCACCGGCGCCTCCGTGCGTGTGGTGCCCGGCCGCGTGACCGTGCTGATCGGCCCGAACGGGGCGGGAAAATCGACTCTGCTGAAGGTACTCGCGGGCGAGTATCGGCCACACGCTGGCGACGTATGGCTGGCGGGAACCGATATTCGCGAGCTTCGTCCCTCTGAGCTCGCCAGTCTCAGGGCCGTGGTGCCGCAGAGCGCCCAACTCGCCTTCCCCTTCACCGTGGCAGAAATCGTCGCCATCGGCTCCGACGGGGGCCGCCAGAGCGCCCCGCTGATCCGCAGGGTGCTCGATCAGGTGCAGCTCGGAGGATTCGAGGCCCGGCCTTATGACGAATTGTCGGGAGGCGAGCGCCAGCGCGTGCAAATCGCTCGGGCGCTGGCGCAGCTCGCGGGCGGCACCCGCCCCGGCTACCTGCTGCTGGACGAGCCGACCGCCAGCCTGGACCTTGCCCAGCAGCTGCTGGTCATCCGGCATTTGCGGAGGATGGCGGCCGAGGAGGGCGTCGGCGTGCTCGCCGTTCTGCACGACCTTAACCTCGCGGCCATGGCGGCCGATACGATCCTGGCGATGCGGGATGGCACGGTGCTGGCCGATGGCGCGCCGGGCAGCGTGCTCACGGACGCGACGATTCATGCCCTCTACGGGGTGCAGGCACGGGTCGGATGGACCCCGGCGGCACCGTTCCTGCTGCCGCAGTCGGTGGAGCACTGACGCTGCGGCCGGGCGAGGCACTCGTCCGGCCAGCCTGATAGGTGTTCAGCTCAGAGCATTTCCTGCCGGACGATTTCCAGCACATGATTGAATGCGCGGGTCGCCGCGGCTTCCGCCTCGCGCTCCTCGGCTTCGGTCAGTTCAACCGAATCCAGCCCGGCCGTGAAGCGGCGCCAATGCAGGCCGCGCCCCTCGACATGGCCCGCGAGATGGCGGGCACCAAATTCGCTGGAGAAACCGATCTTTGCCGCGTCCTTGGCCAGGAAGGCCGCCCCCATGTTCGAGCCCTCGACCACATAGAGCCAGCCCAGCGCCTCAGCCAAGGGACGCTCCGGACCAAAGTCGGCGGCCGGCGGTGTCAAACCGAGATCGGCGAAATCCTGCTCCAGCGCATCGAGGCGCGAGCGCTCCGCCAGATCCGGCAGCAGGGGCTGGAAGGCCGGCGCGGCGTAGAGCGGCTCGACATGACGATGCAGCCGGTACTGGAAACGCAGGAAGCGCTCGTAATTCACGCGGCTGGCAAAGGGCTGCGCACTCATGACGGTGGTGTCCACCACCTCATGCGCCGCCGTCGTCGCCGCCTTCAGCCGCTTGGCGCGAGTCTCCGGCTGGATATCCGTCACGATGGTCATTGTGTCCGCCTTCACTTCGTCTGTTCCCGACATCGCCGCACTCACTTGGTGATGAGCGCGGGCGAGGCCTGTGCCACCTCGCCGCCGCCAAAGCGGATGGTCAAGCCGGCCTTCACCGTCAGGCCCGCGCTGGGGAGGAAATTCTCGTACTGCGTATATTGTTCATCCAGCAGATTTTCCACCGAGACGCGCCACAGCGTGTTGGCGTTCGGCTGATAGCCCGCATAGAGGCTGACAAGATTGAAGCTGTCGGTAGGCTCATAGACCGAATTGTCCGGAAGGTCGTCGGCCGTCACCGCCGCCACCGCCGTCCAGCTGACCGCCAGCGTGAGCTTCTCATCCAGGAATCGGAAGCCGAGCGTGGTGGTGATCTGGTCGGGCGGGATGGTCGATAGCGGCTGCCCCGCATCGGGGCCCGCCGTGACTTCGCCCTCGGTGGTCTGGCCAGACAGCTTCAGGAACCACTGGCGCGCGTCATAGGTGCCCTCGAATTCGAAGCCGCGCAGGCGCGCCTCCTCGACGTTCTGGTACTGCGCCAGCGAATAGGAGTTGTAGGAGACGCAGCGCCCACGCACCGAGTAAATGCAGGCAGGGCTGCCATACGTCACCAGCTCGATGTAATTGTCGACATCGTTCTGGTAGTAGTTCGCCTTAACCCTCAGCGTGTCGCCGCCCTTGAACAGGTTATCCTGCTTGATGTTGACGCCGATTTCCTTGTTCTTTCCGACTTCAGCTTCGAGATCGGGATTGGCCACAAAGGTGAAGGGGGCAAGGCCGCCGGTGAAGAAGGCCGGGTGAGCGCCAGAGACCAGCGCCTCGGTAACGGTCGGCGCGCGATAGCCTTCCGCATAGGTGGCGTAAACGGTCAGCCATTCAACCGGCGTAATGCCCAGGGTGAACTTCGGCGACACGCGGCTGCCATCCGTGCCACCCGCGTCGGAACTGAGCGAGTAGGCGTCGTAGCGCAGCGCGGCGATGGCCTCGAGCCAGGTGGAGTAATTGGCCTTCCACTGCACGAAGGCGCCGCCCACACCGCGCTCGCCCGAGGGGTTGTAGCCGTCACCGAAGCCATAATCGTCGGTGTTGTTCACGTCGTCGTGGAAATAGTCCCCACCATAGGTGATGGCGTTCTCCACCGAGCCCCAGTCGAAGCGGCTGGTGTTGTTGGCGTCGAAGCCGACCGTGTTGATCACGAAGCTGCGGGGATCGCCGATCGCGCCCGTGATCGCGCTGGCGCTGCCGGCCACCTTGACCTGGTCCTGATCGACCTGGTTCCAATAGACCGCCGAACGCCAGTCAAAGAGGTTGTCGTCGGGGTTCTGGTAGTTCCAGCTCAGCGTGAGGGTGCGGTTGGCAACATCGGTGCCGTAGACGGTCGCTGTCGAGGTGGCGCTGCTGCTGGTGTCGTACTGGCTCTCATAATTGAGGAAGCTCAGCTTGACCTCGTGGAAGTCGGCCGGGCGGACCGTGACCTTGGCGAGGCCGGTCCAGGTCTCGTAGCCGGTGTCGGCCACGACATCGCCGTCGCCGTCCTTGTAATCATCCTGGTTGCGGTAGGTGCCGCCGAACAGCACATCGATGTTCTGGCCGACATGAGCCGCCGCCAGCAGCGAACCATAGCCCATCGGGCCGTTGGTACCGCCTTCGGCATCGGCTTCGACGCCCCAGCTATTGCCCGCCGCGATGATGTCGTCCGCATCCTTGGTGCGCATCGTCACCACGCCGCCAATCGCGCCGGAGCCGTAGATGTTCGACACCGGGCCGCGCACCACGTCGACATCCGAGATGAGGCCCGGCTCGACGAAGAAGGTGCCCGCGCCGTTGCCGTGGCCGAGCTGGGTGAAGTTCTGACGGGCCCCGTCAATGATCACCGCCACGCGACCGTAATCCTGCAGGCCGCGAATGTTGATCGCCGTCTGGGTCGAATTGCCGTTCTGGATGGCGGTGACGCCGGGCATGCCGAGGAAGAGATCCTGCGTCCGAACGGGCATGATCATCTCAAGATCGTCGGGTCGCACGACACTGACCGCGGCCAGCGTATCAATCCAGCTTTCCGGCGTGAGGGTGGCAACGACGGTGACGGGATCAAGCTCGACGAACTCGTCGGTGGCAACCACCTGCGTCGTCGAGGCCGCCTGCTGCGCCAGCGCGGGCGCCGCCACAGCGAGCGTCAGGAGGGAGACGCCCAGCGAGAGTGCACGACGGGTACGGGTGTGGTGGCGCGTGCGTGTCATTCGGTGTCCCCAAGCCGGCGCGCGTCGGAGTTCTCACCCCAAGCCGCCCCCAATATTTGAAGATTCGGGACTCGCGCCCCGATGAACTCGAATGACTGCTTAATTTGAGCAAAAACTTGAGTCAATTAATGTATTCGTTAGTTTAAATAGTTTCAAAGAAAGCCATATTTTAGATTAACTCTAAGAGAAGGCCCTCTTTTGAACGATTATATGAATTAGCGTTGCTGAAACGACCCGCACCCCTAACGGGACGGGTGGAAAAGAGCGCAAAGCACGCAGCGCGTGCAGGCAAAGGCCTGCACGCGGTACTTGGGCTCGGAAAGATGAGAACGGTTCTATTCGGCGGGGCTGTGGACGAGGCCGGGCGCGATCTCGGCATGGGCCACATGATGGATGCGGCCGATCAGCGAATAGACGGCGGGGACGACAAAAAGGGTTAGCACTGTCCCGAGCGTCATGCCGCCCACGATGACCCAGCCGATCTGCGAGCGGCTCTCGGCACCCGCCCCCGTCGCGAGCGCCAGCGGAACCGCGCCGAGCACCATGGCACCTGTGGTCATCAGGATCGGCCGCAGACGCAGCACCGCCGATTCAATCACCGCGCCGAGCCGGTCGTGACCGGCCTCCTGCTGCTGGTTGGCGAACTCGACGATCAGGATGCCGTGCTTGGTGATGAGGCCGACGAGGGTAACGAGGCCGATCTGCGAATAGACGTTGAGCGTCCCGCCCGTGAAATAAAGCGCTGCCAACGCTCCCGTCATCGACAGCGGCACCGTCAGCATGATGATGACCGGATCGCGGAAGCTCTCGAACTGCGCCGCCAGCACCAGATAGATGAAGCCGAGCGCCAGGATGAACACGACGAGCAGGCTCTGGCCCGTCGCCCGGAATTCACGGCTCTGGCCAGCCACATCCGTCTGCACGGTCTGGGGAAGGATCTCCCGAGCGGTCTGGTCGAGGAATGCCAGTGCCTCGCCTTGGGCGAAGCCCGGCGCGAGATTGGCCGAGATGGTCGCTGAACGCAGCTGATTGAAGCGCTTCAGCTCCTGGGGCGCTACCGTCTCGCGCACCGTTACAAGGTTGGAGAGCTGCACCATGTCACCGCTCGCCGACCGCAGATAGATCGTGTCCAGCGTCGCCGGGGAGGCACGGTCCTGCGCGTCGAGCTGGACATAGACGTCATACTGCTCGCCACTCACCTCGAAGCGCGTGACCTGCCGCCCGCCGAGCAGGCTCTCGAGCGTGCGACCAAGCGCCGAGACGTCGATGCCCAGATCGGCCGCCTTGGCGCGGTCCACGGTGATGGAAATCTCCGGCTTGTTGAGCTTGAGGTCGCTCTCGACGCTGGTCAGGCCGGGGTAATCGGCGACGCGCGCGAGGAAGCGCTCAACATACTGGTCGAGCTCCTCATAGGTACCGGAGGTCTGCAGCACGAACTCGATGGGGCGCGAATTATTGGAAGCGCCGAGCGAGGCGGGATTATTGGCGTAGGCATTCACGCCGGCGATGCGCCGCAGTTGCGGCGAGGTGGCGGCGACGATCTCCTGCTGCCGGCGGTCGCGCTCGTCCCAGTCCTTCAGCCGACCGATGACGAGGAACCGGTTCACCTCGGGCATACCGTTGATGATGAGCACGCTGTCGATCTCCGGAATCTTGTTCACGATTCCGTCGATCTGGTTGGTGTAGCGCGTGGTGTAGCCGAGAGTCGAACCTTCGGGCCCGCTGCCGGTAACACGGACGATGCCTCGATCCTCAACGGGGGAGAGTTCGGAGGGCAGGACATAAAGCAGCACGCCGCTCGAGGCGCCGACGAGCAGCGCCACGAGCAGCACCAGCGGACGTACCTTGAGCGTTGCGGTCAGCCAGCGGCGATAGCCGTTCTCGAGCCCACTGAGGCCGCGCTCGATGAAGGCGGAGACCCGGCCCGGCTTTGCCTCATGCCGAAGAAGCCGCGAGCACATCATCGGCGTCAGCGACAGCGCGACGAAGCCGGAGATGAGCACGGCTCCGGCGAGTGTCAGGGCAAATTCCAGGAACAGCCGTCCGGTACGCCCCGAGGCGAACGCCACCGGCGCGTAGACCGCGGCGAGCGTCAGCGTCATGGCGATCACCGCGAAGCCGATCTCGCGCGAGCCTTTGATCGCGGCAGGGATCGGCTTCATGCCGTGCTCGATGTGCCGGAAAATGTTCTCCAGCACCACGATGGCGTCATCGACCACCAGGCCGATGGCCAGCACCATGGCGAGCAGGGTCAGCGTGTTCACGCTGAAACCGAGCGCGTACATGATCGCAAACGTGGTCACCAGCGAGATCGGGATGGTGACGATGGGGATGAGCGAGGCACGCCAGGAGCGCAGGAACAGCACGATCACCAGCACGACCAGCACCACCGCCTCGAAGATGGTGTGGAACACCGACTTGATCGAGCGGTCGATGAAGACGGCATTGTCGTTGCCGACCGTCGCGCTCATGCCCTCGGGCAGGCTCTGGTTCACCGCCGGCAGCACGCCGCGCACGCCGGAGGAGACGTCGAGCGGGTTGGCCACCGCCTGCTTGATGATGCCGACGATGATCGCCTGGGCGCCCTGGAAGCGGCTGGAGCGCCGTTCATCGGCCGCGCCGAGTTCGACCCTCGCGACCTCGCCGAGGCGCACCTGCGCGCCATCGGCCCGCTTCACCACGATGTCGTTGAACTGATCGACCGTCGACAGCGCGGTGCGCGAGAGCACGTTGAACTCGCGATCCGTGCTTTCGATGCGCCCGGACGGGATTTCGACATTCTGCGCCCGCAGCGAGTCCTCGATGTCCTGCACCGTCAGCGCATAGGAGGCGAGGCGCTCGCGGTCGATCCACACCCGCATGGCGTAGCGCCGCTCGCCATAGATCTGCACGTCGGCGACGCCGGTGAGGTTCTTGAAGCGGTCGACGACATAGCGGTCGATGTAGTCGGTCAGCTCCAAACCGTTCATCCGGTCGGAACGGAACACGACGAAGACGACGGGCTGCGCGTCCGCCTCGACCTTGGAGATCACGGGCTCGTCGATCTCGTCCGGCAGACGCTGGCGCACGCGGCTGACACGATCGCGCACATCGCTGGCCGCAACGTCCGGGTTGATCTCCGGGCGGAAGCGCACGGTGATGCGGCTGGATTCCGAGCGGCTGGTGGATTCGAGAACGTCGATGCCCTCGATACCGGCGATCGAGCCTTCGAGAACCTGCGTGACCTGCGTCTCGACGATGCTCGCCGAGGCGCCGGTGTAGCTGGTGACGACGGAAACCACCGGTTCGTCGATGTTAGGGTATTCACGCACCGTCAGGCGGCTATAGGCGACGATGCCGACCAGCACCATGAGCAGGCTGAGCACGGTCGCGAAGACCGGGCGCCGGATGCAGATCTCGGGAAGCCCCATCCTCGCCTCCTCAGCTCTGCGGAGCCGGCGGGGCGCTCACGATATCGACAGCCGCATTGGGACGCAGCCGTCCCTGCCCGGCGGTGACGACGGTGGCGCCGGCCTGAAGGCCGCTCACAACCTCCACCTCACCGGCCTGGCGCTCGCCCAGAATCACCTTCTTCTGCAAGGCCTTACCGGCCTCAATCACCCACACAAGCCGCTCCTGCCCCCGCGGCACGACAGCGCTCTCCGGCACGAAGACGGCGCTACGGACATCACGCCCCTTCAGCACCACGCGCACAAACAGGCCGGGGCGAAGCGTCAGGTCAGGATTGGGCAGGCGGGCACGGACGCTGAGCGCACGCCCGTTCACGTCGATCAGCGGGTCGATGGCGTAGACGGTGCCGGTGAAGCTGCGTCCGGGCAGCGCATCCACCATCACGTCCACGGACTGGTCGGCCGCCACGCGCCCGAGCTGGGTTTCCGGCACTTTGAAATCGACCTTGAGGGTGTCGATCTTCTCCAGATTGACCAGCTCCGTACCGATGGCGATGTAGGCACCGGGGGACACTGAGCGCAGACCCACGGTTCCATCGAACGGGGCGGTAATCGTGTGCTTGGCGATCTGCACCCGCTGTGAATCGAGCAGCGCGTTGGCCGTGTTCAGCTCGGCCCGCGCTTCATCGAGCGCCCGCGCCGTGCCGGAACCACTCTGCTGAAGGCGCTGCGCCCGCTCGTAATTCGCCTTGGCGAGCTCCAGCCGCGCCTCGGTTTCCTCGCGGGAGGCGTTGACCAGCGCGGCGTCGAGCTGAATCAGCACGTCGCCCGCCTTGACGTGCTGACCTTCCCGGAAACGGATCTCCTGAATGCGGCCGGCGACCTCGGAGGCGACCTTGACCGATTCATCGGACTGCAGACTACCGATGGAACGTATGTCGGTAGTGACGTCAGCTTGCCGTGCGGTCGCGACCTCGACCGCGACGCGCGGGGCGGCGCCACGCGGCTCCTGCGCCGCCGCCTCTCCCTTGAACGCGGGCAGAGCAGCCAGCCATCCCTTCTGGTAGGCGAAAGCTCCGCCTCCCACTGTGAGGACAAGACAAAGCAGCAGGCCGGTCCCGCGTCGCATAAGCACCCCTTCGCTGGCCGTTGTCGCAGGCAGATATATTACGCTGCGACACAGCAGACGGCGCATGGCGTGCCAACTTAAATCTCCGTCATAAACGGGATCGGTCGGACACAATTGCGCGTCAAGGTATTAGCTTACACCTTTCCGGGAGTGGCGCCGATGGTTTTGCCCGATCGGCGCCAGATGCTTCAGCCATTCTTGATCATGACGTGCCGCACGACCGTGTAGTCCTCCAACGCATAGGCCGAGAGATCCTTGCCATAGCCGGACTGCTTGAGCCCGCCATGCGGCATCTCGCTGACCAGCATGAAATGGCAGTTCACCCAGGTGCAGCCATATTGCAGGCGCGAGGCCGTCGCCATGCCCTTGCCGACATCGCGGGTCCAGACCGAGGAAGCGAGGCCGTAATCGCTGTCATTGGCCCACCCCACCGCCTCGTCGACATCCGAGAAGCGCGTGACGGACACGACTGGCCCGAACACCTCGCGCCGGACGATCTCGTCGCTCTGCAGCGCGCCAGCCACCACGGTGGGCTCATAGAAGAAGCCCTTGCCGGTTCCCGCCCCGCCCGCAAGCTTGCCGCCAGTGGCAATCTCGATGTGATTGAGCTCGGAGGCGCGCTCCACGAAGGAAGCGACGCGGGCGCGCTGGCGGGCGGAGATCAGCGGGCCGATATCGTTCTGCGTGTCGTCGGCCTGGCCGAATTTCAGGCCGGACACCGCGGAAGCGAGGTCGGCAACCAGCTTTTCATAGACCTTCTCGCCGGCATAGATGCGGCAGGCCGCCGTGCAGTCCTGCCCGGCATTGTAGTAGCCGAAGATCTTCACCCCCTCGATGACTGCCGCGATGTCGGCATCGTCGAACACGATGACGGGTGCCTTGCCACCAAGCTCGAGATGGGTCCGCTTCACCGTCCTTGCGGCGGCGGTCAGCACCTTCTTGCCGGTGGCAATATCGCCGGTGAGCGAGATCATCGACACTTTTGGGTGGTTGATCAGCGCGTTACCCACGCTTTCACCGCGCCCGACGACGACATTGACCACGCCCGCGGGGAAGAGCTCGGCGATGATCTTCGCGAGCTTCAGCAGCGTCAGCGGCGTCTGTTCGGACGGCTTGATGACCACCGTGTTGCCGCCGGCCAGCGCCGGCGCGAGCTTCCAGGCGGCCATCATAAGCGGGTAGTTCCACGGCGCGATGGAGGCGACGACGCCGATCGGATCCCGCCGGATCATCGAGGTGTGCCCGGCCATGTACTCGCCCGCCACCATGCCGTGTTGCGTCCGCGCGGCGCCGGCGAAGAAGCGGAAACAGTCAACGACGCCGGGAATCTCGTCGTTCAGCACGGCGTGTCGCGGCTTGCCGCAGTTGAGCGCCTCCAGCGTGGCAAAGGCTTCGGCTTCGGCCTCGATGCGGTCGGCGAGCTTCAGCAGGAGATAAGAGCGCTCGGCCGGGGTGGTGCGCGACCAGGTGGTGAATGCCTTGTCGGCGGCATTCACCGCCGCATCTATCTGTTCTGCCGATGCCTCCGGCAGATCTATCAAAATTTCCTCAGTCTTCGGATTGAGGACGTTCTCCACCGTCTCCGTGCCGGCGACGAATTCGGAGCCGATGAGCATCTGCGTGTCGGAAAGGGCGGCCATGAACGTCTCCTATTTGCCTGAACCGGCCACGGCCTCGCCCTCGCGGGTCAGATAGTACGCGGCGAGGATGGGGAGGAAGGTTACGAGGATGATGAGGACGGCGACGACATTGGTGACCGGTCGCTGCCGCGGGCGGATCAGCTCGGACAGCATCCATATCGGCAACGTGGATTGCTGGCCGGCGGTAAAGGTCGTGACGATGACTTCATCGAAGCTCAGCGCGAAGGCGAGCATGCCGCCCGCCAGCAGCGCCGTGCCGATATTGGGCAGCACGATGAGGCGGAAGGTCTGGAACGCATCCGCCCCCAGATCCATCGACGCCTCGATCAGCGAGGGCGAGAGCCGCCGCAGCCGCGCGACCGCGTTGTTGTAGACGACGACGATGCAGAAGGTCGCGTGGCCGAGCACGATGGTCCAGAAGGAGAAGGGAATCTCCATCAGCCCGAAGGCCTGGCGCAGCGCGATCCCGGTGACAATGCCCGGCAGGGCGATGGGCAGCACGAAGAGCAGCGAGATCGGCTCCCGGCCGAAAAAGCGCGTGCGCGCCAGCGCACCGGCGGCGAGCGTGCCGAGCACCAGAGCCAGCACCGTCGCGATGGTCGCCACCTTCAGCGAGAGCCCGACCGCCGCCCAGATATCCGCCCGCCCCCACACCACGCCGAACCATTTCAGCGTGAAGCCCGGCGGGGGAAAGGCGTAGCTCTTCTCTTCCGTGGTGAAGCAGTAGAGCAGGATGAACAGCAGCGGCAGATGCAGGAAGGCCAGCCCGCCAAGGGCGGCGATCTTGAGGGTGAGCGGGGCGCGGGTCATCGGGTGCTTCCTTCAGCCTTACCTCTCCCCGTCGGGGAGAGGTCGGACGCACAGCGTCCGGGTGAGGGGGAACACGCGCGCGGATGATAAGCGAAGGCCCCCTCACCCCAACCCTCTCCCCGACGGGGAGAGGGAGCAGAACTCATCCCCTCACAGCGCATCGAACGCCCCCATGCGCTTGGCCAGCGTCAGGAACAGCGCCATGACGAGGATCGGCACCAGCGAGAAGGCGGCGGCGAGCGGGATGTTTCCGGCGGTGCCCTGCTGCATATAGACCGCCTGGCCGAGCACCAGCGCCGAGGTGCCGATGATCTGCGGCACGATGTAGTCGCCCAGCGTCAGCGAGAAGGTGAAGATCGCCCCGGCCACCAGCCCCGGCAGAGCGAGCGGCAGGATCACCGTGCGGAACACGAGGCCAGGGGAGGCGCCGAGATCGCCGGCCGCCTCGATCAGGCTTTTCGGCACGCGCTCCAGCGCCGCCTGCACCGGCAGGATCATGAAGGGCAGCCAGAGATAGGTGAACACCAAGACCATGCCGGTGTAGCTGACCGAGAGCGAGGGCCCGCCCACCACCGGCAAGGCGAGCCAGGCTTCCAGCGCGCCGCCGAGGCCGAGCCGCCCGGCGAACCAGCCAATGGCGCCTTCCTTGGCCAGCAGCAGCTTCCAGCCATAGACCTTGACCAGATAGCTCGACCACAGCGGCATCATCACCGCGAGGTAGAACGCCGCCTTGGCGCGCGGGCCGGCATAGCGCGCCGCGTAATAGGCGATGGGAAAGGCGATCACCGCGCAAAGCCCTGTCACCGCAGCGGAAATCGCCACGGTGCGCAGCACGATGTCGTAATTGGCGGGGCGGAACAGCTCGATCAGCGTCGCCGTGGTCGGCTCGCGCACGATGGTGCCGGAGAACTCGTCGATGGAGAAGATCGACTGGCCGAGGAAGACGAACAGGCTGCCGAGATAGATCAGCCCCAGCCAGAGCAGCGGCGGCACCAGAAGCAGCAGCGTCAGCAGCCGCGTGTGGCGCACCAGCCGGTCGGAGAGCCGGCGCAGCAGCCCGTCGCGCGGGGCGGGCAAGTCGAGTGTGGCAAGGCTCACCGCTCGCCCTCCATCGGCTGGAGCGCACCGCGCGGAATGGCGAGCTGCACCGTGCCGCCCACCATCACGCCGGCGGCGGCCGCCGGAACCAGCGCGGTGAGCGACAGGCCGGCCTCGGAGCGCACCGACACGCGGCGCACCGGGCCCTGATAGGACACGTCCGTCACCTGCCCGGCGACAAGGACTGCGTTTTCCGGCGCGGGCAGGCCATGGCCGACAAGGCCGATCTTCTCCGGGCGCAGGCTGGACGGCACTTCCTCGCCACCGAGCGCCGCCGCCTGCGCCGCGCCGAGCACATTGGCCGAGCCGACAAAGCTGGCGACAAAGCGGGTGGCCGGCCGCTCATAGACCTCTTCCGGCGGGCCGACCTGCACGATCCGCCCCTCATTGAACACCGCGACGCGGTCCGCCATGGACAGCGCCTCGCTCTGGTCATGCGTGACGAAGACGAAGGAGAGACCGAGCACGCGTTGCAAGCTCTTGAGCTCGCTCTGCATTTCCTCACGCAGCTTGAGATCGAGCGCGCCCAGCGGCTCGTCCAGCAGCAGCACCTTGGGCCGCACCACCAGCGCGCGGGCGAGCGCGACGCGCTGGCGCTGGCCGCCGGACAATTGCGCCGGGCGGCGCGCTTCCATGCCGGCGAGCTTGACGAGGGCGAGCGCCTCGCGGGCCAGCCGATCCCTCTCGGCTCGCCCGATACCGCGTACCTTCAGCCCATAGGCGACATTGTCGCCGACGCTGAGATGCGGGAACAGCGCGTAATCCTGAAACACCGTGTTCACCGGCCGGCGATAGGGCGGCAGCCCCTCGACCGCCTCGCCGAAGATCTCGATATGTCCGGCATCGGGCTGCTCAAAGCCGGCGATCAGGCGCAGGCAGGTCGTCTTGCCCGAGCCGGAAGGGCCGAGCATCGCGAAGAACTCGCCCGGCGCGATGGCAAGATCCACCCCGTCCACGGCCCGCACCGCGCCGAAATGCCGGGTCACTCCGGCAAAGCGGACGGCGGGTGTGGTGGCGGTAAGTGGATGAACATGCATAGGAAAAATCCGGCGAGAGCGGTTGGTAATAGCGACGCTGCGCGAAGCTTTGCGCGAGGTCCCGGATCGGCGTTCCGCCTCCGGCGTCACGTGTCCGGGACACAGGGCCGGTTTCCCGGACAAGCTGCGCGGCGCGCAGCGCCGATCCGGGATCCAGCGCAGAATCCCGCCAAAGGCGGACCTGATCCCCCTCTCCCGCAGGAGGGAGAGGGGGCGTTGGGCTTGAGGGCTGGCGACGTCAGCGCCCGCCGAGCACGGCGATGTAGTCGGAGACCCAGCGGTAATAAGGCACGCAACCGGCAGGCTGGGTGGCGCATTTGGCGACCGGGGTGCGCCAGAAGCGAATCTTCTCGAAATCGCCCATGCCGTTGGTGGCGCAGCCCTCGGCGCCCAGCAACTCATTGCCCTTGCAGGCGGCGGGAACGGCGGGCACCGAGCCGAACCAGGCGGCGAGATCGCCCTGCACCTTCGGGCTGATGGAGTGCTCCATCCACATATAGGCGCAGTTCGGGTGAGCGGCGTCCACATGAATCATGGTGGTGTCGGCCCAGCCGGTCGCGCCCTCCTTCGGAATGGTGGAGGCGATCGGCTTCTTCTGACTTTGCAGCAGGTTGACCTGGAACGGCCAGGAGGAGGAGGCAACGACGCCCTCATTGGTGAAGTCGTCGATCTGGATCATCGCGTCGTGCCAGTAACGCTGGACGATCTTGCGCTGGCTGCGCAGCAGGTCGAGTGCCGCCTTGTACTGCTCCTCGGTCAGCTCATAGGGATCCTTGATGCCGAGTTCCGGCTTGGTCGCCATGAGATAGAGCGCGGCGTCGGCGATGTAGATCGGCCCGTCAAAGGCCTGGATGCGGCCCTTGTTCGACTTGCCGTCGGGCAGCGTCTGCTCCTCGAACACCACGCTCCAGCTCTTGGGCGCCTCGCCCTTGAAGGTTTCCGTGTTGTACATCAACACGTTAGAGCCCCACTGATAGGGCACGCCGTAATGCACGCCATTGACCGTGTGCCAGGGCGCGTCCTGCAGGCGGGTGTCGACGGTGCCCCAGCTCGGAATGAGCTTGGTATTGATGGGGGCGACCTTCTTGCCGGCGATGAGGCGAAGCGAGGCGTCGCCGGAGGCGGTGACGAGGTCGAAGCCGCCCTCATTCATCAGCGCCACCATCTCGTCGGAGGTGCCGGCGGTCTTCACATTGACCTTGCAGCCGGATTTCTTCTCGAAATCGGTCACCCAGTCATAGGCCTTGTCGGTCTCGCCGCGCTCGATATAGCCCGGCCAGGCGACGATATCGACTTGGCCCTCGCCGGGACCGATGGAGGAAAGCTCAGCAGCAACAACGGGTTGGAAGGCGAGCGAGGCGCAGGCGGCGAGCGCAGGCAGGCGCAGACAGGAGGTGAGATGCGACGTCGGCATGATCGTGATCCCTCTGGTTCCCCGGGCGTTTTCCGCCCTTTGACGCCAGTGTGCCGCCGCGATTTCCCCTGCGCCACACCAAAGATCAGAAAGCAGGTATCGGAAAAACCGATGAGCAACTTTTGGGCGGGATGTGGCGAGAGGGTCGGACTTTTGGCGTGGAGGCAAGGGGGTTCAGTGCCTGCGGCGGAGAGCCTTCCCTGGACCCCGGATCAGCGCGGCGCGGAGCGCCGCTTGTCCGGGACACGAGAAAGCATGAGACCGCTCCCTACCGCCCCCGCCCGGCATGGCGCGTCGCCGCCAGCGCGACGAAGCCGGCGGCGGCGGCCGAGAGCGGCGAGCCGCGCCGCCAGGCGGTGGCGACCTCGACCGCCGGCACGTCCTCGCTCAGCGCGCGGGCCTCGATCTTGTCGCCTTCCAGCGACCAGGGGCGGTAGGTGAGGTCCGGCAGCACCGCGACGCCCGCTCCCGTCGCCACCAGCGAGCGCACCGCCTCGACCGAGCGCGTGCGGAACGCGACCGGCGGGCGGATGCCGAGGCGGCGCCACACCAGCTCCGAGGCTTCGGCGATTTCGTCAATGGTGAGAAGCACATGCGGCTCGCCTGAGAGATCGCGCAGGCTCACCCGCTCCTGCGCCAGCGCGGGATGGCCGAGCGGCGTCCACAGGCGATAGGGCGAGATTTCGACCGTCTCGGTCTGGAGCGCGGGGGAGCGGCGCTCCTGCGGCAGCACCATCACCGCCACATCGAGTTCGCCCCCCACCAGCAGATGCTCGAGATAGTCGCCGGCATCCTCCACCGCCTCGACGGTGACGCCGGCAAAGGCGCGGCGGAAGCGGGCGATGAGATCGGGATAGATGTAGCCGGCGACCAGCGGGGTGACGCCGATGGTGAGCCGCCCCGTCAGCGCGGTCGCCCCCGCCCCAGCCAGCGCCCGGCGCGCATCGGCGACATCGCCGAGGATTTTCCGCGCATGGCGCAGGAAATGATGGCCCTTCAGCGTGAGGTCGGCGCCGCGCGCGTGGCGTTCCAAGAGCTTGAAGCCTAAGTCCAATTCCAGCTCGCGCAACGCTTCGGTCACCGTCGATTGCGAGATGGAGAGCGTGTGCGCGGCGGAGGACACCGAGCCCTTCTCCGCCACCGCGATGAAATACTGGAGCTGGCGCAGCGAGAAGGCCATCGGAAATTCCGCGCGACGGGGTATTTTCCGATGGTATCAGCCGTCGTTTTTCGACGCCAGAGGCGGGGCGTCAGGCGTGACCAGTCAGTGCAGTCAGGTGGACGATCAGGCCAGTGTGTGCAGGTTCGTGGCCGATCAGGCCAATGCGCTCACTTGGTCAGCAGCGTCTTCAGGTCGAACCCCTCATCGGCGGCTTCCTCCGGGGTGAGGCGCGGCGTGCCGGCGAGGAGGCGACGGCCGAGCATGTGGTCGGCCGGGCGGTTGACGCTCTCGATGGCGGTCAGCCGGCGCTCATGGAAGCGGAACACCGAGAAGCGCCGCGAGGCCGGGTCGCCGCGCAGCACGGCAAGGTCCGTCGGCCCGGCAATGCCGACCATTTGCAGCTTGAGGTCGGCCTGGTCGCTCCAGAACCAAGGCACGGCGATATAGGGCAGCGGCTCCCCGGCCGGCCCGACCTTGCCGGTCAGCCGGGCGGCGATGGAGCGCGCCTGATCGACCGCGTTCTGCACCGATTCCAGCCGCGTCCTCATCCCGGCATGCACGCTCGGATACGCCGCCGCGTCGCCCAGCGCGGAGATGGCGGGGTCGGCGGTGGCGAGATGCGCGTCGACCACGATGCCATTGGCGATCCCCAGCCCTGCCTCGGCCGCCAGCTCGACATTGGGCGTGACGCCGATGCCGACCAGCACGAAATCGGCGGGGTAGACCACGCCATCCGTCGCCTCGACGCCGGTGACATGCCCGTCCTCGCCCACCAGCCCCACCACGCCGGCCCCGCAGCGCAGATCCGTGCCCATGGCGCGGTGTTCGGCGGCGAAGAAGGCGGACATGTCCGGCGACAGCGCCCGCGCCATGGGCCGCGAGGCGGCCTCTAGCACCGTGACCTCATGGCCGAGCGCGCGGGCCACGGCGGCGAATTCCAGCCCGATGAAGCCGGCGCCGATCACCACCACGCGGCGGGCGCCGGGCAGGCGCTGCTTCAGGGCGTCCGCGTCGGCGCGGGTGCGCAGGTAATAGACGCCCGCCAGATCCTTGCCCGGCACGGGGAGTGGCCGGTTGCGCGCCCCGGTGGCGAGGATGAGATGGGCGTAGGGGTGAACGCTGCCATCGGCCATCCGCACGCGCTGCGCCGCGCGCTCAATGGCGACGGCGCGGCCCTCGACCAGCGTGATCGCATGATCGGCATAAAAGGCGGCGGGGCGCAGCTCGATCTGCTCGGGGCCGGCCTCGCCCTTCATATAGGCCTTGGAGAGCGGCGGGCGCTGATAGGGCAGGCCCGGCTCGTCGCCGATCAGCGTCAGCGGGCCGGTAAAGCCGGCCTCGCGCAGCGAGGCGGCGGCCTGAAAGCCCCCCTGTCCCGCGCCAATGATGACGATGCCCGTGCCGTCGCGGCCTGCTTCCTCGCTCATGCCTCACCCCCGGCGCTGCGCGCGCCCTTGTCGGAAGAACGCTCAAGCGCCACCAGCCGGTCGCGCTCGTCATAAATGCCGCTGTGCAGCCGCTCCATGAACTCGGCCTCGGGCAGGCCGGGGGGGATGGGCGGCAGGAAGGAGACGGTGATCGTCCCCGGCCGGATCTGGAAGCTGCGCGCCAGCCAGAACAGCCCGGCATTGTGCACCATGGGTACGACGGGCAGGCCGAGCGCCTTGTAGAGCAGCACCACGCCGCGCTGGAACTCGCCGCGCGCATCCACCTTCTGGCGGGTGCCCTCGGGAAAGATCAGCAGGCTGCGCCCCTCGGCGGCGGCCTCGCGGCCCTCGCGGAACATCTTCTTCATCGCCGAGCCGCCACCGGCGCGGTCGATGGCGATCATCGGCGAGTGGCGGAGGAACCAGCCGAAGACCGGAATGCGGTACAGCTCTTCCTTCAGCACGATGGCGACATCGGGTACCAGCACGGCGATGGCGATGGTCTCGAAGGTCGACTGGTGGTTGGCGACATAGAGCGCCGGCGTTGCCGGCCGGTTCGCCTCGCCCTGGGTGCGGTAGGCAACGCCGACGAAACGCAGAATAGCCAGCACCCCTGTCGCCCAGAAGCGCGAGAAGCCCCGCGTGCGCGCCGGCTCGCCCCGCCACCGGTAATAGGGAATGGTCGGCGCCAGCAGCGCGGTCCACAGCACCAGCAGGACAAGGAAGATGGCGGAGCGCAGGCGGGACATGGCAGGGCGCGGGGGGCTGGTGAGGCGGGCAAGGTTCGGGCGACGGGTCTAGCAGATCGCGCCGGGAGGCGGCACCCTGAAAACCGTCAGGCGGCGGCACGACCTCCTGCGAGGCGCACCGGTGGCGCGCACCTCAGCATGGCGACGCGCGGGGCGTGATGCCAACATCTTTGCCGACCACGCCGGCACGATCCTCGCCCCTCAATACCGGATCGGCCCTGCGGCCGTGCGGGAGGTCGGGCGGCGTGCCGGCGCACGCTCCTTGCTGCCCCCCCCGGACACGCGCCCCTGACGGCGCCGGCGGCGTGAACCCTGGGCGCGGGCTCGGGCTCCAGTGGCTTGGGTCAATTGCCCAGAAGGCGGGAGGCGACCCGCCGGATCAGCGCCGCCAACGCCTCGGGGTTGCCAAGCAGGCGAGTTGTTTGCTCACGCGGCGGCCGGCTCATGTGGAGAAGCGCGTTCCTCACCGCCTTGAGCTGTCGATAGTCGGCCGCGATCGGGTCCGCCCGTGCGGCCTCTCCACGCGTCAGCAGGTTCAGCTGTTCCTGAGCCCGGCTGCGTTCAAGAGCGTTTTCCGTGATCTGGGGCGCCAGATGACCGCCCGCCTCAATGTAGGCGGAGATGATCGCCTCGAAGGCCAACGCCACCGCCGCGGTGAAATCTCCGCTGGCCAGCGACTGCCGCGCCAGCGCCGCCTGCAGCTCGCTCAGGCGCTGTCCTGCCCGTGCCCACCCGAGCCTTTGATGCAACGCCTCGCGAAACAGCACGGCAACCGGGCTGGCGGAAGCGTCGACGAGATCGAGCAGATGGCGCGCCCGTTCCGCCGCGCGGCGCGGACGCAGCATCTTCTCGTCGAGAGCCTGATGGCCCAGCGCCCGGCTTATCTCCGGCGAACCCGCGGCGAGTATGTCGGCCAGCGGGCCCGTCTCGCCACCGGCATCCAGCGCCCCAATCGCCCGGATCCAGGCCATGATGTCGGGAACGGCCGGTATGGAAACGACATCCGCACGGGCCTGTCGCGCATCGCGCATCGGGGCGTAAATGACCTTGTCGATGGTCAGCCGGCGCAGCGCCTCGAGCGCGGTAAGCGTCGTCATCACTGTCAGCATGATGTCGCGCAAGCCGAAAGTGACGTCGACCAGCACCCTCGCCTCCCCGCCGAGGGCAAGAGCGAGCTGCGCGGCAAAGAGCGTCGACGCGTCGCCTTGATCGACATAGGGCGCCAGCAGCGGCGTCACGGGCAGGCCGAAATGGCTGGAGAGCGCGCCGCCGAGCCGCGCGAGCAGTGCCGGGTCCAAGGTCCCGGACTCCACGCCGGCGAACAGGGCGAATTCGAGATCGGAGCCCCCGAGCCCGGCGAGGTCCGCCAGGAGGCTCCAGCCACTGCCAGCGGTGCCGATGACGATGACGCGCTCGATGGGCGGCCCGCCGGCGCGGCCATGGCGGATGAGGGCATCGGCCAGCCAGCGGCTCTCAATCTGGCGATCATCGAGGCCATAGCGGCAGACGGCATAATCGCGATGCGGCGCGCCCAGCAGGGTAACGAGCGTGACCGGCGCCCGCGGTGCCGCTGGCCTGCCGACCGCCGGTCCTGTGAGGCTCTCCGGTCCGCCGCGCGGGTCGTGAAAGCTCGCCAGCGGAACGAGCCGCGCCCCGAGCCGCTCCATCTCGTCCGCGGTGAGATCCGTTCCGCGCAGACCCAGGGGCGTCTCAAGGGCGATATGCCAGTAGCGGGCCCCCCGCGCAGTGATCTGCGCGACAATGTGGCCGGGAAGATTGCCGATCACCACCGCGCCCTCGGCGAGGCCGGCCATGTCGAGATGCTCGACGGCCTGCGCGTCGATGCCCTGCCGGGCCAGCCATTCCCGCGTGCCGGGATGGCGAGTGACCAGTTGAACCGCCGCCATGAGTGCCCCCGCCGCAGCCTAGGCGAGGTGCGAAATTCCTGCAACTTTCCACACGGTGCTTCCAAGAGGCATAAAATGGCGCCTTTGATACGGACTCCGTGGAAACTGGTGCGAAACAAGGGCGATTGACAGATACCTCCAGATAGGGGAGTTTGCAGCGCCTCCGCGCGCCCTAGCGCTTAGAAACGACAATTACGATGTTACTGACTTTGTATGTTTGCAGCGCCTCCGCGCGCCCTAGCGCTTAGAAACTATCCATGACAAGAGCTCCTTTTGCTCGTTGTTTGCAGCGCCTCCGCGCGCCCTAGCGCTTAGAAACGAAGGCAAGCATGTGCAAACTCCATGGAAAAGTTTGCACCGCCTCCGCGCGCCCTAGCGCTTAGAAACCTGATCAATCCGAGAAGCATTTTGTGCTCCTAGTTTGCAGCGCCTCCGCGCGCCCTAGCGCTTAGAAACAGGGCCAGAAGGGTACGACGCATGGGAATCTCCCATGGTTTGCCGCGCCTCCGCGCGCCCTAGCGCTTAGAAACCTGCACACATGTGATTCATGAGGCTCATGTTTGCCGCGCCTCCGCGCGCCCTAGCGCTTAGAAACCGGCCAGCCGAATTTCTGTCGTGAAATTCAGTTTGCAGCGCCTCCGCGCGCCCTAGCGCTTAGAGACTCGTGGTGTCCATTTCGTCTATCCTTTTCCCTCCGGTTGCAGCGCCTCCTCGCGCCCTAGCGCTCTGAAACCGCCCTTGGGCGAACGCGTCATAGATCAGGTATCTTCGCGCCCACCTGCCTTCCAAAATGGCTTAAACTACTTCCACCCCCACTCCGATGACGCAGATCGTTCGCCCGAATACGATCGACCAACGTCGAACCGCACGCAGAACCGCCCTTATATCTTGCGGCGACGGGGATGGCGGGGCGCTCAGCCTGCCGGCACTCAGTGCCGCTCCGCCGTGATGATCGAAAAACCGGATTGACTTACCTCCGTCGCGCGGTTCTTCTTTCCTTCACGGAGGGTTGCGGCGCGTATGACCTTTCAGATTCCTCAACGACGAAGTGTTCTCGGCAGTCGCCTGTCGACGCACCGGCTCTGCTTCGCCACGCCGGCGTTGATCGGCGGGGCGCTCCGCGACAAGCCGCCCTCCCTTGGGCTCGTCCCCCTGCTGGCGGGCTTGCGCTTCTGGTGGCGGGCCGGGGTTCATCGCGGCGCGCCGGCTTCCATGCGACGAGAGGAAATCCGGCTGTTTGGTGGCCCGGCCGAGGATGAGCGCCCGGCAAAGAACGAGCGGCCAGCCGATAAGGGCGATGCGGATAGCAGGAGCCGTTCAGCGGACAAGGGCAACATCGCCGAAAAAGCCAGCCCGACTGGCGGGATCGGGGCGTTTCAGCCCGAGCTCGATCCACTCTGTTTCGGCCCCTGGACAAAGGACGCGAAGGCCGAGTCGGTTGTTCGCGCGAATTCCGCTCTTTCCGACTTCCTGGGCTCGGCGATGGGCGGCACTTCTGCAAAAGTTTTCGCATTTCTGGAGGCGGGCGCCAGCGGTACCCTGACCTTGCGCGAGCGCCCCAGGGCAACCACGCAGGCCGACCCGACCGGTCAACCGGAGGCCCCCATCGAGGCGCTCGACCTGGCGCTCAACCTCATGACCACCTTTGGCGGCCTCGGCCTGCTTGGGCGGCGCGGCCTCGGCTCCATCAATGACGCGGCGAGGACCGACCTCGATATCAACGCGTTCACGACCCATGTCGAAAAGCTCATCGCCACGGTCCGCGAGCGCCGCCGCCCGTCGCCCCCGCTTTCGGGAACAGCCGCGGCCACGCCGCCGCCGGACCCCTGGCGCTCGCTCCCCACCTTCGCGACTTTCTCGCATGCCACACGCTGCGTGGTGCTGGACATGACGCACACGCGGACAGGGCTCGACGCCCTCGCGGAGCTCGCCACCGCCGTTGGCAACTTCGCGAAGAGCCCGCCCGTGGCGTTCGCACCGGAACATGTGTTCTCGGCCCAGAGCGCGATCACAGGCAAAGCGACCCGGGGCCGCTGGCCGAGCCAGTTGCACATTCATGTCCAGCAACTCGCGGCAGGTTATGCCATCGTGCTGACTCATCTGCCGACGGCCTTCCCTCCGCTGGCCAAGGATGGAAGGGCTGCTCACGATGCGGAGATTGCCAAGGCCGAGTTCGATGCCGCCACTCTCCGAATAGAGACCTTTCTGGATCAGATTCCGCACGCCGGCCTCGCGGGCGCGGTGCACCCGATCACGGTGCCCCGCGAATGAGCGAGAACCGCCTGCATTTTCATCTGGGACCGGTGGCGGGTTTCGTCGGCAGCGCGCGCCGCACGCGGGACGTATGGGCCGGGTCGTTCATCCTGTCCTGGCTCTCGGCCTCCGCGCTGCATGCGGCGCTGACACCTCTCCGCGGCGACACGGAGCGGGTCATCAGTCCATTTGGCGTCGATCAGGATCCGACCTTCCGCGCCATCTGCCTCAAGGAGGACCGCGCGAACGGCCGCAAGACGGGCGAGCCGACCATTCGTCCGTTCCTTGGGACTTTTCCCAATCAGTTCATCCTGTCCGCCGGTAGCCAGCACGCCAAGGCCGCGGCAGCCGCAACCAAGTCCGTGCGCGACAACTGGAAGCAGCTGGGCGCGGCCGTGGCATCGTTCATCTTCGACGCAGAGATCGAAGGGTCGACCCTCGGCACCCTCTATCCTGACGCGCGAAATCTCTTCATGAGCCAGATCCACGTCGGCGACCTCACGCCCATGTGGGAAATTCTCACCGTCGTCGATCATAGCGAGGACAGATGGAGGAAGCTTCCCGACATCGGCAATCTGTCGCCCATGGCGTTGCGCAAGCTCAACCGCTGGTCCGCAGACACGGCAGCCCTGCCGCCTGAACAGACTGGCGCTCTCTGCACCATGCTGCCCGGCTGGCGCGAGATCTCCGCCATTGATGGCGGCGGCAGTCGTAAGGACGAGCGGCGCGAATTCTGGGCCAAAATGCGGGCTGCCCTGCTCGCCAGACGTTACCCGGGAGCCAAACTCACCTCCGATTGGGAATGCCTCGATCTTCGGCCGACAGAGCAACTCAGCGCCCCAGCGCTGGTCAAGCGGGTGTTCCCTCTGCTCCCCGAAGAGACACTGGTCAAAATCATCGGGTGGATGCCGCTGATCGAGGCCCCGGAACTTCCACCAAGCCTCAACGAGCCCAATGCGGGCGCCCAGCTTCTGCAGTGGGCCAAGCATTTTTTCTTCGGGCGCATGAACGGTGGAGAGGACAGCCCCAGTGTGGCGGAGCCGAAGGGGACCACGGCACCCTCGCCCAAGGCGTCGAGGCACCGGCAGATCATGCTGTGGCCGTCCACGAGCTATATGGCCGCCGCCCATTGGCTGGAGAAAGTGCAGCGGCAGGCACATGGCGAACGTGCCCGTAAGGGCCTTGCCGATGCGGTCGAAAAAGCGGCCTGGCCTCTGCGCGTCGCGGAGCGGACCCTGTTCGTCAAATGCACCAGCATCGAGAACCGTTCGGTTCTCGCGGATGTAGATGGGGCGTGCTTCTTTGACACAAGCGTTCAGCGGCTGATCCGGCAGGCAAATGAGCGGCCCGCTGGCAAAAAATCCGTCGCCACCATGGAGACGGTCGCGCAGTGCTTGCAGGCGATTTACGATCTCCCTCTCGATCCTGACGACGAGAACAGCCCCCGGATCGGAGCACCGGCCCCAATCTATGCCGTGATCCATGTGGATGGAGACCAGGTCGGCAAGACACTCGCGGAGTATCCACACTACCGGGCGGCCATCAGCGGCGCCCTTGCCGATTTCATCGGCGCGATGCGCGGCAGAAACAACGAGCTCGGCATTATTGCGGAATCAAATGGCGTGACGCTCTATGCGGCCGCGGACGAAATCATCGCCATGTGCCCTCTTGAGGACGCCATCGATCTCGCGTTGAAAATCAACGATACCTTTGACGACAAGATGAAGGCGGCCTGCTCGCCGAGTAAGGCGGCAAAGAAGGAGAAGGTTCCCGACAAGCCTCCCACCCTTTCAGTCGCCATCACATTCGCGCATCGGCAGGTGCCGCTCACCTGGGTGCTGGAATCGGGCAAACGGCTGCTCGATGATGTCGCCAAAAGAGAGATGGGCCGGGCGGCGCTTGCCATCGAAGTGCTCGACGCTGGCGGGCGGCGGCTGGACTGGGGGGCCAATTGGCAAAGCCCGAACGACCCGATCAAGGGCTTGAGTCGCCTTCTGTCCTTCGCTCTCGGACGTGCGCCCGCTATCGGCAGCAACCAGTTCATCCACGCCTTTGCGGAAACGTTAGCGCCGCTGCTGCTCGATGATCCCACTCTCGACTTCAGGGCGCGTCTGGAGGCAATGAGAGAGGAGCCGGAAGTACCGTCTCCATCAGAGCAGGTTTCTGTCGTAGCGCTCGCTTTGATCAGTCATCTATTCAAGGAGTTCTGCAAGGACGACGAAACCTTAAAGGATCTAACGCCTATGATCGCGGGGGATATACTGGCGATTTCAAGAGGATATTGGAAAGAGACGGAGAACGAGAAGTTCTGCAAGGACACACAGGGGCTTCTGTCCGGCAATGGCTTACGGTTGCTTCGGTTCATGGTCGAGAACTGGCGGGGCGATCCGCCGGTGGAGGTCAACCCGTGACCGATCCATGCATTGTGGCCTTCGACGCCGTCGACACGCTCTGGTTCCGCGAGGGGCGAAGCTTTGAACAGACCGATGACGGGCTTGCAGATGCGCGCGCGGTCTTCCCGCCGTCGCCCACCAGCCTTGCCGGCGCGTTGGCGGCGGCGATCGGGCGCCCCTTGCTGCCGTCTCTGCGCATCAGCGGCCCGTTCTTGACGGACGGTTCGACGCTTTTCCTGCCGGCTCCATCCACGCTCTTCCGCAAGGAATCGAAGCGATCAACGTCCCCGGTAGCACGCGAGGACCTCGTCGTCATGCTTCCTCAAAAGGATTCGACGTGGCTCGGCGATGAGTGGCTGCCCTGCCCGGTACGGCTCCAACAGCCCGCCCGCGACGCTTCCAACAAGAAACATGAACCAGATCTCGAAGATCTCAGCGGAGCCTTCATCAGGGATACTGAATTTTTTCAGCATATGGACGATATGCTCCTTCACGGGACGCGTTTCCTCCCTCTCGTCGGCCGAAGCAGCGTTGTGATACCCGAGCCGCGGATCGGCATTAAGCTTCAGGCGGAGCAACGCGCCGCAGAGCCAAGCATGCTCTATGCTGGACAGCATTTTCGACCGGCGCGCGTTGAACCTAAATTACTCTGCGTGGAACTTGCGGGCGCGGATCAGGCAACGTTGAGCGCCATAGATGGGGCCCTGGTGCCACTGGGTGGACGGGGAAGGATGTGCCGCCTTCGGGTTCTGCCTGACATCGCGCTCCATCGTTACCGAGAAACGACCCCGCCAGTGCGGTGGCGCACGGAACGCAAACGTTTTTACTTTAGGCTGACAGCTCTCTCGCCGGTTCCCGTGAGCGAGGACGGATCGAAACGTTTCGGTCTTGGCCTTCCCACCGGGAATACGGGCTGGTGTTCCGATTTGCAGGTTTGCACGGCTATCATGCCGTCCCGTCCGACCGTGATCGGACGCTGGGCCTTGGGGCCGGGCAGCTCGGGAACCAGCCATTCGAGCCTGCATTATGCGCACCCTGCCGGAACGACGTGGTTCGTCTCGCTGCCGGAAGCCGGCAAGTCGCAGGCTGATCTTGTTCGGGCTTTCAACGACGTTCGGTTCGCTCCGCCCCCTCTTGATGGCATCGGCTTCGGTCGCGTGGCGGCGGGTGAATGGCCGACGCATGAGGGCATACGCAAACGCATGAAGGCGAAATAGGTCATGACACGATCGCTTTGGTGGCTAAACGCCGAGACATCGATCCATGTCGGATCCGCGTCCACGGCGTCGCTGATCGACCAGCCGGTAGCTCGGGAATCGACCACCGGCTATCCCTTCATTCCGGGGTCGGGCCTGAAGGGTGCCCTGCGCGATGCTTGGCGGTTCTCTCTCGTCAGCAAACCGGCTGCCGTCAATCTGAAGGAGGCCGACAGTCATCAGGACATCAAAGAATTTTTCGGCGTTGCCGAAGGCGCAGGAAGCATTCTCATCTCGGATGGGCGGCTCCTGCTCCTGCCCATGCGGTCGTTGAACCACGCCTTCGTCTGGACGACCTGCCCCTACCTGATCAAGCGATACGCCCGCGACATGGAATTCTGCGGCCTATCGCTGGACAACCAATTTATTCCGCCACTCCAGCCGGCGGATCATGAGTGTTTCATCACGCATGCCGACGACGAGAAGGAAAAGCTCAAGGACAACATCTGGATCGAGGATCACCGGCTGACCTGCCAGCGAAGCGATATACCCTGGAACAGTCTTGCCCCGCTCAGGGATGAATCCCAGGAGACGTATAGCGGCCCCCCCGTCGTCGTGGTCTCAGATCGTCTGTTCGGTCACTTCGCACGCAGCAGGCTCCCGGTTCGCATGCGCAACCAGCTCAACCCGGATAGCAAGACCGTGAAAACGGGACACCTCTGGTCCGAGGAGGCGCTGCCGCCCGAGACCGTCCTCTACACGATCCTGAGTGACCGCCTGCCCTCCGCAACGAACGCTGCGGGTGCCAGCGCTCTTTCGCGATTTGAAGTCGAGCTTGAAAAGATCAAGCATGTTCAGGTCGGTGCCAACGAGACCGTGGGTGAAGGCTGGCTGCGCGTGCAGCCGTGGCGCGAATTGTCGAACGGGGCTCAGAAGGCGCCCCAGTCATGATGTCCCTGTCGAACGATCACTACCGACTCCGGACCGTGGCGAGGACGATTGGCGCCTCCTGCACGCGCGACTTTGCCGGCGCTGTCGACAGCCTGGCGTCCGACTTCATGATCGTCGGCCTGCTGAAGGCACTGGTGATGGCCCCTCCCAGGGCGAGCGAGGTCGGGCCTCATCCCGCAACCATGCTGGCGGGCTGGCTGAGCCAGCAATTTCCATCGAACGAGCGCAAGGGGGATAGCGTCATTGCCTGCGTCCAGTGGCTGCTTGCCGTGGATGACAACACCGAATGGCTGATGATCGAAGAAGAGGCAGCCGCTTATCTGGCTCAGCTCAAGATTTACGCAAAGGCTGCAAAGGAAAAAGAGCGCGAGGAAACGCCGGCGAAAGGGGCCGTCAATGACCGCGGATGATGCTAAACGGGCGCTGGTAGAGGTTCTAAGCACAGACCCCGTTCTTTCCAAGGTCCAGGGGGCCGCACCTGCGAGCGGGGGGCATGCCGGGCTCTGGTGGGAGCGCTATGGCGGGGCCTTCGTCACGGAAAGAAGGAGCAAGGGAGTGAAAACAAGGAACCTGTCGGTTCCGCGTTCCAACTGGATCAAAGCGTTGGCCGACCGGGTCGGGAACGCCGACGCGATGATGAAGGCCCGGTTGACCCGGCATCATCAGCAGCGGGCCGCGTTGATCGGGCCGAAGGGCGTGCAGTTCACCGCGACGCTCAGGACCCCGCTCGTCATCGGCATGGGCCTGCCGCATCCGACCGAGAACGGATTGATGTTCCACCCCACCCTCGGTGTGCCTTACATACCCGGCTCGTCGCTGAAAGGCGCGGTTCAGGCCTTTGTCTATGAATGGCTGCTGCGCGGTGCCTATGATGTTGCGAAGGCGCTCGATGAGGATATTAAGCGCATCTTCGGGCAGCCCCACCGCCTCGAGGCGCATGAGAAGGCGCATGAGGAGAAGGCCACGAAGCGTGGGTCCGTTGTCTTCCTTGATGCCCTTCCCGTCAGTTGGCCGAGCATCGGCACGGAAATACTCAATCCGCACATCGGCAACTATCTGACGAGCGCCAATGAGCCGCTGACAGATGGCATTCATGTCACCCTGAAGCCCATCGCCTTCGCGAGCGTGGCGCCGGGGTGCACTTTCGCCTTTCTGCTGCGCCCCTCGCCCATGGCGCCCGTCTCGGCGGCGGAGGCAGAGGCCGATGTCGCCCTCGCGGCCGGCTGGCTGGCGGCAACACTCACCGATCTGGGGATTGGCGCCAAGACCAAATCAGGATTTGGCCGGTTCGCGGACATTCGCGAGATCGCTCACGCGTCGAACGCGGGCACGACGTCGAAGGACACGACTTCATAGCCGCCCGGCCGCTGATCGTTATCCCGCACATAGACCATGATCACGTCCGGCTGCAGCGTCACCAGCCCGCTGGCGACAGCGTAAACGCGGGGGCCTCCGGTGATGTCGATCGCGATTCGCGGCCGCCGCTTGAGGGGGCCGCCCGGGGACTGCGAGGTGTCCTTCAGCAACGCGCCGATCTCTTCATTGACCTTATCCCGCAGGCGGTTCTCGATATATTCGATTTCGGAAGATTCCTCATCTCCGCTGATCGGAAAATCCTCGATCTTTACATGATTCAAGCCACAATTACTTAGTATATGTTGGATAATATTATGAAATATCTCCGGTTGGTACTTTCTATTATTTGCTTCAAAGTGAGACGTTATTAATAGAACGACTTTCTTCAGTCGGCGGGACTCGGGTGGCGAAACGTCGATCTGCGCCTTCAGGCTTCGCCAGCTCTGCTGCCAGGAGAAATCCTGCAGTTTGACGCTGGCGCCCGGTTCAGTGACAATTGAACCATGGCTGTGGCAAATCTTCGTAAGATCCCATGACTTATCTTTGTCACCGATTTCTTCAGGATTAATCTTTGATCCAGGCAGTTTTCCCGCCATAAACGCCTCGATAGTCCGAAGTTTTGCTTCAATATCCCCCTCCGCAGTGAGGCTATTCAGGGGCTTGGACACCGCCAGGAACAGAACATCAGCGGTGGGATCGTCGGTCTTCCGGCCCTGCGCGCTTTTCAACCCGGCGAGCGCCTGCACACCCTTGATGGTGAAATAGGTGAAGACGCCGGCAATCAGCGCGGTCACGAGGACGAGGCCGGCGCGTCCCCACCAGCGCGGGTCGCACCACGCGATGATGGCGCCGCTTTCCGTGAGGCTCGCGCCCTCCTTGACCCAATCGGAGAGCAACGTGCCCGACACCCCCGCCGAAAGGCCCGCGACGACCAGACAGAAGGCGGCCCGAGCCCGCTGCCCCCGGCTTGTTGACGCCATGCCCTGACACTCCCCTGCCCCGCCCTCATTATCGAGGTACCGTGCAGCGCGAGGCAAGGGCAATGCCAGTGGGGCGGCCGTATCTGACCCGCGCACGGGAAAGAACGTGCGCAGGCATCGTGAATCGATGGCGTGCCGTTTCTACGTCGGGCCGACGCTTCTGAACACCAGGACGCCCGGCGTCGCCTGAACTTGGAGAACCCTAAGTTTCGGTGCCCATCGACAAGAAGCTTCCAAGCAGTCGGGCGCGCTGAGGTGCGCCTAACTTAATTTCCGACGCCAGCCAATGGAGGCCAGTTTCTAAGCGCTCGGGCGCGCTGAGGTGCGCCTAACAGGCTCATCGATGTGATGGAGTTTCCATGTTTCTAAGCGCTCGGGCGCGCTGAGGTGCGCCTAACCTCGTTTTGGAGGCATAGCGAGGAAGGAGATGTTTCTAAGCGCTCGGGCGCGCTGAGGTGCGCCTAACCCGCGGTATGGAGATAGATATGATGAACATTCAGTTTCTAAGCGCTCGGGCGCGCTGAGGTGCGCCTAACTTAGCCTCTGGAAACCCCTCGTCAAGAGCGATTTTTGTCGGTAGCTTCCACATGGCACCTGCGTTTGACACTCATTTCTGAGTTATAGATCGACCCTGTGGAATTGCACTCGAATATCTTCGAAAACCTGTGCACGCCAGCCGCCCTTCTGGCGGGCTGGGCGCGCGTGCTGGCCAATGTCGGTGGACCGGGGGGCGACCGCGTTACCGTCCACAGCTTCGGTCACAATCTGGATGGCGAGATCGCCCGGCTGCGCGCCGACCTCGCCAGCGGCGCCTACCGGCCCGGCCCGCTGCGGCGCACCGCCATTCCCAAGCGCTCCGGCGGCAGCCGGCCTCTGGCCATTCCCTGCGTGCGCGACCGCGTGGCACAGAGCGCGCTGCGCCTTTTGCTGGAGCCGCGGCTGGAACCCACCTTCTCCGATGCCAGCTTCGGCTATCGGCCGGGTCGCGGTGTCACCGAAGCCGTGGCGCGGGTGCAGGAACTCTATCGGGAGGGCTACCGCCACGTCGTCGACGCCGATATCGAGCGCTTCTTCGAGCATGTGCCGCACGGCCCGCTGCTGGTGCGGCTGGGAGAGGCGATCCAAGAGCCGCCGGTCGTGCGGCTCATCGGTCGCTGGCTCTCCGCCGAGCCCGAGGCGCGGGGCCTGCCGCAGGGGTCGCCGATCTCGCCGCTGCTCTCCAACTTCTATCTCGACCATCTCGATGATCGCCTCACCGGGCGCGGCGTGCGTCTCGTGCGTTTCGCCGACGATTTTCTCGTTCTCTGCCGCAGTCCCGACGGTGCCGGGGCGGCGCTGGAGCGGGTGCGTGACATTCTCGGCGAACTCGGGCTCCGGCTCAATCTCGACAAGACCCGGCTGATCGACTTCGACCGCGGCTTCCAGTTCCTGGGGCGGAAATTCGTCAAGAGCTTCGTGCTGGCCGGCACCGTGCTGGAGGAGGAGGAGGAAGACGAGGCGATGAGCATCGCCGGACCCTCCGGAGCATGGTCGGCGGGGAATCCGATGGACGCCGCCCTGCCGGCGCCGGCGGATGCGAACGCCGCCCCACGCCTTACGCCGGCGCCCAACGCGACGCCGCCCCAGACACTGGACGCCGGCACGCCCGAAAATGCCCCCGCGGCCGAAGGCGCGCCCGCCACCCATGATCTGGCCCCGGTCCTTCGGCCACTCTACCTGCTCACGCCCGGCCGCCGGCTGAGCCTGCGCGGTGAGGCCTTCGCCGTGATGGAGGACGGACAGACCGTCGCGCTGCTCGCCCCGCGCCGGCTCGACCGCATCGAGATCGGCCCCGACGCGGAGGCTGATGGGAATGCCCTGCGCCAGGCGCTCGCCTACGGCATCCATGTCGCCTATGTGAGCGGCAGCGGGCGCACGCTGGGCACCCTCGCCCCGCCCCCCGACCACGGCGCGCGGCATCTGGCGCAGGCCGGCACGCGGCTCGACCCGCGGCGCGGGCTCGCCATCGCCCGCGCCTTCGCCGGCGCCCGCATCCGTAATCAGCGGGCGCTGCTGAACCGGCTCAACCGGCGCCGCAAGCACAGCGCCGTCGCGGAGACCGCGAGCAAGATCGGCCGCATCGCGCTGAAGCTCGGTATCGCCCTGCGTGAGGATGCCGTGAGGGGCGTCGAGGGAGAAGCCGCCGCCTTGTACTGGCCGGCGCTGGGCCAGATGTTCGAGCACGGCTTCGGCCTGACGCGCCGCGAACGGCAGCCCCCCGCCTCACCGACCGATCTCATTCTGAACTACGCCGCCGGGCTGCTGGCGCGCGACGTGGAAACCCTGCTGCTTCGGCACGGGCTGCATCCGGGGATCGGCTTCCTGCATGGCGCGCGCGATCTGGAGGCGCCCCTGGCCTGGGATATCATGGAGCCGTTCCGCGCGCCCCTGGTCGAGGGTTTCGCCGTCTATCTCGTCAACAACCGCGTCCTGCGCGCCGCCGAGTTCGACCGGCGTGAAGATGGCAGCCTCGTCATGGCGCCGGACGCGCGACTCTCGCTCACCCGAGCCTATGAAGGCTGGCTGGCGCGGCCGGTGAGAAACCACCGCCTCGGCAGTGACACGGTATGGCGCGGCCTGATCGAGCACGACATCCTCGCCCTCATTCGCACGATCCAAGAGGACGAGCCGTTCGAGCCTTACGTAATGGATTATTGAGGATGGCAGCCAAGGTTCTCGCGGTCGTCTGCTACGATGTCATCAAGGACTCGGTCCGCGACCGCCTCGCATCCCTGCTGGAAGAGGAACTTATCCGCGTTCAGGAGAGCGTGTTTGAAGGGTGGATCGGCGAAGGGAAGCTACGGAATCTCGTCCGACGATCCGCCGCGCTGATTGGCCCCGACGACAGCCTGCGGGTTTATCGCCTCGGCGCGTCGGACGCGATGCGCACGATCGTCCATGGACCGACCCCCGCGGTGGAGGCTGGCGATTACTATCTCTTCTGACGCTGCGGCCGCTCCAGACGCGGATTTCCGACGGATCATCGAACGGCGACTGTCGTCGCCACAGGTTCATGGCGATCTCGAAACGCTGCTGTCCGCCTTGCACTGGACCGATCTCACCCTGGTGATGACGGCGCCGCCTCTCATGGAAGAGCTCCCTGATCTCGGTGACCGTTTCCGGGGAGCTCTTGGCCGGCGCCTGGAGGCAATGGGCCCGACAGGAGCCGAGGCGTGGCACCTTCTCTTCGGACCGCTCTTTCGCGCCGGTAGCGAAGAAGCCATCCGTCCCTACGCGATAGCCGCGCATCGTGAGCGGGACGCGATCATCTGGCGCCTGCGGCTTTTCGGCTTCGCCGATCTCTGGGCGGAGGAGATCGAGGCTGCCATGCGGTTGGCTCCCGTGGCTGGTATCGCCCTGCGGCGATCGGGCATGCAGCGCGTCCCCCTTGATATCCGGTCCGTAACACGCGCGCTTTCATGGTGGGCCTCTCCACCGCACGAAGCGCGCCGTGTTCGGATGACAACCATCACCCCTCTCATCATCCGCCGGAGCCGCTCCACGCTTGGCTCGCTCGACGGCCTGCATTCCTCCATCATCAGACGATTGCTGGCCGTCGCCCGCTGGTGCGATGCCGCGGCCAGTCGATCCTTACTCGCAGATCTGCGGTCCGATGTGTGGAGCCTTGCCGACGAGACCCTCTCCCCCGTCGGCTGGGTTCGGCATTCATCCAATCACCCGGAGGGCGTCGTCAATCTCGGCCTTTCAGGACACTTCCTGTTGAGTGATTTGACACCGATCGGCAACCGATTGACGCAGTCCGCACTGCTTTTCCACGCAGGCGGAGGAGCGACAGCCGGCTTTGGATGGCTAACAGGCATCCTGTTGTAGGAGCCTTTACGGAGGCCGTCGCCTTTCCCCACCCCGCCGAAGATACAACACAAGGGTGGTTAGCGCCCGGCGCGGTCTGCCCTACACTCCGCCGCCCAACTGCCGGAGGAATTGACCCATGGAACTGCGCCGTCTTGGCCGCTCCGACATTCTGGTCCCGCCGCTGTGCTTCGGTGGCAATGTGTTCGGCTGGACCGCCGACGAGGCGACCTCCTTCCGCCTGCTCGACGGGCTCGTGGAGGCGGGCTTCACCTTCATCGACACGGCCGATGTCTATTCGCGCTGGGCGGACGGCAATCAGGGCGGGGAATCCGAGGCGATCATCGGCCGCTGGATGAAGGCGCGCGGCAACCGCGCCAAGCTCACCATCGCCACCAAGGTCGGCTCGGACATGGGGCGCGGCAAGGTCTGCCTCGCGCCCGACTACATCGCCAGCGCCGTCGAGGCCTCGCTCACCCGCCTGCAGACCGATTACATCGACCTCTACCAGTCGCATTGGGACGACCCGGACACCCCGTTCGAGGAGGTGCTGGGTGCCTATGACGGTCTCATCCGCGCCGGCAAGGTGCGGCTCATCGGCGCCTCCAACCTCAGCCCGGCCCGGCTGTTCGAGGCGCTGGCGGTGGCCGCGCGCGAGAAGCTGCCGCGCTACGAGACGCTGCAGCCGGAGTACAATCTCTACGCGCGCGCCGGCTATGAGGCCGAGCTGGAGCCGATCTGCCGGGGCAACGGGCTCGGCGTCATCACCTATTTCTCGCTCGCCGCCGGCTTCCTGACCGGCAAGTACCGCACGCCCGCCGACGCCGCCAAGAGCGCGCGCGGCGAGGAGGTGGTGGCGACCTATCTCAACCCGCGCGGCGAACGTATCCTCGCCGCGCTCGATCAGGTCGCTGCCGCCCGGAGCGTCAGCCCGGCGCAGGTGGCGCTCGCCTGGGTGATGGCGCGCCCGAGCCTCACCGCCGCCATCGCCAGCGCCTCCCGCCCCGAACAGCTCGGCGATCTCATCGCCGCTGCCACGCTTGACCTCACCACGGGAGAAATCGACAAGCTGGACGCCGCCAGCGCCTGGAAGGATGCCGCATGAGCAAGCTCTCCCCCGCCGAGATCGGCCGCTTCATCGATGCCGGGCGCGGTGTCGCCCCGGCGGACCTCGTGATCAAGAATGTCCGCCTGCTCGACGTCATCACCGGCGCGATCACCGAGACCGACATCGCCATCGTCGGCTCGCGCATTGTCGGCACTTATGACCGCTATGAGGGCGCCGAGACCATCGACGGCGCCGGCCTGTTCGCCGTGCCGGGCTTCATCGACACCCATCTTCATGTCGAATCCTCGCTGGTCACCCCGCTGGAATTCGACCGCTGCGTGCTGCCGCATGGCGTGACCACGGCGATCTGCGACCCGCACGAAATCGCCAATGTGCTGGGCGCCGAGGGCATCCGCTATTTCCAGCGCTGCGCCGAGCGCACCATCATGGATCTGCGGGTGCAGCTCTCCTCCTGCGTGCCGGCCACCGCCTTCGAGACCTCGGGCGCCGAGCTTGACGCGGGCGACCTCATCGCCCTGCGGGGCCATGCCTCGGGCATCGGCCTTGCCGAGTTCATGAATTTCCCCGGCGTGCTGTTCAAGGATGCCGGCGTCCTCGCCAAGCTCTCCGCCTTCTCCGACGGGCGGATCGACGGCCACGCGCCGCTGCTGGGGGGCCGCGACCTCAATGGCTACATCGCCGCCGGCATCCGCACCGAGCATGAGGCGACCGCGCTGGCGGAAGCCCGCGAGAAGCTGATGAAGGGCATGACGGTGCTGATCCGCGAGGGGTCGGTCTCCAAGGACCTTCACGCGCTGATCCCGCTGATCACCGCCGACACCTCCGCCTTCCTCGCCTTCTGCACCGACGACCGCAACCCGCTCGACATCGCCGAGGAAGGCCATCTCGACTACATGATCCGCACCGCCATCGCGCGCGGCGCGCCGCTGCACCATGTCTACCGCGTGGCGAGCTGGTCGGCGGCCAACGCTTTCGGCCTGACCGATCGCGGCCTCATCGCGCCGGGGCGCCGGGCCGACATCGTGCTGCTGGATGATCTCGAAGCGTGCTCGGTGCGTCAGGTCATCTCTGCCGGGCGGCTGGTGAGCGAGGCGCTGTTCGCCACGCGCGGCGCGGTGGAGCCGGTCGGGCTCGATTCGATGAAGGCGCGGCAGGTGACGGCGGCCGATTTCCGCATCCCCGCCACCGCGCCGGCGACGCGGGTGATGGGCGTGGTGCCCGGCCGCATCATCACCGAGGATCTCACCTTCGACCTGCCGGTGATCGACGGCGAGAAGCAGGTCGATTTCGCCAAGGACGCGGTGAAGGTCTGCGTCGTCGCCCGCCACGGCAAGAACGACAATATCGGCCGCGGCTTCGTCCATGGCTTCGGCATGAAGCGCGGCGCCATTGCTTCCTCGGTCGGCCATGACAGCCACAATATCTGCGTCGTCGGCGCGGATGAGGCGGATATGGCGGTGGCGGTCAACCGGCTCATCGCCATCAAGGGCGGCTTCGTGGTGGCGGAAGGCGGAAAGGTCACCGCCGAACTGGCGCTCCCCGTCGCCGGCCTCATGTCGGCGGGCTCCTTCGAGGAGGTGCATGACGCCCTCATCCCGCTGCGCGCCGCCGCCAAGGCGCTCGGCGTCGTGCTGGCCGAGCCGTTCCTCCAAGTGGCCTTCCTGCCGCTGCCGGTGATCCCGCATCTGAAGATCACCGACCACGGCATGTTCGACGTCGACGCCTTCGCGCCGGTGGAGGGGTAGGAACCTAAAACCCGTCCTCGTCGCGCGAGCCGACTTCGATCAGTTCGACCGCGTCACGGGCGCAGACGTCGCGCAGCGAGGGAGAGGAGACGACGTCGGTCACGAAGGTGTCGATCTCCGCCATGGCGCCGATGCGCACCGGGGCGGTGCGCTCGAGCTTGGAGCGGTCGGCCACCAGAATGACCTGTCGGGCATTGTCGATAATGGCGCGGGCGACCTGCACCTCGCGGTAGTCGAAATCGAGCAGCGTGCCGTCCTCCTCGATAGCGGAGGCGCCGATCACCGCATAGTCGACGCGGAACTGGCGGACGAAATCCACCGCCGCCGAGCCGATCACCGCGCCGTCGGCATGGCGTACCGGGCCGCCGGCCATGATCAGCTCGATCTTCGGGTGGCGGTAGAGCAGCGTCGCGACATTGAGGTTGTTGGTGATGACCAGAAGGTCTTCATGGTCGCCGAGCGCGCGGGCGACCTCTTCCGTCGTCGTGCCGATATTGATGAACAGCGAGGCGCGGTTCGGCACCATGTCGGCGGCGGCCTCGGCGATGGCGCGCTTGGCGCCCTGCGCCATGGCGCGGCGGGCCTCATAGGCGAGGTTCTCGACGCCCGAGGCGACGACCGCCCCGCCATGCACGCGCGACATCAGCCGGCGCACGCAGAGATCGTTGAGGTCCTTGCGGATGGTCTGCGGCGACACGTCGAAGCGCGACGACAGATCCTCGACGCTGACGCGCCCCTGCGCCCGCGCCAGCATCAGAATATCCTGCTGGCGTGATGAGATCGCGTTCATTCCGGTGCGTCCGCCATTCCCGTAGGTCCGCTCCTGCCCCCGCGCCGGCGCGACGTCCGAGAGAATGATTCCAGTCAGCAATCCTGCACAACCGGAGGCCGCACGCAAACAAAGGCTTAGCTGCGCTGCAGCATCAGCGCGCTGCCAAGACCGCCCGCGGCGGCGATGGCGGCAAGGCCCAGAGCCCCCGGCGTCTCCCGCGCCAGTTCATGGAACAGCCGCACCGCGAGGATGGCGCCGGACGCGCCCACGGGATGGCCCCGCGCCAGCGCCCCGCCGCCCCGGTTGAGCGGGTCGTCCCGCAGATCGAGTTGGCGCCGGTTCTCCAGAAGCTGCGGCGCGGAGGCTTCCATCAGTTCGAGCACGGCGAGCGCGTCGAGTGCGCTTCCCGCCTGATCGAGCACCGCCCGCACCGCCGGCACCAGCGCATCATAGGGCCGCTCGGGCACGCCGCCCGCCGACGCGGCCGCCGCGACGATGCAGGAGGGAAGGCCAAGGCGCTCCTTCACCTTGGCGGAGACGATCAGAACGCCGGCGGCCGCATCCGCCTCCACCGCGACGGTGGTGGCGTCGAGCGCGCAGGCGCCCTCCCCGGCGACGAGAGGGGCGCGGGCGGCGAGGCGGTGGGTGAGGTCGCGGGTGAAGGCGTCGTGGGCGAGCCCGGCCATGGCCACGATTTCCGCCGCCATGCGGTCGCGGGCCGCGCGCGCCTTGGCGTGGCTGTCCACCGCCAGCCCGTGCTGGACGGCGCGGGTATAGCCCCGTTCGACAGCGAGCGCGGCCATCGCTTCCAGCATGTCCGGGTCGGCATCCGGGAAGGGGCTGAAGGGCGGGCGCTCATAAAAGGCCGGCGCCTCACCCGCCTCACGCGGGCGCCGGGCGCGCAGCGGCGCGCGGCTCCAGCTTTCCACCCCGCCGGCCAGCACGATTTCCGCTGCGCCACTCGCGACGAGGCGCGCGCCGAGCGCGATGGCGTCGAGCCCGGAGCAGCATTGCGTGTCGAGGGTCAAGGCCGGCACATGCGCCGGGATGCCCGCCGCCAGCGCTGAAAGGCGCGCGACATTGCCACCGCCGGACAGCGCATTGCCGAGGATGACATGGCCGACGGCCTCGGGCGGGATGCCAGCGTCCTGAAGGCACGCGCGCAGCACCGGGGCGGCAAGGTCATGCGCCTCGATGGCGTTGAACGCTCCGCGCCGGGGCGCCACCGCCGTGCGGCGGGCGGCGAGGACATACGCGCCGCTCATCGACCCAGCCTCGCGTGGGACAGCCTCTCGCGCGCCAGCGCCTCCAGCGCCCTAAGGTCCGCCTTGCCGCCAGAGGTGCGCGGCCAGTCGGCGAGCGCGAGGAAGCGGCGGGGAATCTTGGCGGCGGGGAGAAAGGCGCGGCAGGCGGCGCGCAGGGCGGGAGCATCCGGCCCGCTCTGCGGAAAGTCCCCCCGCAACACGGCGACGAGTTCGACGCCGCGCAGATCGTCGGCCAGGCCAAACACCGCCGCCTCCTCAATGCCGGGCAGGCGTGTCAGCACCGCCTCCACCTCCTCCGGGTAGACATTGAGCCCGGCGGTGACCAGCATCCGCTTTTCCCGGCCATGCAGATAGAGGAAGCCGGCCGCGTCCAGCCGTCCATGGTCGCCGACGCTCATGAAGCCCTCCGTGCGGCCGAGTTCATCGCTGCCGCCGCAGGCATAGCCATCGAACAGCAGCGTCGAGCCGACCCAGATCGCGCCGGCCTCCCCCGCCGACAGCTCGCGCCCCTGCGCGTCGCGGATGGAGAGGGTGACGCCATGGGCGGCGCGGCCGACCGAGCCGGGCGGCACGGGCTCATTCGGATGGGCGATGGTGACGAAGGAGAGTTCGGAGGCGCCGTAGAATTCGCCGATGGCCGCACCGGGGAACAGGCGCTCCACCGCCGCGCGGGTGTCCGCCCGCCATTTGGCACCGGAAATGAGGATCAGCCGCACGCTGGGGTAAATGGCGCCCTGCCCCGCCTCCACCAGCATCTGCAATTGGGTGGGGGTGAGATAGATGACGCTCACCGCTTCCCGCGCGATGAGACGCAAGGCGCGGCGGGGGTGGAAGGCGCGCATCATCACCGCCCGCGCGCCGACATGCAGCGCATGGACGACGCCATAAAGGTGCAGCGAGGCGGCAAGGCCGCCGGGCGCCATCACCACATCGTCGGACGTGAGGCCGAACTCGACCGCCGTGACGGTGAAGCTGTCGATCCAGCTGCGGTGGCTGCGCCGATACCCCTTCGGGATGCCGGTCGAGCCGGAGGTGAAACCGACATAGAAGGGCGTGTCAGGTGTCGGCGGCGCGGGCGGGGGGCCGGGCGTGTCGTCAAAGGCCGGGGCGGCGTCGAGCATCAGCGCCGGTGCGAGCGCGGCGTCGATCGCGGCGCGGGTCTGCGCCGGCCAGCCGGGATCATAGACCAGCGCCTGCCGCCCGCTCACCGCGCAGGCGAAGAACAGCTCCACCAGCGCGGGATCATTGCCCATGGCGAGCGCGATGCACGCGCCCGGCGCGGTGCGGGCGTCGAGAAAGCCGGCGAGGCGATCCACGCGGGCGGCGAAGGCGGCGCGGGTGAGGCGTTCGTCCTCGCACACCAGCGCGACACGCTCCGGCGCACGTGCGGCGAGCGCGGCGAGATCCGCGCCGATGGTGCTTTCCATCAGGCGTTGCGCGAGAGCAGCGCCTCCGGCAGGCCCCGCGCCACGGTCTGCGCGACCAGCGCGGTCAGCACCGCCTTGATGGCGTCGCCGGGAATGAAGATGAGGCAGGCCTTGGTGGCGTCGAGCAGGGAAAGCTGGGTCTTCATGGCCATGCCGACAATGCCGAAGGCATAGAGCACGACGATGCCGCCAATGACCGAGGCGACCAGCGCCGCCGGGAACACTGGCGCCTTGCGCAGCGCCTGCATGATCGCGCCGGCGACGATGGCCGCCGCCACCCAACCGAAGAGGAAGCCGACCGAGGGGCCGAAGAACACGCCGAGCCCGCCGCGCCCGCCGGCGAGGATGGGCGCGCCGAGAGCCACCACGAACAGCATCAGCGCCATCGCCGCGCCGCCGCGCCAGGCCCCGAGCATCACGCCCGCCAGCATCGCGCCCATGCTCTGCGCGGTGATCGGCACGCCGCCGGCGAGCGGAATGTCGAATTTGGGCAGCAGGCCGAGCACGGCGAAGATCGCGGCATAGAGGGCGATCTGGACGAGCGAGCGATCCTTCATCGGCGGGTTCCTCTCGGGGCGCCGCCACGCGCGCTCAGCGCCTCGGCGGTATGATGGGACAGGCGGAGCGTCTGGATACAGAACGGCGCCAGCAGACGCCAGCCGCCGCGCTTGCCGGTGCGGGCACGATAGCTCTCGTTCAGCGCTTCCCACAGGGCGAAAAGCAGCGGGATGAATCGGATCATCATCGCCACCATCAGCGCCAGCGCGCGCGGCGACAGGCCAACCCAGGCGAGCGGGCGCAGGAGCGGCTCGACCGCATCCATCATCGCGTCCATGCGCGTGGTCATAGTCACCGCATTGGCGAGCAGGATCATGGCAATGAGCCGCGCGAGCACGGCAAGGCCGGTGGCGATGTCGCCATTCCAGGCGTGAAACAGCAGCAGGATCGCGAAGAGCGGACACATGGCGCGCAGCATCAGGAGCTGGCGCAGCGCCGCCTTCCCCAGCGAGGCATAGAGCGCGAGCACGGCGAGGATGAGCGCGCCCATGACGGCCACGTTTTCCAGCGGCGCAATGAGCAGGCTGATGAGCGCCAGCGCCGCGAGTTTCCAGCCGGCGGGGACGGCGTGCAGCCAGGTACGCTCCGCCAGATAAAGCGAGATCACGCCTGCGCCTCCCGTGTCCCGGCCCAGCGACGCCGGAGGCGGAGCGCCGAGCCGGGACCCAGGGGAGAGTCGGCGAAGCCTCTGATTCGTGTCACACAAGATCTAGCCGCCTGCGGCGGATTCTCTCCTGGATCCCGGATCGGCGCTGCACCTTGTGCAGCTTGTCCGGGACACGGACGGCGCGCGCATCGCCTCTGCGGGACACGCGGAGCAGGCGCGCTCACGCCTGCGCCTCGGCAAAAGCGCGGTAGGCGGCGAGCACCTCGGTGGGCGGGCCGTCCATGCGCACGCGGCCCTCGTCCAGCCAGAGCAGCCGGTCGTAACCGCTGAAGGCGTCGAGTTCATGCGCCACGAGGATCACCTGTTGCGGCAGGGTGGCGATGAGCGCTTCCAGCCGCCGCCGGGTGGGCAAATCGAGGCTGGAAAAGGGTTCGTCGAACACGATCACCGCCGGCTCCATCACCAGCACGGCGATGATGCACAAAAGCTGCTTCTCGCCTTCCGACAAAGCATGGACCGGCCGCTCGGCCCAGCCCTCCCGGCCGAAGCAGGCAAGCGCCGGCACCGCCCCGTCGCGCGCCTCGCGCCGCGAGCGGCCGGCCTGTTCGAGGCTGAAGGCGATCTCCTCGGCGACCGTCGGGAAGATGATCTGGTGGTCCGGGTTCTGGAAGATGAAACCGACTTTGCGCGGCAGCTCGGCCGGGCTCTCGGCGGCGTCGATGCCGTGGACGGTGACGCGGCCTTTGTCGGGCGTCAGCAGCCCGTTGAACAGGCGCACCAGCGAGCTCTTGCCGGAGCCATTGGTGCCTATGAGCCCGATCCGCCGCTCGGACAGCGCCAGCGACACATCGTCGAGCACCACCCGCCCGCCGCGGGTGAGGGTGACGTGATCGAGCAGGATGGACGGCGGCTGCGGCACGGGGCTTGTCCGGCTGGCGGCGAAAGGGTCTCGCGCCGCCTTATGGAACCGGCAAGGCCTGCTGTCGATACGCCTCCTGTCGATACGCCGCCGGTTGTGCGCTCACCCCGCCCGCCCCTTTAGCGTCGCCAGGGCGAAACGGACGAGGCGGTCGAAAGCCCCGCCGTCGCCCGCCCGCGCGCGCAGCACCGCGCCCTCATAGAGGTCGATGATGTAGGCGGCGACCTCCGTCGCATCGAGCCCGGAATCGACCTCGCCCGCCTGCTGCGCCTCGACAATGAGGGCGGCAAGATCCGCCTGCCAGCTACCGAAGACGTCGGTGAGCTTCGCCTTGAGGTCATCGCCGAGCCCGGGTGCGGCCAGTGCGAGAACGCCATAGAGGCAACCGGCGACATCGCCCTCCGCCATCGTGTCCTCGACGAGCTTTTCCAGATGCCGCTCGATACGGGCGAGCGGGGTCAGCGCCGCGTCGGCGAACAGCGTGCGCCGCTGGGTGCGGTATTGCCCGGCATAGGCCTCGAGCACGGCGCTCGCGAAGGCCTCCTTGCTCGGGAAGAAATGATAGAACGAGCCCTTGGGCACGGCGATGGAGGCCAGAAGCGGGCCGAGCCCGGTGCCCTCATAGCCCTGCTCCAGCATCGCCCGGCGGCCAGCGGCGACGATTTTTTCGCGCGTCGACATTTCGCGCCCTCCTCACTAGACGACTGGTCTACTTTGTCCTATTCAGAGTGAAACCGCAACCGTCGAGGCCACCCCATGTCGAGCGTTGAGCCGTGCGTCGCCCCTCCGCCCGCGCCGTCCCTGCTGCGCTCGCGCGCCGGTGGCTTCGCGCTGGTGCTCGTCGGCGCGGTGCTGTGGAGCACGGCGGGCTATTTCGTGCGGCTGGCACAGCTCGATTCCTGGTCGATCGTGCTGTGGCGCTCGCTCTTCGCGGCGCTGGCGCTGCTGCCCTTCTGGCTGCTGACCGGCCGGAACCGGCGGGCCGCCCTGCGCAGCCTCATCACCCCGCTCGGCCTGTTCGCGGTGTTTCTCGGCGTCGCCGGCAACGTGACCTATATCCTCGCCCTGCAGCTCACCACGGTGGCGACCGTGATGACGGTCGGCGCCATCATGCCCTTCGTCGCCGCGGCGCTGGCTTATCTCGCGATGCGCGAGCCGCTGACCCGCCGCTTCGGCGGCGCGGCGGCATTGGCGGGGCTCGGCGTCGTCATCACCGCCGGGGCGGGCGTGACGCCGACGGACATGGCCGGCATCGTCATGACGCTGGCGATGGTGCTGTGCTGGGGCGGCCTGCTGGTGCTGATGCGCAAGCATCCCGGCCTCGATCTCACCCTGGTGAGCCTAGCCTCCGCGCTGGTGGCGGCGCTCGCCGCGCTTCCCTTCGTCCCGGCCACGCTGCCTTCCGGCCATGCGCTGATGGCCTGCGCCATGCTCGGCGTGCTCACCACCGGCCTCGCCAATGTCATCACCCTGATGGGCGGCCGCTTCATCCGCTCCGGCGAGGCGAGCCTCGTCCTGCTGCTGGACATCGTGCTGAGCCCGCTCTGGGTGTGGCTGGCCTTCGGCGAGGCGGTTGGCCCCGCCCAGATGATGGGCGGAGCGCTGGTGATCGGCGCGGTCGGCTTCTATCTGGCCGCCGAGACGCCCCGCCGGGCTGCCGCCTGACGGCGCGCCGTCACAGCATCTCCAGCGAGCGCTTGCGGCTCGGCGGCGGGAAGGCCTTGTCGAGCGCGGCGAGGTCGTCCGCGTCGAGGCGGATGTCGCGGGCGCCGGCATTCTCGCGCATATGGGCGGGGCGGGACGCCTTGGGGATCACGATATTGCCGGGGAAGCGCAGCGCCCAGGCGAGCGCGATCTGGAACGGCTTGGCGTTGTGCTTGGCGGCGATCTCGGTGAGCACGCCGGCGGTTTTGATCCGCCCCTGCTCGATCGGGCTATAGGCCATCAGCGGCATTTCGTGCTGCTGGAGCCATGGCAGCAGATCCCATTCCGGCCCGCGCCGGGTGAGGTTGTACAGCACCTGATTGACGGCGCAGGCCTCCCCGCCCGGCGTCTCCTCCAGCTCGATCATGTCGTCCGTGTCGAAATTCGACACGCCCCAATGGCGGATCTTGCCGGTGCTCTTGAGGTGCTCGAAGCCGATGATGGTCTCCTCCAGCGGCACGCCGCCGCGCCAGTGCAGGAGATAGAGATCGAGCCGGTCGGTCTTCAGCCGCTTCAGGCTGCGCTCGCAGGCGGCGATGACCCCGGCGCGGCTGGCATTGTGCGGGTAGACCTTGCTGACCAGGAACACCTTGTCGCGCAAGCCGTCCAACGCATCGCCGAGGAAGCTCTCGCAGGCGCCCTCGCCATACATTTCGGCGGTGTCGACCAGCTTCAGACCGAGCTCGACGCCGAGGCGGACCGATTCGGCCTCTTCCTTCCGCACTGCTGCGCGCTCGCCCATCATCCACGTGCCGATGCCGAGGGTGGGCACCTTTTCACCGTCGGGAAGCGTCACCTTGCTCATCATCCACCTCGCGCATGCTCAGGGTTCGTCTCAAGCCGGATTGCCATCGCAGCGCCGGGCGCGCAACCATGCTATCAGCGCGACACCGCCATTCGCACGCCAGCCTTGCCGTCGTGGAGCCCGATGACGCCCGCCCCCTCCCCCGCTTCTGAAGGCATGCCGGAACCGGGGCTCGCCATCGGCCTGTCGGCGGTCATCGTGGCGGTGACGGGGGATGACCCGAAAGTGCTCGCCATCCGCCATGCCAATGGCCGCGAGGGTCTGCCGTCGGGCCCGCTGGAGCGCGGCCACCGCACGCTGGAAATCGGCCTGCGCAGCTGGGTGGAGCGGCAGACGCTGCAGGAACTCGGCTATGTCGAGCAGCTCTACACCTTCGGCGACCGCGACCGAGGCGAGGACGGCGCGCGCGCCCTCTCGCTGGCCTATCTCGCTTTGGTGCGCGAGGCCCGCCCGGCCGGCGACGCCGATGCGGCGTGGGAGAGCTGGTACCGCTATTTCCCGTGGGAAGACTGGCGGGACGGCCGCCCGGCTTTGCTCGACGCGCTGATTCCGGGCCTGCGCGCCTGGGCGGCCTCGGCGACCAATCCGCGCATGGCGGAGACGCGGGTCGAACGGGTGACGCTGTGCTTCGGCGGCGATTCCGGCTGGAACGAGGAGCGCGTGCTCGAACGCTATGAGCTGCTCTATGAGGCCGGGCTGGTGGCCGAGGCGCTGCGCGAGCGCGGCTCCGACCGCGTGGCGCCGGGCTCCTCGGGCGCGGAGATGCGCGAGGACCACCGGCGCATGCTGGCGCTCGCCATCGCCCGGCTGCGCGGCAAGATCAAATACCGCCCGGTGGTGTTCGAGCTGATGCCGCCGAGCTTCACCCTGCTGCAGCTCCAGCGCACGGTCGAGGCGCTCTCGGGCGTGCGGCTGCACAAGCAGAATTTCCGCCGGCTGATCGAGCAGCAGCGCCTCGTCGAGGAAACCGGCGAGACCACCGCCGAGACGGGCGGGCGCCCCGCCCGGCTCGTGCGCTTCCGCCGCGAAGTGCTCATCGAGCGCCCCGCCCCCGGCGTGCGCCTGCCCGGCGGGCATGGACGGCGCGGCTAGGTGGCCACGGCAACCTCAGCTCTTTGTGGCCTAAACGCACTTTCGGGATGTGCAGGGGAGTCGCCTGCGGTTAGATAAGTGACGCATGATGGCCCTACGTCGGTAGTGGCGCCCGCGTGATTGTCGCGGACGGGCCGATCCGCGCCAGACATCCTTTCAGCCTGCCGACGCCTGGACGACGATGAGCGATATACCCTTACCCCCCGCCTCCACCGTGGAGGACGCTCACGCGACGCCGGTTTCCGGCCTCAGCGATCTCAGCGACAAGCCCTTTCGCCTGCGGCGCCCGCCCCGGCGCAAGCGGCGGCTGCGGCGGCTTCTGGCGCCGCTCACCAAGCTGGCGACGCGCCTGCTGCGGCTCGGCACCGTGGCGCGACTGGCGATCACCGACATGCGCGAGAACTGGGGTGGCGCGGCCTCCCGGCTGCTGGCGCAGTATCCGGGCGCGGCTCCCGGCGGCGGCGGGGCGGTCGCGCTCTACGCGCATTTCGCGCCGCATTCCGGCATCAGCGACATGGTGGTGCGCCAGCTGCGCGCCTATGCCGGCCTCGGCTTCCGCATCGTGTTCATCTCCAGCGCGCCGCGCCTCGACGCCACCGACCGCGCGGCCATTGCAGAGCATGTCGAGCTGATCCTCCACCGGCGCAATTTCGGGCTGGATTTCGGCGCCTGGAGCGACGCGCTGGCGCTGCGGCCGGAGCTTCTCGACGGGGCGGACGAGCTGCTGCTGGTCAACGATTCCGTGCTCGGCCCGCTCCGCCCGCTCGACGACATGATGGAGCGCCTGCGCGCCGGTGGGGACGGGCTGTTCGGCCTGACCGACAGCGTGCAATACGCCCCGCACCTGCAATCCTATTTCCTGCTGGCGCGCGGCGAGGCGGCGATCGACGACGTCGCCGACTTCCTGCACACCCGGCGGCTCACCGCCAACAAGCGCACCGTCATCGAGCGCTTCGAGGTCGGCCTCAGCGAGCACATGCGCGATCTCGGCCACCGCGTCGCCTCGGTCTGGGGCTATGACGATATCGAGAACGCCGTGCTCCAATCCGAGACCGACATCGCGGCGCTGCTGGCGGTGCTGCCGGGCAACCGGGCGCTGGCGGCCGGGCCGGGCGGACAGTTCACCCTGCGCCGGCAATTGCTCGACCTGCCGCTCAACCCGGTGCACCACTTCGCCGGCGTGCTGATACGCCGCTGCGGCTTTCCCTTCCTGAAGACCGAGCTGGTGCTGAAGAACCCCGAGCGCCTGCCGGAGGCGGTGAACTGGCGGGCACTGGTGCCGGCGGACGCGCCGGTTCCGGTGGCGGTGATCGAGGATCATCTCGCCGCCTATGAGCGCCCGCGCCGCCGCGCCCGGCCCCGCCGTCCGGCCACCGCCGCGCCGGCCCCGCGCGGGCCGGCCGAACCGGGGGAACCTCTCCCGGCGCTCCCCCTCCCGCCATGGCAGGCGCCCCTGCGCGCAGCCTGGGCGCGGCGCGTGGCGCCCCCCGCACCCGCCATCGTGGCGCCGACCCTGTCGGCCAGGGCACTGGCGGCGGGTCTGCCGCAGGTGCCGCTGGTCATCGCCTTCAGCCATGACGACTACGCCGCCCATTGCGGCGGGGTGCAGAATGTCATCGCCGCCGAACAGCGGGCCTTCGCCGCCGAGGGGGTGGGCTATCTGCACCTCGCACCGGCGCAGGCCACCCCCGGTCTCGCCGCTGTGGATCCGGCGGCGTGCTATTCGGTCCGCATCGACGGCACGCATCTCGGCCTCGTGCGCCTCGACGCGCTGCTCGACGCCTGCCGCGAACTCGGGCGGCAGAAGGCGGTGATGGCGGGGCTGGTCCACCACCTCGCCGGCCATGCGCCGGAGCAGGTTCAGGCGCTGATCGAGGCGACGCAGGCACCGGAGCGGCTGTTCTGGCTGCACGATTTCGGCACGCTGTGCGACCAGCCCATGTTGCTGCGCAACGACATCGCCTTTTGCGGCGGGCCGGCAGTGGACTCGGCCGCCTGTACGGTCTGCGCCCATGGCGCCGCGCGTCCCGAGCATCTCGCCCGCGTCGCGGCCTTCTTCGCGGCGCTCCGGCCGGTGGCGCTCGCGCCCTCGGCGTCCGCGCTCGCCTTCTGGGAAAGCCGGACCGATTGGCCGGTGACGGGCACCGCCGTGCTGCCGCCGGCCCGCCTCGTCGCGCTGCCCGCGCCCGGCCCGCGCCGCACCGGAACGCCGCTGCGCGTCGCCTATCTCGGCGCGCGCGCCTCGCATAAGGGCTGGCCGGTCTTCGCCGCGCTGGCGGAGCGTGTCGCGGACACAGGGCGCTACGAATTCCTTCAGCTCGGCATCGACGCCGCCCTGCCCGCCAGTCCGGCGGTGCGGTGCGTGCCGGTGCAGGTGAGCCCGGACCACCCCACCGCCATGATCGACGCGCTGCTGGCGCAGCAGGTCGACGTGGTGATCAACTGGTCGCTCTGCCACGAGACCTTCTCCTTCACCACCCATGAGGCGCTGGCCGCTGGCGCCTTCGTGGTGACGCACGCGCAGGCCGGCAACGTGCCCCATGCCATCGCCGCCAACGCGCCCGCGCAGGGGCTGACGCTGATGAATGAGCAGGAACTCGAGGCACTGTTCGTCGAGGAGCGCCTGCAGGAGGTGCTGGCGCAGGCGTCCCGCGCGCGCCACATGCTGGCTTTTGGCGGGGCGAGCGCGGAATGGCTGCTCGCCCGCCGGGTCGAGGCGCGCATGCGGACGCTCTCCCGCCATGGGTGACGCGCACATGGCCGCCAGCACCGTCCACTGCTTCACCTCGGCCTCGCTCGCCTATGCCGACCGGGCGCTGGTGCTGGCCCACAGCCTGCGCCGGCAGCATCCCGACTGGGTGATCTGGCTGTGCCTCGTCGACCGCCCGCCGGAAGGGTTCGCGCTCGACCCGCTCACGGCGGCGTTCGACCATATCGTGCCGGCGGAAGCGCTCCCCATCGCCGACATGCGCGGCTGGCTGTTCGGCCATGATGTGGTGGAAGCCTGCACCGCGGTGAAGGGCGCGATGCTCCGCCATATGCTGGATCAGGGTGCCGACAGGGTGCTCTATCTCGATCCCGACATCGCTGTCTTCGCCCCGCTGACCGCGCTCGCCGAGCAACTCGACACCGCCGATGTTCTGCTGACACCGCATGTGCTGGTGCCGGAATCCACGGCAGCCGGTGTGCTCGACAATGAGATCGGCGCGCTGAAGCACGGCATCTACAATCTCGGCTTCATCGGGGTGAGCGGACGGGATGAGGGGCGCCGCTTCGCCCGGTGGTGGGACGAACGGCTCCAGGTCCACTGTATCGACGATATTCCCGCCGGCCTGTTCACCGACCAGCGCTGGTGCGACCATGTGCCGGTGTTCTTTCCGGGCACGCAGATCGTGCGCGATCCCGGCTACAATGTCGCGAGCTGGAACGTCGCCAACCGCCCGCTCAGCATCGGCACGGACGGGGTGATCCGCGCCGCCGGCGTGCCGCTGCGCTTCTTCCACTTCACCAAATTCACCGGCATCGGCCGGCTGATGCTGGAGCGCCAGGGCGGCACCGCGAGCGCCCTCGCCGAGGTGATGGCCTGGTACGCCGACGCCCTCGCCGCGCAGGCGCCCGTCGGCCTGCCGGCGGGCTGGTGGGCCTATGGCCACTATGCCGACGGCCGACCCATCCCGCGCGAGCACCGGCGCCGCTGGCGGGCGGACGATGCGCTGCGGGCCCGCATCGCGGACCCGTTCGCACTGACCTTTCGCCAGGCCGCCGAGCTGACCCGTTCGGCCTGAAATGAGCGACAGGCGCCGCGTTATCCTCGGCAGCTGCGTCACCCGCGACGCGTGGAAACTGCCGGAGTTGGGATGCGTGCCCCCAACGCTCTATCTCGGCCGGACCTCGCTCGCCAGCGCCTCGCTGCCGGCGGGTGCGGCCAATCCGCTGGCGGCCCTGGTGGAGCGGATCACGCCGGGCGTGCCGGGCAAGACCTTCACCGTGCGCTCGCTCACCGCTGAACTCGGCAAGACCACCGTCGCGCAGATCGCGGCGGCCCGGCCGGACGTGCTGTACCTCGACTTCATCGACGAACGCTTCGACCTGCTCGCCTGCGGCGCAGCGCTGGTGACGGAAAGTCTCGAGCTGATCGACAGCGGGGTCATGCATTTGCCGCCGCTGGCGCAGGCGCGCCGTGTCCCCCGCCTCTCGCACGAGGCGTGGGCGGCGTGGGAGGACGGCCTCCTGCGGCTGCGGCACGCCTTTGACACGGGAACGATTCCGGCCTGCCGGATCGTGCTCCACGCCTGCCTCTGGGCCGACACGTCGCTCACGGCGGAGGGCCCCCGCCCCCTCCCCGATGCGTGCGAGATCCTGCCCGGCCGCATCGTCTCGCGCGCGGCGCATAATGAGCTTCTGCACCGCATGCACGCGGCCTTCGCGGCGCGGTTTCCCGAGGCGGTGGTGATCGAGATTCCGGCGGCGCTGCGGGTCGCGGACGCCGCCCATCGCTGGGGCGCGGCGCCCTTCCACTTCATCCCGTCCTACTATGAGGCATTCGCGCGCGAGGCAGCCTGGCAGGGCGTTCCGCTCGGCGCGCGCGGCGCGGACAACAGCGGACGCCGCGACGGCTGAACGCAGGCTCAATCAACGGCCGAGGCGCAGCTCTCAGCCCGCGGCCAAGGTCGGCCAATGGGCGGCGTCGATGCCGGCGAGCGCCACCGCCGCGCGGGCATCCCGCGCGTACAATTCGCGCAGATGGGCGACATCGCGCGGCTCCGGCGCTCTGTGCGGCAAGGGGTTGGCGCGCTCGCGCAGGGGGGTGACCGGCGGAAAGGCGTCGATCCCGGCAAAGGCGGCGATGCGGGAAAGCGTGCCGGCGGGGTCACTCGCCAGCGCCCGCGATTCCAGAAACAGAAGCTGGGTGTCGGGGAACAGCAGAAGCGCGCGCCGCACCTGCCCGAGATAGAAGCCGCGCTCGACATAGGACTGGTCGCGCCAGGCCGGCCCCAGCGGCGCGCCTTTGAGCCGCGCGCGCCCGACCGTGATGGCGTCGGAGAAGGACAGCGACTCGGTGCCGCGATGCACCTCCATCGACCAGTGCGACCAGGCCCGCTCGATCGGGTCGCGCAACAGCAGGATGATCCGCGCCGCCGGATTGTAGCGGCGGATGCGGGCAAGCGCCGGCGGCCAGAAGCTGCTGATCGGCGTCGCCTCGAACCGCATCACCCCCGCTCTAGCCGGCGGGTAGAACGCATGCAGCCGCTCATAGGGCGGGTCTTCCCAGGTGAGCGCCTCATCGTCGAAGAAATGCGTCTCCTTCACCGAGGGCGGAGCGAGGGCGGGATGCTGGCGCAGATAGGCGTCGAGGCTCGTCGTCCCCGCCTTCTGGACCCCGGCGACGAACATCCCGACCCGCTCGCTCATGGCGCGGGCGCGCGATGCAGCGCATCGAACAGTAGGGCGAGCGCCGCCCGGTCGCCCGCCGGGTCCGTGGAGGCCCAGAGCGGATTGGGGGTGGAGAGCCGCCGGTGCAGATACTCCGCCTCCAGCAGATCGCTCTCGCGGGTGGCGATGGCCATTACCGCACGGGCGGCGGCGTCGATGCGGGCGTGCTGGGCGGCATCGTCCGCCCCGGCGAGCCCGGTGAGCGCCTCATGCAGCGCCTCCAAACGTGGGCCAAGGCGTGGGCCGAAGGTCTCCACCGCATCGAGCCCGCGATGATGGCGCAGCTCGGCCTTGAGCGGGGCGTCGGCGGGATCCTCCACGCGCCACGGGCCGGGCAGCGACCGGATGCGCGCCGCCGTGGCCCGCCAGTCCGCCATCATATCGGCATAGGCGACGGTGACACGCGGCAGGTCGCGGCTGTCGCGCTCGGCGGCGATGACATGGCGGGCCCAGAGGAAGCCGGCATAGGTCGCGGACATCGGATCGCGCCGGGCCAGCGAGGCAGCGACCTCGGAAGGGTGGCGCAGGGCCAGGACCACCGCGACCTCCAGGCCGAGCGCGCCGAGCACCTCGCGCGCTAGCGGCACGAAGCGGCACATGCGGGGATCCTTGATGAGCGCGAGCGGGGCGTCGGGGTAATCCTCCGCGATCACCTGCGCCATCTCCGCCAGCAGCGCGCGCGCCGCCTCCGCCGGTATGGCGCCCAGCGCAAAGGGCTTGAAATCGAACCAGGCACTGCCGCCCGCCGCCAACAGCCGATCATGAAGGGCGACGAGGGCAGCCGGCTCGAAATAGCCCTCGGGATTGTCCGGGCCCGGCGGGTTGAGGCGCAGTGGCAGGTCCGCACCCAGCTCGGCGAGCAGATGGGCCAGCGCGGAGGTGCCGCTGCGGTGCATTCCCAGCACGAGGCAGGCATAGCGTCGGTGCGGCACGGCGAAATCCCCCGGCAGACGCAGCGCGCCGGCACGCGCTGCACTCGCCTCCTAGCATGACCGGACGACCGAGACAGCCGCTCCCTTGCCCGGCGGGAGGCAACGCGGCACCAAGGACAAGCGATCTGCCGCAGAGTTATCAAGCATCCGCGGCGGTCTTCCCATGCGACGAGGCCGGATACTTCAGTTACGTCCAAAAATCGTCATTGATGAGATCCGCCCACCTGTAGTGAATTGCGCGCGTGCGGGGCAAAGGGAATCGCGCTCGCGCGGGCAGGATCGACAGGGGCGGGGCTTCATGGTGAGGCATGTTACGGCGGGTGTTGTGGCGCTGATCGCCAGCACGAGCCTGAGCGGGGGCGCCTTGGGCCAGTCGATCTGGGATCCGGTCATCAGCAACTCGAACTGGTACGTCACCGTGCCGCAGATGCTGGCCTATGCCGCGCCCCCGGACAATTTCGCCAACCCGCTGCCGATCGGCGACCAGACGCTGTGGGCGATCGGCCCCTCGGTGAATGGCGTGTTCACCGGGATCAGCACGGGCACGCTGGCGTTCGGCCCGGTCATCAGCACCTCGACCTTGACCATGCAGGGGACGGTGACGCCGTCGGGAGAGGTGAGCATCGTCTTCACCTCGACCTCGGGCGGATCGAACACGATCGGCCTCGGCGTGATGCAGGAGGTCGGCGGCGTCATGACCATGGAGATGCAGATGATCATCGGCAGCGACCCGATGGTCAGCCACTGGGCCAATATGGCGCCCTATGATCCCGCGACCTTCACCCCGCCAGCGCCTCAGGCGGTGCCGAGCAATCTCTCGCCGCAATGGGCGTGGAGCGAGGGGACGCCCTGGCGGATCGTCAGCCCCGATGCCTTCGGCACCAGCGCGCCGGGCACCTTCATCATCACCGGCTACAAGAGCGGCTATTTCTGGGGCATTGGCCTCAGGCCCGACGGCACGCAGTTCACCCTGCTCGGCTCGATCACCCCGCAGGGGCGCGTGCTGTTCAACATCACCGACGCCAGCAGCCAGTTGCTGAGCCTCTATGGCGGCATCGAGGGCGATCCTTCCACCGCGCAGATGCTTCTCGGCACCTATGATTCCTCGGCGCTGTTCACCGGCGACATCACCTTCACGCAGGTCGTGCGACCCTATCAGGAAACGGCGGAGGCGACCGGGACCGTCTCGGCGATCGGTGCCGCCGAGGTGCTGTACGCCGTGGCGGGCACACCGGACGGTCTGATCGGGGCGATGGCGCCGGTCACCAGCGTGCTCAACAACCTCTCGGGCAGCGCGCTGTCGGGGGCGCTGAGCCAGACCGTGCCGGTGCTCTCCGGCGCGGCGGCGCAGGCCACCGCCAACACCCAGCGCATGATCGGGCAGGTGGTGGCCGACCGGCTCGCCGATGTCGACGCCGCACCCGACAGCCAGGTCTGGGTGCAGCCGCTCGGGGGCGCCGGCCGCCAGAACGCGGTGGACGGCGTGCCCGGCTACACGATGAGCGGCGGCGGTTTCGCCACCGGCGCCGACCGCGTCTTCGGCTCGGCGACGCGCCTCGGGGCACTGTTCGCCTTCGCCTCGACCTCGCTGGAGGCGAGCACCGACATCGATACGGCGAGCCTCGCGGAAGGCTCCGCCGACCTTCAGTCCTATGTGTTCGGGCTCTATGGCGCGCATGAGCTGAGCCCCGGCCTCAACCTCACCTTCGCCGCCAATGCCGGGGTGGTGGACACCTCGACCAGCCGCAGCATCGCCTTCATGGGGAGCGTCGCGGAGGCGAGCTATCAGAGCCTCGTGCTCGGGCTCGGGGCCGGGCTGCACAAGGCCTATGCGGTTTCCGACGCGCTGACGCTGACGCCCGGCGTGCGGCTGGATTACATGACCGTGAGTTCCGGCAGCTATGACGAGAGCGGCGCGGGCCCGCTCGACCTCTCCGTCGATTCCGACGCCTATCAGGAGCTGATCCTCAGTGCCGAGCTGGCGCTGCGCTACCGGCTGACGGACAGCCTCGACCTCACCGCCCGCGGCTCGGCCGGCTACAACACGCTGGACACGGCGAGCGCGGTGACGGCGAGCTTCGCCGGCGGCGGCGATCCCTTCGTCACCACTGGCCCGAACGTGTCGCGCTGGCTGTTCACCGGCGGCGTCGGCCTTGCCTCTCCGGTGACGGAGAATTTCAGCCTCGGCATCAATTACGACATGCAGGCCAGCCCCTCCGGCTATCTCAACCAGATCGGCTCGGTCCGCCTGAAGGTCCGGCTTTAAGCGTCTTCCACAGGGGGGATCCCCGGGTCACGCCCGGGGATGAGGCGGCAGGAGAGCCGAAGGACGTGCGTCCCCGGCTCAGTCTTCCATCGCCTCCAGCTCACCGATCATGCGCTCGATGAGGGTGAGGCCGGTCTGCCAGAAGGCCGGGTCGCGGGCGTCGAGGCCGAAGGGCTTCAAGAGCTCCGAATGATGCTTGGTGCCACCGGCCGCCAGCATGGAAAGGTAACGCTCGGCAAAGCCGTCCGTCGCGTTCTCGTAAACCGCGTAGAGCGAGTTCACCAGGCAGTCGCCGAACGCATAGGCGTAGACATAGAACGGCGAATGGATGAAGTGGCCGATATAGACCCAGTAATTCTCATAGCCGGGCCCGAGATGGATGGCATCGCCCAGGCTCTCGCTCTGCACCTCCATCCAGATCTCGCTGATGCGGTCGGCGGTCAGCTCGCCATTCTTGCGCTCGGTGTGGATGCGGCGCTCGAAGGTGTAGAAGGCGATCTGCCGCACCACGGTGTTGATCATGTCCTCCACCTTCGAGGCCAGCATCGCCTTGCGGGCGCGGGCATCGGGGGCGGCGGCGAGCAGGCGCTGGAAGGTCAGCATCTCGCCGAACACCGAGGCGGTCTCGGCCAGCGTCAGCGGGGTCGGCGCCATCAGCGCGCCATTGGGGGCGGCGAGCACCTGATGCACGCCATGGCCAAGCTCATGGGCGAGCGTCATCACGTCGCGCGGCTTGCCGAGATAGTTCACGAGCACATAGGGGTGCGCCGACGGCACGGTCGGGTGCGCGAAGGCGCCGGTCGCCTTGCCCGGCCGCACGCCGGCGTCGATCCAGCGCTTGTCGAAGAAGGTGCGGGCGATGTCCGCCATGCGCGGGGAGAAGGTGGAATAGGCGCCGAGCACCGTGTCGCGGGCCTCGTCCCAGGCGATGGTGCGGGTCTCGACCTTGGGCAGCGGGGCGTTGCGGTCCCAATATTCCAGCTTGTCCTTGCCGAACCACTTGGCCTTCAGCCGGTAATAGCGGTGGGCGAGCTTGGGGTAAGCGGCGTGGACGGAGGAGACCAGCGCGTCCACGACTTCACGCTCGACGCGGTTGGCGAGGTGGCGGGAGTCGGCGATGTCCTCGAAGCCGCGCCAGCGGTCGGAGATTTCCTTGTCCTTGGCCAGCGTGTTGGTGACAAGGGTGAACAGCCGCACATTCTCGCGGAACACCTTAGCGAGGGCGTTCGCGCCATCGCGGCGCTTTTCCTCATCCGTTTCGGCGAGGAAGTTCAGCGTCTGCTCCAGCGGCAGGATCTCGCCGCGCACCTCGAAACGCAGGCCCGCGATGGTCTCGTCGAACAGCCGGTTCCACGCGCTGCGGCTGGAAACGCCCTTCTCATGGAAGAGCTGCTCGATGCGGTCGTCGAGCTGGTAGGGCTTTTCCGCCCGCACATCCTCGATCCACGGGCGGTACTTGCCGAAGGCGGGAGCAATGAGCGCGGCTTCCATCTTCGCGTCATCCAGCCGGTTCAGCTCCAGCGTGAAGAACAGCAGATGGGTGGAGGCGTTGGTCAGCTTCTCCTGCACGTCGCCATAGAACTTGGCGCGTACCGGATCGGTGGTGTCACCGGAATAGATCAGGCCCGCATAGGAATAGAGCCGGCCGAGCAGATCCTCGATCGCTTCGTAGCGGGCGACGACCAGTGCCATCTGCTCGCCCGCGTCGGTGCCGTCGAGAATGGCGGCGAGCTTGCCCTTATAAGCCTCCTCGAAGGCCGTGCAGTCAGCGTCGGCGCGTTCGAGGTCGGCTTTCAGCTCGGGCGATTCCATGCCGGGATAGAGGTCGCTGAGATCCCATTGCGGCAGCGCGCCAAGCGCGGCGGAGGCGACAGGCATGTCGGGCGAACGGGGCACGAGGCCAAAGGCGGGCGGCAGCATGGTCACTCCAGGCAAGGCGCAAGTTGCGGGGCGCAACGTTGCTCGGCACAACATTGGCGGGGAAAAATCCTGTCGGCACAGATAACGTGCCTCGTCACGCGCTATCAATCCACCCCACGCCCATGCGTTCCCGCTTCACATGCTTGCGGGGGCCGGCAGGCAGCGGCATTTTGGCACCGTTGCCGGGCGTGAGCGGGGATCAGGATGAGCGGTGGATGGATGAAAACGGGGTTGGCGGTCCTGGCGGCGCTCGCTCTGGGTGTAACCGCCCTGCCCGCCGACGCGGCGCCCAAGCGCATCGTCATCGTGCGTCACGGCGAAAAGCTCTCGCCCGCCAGCCTGTGCGGTCTCGGTAAGGAGCGGGCGCAGGCGCTGGCGGATCAGTATCTGTCGCCCACCGATCCGATGAGCCTGATCGCCAAGGATCCGCCGGCGGCCATTCTCGCCATCACCCTGCACACGCTGGAGACCGCGCGGCCGATCGCCAAGGCCTGGGGCATGGAGATCGCCACCAACAAGCTGATGCTGACGCCGATCCATAACAACCGGCACGACAATGCGCTGATCAACACGCAGAATCGCAAGGTGGTAGCCGACCTCCTGGAGAATCCGCGCTGGCACGGCACCACGGTGGTGATGGTGTGGGAGCATTTCCACATCGCCAGCGAGGCGCTGGAGAAGGAGTTCGCTGGCGAGCAGGTGACACTGCGCCAGTTGCTCAAGCTCGACCAGGTGAAGGGCGTGCCCGGCGGGGTGCCGAAGACCTGGCCGGATGACAACTATAATTTCTTCTGGATACTGGACTATGACAGCCCGACCGCGACCATACCGTCGCGGTTTCATATGGTGCGGCAATATTTCAAGCCGCCGCACGATAATTTACCCTCCAACGACTGGGGAGCGCCCGAGGGCAGGCCCGCCAATTCCGGCTGCACCTGATCCCCGGACCCCCCCCGGTTCGTCATTGTCGGACGCCGCGCGTCAGTCGAAGGCGCGCTTGACCTGCTGGCCGGGCGAGTTCTTGCCCTGATAGAGCGGCCCGAACAGCGGCTGGTAGATCGGGCGATGCGCGTTCTGGCGCACCTGCTGGCGGCGCACGCGCTCACGTTCGCGCACATCGCGCTGCTCATAGCTGCCAATCGCCGGCAGCGGCTTGGTCGTGGTGGTGGTGGCATGGGCCGGCGTGCTGACCGGAACCATGAAGGCCGCCGCGAGCACGGCAGCACCGGCTGTGATGGCGATAGTCTTCGAGTTCATGACTGCCTCCCGTTGAAGTGGAATTGCAGTCTCAACGAAGAAATCGGCAAAGAGTTTCATCGCCGCGATTTTCGACAGCGGCGGCCCGACGCAGCCTGTCAAGCGCGGGAGGCGGAACGGGCATGCGCGCTACGCATTAGCTCGGCGCTGGGTCAGCCCCAGCGCAACCGGGAGACAGTTCATGACGGAAGCCGCCCCCTCCTCCGCGCTCATTCCCCCGCTCACGCTGCGCGATGGCGACACGCTGGTGGAGATCGCCTCGCTCGACGCGGCGCTGCTCTTCGCCGAGACGCATCCGCTTCACGAGGGCGACTATGAGGGCATGATCCGCCGGCTGCAGAGCGCGCACGAGACCGCGGACCGCATCGAGGCCAGCAACGCCTTCAAATGGTGGGCCGAATCGAACGGCATTCTCGTGGAGGCAGGCCTGCCGGAATAGCCGGCACTCACACCGACTCAGCCGGCTCGCTGTCCTCCGGCCGGGCGGCGGCGATCTCGGCCTGGATCACCGGGTCGAGCCGCTCCAGCAGCCCGAAACGCACCAGCTCCGCATGTTGGGCCTCGATGCGCTTCTTGAGGAAGGCGAGCCGCATGTCCATCAGCAGCACCGGATGGGCGTGGACGGTGGAGGCGAAAAGCTCGTGATTCGCCACGCGCGGGGCGAGGTCGTCGCGCAGCGCGCGGGCTGAATCGCCCGCCGCGAGCCGCGCCGCCATGGCGTTATAATCCTTGGGCGCGACGCCGCTCTGATGGGTGAAGATCGCCCGCAGCGTCGCCTCGTCCTCGATCCGGGCGAGGCTGTCGGCGAGTTCGCTCCAATGGGTAAGCGCGCTCACCTTGAAGCCGCGCTGCTTGAAGTGGCGCGAGACGAAGCGCTCGAAGCGATGGACGACCAGATATTTGTCGTCGACCAGCGGCATCTCCCGCCAGTAGCGGGCGAAGTCGGGGTGGGCGATCAGCCGGCCGGAGAAGCGGAAGAAATAGGACTGGATGTACTCATGATCCGGCGACGGCTTGCCGGCATTGCCCATGAGCAGCCCGACCACATCCGCCTCATTGGCGCGCAGGCGCTCCATCGCGTCGCTGTCGCGGGCAAGCGGAAACCAGATGCTGTCATTGAGGACATAGAGGGCGTCTAGCTTTCCGCCGCGCTCAAGCAGCGTCATCACGCCCTCGCGGTAGCCGCCGAAATCGTAGCCGACATTGGGCCGCTCGATGACGAGATGGCTGCGGGCGGCCAGCCGCGCGCGGTCTGCCGGGGTCAGCTTGGTGTTCGACACGACGACGGTGGAGACGCCGTGGTCGGCGAAATAGTCGAGCGTGAGAAAGGTCGAGGCGATGAGGCCGGCGGGCTGATAGATCAGCAGCACCGCCATTTCCGGCCGCGCGGGCTGCGCACCCTCGGTCACGGTGAGGCGGGAGGCGCGCTGGCGATCATAGGTCCAGCGGCGCAGGCGCCCACGGAAATACCAGGGCAGCGCATTGGCCTTGCGGCCCAGCCGGATCGCCTCGCGCTTCAGTTTCCAGAGGGGAATCATGCCCGCGCCACCAAGGAAAACAGGTCCTGCCCTGTAAGGGACACCCGGGCGGGCCTTTGGTCTCGCGGAGGGGAGGTTTTACGGAATGGTGGGCGCGACAGGGATTGAACCTGTGACCCCCTCGATGTCAACGAGGTGCTCTCCCGCTGAGCTACGCGCCCATTCCGTGGTCTCTTGCGAGCGGGGCTTCCCTATATCCATTCGCCCCGGCCTGTGCAAGCGGTCCTGCAAACGGTCGTGGCGGGGATGTGGATAGTTCCGCTCACCCCACCCGCTCCCGCAGGTTTCAGGCCGCCAGCATCATGCCGCCAGCATCATGCCGCCAGCATCTTGCCGACCTCGTTGACGAGATCGCGCAGATGGAAGGGCTTGGACAGCACCTTCGCATCCTTCGGCGCCTTGCTGTCGGCGTTGAGCGCGACGGCGGCGAAGCCGGTGATGAACATCACCTTGATGTCCGGGTCGAGCTCGGTCGCGCGGCGCGCCAGCTCGATTCCGTCCATCTCCGGCATGACGATGTCGGTCAGCAGCAGCTCGAACGGCTCCTCGCGCAGCCGGTCATAGGCCGAGCGGCCATTATCGAAGGAGGCAACGTCGTAACCGGCGTTCTCCAGCGCCTTCACCAGAAAGCGACGCATATCGTTGTCGTCTTCGGCGAGAAGGATCTTCAGCATCCCTTGCACCCTGTTCACTCGCGGCGGAGGCGCAGGAGCGTTCTCCCGCATGCACGCCCGGCAGCCTGTTGCCTCATCGGTACTCCCTCTGCTCTTAGCACATCGTGAATCGCCAGGGGATGCGGGGCGTATCCACAGGCCAACGGCAGGCGCGCGACCTCCCCCAGCCCCGCGCAGGCCAAGGCGATCATAGGGCTGGCTGTGCACGACTCGCACGCTCGTGTTCACGCGCGGCCCACGCGGGCGCGTTCCTCGTTCCGCACCGGGAACGCTCATGTTAGAGAAGCATTGTTGCACGCTGGAGGCGCTGGGGCCTCACCGCCATCACCGTGAGGGGCGGCACGGCGACACACGGGGTTGAGCTGGTCCTTGAGATGATGGCTGTCATTGCCGAAACCATCGATCCCGCCTTCGAGGTCGTGATGCCGGCCCAGCCGGCCCTGCCGTTCCTGTTCAATTCGCCCCATAGCGGCATCGTCTATCCGCGCGCCTTCGTCGAGCAGTCGCGGCTCGATCTGCCGCTGCTGCGCCGCTCGGAGGACACGCTGGTCGACGCGTTGTTCGCCGATGTCACGCAGCTCGGCATGGCGTTCATGCGAGCGCATTTCCCGCGCTGCTATCTCGACGTGAACCGCGAGCCCTATGAGCTCGATCCCCGCATGTTCGAGGGGCGCCTGCCGGCCTATGCCAATACGCGCTCCATGCGCGTCTCCGGCGGGCTGGGCACCATCGCGCGAATCGTCGGCGAGGCGCAGGAGATCTATGCAAGGCGCATCCCGATCGACGACGCCATCGCCCGCATCGACACGCTCTACAAGCCCTATCACCGCACGCTGCGCCAGATCATGACGCAGTTGCAGCGCAGCTTCGGCATGGCGGTGCTGGTTGACTGCCACTCCATGCCCTCCGGCTGCCAGCGCGAGGACCATTCCCGCATCGACATGGTGATCGGCGACCGCTACGGCACGAGCTGCGCGCCGGTGATTGCCGAGGTGCTGGAGAATGAGCTGCGCCGGCGGGGCTATTCGGTGGTGCGCAACAAGCCCTATGCGGGCGGCTTCATCACCGAGCATTACGGCAACCCGGCCTCGGGCGTTCACGCGGTGCAGATCGAGATCAACCGCGCGCTCTATATGCATGAGCCCACTTATCGGGCATCCGATGCCTTCGAAACCGTCCGCACCGACCTTATCGAGGTAGCGGCAGCCCTGGGGAAAATCGCCCAGGTGGAGCTGACGGCGAGCCGGGCGGCGGCGGAATAAGCTGAATCTTCAAAGACTTACGCTAAACACTACAAAAATGTGATCATGTGATGCAAAAGGCCGCATAACAGCCTTGCATTTTGGACATGAGAGCTATACGAATTCTGCACGCTCGGATCCGGGCAGTTCATCCCTCACCCAAAAGGGTCGAGACCGCGACAAGCGGCCGGGACAGAACGCCCTGAAAACCAGCCACCCGGACAGGGTGTCGGGAACGCCAAGCGGATGTGACGAAGATCGGCGACAGCCGGCGCGACCCATCCGACCCGGCACAAAAGAAAGAGGCCGCCCACGCGAAGCGAGAGCGGCCCAAGTCTAGGGAGGAAACGCCCAAGGAGGGCAGTACGGAGCGACGCCAATCGCTGCGTACGAGTTGGAAGATGTAGGTGCATTGCGGAATAATCAAGGCACCCTCCGCCACTTTCTGGCATACCAGATACGCAAACTCCGCCGTGTGACAAAATTGCCGCGATAACGGCCCGCCCGGCGACCGCTACATCTTCATAAAGGCTCGCTTCCCGCCTCTCGCCAACCGCGAGACGCCCGATGCGGGCCTTGCTTGTTTTCGGCCCAAGGCGAGCTTTCGGGCCACGACAGCCAGGAGACGCCGAGTCGCGTCATCCCCTACGCCGCCCCTTCCCACTACAATGGCGACCAGCCCACGCTCGGCGCCCGCACCGGGTCAGCCCCGCGCGGCGATCTTAATCCGCGCGCGGGCGCCGCGCCTTCGCTCATGCGACCAGTGACGCGCCGCCCCAGCGCCACCGTGCCCGATGACGGGCAAATGAGGTGCGCGCCTCCGGCGAGGGAGCGGACACGTAAGTGAGCTTTGAGGGGCTGAAAAGAAAGAGGCCGCTCGCGCGAAAGCGGAGCGGCCCAAGTCTAGGGAGGAAACGCCCAAGAAGGGCGGCCGGGGCGCGACGCCAATCACGCCCGGGCACTGAGGTTGATATACCGGTGCATCGCACAAATAGCAAGGCTCAAACGAAAGAAACGAAACCGACCTCACCAGAGCGTGAGCGCGAATGACGCAAATCGCGCCCCGTGCGCGCATCGACGGCAGCGACCAACCCAGCGTAGGCAGCGGGAACTGCGCGGCGGCACACGGCATCGCACGCACAAGCCCAGCCCCTCGGCACCCTCATTGGGCCGACAAATAAAATTCAACGATTTCAAGGGGTTATAAAAAGAAAGGGGCCGCTCACGTTGCCGGAGCGGCCCAAGTCTAGGGAGGAAACGCCCAAGGAGGGCGGCGGTGGGGCAACGCCAATCGCCTCACCGCACTGCAATAATATGGCAGCTTCACTGCCCGAGCGCAACGGATAGGCATGCCCAATCCTTCATCTTGTCGGAATGGCAGCCATGCGCTGAGCGCGCAGCAGGTGAGGCGCGCACCTCAGCGTTCCACGCGCATCATCCCAGAGCGCCCTGCCACACCCCCATGCCTCCCCCGCCCGGCCAATTGCCGAGCCGGGCGCGGCCCGATATGCGTTGCGGGAAAGCGCCGGGCGGCCGGCGGGCAGCGGGAGCGGGGCGCATGGGCGCGGTGGATTTCGAGACTTTCGTGCACGAACTGGCGACGGTCTCCGGCCAGGCCATCCTGCCCTTCTTCCGCACCGCCATCGGCGTCGAGGACAAGAACAGCGGCGGCGCCTTCGATCCGGTCACCGCGGCTGACCGCGCCGCCGAGCAGGCGATGCGCACGCTGATCCGCCGCCATTTCCCCAGCCACGGCGTGCGCGGCGAGGAATTCCCCGATGAGGGTCTCGACGCGGAATATGTCTGGGTGCTCGACCCGATCGACGGCACCAAGTCCTTCATCACCGGCCTGCCCGCCTGGGGCACGCTGATCGGCCTGTGCCGTGAGGACGAGCCAGCCTATGGCATGATGCACCAGCCCTTCATTGGCGAGCGCTTCTATGGCGACGGCGCCACGGCGCGCTATCGCGGCCCGGCCGGGGAGCGGCGCCTGCGCGTGCGCCCCTGTGCGGCGCTGGAGGACGCGATCCTGCTCACCACCTCGCCGCTGCTGATGGAAGAGGCCGACCGCGCCCTCTATCGCGCGGTGGAGGAGCGTGCCCGCCTGCCGCGCTATGGCGGCGACTGCTACGCCTATTGCATGCTCGCGGCGGGCCATGTCGATCTCGTCATCGAGACCAACCTCAAGGCGTTCGACATATTGCCGCTTGTCCCCGTCATTCGCGGCGCGGGCGGCATTGTCACGAGCTGGGAAGGCACAGATGACCTGTCGAGCGGCCGGGTGATCGCGGCCGGTGACCCGCGCACCCACGAAGCCGCGCTGAAAGTGCTCCAGCAGGGCTGAGAGCGGCGTCCCGCCTGCGCGGAAAAGATCTAGCGCGCGCTGCCCGGAATGAAGGCGTCGAAGGCGGCGAGCAGCGGCTCGCGGAAGGCGTCGCGCTCCTGCAGCAATTCGTGCCGCGCGCCGGGAATGACCAGGCTCGCCCCGGCGATCAGCCGCGTGCCGAAACGCTCAATGGCCGGCGTCGAAACGATCTGGTCGTCGCCCGCCGCCACCATCAGCAGCGGCTGACGGATCGCCCGCGCGGTCTGCGGCTCGGCGAAGCGGTCCATCAGGTCGAAGGCGGCCGTCACCCAGCCAATGGTCGGCGGGCCGACATCGAGCTGCGGCTGCTCCATGGTGATGGTGAGGTTGCGGGCGAAACGCGCCGGGTCCGAGGTCAGCCGGTTGCCGTCGAAATGGAACTCGTTGAGCCGCACCCGACGCCCACGCGGCACATAGGCGCGCGAAAAGCCAATGCCGGTGAGCACGCGCGCCAGCCGCCGCGCCGCCACATCATGCTTGACCAGCGACAGCTCCAGCATGGGCGCGACGAGGAACATGCGGTCGAAGATGCGCTCGCCCGCGCGCGCGGAATCGAGAAGAATCGCGGCACCCATGGAATGGGCGAGCGCGAAGAACGGCGCCGGACAGGACGGGATGACCACCTCGCGCATGAAGGCTTCGAGGTCGTACTGATAATCCGCGAAGTCCTCGACATGCCCCTTCATCGGGTTGCGCAGCAGGCGCTGCGAGCCGCCCTGCCCGCGCCAGTCCATCGCGGCGACCGTGAAGCCGCGCTTTATGAGGTCGCGCACCGTCTCGAAATACTTCTCGATCTTCTCGGTGCGCCCGGCGAACAGGCACACCGTGCCAAGCGCGGGCCCCTCCGGATCCCAGCGGGCGAAGCGCAGCGATACGCCATCCGCCGTGGCGACCTGTCCGGTCTGCGCGCCCGCGGGCACGGGGTTGTCCTTGGTGCTGAACAGCGTCATCAGGCGGGCATCTTGCACGAGGGAGACCGGAAGGCGAGAGCAGGCGGGCGCACACGTCGCGCGCGCTGGGCAGCGCTTATAACGAAGCCATGTGACGGAACAAACCGACCGTACGAGCGGACACGAGAGTCGCGGCGATCACCGGTTCAATAGCGCTTGTCGCCGAAGCCAATGACCTTCATGCCGTTGATCGCGCCCGACATGGCATCGACGATGAGCTGCACCCGTTCCCCGCGCGGCCCGTTCGCCTCCATGAGCAGCGTCGGCCCCCGACGGCGGATGACGGAGATGTTGGTGAAGCCGCGCGCCGCCAGCATCCGCGTCGCCGCCTCGTCGTCCACCTCGCCGCCGCGCGCGGGCGGTGCGTTGTAGGGATCGAACGGACCGGGAGGCGGGCCATAGGGGCCAGGCGGCGGGTAGCCCTGGGCGAGCGTGCTCCCCCCGCTCGCGGCGGCGAGCAGGACCACAAGCACGATCCGCGCGGATAATCGCCTGCGCACGCGCATCCTCTCTCGACCGGGGCCTTCGCTCACCTAGAACAACAGCCGTGAACCGGGGCGGAGCACCCCGTTCATCCAGCGTTCATCTTCGGCCGCCGACCCGCGCGCCCCCTCTTGCGCCGGCCAAAGGCCTTCCTATCTCGAAGATGTACCGGCCCGATGGCGGTACGCAAACCGGGTCCGGCTCAGGAGAGCGGACCTATCAATCGCATGTCGCTTGAATGTGAGGATATGCCTATGCGTACGTTTGATTTCACCCCCCTGCAGCGCTCGACCGTGGGCTTCGACCGCCTGTTCTCCCTGCTCGACCAGATGGGCACGGTGGACAGCACGACGACCTACCCGCCCTATAATATCGAGCGCACCGGCGAGAACGCCTACCGCATCACCGTGGCGGTCGCCGGCTTCACCGATCAGGATCTCGACATCGAGGTGAAGGAAAATACCCTTGCCATCCGCGGCGACCGCAAGGTCGAGAGCGCGGGCAATGCTCCCGGCGAGGTGCTCTATCAGGGCATCGCCGCGCGCGCCTTCGAGCGCCGCTTCCAGCTCGCCGATCATGTGGAGGTGCGGGGCGCGAGCCTCGCCAATGGCCTGCTCCATGTCGACCTCGTGCGGGAAATCCCCGAGGCGATGAAGCCGCGCCGCATCCCGATCGCCGCCAGCAGCGCGACCCCGCGCGTGCTTGAGGCGAAGGTGAACGAGCCCGCCGACGCCAAGGCGGCGTGACGCTCCGCGACGTCGAGCGCGGCTCGACCGCGCTCTCTTCCGATAAGTCGGCGCCCCGGGAGACCGGGGCGCTTTGTTTTTGACGGGGATCAGGGCGCCGGCGCCGGCGTCGTCCCTCCGCCATCGCGGGCGATGACCGAGGCGGTGCCGGCGGAGCCGTCAGGCGCGCCCGTGCCGACGCCCGTGCCCACGCCCGCCGCCGCGCCGGATGGCGCAGTGCCGGGCGGCACGGCAACGCCGGGAATGACCCGGATCGGACCATTGGCGACGGCGGGAGCCGGAGCCTGGGCGGGCGCCGGGGCGGCGGCGGCCGGCGGATTGGCCGGTAGGGTCGTGGGGGGCGGAGAGGACGGCGGATTATAGGCGCCGGGGCCGGTATCGACCTCGTCCACCGAATCGTCCGTATCCGGCCCCTGCGGCACGGCGGAGGGCGCCATGGGCCCCTGCCCGGCCGGCGGAACGGCGGCGAATTCCGGCTGGCGCGTGGGCGGCAGCGGCGGCTGGGCCGGAAGCGCTAGGGGTTGCGCCACTTGCGGGGCGACTTGGCGGCCGACCACGCCGCCCATGCCGCTCGGCACATTCAGTGCGGCCGGCGGCGGGTTCCAGCCGCCATTGCCGGGCGGCGGTGCGCCATAGCCGGTGGCGCTGGCATCCGGCCCGATCGGAATCATCGAGATGATGCGTCCGCTCATGGCGTCGATGCGCACGCGCTGGCGCATGCCGCGCGGATCAGTGGCATCGACCGCGTAGATGTTGCTGCCCGCCCGCACGCGCCCGACATTGCTCATGCCCATAGAGCGCAGCATCGGCTCCACATCCTGCGGCGGCAGGGCGACGGGCGGCGCATTGTAGTCGGCGGGGCCCGGCTGGCTGTAGGCGTTGAGGTCCAGGTCGATATAGGGCTGCACATATGGCCGGCCGTAAGGCCGATCATAGGACTGCGCCGCCGCCGGGGCGGCGGTGACGAGGAGAGCGGCAGCCGCGAGCAGGTGCCGCGAGCGGAGCCGGGCGACACGGGCCGGAAGGGCGGGCATGGAAGCCTCCGAAGGGATCGTTCCGAAGCGGCATAACAGCGCGCGAATACGGCAAGGGCAGGACGAAGCCGCCCAGCCCCCGGTAACGGCACGCCGCGCCAGCCTGCCACAGCGAGGCTTGCGCGAGGCTCGCAGACGCCACACCCAGCCGAAACCGGCGGATCAGTGGCACCCGATCACGGGCAAGAGCATTGCGCCGGGAATCACGTCGCCTTACCGTTCCTTTCGTCGGACGGGGGCTGCTCCGCAACAAGTCGCAAAAATCGCCGGGATCGGCTATGTCACGGCGCTTGTGCGCGGACAGCAATTCTGGCATCTTCGCGATTGATAGGGAAGCTATGCTGTCCTATAATGGGATGAGGTCGCCGCTCGGCTGCGCAGGATGCGACGCGGGGCGGGCCGAAACGCGCGTCATTTGAGAACGGCGAGCATCTTCGCGGGGGGAGCGCCCCGCGGGAACGGAAAGCATCCGGCACGCCGAAGCACGACCCGAAGGGAGATACGGGGATGAGTGAGGAACTTGGCGGCGTCGCCGCGCGCATGATCAGCGAGGCATCGGTTCGTCCGGCCGCGACGGATCGCGCCGCTGCGAAAGCCATTTCCCACATCGACCCGGGCCTTCCGGTCGCGCAGGGTCTCTATGACCCGCGCAACGAGAAGGATTCCTGCGGCGTCGGCTTCATCGCCGACATCAAGGGCCGCAAGTCGCACGAGATCGTGCAGGACGGCCTGCGCATCCTCCTGAACCTCGAACATCGCGGCGCGGTGGGCGCGGACCCGCGCGCCGGCGACGGCGCCGGCATGCTGGTGCAGATCCCGCATCGCTTCTTCGCCAAGGAAGCGGCCAAGCTCGGCTTCGGCCTGCCCGAGCCCGGCCAGTACGCCGTCGGCCATGTCTTCCTGCCGCAGGATGTGGAAGGCCAGCAGATCGTCCGCGAGACCTTCGAGCGCGTGGTCGCCGAAGAAGGCCAGGTGCTGCTCGGCTGGCGCGACGTGCCTACCGACAACACCTCGCTCGGCCACACCGTGCTGCCGACCGAGCCCAAGCACATCCAGGTCTTCATCGGCCGGGGCGAGCAGACCCATAGCGAGGACGAGTTCGAGCGCCGGCTGTTCATCCTGCGCAAGGTCGTCTCCAACGCGGTCTATGACGCCAAGGACCCGCGCACGGCCGGCTATTACGTCGTGTCGCTGTCCTGCCGCACCATCGTCTACAAGGGCATGTTCAACGCCGACCAGCTCGGCGCCTATTATGCCGACCTACACGACCCGATGTTCGAGAGCGCCGTCGCCCTCGTTCACCAGCGCTTCTCGACCAACACCTTCCCGGCCTGGTCGCTGGCCCATCCCTACCGGATGGTCGCCCATAACGGCGAGATCAACACGCTGCGCGGCAACGTGAACTGGATGGCGGCCCGCCAGGCCTCCGTCGACAGCGAGCTGTTCGGCAACGACATCTCCAAGCTCTGGCCGATCTCCTATGAGGGCCAGTCGGACACCGCCTGCTTCGACAACGCGCTCGAATTCCTCATTCAGGGCGGCTACGAGCTGCCGCATGCGGCGATGATGCTCGTGCCCGAAGCGTGGGCCGGCAACCCGCTGATGAACGAGGAACGCCGCGCCTTCTACGAGTACCACGCCGCCATGATGGAGCCGTGGGACGGGCCGGCCGCTATCGTCGCCACCGACGGGCGCCAGATCGTCGCGACGCTCGACCGTAACGGCCTGCGCCCGGCGCGCTATCTCGTCACCCGCGACGACAAGATCGTGCTGGCGTCGGAAATGGGCGTGCTCACCTTCCCCGAGGACCAGATCGTCACCAAGTGGCGCCTGCAGCCGGGCAAGATGCTGCTGGTCGACCTTGAGGAGGGCCGCCTCGTGCCGGACGAGGAGGTGAAGACCACCCTCGCCAAGGCGCATCCCTATAAGGAGTGGCTGAAGCGCACCCAGCTCGTGCTGGAGGAGCTGCGTCCCGTCGAGGCGCGCGAGGTGCGCACCGACGTGTCGCTGCTCGATCGCCAGCAGGCTTTCGGCTACACGCAGGAAGACCTCAAGCTGCTGATGGCGCCGATGGCGACCACCGGGCAGGAGGCGGTCGGCTCCATGGGCACCGACACGCCCATCTCGCCGCTGTCCAAGCGTTCCAAGTCGCTCTTCACCTATTTCAAGCAGAACTTCGCCCAGGTCACCAACCCGCCGATCGATCCGATCCGAGAGGAGCTGGTGATGAGCCTCGTCTCCTTCATCGGGCCGCGGCCGAACATCTTCGACCTCGAAGGCAATTCGCGCCGCAAGCGGCTCGAAGTGCGCCAGCCCATCCTGACCAATGGTGATCTGGAGAAGATCCGCTCCATCGGCTTCATGGAGGAGCGGTTCGACACCCGCACGCTCGACATCACCTACCCGTCCGACAAGGGCGCGGCAGGCATGGAGGACGCGGTCGAGCGCCTGTGCGAGCGCGCCGAGGCGGCGGTGCATGGTGGCTACAACATCATCATCCTGTCCGACCGCCTGGTCGGGCCGGACCGGATCCCGATTCCCTCGCTGCTGGCGACCGCGAGCGTGCACCACCACCTGATCCGCAAGGGGCTGCGCACCTCGGTCGGTCTCGTGGTGGAGACGGGTGAGGCGCGCGAAGTGCATCACTTCGCCTGTCTGGCCGGCTACGGCGCCGAGGCGATCAACCCCTATCTCGCCTTCGAGACGATGATCGACATGCGCGTCGACATCCCCGAGGAGGTGGACGAGTACGAGATCGTCAAGCGCTACATCAAGTCGATCGACAAGGGTCTGCTCAAGGTCATGTCCAAGATGGGCATCTCGACCTACCAGTCCTATTGCGGCGCGCAGATCTTCGACGCGGTTGGCCTCTCCACCGAGGTGATCGCCAAGTACTTCTCCGGCACCGCCTCCTCGATCGGCGGCATCGGTCTCGCCGAGATCGCCGAGGAGACGGCGATGCGCCATCGCGACGCCTTTGGCGACGCGCCGGTATACCGCACCACGCTCGATGTCGGCGGCGACTACGCCTTCCGCCTGCGCGGCGAAGAGCATGCCTGGGATCCGGAGACGGTCGCGGTGCTGCAGCACGCCGTGCGCGGCAATGCGCAGGACAAGTACCGCCACTTCGCCCAGCTGGTGAACGAGGCCGGCGCCAAGACGCTGAACGTGCGTTCGCTGTTCCGCATCCGCGAAGCGGGCGAGCTCGGCCGCGCGCCGATCCCGCTCGAGGATGTCGAGCCGGCGGTGGACATCGTCAAGCGCTTCGTTACCGGCGCCATGTCCTTCGGCTCGATCTCGCGCGAGGCGCACACCACGCTCGCCATCGCCATGAACCGGATCGGCGGCAAGTCGAACACCGGCGAGGGCGGCGAGGAAGCCACGCGCTTCAAGCCGCTGGCCAATGGCGACTCCATGCGCTCGGCGATCAAGCAGGTGGCCTCCGGCCGCTTCGGCGTGACGGCGGACTATCTCGTCAATGCCGACATGATCCAGATCAAGATGGCGCAGGGTGCCAAGCCCGGTGAAGGCGGCCAGTTGCCCGGCCACAAGGTCGATGCGGTGATTGCCAAGGTGCGCCACTCGACCCCCGGCGTCGGCCTCATCTCGCCGCCGCCGCACCACGACATCTACTCGATCGAGGATCTGGCGCAGCTCATCTACGACCTGAAGAACGTCAACCCGGAAGCCGACATCTCGGTGAAGCTGGTTTCCGAGGTCGGCGTGGGCACGGTCGCGGCCGGCGTCGCCAAGGCGCGTGCCGACCACATCACCATCTCCGGCTTCGAGGGTGGCACGGGCGCTTCGCCGCTCACCGCCATCAAGCATGCCGGCAGCCCGTGGGAGATGGGCCTCGCCGAGGCGCATCAGACGCTGGTGCTGAACAATCTGCGCGGGCGCATCGCCCTGCAGGTCGACGGCGGCCTGCGCACCGGGCGCGACGTGGTGATCGGCGCGCTGCTCGGCGCGGATGACTTCGCCTTCTCCACCGCCCCGCTCATCGCGGCCGGCTGCATCATGATGCGCAAGTGCCACCTGAACACCTGCCCAGTGGGCGTGGCGACGCAGGATCCCGTCCTGCGCAAGCGCTTCAAGGGCACGCCGGAGCATGTGATCAACTACTTCTTCTTCGTCGCCGAGGAAGTGCGGGAGATCATGGCCTCGATGGGCATCGCCAGCTTCAACGAGCTGATCGGCCGTTCCGACTGGCTCGACCAGCGCGAGGCGATCGAGCACTGGAAGGCCAAGGGTCTCGACTTCAGCCGCGTCTTCGCCAAGCCGGAGGTCGGTCCCGACGTCGCGATCCGTCATACCGAGCGGCAGAACCACCCGATCCAGCACGTGCTGGACCGCACCCTGATCCACCAGGCCATGCCGGCGCTGGAGAGCGGGGAGAAGGTGGTCATCCACAGCCAGATCAAGAGCATCAACCGCTCCGTCGGTGCGATGCTCTCGGGCGAGGTGGCCAAGCGCTATGGCGACACCGGCCTGCCGGACGACACGATCGACATCCATCTGACCGGCACCGCCGGCCAGGCCTTCGGCGCCTTCCTCGCCACCGGCGTTTCGATGACGCTGGTCGGCGAAGCCAACGACTATGTCGGCAAGGGCCTCTCGGGCGGGCGCATCGTGGTGCGTCCGGCGGACAATACCGGCATCGTGCCGGAGAACTCGATCATCGTCGGCAACACCGTGCTCTACGGCGCGACCTCCGGCGAGGTCTACTTCCACGGCGTTGCCGGCGAACGCTTTGCCGTCCGCAACTCGGGCGCCATCGCGGTGGTCGAGGGCACGGGCGACCATGGGTGCGAGTACATGACCGGCGGCGTGGTCGTCGTCATCGGCCAGACCGGGCGCAATTTCGCGGCCGGCATGTCCGGCGGCGTGGCCTATGTGCTGGACGAGGACGGCAGCTTCAAGAACCGCTGCAACCTCTCCATGGTCGATCTCGAGCCGGTCGAGGAAGAGGAAGACCTGCTGGAACGCCTGCACCACCATGGTGGCGACCTGGAATTCAAGGGCCGCATCGACATCATGGCGGATATGGGCCACCACGACGAGGAGCGCCTCCACCAGCTCATCGCCAAGCACCTGCACTACACGGGCTCGCAGCGGGCGCAGACCATTCTCGACAACTGGACCGAGTACCGCTCCAAGTTCGTCAAGGTCATGCCGGTCGAGTATCAGCGGGCGCTGCGCGAGATGGAGAAAGCCCGCGGCCTGCAGGCGGCCGAATAGCCGCCTGCCCCCTCCCGCGGGAGCGGCAGGGAAGGCCCCGACAACGGGCCACGACCGTCGTCGTGGCGCGGCCGTGTGCCGCGCCGTCATTTTCCAACTGGCACGTTTGATGTATCTGCACCGGGGGCTAGAACGCCTCCAGGGTGGCGGTGCTCCGCGAAAGAGGGCGCAATGGGTAAGGTTACGGGCTTTCTCGAGATCGATCGGCGCGAGGCGAAGTATCAGCCGGCGTCCGACCGCATTCGCCATTTCCGCGAGTTCACCCTGCCGCTGCCGGATGCGGAAGTCGCCAACCAGGCCTCGCGCTGCATGGATTGCGGCGTGCCGTTCTGCCATGGGCCGAATGGCTGCCCGGTGCACAACCAGATCCCGGACTGGAACGACCTCGTCTATAACGGGAACTGGGAGGAAGCCGCGCGCAACCTCCACTCGACCAACAACTTCCCGGAATTCACCGGCCGCATCTGCCCCGCGCCCTGCGAGGAAGCCTGCACGCTGAACCTGGAAGACGTGCCCGTCACCATCAAGACGGTCGAACAGGCCATCGCCGACAAGGCGTGGAAGGCCGGCTGGGTGAAGCCCGAGCCGCCCTCGACCCGCACCGGCAAGACCGTCGCCATCGTCGGCTCCGGCCCGGCCGGTCTTGCGGCCGCCCAGCAGCTCGCCCGCACCGGCCACGATGTCCATGTGTTCGAGCGCGAGCCCAAGGCCGGCGGCCTGCTGCGCTACGGCATCCCGGACTTCAAGATGGAGAAGCACTACATCGACCGCCGCGTGGCGCAGATGGAGGCCGAGGGCGTCACCTTCCATTACGGGGTGAATGTCGGCGTTACCAAGCCGCTCGACGAACTGCTCGCGCAGTATGACGCGGTGCTGATGTGCGGCGGCTCGGAATCCCCGCGCAATCCCGGCCTGCCCGGCCAGGAGCTGGAAGGCGTGCATTACGCCATGCCCTATCTGGTGCAGCAGAACCGCCGCATCGGCCGTGAGGATGTGAGCCGCGAGACCCCGATCCTCGCCGCCGGCAAGCATGTCGTGGTCATCGGCGGTGGCGACACGGCGTCCGACTGCGTCGGCACCTCCTTCCGCCAGGGCGCGCTTTCCGTTCACCAGCTCGACATCCGCGCGGTGCCGCCGCTGAAGGAAGACAAGCTGGCCGTGTGGCCGTATTGGCCGACCAAGTTCCGCACCTCCACCAGCCAGGCCGAGGGCGCCGACCGCGAATTCGCCGCCGCGACCCTCGCCATCGAAGGCAAGAAGGGCCACGTCACCGCGGTGAAGTGCGCCCGCGTCGATGCCAAGCGCCAGCCCATTCCCGGCACCGAGTTCCTCATCAAGGCGGACCTCGTCTTCATCGCGCTCGGCTTCGCGCATCCGGTGCGCGAGGGGATGCTGGAGCAGTCCGGCCTCGGTCTCGACAAGCGCGGCAATGTCGCGGCGACCGAGCTCGACTACGCGACCAGCGTGCCGAAGCTGTTCGCCGCCGGCGACATGCGGCGCGGCCAGTCGCTGGTCGTGTGGGCGATCCGCGAGGGCCGGCAGGCCGCCGCCTCCATCGACACCTTCCTGATGGGCGCGACGGTTCTGCCGCGCTGAGGACAACGCTGATGTCGGGCGAACCGAGCGAGGCACCATCCTCCCTCCCGCCCGATTTTGTGTGGGCGCCCCTCGTTCCCGAGCTGCTGGTGACGGACATCGCCGCCAGCCTCGCCTTCTGGTGCGGCCTGTGCGGCTTCGCCATTGCCTATGCGCGCGAGGAAGACCGCTTCGCCTATCTCCAGCGCGAGGGCGCGCAGCTCATGCTGGAGGAGATCGGCGAAGGCCGGCACTGGATCACCGGTCCGCTCGAGCGCCCCTTTGGACGCGGCCTCAATATCCAGATCGCGACAAGCAGCGTCGCACCGATCCTCGCCGCGCTCAGGGCGGCGGCATGGCCGCTCTATATGGACGTCGAGGATAAATGGTACCGGGCCGGGACGATGGAGACCGGCGTGCGCCAGTTCCTCGTGCAGGATCCGGACGGCTATCTGCTCCGCTTCTCCGAAGGTCTCGGCCTGCGGCCCTGCGAGGGCTGATCCGCGGCACGGACGGTGCTACCCGCTCCATCCCGGCCGCGGCGCCGCGCAGGAGCGGGGATCAATCTCAGCGCATTACGACATCAATCATTCCGGCGCGGTCACGGCTCGGCCTTCGGCCGTCCGGGACGACGGTGTCGCGCGCTAGGGCGCGCCCGTTCCCACCCCTGCCCCGCTTGCCGGCGTGCCCACGGGGGTCGCCGCCGACGGCAGCGGGCCAGCGGGTAAGGCACCCGCCGGGGCAGCCGGCACCAGCGGATCGGCGGTCGCGGCGGGCTGGCCGGCGGGCCAGCGGAAATCGTCGGTCCGGCCGATGACAACGGGCAGCGGTGCCCCGGTCAGCAGCGCCTTGGCGGGCTCGGGCTCCTCCGGTCGCGCGGAGAGCGGCAGCGACGCCGGCGTGGCGGCGGGCAGGGAGCCCGGAAGCAGTGTGCCCGGCGCGCCGGCCAGAGTGCGCGCGCCGGCGGAGGCTCCGCCCGTCAGCAGAATGATCGAGGGTCGCGCCTCAGCCGGGTTCGCCGCGGCGGCTGCGGCAGCGGGGTCGAGCGGCTGCGCCAGCAGCGCGTCGAGGTGGCGGTCAACGAAGAAGGCGAGCTTGCGGCCACCGGCACGGGTGAAGCCGACACCATCGGCGCTGCGCAGGCGTCGGCGCTGGCCGTCAACATCGGGGCCGGAGGTCATGAACTTGCCGTCCTCGTCGACGAAGCCGTCGGTGACATCGGCATAGACCAGCCCGGCACGTTCTACCCGTTCCTTGAGCAGGGCATTGAGCTCGACATTGCGCTGGTTCGCCGCCGCATCCTCGACCGGCGGCAGGCCGACCACGACAACAGGACGGCCGGCGAGTTTCAGGCCGAGCAGGAAATCCTCCATCCGCCGGCCATAAAGGCCGCGCCAGCGCTCGTCGAACAGCTCGGCGCGACCCGTTGGATCCTCGATCGGCGTGAGATCGTTCAGGCCCGCGAGCACCACCACGACATTGGGCTGCTCGGTCGCGGTGAGCTGGCGGCCATTGGCGATCCAGTCATAGGGGCTGGCGGGGCCGAGGCCGGAACCGGGCTGCGTCTTGGCGGCGACCGCGACCGTCTCGCGATCCGCCGCGAAACCATCGGCGAGGCCCTGCGCGAGCGGCGTCGCCAGCTCGTCGCCGAGCACCAGCACCACTTCCTTGATTTTATCGGAATCCGCCCGCGCCGCCGCCACCGTCTCGAAGACGGTGCCGCGCGGCTCGGCCGGCTGGGCGATGACGGGGGGCGCGGCCACCGGCGGCGGCACATAGTCATTTGAGCGGCCTGGCGCCACGCGGCGCGGCTGATCGGAGCGGAACAGGTTGAACAGCGGGGCGAAGGGCGACCAGGTCTGGCGCTGCGGCTCCGGCACCTGACGGCGCTGCGCCTGAGGCGTTACGCCCTGCTGCCGGCGCTGCGGCACCTGGCGTTGCTGCTGCTGAGGCGGCGCCTGCCGGTACTGCTGCTGCGGCGGCGCCTGCCGGGAGGGCGCGCCGACATTGCCCGGCGGGCGGAACCAGTCGCTCTGCGCCAGCGCCGGGCCGGTGCCGAGAAGCGGCAGCGACAGGCCGCCGGCCGCCAGCGCAATGGCGAGCGGCAGCGCCGTCAGTATCCCAGCGAAGCGGCGTGCGCCCATCATGTGACCTTCCGCCGGCACGTTATGCGCGAGACACCCGATGGGCGCCGCGCCAAAAACCCAGCGTCAGGCGTGAACCATTCTGGCGGCGGTTTCAAGTCCCCGGCCGGCGACCTAGCCGCCGCCACGGTTGCGCAGACTGTCCAGCACCTGGTCGGAGGGGTGGCCGTCCGCCGGCAGGCCGACGCTCACCTGATATTCGCGTACCGCGACGCGCGTCTTGGCGCCGAGAGACCCATCCACTGGCCCGACATCATAGCCGCGCGCGGCGAGGCGCTGCTGGAGTTCGGTGCGCTCAAGCCGCGACAGCGCGCGCGCATCTTCCGGCCAGGGCTGCACGAAGGGCCCGCCGCCACGGATACGGTCGGCGAGATGGCCGATGGCGAGCGCATAGGCGTCCGCCGGGTTGTAGCTGAGGATGGCCTTGAAATTGTCGGTCATCAGGAAGGCCGGCCCCTGCGCCCCGGCGGGCAGCAGCAGATAGGCCACCTCGTCGCCGGCCGGCATGCCCCTGCCCTCCGGGCGGCGCACGCCCATGGCCCACCATTCGCGCATCGGCTTGCGGATGTTCTTGTCGGCCACCGCGTAGTTGAAGCGCGCCGGCAGCACGACCTCATAGCCCCAGGAGCGCCCGGCCTGCCAGCCGCCACGCTTCAGCTTGTTGGCGGTCGAGCCCATGGCGTCGGCGACCGAATCCACCACGTTGCGGTGCCCGTCGCCGTCGAAATCCACGGCGTCGCGCTGGAAGGCGGTGGGCATGAACTGCGTCAGGCCGAAGGCGCCGGCCCAGGAGCCGCGCAGATGGCTCTCGGGAATGTCGCCCTTGTCGACGATGCGCAGCGCGGCGACGAACTCGTCGCGGAAATAGGCCTGCCGCCGGCCGATGCAGGCGAGCGTACCGGTGGCCTGCAGCACGGGATAGGAGCCGCGCGCGCTGCCGTAATTGGTCTCGATGCCCCAGATTGCGGCAACCACATACGGATCGACGCCATAGGAGCGACCCACCGCCTCGAACACGGCGGCGTTCTGCGCCATCGCCTCGCGCCCGCGCCGGATGCGGGTCTCGGAGACCAGCATGGTCACGTAATCGCCCGCCGTGCGGGTGAATTCGGGCTGCGTCTGCAGCTTCTCCATGATGCTCATGTCGGGCTTGAGCCCGACGGTGTAGCGCCGGAAGCCGGCCGCGGAGACGCCGCGCGCACGGGCTTCGGGCTCAAGCGATGCGATGCAGCGGGAGAAATTCGCCTCGGCGCGCGCGAGCGCCGCCGGGGTCATCTCGGGATGGGTCGCGGCCTGCGCCGGCGCCGCCGGAGCGGGGCGCGCCGGCTGGGGTGCGGCCACCGCGCGGGGCGCCGGGGCGTAGCCCGCAGGCGCGGGGCTCGCATAAGCGGTGGGCGCGGCGGGGCGCACGGGGGTCGCGAGCGTGCCCGTCACATCGTCGGGCGAGGCGCAGCCCGCCAGCCCGAGACCCATCATCACCGCGGCGATGCCGCCGGCCGAGCGCCGGCCGTGAACCGTCGTCCGATAACGCATGACGCTTACCCTTACGCGAACCCAAGGCCGGATTAGGGACGCATCACGGTTTCCAAGCGCTTAACGGGGGTCAGGGAATCACAGATGCGCCAGCACGCAGATGAACGGATGCCGAGCGGGCCGGTCCGTGATTGTTCATCCACGCGCCCTATGTTCCCAGGCGCGGCGCGACTGTTGCGTCGCAAAAAAGACGGGGAGCTGATCGCGGCGCCGCGCGTTATAACGAATATGTCATTCATCTGCGGTAGCGGCTAAGCTCCCGAGGCCCGTCCTTTCCGTCCGACTTCGTACCCACCGATCAAGAGCGGCATCACCAGTCCATGGCTACTCCGATACGCAAAGCGATCCTGCCCGTCGCCGGTCTCGGCACCCGTTTCCTGCCGGCCACCAAGGCTGTGCCGAAGGAAATGCTGACGGTGGTGGACCGCCCCGTCGTCCAGCATGTGGTGGACGAGGCGCGCGCCGCCGGCATCGAGCACATTGTCTTCGTCACCGGCCGCAACAAGGGCGTCATCGAGGACCATTTCGACCGCCAGTACGAGCTGGAAGCGACGCTGTCCGAGCGCGGCAAGCATCAGATCCTCGACGCGCTGCGCGAGGAGACGATGGGGCCGGGCAAGACCAGCTTCACCCGCCAGCAGCTGCCGCTCGGCCTCGGCCATGCGGTGTGGTGCGCCCGCGACATCATCGGCAACGAGCCCTTCGCGCTGCTGCTGCCGGACATGCTGCACAAGCCGCGCAACGGCAAGGGCTGCCTGGCGCAGATGGTCGACGCCTACAAAAAGGCGGGCGGCGGCAACCACTTGGCCGTTTATGAGGTGCCGAAGGAGCAGACCGACCAGTACGGCATCGTCGGGCTGGGCGAGCCGCTGTCCGACAATGTGCACCGCATCTCCCGGATGGTGGAGAAGCCGAAGACCAGCCTGGCGCCGTCCAACCTCGCCATCTCCGGCCGCTACATCCTCCAGCCGGAAATCTTCGACCTGCTGGCCACGCAGGAGCGCGGCGCCGGCGGCGAGATCCAGCTGACCGATTCCATGCTCAAGCTGGCGAAAAAGCAGGATTTCTATAGCGTTACCTTTGACGGCTCGATCTATGACTGCGGCTCGAAGCTCGGCTTCCTGATGGCGAATGTCGCCTACGCGCTCTCGCGCCCGGACATCGCCGAGACCTTCCGTCCCGAGCTCGACGCCCTGCTGGCGCAGAGCTGAGACGGCGACGGGCCCGCGATCCCGGATCGGTCCTGCGGACCGTCCGGGATGACGGTTGAACGAAAAAGGGCGCCTCGCGGCGCCCTTTGCTTGTGACCAGTGGGGTGAACAGTCAGGCCAATCAGGCCAGTCAGGCCGCCTCGTCCACCGCACCGGCGCGGGTGTCGAACAGCAGCTCGTTCGCCCCGCGCTCGACCCGCACCACATCGCCATCCTTCACCGTGCCGGCGAGAATGCGGCCGGCGAGCGGATCCTGCAGCAGCTTCTGGATCACGCGCTTCAGCGGGCGCGCGCCATAGGCCGGGTCGTAACCCTTCTCGGCGAGGAAATCGCGCGCCTCCGGCGTGATCTCCAGCGCGATCTTGCGCTCCTCCAGCAGCTTCTCCAGCCGCTTGACCTGGATATCGACGATCGCGCCCATCTGCTCGCGGCGCAGGCGGTGGAACAGCACGATCTCGTCGACGCGGTTGAGGAATTCCGGCCGGAAGTGCGAACGCACAACCGACATGACCTCCTCGCGCACGCCTTCCGAATCCTCGCCGTCCTTCTGCGCGACGAGATATTCGGCGCCGAGATTCGAGGTCATGATGATCAACGTGTTGCGGAAGTCGACCGTGCGGCCCTGCCCGTCCGTCAGGCGCCCGTCATCGAGCACCTGCAGGAGGACGTTGAACACGTCCGGATGCGCCTTCTCCACCTCGTCGAACAGCACGACCTGATAGGGCCGGCGCCGCACCGCCTCGGTCAGCGCCCCGCCCTCCTCATAGCCGACATAGCCGGGAGGCGCGCCGATGAGCCGGGAGACCGCGTGCTTCTCCATGTATTCGGACATGTCGATGCGCACGAGCGCCGTGTCGTCGTCGAACAGGAACGAGGCGAGCGCCTTGGTCAGCTCGGTCTTGCCGACGCCGGTGGGGCCGAGGAAGATGAAGGAGCCGATCGGCCGGTTGGGGTCCTGAAGGCCCGCCCGCGCGCGGCGCACCGCGGTCGAGACGGCCTCCACGGCCTCCTTCTGGCCGACCACGCGGGTGGAGAGCACCTCCTCCATGCGCAGCAGCTTCTCCTTCTCGCCTTCCAGCATCCGGTCGACGGGCACGCCGGTCCAGCGCGAGACGACCTGCGCCACATGATCGGGCGTCACCGCCTCCTCCATCATGGCGCCGGCCTTCACGTCGGCGGCAAGTTCGCGCGCGTCGTCCTTCGCCTCGATGGCGGCGAGCTTCTTCTCCAGCGCCGGGATGGTGCCATAGGCGAGCTCGCCCGCCTTCTGGTACTCGCCATTGCGCTGGGCGATGGCGAGGTCGGCCCGCGCCTTTTCCAGATCGCTCTTCAGCTTCTGGGCGTCGCCGAGCTTTTCCTTTTCCGCCTTCCAGCGCTGGGTGAGCGCGGACGACTGTTCCTCCAGCTCCGCCAGCTCCTTTTCCAGCTTCTTCAGCCGGTCCTTCGAGCCCGCGTCGCTCTCCTTCTTCAGCGCCTCCTGCTCGATGCGCCGGCGCACGATCTCGCGGTCGATGCTGTCCAGTTCCTCGGGCTTGGAATCGACCTGCATGCGCAGGCGCGCGGCCGCCTCATCCACAAGGTCAATCGCCTTGTCGGGCAGGAAGCGGTCGGTGATGTAGCGGTTGGACAGCGTCGCCGCCGCCACCAGGGAGCTGTCGGTGATGCGCACGCCGTGGTGCAGCTCGTACTTCTCCTTGATGCCGCGCAGGATCGAGATCGTGTCCTCCACCGTCGGCTCGGAGACGAAGACGGGCTGGAAGCGGCGGGCGAGCGCCGGGTCCTTCTCCACATGCTTGCGGTACTCGTCGAGCGTGGTCGCGCCGACGCAGTGCAGCTCGCCGCGCGCCAGAGCGGGCTTGAGCAGGTTCGAGGCGTCCATCGCCCCGTCGCTCTTGCCAGCGCCGACCAGCGTGTGCATCTCGTCGATGAAAAGGATGATGCCGCCCTCGGCCGCCGTCACTTCCGACAGCACCGACTTCAGCCGCTCCTCGAACTCGCCGCGATATTTCGCGCCGGCGATGAGCGAGCCCATGTCGAGCGCGAGCAGGCTCTTGTCCTTGAGGCTCTCCGGCACGTCGCCATCGACGATGCGCAAAGCGAGGCCTTCGACGATGGCGGTCTTGCCGACGCCGGGTTCGCCGATCAGCACCGGGTTGTTCTTGGTGCGGCGGGAGAGAACCTGAATGGTGCGGCGGATTTCCTCGTCGCGGCCGATCACCGGGTCGAGCTTGCCCTCGCGCGCCGCCTCAGTCAGGTCGCGGGCGTATTTCTTCAGCGCGTCATAGGCATTTTCCGCCGTCGCGCTATCGGCCGTACGGCCTTTCCGCAGCGCCTCGATGGCGGCGTTGATCCGCTGCGGCGTGGCGCCGGCCTTGGCGAGCACCTTGCCGGCCTCGCTATCCTTCTCCAGCGCGAGAGCGAGCAGCAGCCGCTCGACGGTGACATAGCCGTCGCCCGCCTTCTTGGCCGCCTGTTCGGCCGCCTCGAAGACGCGGGCGGTGCCCGGTGCGAGATAGACCTGCCCGGCGCCCGAGCCCTGCACCTTGGGCAGCTTCTTCAGCGCCGCCTCGGTGTCCGCGAGCACGATGCGCGGATCGCCGCCAGAGCGCTGGATCAGCCCGGCGCACAGGCCCTCGGGATCGTCGAGCAGCACTTTCAACAGGTGCTCGGGGGTGAACTGCTGGTTACCCTCACGAAGGGCAAGCGACTGGGCGGACTGTACAAAGCCGCGCGCGCGTTCGGTATAGGTTTCGAAATTCATCATCTGCCTCCTGGCCCCGCGTCCGCCCTCAAGGCACGAACGCTCACTCGGGACGGCGGCGCCCGTATCCCGGCCACCGCGACGGACCCCGTTGTGGCGATCCGTCGGTCTTCATGTAGTGTGGCCTATCGGCAACGGAAGGGGCGTTGAGCGGGATCAAGCCGGTCTTTTTACCGGAGCGCCCGGCGGGAGGGTGGCGGAGGCCGTCGTCGCCGCGTCGCCACCGGGCGCGCCACCGAGGAGATAGGCGCTCGCGGCCACCAGCGCGACCGCGCCAAGCGTCAGAAAGGCGGCCGGGTAGCCGGTATATTGCGCCACAAGGCCCGCCAGCGTCGTCGACAGCGCCGCACCGATTCCCTGCGCCGTCATCACCAGCCCGAGCCCGACATTGAAGCGCCCCGTGCCCTGAAGGATTCGCGCGACGATGCCGGGCGTGGCGACCCCAAGCAGCCCGGCGCCGACGCCGTCGAGGATCTGCACCGGGTAGAGCCCGAGACCGATGTCCCATTGCGTCGCCGCGGCCGCGATGAGGCCGCGCAGGGGCAAGGCGAGGAGCGCCGCCAGCAGCACCAGCCGGTAGCCCCGCGTCTGCGCAAGGCGCGCGGCGAGAAGCGCCATCGGGATCATCGTCGCCTGCGCCACCACCACGGTCAGCGCCGTCAGCGCCGAGGGGTCGCCGGCGCCACGCGCAACCATCCCCTGCCCGAACAGCGGCAGCATGGCGGCGTTGCCCAGATGGAACAGCCCCATGGTTACGGCGACGGTGAGCAGGCGCCGGTCGGCCAGCAGGCTGCGCCAGCCTTCCGCGCCACGCCCGTTCTCCGCCGCGGGGGCCAGGCCGCGGGCGGCCTCATGGTCGATATCGCCCGCCCGGACGGCGAGCACCGACAGCACGGTGCCGACCGCCATCGCCGCCATCAGCGCGAAGACCGCCGGCAGGCCGAGCCACCAGCCGAGCACGCCGGCGAGCACGGCGGCTAGGATGTTGCCGGCATGGTTGAACGCCTCGTTGCGGCCGAGCTGCCGGTCGAAGCCGCCCGGACCGACAAGGCCGAGGGTGATGCCGGCCACTGCCGGCCCAAGGGCCGCCGCCGCGATGCCGTTCACCGCCTGCGCCAGAGCGACGACACCGAAGCTCGGCGCCAGCAGGATGGCCATGGAGGCGACGATGACCACCGCCGAGCCGATCACGACGATCGCCCGCTTGGCGCGGCTCGAATCGACCAGCGCTCCCATGGGTATGGTGGCGACCATGCCGGCGAGGCCGCCCAGCGTCATCACCAGCCCGATCTCGCCGGGGCCCCACTGTTTCTGCTGGAGAAAAACGCCGAGAAACGGCCCGAGCCCGTCCCGCACGTCCGAGAGGAACAGGTTCAGCGAGGCGAGCGCGGCGAGGGAGGATATGGCAGCCATGGGCGGCCTCCTGGTGAGGTCAGCCCATCAAGCGCCCGGAGCCCCTGGAGTTCCCGATTACCTAGGGGGAGACAGGCGCGCCCGCCGGGCGCTCGGCCAGCATCATGTAGTTGATCGACAGATCGCTGGAGCGCCGCCACTCATCGGCAAGCGGGTTGAACACCACGCCCTGCCGGTCGATCACGCGCAGGCCGCCGGCCGCCAGCGCCGCCTCCAGCTCATCCGGGGTGACGAACTTGTTCCAGTCATGCGTGCCCTTGGGCAGCCAGCCCAGCACATATTCGGCACCGACAATGGCGAGGGCGAAGGCGCGCTTGGTGCGGTTCAACGTCGCCGCGATCATCAGGCCGCCCGGCTTCACCATCTCGCTGGCGCGGGCGAGGAACAGGCCGACATCAGCGACATGCTCGACGACCTCCATCGCCATCACCACGTCGAATCGCTCGCCGGCATCGGCCAGAGCCTCGGCGGTCGTCGCGCGATAATCGACGGGAATGCCGCTCTCCTGCGCATGCAGGCTGGCGATGCGCACATTGCGCTCGGCCGGGTCGATGCCGACGACATCAGCTCCCATGCGCGCCAGCGGCTCGCTCAAAAGCCCGCCGCCGCAGCCGATGTCCACAAGGCGCAGCCCCTCCAGCGGACGGATGGCGCGCGGGTCGCGGCCGAAATGCGCGGTGAGATGTTCCCGCAGATAGGCGAGGCGCACCGGGTTGAACTTGTGCAGCACGCGCATCTTGCCGCGCGGGTTCCACCACTCGGCGGCGAGCGCGGCGAAGCGCTCGACCTCGCGGGGATCGACGGTGGTGGCGGTCTCGGTCATCGCAACTCTCGCAGGCTGTCCGGGTGGTTCCCGAAACGTTTCCAAGCTCGCGCGGGCCCGTTGCGGGGCGGGCACGAGGTGGATATGTATACGCGCCTTTTGGGCCGGGAGCCCACTTCTCCCGCCCGGCCCCCGACAAAAGAACGGTTTACGGTTTCCCGCAATGGCACGTCTGGTGATGAAGTTCGGCGGCACATCGGTCGCCAACATTGAGCGCATTCGCAATGTGGCGCGCCATGTGAAACGGGAGATCGAGGCGGGCCACGAGGTGGCGGTGGTGGTCTCGGCCATGTCCGGCAAGACCAATGAGCTGGTCGGCTGGTGCCGCGAGACCGCCGTGCTGCACGACGCCCGCGAATATGACGCCATCGTCGCCTCGGGCGAGCTGGTGACTTCCGGCCTGCTGGCCATCGCGCTGCAGGACATGGGCATTCCGGCCCGCTCCTGGCAGGGCTGGCAGCTCCCCATCTCCACCGACGACGCCCATGGCTCGGCCCGCATCCTCGACGTGAACGGGGCGAACATCATCGAGCGCTTCGCCCATGGCGAGGTGGCGGTGATCGCTGGCTTCCAGGGCATCCACCTGCCCTCCGGCCGGGTAACCACGCTCGGGCGCGGCGGTTCCGATACCAGCGCGGTGGCTGTCGCCGCCGGCATCAAGGCCGACCGCTGCGACATCTACACCGACGTCGACGGCGTCTACACCACCGACCCCCGCATCGTTCCCAAGGCGAAGCGGCTGGACAAGGTGGCATTCGAGGAAATGCTGGAAATGGCCTCGCTCGGGGCCAAGGTGCTTCAGGTGCGCTCGGTCGAGCTCGCCATGGTGCACAAGGTGCGCACCTTCGTGCGCTCCAGCTTCACCGATCCGAATGCCCCGGAACTCATGACCGCCGGCGACCCGCCCGGCACCCTGATCTGCGACGAGGAGGAAATCGTGGAGAGTGAAGTCGTCACCGGCATCGCCTTCGCCCGGGACGAAGCCCAGGTGAGCATCCGCCGCGTGCCGGACAAGCCTGGCATCGCCGCCAGCGTGTTCGTGCCGCTCGCCGACGCCCACATCAATGTCGACATGATCGTGCAGAACATTTCGGCCGAGGGCTTCACCGACATCACCTTCACCGTCCCGACCGCCGATTTCGAGCGCGCCAAGGCGGCCCTCGCCGTGGTGAAGGACGATATCGGCTTCGAGACCATCGAGGGCGCGACGGATGTCGTGAAGATCTCGGTGATCGGCATCGGCATGCGCTCGCATGCCGGCGTCGCGGCGAAGGCGTTCAAGGCGCTGTCCGAGCGCGGCATCAACATCCGTGCCATCTCGACCTCCGAGATCAAGATCTCGGTGCTGATCGATGCGGCCTATACCGAACTTGCCGTTCGGACGCTGCATTCGGTATACGGGCTGGACGCCTGATCGAGGGCTAACGGCGCGGCCTGAGTCGCGCCTTCACAAGAACCTCCGGGACTTTCCGGTCCCGGAAACCGAGGACGGCCAATGCGTGGCGCGCTCGGCGGCCCGCGCGTGCTTTTGAGACGGCTTCGCGAGGTCATGGCGGAGCCGGTCAGCGCGCAGGACCGCCTCGACAAGATCGTCGTTCTGATCGCGGCCAACATGGTGGCCGAGGTCTGCTCGGTCTATGTGCTGCGCGTCGACGGCACGCTCGAACTCTATGCCACCGAAGGTCTGAACCGCTCGGCGGTGCATTTGACCGTCATGCGCATCGACGAGGGCCTCGTCGGCACGGTGGCGCGCGAGGCGGAACCGATCAGCCTGTCCAACGCGCAGGCGCACCCGGCCTTCTCCTACCGCCCGGAAACGGGCGAAGAGATCTACCACTCCTTCCTCGGCGTGCCGATCCTGCGCTCCGGCAACACGCTCGGCGTGCTCGTCGTGCAGAACCGCGCGCACCGCTCCTACACCGAGGAGGAGATCGAGGCGCTGCAGACCACCGCCATGGTGCTGGCGGAGATCATCGCCTCGGGTGAACTCACCGCCATGGCGCTGCCCGGCGCCGAGCCCGCCGCCCGCCGCCCGCTGCATCTCACCGGCCTCGCGCTGTCGGAGGGCATCGGCCTCGGCCATGTGGTGCTGCATGAGCCGCGCATCGAGGTGACCAAGGTCATCGCGGATGACCTCCCGGCCGAGCTGAACCGGCTCGACGGCGCGGTCCAGACGCTGCGCGCCTCGATCGACATCATGCTGGAGGACGAGGGCGTCGCCCGCGTCGGCGAGCACCGCGACATTCTCGAAGCCTACCGCATGTTCGCCCATGATCGCGGCTGGATCGGCCGGATGCGCGAGGCGGTGATGACCGGCCTCACCGCCGAGGGCGCGGTGGAGCGCGTGCAGTCGGACACCCGCGCGCGCATGCTGCGCATGACCGATCCTTATCTGCGCGAGCGGATGCACGATCTCGACGATCTGGCCAACCGCCTGCTGCGCCAGCTCACCGGCCGCTCCGGCGGGCCCGAGCAGAACAAGCTGCCGGACAACGCCATCATCGTCGCCCGCAATATGAGCCCGGCGGCGCTGCTGGACTATGACCGCACGCGCATTCGCGGCCTGGTGCTGGAAGAAGGCGCGGCGACGAGCCACCTCACCATCGTTGCCCGTGCGCTCGGCATCGCCGCCGTCGGCCATGTCGAGAACATCGTCGGCGTGGTCGATGCCGGCGACGCCATCATCGTCGACGGCATTGGCGGCGAGGTGCATGTGCGCCCGCCGGCCGATGTCGAGGTGGCCTATGCCGAGAAGGTGCGCTTCCGCGCCAAACGGCTCGAGCAATATGCCGCGCTGCGCGACCTGCCGACCGTCACCAAGGACGGGGTGGAGGTCGAGTTGCACCTCAATGCCGGCCTGCTGGTCGACCTGCCGCATATCGAGGAGACCGGTGCCTCCGGCATCGGGCTGTTCCGCACCGAACTCCAGTTCATGATCGCCTCGGCCTTCCCGCGCACCAATGAGCAGCTCAAGCTCTACCGCTCGGTGCTGGACGTGGCCGGCGACCGGCCCGTGGTGTTCCGCACGCTCGACATCGGCGGCGACAAGGTGCTGCCCTATATGCGTGCGATCGAGGAGGAGAACCCGGCCCTCGGCTGGCGCGCCATCCGCCTCGGCCTCGACCGGCCGGGCCTGTTGCGCAGCCAGGTCCGCGCGCTGCTGCGGGCGGCGACGGGGCGCGAACTGCGCCTCATCTTCCCGATGGTGTCGGCGGTGGAGGAATTCGACCGCGCGCGCCACATCGTCGAGCGCGAGCTGACCCATCTGCGCCGCCACGGCCATGGCCTGCCCGACCGCGTGCTGATCGGCGTGATGCTGGAAGTGCCGGCGCTGCTGTTCCAGCTCGACCAGCTGTTCGAGAAGGTGGATTTCGCCTCCGTCGGCTCCAACGATCTCGTCCAGTTCCTCTACGCCGCCGATCGCGGCAACCCGCGTGTCGCCGACCGGTTCGACGCGCTGGCGCCCTCGACGCTGCGCGCGCTGAAGCTCATCGCCGACAAGGCGGCCGAGTACGGCAAGTCGGTGACGCTGTGCGGCGAGCTGGCCTCGCGCCCGCTGGAGGCGCTGGCGCTGGCGGCCATCGGCTATCGCAAGCTGTCGCTCTCGCCCGCCTCCTATGGCCCGGTGAAGGCGATGCTGCTGGAACTCGACCTCGGCGCGGTCTCAAAGCTGGTGGCGCCGCTGCTCGCCGTCGGCTCGGACGTCTCGACGCTGCGGCCCCAGCTCAAGGCCTTCGCCGAGAAAGCCGGCCTTCCGCTGTGAGTGCCCGCCCGTGACCGCCCTCCCCGATGCCCGGCTGGACCAGTTGCTCGCGCGCCACGCGGAGATCGAGCACGCGCTCTCCGGCAGCCCGGATGCGGAAACCTATGTCCGCCTCTCCCGCGAATTCTCCGATCTCGCCCCGCTGATCGAGAGCGTGAAGGCGCTGCGGGCGGCCGAGCGCGACCGCAAGGGCGCGCAGGCGCTGATCGACGATGCGGCGGGCGACGCAGAAATGACCGAGCTTGCCCGCGAGGAAGCCCGCGAGCTCGACGCGCGGATCGAGGAGCTCAGCCATGCGGTGCGCCTCGCCCTGCTGCCCAAGGACGCGATGGATGCGCGCGGCGTCATCCTCGAAGTGCGCGGCGGCACCGGCGGCGACGAGGCGGCGCTGTTCGCCGGCGACCTTTTTCGCATGTATGAGCGCTTCGCCGCGCTGAATGGCTGGTCCGTCGAGGTGCTCTCGCTGACCGAGGGCACGGCGGGCGGCTACAAGGAAATCATCGCCGCGCTGCATGGCGCCGGCGCCTATGCCAAGCTGAAATTCGAATCGGGCGTTCATCGCGTGCAGCGTGTGCCGGAGACCGAAGCTTCCGGGCGCATCCACACCTCCGCCGCGACCGTGGCGGTGCTGCCGGAAGTCGAGGCGGTCGATATCGATATCAACGAATCCGACCTGCGCATCGACGTGTTCCGCGCCTCCGGCGCCGGCGGCCAGCACGTCAACAAGACCGAGAGCGCGGTGCGCATCACCCACATCCCCACCGGCACGGTGGTCGCCGTGCAGGATGAGCGCTCGCAGCACAAGAACAAGGCCCGCGCCATGGGCCTCCTGCGCGCGCGCCTGTTCGAGGCCGAGCGCGAGAAGCGCGATTCGGCCCGCGCCAGCGAGCGCAAGGTGCAGGTCGGCTCGGGCGACCGCTCCGAGCGCATCCGCACCTACAACTACCCGCAGGGCCGCGTGACCGACCACCGCATCGGGCTGACCCTCTACAAGCTGCCGGAAATCGTCGCCGGCGAGGGGCTGGGCGAGCTGGTCGAGGCGCTGACCACCGAATATCAGGCCGCGCTGCTGGCGGAAGCCGAGAGCGCCGGCTGGGGCGAGCGGTGAACCGCCGGGCGGACCTGCTGCGCGCCCTCGCGGCGCGCTTTGCCGCCGCCGGACTGGAGACGCCCGAGCGCGAAGCCCGCGCCCTGCTGCGGGCCGCGCTCGGTCTCTCCGATCTCGATCTGGTGGCCCGTGGCGATGTGCTCGTGTCGGACGACGACGCCGCGCGCTTAGGGGCCCTCGCCGCCCGCCGCGCGAGCGGCGAGCCGCTGGCCCGCCTCACCGGCGACCGCGAATTCTGGAGCCTCGATTTCGCGCTCGCGCCCGACACGCTGGTGCCCCGGCCCGACACCGAGACGCTGATCGAGGCGGCGCTGGAGGCGTTTCCCGACCATCAGGCAGCCCTGCGCATCCTCGATCTCGGCACCGGCTCGGGCGCCATCCTCGCGGCGCTGCTCAGCGAGTATCCGGCAGCGTGGGGGCTGGGTATCGATCTGTCGGAGGGCGCCGCACGGCAGGCGCGGGCAAATCTCGAACGGCTCGGGCTGGCCGACCGCGCCGCGATCCTCGTCGGCGCCTGGGACACGGGGATTTCCGGCCGCTTCGATCTGGTGGTCTCCAATCCGCCTTATATTGCCAGCACGGATATACCCATGCTGGATGTGGAGGTGCGCACGCACGACCCGCTTCTGGCGCTCGACGGCGGTGCGGACGGGCTCGACGCCTACCGCGCCATCGCCGCCGCCCTGCCGCGCCTTCTGGCGCCGGGAGGGCGGGCGATCCTGGAACTCGGCATCGGCCAGGAGACCGATGTGGCGGCCCTGCTCGCGGCGAGCGGCGTTCCGGCGGAGGGGCCGGCACGGCGCGATCTGGGCGATGTCGCCCGCGCCATAGTGACCGCTCCGGCCTGATTTTACTGGGTCTGTGGCAAAAAAGCTCTTGGAACGAGGTATCGAACCGACTAGTGTCCAGAATAGGAATCGACCCGAGACATCATCCGCCACATAGCGATCCTGTCTGCTGCGCCTCCCGAGAGACGTTGCGATGGCGTTAGGCGACGACCCCCTTGAGGATGCGTCGATTGTTTCAGGGTCAGAATGCTTCACGGTTTTATCGGTGCGGCCTTGGTTGCACGATGAAGCATGGGAATGGCTGAAGCGCGACGTTGCGCTCGCCGGATTGGGGCCGGGTAATCGGTTTCAATCGTTCGCAGCCGGCTTGGCCGGTCGCGGGGCATCTTGACGATGCGCTCCCATGGCAGGACGTCCAGTGGTCGGTGGCGACCCTCGGCGCGCAGAAGCCTGAAGGCTTCGGCTGTCGTCGGGTTGCCGTCGATCCGGGACAGGTTTTCCCGACGCTCCCACTCCCGAACGGCCCATGCCGCATGGCCAAGCCCGAACGGAGCCGGAATGGCGGATAGTTAGGCGATGGACCCGCCTGTACCCGAACCGGGGTGACCCCACCGGCGGTGTACCGGCATCAGAGACCCAGCTCGATGCGAAATAACAACCAGCAGAAGCGTATGCGTGGCCGGAACAATAACCGGCGCAGCCAGAACCCGCTCACCCGCGTCTATGAGTCGAACGGCCCGGATGTGAAGGTGCGCGGCACGGCCCAGCACATCGTCGAGAAGTACCAGCAGCTGGCGCGCGACGCGCAGGCATCGGGCGACCATGTCGCCGCCGAGAACTATCTGCAGCACGCGGAGCACTATTACCGCATCATCGTCGCCGCTCAGGCGCAGTTCGGCGTGCAGGGCCAGCCCTTCAGCCGCAACGACGACGAAGAGTATGACGAGGACTTCGAGGAGGGCGGCGCCGACAATCAGCCGGCCTTCCAGGCCCGCGAGCCGCAGCACCCGCGCGACAATGGCCGTGACAACGGCAATCGGGATGGGAACCGCGACGGTAATCGCGACAACGGGAACCGTGAGAACGGCAACCGCGACAACGCCCCGCGCGACTTCTACCGCGACCGCGACAACCGCGACCGTGACAACCGGGATCGCGACAATCGCGACCGGGACAACCGTGATCGTGGCGACCGCAACCGTGACCGGAACCAGGAGCGCGGCCAGGATCGTAATCCCGACCGGAATCAGGAGCGCAATCCCGACCGGAGCCAGGACCGCGGCCAGGACCGCAATCAGGACCGTGGCGAGCGCGCCCCGCGCGAGGAGCGTGGCGAGGGTCGCGAGAATCGCTGGCGCGACCGTCCCTTCCGCGAGCCGCGCGAGCCCCGCGTCGAGACGGGCGAGAACGCCGCCTATCGCGATCCCGCGCAGCAGCCGCAGCCGCGCCTTGGCCCGGCGGTCGAGGTCGAGATCGGCCTGCCGGCCTTCATCACCCAGGCGACCACCCCCGCCCCGGTGGCGCCCGCTCCGCGCGCTGAAGCCCCGGCCGAAGCGCCCGTGAAGGCGGAAGCCCCGGTCGCCACCGCGCCGGCCGCGCCCGCCAAGGAGCCGCGCGCCCCGCGTCGCGCCAAGGCTCCGCCGGCCGAGGCCCCCGCCGCCGAAGCCCCGGTGGAAGCCGCGCCCAAGGCTGAGGAAGGCGAGGCCCGCGCGCCGCGCACCCGCCGCCGCCGCTACCGCGCCGCGGAAGGCGAGGTCGAGGGCGGCAGCGAGGCGGCAAGCCCCGCCCCCGCCGAAGCCGGCGAGTGAGCCGGTAGCGCCATCACAATGCAAAAAGGCCCGGCTGAGCCGGGCCTTTTCTTTCGGCGATGAGCGAAAGATCGGTGGTGAAGGCTGTTGCCTCGCCGGCTCGCCTTCAGAGCGTGATGCGCAGCGAATCGCCCTCGGCCAGCAGGCCGCCCTGCACCACTTCGGCGAAGATGCCGCAATAGGCATGGCCGAGCGTGCGCATCAGCGTGCCCGGCACGTCGAGATCGCGCTTGGCCGTGACGGGGTCCACATTGGTCGCCGCGCAGCGGATGATCCGCTCCGTGATCCGCAGCTTCACATGATTGCCGACATCGATGGTCTGGCCGACGAGGTCGAACTCCTCCCAGGGCTCCAGCCCGTCGAGGTAGAGATTGGCCCGGAAGCGCAGCGGGTCGACCGGCTGGCCGATGACCTCCCCCAGCGCCCGGCAGCTCGCCAGATTGATCAGCGAGATAAAACCCTCCGTCGTGTCGACGAAGCGGAAGCCCTCGGGAGCCGTCAGCACCTTGGGCGCGCCGCGCAGCTCATAGCGCGAGTAGCGCTGGAAGAAGCCCTCAATGGCCGCCCGCCCCTCGGGGGTGCGCAGATCGCCGCGCACGGCCTCCGTGCCTTCGTGCACGATCACCAGCTCGCCCGACGCATCGTCGTAGCGCGCGTCGAGCGCGGCGAGACGCTCATTGCGCATCAGCATGAGGAACTTGATCTTGGGCTGGAAGGCCGGCGCCTCGGGAATGAAGCCCGACGGGCCATTCTCGATGGCGAAGAGCCGGTCTCCCGGAAAATAGCGCCCCGCCTCCAGCTCGACCACGTCGAGCCGCTCGGGGGTCAGCCCCTTCACCGGATAACGGTAGATCGAGGCAAGGGTGGCAAAGGTGATCGGCGCCGCCGGAGCGGGCGTCTCGGCGGCGGGAAGTTCCGCATCTTCGGTCGATTCGCTCATCGCCCATATCCTATAGGCTTCCGGCACGCCCGTCAGCTTCGGCGGGAACGTCCGCGGGGGATGTCGACGCGGGGCGCGTTTTCGTCCTGTCGCATTTTCCGCTTTTCCTCGGCTGGCGAATCCGTGTCAAATCGATCCGGTTTCCTGGCAGGAAAATCACAGGAGGGGGCCATGCCGCGGCTCTTCACCGCCCTCGAAATTCCCTCGGACATAGCGGAGACGCTGTCGATGCTGCGCGGGGGCCTGCCCGGCGCCCGTTGGATCAGCCCCGAATTCTACCATGTGACGCTGCGTTTCATCGGCGACGTGGACCACGCGGTCGCCCGCGACGCGGCGGCAGCGCTCGACGAGATCGACCGCTTCGGCTTCGATCTCACGCTGGCGGGCGTCGACCAGTTCGGCAATCACAAGCCGCATTCCATCTTCGCCGGCGTGAAGGCCAATGACGCGCTGAACGACCTGCAGGCCGAGCATGAGCGGGCGATGAAGCGCATCGGCCTGCCGCCGGAGGGGCGCAACTTCAAGCCGCATGTGACCCTCGCCCGGCTGCGCGACGTGCCACCCCGGCAAGTGGCGGAATATCTCGCCTTGCGCGGCTATTTCCGCAGCCCGACCTTCGAGGTCGGCCGCTTCGTGCTCTATTCCTCGCGCGATTCCGTCGGCGGCGGGCCCTACCGGCTGGAGGCCGCCTATCCGCTGATGTGACCGGCGATCTTGCGCGCGGGCCCGCCCACGGCCATCTCGATCGGCAGGAGGAGTTGCCGATGGCTGCACGACGCGACACTGTTCTGGATGCCGACGCCTTTGCGGCCGACGCATTCGATCCCGACAACCCGGCGGGTTTTGCCGCCTCGCCGGAGGATGAGGCACGGGTGCGGGCCGGCTTCTTCCGCAAGCTGGCCGGTGTCGCCACCCGCGTGCCCTTCGCCGAGGAGGCGACCGCCGCCTATTACTGCGCGCTTGACCGGCAGACGCCGACACGGGTCCGCGCCCTGCTATTCGGCGCCCTCGCCTATTTCCTGCTGCCCACCGACGCGCTGCCGGACATTTTTCCCGCCATCGGCTTCACCGACGACGCGGCGGTGATCGCCACCGCGCTCAACATGCTCGCGGGCCATATCGCCCCGGCGCACCGCGCCGCCGCCCGCGCCGCGCTCGACCGGCTGGCCGGGCGCTGATGGCGCCGCTGGCGGGCCGATTCCGGTTGCCCACAGGTGACGGTACGTCGATGGCGGGTAACGGTAATCTTTCCTTCACCATGCCTTTAATTAGCCGCCGATCTCGCAGCATTTGATGGCGAATGCCGTCGCATTCCGGGCGTTAGGGTTCACATGGGCAGAGGGTCTCGTTATCCCTGTGGCGGCTTTAACGGAGAATCGTGTGAACCGCACGGCGGCAGAAGAACGGAGGAAGGGGACCATGGTACGACGCATCGTGCGCGCAGCACTCGCCGGCTTGGCACTGACTTTCATCGGCGTGTCCGGCGCGAGCGCCCAGGGTGCGCCGAAGCTCGTCAGCCAGTTTGGCGACTGGGGCGTTTATCTCGACACCAGCGGCAGCGGCAAGATCTGCTACGCCCTCTCCCAACCCAAGACCCGCGACCCCGCCGGGCTCAACCGTGACCCGGCCTATTTCTTCATCTCGACGCGCACCGCCGAGAACGTGAAGAACGAGGTCAGTGTGGTGATGGGCTTCCCCCTCAAGGAGGGTGTCGACGCGGCGCTGACCATCGGCACGACGCAGTTCGATCTCTACACCCGCGGCAGCGGCGCCTGGGTGCGCAATGTCGCCGAGGAGACCCGCCTGATCGACGCGCTCCGCAAGGGGCGCGACGTGAAGGTGAAGGGCACGTCGGGGCGCGGCAACGTGACCACCGATACCTATTCGCTGAACGGCATCTCGGCCGCCATCGACCGCGCCGCGCAGGAATGCCGCTGACGACGCCCGGCCATGATAGGCCGCTGACTCGCCCCCGGCGGGTCGGCTAGACTGCAGGCACGGACGCGGCCGCTCGCAGCGGTCGCGTCGCCTTTTTCGATGACCAGCCCCGAGGACGACATGTCGGTCGAACTGCGTCTCATCCCCTGCCTCTCGGACAATTACGCCGTGCTGCTGCACGACCCGACGACCGAGACGACGGCGCTGATCGACGCGCCGGAGGTGGCGCCCATCCTCGCCGCGCTGGAGCGCGAGAACTGGACGCTGACGCATATCCTCGTCACCCATCACCACACCGACCACATCGCCGGCGTCGAGGCGCTGAAGGAGCGTTACGGCGCCACCGTCGTCGCCCCCCGCGCCGAGCGCGACACCATTCCCGGCGTCGATGTCACCGTGGTCGATGGCGACCCGGTCGCGGTCGGCAGCCTGGTCGGACGCGTGCTGGAGACGCCCGGCCACACCAAGGGGCACATCGGGTTCCTGTTCGAGGAAGCGCGCCTGCTGTTTGCCGGCGACACGCTGTTCGTGCTCGGCTGCGGCCGGCCCTTCGAATGCGACCCGCCGGTGCTGTGGGAATCGCTGCTGCGGCTGCGCGCGCTGCCGGACGACATCGCGGTCTATTGCGGGCATGAATACACCCTCTCCAATGCCCGCTTCGCGCTGAGCGTCGACCCGGACAATGAGGCGCTGAAGGCGAAGGCCGTCGAGGTCGAGGCGCTGGTCGCCGCCGGCAAGCCGACGCTGCCGACCACCATCGGCGCGGAGAAGGCGACCAATCCCTTCCTGCGGGCCGATGACCCGGAGCTCGCGGCCCGCCTCGGCCTCGCCGATGCCGAGCCCGGCGCGGTCTTCACCGAGCTGCGCAGCCTCAAGAGCAGCTTCAAGGGCTGAGCCATGCCGATGAGCGGGTTGACGGCGGCAGAGGTCATCGCCCGGCTCGGCCTACAGCCGCACCCGGAAGGCGGGCATTTCCGCGAGACCTTCCGCGACCACCGGCGCACACCGGAAGGGCGCGCCGTCTCGACCGCCATTTATTTCCTGCTCTCGGCCGGCGAAAGCTCGCACTGGCACCGCGTCGACGCGGTGGAGATCTGGCACTGGCACGCCGGGGCGCCGCTGGAGCTGTCCGTTGCGCTGGATGATGCCGGGCCGGTCGAGGCGCTGCGCCTCGGGCCGGACCTGCTGAGTGGCGAGGAACCTCAGCGCCTCGTGCCGCAGGGCGCCTGGCAGGCCGCGCGCAGCCTCGGGGCGTGGACGCTGGTCGGCTGCACCGTCGCGCCCGGCTTCGAGTTCGCCGGCTTCGAACTGGCCGCGCCCGGCTGGTCGCCGGGCTGACCTCAGCGCCGCGCCAGCAGCGTGGCGACCGCCGCACCGCCGACGATGAGCGCGCAGGCCGCTCCCAGCGACCAGCTCGGCGCGGCAAAGCCGGCCGCCACCAGCAGGAGCGTGGAGAGCACGGGGGCGGCATAGGAGGCGACGCCGAGCAGGCGGATGTCGCCGCGCTTCATGCCGATGTCCCAGGTGTAGAAGGCGATGCCGACCGGGCCGATGCCCAGCGCCACCACCGCGATCCACTCATTCCCCACCGGCCAGATCGACGGCTCGAACAGCGCGTGGCAGATCGCCGAGAGCACGGCCGTGGCGAGGCAGAAGCCGGCCACCACATCGGTCGGCACATTCGCGAAACGCCGCGAGGCGACGGAATAGACCGCCCAGATCACCGCGCACAACGCCGCCGCGAGATAACCGGGCACATACTCCGCCGCGAAGCCGAAGCCGCCCGCCTTGGCGCCGAGCAGCACCACCGTGCCGGCCAGCCCCATCAGCGCGCCGACGACATGGGCCGGGCGCAGCCTCTCCCCCGGCAGGAAGGCCGAGAGCAGCACGATGAGCAGCGGCCAGAGATAGGCGATCAGCCCGGCCTCGGCCGGTGGGGCGAGCTTCAGCGCCGAGAAATAGAAGAAGTGATAGCCGAACAGCCCGCCGACGCCATGCAGCCAGACCGGCCAGGGCTGGCGGAATACGCCAAGCCCGACGCCGCGCGCGAGCGTCGCGATCAGCCCGACCCCGCCGCCAATGGCGAAGGTGAGCGCGGTCAGCAGGAAGGGCGGCACCGCGCCGGTCGACGAGGTGGCGAGCGCAAGGCTCGCCCAGAGCAGGATGGCGGTGAAGCCGATAAAAGTGGCGGTAGTGCGGGACATCGGGGCACCTCGGCGGGAGGCCCCTTATGGCCCCCGCCGCCCGCTTCGCCAAGATGGATGAGGCACCGCCCGCCTCATCCCATGGACGGGCCTGTCAGGCCCTACTGGTCACGCCATGTACTGGCCGCCATTGGCCGAAAGCGTCGCGCCGGTGATGAAGCCGGCATCATCCGCCACGAGGAACAGCACGCAGCGGGCGATTTCCTCCGGTTCGCCGAGGCGGCCGAGCGGCACCTGCGGCAGGATCTGCTTGTCGAGCACGTCCTGCGGAATCGCCCGCACCATCTCCGTGCCGATATAGCCCGGGCAGATGGCGTTGACGGTGATGCCCTTGCGCGCGCTCTCCTGCGCCAGCGCCTTGGTGAAGCCGATCTCGCCCGCCTTGGCGGCGGAGTAGTTGGTCTGCCCCATCTGGCCCTTCTGGCCATTGATCGAGGAGATCGAGACGATGCGGCCGAAATTGCGCTCGCGCATGCCCTCGATCACGTTGCGGCACATGTTGAACACCGAGGTCAGATTGGTGCCGATCACGGCATGCCACTGGTCCGGCGTCATCTTGTGCAGCATCCCGTCGCGGGTGATGCCGGCATTGTTCACGAGAATCTCGACCGGGCCGAGCTTGGCCTCGACCTCGGCGATGCCGGCCTTGCAGGCGGCGAAGTCCGACACGTCCCATTTGAAGGCGGCGATGCCCGTCTCGGCGGTGAACGCCGCCGCAACCTCGTCATTGCCCGCATAGCTCGCCGCGACCTGATAGCCGGCGCCCTTCAGCGCCGTGCTGATCGCCGCACCAATCCCCCGGGTGCCGCCGGTGACCAACGCAACTCGACCCATCTAGCTTCCCCTCTGGCGTTCCTTCCCCAAGGAACCGGGCGCTTCCGTTCATCGGAACCACCCACCCTTTTTACCTTGCGGCAGGGCGATTGGAACCGCCCCGCCTCCCCTGCGCCGCGCGTCAGTCGCGCTCGAGGCACATGGCGATGCCCATACCGCCGCCGATGCACAACGTCACCAGCGCCTTCTTGGCGTCGCGCTTCTGCATCTCGTAGAGCAGCGTGGTGAGCACGCGGGCGCCCGAGGCGCCGATCGGGTGGCCAATGGCGATGGCGCCGCCATTGACGTTGACCTTCGACGGATCCCAACCGAGATCCTTGTTCACCGCGCAGGCCTGCGCCGCGAAGGCTTCATTGGCCTCGATCAGGTCGAGATCGCCGACGCTCCAGCCGGCCTTTTCCAGCGCGCGGCGCGAGGCCGGGATCGGGCCCGAGCCCATGATCGCCGGATCGACGCCCGCCTGCGCCCAGGAGACGATGCGCGCCAGCGGCGTCTTGCCGGCGCTCGCGGCCTTGGCCGCGCTCATCAGTACCACAGCGGCCGCGCCATCATTGATGCCGGAGGCGTTGCCCGCCGTCACCGTGCCGTCCTTGGAGAAGGCCGGGCGCAGCTTGGTCATCGAATCGAGGGTCGCGCCATGGCGGGGATATTCGTCATCCGACACCACGACCTCGCCCTTGCGGGTGGAGATGGTGACGGGAGCGATCTCGTCCTTGAAGCGGCCGGCCTTCTGCGCCGCCTCGGCCTTGTTCTGCGAGCCGACGGCGAACTCGTCCTGCTGCTCGCGGGTGATCTGCCACTGGCGGGCAACGTTCTCGGCGGTCGTGCCCATGTGGTAGCCGTTGAAGGCGTCCCACAGCCCGTCCTTGATCATGGTGTCGACGAGCTCGAGATTGCCCATCTTGGTGCCGTTGCGCAGATGCGCGACATGCGGCGCCTGGCTCATCGATTCCTGCCCGCCAGCCACGACGATCTCGCTGTCGCCGTTGAGGATCGCCTGATAGCCGAGCGCCACCGCGCGCAGGCCCGAGCCGCAGAGCTGGTTGACGCCCCAGGCCGGGCTTTCGACCGGGATGCCGGCGGCGATCGAGGCCTGGCGCGCCGGGTTCTGCCCGGCGCCGGCGGTGAGGATCTGCCCCATGATGGTCTCGCTCACCTCGCCGGGGGCGACACCGGCGCGCTCCAGCGCGGCCGTGATCGCCACCTTGCCCAGCTCATGGGCAGGCAGCGAGGAAAGCGCGCCGTTGAAGGCGCCGACGGCCGTGCGCGCCGCACCGACGATGACGATTTCGTCCTTCATGAAGACATCCTCCCGCTTGGGTCGTTACCGGGTTTTCTTGCCGACGCGGCTCCCGCACCACGCCCTTCCCTTACTGTGCAGCTATGGTCGGCGGGGCAGATGATCCATGTCAATGGCAGGGCCGCATTGCGCCGCGGTAAATTCGGAGGGGCACAACCCTGGATACCACTCCCCATGGCGCGGCGCACAATCCTGTAGCCGGGGGCTTTGAAACGTCCTAGACTTTTCAATGGGGAAACGATCAAGGCGACCGGATCACAATGGCAAAATCCAACGAACCCGTCACCATCAAGAAGTACGCGAACCGCCGGCTGTATAACACCGGAACGAGCACTTACGTGACGCTCGAGGATCTCGCGCAGATGGTAAAGAATGGCGAGGACTTCGTCGTCTACGATGCGAAATCGTCTGAAGACATCACGCACTCGGTACTGACCCAGATCATCTTCGAGCAGGAGGGCAAGGGGCAGAGCCTGCTGCCGATCAACTTCCTGCGGCAGATCATCCGGTTTTATGGCGACAGCATGCAGATGCTGGTCCCGAAATATCTCGACATGTCGATCGAGAATTTCACCAAGGAACAGGTGAACATGCGCGAGCAGTTCTCCAAAACCTTCGGCGTCGGTGGCTTCGGCGTGATGGAAGATCAGGTCCGTCGCAACATGGAAATCTTCGACCGGACCTTCAAGATGTTCCTGCCCAATGGCCGGGTGGACGAGACCCAGGCCGGCGCCGCGACGACAGCCCCGGCGGCCAAGAGCGACGATTTCGACGAGCTCAAGCGGCAGGTCGCGGACATGCAGAAGCGGCTCGACCAGCTCGGCGACAAGAAGGGCTGAGGCCCGCCGGGCTGCGCAGGGAATGGCCGCCACGAGAGACCGGCCGGGGGCGGGATGACCCGCCCTCAGGCCCCCTCGGGCACCCGGCCCGAGAGCGGGCGCTCCATCGCGAGGCCCGTCAGTTCTCCCTGCAGATAGGTGCAGCCCCAGGCGGCGAGATCGCGCGCCGCCTCCTCGTCAAGCACCCATTCCGCCACCGTCTCGATGCCAAGCTTGCTCGCCAGTTCCACGATGGTGCGCACGAAATGGCGGTCATCCTCGGACTGCGCCATGGCGCAGATGAAGCTGCCGTCGATCTTCAGCACGTCGATGCCGAGCCGTCGCAGGCTGCGGAACGAGGTGTAGCCAACCCCGAAATCATCCATCGCCACGCGGCAGCCGAGGCCGTGCAGCCAGGCGACGCGCCCGCGCATGGCGTCGAGATCCGAGATCGACGCGGATTCGGTCAGTTCGACGATCAGCCGATCGCAAAGCCCCTCCTCCGAGGCCGCCTCAAGCTGGCGCTGCCACACATCGTCATGCACCGAACCCGGCGCGACATTGACGGAGAGGCACAGGCCGGGGTCCGCCCGCAGCGCCGCCAGCGCCAGCGCCAGCGAGCGCCGGTCGAGCAGGCGCGTCAGGCCGAAGCGGTCGGCGATAGGAATGATGCTGGAGCCATCATAGACCCGCCCCGTGCGCCCCTGGATGCGCACCAGCGCCTCATGCAGCGCGATCTCACGGCTATCGGCGCGGGCGATGGGCTGGAAGGCGAGCGTCACCCGGTTCTCGCTCAGCGCCGAGATGATGTCGTCGGCGAAGCGCAGATTGGCCCGCCGCTCGGCCGCGCGGTCATTGCCGGGGGAATAGATGGCAAGGCCGCCGCTGCCGGAGGCTCTCGCCGCGGCCAGCGTGTCCTGGGCGTGCGAGAACACCTCCGCCACGGAGCGGCCATGGCGCGGCGCCACCAGCCCGCCGGCCGAGACGGTGATGGCAACGCCCCCGGCACTCGTGCGCGGCGGCGTGGCGTTCACCCCGGCCAGAAGACGCTGGGCGGCCCCAAGCCCCTCCGGTCCGAGGCGCGGCAGCACGATGCCGAACTTGGCGCCGGAAAACCGGGCGATCTCCTGCCCCTCGGCGAGCTGCGCGCGCAGCCGCATCCAGACGATATCGACCAGTTCGTCGCCGATGTGGAAGCCGTAGAGATCGTTGAGGCGCCCGAGATGGTCGATGCCGATGAGCAGGAAGCCGAACTCGCTGCCATCGCGATAGGCCTGGCTGAGCCGATCATCGACCATCTGCGACAGGCGCTGACGCTCGGATTGCGGCTCGACGCCGCCGAGACTGCCGGCCGGACGCGTCGGCCGACCGATGGAGAGGCGGCGCACCACGCCTTCCACGGCAAGGATTCGCCCGTCCTCGCCAAGATGGCAGACGCCGCGATCCTCCACCCACAGCCGGGCGGGGCGCGCCTCCGGCGGCGCGGCGAGGCAATAGGAGGTCTCGAAGAGTTTCAGTCCGGCGAGGCCGCCCGGCGTCTGCGCGGTGACCACCGCCTCCGCCCGCGACAGGCCCGAGCCGGCGGCGATGAGGGCGTGATAGGCCTGACCGGAGCCGGCATGGGCCAGCCGCTCGGGGCCGAGCACCTCACTTACCGCCTCGCTCCAGACGATGACATCGTCATCGAGTGTCCAGCGATAGGCCGCGCCGCTGAGCCCACCGACGATTCCGGCAACCTCATAGGGCTTCAGCAGGTCGGTCAGGGTATGCTGGGGCGCGGGGCGCTCTGGCATTCGGGCATCCGGTTAGGCGCGAAACGCATCGGCACACGGCACTGTAGCATCACGGGCCACAGCTGCCACGCCGGGCACCCGCGATGGCCGGCCTATTGGACGGGCGTCTCGGGCTCGCCCGGCGAAACGCTCTCGGTGCCGGCCGGCGGCGTCGAGACCGCGCTCTGCGGCTTGAGCGGCTTCGACGTGCCCTTGGCTCCCGGCGCGGTCGAGGCGAGCGTCGGCACGAGCTTGTCGACCCCGACGAACTGGATGCCGGCCACGCTGCTCTGCTGCAGCATCTCCTGCGCACCGGCACGGGCCTGCGCCCGCGCCATCATGCCGCGCAGCTCCGGCGCCATCGCCGCGAGCTGGGCGAACTTGCCATGGTTGAACTCGTCGGCGGACTTCACCTTGGTCATGTCCACCACCACGGCGCCGAGTTCCACCAGCTCCTCGTCATTGGTGTAGGCACCAAGACGCGGCTTGTCGCCGGCGATGAAGTCGGAGAAGGCCAGCGCCTTGTCGTCGCGCGAGACGATGACGATGAAGGGCTTCGGCGGCTTGCCGAAGCGCTTGAGCTGGCTTTTGAACACGTCCACGTCGATATCCGGCGCGGCGAGGATGATGTTCTCGATCTTATCCGGCGGCAGCGGCGTGCCGGAGATCTTGATCTGCCGGAGCGCCTCGACCGTCACCCAGTTGCCCATGGAATGCGCGAGGATGGTGATCTTCTCCGCGCCGCTGCTGAGGATCAGGCGGATGGTCTCTTCCAGCCGATCGCGGGCAGCGGTCGCGCTGTTGGTGTCGTAGACGTAATCGGCCACCGAGCCGCGCGAGGCCCAGGTGAACAGCACGGGCACGCCGGGCTGCTTGGAATCTTCCGCCATCTGCGTGAAGCGGTAGAGCGCTTCGGAGAACAGCGTGTTGTAGCCGTGAATGAAGATCGTCACGTCGCGGTCGCCGGGCTTGCGGCGGGCGAGCTCGGCCTTCAGATCGGCGGTGAACTGCTCCGGCGTGTCGCGGTAGATCGCCTCACGCACCGTCATGTCGGTCGCGGGATTGGGAGTACCGCGCGGAACCTCGGTCTGGCCGGGCTTGTGGGTGGGCGGCACCGTGATGTCGATGCGGGCGAAATTCAGCGCCGTGGTGCGCTCGCCATTGAAGAACACACCGGGATTGGGATCGCGCTCGCGCGAAGAGGCAACGAGGATGACGTGCTCGCTGACACCGGGGACCGTCTCATTGATGGCGGAGAGCGCCTCGGGGCCCGGCCGCCCGGCGCAGCCCGCCAGCAGGCCGACGCTCAGCAGCACCGCGGCGATCGCGACGCCACGACCTCGGGCCGGGTCCAGCAGGGAAGCTGCCGGTCTCACGAAGGTCTGACGCATAACACGCAACACGGACACGCTCCCGGCACCTCTGGTGGGCCTTCATACCACCTGACGGGCGGTCAACAAATGACTTGCGTGTCCAAAGCGGAGCAAACGGTAAACGAAGTGCATCAGACAAACGAAAGCCGGCCTTCAGGGAAGACCGGCTTCTCGTAGAGTTCTGGAGGCGTCGATGAACGCCGGCGCGAGGCTCAGGCCTCGGCCTTAACCTTCAGCACCTGACGGCCCTTGTACATGCCGGTCTTCAGGTCGAGGTGGTGCGGACGGCGAAGCTCGCCCGAATCCTTGTCCTCGATGTAGGTCGGCTTGGCGAGGGCATCGGCGGAACGGCGCATGCCGCGACGCGACGGGCTGGTTTTCTTCTTCGGAACGGCCATGGTCTTCTCCTGTACCGGCATGGCTCACGCCCCTGACAGGAGGGCCGGCGCCGGGTCGTGCGTAATTCGAGTGGCGGCTTATACAGACTCATGCGCCCCAGCGAAAGAGGGGCGCCCGAGTCTGTCTCGGTGTTTTATCCGCGCGCGTCATACACGCTCGGGGGCCCTGAGTCACCCGCCCGACGCGCGGGAAAGTCCGAGGCACGCCGTCAATTCCGGTCCTTCGCGCGGCAGGCGGGCCTGAAGGTTGCTGGCGAGCCGGTTGAGGCCCGGGCCGGGCTTGGCGGGATTGCGGGTGTGCGGGTTGGGCAGCGTCACCGCGAGCAGCGCCGCCTGGCGCCCATTAAGATCCCCAGCGCCACGCCGGAAGGCGCGCTGCGCCGCCGCCTGTGCGCCGAATTCGCCGTCCGGGCCCCATTCGGCGATGTTGAGATAGACCTCAAGCTGACGGCGCTTCGTCATGACGAAGTTGAGATAGACCGCCAGCGGCATTTCCAGCGCCTTGCGGACATAGCTGCGCCCGCCCCACAGGAACAGGTTCTTGGCGAGCTGCATGGTGATGGTGGAAGCGCCGCGCGCCGGCTCGCCGTCATCGGCGGTGTCCATCACGTTCTGCAACTCGACCAGATCGACGCCGATATGCTGGCAGAAGCGCGCATCCTCGGAGGCGAGCACGCTGCGCACCAGAGCCGGCGACATCGCGTCGATGGAGACCCAGTCGCGGGTGACGCCCTGCCCGGTCGCCCAGCGCGCCAGCATCAGCGTCGAGACCGGCGGCACGAGATTGTAGATGATGCCCAGCAGCAGCGGCGCCGCCACAAGGATCACCACCAGCCGTACGCCCCAACCCCACAGCACGCGCATCGCTTCCCCTTATACGCGCCCACCTTAACCAGCGATGCCGCGCCGGTCGACCAAGCCGACGGTAACGCCGTCCTGCCACGAACGTTTCATCGCGCCCCTCCGGCTCTCTTGCGCGCGTCAGCTTGACCGGATCGACCCGCTCGGGCACGCAGGCACCTCCTGTTTCGCGGAGTGCCCGCCATGACCGCAACCGCCGGCGACATGTCCGCGCCGCTCGCCGCCGCCCTCGCCGCCACCGCCGCGGCGGTCAGCGCCTATATCGAGGCCGCCATCACCGAAGGCGCCGCGCCGAGCGCGCGGCTTGCCGCCGCCATGCGCCATGGCGCGCTCGCCGGCGGCAAGCGGCTGCGTCCGCTGCTCGTGGTGGAAAGTGCCGCCCTGTTCGGTGTGTCGCGCGAGGCCGCCCTGCCCGCCGCCGCCGCGCTGGAATGCGTGCATTGCTACTCGCTGGTGCATGACGACCTGCCGGCCATGGACGATGACGACCTGCGCCGGGGCCAGCCGACCGTTCATCGCGCCTATGACGAGGCGACCGCGATTCTGGCGGGCGATGGTCTCCTCACCCTCGCTTTCGAGATTCTGGCGAAGGACGAAGCCGGGCCGGATGCGCAGGTGCGAATCGCACTGGTCGCCGGTCTGGCGCGCACCTCGGGCGCCGCCGGCATGGTGGGCGGGCAGATGCTCGACCTTGCCGCCGAGGGACGTTTCGAGACGGAGGGCCGGCTCGCCCTTGGCCTTGCCGACATCCAGCATCTTCAGGCGCTGAAGACCGGCGCGCTGCTGCGCTATGCCTGCGCCGCCGGGGGCCTGCTCGGCCGCGCCGATGCGCGCCAGATGGCGGCGCTCGACGCCTATGCCGGCGCCATCGGCCGTGCTTTCCAGATCGCCGACGACCTGCTCGACGTGGAAGGCGATGCCGGCACCGTGGGCAAGGCGGTGGGCAAGGACGCGGCCGCCGGAAAGGCCACGCTCGTTGATCTCATGGGCATTTCCGGCGCGCGCGCCGAGCTCGACCGGTTGGTGGCGGAGGCCGAAGCGGCGCTGTCCCCCTTCGGCAGCAAAGCCACACTGCTTGTGGAAGCCGCCCGCTTCATCGCGTACCGGCGGAATTAGGACTTTCCTCATCTCGACGGAACGATAAGTTGCGGCCATATCTTATCGTGACGACCGGGGCGGAGCTGCTTCGCGTCACTCGGAGGTTCACATGCGTGTCGCCGCTTTCCTTCTTGCCGGTCTGGTTGCCGGCACCGCTCTCGCCGCCTTCGCTCCGGCTGAGGCTCAGGAGACGCGCATCATCATCCGCAAGCAGCCGCCGCGCTCCTATCTCGATCCCGGCACGATGGTTAAGCCCGGCTCGACCGGCCAGCTCAACTATGTCTATGCGGTGCAGCCGCGCTACCCGACCTATGGCGACGACAGCACCATCACCGGCACGCGCTACCCGCTGCCGGGCCGCTTCGATCTGCCGAATTACTGATCCTGCCGCCGCCCTCAGGCGCGCGCATGAAAAAGCCCGGCTCGCGCCGGGCTTTTTTGTTGATTGAGGAAGCCTTGCCTAGCGGGCGAACCGGGCCACCACAGCCGCCCGGTCCATCCAGCGACGATCAGTTGGCCTTGCCGAGTTCGGCGATGACCGCATCGCCCATGCCGGCGGTGCCGACGCGGGTGGTGCCTTCCGACCAGATGTCCCCGGTGCGGTAGCCATCCGCCAGAACGCCGGCGATCGCCGCCTCGACGCGGTCCGCCGCCTCGATCTGGCCGAAGGAGTAGCGCAGCGCCATGGCGAGCGAGCCGATCATGGCGATCGGGTTGGCGAGGCCCTTGCCGGCGATGTCGGGAGCGGCGCCATGCACCGGCTCGTAGAGCGCGCGGCGCTTGCCGGAAATCTCTTCCACCGCGCCCAGCGAGGCCGAGGGCAGCATGCCGAGCGAGCCGGTGAGCATGGCCGCGACATCCGAGAGAATATCGCCGAACAGATTGTCCGTGACGATGACGTCGAACTGCTTGGGCGCGCGCACGAGCTGCATGCCGCAGGAATCGGCGAGCTGATGCTCGAGTGTCACGTCATTGTAGTCCGAGCCGTGAACCTCGCTCACCACCTGCTTCCAGAGCACGCCGGTCTTCATGACGTTGTGCTTCTCGGTAGAAACCACCTTGCCGCGGCGGGTGCGGGCGAGATCGAAGGCGACGCGGGCGATGCGCTCGATCTCGTAGGATTCATAGACCTGCGTGTCGACCGCGCGCTTCTGGCCGTCGCTGATGTCGGTGATGGTCTTGGGCTCGCCGAAATAGACGCCGCCGGTCAGCTCGCGCACGATGAGGATGTCGAGCCCCTCGACCAGCTCGCGCTTGAGGCTGGAAGCGTCGGCAAGCGCGGGGTAGCAGAGCGCCGGGCGCAGATTGGCGAAGAGCTGGAGATCCTTGCGCAGGCGCAGCAGGCCCGCCTCGGGGCGCGCCTCATAGGGCACGTTGGCCCATTTCGGCCCGCCGACGGCGCCGAGCAGAATGGCGTCGGCCGCGAAGGCCTTGGCCATCGCTTCCTCGGAAATGGGCAGGCCGCAGGAATCATAGGCCGCGCCGCCGACGAGGTCCTCCTCGATGGCGAAGGAGGCGAGACCCTGCGCGTCGAGCCAGCCGATGACCTTCTTCACCTCGGCCATAACCTCGGTGCCGATGCCGTCGCCGGGAAGGAGAAGGAGCTTGTGGGTGGCCATGGTTTCCTCGCGTGCGCCTGTGAACCCTGAGGGGAACTGATTTTTCCGGGCGAGGAGTTGCTAATCGCTGCCGCTGACGCTGGCAAGACGGACCGCCTTCCCCGCCAAAAGAAAGCCGCCGGCGGGGGCACGCCGGCGGCGGAGGTAACGAGGCGAGTAGAAGCTGCACCCTTATGGGTGGCCGAGGGGCAACCCGGCACAGCTTCTACGGTGAGGACGCACGGCTAGATCGTTTTGCGCGACATTTCCCCGGCGATGAAATCGGCCTGCCGGAGCGCCAGCGCCACGATGGTCAGCGTCGGGTTCTCCGCGCCGCCGGTGGTGAACTGGCTGCCATCGGAGATGAACAGGTTCGGGATGTCGTGGGTCTGCCCGTGCCTGTTCACCACACCGTCGCGCGGCTTCTCGCTCATGCGGTTGGTGCCGAGATTATGCGTCGAGGGGTAAGGCGGCGTCGGCAGGGTGCGCACCGCGCCCACCGCGTCATAGATTGCCGCGCCCCGGCTATAGGCGTGGTTGCGCATCGCGACGTCGTTGGGGTGATCGTCGAAATGCACGTCGGCGACGGGCAGGCCGTACTGGTCCTTCACCGCGGTGTTGAGGGTGACGCGGTTGGTCTCCTGCGGCATGTCCTCGCCCACCAGCCACATGCCGGCCATGTTGACATAGCCGTCCATCGCCGAGGTGAAGGAGCGGCCCCAGCCGCCGGGGTCGAGGAAGGCGGCCATGAACGGCACGCCGAGCGAGAGCGTCTCCATCTCATAGCCGCCGACGAAGCCGCGCTTGGTGTTGTTCTTGGCCTCATCACGCACCACACCGGCCATCGTCGTGCCGCGATACATGTGCACCGGCTTCTCGAACACGGCATAGACCGAGCCGGTCATGTGCCGCATGTAGTTGCGCCCGACCTGGCCGGAGGAGTTCGCCAGCCCGTCCGGGAACTGGCTGCTGGCGGAGTTGAGCAAGAGGCGCGGGCTCTCGATGGAATTGCCCGCGACCGCGACGATGCGGGCCTTCTGGCGCTGCGTCTTGCCGTCCTTGTCGACATAGACGACGCCCGTGACCTTGCCCGACGCATCGTGCTCGATCTTCAGCACCATGGATTGCGGGCGCACCTCCAGATTGCCGGTCGCCTCGCCGCGCGGGATCTCGGCGATCAGCGTCGACCATTTCGCGCCGGACTTGCAGCCCTGGAAGCAGAAGCCGATCTGCTGGCAGGAGCCCCGGTCGGCGCGCGGCTGGCTGTTGATCGCCATGTGGCCGGTCGACACTTCCTGATAGCCGACCTTCTTGGCCCCAGCCTCGAACACCTTGAAATTGTTATTGCCGGGCAGGCCGGGAATGCCGTTGGTACGGGTCACGCCCATGCGGTCCTCGGCCTTGGCGTACCAGGGCTCGAGCTCGGAGAGCGTGATCGGCCAGTCGAGCAGATTGGCCCCGTCGAGGTCGCCATAGGTGGTGCGCGTCTTGAACTCGTGCTCCTGGAAGCGCAGGGAGGCGCCGGCCCAGTGGACCGAGGACCCGCCCACCGCCTTGACGATCCAGGCCGGCAGGTTGGGGAAGTTCTTGTGCACGCGCCACGAGCCGGAAGTTGTGCGCATGTCGGTCCAGGCGAGCTGGGCGAAGCTCTCCCACTCGTTATTGACGAAGTCTTCCATGTTGTGGCGCTGGCCGGCCTCAAGGATCACCACCTTGATGCCCTTGAGCGCGAGCTCGGTGCCGAGCGTGCCACCGCCGGCGCCGGAGCCGACAATGACGACGACGGAATCATCATTCAGATCGAAGGGTGCGGACATGGTTCGGTGCTCCCCTCACAGCCAGGCGAGATCGTTGAAGCCGCGGTCGATGTAACCGCCCTTGTCGGCCGAGGACCCCTCGTAACCGAAGATCGGCCAGACATCCTCCTGGTTGTAGAGGCCAACCACGAGGCCGCCCCGCACCTTCTGGAAGAAGGCGCCGTCCTCGATCTGGCGCAGGATGGCGACGCGCTGCTCCTCCCAGCCGACATCGGCATAGGGAACGCCGTGCTTGGCCTTGGCGAGCGTATCGAGGGTGATGACGCCCTCCTCCACCAGCGTCTTCAGCGCCGGGTCGGTCGCCGCGCCGGTCTCATAGGGCTTCATGGCGATGGCGTAGAAGCGATCCGGGATGCGGTCATGCGGGTAGACGTCGCGCGCCATGACGATGAGCGTGCGCATGGTCTCGGGCTTCAGGGCGGTGACTTCAAGGCCCCAGGCCTCGCGCGGGTTGAGCACCGCCGCGCCGCTCACCATGAGCGCGCCGGCGGCGCCGAGGCCCGTCAGCACGGCGCGGCGCGACGGACCTCGCCTGTCGATCAGAGTTGTCATTGTTTCCTCCCGGATATTCTTTTGATTGGGCAGTCTTCAGTCTCAGACGGCGCCGTCTGGCGTTGCCGGCGCCTTGTCGTCATCACGGTGTCAGCGGTAGCGCCCGTGCTTCTGCAAAACCTCGATCTTGTAGCCGTCGGGATCGGTGACGAAGAAGAACTTGGCGAGCAGCGCGCCCTCGCGGAAAAACTCCTTGATGGGATTGGGATTGAGGCCGACGTCCACGAAGCGCGCGTGCTCGGCGTCGAGATCATCCACCGCAAAGGCGATGTGCCCGTAGCCGTCGCCCAGCGCATAGGGCTCGGTGCGGCCGTGATTGACCGTCAGCTCGACCTCGAAGTCGGCATCGGCATTGCGCAGATAGATGAGGGTGAAGCCGTCGAACGCGAAGCGATCGGCAATGGCGAGCCCGAAGGCGCGCGAATAGAAATCAACCGAGCGTGCTTCGTCGAGCACGCGGATCATCGAATGAATGGCCTTCGCCACCTGTTCCTCCGGCCTGTCTTCCGGCGGCGCGACTGCCGCCCGTGGGGAAGATGCTAGGCCGGAGAAAGGGGCTGTGGTGGTAGGCTGCTAGCACATGGCACCCGCGCCCATCACGGGCGCGTGCGCCTACTCCGCCGCTTCCAGATGCACGCGGCGGCTCTCGCAGAGATAGCGCTCGCGCGCCACCTCCGCCGGCCGGCCGGCGGGCCGCACCTCGGCGAGGTAGATGAGGCAGGAACAGCGCAGCAGCGAGGCGAAGTTGCGCACCTCGCCATGCAGGTCCAGCACCTCGTCATGCAGCTTGGTGACGAATTTGCCCAGACTCATGCCCTGATGGGCGGCAACCTCTTCCAGCACGGTCCAGAAGGCGGCTTCCAGCCGGATGGAGGTGGAATGGCCGCCGATGCGCACGGAGCGCGTCTGGCCCTCATAGGTCTCGGGCGCTTGGCCCGCAAAGATATGGCACATGGCGTTCTCCCGGGAACGTTCATTAGTTTTGAACGATTCCACTCCCGGAACGCCGCGCTGTAAAGGCCTAATCGGTCCGCTGCGGAACAGCGCTAGCGGCGCCGGCGCGCCGTGACCTCGATCTCGATCTTCATTTCCGGCTGGAGCAGGCCGGCCACGATCAGCGTCGCCGCCGGGCGTGCGGTGATGAAGTACTGCCCGAAGATCGGGAACACTGTCTCGGCATATTCGGCGCGGGTGATGATGTAGCGCACGCGCACCACGTCATCGAGGCTGGCATCGGCCTCGGCGAGCGCGCTCGCAATGTTGCGGAAGCAGCTATGGGTCTGCTCGACCAGATCCTCCGGCAGCGCCATGACGGCATAGTCATAGCCGGTGGTGCCGGAGACGAAGATGTCGTCCCCATCGACGACGGCACGCGAATAGCCCGCCACCTTCTCGAAGGCGGAGTGGGAGGAGATCAGGCGGCGCTGGGTCATGAGGGCTCGCGGCGTGGCCATAGGGGGAGAGAGCGATGCCGCGGGGCCGGGACGGGCCGCCCCCGCGCTGCCGGATCAGCCCTCGGCTGTCCGGGACGACGGATACCCGCTCACGCCCAGGGGCGCTCCTCAGCGAGCTTTGATTCGTAGGTGGCGATCTTGTCGGCCTTCACCTGGGTCAGGCCGATATCGTCGAGGCCGTTCAGCAGGCAGTGCTTGCGGAACGGATCGACCTCGAAGGTGATCGTGCCGCCATCCGGGCCGGTGATGGTCTGGCTCTCAAGGTCGACCGTCACGCGCGCATTGGCGCCGCGCGAGGCGTCATCGAACAGCGCCTCGAGCTGCTCCGGCGTCACCACGATCGGCAGGATGCCGTTCTTGAAGCAGTTATTGTAGAAAATGTCGGCGAAGGACGTGGAGATCACGCAGCGAATGCCGAAATCGAGCAACGCCCAGGGCGCGTGCTCACGCGAGGAGCCGCAGCCGAAATTGTCGCCGGCGATCAGGATGCTGGCGCCCTTGTAGGACGGCTTGTTCAGCACGAAATCCGGGTTGTCCGAACCGTCATCCTTGTAGCGCAGCTCCGAGAACAGGCCGGTGCCGAGGCCCGTGCGCTTGATCGTCTTCAGATACTGCTTGGGGATGATCATGTCGGTGTCGACATTGACCAGATGCAGCGGCGCGGCGATGCCGCTCAGGGTGGTGAACTTGTCCACGCGGTTCCTCCTTCGTCCGACCGGCAGCCAATGGCCGCCAGCCGTCAATTCCCGCCCTCCATAACACACCGCGCCGGCCGCGTGCCCGGCCCCCTCGCGCTCAGCGGCCCGGCAGCATCCGGCGCAGCACGTCGTCCTTCAGGACGAAATGATGCGCCAGCGCCGCAACCGCATGCAGCGTCGCGAGGATGACCAGCCCATTGGCCAGCAGCTCATGCACCTCCTGCACCGGCCGGGCCGCCTCGCGATCCACCGCGATGGGGGCGGGAATCGTGAACAGACCGAAGAACGTCACCTCGTTGCCGCGCAGGAAGGCGAGATAGATGCCGACAAGCGGAGTGACGACCAGAAGCACATAGAGCAGCACGTGAACCACGCTCGAGGCCAGATGAACCGGCCGCGACAGGGCCGCCGAGGGCGGCGGCACCGGCCCGGCGATGCGGAACGCGACGCGCAACGCAACGAGGCCGAGAATCGTCAGACCCACCGAGATATGGGTCCACCACACATAGGCCCGCCCGGCGGAACCCCGCTCGAACAGGTCTTCCAGATAGGTCACCCCATAGACCACGATGATGGCGATCACCGTCAGCCAATGGAGAGACCGCAGCGGCACGCTGTAACGGTGCACGGCGGACATGGATACGACCGGCTGGCTCATGGAACCCCCTCCAAAATTAGATTTACTCTAATCTTGTAATGGAGGTGCCCGAATGAGTTTACCTACGTATCCGCGGCCGCCTCGATCGCCTCCATGTCCTCGTCCGACAGGCCGAAATGGTGGCCGATCTCGTGCACCAGCACATGGGTGACAACGGCGCCCAGCGTCTCCTCATGCTCGGCCCAGTAGTCGAGAATGGGCCGGCGATAGAGGAAGATCATATTGGGCAGCACGCCCGTCACGGTCTCATAGCCCTGCGCAAGGCCAATGCCCTGGAACAGGCCGAGGAGATCGAACGGGCTTTCCGCCTCCATCTCCTCCTGCACCTCGTCCGTCGGGAAATCCTCGACCCGGATGACGAGATTGCCGCACAGCGCGCGGAAGCTTTCGGGCAGGCGCCCATAGGCTTCCTCGGCCATCACCTCCATCAGCGCCAGTGAGGGGGCGCTGGCGGCCGCCCAGGCGGTGGCGTCTTCGGGGGCAAGGGGGCTCACAAGCGTGCTCATGCGGTCATCTCAGATAGGTGGCGATGAGCCACAGGCCGAGGCCGAGCGCAGCGACCACCGCCAGCCCGCGCCCGATCCGCCGGCCCCACACTTCCATGGGGTCGTTGTCCGGCGGATCGGTGAAGGGCGAATGCGCCACGTCGCTTCCGCCTCAGCCCTTCACGGGCCACTGGCGGATGTCGACGAAATGGCCGGCAATCGCCGCCGCTGCCGCCATGGCCGGGGAGACGAGGTGCGTGCGCGCCTTGTAACCCTGCCGGCCCTCGAAATTGCGGTTCGAGGTCGAGGCGCAGCGCTCCTCGGGCTTCAGCTTGTCGGCGTTCATGCCGAGGCACATGGAGCAGCCCGGCTCGCGCCAGTCGAAGCCGGCAGCCTTGAAGATCGCGTCCAGCCCCTCGGCCTCGGCCTGAAGCTTCACCAGCCCCGAACCCGGCACCACCATGCCGGAGACGCCCTCACGGATCTTGTGACCGTCGAGAATACGCGCGGCGGCGCGCAGATCCTCGATGCGGGCATTGGTGCAGGAGCCGATGAACACCTTGTCGATGGCGATGTCGGTGATCTTCGTGCCGGCGACGAGGCCCATATAGGCCAGCGCGCGCTTCTTCGCCTCGCGCTTGCCCTCGTCCTCGATCAGCTCCGGATCGGGAACACGGCCGTCGACCGAGATCACGTCCTCGGGGCTCGTGCCCCAGGAGACGATGGGCGGCAGGGAAGCGCCGTCGAGGCGGATTTCCTTGTCGAAGAACGCGCCCTCATCGGTGCGCAGCGTGTCCCAGTAGCGACGCGCGGCGTCCCAGGCGGCGCCCTTGGGCGCGCGCGGGCGGTCCTTCACATAGGCATAGGTGGTCTCGTCCGGCGCCACCATGCCGGCGCGGGCCCCGCCCTCGATGGACATGTTGCAGACCGTCATGCGGCCTTCCATGGAGAGGTTGCGGAACACCTCGCCGGAATATTCGATGACGTAGCCGGTGCCGCCGGCCGTGCCGGTGACGCCGATGATGGCCAGCGTCACGTCCTTGGCGGTCACGCCCTCCGGCAGCTTGCCGTCGACGCTGACGCGCATGTTCTTGCTCTTCTTCTGGATCAGCGTCTGGGTGGCGAGCACGTGCTCGACCTCCGAGGTGCCGATGCCATGGGCGAGCGCGCCAAAGGCGCCATGCGTCGAGGTGTGGCTGTCGCCGCACACGATGGTCGTGCCCGGCAAGGTGAAACCCTGCTCCGGGCCGATGACGTGGACGATGCCCTGGCGCTTGTCGAGCTCATTGAAATACTCGACGCCGAAGTCTCTAGCGTTCTCGGCCAGCGTCTCGACCTGGGTGCGGCTCTCGGGATCGTCGATGCCGAAGCGGCGGTCGCTGGTCGGCACGTTATGGTCGACCACCGCCAGCGTCTTGGAGGGCGCATGGACCTTGCGGCCGGCGAGGCGCAGGCCCTCGAAGGCCTGCGGGCTGGTCACCTCATGCACCAGATGGCGGTCGATATAGAGGAGGCAGGTGCCGTCCTCCTGACGGTCCACCACATGGTCGTCGAAGATCTTGTCGTACAGGGTACGCGGCGCGGACGTGCTCATTTCGGCGTCTCAACTGAGAAGAATGGGGCAGGATGGCTCGCAGCGCGGCCGGGAGCGCGACAGGCTCCGGGCGGCGCTCAGCTAAGCCCGGCGACCGCGCAGGCGGTGAAGCGGCCGAAGAATCGCGCCGGCAGGCGGACATGGTCGGGCACGGCAGCGAAGCCGATCGTCGTCGGCAGGCGCCGGCGGGCCTCGGGACGGGCGACATCCGGGCGCGCCGCATCGCTGGCGTCGGAGATATCCGCGCCCCGGTGCACACCCTCGATGATGCCGGTCCTGCTGTTCATGGAACTCTTCTAGCAAGTCTCGCCGGCCGGAACAATCGCCGCGCGCAGCGCCCTCCGCCGGCGCGTCGCACGAGCGCGTGAGGCCTTCTCCCGGCCCGCCGAACCTTTCAAGTGCCCGCAGTGCTCTGGGATAAATTATTCCAGAATATTCGCTGCCGAAGCGGATATATTCCTATCTTACCCTACGTAAATGATCTTGGAAAAAGCGGAGACGTTACGTTACCTTGATACGGAAGAAGCGGGAGAACCCCCATGCGCATCACGGACATTGCCCTCATTGTTGCGGCGGTGGGCGCGCTTGTCGCGGCGGTAGAGGCGCGCAATCGTGTCGAGGTCACGTCCCCGCCGCCGGTGATCGAACCGACCAAGAAGGCCGAGCTCATCACCTGCCCCATGCGCAAGCCGGATTTCACCACCATCATGCACGCCGCCGTGCTGGGTGACGGCACGCTCATCGTCGAGCAGCAGACCAACACCCGCGTCCGCCACATCAAGGATTGCTAGGGCAGGCCTTGCTTAGGCGGCCCGCGCACCGTCCCGCGCCGCCCTCATGTCGCGCCCCGGCGGGAGGCCAAACAGGCGCGCATAGTCGCGGGTGAATTGCGGCACGCTTTCATAGCCGACGGCGAAGGCCGCGCGGCCCGCCGCCAACCCCTCCGCCGCCATCAGCCGGCGCGCCTCGATCAGCCGAAGCTGCTTGTGGAACTGCAGCGGCGTCAGCGAGGTCACCGCGCGGAAATGCTGGTGAAAGGAAGAGACGCTCATTCTCGCCTCCGCCGCCAGCCGCTCCACGCCGATGGGGCGGGTGAACTCCGCCCGCAACAGCGCCACCGCCCGCCCGATCCGCCGCGCATGGCTGTCCGGCCATCCAAGACGCCGGATCGCCGGGCCGTGGCGGCCCATCAGCAGCCAGTAGTGCATCTCGCGAATAAGGGGCGCCTGCAGCACCGGCAGGGCCGCCGGACGATCGAGCAAGCGCATCAGCCGCAGCGCGGCATCCGCGACTTCCGTGTCGGTCGTGTCGACCCGCACCGGCATCCCGTCGGACATCTCGGCCGGCTTCGTCTCGCCAGCCAGTTCCGCGATCACAGCCGGATCGAGTTCCAGCACCAGCGAGAGATAAGGTTCAGCGTGGCTCGCTTTGGTGATCTGGCTGACAATGGGCACATCCGCCGAGATGAGCAGCGTTTCGCCCGCGCCGAACTCATGGCTGCCCGCGCCCTGCGTCACCTGCTTGCCGCCCTGCACCACCAGACACACCAGCGGGCGGGCAATGGCGTGGGTCACGCCCTCCGGCGCCGGCACGCGGAAAATCTTCAAAGCGGGAATGGGCGTCGGCGCCAACCCGTCCGCATCCGCGTAAAGCCGGCCATGGCGCGCGACGGCATCGAGAAGCGAGGTGTCGATCGGATGGGTCATGCGATCACTCTAGCGTAGCCGGGCCCCGCCGCCAGTCACTTTGGAGAATCAGGCAAGAAGTCTCGGTCATCCGGCAAAACCTGCCGTGTCGCGCGTTCCATATCTGGACCATCCCACCGACAGGAGACGGATATGACCACGATCACCCTCATCACCGGCGGCAGCCGTGGCCTCGGCCGCAACACCGCCCTTGCCGTCGCCCGGCAGGGCGGCGATGTCGTGCTGACCTATCAGAGCCGCGCCGAGGACGCCCAGGCCGTCGTCGCCGAGATCGCGGCACTGGGACGCAAGGCGGTGGCCTTGCAGCTCGACACCGGCAAGGTCGCCGGGTTCCCCGATTTCGCCGCCCGCCTGCGCGCGGCCCTCGCCGAGACCTTCGGCCGCGAGACCGTCGACCACCTCGTGAACAATGCCGGCCATGGCGACTACGCCGCCATTACCGACACGACCGAGGCGCAGTTCGACCGGCTGGTGGACGTTCACCTCAAGGGCGTGTTCTTCCTCACCCAGACGCTGCTGCCGCTCATCGCCGATGGCGGGCGCATTGTGAACTTCTCCTCCGGCCTCACCCGCTTCGCCTATCCCGGCTATGCCGCCTATGCGGCGATGAAGGGTGCGGTGGAGGTGCTGACGCGCTACCTCGCCAAGGAGCTGGGCGCGCGCGGCATTGCGGTCAATACGGTGGCGCCCGGCGCGATCGAGACCGATTTCGGCGGCGGCGCGGTGCGCGACAATGCCGAGATCAACCGCCACATCGCCAGCATCACAGCGCTCGGCCGCGTCGGCGTCGCCGATGATATCGGGCCGATGGTGGCGAGCCTGCTCACCCCGGCTAACCGCTGGGTCAATGCCCAGCGCATCGAGGTCTCCGGCGGTCAGGCGATCTGAACCCGATCCCGTTCAGCCAACAAAAAAGCCGGGGCATGCCCCGGCTTTTCCATGTGCGGACCAGAGAGCCCGCCCTGAAGCTGCCGATCACTCGGCGGCGACGGGGGCCTTCTTGCCCTTGTTCTTGTCCTGGCGCTCGGCGATACGGGCCGACTTGCCGCGACGGTCGCGCAGGTAATACAGCTTGGCGCGACGCACCTTGCCGCGACGGACAACCTTCAGGCTGTCGATGTTCGGCGAGTAGATCGGGAAGACGCGCTCGACGCCTTCGCCATAGGAAATCTTGCGGACGGTGAAGCTCTCATTGATGCCGCCACCATTGCGGGCGATCACGACACCTTCATAGGCCTGCACGCGGGTGCGCTCGCCTTCCTTCACCTTGACGTTCACGATCACCGTGTCGCCGGGCTGGAAGTCGGGAATGGCGCGGACGGCGGCCAGCTTGGCGGCCTGCTCGTCATCGAGCTCTTTAATGATATCGACCATGTTATCACCTCAGGCGAGGTCGGCTGCGGGACGTCAAACCCTGCCGCTCGCATCTTGCTGTTGTCAGTTCGGTAGTGACGGCGGGCCGTATACGCGAGACGGATGGGTTTGTCATGCAATTTTCATTGCACCCGCTACCCGGATAAGGTCGACTGACCGTTTGAGAGAGCGGGGGCTTCTAATGCGTCAGTTTTGCGTCCTGTCGGCTGTGGCCGTCACGGGACTCCTGTGCCATGTGTCCGAGGGCAAGGCCGATTTCAAAATCTGCAACAGGGCAAAGGAAACGGTGAATTTGTCGATCGGCTATGACAACTCCGACTATGGCTGGACGTCGGAGGGGTGGTGGAAGCTGGAAGAGGATGAGTGCACCGTGATGATCCGCGGCAATCTCGCCAACCGCTATTACTACATCTATGCGGCGGGAGAAGAGGGTGGCACGTGGTCAGGCTCCGATAAGCAGAAAGGCGGCAATTTCTGCGTCGCACCTCAGAAATACACCCTGCATAATCGCGAATATGAGACCGACAACACGCTCGATTGTGAATCCGGCGGCTTCACGGGCGTGAAATTCGACGAAGTCGACACAAAGAACAATAAGAACTTCACCTATGAGCTGACCGAATGAACGCGCGGAAACAGCGCGCTCACTTCCCGCCGGTTTCGCGATAGGCCGCCCACAAATCTGGCCGGCGCGCGCGGGTAACGGCTTCCGCCTGCTCGCGCCGCCAGCGCGCCACCTTGGCGTGGTCGCCGCTGGTGAGGATGGCGGGAATCTCCAGCCCCTCGAAGCTCGGCGGGCGGGTATATTGCGGGTACTCCAGCAGCCCGGCGGAGAAGCTCTCCTCGGTGCCGGATTCCGGGTGGCCCATCACACCCGGCAGCAGCCGCACGCAGGCATCGAGCAGCACCAGCGCGCCAATCTCCCCGCCCGACAGCACGACATCGCCGACGGAGACTTCCTCCAGTCCGCGCGCGGCGACGAGGCGATCATCCACCCCCTCGAACCGCCCGCAGACGATGACGACGCCCTCCCCGGCGCTGAGTTCGCGCACGCGCTTCTGCGTCAGCGGCGCGCCGCGCGGCGTCATGAGCAGGCGCGGGCGGGTGTCGCCCTCAGGCGCGGCGGCGTCAATGGCACGGGCGAGCACATCCACCCGCATCACCATGCCCGGCCCGCCACCGGCCGGCGTGTCGTCCACGGAGCGGTGACGGTCCGTGGCGTGATCGCGCGGGTCGACCGTCTCCAGCCCCCACGCCCCCTGCCCCAGCGCCCGCCCGGCCAGCGACAGGCCCAGCGGGCCGGGGAACATGTCGGGGAAGATGGTGACGAGGGAGGCGCGCCACATGGCAGGTTTTCCGATCCGGTGGCCAACGTCGTCCGGCCGTCAACCCGGAATGGCCGCAGGCCATATCCGGGATCGCATGAGAGATGGTCTTTACGGCGCGCGATCCCGACTCTGCGATTCGCTTGGCCGGGATGACGACAGACTATCCCCGGTCCGCTTCCGGTGGCGGAGCTTCCTCGATCGCCCAGTCGCCCGGCTCGACGGTGAGGCGCCCGGCCTTGATGTCGACGCTCGGCACCACGGCGCGGGTGAAGGGCAGCATGATCGTCTTGCCGCCACCTTCGGGCGAAATTTCCAGAATGTCGCCGGCGCCGAAATCATGCACCGCGACCACCTTGCCGAAGGCTTCGCCCCCGGTGGTGACAGCTTTGAGCCCGATCAGGTCGGCCTGGTAGAAATCGTCCTCGTCCTCCGGCGGGGGCAGGAGGTCGCGGGCGACATAGATCCCGGTATTGGTCAGCGCCTCGGCCGCTTCGCGGGTCGAAACCCCGTCGAGACGGGCGACGAAGTGTTCCTTGCCCGGCCGCATCGACGCGATGCGGAAGACGCGCGTGCCGGCCTCGTCGGTCAGCGGCGCGTAATCGGTGAGGGCGTCGGGATCATCCGCGAAGATGAACAGCCGCACCTCGCCCTTCACCCCATGCGGGGCGCCGATGCGGGCAAGCATGATGCGGTCGGTCGGCATGGGCACCATCCAGCGTGCGGTACGAACCCTCTCCCCGTCGGGGAGAGGGTCTGGGTGAGGGGCGGCCGCCTGGCGACTTCCCCCTCACCCGGCCCTTCAGGTCGACCTCTCCCCTTGAGGAAAGGTGAAGCCGGCGCGAACGCCAGCTCAGGTCAGTCGCCTCACTCCGCCGAAGCGGCGGCAGCGGCGGCGGCGGCTTCAGCCTTGGCGGCTTCGGCGGCGCGCTCCTGCGCCTTCTTGCCGGGGACGGCCTTGTTCGGGTTGTTGCGGGCTTCGCGCTTCACCAGCTCGAGGCTGTCGAGGAAGCGGGCGACGCGGTCGGTCGGCTGGGCGCCCTTGGCGAGCCAGGCCTTGGCCTTCTCGACGTCGAGGGTGAAGCGGTCGGCGGCGTCCTTGGGCTTCAGCGGATCGAAGGTGCCGATCTTCTCGATGAAGCGGCCATCGCGCGGCGAGCGCGAGTCGGCAACGACGATGCGGTAATAGGGACGCTTCTTGGCGCCGCCACGGGCGAGACGGATCTTGAGGGACATGGGGTCTTCCTTTCAGTAAGTCGGGTTCGTGTGTCGGTTTCAGCCATCATCCCGGACGCAGAGAGCGCAGCGAACGCAGATCCGGGATCGCTTTCCGCCAGGGCGGGGGAACGATCCCGGATCGGCGCTTGAGGCGCCGTCCGGGATGACGGCAAAGGGGTCAAATCATCGGGCCGTCACTTCTTCTTCGGCGGGAAACCCGGCAGGCCGGGAAGGCTGCCCGGCTTGCCAAGACCGGGAAAGCCGCCGGGGAAATTCGGCGGCAGGTTGGGCAGGCCGCCCCCCGGTCCGCCCATTCCCTTGCCGCCGCCGGGCATCTTCTCGGCGAGCTGCTTGAGCTGTTCGGGGCTCGGCATGCCCCCGCCCATGCCGCCACCGCCGCCAAGGCCGAACATGGAGGCCAGGCCCGCCATCGGCCCGCCGCGCTTGCCGGCGGCGTTGGCGCCCATCGCCTTCATCATGTCCGCCATCTGGCGGTGCATCTTCATCAGGCGGTTGACGTCCTCGACCTTGGTGCCGGAGCCGCTGGCGATGCGCTTGCGGCGGGAGGCGTCGAGCAGCTTCGGGTTGCGCCGCTCCTTCTTGGTCATCGAATCGATGATCGCCTTCTGCCGCTTCAGCACGCCGTCATTCATGCCGGAGGCGGCGAGCTGGTTCTTCATCTTGCCGACGCCGGGGAGCATGCCCATCAGCCCGCCAAGGCCGCCGAGCTTCTCCATCTGGTCGAGCTGCATGCGCAGATCGTCGAGATCGAACTGCCCCTTGCGCATCCGCTCGGCGGCGGCCATCGCCTTTTCGGCGTCGATGTTCTCGACCGCCTTCTCAACGAGCGACACCACGTCGCCCATGCCGAGAATGCGCCCGGCGACGCGGCGGGGATCGAAATCCTCCAGCGCGTCCATCTTTTCGCCCGTGCCGAGCAGCTTGATCGGCTTGCCGGTGACGGCGCGCATGGAAAGGGCGGCACCGCCGCGCCCGTCACCATCGGCGCGGGTCAGCACGATGCCGGTGAGGCCGACACGCTCGTCGAACGCCTTGGCGGTGTTCACCGCGTCCTGGCCGGTGAGGCTGTCGGCGACCAGCAGCACTTCATGCGGGTTGGTCGCCGCCTTGACCTCGGCGACCTCGGCCATCAGCGCTTCGTCGAGCGTGACGCGGCCGGCGGTGTCCAGCATGACCACGTCATAGCCACCGAGGCGGGCCGCCTCCATGGCGCGGCGGGCGATCTGCACGGCCGACTGGCCGGCGACGATCGGCAGGGTGGCGACGTTCACCTGCGTGCCGAGCGTGGCCAGCTGTTCCATCGCCGCCGGGCGGCGCGTGTCGAGCGAGGCCATCAGCACCTTGCGGTTGCCCCGCTCGGACAGGCGCTTGGCGATCTTGGCGGTAGAGGTGGTCTTGCCCGAGCCCTGAAGGCCGACCATCAGCACCGGCACCGGCGGGGCGGCTTCGAGGTCGATCGGCTTGGCGTCGGAGCCGAGCATGGCGATGAGTTCGTCATGGACGATCTTCACCACCATCTGGCCGGGCGTGACCGACTTGATGACTTCGGCACCCACCGCGCGCGTGCGCACCCGGTCGGTGAAGGAGCGGACGGTGTCGAGCGCGACGTCCGCCTCGATCAGCGCCCGGCGCACCTCGCGCATGGCCTCGTTCACGTCGGCCTCGGTGAGGGCGCCGCGTCGTTTCAGCCGGTCGAGTATGCCGCCAAGGCGGTCGCTCAATGAATCGAACATGCGTTCGCTCAGCTCCGTTCTCGCATCGGTGTACCCAAAGCCAAATGGCGCCCGAGGGCGCATCGCGCTGTCGGGCGTTGACCTCCGGGCTCAAGGCCCAGGCGGCGGATCGGCTCGCGGGTTATGCGAGGATGCCGGTCTGTTAGGCGCGGACGGCCGCAAAGTCAAGTTTCGCGCCCGTTTCGCCCCTCCAGCCCCCGCATTGCCGGCTCATGATCAAGGTCACGGCGGCGTAACAGCCGCAGCCTAGCCTGCGCCCAGGCTCGCAGGAAAAGCACCGATGACCAAGCACCTCGCCTTGACCGCCGACCAGCTCGACACGCTCGACGACAGCGGGCTAATGGACGCCGTCCTCGCCCTTCGCGCCGCCGTGCTGGCGGAATCGGAACCGCGCCTCTCTGCCTTCGCCGACGCGGCCGGGCGGCCGGATGCCGCCCTCGCCAATCTCGCCCATTACCTCGCCGTGCGCCGGCATGATCTGCGCCCGCTCCAGCGCCAGCTCATGCGCCGGGGCCTGTCCTCGCTCGGCCGGCTGGAAAGCCGCGTCATCCCGACGCTCGACGCGGTGATCGTGGCGCTGGCCGCGCTCGCCGGCCGCGAGTCGCCCCTGCCCCGGCCAGACGCGCCCGACTTCTTCGCCGGCGCCGCCCGGCTCGATGCCGCGGCACAGGCCGCGCTCGGGCCTGAGCCGCAGGGCCGCGCCACCCGCATCATGGTCACGCTGCCCAGCGAGGCGGCGGGCGAGCCGGACTTCCTGCTCGCCCTCGCCCGGCGCGGCATGGACATCGCCCGCATCAACTGCGCCCATGACGATGCCGCCGCCTGGCGCGCCATGGCGGCCCATGCGCGCGCCGCCGGCGAGACGCTCGGCCGGCGCATCACCGTGCTGATGGACATTGCCGGGCCGAAGATCCGCACCGGCGCCGTGCTGCCGATGAAGAAGGGCAAGCCCACCGGCCGCCTGATGACCGGCGACGTCTTCCGGCTGGTTGCCGGAGGCGAGCCGCGCATCGACGAGGCCGTGCCCTACAGCGCCGCCGTCTCGCTGCCGGAGATCGTCACCCGCCTGAGCGTCGGCGACCGCGTGCGCTACGACGACGGCAAGATCGAGGGCGTGGTGGAAAGCGTCAGCGACGGCGAGGCGGTGATCCGCGTGCGCCATGCCCGCGCCGCCGGCACCAAGCTGAAGCCGGAAAAGGGCCTCAACCTGCCGGACACCGCCCTCGGCCTCGCCCCGCTCACCGACAAGGATGACGCCGACCTCGCCACCGTCATCGACTGCGCCGACATGGTCGGCTATTCCTTCGTCAGCCGGCCGGAAGACATCGACCTGCTCGATGAGGCCATCGCCCGCCATGGGGCGGAACGTGCCCACCCGCTGGGTCTCATGGCGAAGATCGAGCGGCCGGAGGCGGTGACCAACCTGCCGGCGCTCATCGCACGCGCCGCCCGTCGCGGCGGCTTCAGCGTGATGATCGCGCGCGGCGACCTCGCCGCCGAGATCGGCTTCGAGCGCCTCGCCGAGATGCAGGAAGAGCTGCTGTGGATCTGCGAGGCGGCAGCGGTGCCGACCATCTGGGCGACGCAGGTGCTGGAAGACCTCGTGCGCGACGGCGTGCCCTCGCGCGGCGAGATGACGGACGCCGCCATGGCCGCCCGCGCCGAATGCGTGATGCTCAACAAGGGGCCGGCGGTGGGCGAGGCGGTCGAACTGCTCGACCGGCTGCTCGCCCGCATGTCGGATCATCTCGACAAGAAGACCCCGCAGCTGCGCGCCCTCACCTCCTGGTGAGCGGCACGCCGGTCAGGGCGCGACGAGATAGTGCGCGCCCCATTCGCTGGTCGGGATGGCCGCGCCGAGGGTGAAGGTGAAGCTCTTCACGTCCAGCCCGTCATGCTCGGTCTCGCAATCATAGGCGAGGTGATACCAGGTGCTGCCGCTGCGCACGGCGGCACCCGGCGCCTTGATGCGCCAGCCCTTCACCTGCGGATCGCGATAGGCATAGGCCACCATCTCGTCCGGGTGCAGGCCCTTGCTGCGCTGGACCTCGCCCATCGCCTTGGTGTTGCAGACCTGCTCGATGCGCTCGGAAGGCTCCAGCAGCATCATTTCGTCGCGGGTCGACCGGGCCATGCCCGGCGTGGCGGCGACGGTGACGGCCGCAACACAGCACAGACACCCCATGCGGATAATGAGTGATCCGCCTGCCCTCGAAGATGCCATGGAAACGATTCCCTGCTCGCGCGATCTCCCGCTTTAATCGTCGAGTTGTGACCATCCTGTGGCCCCATCCGCAATGTGACGCATGGCCGGCGAGTTGCCGCTGCGCCCGCGCCGGATTAGAACCGCCCCATGGCGCTGATGGACCTTGCCAACCCCACCCGTTTCCTCGCCCTCTCCGGGCGGGTGCTGCCATGGCTGACGGGCGCCGCCCTCGTCACCCTCGCCATCGGCTTTTATCTCGCCTGGCTCGCGCCCGCCGATTACCAGCAGGGCGAGACGGTGAAGATCATGTACATCCATGTGCCCTTCGCCTGGCTCGCCATGTTCGGCTACTCGCTGCTGGCGCTGTCCGCGCTCGGCATCCTGGTCTGGCGCCACCCGCTGGCCGATGTCGCGCACAAGGCGATGGCGCCCATCGGCGCGGTGTTCGCCTTCCTCTGCCTCGTCACCGGCTCGCTCTGGGGCCGGCCCATGTGGGGTACCTATTGGGTGTGGGACGCGCGCCTCACCTCGATGCTCGTCCTGCTGCTGCTCTATCTCGGCCTGCTGGCGCTGCGCTCGGCGATCGAGGACCCCAACCAGGCCGGCCGCGCCGCCGCCGTGCTGTCGCTGGTCGGTTTCGTCAATGTGCCCATCGTGAAGTTCTCAGTGGACTGGTGGAACACGCTGCACCAGCCGGCCTCGGTGTTCCGCATGGACGGGCCGACCATCCATCCCAGCCTGCTCTGGCCGCTGCTCATCTGCGCCACCGGCTTCACCCTGCTCATGCTCGCGCTGCACATGGCGGCGATGCGCACCGAGATCCTGCGCCGGCGCCTGCGCGCGCTGGAAGCCCGCGCCGCGGCCGAGGCCGCCTATGCCTGAGGTCGCGTAATGCTCGGTGAGCATGGGTTCTTCATCCTCGCCTCCTATGGGGTGAGCGCGCTGGCGCTGGGCGCGCTCGCGCTCTCGACCGTGCTTCAGGGGCGCTCGGTGCGCCGGCGACTGGCCGAGATGGATGCGCGCGGCGTGCGCCGCCGCTCGGCGGGACGCGACCGGTGAGCGCGCCCGAGCCGTCGCCCGAACCCGCCGCGCCGCGCCGCCGGCTGCTGGTGCTGCTGCCCCTCGTGCTCTTTCTCGCGCTGGCCGGCTTGTTCTATGGCCGGCTGTTCTCCGGCGATCCCTCGCGCGTGCCCTCCGCCCTGATCGGCCGCGCCGCGCCCGCGCTCGACCTCGCCCCGCTTGAGGGCCTGTCGCGTGACGGCGCGCCGGTGCCCGGCCTCACCTCCGCGGACCTTAAGGGCGAGGTGACGGTGCTGAACGTCTTCGCCTCCTGGTGCGTGCCCTGCCGCGACGAGCACCCCTTCCTCGTCCAGCTGTCGCAGATGAAGGGTTTCCGTCTCGTCGGCCTCAACTACAAGGACGACGCGGAGAACGCCCGCCGCTTCCTCGGCCGCTTCGGCAACCCCTATGCGGCGGTGGGCGTCGACCCGAACGGGCGCACGGCGATCGACTGGGGCGTCTATGGCGTGCCGGAGACCTTCGTCGTCAGCCGCGACGGGCGGATCGTCTACAAATATATCGGCCCGATCGACGCCGAGGGCCTCAAGGCCCGGCTGATCCCGGAAATCGACAAGGCGATGGCGGCGAACCTTCCCGCCGGGACGACGCCGACGCCCGGCGGTTCCTGAACGCCGTCATCCCGGCCGAAGCGAAGCGTAGAGCCGGGATCGCTCTCCATTCGGCCCGCGATCCCGGATCGGCCTTCGGCCGTCCGGGATGACGACTCTCCGCCCTCAGTTCCGCTCGTCGGGCAGCACCGGCAGCGGCAGCACCTCGATCTCGTCCTCGATCAGCGCGCGCACCTCGTCGGGGCTGGCCTCGCCATAGATCGGGCGCGGCTCCTCCTCGCCCTCATGCATGCGCCGGGCATGGTTGGCGAAGTCGGGGCCGACATAGTCGGAATGGGCGACCACATGCTCGCGCACCGCGCGCAGCATGGCGCGCAGCTTCTGCTCCGCCTCGCCCATCAGCGCCATCGGCGCGGCGGCGGCGGGGATGGCCGGCACCGACGCCGCTGGCGTCCCGGCCACCGGCTCGGCCGGTTCCGCGGCGAATTTCCGCGTGCCCCGCCCGAGTGCCGGCGCCATGATCGCCTTCTCCACCTTGGCCGAACCGCAGGCCGGGCAGCTCACGAGCCCGCGCGCCTTCTGGTCGTCATAGGCGGAGGAATCGCGGAACCAGCTCTCGAAGTCGTGGTCCCGCTCGCAGCGCAGGCGGTAGAGGATCATGCCGCGTCCCCAGACACGTCCCCCGCGGCGTCCTCGGCCGCGACGACATGCAGCCGCCCCGTCTCCGTCGGCGTCACCAGCTCGAAGCGCCGGCCATGCTGCAGCGAGGGAATACGCGCGCGCACCGCCGCGACCTTGGCCGGGTCGATCTCGGCGATGATGTAGCCCGGCTCCGCGCCGGCCTCGGCCAGCACCGTACCCCAGGGGTCGATGATGAGGCTGTGGCCGAAGGTCTTGCGGCCATTCTCATGCGTGCCGCCCTGCGCCGAGGCGAGCACGAAGCAGCCGGTCTCGATGGCGCGGGCGCGCAGCAGCACATGCCAATGCGCCTCGCCGGTGATCTGGGTGAAGGCGGCGGGCGCCGCGATCATGCCGGCACCGGCCTCGGCCAGCGCGCGGAACAGCGCCGGGAAGCGCAGATCGTAGCAGATGGTGAAGCCGAGCCGGATCTCCGGCAGGTCCGCCACCACGGCGAGCTCGCCCGGCCGGTAGGCGGCCGATTCGCGGTAGACGTCGCCATTGGGCAGATCGACGTCGAACATGTGGATCTTGTCGTAGCGCGCGGCGATCGCACCATCCGGCCCGATGAGGAAGGAGCGGTTGGCGGCGCGGTGCTCGCTCGCGCGGATCGCCAGCGAGCCGATATGCAGGTGAACCTTCAGCTCCGCCGCCAGCGCGCGGAAGGCCGCGAGCGCGGTATCGGTCTCCTCCGGGTGCAGGCCGGCGAACAGCGTCTCGCGATTCTCCTCCATCGTGCCGGTCATTTCCGGCGTCTGGATATAGGTCGCGCCCTCCCCCGCCGCCGCGCGGATCAGCGCGGAGGCCGCCTCCACATTGGCGGCGATGCTCTTGCCCGTGCGCATCTGCACCAGCGCGGCCTTGAACGGGGCGCCGAGATGCAGCGGGCGGGGGGCGGAGGCCGGGGATAGGTCAGTCATGTCAGCACCTGAACAGGAGGATCAGCGCGCCGCGAGCAGCGCGTCGAGTTCGCCGGCTTCTTCCAGCGCGTAGAGGTCGTCGCACCCGCCGACATGGCGGCCGTCAATGAAGATCTGCGGCACGCTGGTGCGCCCGTTCGCCCGCGCCGACATGGCCGAGCGCGCCTGCGCGTCGCCGGTCACGTTGATCTCGGAATAGGCGGCACCCTTGCGCTGCAGGAGATCCTTCGCGGCGTGGCAATAGGGGCAGGTATAGGTGGTGTAGATCTCGATCTGCGACATGGGAGCCTCCCGGCGACCGGCCCGAAGCGGGTGATTTTCCTATGATATGGGCGCGGGCACGCCGTCAACAACCCGGGCAAACACCAGCACATCGACACGGGCGGCGCCCGCCCGCAGCAGGGCCTTGGCGCAGGCATCGAGCGTCGCGCCGGTGGTGAGCACGTCATCCACCAGAATGAGCGCCCGGCCCGTCACCTCGCCACGTGCCGCTTCCGGCACGCGGAAGGCGCCGGCGACATTGCGCAGGCGCGCCGCCCGGTCGAGACCGACTTGCGGCGTGGTGCGGCGCGCCCTCTCCAGCAGCTCATGGCGCACCGGCACGCCCGAGACCTTCGCCACCCCCTGCGCCAACGCCGCCGACTGGTTGAAGCGCCGGCGGAAGAGGCGCAGCCCATGGAGCGGGACGGGCACAAGCGCCTGCGCGCCCTCCAGCAGCTCCGCCCCCGCCCGGCCCATCATCGCACCCAGCGGAGCGGCGAGGTCCAGCCGGTCGGCATATTTCAGGCCATGGATCAGATCGCGCGCCACATCGCCATAGGCGGCGACGGCGCGGGCGCGGCCATAGGCCGGCGGATCGGACAGCGCCAGCGCCGAGAGCGGCGCCCGCCGCGCGCCGTCGAAACCGGCGTCAGTGGCATAGGCCAGCGGAATGCCCAGCCGGTCGCAGAGCGGGGCGGTGATGAAGTCCATCCGGCTCCAGCAAGCCGCGCACAGGCAGCCCGGGGCATCCACCGCGCCCCGGCAGGCCATGCAGACCGGCGGCAGCGCCACGTCGATGAGCCGCCGCCCGAGCGCGCGGGCAAGCCCCCCGCCGCGCCGCGCGAGGCGGGCGAACGAAGCCGGCGTGCCTTCGGGCACCAGATCGTGCGCGGGCGGGTTGTCCATGGGCGGGCAGCCTACCATGTGCAGGCCCTGGGTAGCAGAGCGTTGACGCAGCCATGGCTGTACCGCTTTGACCCGGCGCCGGCCGGGCTCTATGGCTGGCCGCGAGGAGCACGTCCATGTCCGGTCCCATCGCCGTCTTCGATCCGTCCACGCTCGCCGCCCGCCGCCGCCGGGCGCTCGCCCTCGGGCCGGAAACCTTCCTGCTCGACCGGGTGACGGAGGATCTGGTGGACCGGCTCGGCGCGGTAAAGCGCCACTTCGCGGTCGCCGCCGATCTCGGCACGCCCGGCCCGGCTCTGGCGCGCCAGCTCGCCGGCTCCGGCATGGTCGGCCGGCTGCACAGTTTCGGCCCGGCCGAGCGCGTGGATGTCGACGCGGTGATCGACCCGGAAATGCTGCCCTTCGCCCCGGCCTCGCTCGATCTCGTGGTCTCCGCCCTCGCCCTGCAGACGGTGAACGATCTGCCCGGTGTGCTCGCGCAGATCCGCCGGGCGCTGCGCCCGGACGGGCTGCTGCTCGCCTGCCTGTTCGGCGCGGGCACGCTGATGGAGCTGCGCGAGGCCTTCGCCATCGCCGAGAGCGACACGCTGGGCGGCATCTCGCCGCGCGTCGCCCCCTTCGCCGATCTGCGCGACATTGGCGGCCTGATCCAGCGCGCGGGCCTCGCCCTGCCGGTGACCGATGTCGACCGGGTGGTGGTGCGCTATGGCAACCCGCTGGCGCTGCTCTACGATCTGCGCCGCATGGGCGCCGCCAACCCGCTGACCGATCGTCGCCGCACCCCGCTCACCCGCAAGACGCTGACGCGGCTGTTCGAGGTCTATGCCGAACGATTCGCGGACCCCGACGGTCGGCTACGCGCCACCTTCGAGATTGCCTGGGTGTCCGGCTGGGCCCCGCATGAGAGCCAGCAGAAACCATTGCGCCCCGGCTCCGCCAAGATGCGGCTCGCCGAGGCGCTGAAAGTACCCGAAGGCAAGCTGCCGGGCGCGCAATAGGCGCCCGCCCCTCACATCCGCGTCGGCGGATCGCCGATGGGCGGCAGGTCCGGGGCGATTTCCGGCGGGGTATCGCCGGGGGCGATCTCCGGCACGTCGGGGCCGGGCGGAGGAATATCCGGCCCGGTGTCGGGCATGTCGGGCGCTTCCACCGGCGTCGGCGGACGCTCCGGGCTGCCGGGCGGCGGGGGAATGTCCGGCCCGTTGGGGTCGGGCGTGACGGGCGGGTCGATGCCGTTCGGGTCGATCATTCTCGCGTCCTCCCTGATGATGTCAGGAGCAACGGATGGGATCGGCGCGAGTTCCGCCCGAAGGCGCGACCCTCAGCGTGCCCGCGCGGGATTGCCGAGCACGGTGGCGCCCGCCGGCACGTCACGCGTCACCACCGCGCCGGCGCCGATCAGCGCGTCGTCGCCCACCGTGACGCCCGGCAGCAGGATGGCGCCCGCGCCGATCCACACATTGGCGCCAATGCTGACCGGGCGGCCGAATTCGAGGCCCGTCGCGCGGGTCGCCGGGTCGCGCGGATGGTCGGCGGTGAGAATCTGCACGGCCGGCCCGATCTGCGTCTTCGCGCCGATGGTGACGCGCACCACGTCGAGGATCACGCAGTTGAAATTAAGGAACACCCCCTCACCGAGGAAGATGTTGAAGCCGTAATCGCAATGGAAAGGCGGGCGGATGACCGCGCCGGCGCCGACCGCGCCGAGCCGCTCGGCCAACAGCGCGTCGCGCGCGGCCTGCGGGGCGCCGAGCGCGCCATTATAGCGCGCCATCCAGCGGAAGCTGGCCTCCTGCGCCGCCTGAATCTCCGGGTCCGCCGCGTGGTAGAGATCACCCGCCAGCATTCTCTGCATGTGGGTACGGGTATCGGTGGCGTCGGGTATGGGCGTCGTGATCGGCGTGGTCATGGGCACTCTCCGGCTATCGCGGGGCACCCTCCATCTGCGAGATCGCGCGGCCCGGCAAAACAACTTGGGTTTCGCCGGTGAAAGGTGGCGCGGGTCGCGGGCGGCGGCGAAGCCTCCCGGCGCTCCCCGCTCGGCCTAGCGCCCCGGCCCGAGCAGGTCGAGCAGCACCGGGATCAGCGGCTCGTCGGCGGGCGGCATGGGGTAGTCGCGCAGCTTGCCCGGCTTCACCCAGGCGAGGCGCTGGCCCTCGCGGCCTTCAGGCGTGCCCTCCCAGCGCCGGCAGACCCAGAGCGGCATGAGGAGCTGGAAGCTCTCATAGGTATGGCTGGCGAAAGTCAGCGGGGCGAGGCACGGCTCCTTCACCGTGATGCCCAGTTCCTCGGCAAGTTCGCGGATCAGGCATTCCTCCGGCCGCTCGCCGGGCTCCACCTTGCCACCGGGAAACTCCCACAGGCCGGCGAGCTGCTTGCCCGCGGGGCGCTCGCTCAGAAGCACCCGGCCATCTTCATCGACCAGCGCGACAGCGGCGACCAGAACGAGCTTCATGACCGGGTTCCTTCCCGCTCAGGAGCGGTAATCGCCGTTGATGGCGACATATTCCTTGGTGAGATCGCAGGTCATCACCCGGTCCGTGCCACGCCCGAGGCCGATATCGACGCCGATGTCGATCACGTCGTTCTTCATGTAGGCGGAGACCTCGGCCTCGTCATAGGCCGGGTCGCGCGCGCCCTCATGGGCGACACGGATGCCGCCGAAGGAGATGGAGAGGCGGTCGCGCTCGGCCGGCTCGCCCGCCTTGCCGACCGCCATGACGATGCGGCCCCAATTGGCGTCCTCGCCGGCCACGGCGGTCTTCACCAGCGGGGAATTGGCGATCGACATGGCGATGCGCCGCGCCGACTTCTTCGAGGTCGCGCCGGAGACGGTGATGCGCACCAGCTTGCGCGCGCCCTCGCCATCGCGCGCCACCTGCTCGGCAAGATCGGCGAGCACGCCCTGCAGCGCGCGGCGGAAGCGGGAGAGGCGCGGATCCTTCGCGTCGGTGATGGTGGGCGCACCGTTCTTGCCCGCCGCGCCGGTGGCGAACAGGAGCAGCGTGTCGGAGGTCGAGGTGTCGCCGTCGATGGTCACGGCGTTGAAGCTGTCGGTCACGCCCTTGGAGAGCAGCGCCTGCAGGGCCGGCGCGGCGATCGGCGCGTCGGTGAAGACGAAGGACAGCATGGTCGCCATGTCCGGCGCGATCATGCCGGCGCCCTTGGCAATGCCGGCGATGGTCACCGGAACGCCGTCGATCTTCACCGTCGCGGTGGCGAGCTTCGGGAACGTGTCGGTGGTCATGATCGCCTTGGCCGGGTCGATCCAGGGCAGCGGCGCGAGGCGCGTGGCGGTCTCGTCCAGCACGCCCTCATATTTGGTGGCATCCAGCGGCTCGCCAATCACGCCGGTCGAGGCGAGGTAAATCTCGTCCTCGGCGCAGCCCAGCGCCTTGGCGGCGATCTTCGCCGTCAGCGCCGTCGCCTCGCGGCCCTTCTGGCCGGTGAAGGCATTGGCGTTGCCGGAATTCACCACCAGCGCGCGCGCCGTGCCCTTGGGCAGATTCGCCCGGCACCATTCCACCGGGGCCGAAGGGCATTTCGACTTGGTGAACACGCCGGCCACCGTCGTCCCCTCGTCCAACGCCAGCAGCAGCACATCGGTGCGGCCCTTGTAGCGGATGCCCGCGGCGGCGGTGGCAAAGCGCACGCCGGCGACCGGGCCGACTTTCGGCGTGGTCTTCGGGGCAAGCGGCGAGACGGGGGCGTCGTGGGCCATGGCGGGGACTCGGCAAGAAGCGCTAACGGGGCGGGAAACAGGCAAGACCCTGTGCCCGAGAAGCGCGACATCCGCAAGACGGGAGCGCATCGGGGCGGGCCACAAAGCAAGGCCCCGGTCCTTGCGGGCCGGGGCCTTGGTCGTTGTCAGGACCGAAGGGTCACTGCGCCGGGGCGGCGGGCGCGGCCGGGGCGGCGCCGCCGGCGGGCGGGGTGACGAGATCGGCGGGCTTCGGCGCGGCGGCGGTCTTTTCCACCTTGGCGGCCTCGCGGATCTTCTGCACGGTCTCGGCCTGCGCCTTCTGGGCGAGGAACTGCTCGATCTGCGGCTTCACCTCGGCGAGGGTCGGCACCGGCTTGGTGCGCTTCTCGTCGACCTTGATGACGTGCCAGCCGAACTGGGTCTTCACCGGCTGGGACACTTCGCCCGGCTTCAGGCTGAACGCCACTTCGGCGAATTCCGGTACCATCTGCTCCTTGGTGAAGAAGCCGAGATCGCCGCCATCTTCCTTGCCCGAGGGATCCTCGGTCAGTTCGCTCGCCAGTTTGGCGAAGTCGGCACCCTTCTTGAGCTGGGCCTCGACGTCCTTGGCCTTCTTCTCGGCCTCGGCCTGCGCCTTGGGGTCGTTCGGGTCGGCGCGGAACAGGATATGGCGGGCGTGCACTTCCTCTTCCGGCTTCTGCTGCTTCACCGCGTCCTCATAGGTCTGCTGGAAAGCGGCGTCGGTCAGCGCGGCCTTGGTGGCCTTCTCCAGCAGGGCCTGCATGAGCAGGCGCTTGCGGATGAACTCGTACTGCTGCTTGAAAGCCGGGGTGTCGGCGAGCTTGTCGGCCTCAGCGGCCTGCGCCATGGCGGTCAGGTCGATGAGGAAGCCGAGCACATATTCATCGCGTGCCGCGCCCTGGATCTGCTGCGGCAGATTCGGGCCCAGTTCCTCGGCGGCGGCGGTCAGGTCGCTGCGACGGATTTCCGTGCCGTTGACGATGGCGAGCACCGGGTTGTCGCCCGTGGTGGCCGCCGCGGTGGCCGGAGCGGCGGGGGCCGTCTGCGCCAGGGCCGGGAGCGCCGGAAGCGCGGCAACGCCGACGAGCGCGGCGAGAAGTCCGGCGCGCACGAGACCGGCGGCGGGACGGAAGGTCGCCTGGAGCACGGCGTGCGGGCGATGGCGAGTCATGGAGCGTTCCTCAAATGGCGGTTGTCCGCATGGGCGGCGAAAGCTGGCCCAGTCGGCGCCGGGTTGCAAGCCGGTAGGATGGTCACGGCCGGACGGACCCGGCACGCAGCCGGGCGGCGGCACAGCCCGCGACGTGCCTCACGCAAGGTGAACAGCGTCGCAGGACAAGAGCTGTCGTCCGGCACGCGATTGACAACCCCCAAACCCGTTCATAAGTGTGGCAGGCGTCGCGGGGCCTCCCCGGCGCTCGCATTTATGTGACGGGACGCCCCGCATGGGTGTCGCAGCGGCCAGAACCTCCGGACCCATTTCAGCCGCAAATGGGGTCTCGATGAGATCCGGCCCTTGCGCTCGCGCGGGACGTGCGCACAGGATCCGGTGGCCCGTCACCGCCGCGATCCGGTATCGGCCCCTGGCGGGACACGGATTGGATGCCTCATGTTCGGCGCTCTCGCGCGAAAGCTCTTCGGATCGGCCAATGACCGCCGCGTGCGCGGCTACCGGCCGAAGGTCGCCGCCATCAATGCGCTCGAACCGGAGCTGATCGCGCTCACGGATGACGAGCTGCGCGCGCGCACCGTTACCTTCCGCGAACAGCTCGCCAATGGCGCGAGCCTCGACGATCTGCTCATCCCCGCCTTCGCCACGGTGCGCGAGGCGGCCAAGCGCGCTCTCGGGCAGCGGCATTTCGACGTACAGCTCATCGGCGGCATGGTGCTGCATGAGCGCGGCATCGCCGAGATGCGCACCGGCGAAGGCAAGACGCTGGTGGCGACCGGGCCGGTCTATCTCAACGCGCTGACCGGCAAGGGCGTCCACGTCGTCACCGTGAACGACTACCTCGCCAAGCGCGACGCGGAGTGGATGGGCCGCGTCTACCGCTTCCTCGGGCTCACCGTCGGAATCATCCATCACGGCATGGACGATAATGAGCGCCGCGCGGCCTATGCCTGCGACGTGACCTACGCGACCAATAACGAGCTCGGCTTCGACTATCTGCGCGACAACATGAAGTACGAGCTGAACCAGATGGTGCAGCGCCCGCACTTCTTCGCCGTGGTCGACGAGGTCGACTCCATCCTGATCGACGAGGCGCGTACCCCGCTCATCATCTCCGGCCCGCTCGACGACCGCTCGGATTTCTACAACACCATCGACACCTACATTCCCAAGCTGTCGAAGGAGGATTACGAGGTCGACGAGAAGCAGCGCTCCGTCGCCATGACCGAAGCCGGCATGGAGAAGATGGAGACCCTGCTGCGCGAGGCCGGCCTGCTCAAGGGCGAGAGCCTCTACGACATCGAGAACGTCTCGGTCGTCCATCACGTCAATCAGGCGCTGCGGGCCCACACGCTGTTCCAGCGGGACAAGGACTACATCGTCCGCAACAATGAAGTCGTCATCATCGACGAGTTCACCGGCCGCATGATGCCGGGCCGCCGCTATTCGGAAGGCCTCCATCAGGCGCTGGAAGCCAAGGAGCGCGTTCAGGTTCAGCCCGAGAACCAGACGCTCGCCTCCATCACGTTCCAGAACTATTTCCGCATGTATGAGAAGCTGGCCGGCATGACCGGTACGGCGAACACCGAAGCGGCCGAGTTCCAGGACATCTACAATCTCGAAGTGGTCGAGATCCCGACCAACCTGCCGGTGCAGCGCGTCGACGATGACGACGAGGTCTACCGGACCGCCACCGAGAAATACAACGCCATCATCGACCTCATCACCGAGTGCAAGACGCGCGGCCAGCCGGTGCTGGTCGGCACGACCTCGATCGAGAAGTCGGAACTGCTGGCCGAGCTGCTGAAGAAGCGCGGCTTCAAGCAGAAGGACTTCTCCGACCCCGACGCCTTCCGCCCGCTCTATGACGGCGACCAGGGCACGGCGGACGACAAGGTGTTCGCGGTGCTGAACGCCCGCCACCACGAGCAGGAATCCTACATCGTCGCGCAGGCCGGCGTGCCCGGTGCCATCACCATCGCCACCAACATGGCCGGCCGCGGCACCGACATCCAGCTCGGCGGCAACGCCGAGATGCGCATCCAGCACGAGCTGCCGCATCTGCCCGAGGGCGAGGAGCGCGTGGCGGCCGAGCAGCGCATCCGCGACGAGATCGCCCGGCTGAAGAAGAAGGCGCTGGAGGCCGGCGGCCTCTACGTCATCGGCACCGAGCGCCATGAGAGCCGGCGCATCGACAACCAGCTGCGCGGCCGCTCCGGCCGCCAGGGCGACCCCGGCCATTCGCATTTCTTCCTGTCGCTGGAAGACGACCTGATGCGCATCTTCGGGTCGGACCGGCTCGACGGCATGCTGCAGAAGCTCGGCCTCAAGGAGGGCGAGGCGATCGTCCATCCCTGGATCAACCGCGCGCTGGAAAAGGCGCAGCAGAAGGTCGAGGCGCGCAACTACGACATCCGCAAGAACCTGCTGAAATACGACGACGTGATGAACGACCAGCGCAAGGTCGTCTTCGAGCAGCGCATCGAGCTGATGCATGACGAGGACGTGGCCGAGACGGTCGCGGAGATGCGCCACGGCGTCATCGACGATCTCGTCACCAAATTCGTGCCGCCGAACGCCTATCCCGAGCAGTGGAACACCGACGGGCTCGCCGAGGCGCTGCGCGGCGTGCTTGGCCTCGAGCTGCCGGTCAAGGAATGGGCCGCCGAGGAAGGCATCGCTGATGAGGAGATGCGCGAGCGCATCCAGCGCCGCGCCGACGAGGCCATCGCCGCCAAGGCCGCCAAATATGGCCCGGAGATCATGCGCTATGTCGAGAAGTCGATCCTTCTCCAGACGCTCGATCACCTCTGGCGCGAGCACCTCGTCACGCTCGACCATCTGCGTCAGGTGGTCGGCCTGCGCGGCTACGCCCAGCGCGACCCGCTGAACGAGTACAAGTCCGAAGCGTTCCAGCTCTTCGAGGCCATGCTCGCCAATCTGCGCGAGGCCGTCACCGCCCAGATGATGCGGGTGGAGATCATGACCCAGCCGCCGGCGGACGACCTGCCGCCGATGGCCGCGCACCACATCGACGCCGCCACCGGCGAGGACGAGTTCGCCATCGCCGACGCGGAGTTCGCCGCGCAGGCGACGCTCGCCCCCTCGGTCGACGAGAACGGCCAGCCGCGTGACCCGAACGACCCCGCCACCTGGGGCCGCGTCGGGCGCAACGAGCCCTGCCCCTGCGGCTCGGGCCTGAAGTACAAGCACTGCCACGGCAAGTTCATCTGATGCCGGTGGACGCGGCCTCGCTTCCCGACAGGGACAGAAGCGAGGTCGCGGCCGCCGAAGCGCGCCTGCGCGACGCCGCGCTCGCCGGCGACGTAGCCGCCCTCGACGCGCTGCTGGCCGACGACCTCGTCTTCATCGACAGCGCAGGCCGGCTCCTGACCAAGCAGCAGGATCTCGACCTGCACCGCACCGGCACGCTGAAGCTCACGCGGCTGGAATTCTCCGACTACCGCTTGTCGCCCCTCGGCCCGGACGCGGTGCTCGTCTGGCTGCGGGTCGAGGCCGAGGGCAGCGCCGCCGGCGCGCCCTTCGCCGCCGCTTTGCGCTTCACCCGCGTCTGGCGACGCGAGGGAGGCCACTGGCGCATCGCCAGCATCCACGCCACCGCGATCGCATAAACCGCTGAAGCGGGCCCCGACGCACGCCGTCATCCCGGCCGAAGCGTAGCGCAGAGCCGGGATCGCGCCCCGCACGCCCTCGCCCGCACGCCCTGACCGGCACGCGATCCCGGATCGGCCTGCGGCCGTCCGGGATGACGTTTCACGGCGTTCGCCGATGAAAAACCGCTACTGGGCGCTCGAGGAGAAGCTGCCGGGGGTGAGGATGGTCGCGCCGGGCAGCGCCGCGCCCGTGCTGTCCGAGGCGGCGACGGAGGGGCGCAGCACCGGGGTTTCCGAAGCCGCGGCCGGCGTCGGCACGGTGGCGTAGCTTGGGGCAGCGGGAGCGGCGGTCGCAGCGGCGGGAGCGGCCACCGGCGTCGCGGCCGGACGGGCGGCATTATGCGCCGCCGGGGCCGCGGCAGGCCGCGCGCTCGCCTGCGGCACGGGTGGCCGGACGGGCGGCATCGGCACATCGGCCGGGGCCTCCGTCGCCGCCGGCGCCGGTTCGGGCTTCGAGAGCGAGAGGCCGCTGAACAGGCTGGTGAGCGAGAAGCCGGACGACGCCGGCGCCGACGTCGCCGCAGCAGCCGGCACCGTGGCAGCGGCAGCGGCCGGAGCCACGGGAGCCGGGGTGGCGGGCGCGGGAGCCGTCGCGCTCGGTGCCGGTGCGGCGCTGGAGGCAGGAGCGGATGGCGCGGCCGGCGCGGCGGCGGAACCGCCGAACAGGCTCTTCACGCTGTCGAGGAAGCCACCGCCGCCGTCGAGCGCGGCGACCTGGGTGCCCGGCGCGGTCGCGGCCGGGGTGCGGGCACCGAAAAGGCTCGGCGCCTCGCTGGCGGCCACGGCGGTGGCGGCGGGCGCGTCGGCCGGGCGCGGCGCGGGGAGCGGCACATTGGCGAGCGTCGGAACCACATCGGCCTGCGCAAGCGCGACCGTCTCCTCCGGCGCGGGCTCATTGGTGGCGACGCCTTCGGTGCTGCCCGGCGGCTTCACCACGGGCGGCAGCGAACCGGGCGCCTTCAGCTCCGGATTCTGCAGCTTGGCGAGGAACACCTTGTGCATCCCGCCATCCTTGCCGGTCTTGACCGGGGCGACGGGAACGGAGGCGTCGGCGCTGGCGATCTTGGTGGCGACTTCCTGCTGGCGGGCGGCGATCTCCTCGCCCAGCCCTTCCGGCAGCGTGTAGTCCGGGCAGGGCAGCGCCGCCTGGAACTTCTGCGTCGGGTCGGTGGGCGTGGCGTTGAAGACGTATTTCTTGCCGCAATAATCGACCTTGGGCGGCGCCTTGGTCAGCTCGAACGTGTCGCTGCCTTCCTTCAGCATCTTCCAGAAGGCGAGGTTCGGGTTGTTGCGGTGACGGACCATGTTGTCCGCCGTCATGCGGAACGGATAGGCCTGCACCTGGAAAGAACGCTGCCCGCCCTTGAAGCTCTCGCGCCCGAGGACGAACAGTTCCTGGATCTGCTCATCGGTCATGGCGTAGCAGCCGCGCGACGAGCAGTCGCCATGCACCATCAGGTTCGAGCCGTAGCGGCCGAGCGCCTTGTCATAGGCGTTGGGAAAGCCGAGGTCGAAGGCGAGATAGTATTGCGAGTTCGGGTTCATCTGGCCGGGGGTGATCGTGTAGAACCCCTCCGGCGCCTGGCGGTCGCCCTCCTTGACCTTCGGCCCCAATTCGCCGGACCAGCGGCAGATCGGGTAGGTCTTGAGCAGCGCGTACTCGCCGCTGGTGGTCTCCTTCCAGACCTCCAGCTCGGATTCTTCCTTGTAGATGCGCACGACGACGGGGCTCGTCGGCGCCATCTGCTTTTCCTGCATCAGGGCCAGCGTCTTCGGCGACAGCGTCATCGACTTGGAGAGCGGGCCGGGGCCGTCATCGCCCGTGCAGGCGGCAAGCGCGAGGGCGGCGCAGCCCGCCATGAGCGTGAGGCGCAGGCGCGCCGGCCACGCACGCAATGGCCCTGTCTGCGACGACGTGCGACGCGCGCCCGCCATCGTCTGCCGAGAAAACGCCGAAAGGCTCAATCCCGATACTCCCCGGTCCCACGCGGAACCGATGCAAAGCGTTAGCCCCGACGCGAGTTTACCGCAAGCCCGCCCCCGCCACCAAGCGGCGCGGGGCGGCTCTCACAGCGTGCGGCCGATGGCGAGGAATTTTTCGCGCCGCGCCTTGCGCAGCGCCGGGGCGTCGAGCCCGTCGAGCCCGGTCAGCGCCGATTCGATGGCATCGCCCGTGGCGTTCATCGCCGCCAGCGGGTCGCGATGCGCGCCGCCCGGCGGCTCGGGAATGATGCCGTCGATGATGTGGAAGCGCGCGAGATCCTGCGCGGTGATCTTCATGTTCATCGCCGCTTCCTGCGCCTTGGCGGTGTCGCGCCACAGGATCGAGGCCGCGCCCTCCGGCGAGATGACGGAGTAGATCGAATGCTCGAGCATCAGCACGCGGTTGGCGGTGGCGATGGCGATGGCCCCGCCCGAGCCGCCCTCGCCGATGATGACGGCGACATTCGGTACGCCGAGCGACAGGCACGCATCGGTCGAGCGGGCGATCGCCTCGGCCTGGCCGCGCTCCTCGGCGTCGAGGCCGGGGAAGGCGCCGGCGGTGTCGACCAGCGAGACCACGGGCAGCGAGAAACGGTCGGCCAGCTCCATCAGCCGCGCCGCCTTGCGGTAGCCCTCGGGCCGCGCCATGCCGAAATTGTGCTTGATGCGGGTCTCGGTGGTCGAGCCCTTTTCCTGCCCGATCAGGCAGACCGGCCGGCCGCGAAAGCGCGCGAAGCCGCCGATGATCGCCTGGTCGTCGCCGAATTTGCGGTCGCCGGCCAGCGGGTCGAATTCCTCGAACAGCGTGGTGGCGTAGTCGCTGAAATGCGGGCGCATCGGGTGGCGCGCCACCTGCGCCTTCTGCCAGGGCGTGAGGTTGGCATAGAGCTGCACCAGCGCGTCCTGCGCCTTGCCCTGCAACCGGCTGATGTCGTCGCCAATGGCGACCGCGTCACCCTGCGCGGCGACCGCCCGCAGTTCTTCGAGCTTGGCCTCGAGCTCGGCCACGGGCTTCTCAAAATCGAGGTAGCTGCGCATTGCTTGTCGGTGAATCCGGCTTCAGGAGAACAGCCCCGCGGACGTGGGGCCCTTTAAGGTGGCGCGGAAGCTGCCCCGAGAGGGTGGCGACGTCAAGGCAAGCCTCGCTTTGCGGTGAATTGAGCGCTCAGTCGCCGCCGGTATCCCCAAACGGATGGAGGTCGCGCACCAGGCTCTTGAGCCGCTCGTCGAGCACATGGGTGTAGATCTGCGTGGTCGAGATGTCGGTATGGCCGAGCAGCGTCTGCACGATGCGCAGCTCCGCGCCATGGGCCAGAAGATGGCTGGCGAAGGCGTGGCGCAGCACATGCGGGGACAGGGTGGCCGGGTCGAGCCCCGCCGCCACGGCGAGATCCTTCAGATCGAGCGCCACTTGCTGGCGGGTGATGTGGCCGCTTGCCGCAGCGGACGGAAACAGCCAGCGCCCGCCCTCCCCGGCCTTGCCGGTGCGGGGGGCCTTCTCGGCCGGCTTGGCGCTCATGGCCCGCGCCTGCGCCTCGCGATAGGCGCGCATCGCCACCTTGGCCGCCTCGCCGAGCGGGACCAGCCGCTCCTTGTTGCCCTTGCCGCGTACGATGATGGCGTCACCCTTGGCGCTGGCGGCGGAGGCCGGGAGCGCGGCGAGTTCGGAGACGCGCAGGCCCGTGGCGTAGAGCAGCTCGACGAAACAGGCGACCCGCGCCCGCCGCGCCGCCTCGCCCACGCTCAGCCCGGCCTCGCCGGCGCGGGCATGGGCGGTGTCGATGAGCGCCGTGACATCCTCCTGGCTCAGCACCTTGGGCAGCGGCCTTGTGCGGCGCGGACCCTCCAGCACGGCGGAGGGGTCGTCGCCGCGGTGATTCTCCACATAGAGGAAGCGGTGATACTGGCGCAGCGCCGAGAGCCGGCGGGCGATGCTCGCCGCCGCGAGGCCGCGGGCCGAGAGTTCGGCGAGATAGGCGCGGATGGCGGGTGTGTCGGCCTCCAGCGGCCCCACGCCCTCGGTGGCGAGAAATTCCTCGTAATCCTCGATGTCGCGGCCATAGGCGGCGAGCGTGTTGGCGCTGGCGCCGCGCTCGGCGGCGATCATGTCGAGAAACAGCGCCGCCGGACGGCGAGCGCCCGCGCTCACGGCGTCTTCCGGTCGAGCGGCACGTTGACGCTCATCTCGCGCGGCGTCGGCTCGACGAGATTGGCCAGCGCCCACATCGCGCCATAGCCGATGCCCGCGATGACACCGAGGATGACGAGAAGGCGGATAAGGCTCGGCATGTCAGCTTCCGTGCGGCGGGCGGGCCGGTGATTCGGTCGGGATTTTCCGTAATCTCGATCCTAAGGTGTTTCCGGGCCTTTAAGGAACGGCGGGAAGGCGAGCGGCAGAGGCGGTGCATCAAGGCGGTGCATCTCATTGCGTCCCGTGCCGCCCGATGATAGGTCGCGCTTGGGAAATGGCACGGCGATGACGGTCGAAACGGACGAGAGCAAGGCAATAGAGCTGCGGGACCGGCTGGGGACGCGCTCCATCGTTCTGGTCGGCATGATGGGGGCCGGCAAGTCCTCCGTCGGCAAGCGCCTGGCGCGCCGGCTGTCGCTGCCTTTCGCCGATGCCGATACCGAGATCGAGCAGGCGGCCGGCAAGACGATCCCGGAAATCTTCGCCCATCACGGCGAGCCCGCCTTTCGCGACGGCGAGAAGAAGGTCATCGCGCGGCTGCTGGAGACCGGGCCCATGGTGCTCGCCACCGGCGGCGGCGCCTTCATGAATGCGGAAACCCGCGAGGCCATCGCCCGGCTGGGCGTCTCGGTCTGGCTCAAGGCGGAACTCGACCTGCTGCTGCGCCGCGTGCGCCGGCGCGACGACCGCCCGCTGCTCAAGACCGAGGATCCCGCCGGCACGCTCGCCCGGCTCATCGACCTGCGCTACCCGGTCTATGCCGAGGCGGCGGTCACGGTGGTGTCGCAGGACGTGCCGCAGGACGTCATGGTCGAGGAAGTCATCGACGCGCTGCTGGGCCATCTGCCCGCGCCATCCACAGGAGAGCCGACTTGACCGAGGCCGCGACGCTGACCTCCGACATCACCCGGCTCGGCGTCGGGCTTGGCGAGCGCAGCTATGACATCGTCATCGGCCCCGGCCTGCTGGCTCAGGCGGGCGCGCGCATCGCCGCGCTGCGTCCCGGCGCCCGAATCGGCATCGTCACCGACCGCAACGTCGCCGAACGGCATCTGCCGGCGGTCGAGGCCTCGCTCATCGCCGCCGGCCTCACCCCCACGCCCATCGTCATCGAGCCGGGCGAGAAGTCGAAATGCTACGCCGTGTTCGAAGAGGTGGTGGACGCCCTGCTCGCCGCCCGCATCGAGCGGCGTGATCTGGTTCTTGCGCTGGGCGGCGGCGTGGTCGGCGATCTCGCCGGCTTTGCGGCGGCGGCGCTGCGGCGCGGCGTCGATTTCGTGCAGGTGCCGACCAGCCTGCTGGCGCAGGTCGATTCCTCCGTCGGCGGCAAGACCGGCATCAATTCGCGCCACGGCAAGAACCTCGTCGGCGCCTTCCACCAGCCCATCCTCGTGCTGGCCGATGCGGATGTGCTGGACACGCTGCCCCTGCGCGAATTCCGCTCGGGCTATGCGGAAGTGGCGAAATACGGCCTCATCGACAACGCGCCCTTCTTCGCCTGGCTGGAGCGCAAATGGCAGGACGTGTTCCGGGGCGGGGCCGCGCGCATCGAGGCCATCGCCACGAGCTGCGCCTCCAAGGCTGCCGTCGTCGCCCGCGACGAGAAGGAGACCGGGGATCGCGCCCTCCTCAATCTCGGCCACACCTTCGGCCATGCGCTGGAAGCCGGCGCCGGTTTCTCGCAGCGCCTGCTGCACGGCGAAGCCGTTGCCATCGGCATGGCGCAGGCCTTCCGCTTTTCCGCCCGGCAGGGGCTGTGCGCGCCGGCCGATGCCCAGCGCGTGGAAGCCCATCTCAAGACCGTCGGCCTGCCGACGCGCATCAAGGACATTCCCGGCGAGCTGCCGGACACCGACGGCCTGCTGACCCTCATCGGCCAGGACAAGAAGGTCTCGCGCGGCGCGCTCACCTTCATCCTCGCCCGCGGCATCGGCCAGAGCTTCATCGCCCGCGACGTGGACGGGGCGGATGTGCGGGCCTTCCTTGAGGATGAGCGCCGGGCCGGGTAAACATCGGCCATGACCGCTTATGACTGGATCGCCCTCGGCGCCGTCGTCGCCTGCCTGCTCTTGTCCTTCTTCTTTTCCGGCAGCGAAACGGCGCTGACCGCCTCCTCCAAGGCGCGCATGCACGCGCTGGAGAAGAACGGCGATACACGCGCCGCGCTGGTCAACCGCATGATGAGCCAACGCGAGCGGCTCATCGGCGGCATCCTGCTCGGCAACAACCTCGTCAATATCGGCGCCTCCTCGCTGGCCACCGGCATCCTGCTCGCCTGGTTCGGCACCGCCGGCATCGCCTATGCGACGATCGGCATGACGGTGGTGGTGGTCATCTTTTCCGAGGTGCTGCCCAAGACCATCGCCATCAACCACCCCGATCAGGTGTCGCTGCGGGTGGCGCGGCCGATCCAGATCATCGTCGGCCTGTTCGGCCCGCTCACCCTCGCCATCGAGGCCTTCGTGCGGGCGCTGCTGCGCGCCGTCGGCGTGTCCCTCGGGGCCACCACCAGCGTGCTTTCCGCCTCCGAGGAACTGCGCGGCGCGGTCGATCTCTTGCACCGCGAGGGCAGCGTGGTGAAGGACGAGCGCGACATGCTCGGCGGCCTGCTCGACCTCAGCGAGCTGGAAGTCTCCGACATCATGGTCCACCGCACCAAGATGGCGAGCCTCAACGCCGACGAGCCGCCGGAGAAGATCGTGCGCGAGGCCCTCGCCTCGCCCTTCACCCGCCTGCCGCTATGGCGCGAGCGGCCGGACAACATCGTCGGCGTGCTGCACGCGAAGGATCTGCTGCGCGAGCTTCAGGCGCTCGGCAACGATGTCACCCGCCTCTCGGTGGAGAAGATCGCCCGCGAGCCCTGGTTCGTGCCGGATGTCACCTCGCTCGCCGACCAGCTCAAGGCCTTCCGCCGGCGCAAGCAGCACTTTGCCCTCGTCGTCGACGAGTATGGCGAGGTGATGGGGCTGGTGACGCTGGAGGACATTCTCGAGGAGATCGTCGGCGACATCACCGACGAGCATGACCGCGCCTTCACCGGCGCCCGCCGCAACCCGGACGGCTCGGTCAGCGTCGAGGGTTCGGTGCCGATCCGCGACGTCAACCGCGCCATGGGCTGGGATCTGCCGGACGAGGAAGCCACCACCATCGCCGGGCTCGTCATCCACGAGGCGCGCATCATCCCCGAGCCGGGCCAGACCTTCCTGTTCCACGGCTTCCGCTTCCAGGTGATGCGCAAGCAGCGCAACCGCATCACCCTGTTGCGCGTCACCCCGCTGCCGCGGGCGGCCTGAGCGGCCACCGGCTCTTCAATTTCACGCCCGCGCGCCCATATAGGCGAGGAACTTCCGGGCGAGGAACCAAGAGCGCGTCCGCTACTCGCCCGGCGCCTTCGCCTCGATGGCGAGGGCGTGCAGGCCGCGCGACAGCTCATCCGCCAGCAAGCCGTTCACGATCCGGTGACGGGCGAGCCTGTTCTGTCCGGAAAACGCCTCCGCGACGATCCGCACACGTAGATGCGTGAGCTGGCCGGGACGGTGGCCGCCATGGCCCTCATGGCGGTGGCTTTCATCCTCGAGCTCCAGCACGCTCGGGGAGAGCTCGGCGAGGGCGGCGCGCACGCGGGCCAGCGCCGCGGCGACGGCATCGACGGTGGGAAGGCTTGGGGAGGCAGGGGTTGTCATGGACGTTGCGCTAGCTCCGGACACACGGGGCGTCAATATCGCCACCGAGGACGGTGACGAACAGGTGGTTTCTTGTATACCTGGCCAGCCAGCCGCATAATCGACGGATCATGAAGCTCGACTCTCCCTTCTTCGACCGCATCCGCGTGAAGCCCGACCGGGACCGCCGTCTCAAGGCGGAGTGCCCGCAATGCGAGTGGGCGGGCTGCGACAAGCCTGCGACGCACCGCGCGCCAAAGGGGCGGCACAGCGAGGGGCAGTTCTGGAACTACTGCTTCGACCATGTGCGGGCGTACAACCAGTCCTACAATTATTTCGCCGGCATGCCGGACGATGCCGTCACCGCCTACCAGAAGGACGCGCTGACCGGCCATCGTCCGACCTGGAAGATGGGCATGCGCGGCGCCGGCAAGACCGCCGAGACCGCCCGCCGCCACGCGCCCGAGGGCTTCGCCGACCCGTTCGGCGTGTTCGGCGAGATGGGCGGCACCGAGCGGCCCGACCCCGCCCCGGCGCGCGAGAGCCGCATGGTGCGCAATGTCGAGCGCCGCGCCTTCGAGTCGCTGGGGATGGAGATTTCCGCCACGCCGGAGGAGATCAAGGCGCGCTTCAAGGTTCTGGTGAAAAAATACCACCCGGACGCCAATGGCGGCGATATTTCGACCGAAGACCGCCTGCGCGACGTGATCCAGGCCTATAATCATCTGAAGAACGCGGGCTTCGCGTAAGCGCCGCACCTGCCAGACAAGCCCGCGTGCATTTCGGCGCGGCAACGGAGGAAGAATGACCGCCTCGCCCACGCAAACCGCCCCGCTGCCGGACATGAAGGTTTCGGTCCGACAGGTGTTCGGGCTCGATGTCGATCTCGACGTGCCGGCCTATGCCGAACCCGACGCCTATGTGCCGGAAGTCGATCCCGACTATCTGTTCGACCGCCCGACCACGCTCGCCATCCTCGCAGGCTTCGCGCATAACCGCCGCGTCATGGTCACCGGCTATCACGGCACCGGCAAGTCGAGCCACATCGAGCAGGTGGCGGCGCGGCTGAACTGGCCCTGCGTGCGCGTCAACCTCGACAGCCACATCTCGCGCATCGACCTGATCGGCAAGGACGCCATCGTGGTCCGCGACGGTCTGCAGGTCACCGAGTTCCGCGACGGCATCCTGCCCTGGGCCTACCAGAACAATGTCGCGCTGGTGTTCGACGAGTATGACGCCGGCCGCCCGGACGTGATGTTCGTGATCCAGCGCGTGCTGGAGAGCGCCGGCCGCCTGACGCTGCTCGACCAGAACCGCGTCATCCGCCCGCACGGCGCCTTCCGCCTGTTCTCGACCGCCAACACGATCGGCCTCGGCGACACGACCGGCCTCTATCACGGCACGCAGCAGATCAACCAGGCGCAGATGGACCGCTGGTCCATCGTCACCACGCTGAACTATCTGGCGCATGACAAGGAAGTCGACATCGTCCTGTCCAAGGCGAAGTACTTCCAGACCGAGGGCGGCCGCGACACCGTGGCGCGCATGGTGCGCCTGGCCGATCTCACCCGGCAGGCCTTCATCAATGGCGACCTGTCGACCGTGATGAGCCCCCGCACGGTCATCACCTGGGCCGAGAATGCCGAGATCTTCCAGGATCTCGCCTTCTCCTTCCGCGTGACCTTCCTCAACAAGTGCGACGAGCTCGAGCGCACGCTGGTGGCCGAGTTCTACCAGCGCTGCTTCGGCAAGGAACTGGCCGAGTCCGCCGTCAACGTCGTCATGTCCTGACGCCGCCTCCCTGCGCGGGGAGGACATCCAGCACCCAAGGTGCGACCCGACACAGGGCCGCACCCTGCGGTCCCGTTACCGGGCCGCCACTCCTGCGGGAGATCATGCCAGCAACAAGGCCCGCGCCATGAGCACCTCGAACCGCCCCAACCGCCCGGCCCCCAAGGAAGCCCCGACCGAGCCGCTGAAGCGCGCGGTGACGGGCTGCCTGCGCGCCATTGCCGGCGACCGCGAGATCGAGGTGAGCTTCGGCGCCGACAAGCCGGGCTTCGCCGATGGCCGCGCGCGCCTGCCCGAGCCCTCGCGCCGGCTCTCCAAGCAGGAGGCCGCCATCATGCGCGGCCACGCCGATTCCATGGCGCTGCGCATGGCCTGCCACGACCCGAAGGTGCACAAGCGCCTCGTGCCCATGGGCCAGCAGGCCCGCGCCGCCTTCGAGGCCGCCGAGCAGACCCGCTGCGAATCGCTCGGCGCCATCCGCATGGACGGCGTGGCGCTGAACCTCTCGGCCATGCTGGAAGACCGCTACCAGAAGGCCAATTTCGCCAACCTCTCCGACCGCTCCGACGCCCCGCTGGAACACGCGCTCTCGCTCATCCTGCGCGAGCGCATGACCGGCATGGCCCCGCCGGCGGCGGCGCGCGAGATGGTCAATCTCTGGCGCGGCTTCATCGAGGAGCATGGCGCGCGCGCGCTCGACGAGCTCGCCACCTCCGCCGACAATCAGGGCCGCTTCGCCGAGGCGATGCGCGACCTGCTCTCCTCGCTCGGCATGGGCGAGGACATCGCCCCGTTCGACGAGAATAACGACCCCTCCACCGACGCCGACGACCGGCGCGACGAGGATAATGGCAAGGGCAGCGAGGCCGAGCCGGACGAGAACTCCGAGGGCACGACGGAGGTCGACAGCGACCTGTCCTCCGACCAGAACCCGGAGGAATCCGAGGAGCAGCAGGAGCAGCCGACCTCCGAGCTCTCCGACGATGCCGAGCTCGGCGAGGCGGACGAGGCCTCCGAGCCCTGGCAGCCGCAGCAGGCCGTGCCGAGCGAGCCCCGCGCGCCGGAATATCACCCCTTCACCCCGCGCTTCGACGAGACGGTGAACGCGGACGAGCTGTGCGACCCCGAGGAGCTGGCGCGGCTGCGCGCCTATCTCGACAAGCAGCTCACCCATTTGCAGGGCGTCGTCGCCCGCCTCGCCAACCGCCTCCAGCGCCGGCTGATGGCGCAGCAGAATCGCGGCTGGGAGTTCGATCTCGAAGAAGGCATGCTCGACCCCGCGCGCCTGCACCGCATCATCACCGACCCGATGCAGCCGCTCTCCTTCAAGCGCGAGCGCGACACGGATTTCCGCGACACCGTCGTCACGTTGCTGCTCGACAATTCCGGCTCGATGCGCGGGCGCCCGATCACCGTTGCCGCCGCCTGCGCCGACATTCTCGCGCGCACGCTGGAGCGCTGCGGCGTGAAGGTGGAAATCCTCGGCTTCACCACCAAGGCGTGGAAGGGCGGGCAGGCGCGCGAGGCGTGGCTCTCCGCCGGCAAGCCGGGTGCGCCCGGCCGCCTCAACGATCTCCGGCACATCATCTACAAGGCGGCGGATGCCCCGTGGCGCCGCGCCCGGCGCAATCTCGGCCTGATGATGCGCGAAGGGCTGCTCAAGGAGAACATCGACGGCGAGGCGCTCGATTGGGCGCATAACCGCCTGCTCGCCCGCAGCGAGCAGCGCCGCATCCTGATGATGATCTCCGACGGTGCGCCGGTGGACGATTCCACCCTCTCGGTGAACCCCGGCAATTATCTGGAACGCCATCTGCGCTGGGTGATCCAGCAGATCGAGGACAAGTCCCCGGTCGAGCTGATCGCCATCGGCATCGGCCACGATGTGACGCGCTACTACAAGCGTGCCGTCACCATCGTCGATGCCGAGGAGCTGGGCGGCGCAATGACGGAAAAGCTTGCCGAGCTGTTCGACGAGAAGCCGCGCGGCGACGCCCGCAAGTCGCGCTCCACCGCCCCGATCAACCTCGCCAAGCCCGGCGGCGCGCCGGCGGGCGGTCCCGGCCGCGGCCCCGCCGGTGGTTTGGGCGGTGGTGGTGGCGGCAAGGGCATCGGCACCGCCCCCGGCCGCCCGGTCTCCGGCAAGGCCAGCCCCTCCCCCGCCCACATCCCCACCCGCCGCGTGCAGTAGCGGGCGGGGCGGGAGCCGCCCCCCCAAACGCCGTCATCCCGGCGAAGACGCGGAGCGTCCCTCCCCGCCCCCAAAACGCCGTCATCCCGGCCCCTCGGGTCTTGCCTACGACAAGCCCAAGGGCAGGCTCCGCGAAGCGAAGAGCCGGGATCGTCCACCATGTCCGTCGCGCGGTTTCGGCACGCGATCCCGGATCGGCCTCCGGCCGTCCGGGATGACGACAGGCGCGGCAAACGAGACAAACGCGACAGCCCAGCCAATACACCGTCATGCCCGGGCTTGGCCCGGGCATCCACGTCTTCCCAAACGGCGCGCCCGGCAGACGTCATGGATCCCCGGGTCAAGCCCGGGGATGACGGTTGCTGGACGGCGCCACGTGGCGCGGCGATTGGCCGGGTATAGAGCGCGCAGCATCGGCACGCGATCCCGGATCGGCCTCCGGCCGTCCGGGATGACGACAGGCGCGGCAAACGAGACAAACGCGACAGCCCAGCCAATACACCGTCATGCCCGGGCTTGACCCGGGCATCCACGTCTTCCCGCGCCACCCCTTGAATTCCCCGAACGGCACCCCATTTCCTGATCACCCAGCCAGGAAAGGGCTGTCGGCATGGTGGCGCCTCGTCAGCGTCTCGTCGGCAGGAAAGCGGTCAGGACGGATGTACTCCGACCGCCTTTCGTCCCTCCGGTCGCCTTGACCAGCGACCGGGTCTTGGACGGGAGACGCTCCGCAGGGAGCGGCAAGCGCGCCGAGAGGCGCGCTTTTTCTTTGCGTCAAAGGTTGCGCGCCGAGAGGCGCGCTTTTTCTTTGCGCTGAAGGTTCCGCGCCGAGAGACGCGCTGGGCCGCCGCCTGAACGAAAAAGGCGCGCCACCGGGGCGCGCCTTCATCGGGAAATCACACGCCGTAAGGTGGGCGCGTGGTGCCGGCGGGCTCGTCGGGGAACGGACCGGGGCCGGGATCATCCGGCAGATGCGGCATGGCGACCACCGGCGCGCCGGCCGGGCGCTTCGCCGCCTCGACCGGGGCCGCATCCAGCTTGATGTCCGGCTTAGGCGTGGCTTTGGCGGCTTCCGCCTTCACACCCTCGGCCTTGCTGCCCTCCACCTTGGCGCTCTCCACCTTGGCGGGCGCGGGCGTGAGGTCGATCACCTCAGGGCGCGGCTCGACCTCGGGGGCGAGCGGCGTGGGATCCTCGCCAGCGAGATCGACCACCGGCGCCTCGGGCGCGGCCACCGGGCGGGCGGCGATGGCGGCGGCGATCGCCGCCTTCACCCGCTCGGCCTCGTTCTCCAGCATCGGCGTCGTGGCAAGGCCGGGCGGCAGTTTCCACTCGAAAGCGTCAAGCCGGCCGGTGACCGGCGAGACCGGCCCCCAGGCTTCCGCCACCACGCCATCGGCCACCCAGGCCGGGTCCTGCTGCGCACGCACGGCGCGGGCTGTCCATTCGCGGGCCTTGCCGACATCGCCATGCTCGGCGGCTTCCAGCTCCGCCATCAAGAGGCAGACACGCTGCGTCGGGTTGCCGAGCAGCGGCAGCAGCGCGGTGCGGGCGACGTCGAACTCCAGCGCGTCGAGGGCGGCGCGGGCGAGCACCATGGCGCTCTCCGGGTGCGCCGGCGCGCGGGCAGTCAGCGTGCGGATGCGCTTCAGCCGCTCGCGCGAGGCATCGCCCGGGCGAAGATGCAGATAGGTCTCGGCGAGATCGGGATGCGGGGTCGCCGCATAGGCGTTCTCGACGATCTTGGAGGCCTTGCGCGTATCGCCGGCGGCGCCGAGCAGGCGGCCGGCAATGTCAGCGGCGGGCACCAGGGTCGGGGCGAGGCGTGCGGCCTCGACGGCTTTCTCACGGGCGATGGCGGGGTCGGAGAGCTCGATCGCCTGCGCCTGCGCGGCGAGCAGCACCGCCCGGCGGCGGCGATGGGCGGCGCGGTCAAGCCCACCATGGGCGGCTTCCCGCTCGAGCATGGCCAGCGCGCCGGTGAAGTCGCCCTTCAAGCAGCGCGCCTCGATCACCGCATCCGCCGCCCAGGCAAGGCCCGGCTCGTGCCGGGCGGCTTCTTCCGCCGCCATCAGCGCGGCATTGGCGTCGCCACGCCGGCGGGCTTCCACATGCAGCCCGCGCAGGCCGAGCAGGCGGGTGCCGGGCGCGTCCGCCATGGTGCGGAACGCCGCCTCGGCGCCGGCCGCGTCGCCGGAAAGTTGCGCCGCCTGCGCCGCGAGCAGGCGGGCGAGCGGCTCATGGCCCATCAGCCGCTCGGCGTCATTGGCGGCGCGGCGCGCGCCCATCACGTCGCCCGAGCCGACGGCGACCAGGCCGCGCGAGATCGCCGCCCAGCCCTTGTTGCGCCGGCGGGTGCGCCAGGAACCGGCGATCATGTCCGGCGAGCGCAGGATGAGGCGCAACAGCGTCCAGATCAGGATCGCGGCGGCGATCACCGCCAAGAGCGCGCTGGCGGCGACCAGCACGCTGGTCTCGATGTGCCAGCCCTGCCAGTCGAGAGCGATCTGGCCGGGGCGGTCGGCGAGCCAGGCGACGCCGAAGGCGATGGCGGCGAGGATCAGCAGATAGACGACGATGCGGATCACTGGGTTCCTCCCGCAAGGCTGGCGAGCACATGATGGCTCAGCCCGCCAATGGTGGCGAGCGCCGCCTGCCGCTGCTCAAGGCTCTCGATCACCGGGGCGACGGCGGATTTGCCCTCGGCCGGCAGGCCGTTCAGCGTCGCCAGCGCGCCGGCATAGTCGTTCCGCTGGAGCTGGGCGCGGGCGGTCGCGACCGCCTCGGCATCGGCGCCCACCGGGGCGTCGTCGCTGCGGCGGACGGTGACAAGCCCCTTGGCGCTCTCCACCAGCCGGTCGAGAACGCCGGCATCGGCCGGCGCCGCCACGGCGGACGGCGCGGGGGTGGTCGCGGCCTTGAGCTGGTCGGCCAGCGCCGGGCCGGTGCCATAGCCGCTCGCGGCCTTCGGCTCCAGCGCGGCAAGCCCCTCTCCGCCGGCGCCGAGCAGAGCGCGCGTCGCCTTCAGTTCGGTGGTGAAGGGCTGGCCGCCGCTCACCGCCACTTGCAGCGCGCTGAGTGCGACAAGCTGCGCCGCGCCCTGCCCGCTCGCCTGCTGCTGCTGGGCGACGGTGGCGAGGCGCTGTTCCAGCGCGCTGATGCGGGCGGTGGCGGTGGCGAGATCCTGCGGCGAGGCGGCCGGTGGCGGGGCCGGAATGGCCGCGACCTGCTGCTGCAGCGCATCGACCTTGCCGGACAGCGCCGTCAGCTGCTCGGGCGCGACCGATGGCGCCGGCGCGGGCAGGCCATCCACCTTCTGCTGGAGCGCGTCGAGACGGCCGCCGAGCGCGGCAAACTCCTCGGGCGATGTGGCAGGCGCCGGCGCGGCGTTGTCGGCAATTCCGTTCACCCGCTCGCCGACATCGGCGAGGCCGGATTCCAGCGCGTCGAGCCGGGTCGCCAGATCCTGCGGCAGGTTGATATTCGCGGCCGGCGCGGTGCCGCCCGCCGCGCTTTCCATGGCATCCACGCGCTGGCGCAGATCGAGCGCGCGCGCTTCAAGCTGGGTGATGGCGTCGGCATTCTGCTCGGCGCTGTAGAAGGTATTGACCACGGCGAGCGCCACGGCGGCGCCGATCACGCCGGAGACCAGCGCGGCAATGAGGCCGGTCACCAGACCCATCTGCCGCTTCGGCACGGGCGCCTCGGCTGGCGTGCCCGGCAGTTCGGCGGCGTGGACGGGCTCGGGCGGCGGGGTCTCGGAAGACGGCGCTTCGGCGTCAGCCTTGTCCGGGTTGTTCACGGTGTCGGTATCCTTCAGCGGGCCGCCATCGGCATCGAGCACCGGCACCTCGGCGGGTGCGGCATCCTCGCTCGGCGGCGTGTCTTTGGCGCCGGTCGGCGGCGGCACTTCGGTCGCCGCGAGATCGAGCGTCGGTGGCGGACGGCGGCGCGATTTGCCGCGCGCACCTGCCTCAAGCGCCTCATGATCGGTCTCGGTCGCCGATCCGGTGGGTTCGTGTTTGGAGTCTTTCGTCGCCACGTGCGTACCTCCCCGAGATCATAAAGCGCCGACCCGCCCTCGGTTCCCGGGATAGACCGCACCTGCCCTCCCCGCAACCTCGGGAGAGCCCCATGGTTTACCGGTCGAGCAGCGCGAACAAGCCCTCTTCCGTCGGGGAATCGGCGATGCGCGTCGGCCAGCCCGCACCCGCCAGAGGCGCCGCGACATTGGCGGAAAAGCACAGATGCTGGACCCGCGCCAGCGCCGCGCAGAGGCCCGCCGCAAGCCCCCCGGCCCTGTCCGCCGCTTGGGCGCAGGCCACCAGCGTCGCCGCCGTGCGCGGGGAGAAATGAATGGCCGCGTCGATCTGCCCCGCCACCAGCGCCGCGCAGGTTTCCGGTGCCAGAGCGGGAGCCGGCACGGCGCGGTAGATGACGAAAAGTTCAACGCCGATCCCGTCGCCCGCCAGCGCCGCGCCGAGATCGACCGCCCGGTCCTCGCCCGCCACATGCAGCACCCGCGCCCCGCGCGGCAGGCTCGTGCGGATCAGCGCCACCAGCGCCGCGCCATCCCCGCCGGCGATATGGAGGTCGGCGAAACCCTCGGGAGCGACGGCGGCGGTGCGCCGGCCCACCGCATAGAGCGGCAGCCGCGTCAGGGCCGAAAGCTCGGGCCGGGCCGCCAGCGCCCGCGCCCCGTTCACGCTGGTCAGCGCCACCGCGTCGAACGGGCCGGCGGGAAGTGCCGCCGCACGGATCGGCTCGACGATCAGCAGCGGATCGACCAGCGCGGAGAGCCCCGCCGCCCCCAGCCGCGCGGCGGTGGCCTCAGCATCCGGCTGCGGCCGCGTGACCAGGATCCGCGTGAGCGCGCCCACCGGCCCGGCCTTAATGCGCCACGTGCGGCAGCAGGTCGGGCGGCACCATGGCGCGCATTTCGTGCCCGGCGGCGATGCCGAGTTCCAGCGCACGGTTGAGCGGCCCGTGGCGGACGATCTCGTAATATTGCGTGCCGTCGGGCGAGAGCACCGCGCCGCGGAAGCGGATCTCGTCTCCCACCACCTGCGCATGGCCGGCAATGGGCGTGCGGCAGGAACCGTCGAGCTCGCCGAGATAGGCCCGCTCCACCCGCAAAGCGAGGCCGGTCGCCGGGCAGATGACCGGCACGATGAGCGAATCGACCGCGAGGTCGCGCTGGCGCGTTTCGATCGCCACCGCCCCCTGCCCGACGGCCGGCAGGAAATCGCCGGTCTCCAGCACGCTGCTCACCCGGTCCGCCATGCCGAGGCGGGTGAGGCCGGCGAGCGCCAGAAGCGTCGCGTCGAATTCGCCGCTCTCCACCTTGTTCAGCCGCGTCTGCACATTGCCGCGCAGCAGCGAGACCTGAAGGTCCGGCCGCAGCCGGCGCAGCTGCGCCTCGCGCCGCAGCGAGGCGGTGCCCACCTTCGCGCCTTCCGGCAGGTCGCGCAGCGCCACTCCCTCGCGCAGGATCAGCGCGTCGCGCACATCCGCGCGCGGCAGGTAGCCGACAAGGTGCAGCCCGTCCGGCAGGCGCGTCGGCATGTCCTTGGCCGAATGCACGGCGAGGTCGATGCGCCGCTCCAGCAGCGCCTCCTCGATTTCCTTGGTGAAAAGCCCCTTGCCACCGGCCTGCGACAACGCCCGGTCGGTGATGGCATCCCCGGTGGTGCGGATCACCACCACCTCGACCGCTTCCGGCGCCCATTTGTGATGGCGCACCAGCACATCGCGCACGGCATGGGCCTGCCAGAGCGCCAGCGGGCTGCCACGGGTGCCGAGCCGGAGGCGGGGAAGCGATTGCGTCATGGCGTCCTGCGGTGCTAGCGGTTCGGGAACGGGTTCAGAACACCGTCCAACCCCGGAAAGTCAATGCGCGATCTTCTCCTCCTCGGCATCGAGACCACCTGCGACGAGACCGCCGCGGCCGTGGTGCGCCGCCGCGCGGACGGTTCCGGCACCATCCTGTCCAACATCGTGCTGTCGCAGACCGCCGAGCACGCGGCCTATGGCGGCGTGGTGCCGGAGATCGCCGCCCGCGCTCACGTGGAAGTGCTCGACCGCATCATCGAGCGGGCGCTGCGCTCCTCGGGCGTGAAGCTGGTGGAGCTGGACGGCATCGCCGCCGCCGCCGGGCCGGGGCTGATCGGCGGCGTCATTGTCGGGCTCACCACCGCCAAGGCCATCGCCCTCGCCGCGAAGAAGCCGCTGGTGGCGGTCAATCATCTGGAAGCCCACGCGCTGACCGCGCGGCTGACCGATGCCGTGCCCTTCCCCTTCCTGCTGCTGCTGGTCTCGGGCGGGCACACCCAGCTCGTCGCCGTCACCGGTGTGGGCGAGTATCACAAGCTCGGCGGCACCATGGACGATGCCATCGGCGAGGCCTTCGACAAGACGGCGAAGATGCTCGGCCTGCCCTATCCCGGCGGCCCGGCGGTGGAGCGCGCGGCGCTGCGCGGGGATGCCTCGCGCTTCCCCCTGCCGCGCCCGCTGCATGGCAAGCCGGTGCCGGACTTCTCGCTGTCGGGCCTCAAGACCGCGGTGCGACTGGAAGCGCTCAAGGTCGCTCCGCTCGGCGACCAGGACGTGAACGACCTGTGCGCCTCCTTCCAGGCCGCCATCGTCGACATTCTCGCCGACCGGGTGCGCTGCGCGCTCCGGGTCATGCGCGAGCGCGGGCTGAAGCCGAGCGCGCTGGTGCTGGCGGGCGGCGTCGGCGCCAATCAGGCGGTGCGCCGCGTGCTGCACAAGGTCGCCGCCGATGGCGGCACCCGCCTCGCCGTTCCTCCGCCCGAGCTGTGCACCGACAATGGCGCGATGATCGCCTGGGCCGGCGCCGAGCGCCTCGCTCTGGGCCTCACCGACGAGCTCGGCGTCGCCCCCCGCGCCCGCTGGCCGCTGGAGGAGGTGACGGGCGTGGAGATGGCCGACTGATGCCCGCGCGTTTCGCCCGCATCGGCGTGGTCGGGGCCGGCGCCTGGGGCACCGCGCTCGCCAATGCCGCCGCCCGCGCCGGGCGCGCCGTGGTGCTCTGGGGGCGCGACGCGCAGGCCATCGCCGCGATGGAGGAGAGCCGCCGCAACAACGCCCATCTGCCGGGCGTCGAGCTGGACACATCGGTCTCACTGTCCACCTCACTGCACTCACTGGCCATTTGCGACGCTGTACTTCTGGTTGTACCGGCGCAGGCGAGCCGGGAGGTCGCCCACGCCCTCGCCCCGCATCTCAGGGAGGGCACGCCGCTCGTTACCTGCGCCAAGGGCATCGAGCGCGGCACCGGGCTGTTCATGACGCAGGTTCTGGCCGAGGCCTGCCCGCATTGCCTCCCCGCCATCCTTTCCGGCCCGAGCTTCGCCAGCGATGTCGCGGCCGGCCTGCCGACGGCGGTAACACTGGCCGCTCAAGAGGTTAGCGTCGCCGAGGCGCTCGCCACCGCGCTCGGCTCGCCCTCCTTCCGGCTCTATCACAGCGAGGATGTGCGCGGCGTGGAGATCGGCGGGGCGGCGAAAAACGTGCTCGCCATCGCCGCCGGCATCGTCGGCGGTCGCGAACTCGGCGCCAGCGCCGCCGCCGCCCTCATCGCTCGCGGCTTCGCCGAACTCACCCGCTTTGGCCGCGCCTATGGCGCGCGCGGCGAGACGCTGACGGGCCTTTCCGGCCTCGGCGACCTCATCCTCACCTGCTCCACCGCCCAGTCGCGCAATTACGCGCTGGGTCTAAGCCTCGGGAAAAGCGGGGGTTTTCATCCGACGGGCAAGCTTGCCGAGGGCGCGCTGACCGCCAGCGTGCTGGTCGCCATGGCCGATGAGCGGGGCATCGACATGCCCATCGCGCGCGCGGTCGAAGCGGTGCTGGCCGGGCGTGTCGGCGTCGATGATGCCATCGGGTCGCTGCTGGCGCGGCCCCAGAAAGCGGAAGCGTAACGGAACCTGACCATGGCGCACTGGCTCTACAAATCCGAACCCTTCAAATGGTCCTGGGACCAGCAGATTGCCGCCGGGGCGACCGGCACGCATTGGGACGGCGTGCGTAACCATCTGGCCAAGCAGCAGCTTCTGGCGATGAAGCTGGGCGATCGTGGCTTCTTCTACCACTCCAATGAAGGCAAGGAGATCGTCGGCATCGTCGAGGTCATCAAGGAGGCGTATCCCGACCCCTCCGACCCCACCGGCAAATTCGTCATGGTCGACATCAAGGCCATTGAACCGTTGAAGAATCCGGTGCCCCTCGCCGCCATCAAGTCCGAGCCGCGCCTCGCCGAGATGGCGCTGATGCGCTTCTCCCGCCTCTCCGTGCAGCCCGTCACCGACCGCGAATGGGAGATCGTGCTGGAGATGGCCGACCACGGCCGGTGAGCGGCGGGGGCATCGCCGACGCCAGCGCCTTCATCCGCGCGGAAACGCGCCTGCTGCCGGTGCCGCTGGTGCCGGAAATCTCGCTCCACCTCGCCGCCGAGTCGCTGCCGATCTGGCAGCGCACGGAGGAGGAACTTGGCGCCATCGGCCTGCCCCCGCCCTTCTGGGCCTTCGCTTGGGCCGGCGGGCAGGCGCTGGCGCGCCATGTCCTTGATAATCCAGGGATTGTTCAGGGCCGCCGGGTGCTGGATTTCGCCGCTGGCTCCGGCCTTGTCGGCATCGCCGCGCTGAAGGCCGGCGCCGCTCATGTGGAAGCCGTCGACATTGACGGCTTCGCGCAGGCCGCCATCGCGCTGAACGCACAGGCCAATGGCGCCGGCCCGCTCACCGTGCGCGGCGACGACCTGATCGGCCAGAGCGGCGGCTGGGACGTGGTACTGGCCGGCGACATCGCCTATGAGCGCGACCTCGCCGCCCGCGTCTTCGCCTGGCTGGAAGCCCTCGCGGCGGGGGGCACAAAGGTGTGGATCGGCGATCCCGGCCGCTCCTACCTGCCGCGCGAACGGCTTGAAAAGCTTGCGGAATATGGCGTGGCTGTGTCGCGCGACCTGGAGGATTCCGACATCAAGCACACCAGCATCTGGCGCCCGCGCGCGGGGGATGGCTGAGCCCTTTCAGGACAATTACATACCGACCAAAGTCGCGCGGCCGCTGGCTTGTCCCACCGGGGGCGCGTCACCATAATCCGAGCGAAAGCAAAACGGCGCTCAGCGCCGGAGCAAGAGCGGCGCCCAGTGCCCGCCCAAGGGGGAGTAAACGCCATGTCCGAGAAGATCTACGACGTCCCCGCGCAATGGGCCTCCCGCGCCTTCGTGGACGAGCACGGCTACAAGGCCAAATACGAGGCCTCGGTGCGCGACCCGGAGAGCTTCTGGGCCGAGGAAGGCAAGCGCATCGACTGGTTCACGCCCTACACCAAGGTCAAGAACACCTCCTATGCGCCGGGCGCGGTGTCGATCAAATGGTTCGAGGATGGCGTCACCAACATCGCCTATAACTGCATCGACCGGCACCTCGCCACGCGCGGCGATCAGGTCGCGATCATCTGGGAGGGCGACGATCCCTCGCAGTCGCGCCACATCACCTATCGCGAGTTGCACGACGAGGTGTGTCGCTTCGCCAACGTCCTGCGCAACCGCAATGTAGAGAAGGGCGACCGCGTCACCATCTACATGCCGATGATCCCCGAAGCCGCCTTCGCCATGCTGGCCTGTGCGCGGCTCGGCGCGATCCACTCGGTCGTCTTCGGCGGCTTCTCGCCGGATAGCCTCGCCAGCCGCATCCGCGACTGCGATTCCAAAATGGTCATCACCGCCGATGAGGGCCTGCGCGGCGGGCGCAAGGTGCCGCTGAAGGCCAATGTCGACGCCGCCATCGCCAAGCTCGGCCCCGACGCGGTCGATCACGTTGTGGTTGTACGCCGCACCGGCGGCACCGTGCACATGGAGGCCGGCCGCGACGTCTGGTATCACGAGGCGGCCGATCTCGTGACCAGCGAATGCCCGGCGGCGCATGTGAACGCGGAAGACCCGCTGTTCATCCTCTACACCTCCGGCTCGACCGGCAGCCCGAAGGGCGTGCTGCACACCACCGGCGGCTATCTCGTCTACGCCTCGATGACCCACCAGTATGTCTTCGATTATCACGAGGGCGACATTTACTGGTGCACCGCCGATATCGGCTGGGTCACCGGCCACAGCTACATCGTCTATGGCCCGCTGGCCAATGGCGCGACCACGCTGATGTTCGAGGGCGTGCCGAATTACCCGACCAATTCCCGCTTCTGGGAAGTGATCGACAAGCACAAGGTCAACATCTTCTACACCGCCCCGACCGCCATCCGCGCGCTGATGCAGGCGGGCGACGCGCCGGTGACGAAGACCTCCCGCGCGAGCCTGCGCCTGCTTGGCTCGGTCGGCGAGCCGATCAACCCGGAAGCCTGGGAGTGGTATCACCGCGTGGTTGGCGAGGAACGTTGCCCGGTGGTCGATACCTGGTGGCAGACCGAGACCGGCGGCATCCTCATCACCCCGCTGCCCGGCGCCACGCGCCTCAAGCCCGGCTCGGCCACCCGCCCCTTCTTCGGCGTGGTGCCGCAGATCGTCGATGCCGAGGGCAAGGTGCTGGAAGGAGCCTGCGAGGGCAATCTGGTGATCGCCGACAGCTGGCCGGGCCAGATGCGCACGGTCTATGGCGACCATGAGCGCTTCGAGCAGACCTATTTCTCCACCTACCCGAACAAGTACTTCACCGGCGACGGCTGCCGGCGCGACGCCGATGGCTATTACTGGATCACCGGCCGCGTCGACGACGTCATCAACGTCTCCGGCCACCGCATGGGCACGGCCGAGGTGGAAAGCGCCCTCGTCGCCCATCCGAAGGTGTCGGAGGCGGCCGTCGTCGGCTACCCGCACGACATCAAGGGCCAGGGCATCTACGCCTATGTGACGCTCATGGCCGGCATCGAGCCGACCGAGGAACTGCGCAAGGAACTGGTCGGCTGGGTGCGCCAGGAGATCGGGCCGATCGCCTCGCCCGACCTCATCCAGTTCGCGCCGGGCCTGCCCAAGACCCGGTCCGGCAAGATCATGCGGCGCATTCTGCGCAAGATCGCCGAGGACGAGTTCGGCAATCTGGGCGACACCTCGACGCTGGCCGATCCGACCGTGGTGGATGATCTCATTTCCCACCGCCAGAACAAGAAGCACGCCGCCGCCTGACCCGGTAGCGCAGCGGCGGGGGGTAGCCTCCCGCCGCACGTGCCGAAATGTCACAAGACGGAAATCTGTCGCCGTCGCTGCGTTTCGGAAGCCTTGCGCAATCCTCGCTTGAGATAGGCTAGTCCACGTTGTCGTGGAGCGTGGATAGCCGTGCCCAATCGTCTTTGTGAAGGCTGCCAGGGAGAGCCGCTGGATTTCGGCTTCACCATGGCGTTCCAGCCCATCGTGGATATCGCCGCCCGGCGCGTATGGGCTCACGAGGCGCTGGTGCGCGGCCCCGCCGGCGAGCCCGCCGGGGATATTCTGGCGAAGGTGACCGACGCCAATCGCTACCGCTTCGATCAGGACTGCCGCGCCAAGGCGATCGAACTGGCCAGTCGGCTGTTCCCCGAAGATGGCTCGCTTCTCTCGGTCAATTTCCAGCCCAACGCCGTATACCGCGCGGAGACCTGCATCCGCGCGACGCTGCAGGCGTGCCGGCAGCACCGTTTCGACCCGAGCCGGCTGATGTTCGAGTTCACCGAGAATGAGCGGGTGATCGACGCGGCGCACCTCGAGGATATCGTCACCGCCTATCGCGGGCTCGGCTTCACCGTCGCCATTGATGATTTCGGCGCCGGCTTTGCCGGGCTGACCCTGCTCGCCGACCTCACCCCCGACGTGGTGAAGATCGACATGAAGCTGGTGCGCGGGGTCGAGGCCGCGCCGCGCCAGCAGGCGATCCTGCGGGCGCTGGTGGGGCTCGCCACCGAATTGGGCATCACGCTCATCGCCGAGGGTGTGGAAACCCCCGCCGAGCTCGCGGCATTGCGCGCCCTCGGCATCCCGCTGGCGCAGGGCTACCTCTTCGCCCGCCCGGCGCTGGAGGCGCTGCCGCCGGTGAACTGGCCGGCCTGAGGCCGACCAGTCGCGCGGACGGCGAGCCGGCCTCAGGCCCGCACGAGATCGCCGATCAGGCTCGCCGCCACGGAGAGCTTCGACACGGAGAGCCCCGAGCCAACGATCTCGTAGACGCCGTTGCGCGCGCGCTCCACCACAGCGCCACGCGCCGCCGCCCAGGCGGCGACACCCGCCGCGCCCGGCCCGTGCTCGGTGATGACCTCGGCGGTCAGACGCCGCACCGCGATCTCGAAAGCGGCCAGCGCCCGCTCCAGCGCGAGCCGGTCATAATAATCCGGCACGGAAAGCGCCTGCGCCGGGCCCAGAATCCGGTCGAGCCGGAAATGCAGGCCGACGGCGAAGAAGGTCGTCGCCACATCGCTGATCGCCGAATTGGTGCGGTCGGCGATCATCACGATATCGGTCGAGCTTTCGATGGCCGAGAGCCGGGCAATGCGCCGGGCCAGCGGCTCGGGCACGCCGGCCTGCGTCCACTCGGCGACATGGCCGTCATGGGTCGCTCGCGTCTCCTCCGGCACCAGTTCGCGCACCACGCCGCCCAGCACATCCTCCACCGGGCCGATGCCGGCGGAATAATGCGAGACGAGCTCGTCGAGGCTTTGGCGCAGATCGACATTGCGCAGGAACCACACCGTGCGGTCGAGCAGCATGTCCTTCACCGCCGTATAAAGGGCGAGCTGCACCGCGCCCGGCACGGTGCCGTCCAGCGCGTCGATCTCGCTCTCCAGAGCCCCGAGGCCGAAGCTGTCGCGCGTCGCCGCATAGGCCTTGGCGATGGAGCCGACATCCGCGCCGGTCTCGTCGGTCAGCCGGGCCACGAAGGCCGGCCCGCCATGGTTGATCATGGCGTTGCACAGGCGCGTGGCAATGATGTCGCGCCGCAGCCGGTGCCCCTCAATGCCGTCGGCGAAGCGGGCATTCAGCTCCGGCGGGAAATAGGCGGCGAGTTCACGCGCGAGATAGGGATCATCCGGCACATCGGTGTCGAGCAGGTCGGCATGGGCGGTGAGCTTGGCATAGGCCAGCAGCACGGCGAGCTCGGGCCGGCTCAGCCCCTCCCCGCGCCCGCGCCGCTCGTTCAGCTCGGCATCGCCCGGCAGATACTCGACCGCCCGGTCGAGCAGGCCGCGCGCCTCCAATTGCTGCATGAGACGCTGGTGGAAACCGAGCTCATCGAGGCCCCGCCGCTCGGCGAGCGAGAGGGCGAGCGTCTGCAGATAGTTGTTGCGCAGCACCAGCGCCGCCACCTCGTCGGTCATCGAGGCGAGCAGGGCCTTGCGGCTGTCGGCGTCGAGCCGGCCGTCGCGCGCGGCGGGCACCAGCGCAATCTTGATGTTCACCTCGACGTCCGAGGTGTTCACGCCGGCCGAATTGTCGATGGCGTCGGTGTTGAGGCGGATGCCGCGGCGCGCCGCCTCAATGCGCCCGCGCTGGGTGACCCCGAGATTGGCGCCCTCGCCGACCACCTTGGCGCGCACTTCCGCGCCGGTGATGCGGATCGCGTCATTGGCGCGGTCGCCGGCCTGCGCGTCGGTCTCCGTGGAGGCGCGGATATAAGTGCCGATGCCGCCGAACCAGAGCAGGTCCACCGGCGCGCGCAGGATCGCGCTCATCACCTCGGCGGGCGAGGCCGAGCTTTTGTCGATGCCGAGCGCCTCGCGCACCGCCGGGCTGAGCGGAATGCTCTTGGCGCTGCGCGAGAACACCCCGCCGCCCGACGAGATCAGCGACTTGTCATAGTCCTGCCAGGAGGAACGCGGCAGGGCGAAGAGACGCTGGCGCTCCTTGAGCGAGGCCACCGGATCGGGGCTGGGATCAAGGAAGATGTCGCGATGATCGAAGGCGGCGACCAGCTTGATGGTGCTCTCCAGCATCATGCCGTTGCCGAACACGTCACCCGACATGTCGCCGACGCCCGCCACCGTGAAAGGCGTGGTGCGGATATCGACATTCATCTCGCGGAAATGCCGGCGCACCGCTTCCCACGCACCACGCGCGGTGATGCCCATGGCCTTGTGGTCATAGCCGACCGAGCCGCCCGAGGCGAAGGCATCGCCCAGCCAGAAGCCGCGCGCCTGCGAGATGGCGTTGGCCGTGTCGGAGAAGGTCGCCGTCCCCTTGTCGGCGGCGACGACCAGATAGGGGTCGTCTTCGTCATGGCGCACCGTATGCGCCGGGTGGACGATCTCGGTGCCCTCGATATTGTCGGTCACCTCCAGCAGGCTGGTGACGAACAGCTTGTAGGCCTCCGTCCCCTCGGCCTGGATGGCGTCGCGCGGCCCGCTCGGCAGCTGCTTGGGCACGAAGCCGCCCTTGGCGCCGACCGGCACAATGACGGCGTTCTTCACCTGCTGCGCCTTGACGAGGCCCAGCACCTCGGTGCGGAAATCCTGCGGCCGGTCTGACCAGCGCAAGCCGCCGCGCGCCACCCGGCCGAAGCGCAGATGGATGCCTTCCACACGCGGGGAATGCACGAAGATCTCGAACAGCGGGCGCGGCAGCGGCAGCCCCTCGACCTCATGGCTGCGGAACTTGATGGCGATGGTCGGGCGTGGGCCGCCCTCCTCGGTGATCTGGAAGAAGTTGGTGCGCACCGCCGCGCCGATGAGATTGGCGAAGTGGCGCAGGATGCGGTCCTCGTCGAGGCTCTGCACATCGGCGAGCGCCGCTTCGATCTCCTCGCGGATCGCCGCTTCCCGCTCACCGCGCCCCTCATCGGCGCCCGGCTCGAAGCGGGCATGGAACAGCGCCACCAGCCGGTCGACAAGAGCCGCATGGCCGTTCAGCGTCGCCCAGAGATAGTCCTGGCTGAAGGGCAGGCCGATCTGGCGCAGATAGCGCGCCAGCGTGCGCAGCAGCGCGATGTCGCGCCAGCCGAGGCGAGCATTGAGCGCCAGCGCGTTGAAGCCATCGCTTTCCGCTTGCCCGCGCAGCACCGCCATCAGCGTGGCGTGCAGCCGGCTCTCCAGCGATTCGAGCTCGATACCCCCGCCGCCCCGACGCCCCAGCACCATGTCGTGCAGATAGACCGGCTCGCGGCCCTCCGGCGAGATGGTGAAGGTGCGCTCGTCGACGACGATGAAGCCCATCGCCTCCAGCATCGGCACCCGCTCGGAGAGCAGGCGCGGCACGCCATGGCTGAACACCTTGAGCGCGATGCGCTCGCGCCCCTGCACGGCGGCGGGCCGGTGGAACTCGACGGCGACCGGATTGGCTTCGCTCAGCCGCTCGACCAGCCGCAGATCCCCCAGCGCTTCCTCCGGCGTGTAGCCGCTCTGGTAGCCCGCCGGGAACGCCTCGCCATAGCGGCGCGCCAGCAGCGTGGCCTGGCCGGGTGAGAACACCAGCCCGAGAGCGGCCGCGAAGGCATCGTCCCAGGTGCGGATGATGCCGGCCACCGCCTCTTCGAGCTCGACGCGGCCGGGCTCGCGCGCGGTCTCGCCGGTCAGTTCGACGATGACATGCACCCGCGTCAGCGGCCCTTCGAGAAAGAGCGGGCGCGAGGCCGCGACCTGACCGCCGAACGAGGTCTCCAGCAGCGCGCCGATCTCCTCGCGCACCTCCGAGCCGTAGCGGTCGCGCGGCACGAAGACCAGCACCGACATGAAGCGGGCGAAACGGTCGCGCCAGGCGAGCACGCGCACGCGCGGGTGCTCGTCCAGTTGCAGCACCGCGATGGCGAACTGGTAGAGCGTCTCCGGGTCCATCTGGAACAGGTCGTCGCGCGGGAAGCTCTCCAGCACCTTCACCAGCGCCCGGCCGGAATGGCTGTCGGGCACGAAGCCGGCGCGCACCAGCACCGCCGCCGCCTTGCGCCGCAGGATGGGGATGGCCCGCACGGAGCCGGTATAGACGGTATTGGTGAACAGGCCGGCGAGCGCCAACCCGCCAATGATGCGCCCTTCCGCATCGTAGCGCTTGATGACGACCACATCGATCCAGGCGCGCCGGTGCACCACGGAGAGGGTCCGCGACTTGGTGATGATGAGCGGCGTCGCCTCGGCCAGCACGTCGGCAAGGTCCGTGCTCACCGCCCGCGCATCGCTGGCGCGGCGGAACAGGCGAAACTCCTCATCGGCCAGCACGCCGAGTGCGTCACTCATGCGGCGGTCGAAATTCGCCACCTTGACCGTGCCGTCGTCGCTCGGGCGCGCGTCATAATAGCGGCAGCCGAGAAAGGTGAAATTGCCGCTGAGCAGCCATTCAAGGAAGGCCCTCGCCTCCTCGATCTCCTCGAGCGGCACCGTCTCGGGCGCATGGGCGAGATCGGCCAGCGCCGTGCGGACCTGCTCGATCATCGGCTTCCAGTCGCGCACCGCCGCGCGCACACGGGCCAGAATCTGCGTCAGATCGGCAGCGATGGCGACGCGCTCGCCTTCATTTTCGATTCGCGGCACGTGGACATGAATGAGGCTCTCGCGTCGGGCGCGCTGGCCGGCCGGCGCGTCGGTGCCGGAGACGCCTTCGAGCACGCCCGCCGAATTACGCTCCACCGCCAGCAGCGGATGGACCACCAGCGACGCGGTAAGGCCGCGCGCATTCAGCGCCGCCATCACCGAATCGAGCAGGAACGGCATGTCGTCATTGACGATTTCGACGACGCTCACCTTGGCGAGGCGGTCGCCCTCCGCCTCGGGAACCTCGACGCGGACATCGGCGGTGCCGGGGGTGCGGCGGGCAAGATGGGCATAGGCGCGCTGTGCCAGCGCCGCCAGTTCATGCGGGGTGTAGAGCCGCACATCTTCGGCCACGGCTCGTCCGAACAGCCGGCTGGCAAAGAGCGGCGGAATGTCGCCGTCGCGCGCCTGCAGGATGAGATCGGCCTGCTCGACCAGCTGGCGCGCCGCGCGCTCGTCCTCGGTCGAGAGAAATCCTTCCACGCCCATCATTATCCTCCACATCTCCCGCGTGCCGCCGATGGTGCGGCCGCGATGCTTTTCTGCATCCTATACCTGTCGCGAAGGTGACGGCACCGCTTACCGTTGTTGCACTGCGGTCACAGTTTCGCGCGGCCCGCCACACGGTTGACATGAATCAACCGCTCCCGGCCCGTCCCGCTTCAGGAATAGCGCCGTGTACCGGACATGGGGCCGGGGCTGGGAATTCAAGGGGATCGCGCATGTCCACGCGCCACAACATCATCAACACGCTCGCCGCGCTCGGCGCGGTGCTCGCCACCACCACCTCTTTCGCCGCGCTTGATCTGGCCAGTGCCGCGGATCTCGGCGCCACGCCGGCCCCGGTGTTCAAGGCGCCGGCCCCGGTGGAAGAGTTCAACCCGTGGATGATCCGCGTGCGCGTGCTCGGCGTCATCCCGGAGAATGGCGGCTCGGTGAACGGGGTGTCGGGCTCGGATCTCAGCTATTCCGACTCGGTGGTGCCCGAACTCGACATCACCTACTTCTTCACCAAGAACTGGGCGGCCGAACTGATCCTCGGCGTCACGCCGCATGACATCAACGGCGCGGGCTCGCTGTCGAGCCTCGGCAAGATCGGCGAAGTGTGGCTGCTGCCGCCGACCCTGACGCTGCAGTACCACTTCACCGATTTCGGCGCGTTCAAACCCTATGTCGGCGCCGGCATCAACTACACCTTCTTCTTCGACCAGCAGGCCGATTCGGCCGACTCGCTGGACGTGCACAACACCTGGGGCTGGGCCCTGCAGGTCGGCTTCGACTACATGCTCGACGAGCACTGGGGCTTCAACGTCGACCTCAAGAAGCTCTTCCTCCAGCCCGATTTCGACGTGACCGTGGCCGGCACGCCGCTGACCGGCACCGCCGATCTCAACCCGTGGATCGTCGGCGTCGGCGTCACCTACAAGTTCTGAGCCGTCCGCTCAGGATCATCGAAAGGGCCGGAGCGATCCGGCCCTTTTGCGTGGCGCCCGCGCCGCGATCAGGCGGGCTTAAGCAGATCAAGAAAAGCCTGCGCCGCGCGCGTCATGTAGCGCTCGCGGTGATTGAGCGCGATGAAGCGCCGCGAGGGCATGGGCACATCGATCAGCGCCATGGTGCCGGCCCGGATCGCGCTGTCGACGACGCGTCGGGAGATCACCGTCGCCCCGCTCCCCGCCTCGACCGCCGCCCGGATCGCCTCGTTGGACGGATATTCCAGCACGATGTTCAGCGCCCCCGGTGCGAGCCCCCGCGTGGCCAGATAGGCCTCGAAGATCGCCCGCGTGCCCGAGCCCGGCTCGCGCAGCACCCAGGGCCCTTCACCCAGCGCCTCCGCCGTGCGGGGCGGCTTCCAGCTCCAGGGATGCACCACCGGGGCGACGAGCACCATCTCGTCCTCTGCCACCGGCCGCACCGCCAGCGCGCCATCCTCGATCTCCCCCTCGACGATGCCGAGATCGGCGGCCCCGTCGCGCACGCGAGCGGCAACCTCATCGCTGTTGCCGATCTCGATGCGCACCTCGATGCCCGGATAGAGCGCGCGGTAGCGCTGGACGATCTCCGGCAGCCAGTAATTGGCGACGGTCTGGCTGCCGGCCAGCGCCAGCCGCCCGCGCGCGAGACCCGAGAGATCCACCAGAACCTGCTCGGCCGCCGCCACGCGGGCGAGCACCGCCCGCGCCTCCACCAGCAGCAGCCGCCCGGCCTCGGTGAGCGCGATACGCCGGCCGATCCGGTCGAAGAGTTTGGTCGCGTGATTGGCTTCCAGCGTCGCGATGGCCGCGCTGGTGGCCGACTGCGTCAGGTTCAGCGCCTGCGCCGCCCTTGTGAGATGCTCGCGCTCGGCCACCGCCACGAAGATGCGCAACTGCTCAAGCGTCATGGCGCCGTCCGAAAGCCTTTAGCCGATGGTCATCACCAGCATTAGGCTGAAGCTGCCGACAAAGGCAAAGGCGGCGAGACCCAGCAGCAGGGGGCGCAGCCCCTTGGCGCGCAGCCGGGCAATGTCGGTCTCCAGCCCCATCGCCGCCAGCGCCATCGACAGCAGGAAGGTGGTGAGGCCGACGAGCGCGGTCTTCATCTCCGCCGGCACGGCAACAACGCTGTTGAACGCGATCATGGCGATGAAGCCTAGCACGAACCACGGCACGGGCGGCCGGGCCGCTTCCGTCCCGGCTCCGGCGCGGCGGCTGGCGAGGAAGCCGAGGGTCAGCACCACCGGCGCCAGCATCATCACCCGCGTCAGCTTGGCGATGGTGCCGAACTCGCCCGCCGCCTGCCCGTCCTGATAGGCGGCGGCCACCACCTGCGCGACCTCATGGATCGAGGCGCCGGCCCACAGCCCATAGGCGCGCGGGGTGAGGTGCAAGAGGCCCGGCAGCAGCGGGTAGAGGAACATGGCGATGGAGCCGAAGACGGTGACGCAGGCCACCGCATAGGCGACATCCTCATCCGGCGCGCGCGTCACCGTGTTGGTGGCGATCACCGCCGAGGCGCCGCAGATCGAGGTTCCCGCCGCGATAAGCTGCGCCAGCGGGGCGTCGACGCCGAGCAGCCGGCCGAGCCGCACGGTGAACAGGAAGGTCGCGACCAACGTCAGCGCGATCACCGCGACACCGGCCAGGCCGACCTCGACGATCTGCGCCGCCGTGAGCTGGAGCCCGAGCAGCACGATGGCCGCCCGCAGGATGCGCCGCAGGGTGAAGGTCACGCCGGGCTTGGCGAGGACCGGCGTGCCGACGAGGTTGTGCAGCGCCATGCCGAGGAGGATGGCGAGGATCAGCGGGCTGAAAAGCTGGAGCCCCGGCACTTGCCGCAGCCCGAAGGCGGCGGCCGCGATGGCCGCGGTCAGCACGAGCCCCGGCAAGACATTCGCCGCGCCGGACAGGAAGGGATGCGCGGGTCGGCTGGTCAGCACAGGCATCGTCATGGCAATCGCCTCCGTCTTCACGACGAAGCCATGACACGCCCGTTATCGTTCGATCCAACGCATAGTTTTGGTCGTAACGTTCGCTAAAGACGAACGATACACTTCACTCAGTGCCGGAAGTGGCGCACGCCGGTGAACACCATGGCGATGCCCGCCGCATCGGCCGCGGCGATCACATCGGCGTCGCGGATCGAGCCGCCCGGCTGGATCACCGCCGTCGCCCCCGCCTCGATGGCGGTGATGAGGCCGTCGGCGAAGGGGAAGAAGGCGTCGGAGGCGACCACGCAGCCCTTGGTCAGCGGCTCCGCGAGACCCGCCGCCTCCGCCGCGTCGATGGCCTTGCGCGCGGCAATGCGGGCCGAATCCACCCGGCTCATCTGCCCGGCGCCGATGCCGACCGTGGCGAGATCCTTCGCGTAGACGATGGCATTCGACTTCACATGCTTGGCGACGCGGAAGGCGAAGGCGAGATCGGCGAGCTCCGCATTCGTCGGCGCGCGCTTGGTGACGACCTTCAGCTCCATGTCGTCGACCACCGCATTGTCGCGCGACTGCACGAGCAGCCCGCCGGCCAGCGACTTCACGGCAACACCACCGGCGCGCGGATCGGGCAGCGCGCCGGTGACCAGCAGGCGCAGATTCTTCTTGGCGCCGACAATGGCGATGGCTTCCTCAGTCGCGTCGGGGGCGACGATCACCTCGGTGAAGATGTCGACCATGGCGCGCGCCGCCGCGGCGTCGAGCGTGCGGTTCATCGCGACGATGCCGCCAAAGGCCGAGGTCGGGTCGCAGGCCAGCGCCTTGCGATAGGCTTCCTCAAGAGTGGCGCTTTCCGCCACGCCGCAGGGATTGGCGTGCTTGACGATCACCACCGCCGCCGCGCGGGCGGGGTCGAACTCGGCCACCGCCTCGAAGGCCGCGTCGGTGTCGTTGAGGTTGTTGTAGGAGAGCGCCTTGCCCTGGATCTGACGCGCGGTGGCGACGCCGGGACGGGCCGCGCCGCCGACATAGAAGGCCGCGCTCTGGTGCGGGTTCTCGCCATAGCGCAGCGCCTCGGCGAGCGTGCCGGAGAACAGCCGGGTCTGCGGCGCCTCCTCCTCGGCCACCTTGGCGAACCAGGTGGTGATCGCAGCGTCATAGCTGGCGGTGCGGGCATAGGCGCGCTGGGCAAGGCCCCGGCGGGTGAGGAAGCGCGTGCCGCCATGGGCGGCGAGATCGTCCAGCACGGTCTGGTAGTCAGTGGGATCGACGACGACGGCGACATCGGCGTGGTTCTTGGCGGCGGCGCGGATCATTGCCGGGCCGCCAATGTCGATATTCTCGACGCAGTCGTCATAGTCGCCGCCGCGCGCGACGGTCGCCTCGAACGGGTAGAGATTGACCACGACGAGGTCGATCGGCCCGATGCCGTGCTCCTTCATCGAGGCCTGATGCTCGGCATTGTCGCGAATGGCGAGGATGCCGCCATGCACGGTTGGATGCAGCGTCTTCACCCGCCCGTCCATCATCTCGGGAAAGCCGGTGAGGTCGGCGACGTCGAGCACCTTCAGCCCCGCTTCCGCCAGCGCCTTGCGCGTGCCGCCGGTCGAGACCAGCTCGACGCCATGGCCGGCGAGCGCCTGCGCGAAGGCCACGAGGCCGGTCTTGTCGGAGACGGAGAGCAGCGCGCGGCTGATGGGGCGGACATCGGTGGTCATGGCTGGCCATTTCGCAACGGGAGAAAACAGGGCGCCGCCCTATCACGTCTGCGCCCGCGCGTGAACCGGGAGGGGCGTAGAGCAGCCCTGCGTGCGCCGTAAGGCCGCCTAGCCGCGCAGCGCCTTCACCCGCACGAAGGTCCATTCGACCCGCGGCGCCTCACCGGCGCGCCCGGCAATGACGAGTTGCTCGGTGCGGCGTGGGCCGCCGCTGGCGGCGAAGACGATGCTTTCCTCGATCGCCACCGTGCAGTCCGGCGCGGTGAACGCCCAGTCGTCGCCATCGGGCAGTTTGAGGATCACCGTATGCCCGTCCGCCGCGCGCGAGGGCTGCACGAGCGGGTGCAGGTGGAAGCGCAGCGCGTAATGGTCGCGCCCGCCGCCCGGCAGGCTTTCACCTTCGACCGGGCGGAACAGATCCTCGCCATCGAGCCGCGCGCCATCCGGCGACAGACGCCAGGAGCGCTGGTGAATAATGCCGAAGCGGCGCGCATAGCCGTCATGGCTCGCCCGCAGCACCTCCGCCCCGCCGCGCTCCATCCGGTCGACGTGAAGCTGCGCCGGCCCATCCAGCACCGGCGTGCCGCAGATGCGGCGCAGCAGCCCGCTGGACACGAAGCGGCAGGAAGAGGTCTCCTCGATCACGGCAGTGGAATGCGCCGCCGTCTGCCGGGCGATCGGGCGCCATTCGTCGCGGCCGATGGCCGGCATGCCGCAATTGATGATGAGGCGGTTACGCCCCGCCGACATCTCGAAGGCGAGGCACCCGGCATGGGCCTCGTGGCTCAGCGGCGGCGGCGGCGGCGCGCCGGTGTCGGCGATGAGGATGGTGCCTGCCGCCTCCATGCGCTGATAGCCGGAATAAGGTGCGTTGGAGAGCGGGCGCCCGCGCGCATCGTCATAGGCAAGCACGGTGGCGAGCCAGTCCGCCGGGGTCGGGCCCATGCCGTTGAAATGGGCGAAGGCACCGTCGCCATGGCGGAAGAAGCGCAGCATCGGCATCATCCGGTCGATGGCGTTGAGCAGCGCGGGCGGCGGCGGCAGATGGCGCGCGCCGTAGCACTGGCGCAGCGGCAGCAGGTCGAGCAGCAGGTCGATCAGCAGGCCTGGATTGCGCGTCGCCGGCCCGCCATCGGCGAGCACGAGACGGTCCAGCTCCTCCACCAGCCGCTTTTGCGCGCTGCGCATCAGCTTGGGCTGGTCAGCCATGCACAGGCTGGCGAAGGCGAGCGCGATGGCGCAGGCCAGACGCGGGCGCCCGTCGCGGGCCTGCGCCCCGGCGCCCTTCACATAGCGGACCTGCGCGGTGAGACTGCGGATGAAGCGGCGGTGAAAGGCGGCGTCGGCATCCTGCAGGATCAGTGGCGCCTGGGTCAGCCAGCTGATGACCCGCCGCGCGGCGACCTCCGGCAGGGTGGCCGCCGGCAGGCGGTGGCAGCTCAGCGAAATCCAGTCGCCGACCAGCGCGCGGGCATTGGCGCGGGCGATCGGCGTGCCCGCGGCCTGCATGTGGCGCAGCCAGCCGAACCCCATCAGCTCCTCCGCCCATTCGCGCGAGGGCGGCTCGATTTCAAAGGGCGAGAGGCCGTCGGTCAGCACCGCCTTGCCGGCGAAGGCGAAGCGGCCGGAATAGAACTCGGCGGCGCGGGTCGGATCGCCGGTGCGCAGATCATGCGGGGCGAGCAGAAGCCGCGACGGCACCGGCACGGAACGCGAGCGCCACGGGTACCAGCGCTGGGTGAGCGCCCAGGCCCGCAGGCGCCGCCAGCCGGATTCGGCGATGAACCCCGCCAGACGCGCGCGGTCCGCATAGACCTCGCGGGCCATCAGCGCCTCGTCCCCCTACTGTGCCTCAAGAGCCGTCTGTCTCCTCAATCTAGCCGGTTGATGCGGATCAGGGGCAGCGAATCGCGGATGATTCCCGCGCCGGCCGGCGCCCCCGCCGGGGCGCGACATTACCCGAGCGAACGGGAAGGTCCAGCCGCGCCCTCTTCCGTTGCGTCACGCCCTGCGGCGCAGGCGGGCGGCGAAGAAGCCGTCGAGCCCGGCGCGGCGCGGATCCTCGTCCGGCAGATGGGTGGGAAGCGTGCGCACCTCGCCCACCGCGTTGATCCACTCGGCCGCGATGCCGGCCTCGCCGGGCGTCACCGGCGCGCGCTCGAAATCGGCGCGGGCGGCGAGCAGCGCCTCGATCTGGCGCTCGCCCTCCTCCGGCTCCAGCGAGCAGGTGGAATAGACCAGCAGCCCGCCCGGCTTCACCAGCCCGGCGGCGTTGGCGAGGATACGGGCCTGCAGCGCACTGAGGCTGGCAATGTCGCCCGGCGCCTTCGACCAGGCGACATCGGGATGGCGGCGGATCGTGCCGGTCGCCGAGCAGGGCGCGTCGATCAGCACGCCGTCGAATTCCCCACCCTTCCACCTCGCCGCATCGGCCTCGACGACCTCCGCCGTGAGGCCCAGCCGGTCGAGATTCTCCGTGAGCCGCTTCAGCCGCGGGGCGGCGCGGTCGACCGCCACCACCTGCGCGCCGGTGGCGGCGAGCTGGGCGGTCTTGCCGCCCGGTGCGGCGCAGAGATCCGCCACGCGCTGGCCCGGCCCGGCATTCAGCAACCGCGCGGGCAAAGCGGCGGCGGCGTCCTGCACCCACCAGGCGCCTTCCGCGAAGCCCGGCAAGGCGGTGACATTGCCGGCCTCGATGAGGCGGATGGTGCCGGTCGGCAGCAGCGTGCCGCCGAGCTTTTCCGCCCATTCCGCGGCATCGCCGCGCGCCGTGAGATCAAGACCCGCCTCCTGCGCCAGCGCGCGGGAGATCGCCTGCGCGGCGGGCGCGCCATAGGCGCTCGTCCAGCCCTCGATCATCCAGAGCGGCTGGTCGGCGACATCGGGCAGCGCGGCGCGGCCCTCGCGGGCGATCCGCCGGAGCACGGCGTTGACCAGCCCCTTGAAGCCGGCGGTCGCCGCGCTCTCGCCGGCGAGATCGACGCCGGTGGAAACCGCCGCATGGTCCGGCACATCCATGAACAGGATCTGCGCCGCGCTGATCAGCAGGATGGTCTCGACCCGCCCCGCCTTCTCCGGCAGGCCGCGCTCCAGCGTGGAACGCACCAGCGCGCCGAGGCTGCCGAGCCGACGCAGCGTGGTCGCGGCGATCATGCGGGCGAGTGACCGGTCGCGGTCGTCGAGGTCGCGCGTCAGCCGCTCCAGCGCCTCTTCGAGCGGGCGCCCCTTCTCCAGCACGGAATCGACCGCATCCGCCGCCGCGCGGCGCACGGCAAGACCGGGGGAAGCGCCGCCGGGCGAACCGCCGGAGGTGGAACGGGCGGGACCGGAGCGGGCGGGGCGGCGCGGGGCGCGGGGTGTATCGTTCATCGCCAAGCCACTAGGCCGGCACGCGCGCGAACGCAACCGTCGCGCCGCCTCGCCGGCCCGTACGGGTGCATCGTGCCGCACCAGCCAGCGTGAACCGGACGCCGGCCCTGCGACTTGTGGGAAGGCGGGCCGGCCGGCCCTCGCCCTTCGTCTCCCCCTTGCGGGCCTTGTCGAAGGGCCCGAGATTGGTTCCTATCGGGCCACCTCGGAGCGGCCGGCCCGGCGAGTCGGACCGGCCCCGCCGGCCGGCTCATCGGCTCGTGTCGGACAAGCGTGGATTGGCATCGGATTTATGGCCCACCTGATACTCATTGCCGACATTGGCGGCACCTCGTCCCGGCTGGCCCTGGTGGGCGTCGATGGCGTCCCGACCGACATCCAGATCCACCGCAACGACAGCTTCAAGGGCTTCGAGGCGATGATCGAGGCGGACCTTGCCACGCGCGACCCGGCGGTGGTCGCCGCCATTGGCGGGGCGGTGCTGGCGGTGGCGGGCCCGGCGGATGCGGAGTTCGTCAAGCTCACCAACCGCGACTGGTCCTTCTCCAAGCGCGCCATCCGCCGCTATTTCGGCTGGCAGAAATTCGCCGCGGTGAATGATTTCGAGGCGCTGGCGCATGGTGTCACCGCGCTCGGCACGGGCGATCTCATCCCGGTCGGCGAGGGCCTGTCCGAGCCGCGCGGCCCGGTGCTGATCTGCGGTCCGGGCACCGGCTTCGGCGTCGCCGGTCTCATCCAGTCCGGCCGCCTACCGGCGGTCATCACCGGCGAGGGCGGACGTTCCCGGCTCGGCGCGACGGACGCCGAGGAAGCGCGCCTGCTCGCTCATATGGTCGGCGAGCTCGGCCCGGTCGTGGTCGAGCACGCGCTGTCGGGCTCGGGTCTTGCCCGCATCCACCGCATCTCCACCGGCGAGGCGATCTCGCCCGAGGCGGTCATCACCGCCGCCGGGCGGGGCGATGATGGCGCGCTCGCCACCTGCAACCTGTTCCTGCGCATTTTCGGCCGCATCGCCGGCGACCTCGCCCTCACCTTCAACGCGCGCGGCGGCGTGTTCCTTGCCGGCGGCGTCTCGGCCGGGCTCGCGCCGTTCTTCGCCGCCTCGCCCTTCCGCGAAGCGTTCGAGGAGCACCCCCCGCATGAGGCGCGGCTCGCCGGCATGGCGGTGAACATCATCACTCACCCCACCCCCGGCCTCATCGGCTGCGGACAGCTCGGCGCCCGCATGGCGCGTAGCCTGAAGCCCGGCCTGCATCTCGTGTGACGAGGTTCAGCGCGGCGAGAAGGTGATCCCGTCCGCCGCCGCTTCCAGCGCGGCGGGGTCCATGCCCGCCCGCTCCAGCGTCGCGCGCATATGGGCGGGCAGCGGGGCGCGGGCCTCGACGGGATCACGGCCCTTGTTCTGCGGCACCACCACGCGGCGGGCATGAAGATGCAGGATCGGCCCGCCCGGCAGGCGCGAGCCACCGCCATAGATGGGATCACCGAGGATCGGGTGGCCGATGGCGTCGAGATGCACGCGCAGCTGGTGCGTGCGCCCGGTGAGCGGGGAGAGCGCCAGCACGGCGAAGCCCTCGCCCGCCGCCAGCATCTGCCATTCACTGATGGCGTCCTGCCCCTTCGGATCGACCGCCATCCACCAGCCGCGCGTCGGCGAACGCTTGGCGAGCTTGAGTTCGATCCGCCCGCCCGGCTCAGCCGGCACGCCGCGCACCACCGCCATATAGGTCTTGCGCACCGAGCCATCGGCGAAGGCCTTGCCGAGATCGGCCAGCGCCTTGCGATGGCGCCCGAGCACGAGGCAACCCGAGGTGTCCTTGTCGAGCCGGTGGGCGAGTTCGGGCGCGTTCGGCAGGCCGAAGCTGAGCGCGCCGAGGTAATCGGCCAGCGTCTCCCCGCCTTTCGGCCCCTTATGCACGGCGAGCCCCGCCGGCTTGTCGATGATGAGCATCATGCCGTCCCGGTGCAGCACACGGGCGGTGATGTCGAACGCCGACGGGGCGGCCGATGCCGACTGATTGGGGGCGGAGAAAAGGGGGGCGCGTGCGCTCATGCCCCCTCAACACCACAAAGCGGCCGGCCCGTCGAGAGCCGGCACGCTCACGGTCGTCAGCTGCGCCGCAGCTCGTCGCTCACATCAAGCGTCGAGCGCACGCCGATATCGTCGAAATGGCGGGCGAGGAAGGCATCCGCCGCCTCGCGGCCGATCTCCTTGAGATAGACGAGGAACTCCCATTCCGCGTTCATCTTGGTGGAGGCATCGAGCGCCACCAGCTTCTCCGCGCCATCAATGCGGTGGAGCCGCAGGTCGCGATAGCCGTCAATGCCGTCGCCCCTCTTCTTCAGGCTGCCATGCTTGAGCAGACGGGTGACGAATTCGGCGGCGCGCAGCTGCGCCAGCAGCGAGGCGTTGAAGGTGATCTCGTTCATCCGGTTGCTGATGTCGCGCGCCGTCTTCGGCGTCTCGCGGCGGATGATCGGGTTGATCTGGACGAGCAGAATGTCGTCGGTCTTCACCGCATTGTAGAACGGGTAGAGCGCCGGGTTGCCCATATAGCCGCCGTCCCAATAGGGAACGCCGTCAATCTCCACCGCCTGGAACATGAAGGGCAGGCAGGCCGAGGCCATGATGGCGTCGGGCGTCAGTTCGTGGCGGGCGAAGATGCGGGCCTTGCCGGTGTGGACATTGGTGGCGCTGACGAAGACATGCACATGCCGGCAGGATTGCAGCGCCGGAAAATCCACATGCCGCTCGATCAGTTCCATCAGCGGGTTGATGTTGAGCGGGTTGAAGTCATAGGGCGACAGGAACCGGCTCATCATGTCGAAGGCGATATAGCTCGGGTTGCTGTTAAGCGACCAGTTGCCCATCAGCCGGTCGAGCAGCGTGCGCTGGAGCGGGCTGGTGCGCCCGTCCTTCGAGACGTCGCGCCAATAGGCCTCGAGCGCCCGGCGCCCGCCCTCATTGCCGTCCTTGGCGAGGCCCGTCGCCAGCACGGCGGCGTTCATCGCCCCGGCGCTGGTGCCGGAAATGCCCTCGATGGCGATGCGCCCATCTTCCAGCAGCCGGTCGAGCACGCCCCACGTGAAGGCGCCATGCGCGCCGCCACCCTGCAGCGCGAGGTTCAAGGGCTTCAGCGCCGCCGCGCCGGGCTTGTGAGGATGAGGCTCGGGGGCATCGCCGGCCCCCTTCACCACGGTGGGACCGGCGGGCGTCGACAGCGCCCCCGCCGCCGCCTCGGCGGTCGCGGTTTTGGGCGCGGGTTTGGTGTCGCTCCTGGTGTCGGAACCGCCCGCCGCCGTCTTGGGCGCGGGTTTGGCCCGCGTTTTGGCGGAGGGCTTGGGGGGCGTCTTGGCGGGCGTGGCGACCGTCTCCGCCGGCGCGGCCTTTGCCGCCGCCCGTCGGGCGGGAGCGGGCTTGGCGTCCGGCGTGGTAGCGGCGGGCGCCGCCGCCGGTGCCTTGGCCGCAGGTTTGGCGACCGGCGTGGCGCGCGTCTTGGGAGCCGCCTTGGCAGCGGCCTTGGGCGGCGTCGCGGGCTTGCTCGCGGGGTCGGCGGGCGCGGCTGTCACCGCCGCCGGCGCAGGCGCGGTCTCAGGGGTGGACGCCGTCGTGCGGGCGCGGCGGGTGGAGGTGGCGCGGCGAGCCCGCGCGGGCTTGTTGGTTTCGGCCACGCCGCGATCCTCCCGCCTACTCGGCGACCCAGCCGCCGTCGATCTGCTGCAGCGAGCCGGTGATGGAGCGCGCGGCGTCGGAGGCGAGGAACACGGCGAGCGCCGCCACTTCCTCCACCGTGACGAATTCCTTGGTCGGCTGCGCGGCGAGCAGCACGTCCTTCTTCACCTGCTCCTCGGTGAGGCCACGCGCCTTGGCGGTGTCGGGAATCTGCTTCTCGACAAGCGGCGTCCACACATAGCCCGGGCAGATGGCGTTGGCGGTGATGCCGAAGGTCGCCGTCTCCAGCGCCACCGTCTTGGTCAGGCCGGCGATGCCGTGCTTGGCCGAGACATAGGCCGCCTTATAGGGCGAGGCGACCAGCGCATGGGCGGAGGCGGTGTTGATGATGCGGCCCCATTTGCGCGCCTTCATGCCCGGCACGGCGGCCTTGATGGCGTGGAAGGCGGCCGAGAGGTTCAGCGCGATGATGAGATCCCACTTGTCGTCCGGGAATTCCTCGATCGGCGCGACATGCTGCACGCCGGCATTGTTCACGAGGATATCGACCGAGCCGAGCTCCTTCTCGGCGAACGCCACCAGCGCCGCGCATTCGGAACCCTTGGTGAGATCGGCGCCGGAATAGATCGCCTTGACCCCGAACTCGCTCTCAATACCCGCGCGCTCCGTCTCGATCGCCGCCGCATCGCCAAAGCCGTTCAGCGTGACATTGACGCCCTCGGCGGCGAGGCCACGGGCAATGGCGAGGCCGATGCCGCTGGTGGAGCCGGTGATGACGGCGTTCTTACCCTTCAAGGACATAGGCGCGTTCCCCATTTTGTGACCGGACGGGCGGCACGGGCCGCCCGTCGCACTCTACGCATTCGGCATGACGTTTCGTCAGGCCTTTCCCGGACGATGGTGCGCCGCGAAAACCGTCGGCGCAACCGCCTGTTTGCCGGAAGCCATCACGGCTTGAGGCAGACCGCGACCACCTGCTTCACCTGATGCTCGCATTCGACGACGGTCTTGCCGCCATCCTCGGCGAAGGAGGCGATGTGCTGGAAGCCGCGCTGCGGGTTGAGACAGTAGCCGCCAATGACGCTCTCGCCCGTGTCGCAGCTGGCGACGCAGCCCGCCGCCGGGCAATCGGTCGCCCGCACCGCGATCTGCGCCGAGCCGGGCGCACCCGGAGCGCCCGCGGGACCGGCCGGACCGGCAGGGCCGGCCACGCCCGCCGCACCGGCGGGACCGGCCGGACCCGGCGCACCCGCAGGACCAGCGGGACCGGCGGGGCCCGCCACACCCGGCGCACCGGCATCGCCCTTGGCCCCGGCCGGGCCGGGCGGGCCCGCGGGGCCTTCGAAACAGGCCGCCAGCGGCAGCGCGAGAGCAACGACAAGAAGAAGTTTGAACGAGCGCATGAAACCCCCAATGGTTAAGCCCAGCGGCCCATCCTGCGACGGCGCCGCAGGCCGCTCAAGCCGGTAGTTCGGTGTGGCGCCCGCCCTTCCGCTTTGGTGAGCCGATGGCAGGGCGCGCCAGCCCCCACCTGCCGCGTCCCGATGACAGATGCGCGACGTGATCCACACGTGGTCCCCTCATGGCCTCTCATGGTCCCCTCATGGCGAGCAGCGGCGCGAGCGTCTATATTGGGGCCATGACGGTTCACCCTCCGCACGACCACGCCCCGCACGACCATGCGCCGCGCCCCACCGATCCGCATGGCGATGACCACGGGCATGATCATCACCAGGATCACGCTGCCGCGCCCGAGGCGGGCCATGACCGTGACCATGACCATGACCACGCCGCCTGCGTCGCCGGGGCGATGGCGCGGTTCGAGGAGGCCTGCGCCCAGAGCGGCGCGCGGCTGACCCCGCTGCGCCGGCGCGTGCTGGAACAGCTCGCCGACAGCCATGTCCCGCTGGGCGCCTATGAGCTGGTGGAGCGGCTCGGCGCCGCCGGCGACAAGCCCCCGCCCATGTCGGTCTATCGGGCGCTGGATTTCCTTGTCGTGCAGGGCCTCGCCCACCGCATCGAGAGCCGCAACGCCTATCTCGCCTGCGCCCGCGCGCATGGCGCGGACGATGTCATCGTCTTCCTGATCTGCGAGAGCTGCGGGCTCACCTCCGAGGTCGCCTCGCACGCCATTGGCCGCGACCTCGCCTGGGCGACGCGCGCCGCCGGCTTCACCCCGCGCACCCCGGTTCTGGAGATCGCCGGCACCTGCGCGCGCTGCCGCGACGCGGGAGCGGGCACGCCGGCGACGAGCGATGCGTCGCTCGCCACACCTTGATGGCGCGGCCTGTTGACGGCCCGCGCGGGCCGGCTTAACCCGATCTTCCATGAGGCGCGCCCCGTGAGGCGCCGGCGCCTGGCCCGGCCTGCCCCTGTCGAAGCGAGAGCGAAGTGATGACCGACCCGATGGCCGAAACGCTGGCCACCATCGTCGCGCCGGAACTCGAAGCCGCCGGCCCCGCGCCGCGCCGCCAGACCGTGGCGGTGAAGGTCGGGTCGATCACGGTGGGCGGCGGCGCCCCGGTCGTCGTCCAGTCCATGACCAATACCGACACGGCCGATGCGGAAGGCACCGCCCGTCAGGTCGCCGCGCTCGCCCGCGCCGGCTCGGAAGTGGTGCGCATCACGGTGGATCGTGAGGAATCCGCGGTTGCCGTGCCGGCCATCAAGGAGCGCCTCCTGAAGATGGGGCTCGACACCCCCCTCGTCGGCGACTTCCACTATAATGGCCACCTCCTGCTGACCAAGTACCCGGACTGCGCGGCCGCGCTCGACAAGTACCGCATCAATCCCGGCAATGTCGGCTTCGGGCAGAAACGCGACCGCCACTTCACCACCATCGTCGAGCAGGCGATCAAGCACGACAAGCCCGTGCGCATCGGCGCGAATTGGGGCTCGCTGGACGAGGATCTGCTGACCGAACTGATGGACCAGAACGCCCGGCTACCCCGCCCGGCGCAGGCCCGCGCCGTCACCCGCGAAGCACTGGTGCGCTCGGCCCTGCTCTCGGCCGCGCTCGCCGAGGAGATCGGCCTGCCGAAGAACCGGATCATCCTCTCCGCCAAGGTCTCGGCGGTGCAGGATCTCATCACCGTCTATGCCGAGCTTGCCCGCCGCTCGGACTATGCGCTGCATCTCGGGCTCACCGAGGCCGGCATGGGCTCGAAGGGCATCGTCGCCTCCGCCGCCTCGATGGGCGTGCTGCTGCAACAGGGCATTGGCGACACGATCCGCGTCTCGCTCACCCCCGAGCCCGGCGGCGACCGCACCCGCGAGGTGACGGTGGCGCAGGAAATGCTCCAGACCATGGGCCTGCGCACCTTCGTGCCGCTGGTCGCCGCCTGTCCGGGCTGCGGGCGCACCACCTCCACAACCTTCCAGGAGCTCGCCTTCGAGGTGCAGGACTTCATCCGCACCTCCATGCCCGGCTGGAAGACGCGCTACCCCGGCGTCGAGACGCTCAACGTCGCGGTGATGGGCTGCATCGTCAACGGGCCGGGCGAGAGCAAGCACGCCGATATCGGCATCTCGCTGCCCGGCACCGGCGAATTCCCCACCGCCCCGGTCTATCTCGACGGCAAGAAGGCGATGACCCTGCGCGGCCCCACCCTGCGCGAGGACTTCAAGAAGATCGTCGAGGACTATGTCGAACGCCGCTTCGGCATGGGCGGCCGCGCCGCGCCCACCGAGGGCATCGACGCGGCGGAGTAAGCAGGGTGGGCGGAGGCGGCACAATAATGGGGCCGTCACCCCGATCCCCATCCCGTCGTCATCCCGGCCGAAGCGGAGCGCAGAGCCGGGATCGTCACCCGTTGGGGAGCCTGGGGGCGGCGCCTGATCAAGCCGGAGCGCGATCCCGGATCGGCCTTTGGCCGTCCGGGATGACGTGGCACCATAGAAGTGTCATCCCGGCCCCTCGGGTCTTGCCTTCGGCAAGCCCAAGCGCAGGCTCCGCGGAGTGCAGAGCCGGGATTGCGAGCCGACGCGGAGGGCCGTCCATGAAGCGCTTCTTCGTCTACATGTTGGCCACCCGGATTGATGGCCCGCTCTATGTCGGCGTCACCAGCAACCTCCCGAAGCGCGTCGCCGAGCATCGCAGCCATGCCGGTCCCGGCTTCACGGCTCGTTACAACATCGACCGGCTCGTCTGGTTCGAGCCGCACGACGACGCCGAAGGGGCGATCCTGCGCGAGAAGCGCATCAAGCGTTGGCGCCGGGAATGGAAGGTGGCGCTGATAGAGGCAGGAAATCCGGGATGGGATGACCTGTTCCATCTGGTTGAAGCGGAATGAACGGTCCCCGATCCCGGCTCGGCCTGCGGCCGTCCGCGATGACGCCGATAGGTTGGCGACAATCCCCCCCATCGTCATCCCGGCCGAAGCGCAGCGCAGAGCTGGGATCGTCATCCGGTGGAGAACTTGGGCGGGAACCGCGTCAACGAGCCTGCACGCGATCCCGGATCGGCCTTTGGCCGTCCGGGATGACGTTGCATGATGCGGCCGGCGTCACGCGTCGCCACCCTGCCGTCATCCCCCCATCCTATCGTCATCCCGGCCGGAGGCGAAGCCGCAGAGCCGGGATCGTCAGCCATTGGGGAGCCTGAGGCAGGCGCGTGATCAAACCGGAGCGCGATCCCGGCTCGGCCTTTGGCCGTCCGGGATGACGGCTATAGGTGCGGCGATGGACAGAGGTGCCGATGAACAAGCGCGGCGACAGAGTCATATAGGAAAAAAAACCTAGACACACGCCCCATTCTCCGTCATCCTGCCCGCACCTGTCCTCACCGAGGGGTGCGTCCGGAGCGGCCGGCGTGGGGGATGGGGGCGGTGGCTTATTGCGCGGGAGTAACGCACCCGGGCAATACGCGGCCCAAGTCGGGTGTTCCCGTGCGGCGTAGCGCCGTTCACGGGCGGGATGCTACGCGCCTTCAAGCGCGTGGGCGCCGCCTTCAGTGGAGGATAACAAGTCTGACTCCTCCAGGGGCCTCCCGAAGCAAGCCAAAAAACACCGCGTGCGGGGCGCCGGGGACGGCGTGTCGGTTGGCTGAGTGAAGGCTTGCACCACCTTTTAAAACAAAGGTGCAGGCGGCCGCCGTTGGCGTCCGCCCCGGTGCCCCGCGCGCCCTTATTTGGGCGGATGGGAACGGCGCAGAGCCCCGGCCGCGACAGCGGCGCGGGGGTTTTGGTGCGGGGTCGTCCATTCGTCATCCCGGCTGCAGGCGAAGCCGGAGAGCCGGGATCGCAGGCCGCGCTCATCCCCCGCACATCGTCAGGACCGGGCTTGACCCGGCCATCCACGTCTTCCCGCCGCGCCCGGTCCAAGTCGTGGATCCCCGGGTCAAGCCCGGGGATGACGGTGTTCTGGGGCGGGGACCGCCTGAACAAGGCGGCACGCGATCCCGGCTCGGCCTTCGGCCGTCCGGGATGACGCGCTAGAGGGGCCGTCGCGGATGACGGCGCAACGGCGCAACGGCGCGGCACCCCGCCTAGAACTTGGTGCCACCGCTGAAGCGGAAAGCCTGGGTCTGGTCGTAGTCTTCCTTGGTCAGCACCCACGCATAATCGAAGCGCAGCGGACCGAAGGGCGACTTCCAGATCAGGCTGACGCCGACCGAGGAGCGGATCGAGTCGCTGTCCGCCACGCAGACATTATTATAGCCCTTGGTCTTGGAGCCGGCGATGGCCGAGCAGTCCGTCAGGCTGTCCTGCCAGCCGGAGACATTCTCGAACGTCGTCCCACCCTGATAGTCCCACATCGAGCCGGCGTCGGCGAACACGGCGGCTGTCAGGCCCATTTCCTTCGGCATGAAGGTGAGAGGAAACTGCATCTCGGCCGAGGCGCCCCAATAGACCGTGCCGCCCAGCGCATCGGCGTCGGAGCTGTCGCAGACGCCGTCGCTGCAGCCCGAGGCCAGATCGCGCGGACCGATGCCGTTCGACTTGAAGCCGCGCACCAGATCCGGGCCCTTGAAGAAATTGTCGAGGATGCGCAGATCCTCCCCGCCCCACGAGGCGATGTTGCCGCCCTGGCCGCGCACCATGAAGGTGACGTCGCCATAGACCGGGAAATAAAAGCGCGAGTCGAAGGTCGAGCGGATATAATTCACATCGCCGCCGAGACCCGCCAGATCCTGCTTGAACTCGAGCAGATAGCCGTTCGAGGGGCCGTTATTGTTGTCCAGCATGTTGTAGGTGAGCGTGTAGCCGATGGCCGAGGTGATGGCCGGATCGCCGTTCACCTCAAGCAGCGCCCAGGACGGCGTGCCGTAATCCTCGATCGTGTCCTCGTCGATCGTGATTTCCTTCTGGTACAGGCTGTAGCGCAGGCCGAGGGTGAATTCGTCCGTGAGCGGCAGGGCCGCGCGCAGCGTGCCGCCAACCGTGCTCGTGTCATAGGGGCTGGTCGAGGTTGCGGTCGTCTCTTTCCAGTAGAGGTCGAAGCCGGCGGCAATGCGGGAGTCGAGAAAATACGGCTCGGTGAAATTGAGATCGAGCCCCTGCGTGTCCTCGCCCAGCGAGCCCGCTATGCGCACATACTGGCCGCGCCCGAGGAAATTCTTCTCGGACACCGCGACCTCGCCGATGAAGCCGTCGGAGGTCGAATAGCCGCCGGAGATGGAGAACTCGCCCGTGGGCTGATCCTCGACCTGCACGACGAGAACAACCCGATCCGGGGCGGTGCCGGGTTCATTCGTGATCTTCACGTCCTTGAAGTAGCCGAGGTTGCGCAGGCGGCGCTCGGCGCGGTCGATCAGCACGCGGTTATAGGCATCGCCTTCCGCCAGATCGAACTCGCGACGGATGACCCAGTCGCGGGTGCGGGTGTTGCCGCGGATTTCGATGCGCTCGATATAGACGCGCGGGCCTTCCTCGACGGCGAAGACAAGCGAGATGGTGCGGGTCTGCACGTCGCGGTCGCCGCGCGGGCGCACCTGGGCGAAGGCATAGCCGCTCTTCGACACCTCGATCGTGGCGTTCTCGACCGACTTCTCGACCAGCTCGGCGTTGTAGACCTGGTCCTTCTGCACGCGCAGCGCCGCGCGGATGCGGGCCGGATCGACGTCCTTGATGTTGGAGACGACGTCCACCGTGCCGACGCGGTACTGCGGACCCTCGTCGATGACATAGGTCAGGATGAAGCCGTTCTTGCCGCGGTCGAGATCCGCCGTCACCGAGACGATGCGGAAATCGGCATAGCCGTGCCGCAGATAGAACCGGCGCAGCAGTTCCTGGTCGGAATTGATGCGGTCGACGTCATAGACGTCGGTGTTCTTGATCCAGGACAACCAGTTGGTCTCGGTCGTCGTCAGCTCTTCCTTGAGCTTGTACTCGGAGAAGGCCTTGTTGCCGACGAAGACGATGCCGGCGACGCCGAGCTTCTCGCCCTCGGTGATCTCGAAGACGAGGTCGACACGGCCCTGCCCGCGCTCGATGGTCTTCGGCACGACCTTCACATCGTAGCGGCCCGAGCGGCGGTAGAGTTCGATGATGCGCTGGGTGTCGGCCTGCACCGTGGTCTTGGAGAACGGCGCGCGGGCCTTGGACTGAACCTCGCTGGCGAGCTGCTCATCCTTGATCTTGCGATTGCCCTCAAACGCCACGCGGTTGATGACTTCGTTCTCGGTCACGCGCACCACGAGGCGATTGCCGCTGCGGCTGACATTGACGTCCGAGAACAGACCGGTCGCGTAGAGCGCCTTCAGCCCCTCGTCGATCTTGGCCGGCGTCAACGCCTCGCCCGGCTTCGACGCGAAATAGGACCGGATCGTCTCCGCATCCACACGCTGATTACCCTCAACGACAATGGAGGAGGCTTCCTGCGCCGCGGCAGACGCCGCGTAGAGGTGGGCCTGAGCGGCATCACCCATCGTATAGAACGCAACGGCGATCAGTATTACCAGCAGATGGTGAATGAAACTTGCGCCAAGACCACGTTCGTTATACGTCATATTACACCACTCAGCGCCGGATCATTCCATCATCCCGCACGACCAAACCGCCGAGAGCGGCAAAATCACCGGGATATTCGTCCGTCGCACGATAATCGGCCGATTTCAGGCTATTTTGCCGCGCATGCGTGTCCGAGCATTTCGCTTATGTATTATTTTACGACAACACATGACGCAGCGTGCGCCGGCGACGCATAGGCGCCACGACGTTTAGTTTTAATTTTACGCGAAAAGGTGACTGGGGCGCTGTTCGACGGGTGAAGTCATGGGTCAGCGCCCCAGCCGGGCCTGATGAAGTTGCGCTAACATCAGGTGACACTGTTCTAGCGCGGAGTGACTTGATGTGGTGTTACAAGTTACTGCTGCGGAGTTTCCATAGATCACGCAATCTGGCGATGAGCCGAGGTGCATGGCCGAACCGGTCTTGCCGCCCCGCGGTCCATGCGCGTCGCGGGCGGGAAGAGAACTCACGGCGCGCCCCGATCGCCCGAACGACTTTTCATAGCCGGCACCGGAAAAGAAAGGGGCGTGCCTTCAGAAGAGGTATTCGCCTCTGGCTATGTAGTGAAGTTGTTATCGACGATTTTTCCAACGCCTAAGTTGTAATGAGTATCTTTGACGGGTTTTTGCGACCAATCTCTGAATAAATTCTGGCTCTCGGGCGCCGCGCCACGCCTAATGGAAGGTGAACTGCCCGGGCGCCGCCACGCGCCGGGTAGGGCTTCCTCACCTCACCCACCATGGAGCGAGATCGTGTCCCTGATTGCCCTGAATCATGTCGCCGGCGCGGTTGACGTCACCGCCCTCCCCGCCACCCACGCCCAGGAAGAGGCCGTTCAAGCCATATATGGCAACGGCTATGCTAACCTTCGCCTCAGTATCGATACGGTGAACTCGATTTGCTGGACGTTCATGCGACCGGTTGGAAAGCCGTCCTATACGCATGAACTGATGCACGACATCAGTTGCCTGCAGGGGGCCATTACCCGCAGCTTCGCCGAACTCCCGGACCCGGCGGCGGCCCCCTTCTCCTGGTTCGTCATGGCCTCGGACGTGCCCGGCATCTACAATCTCGGCGGCGATCTCGGGCATTTCGCCGCCCGCATCCGCACGCGCGATCTCGCGGCGATGCGCCATTACGGGCATGTCGCCGTCACCGCCATTCACCGCAATGCGGTGGCCTTCGACAGCCCGGTCGTCACCATGGCGCTGGTGCAGGGCGACGCGCTGGGCGGCGGCTTCGAGCATGCGCTGTCCTTCGACCTCATCGTGGCCGAACGCAGCGCCAAGATGGGCCTGCCGGAAATCCTGTTCAACATGTTCCCCGGCATGGGCGCCTACAGCTTCCTGTCACGGCGGATGGACCGGGCCAAGGCGGAAGCCCTCATTCTCTCCGGCCGGGTCCACACCGCCGAGGAGCTGCATGCCATGGGCGTGGTCGACGTGCTGGCCGAGGACGGGCAAGGCCAGCAGGCGGCGATGGACTACATTGCGCGCCACAGCCGCAAGCATAACGCGCATCTCGCCGTCTACCGGGCGCGCCGCCGGGTGAACCCGGTGACGTTGGCGGAGCTGATCGACGTGGTCGACATCTGGGCCGAGGCGGCCCTCAACCTGACCGAGGCCGATCTGCGGAAGATGGACCGGCTATGCGCCGCCCAGAACAAGCGGCTTGCCGGGCTTCAGTCGCCCATGCCGCTGCTGACGGCCGCCGAGTGACACGCCCCCTGCCCCTGGCGGCTCTGGGGCCGCCGGGGGCGTCTATCCCGTATTCTTCAGGCGAACGGAACAGGCCCGCATCGCCACGCGGGTACGCGCCAGCTGATGCTGCGCCAGACGATCAAGTTCGTCGGCGCGGGCGCGCAGCTCATCCCCGCGCAAGTCGCGCCAGGGCTGACACAGCGCGCTGAGGGCCAGAGCGCCGACATTGGCGGAGCTGCTTTGCAGCGCATGCGCTTCGTTGCGGAAAGCGATCACATCGCCGCGCCGGGCCGTGGCGGTGAGCCGCCCGATGATGGCCTGCGCGTCCTCGAGGTAATCCTCCATCAGCTCGGCCGCGAAATGCGGCCCGCCGAGGCGGCACAGGCTCTCAATGGCCTCGTCATCCAGCGGCCGCAGCGAGCTGTCCGGATAGAGGAGAATTCCCCCATTCTCCTGCAGCGGCGCCGGGGCGTCACTGGCCCGCGCGCGGCGGTCGATCATCGCCAGCAGAACACCCGGCTCCACCGGCTTGATCAGGCAGTCATCCATACCGGCGTCACGCCATCGGCTGTCACCGAGCGCGGTAGCGTCCGCCGTGAGACCGACAATGGGCAGGCGATTATCGCCAGTCGACATCATCCGGTAGAGCTTGCTGGCTTCGAGCCCGTCCATGTCGGGCATGTTGAAGTCCATGAGCACCAGATCGAACGCGTCGGCGTCATCGGAGAGCAGATCCAGCGCCTGCTCGCCCGTTTCCGCCACGCGCACCTTGTGGCCGGCGCCCTCCAGGATGCGCTGGAAGACACGCTGGTTGACGCGGTTGTCGTCCACCAGCAGGAGCTGGCAGGCGCGGCGGGGCACCGGCGGGAGGGCCGGTTCCGCCTCAAGTGACGCGGCCACGCCGAGACGGCCGGCCAGTCTCAACGCGCGCTGCACCTCATGGACGGGCGCTCCCACATCGAGCACGCTCGCATAAAGCCGGCGCAGTTCCAGCGGCGGCAGTCCCGGCTCGGATGCGGGCCGAACGAGCACGGGCGGCGGCGAATTGGCGGGAGGCGCCGGCAAAGCAAGATTGCGCGTGTCCGGCTCATACAGAAGCCGGACAGCGCCCACCGCCTGTGGAGGGAACATGCGGGCCGGCCCGAACCGGGGATCGGCGATCAGGGGCGGCAGGCCGAGGTCGCCGAGCGCCTCAAGCAGCGGGGCGAGCGGGGCCGTGTCGCGGCAGACCAGAACGGGAGGGACGTCGCGCTTTGCATCAGCGTCGTCGAGGGCGGCGCCGTCGACCGGCACCTCCAGGCGAAACGTGCTCCCGACGCCCGGTTCGCTGTCCACCGAGATGGCGCCCCCCATGAGGGCAACCAGCCGGCGGGTGATCGCGAGGCCGAGGCCGGTGCCGCCGAAACGGTTGAGAATGCTCGCATCCGCCTGGGTGAAGTCCTCGAAGATCCGCTCCTGATCGGCACGGGCGATGCCGATGCCGGTATCGCTGACCTCTATGATCAGGGTGAGACGGCCGTTCTCGAGCGGCTCGACATCGACGGCGATGGTCACGCCGCCCTTCTCGGTGAACTTCACCGCATTGCCGGCGAGATTGAGCAACACCTCATGAAGGTGCTGGCGGCTGCCCACGAGGTCGAGCGGCGTGCGCGGCGTCACATGAAGATTGAAGCTCAGGCCGCGCTCGCGCGCCTGTCCCTCGACCAGCCGGCGAGCGTCCGCCAGCAGCGCGACGAGATCGAAGGGCGCATGCGGAACCGGCATCCGTCCGGCCTCGATGCGGGAGAGATCGAGCAGCCCGTCGATGAGCGTTCGCAAGGAGCGGGTCGCGACATCGACGGTGTCGACCATCTCGCGCTGATCCTGCGCCAGCGGCGTGCCGCGCAGCAGGCCGGTCATGCCGACGATGGCGGTGAGCGGGGTGCGCAACTCGTGGCTGACGCTCGCCAGGAACAGGCTCTTGGCCTGGCTGGCCTCCTCCGCCACCTTCGTCGCCGTCGACAATTTGCGGATCAGGGTTCCCGCATAGGCCGGCAGGATGACAAGGCCGACCAGCAGGCCGAGCGACAGGTGCCACTGGTCCCGCCAGAACGGCGTGGTCCACATGACCATCGCGAAGCTCAGCACGGCGACGGGTATCGCGGTCAGCAGTTCCGCGACGCCGAACCGGAAGCCATTGCCGAAGATGACCCAGAGATAGATCGGGTAGAACAGCGCGGCGACCTCGCCGCCCAGATGCAGCTGCCAGCCGAGAAACCCGCAATCCAGCAGCAGCGCGAAGACCCGCCGGGCGCGCGATACCGCCGGGCGGATGAGGATGTGCCCGAGGACGCCGAGGGCCAGCACGATGTACAGCGCCATCACCCGCAGCGACTCATGGACGTCGCTCGTCGTGCTGTTCACCGCCAGGACGATGACGATGATGAACGCGAAGATGAGCCGGTTGAAGCTCATCTCGTGCTCGCTGTCCGCGCGGTTGCGCAGGCGGCTCGCGATCCAGTGAATCGGTGACATCAGGCGGCGCTGGAGCGGGGTGGATCGCATGATGACACCTTACCTCATGGCGTCGGGTTGTTCCCACCCTCCCGGTGCGCCAGCCATTGGACAAACATTTCCGCCGGCACGGGCCGGCTGAAATAGTACCCCTGCACCTCGTCACAGCCCTCCGCGCGAAGGGTCTGAAGCTGACACACCTCCTCGACGCCCTCGGCCAGAACCTTCAGATTGAGGTTATGGCCGAGGTCGATGATGGTCCGCACGATGGCGAGCGCCCGCGGGTCGATCGCCAGATCCTTCACGAAGGATCGGTCGATCTTGAGGCGCTGCAGCGGGAAATTGCGGATGTAGTTCAGCGACGAGTAGCCGGTCCCGAAATCGTCCACCGAGAGGCTCACCCCGAGCGAGCGCAGCAGGCGCATCTGCTCGGACACCGTCTCATTATAGTCGATGAGAATGCCCTCGGTCAGTTCGAGGTCGAGAAGCTCGGGGGCGAAACCGCTTTCCTCGATTACGCTGCGGACCAGCTCGCCGACCTTCTGGCGGCGGAACTGCACGGGGGAGAGGTTCACGGCCATGCGCAGATCGCCCATGCCCGCCTGCCGCCACGCCATGCCCTGGCGGCACGCCTCGCGCAGAACCCACTCATTGATCGGCACGATCAGCCCGCTTTCCTCGGCGAGGCTCAGAAACGCGCCCGGCGCCAGCAGGCCGTGCTGCGGGTGCGCCCAACGCAACAGGGCCTCGGTTCCGATGACAGAGCCGCTGCGCAGATCGACCAGGGGCTGGTAGTGGAGCAGGAACTCTCGGCGCTTCAGGGCGTCGCGCATGTCGCTTTCCATCTGCGCCCGCTGGCTGGCGAGCGGGGCCATGTCGGCGGCGAAGAAGCGCACCGTATTGCCGCCGACCGACTTGGCCAGATACATCGCCTGATCGGAGTTGCGCAGCAGGTCGTCGGGGTCCGCGCCGTCGAGAGGGGCGACCGTGATGCCGATGCTGGCGCCGATACGCGGGGAGGACGAATTCTCGTCCTCGCCAATGAGCATCCGCAGGATCGTGACGGCCAGACGCTCCGCATCCTCCGGCCCGTTAATGTCAGGCTGCAGCACCGCGAACTCGTCGCCACCGAGGCGCGCCACGGTCAGGCCCGGGCCGAGCAGGCGCGTCAGGCTTTCCGCCACATCCTGCAGGAGCTGGTCGCCCCGGTGATGGCCGTGGGCGTCATTGACCGCCTTGAACCGGTCCAGATCGATGAAATGCAGCGCGAAGCTCTGATTGCCACGCCGGCCGCGCGCAAGCTCGCGGCGCAGATGATCGCGGAGCAGAAGACGGTTCGGAAGTCCGGTCAGCGAATCGTGGTTGGCCAGATACTCCAGCCGCAGCTCGATCTGCCGGCGCTGGGTCACGTCGATCGAGGTGGTCAGGATGCCGCTGATCCGGCCCGCGCCGTCATGCAGCGGCGCCTTGTTGGTCAGGTAGATGTAGTGCTCGCCGCCAGGAGTGACGACCTCTTCCTCGCGGGGTGCGATCGCCTTGCCCGTCCTGAGCACGAGCTGATCAAGCTGACGGCTGAGAAGGCCGCGCTCCTCACCGATCAAAGATTCGATCGGCTGCCCGACAAGGTCGTTCGGAACCTTGCCGATGGACGCCGCCTGCTGGGCATTCACCAGCACGCAGCGGCCATCAAGGTCGGACGCGCTGATGAAAGCGGGCACCGTGTCGATGACTTGGGCCAGCGCCTCGCGACTTTCGCGCAGCAACTGGTCCTTTGCGCTGAGGTTGATTTCCAGTTGCTCGGCCCGGTCCGCAAGCAGCAGGTGCTGCCGGCGCAGCTTCAGCAGGTTTCGCGACCGCGCCAGAAACTCGACATGATCCACCGGGCTCAGCAGAAAATCTGTCGCGCCCGCTTCAAGCGAGGCAACGCGAAATTTGCGATCGTCATAGGCAGTCACGACGATAATGGGCACGTCGCGCAGATGCGGCAGGGCGCGAACGGCGCGCACCAGCTCGGCGCCATTCATTTTGGGCATCTTGTAATCTGTTATAATCAGATCAGCGCGCTGCTCCGCCAACCATTCCAGTGCTTCGGTTCCGTTCTCGAACGTCTCTACGTAAACATTAGGCTCAAGCTGGCGCGCGAGCTCCGAGTAGATGCGTCGATTGGTCGTACTGTCGTCAATTATTAGTACCGCGGGCATCACTCTGGGGCCTGTGAACGGTTTTCGCTGATATTATACATCAGAATAGGACAATGTCCGCCCGGCGATACCGCGTCGGGATGCTTTTAGACATCGCAGGCGCGGCATGGAGCCGGCGCGCACAACTGGAAATCGCAAAGGTTGCATAATAGAGCGAGGTCGCGACGGCTCATGCGGCGCCTGTTGGAGGTATGGAACAACCGCGATCTCCGGCGGCGGTTCCATCCTCACTCCCCGCGATAGTGACGTTGCGGCAGAGGCGCGCGGCGAGGGCGGCGTCGCAAGGCCGCGCGGGCGCAGGCGAAACCTTGCTCTCATCCGCCTTTCGGCGTAAAAGCCCGCCCTCGCCCGAGCCTGTGAATGGCAGGGCCGTCAGGAGAGACACAATGGGCTACAAGGTCGCTATCGTCGGTGCCACGGGCAATGTGGGCCGCGAAATGCTCGACATTCTCGCCGAACGCGGTTTTCCCGCGGACGAGGTCGTCGCGCTCGCCTCCCGCCGTTCGGTGGGAACGGAGGTCTCCTTCGGCGATAAGACCCTGAAGTGCAAAGCCCTTGAGAATTATGACTTCTCGGACACCGACATTTGCCTGATGTCGGCCGGCGGCGACGTCTCCAAGGAGTGGTCGCCCAAGATTGGCCGCCAGGGCTGCGTGGTGATCGATAATTCCTCGGCCTGGCGCTATGATTCCGACGTGCCGCTGGTGGTTCCCGAGGTGAATGCCGACGCCCTCGCCGGCTTCACCAAGAAGAACATCATCGCCAACCCGAACTGCTCGACCGCCCAGCTCGTCGTGGCGCTGAAGCCGCTGCACGATCTGGCGACCATCAAGCGCGTGGTGGTGGCGACCTACCAGTCGGTCTCCGGCGCCGGCAAGGACGCCATGGATGAGCTGTTCGCGCAGACCCGCGCCGTCTTCGTGTCGGACCCGGTCGAGGCGAAGAAGTTCCCCAAGCGCATCGCCTTCAACGTCATTCCTCACATCGACGTCTTCATGGAAGACGGCTACACGAAGGAGGAATGGAAGGTGATGGTGGAGACCAAGAAGATCCTTGATCCCAAGATCAAGCTGACCTGCACCGCCGTCCGCGTTCCGGTCTTCATCTCGCACTCGGAAGCCGTCAACGTCGAGTTCGAGAAGCCGATCACCGTCGAGGAAGCCACCGCGGCCCTGCGCGCCGCGCCGGGCATCCTGGTGGTCGATAAGCGCGAGCCGGGCGGCTACATCACGCCCTACGAGGCGGCCGGCGAGGACGCGACCTACATCTCGCGCATCCGCGAGGATGCGACGGTGGAGAACGGCCTCTCCTTCTGGTGCGTGTCGGACAATCTGCGCAAGGGCGCCGCGCTCAACGCGGTCCAGATCGCCGAGGCGCTGATCAACCGCAAGCTGCTCCAGCCCAAGTCCGCCAAGGCGGCCTGAGGCGGACGCGGCGGGGGCTCATGAGGCCTCCGCACACAGCGAGACATCATCACCCCCGGGCCAAGCTCGGGGGTGATTTCGTTTTGCAGGCGGCAACCACGGCCTCGGTGGACCGTCGCCCCCTTGGCCCTCGCCCCCGAACCGGTCACCATTCCGCCGAACTCCCCAGCGAAGATTCGGTGCGCTGCGGGAGCGCGGTGCGGCAAGGGTGATGATGCGGATGATCCGGCGGTTTCTCGGGGCGGTTCTGGTGCTGTGCGGGCTCGTCGCCCCGGCCTTTGCCCATCCCCATGTCTGGGTCACGGTGAATGCTGAGCTCGATTATGCGCCCGATGGCCGGCTCACCGGCGTGCGCCACGACTGGACCTTTGACGAGGGCTTTTCCAGCTACGCGCTGCAGGGGCTGGAGACCGGGCCGGACGGCAAGCCCAGCGAGAAGACGCTGAAGGAACTCGCCCAGGTGAACATCGATTCCCTCAAGGAATTCGACTATTTCACCTATGCCAAGCGCGGCAAGCAGGCGATCGGCTTCGCCCCGCCCAAGGACTACTCCCTCACCTATGACGGAACGTCGCTGACGCTGCACTTCACCCTGCCGCTGGCCGAGCCGGAGGCAAAGAAGGGTTCGACGACGATCGACGTCTACGATCCCACCTATTTCGTCGCCTTCGCGCTCGCCGACGACAATCCGATCAAGCTGGCGGGCGATGCCGCCGGCTGCTCGCTGGCGCTGCACCGGCCGGACCCGGCGACGGGCACCACCACGCTGTCGGAAGGCTTCTTCAACGCGCTGACATCCGCCAGCAATTTCGGCTCGCAATTCGCCAACCGCGTGACGGTGACCTGCTCGTGAAGCCTCACGTTCCGGTTCGCGCGCTGGTGGTGACGGGCGCGATGGCCGGGCTCGCCGCGCTTCTTTTCGCCCATCCCGCCCTCGCCCAGTCGCCCTTCGGTGTCGGGGCGCCCGCGCCCTCGGGCAACGTGCCGGGCGATGTCGGCGGCATTGCCGGCTTCATCCTCGCCAAGCAGGCCGAATTCTACCGGCTGCTGACCGGTGCTGTGCGCGCCTCCAAGCAGGATGGGCACGCGGTGTTCCTGCTCGGCGGCATCTCCTTCGCCTATGGCGTGTTCCACGCCGCCGGCCCCGGCCATGGCAAGGCGGTGATCTCCTCCTATCTGCTGGCCAATGAGGCGACGCTGAAGCGCGGCATCGGGCTCGCCTTCGCCAGCGCCTTCGCGCAGGCACTGACCGCCATTCTCGTCGCCGCCATCTTCGCCGTGCTGATCGGCGCCACCGCCGCGACAATGAGCCGGGCGGTCTATCTCATCGAACTCGCCGCCTATGGGCTGATCGTGCTGATCGGCCTGCGCCTCGCCTATGCGAAAGGCCGCGCGCTCATCGCCGCCTGGCGCGGGCAGCCGGACCATGTGCATGGCGATGACTGTGGCTGCGAAGACGGGCACGGCCATATGCCCGCTCCCGAGGCGCTGCCCAAGGGCGGCGGCTGGCGGGAATGGTGGGGCGCGGTGCTCTCGGTAGGGCTGCGGCCCTGCACCGGGGCGATCCTCGTGCTGGTCTTCGCGCTGACGCAGGGCATCTTCTGGGTCGGCGCCGCCTCGACCCTACTGATGGGCGTCGGCACGGCGATCACGGTGAGCGCCATCGCCGCGCTGGCGGTCTTCGCCAAGCGCGCGGCGGTCCGGCTTGCCGCCACCCGCCGGCGCACGAGCGGGGCGGTGGTGCTGCGCGGCGTGGAATTCCTCGCCGCGCTCGCCCTTATCGCCTTCGGCCTGGCGCTGATGTTCGGCTTCATGGCGGCCGAGCGGCTGGGGCTCGGCTGAGCCCGCCTCAATCCTTCAGATAGTCGTGCACCACCTTGCCGAGGCCAAGCGTCAGGTCAGCCTTGATGTGGACGGCGGACAGCACCTCGAGCACCGGCAGCTTGGCGACATCGCAGATGGCGTGCGGGAACAGGCCGAGCGCCGCCGGGCCGGTCCACGCCTCCTTGATGGTGACCTCCTCGAGATAATACTCGACGAGTTCGAGAATGCGCGCGCTGCCATCGACGTGCGGGATGATCTTGAGCAGCCAGCTCGGGGCAAGCATGGAGGCCATCACCGCGTCATGGTCGGCGGGCTTGTACTTGTAGCCCATGGTGCCGGAGGCGCAGAGCACGCTGCCATAGTGCAGATCGGCCACCAGCACGTCGCTCTCCACCCTGAAGCGTGGCTTGGCGAGCTTCTTGGGGAAGCCCCAGAGCTCGCGCCCGCCAGCGATGGGCGCCTCATCGTCGAGATACATGGAGTGGACAAAGCCGCCCTTGCGGCCTTCGAACTCCACCGGGATCACCTGCCCGGTCTCGGTGTAGTCACCGAAGCCGGTGGAGTCCGGCATGCGGATGAACTCATATTTGACGATCGGGTCCGTCACCTTCAGCGGCTCGGGCACCACCTTCTCCAGCGCCGCCGGGTCGGTGCGGTAGGTGATGATGAGGTATTCGCGGTTGAAGAAGCGATAGGGCCCCACCGGATAGGCCGGGTTGGTCAGCGGCATGGAATAGCCAGTGCGGCGGACGTCCTCGATCTTCATGGCGCTCGGTTCCTCTCCTGCGGAAGTGCCAGCCTATCCCATTTGCCGCAGTGCGGTAGAGGTACCGTTGCGGAAATGCCGGGCGGCCCGGAAGGCGGCGGGAAACGCCCCGCCGCCGCAGGGCTCAGAAGCGGTAGACCAGCCCGCCGCGCACAGCATTGGTCTCCACATCGCTGGCAAACTCGCCCTCATAGCCGATGTTCAGGCTGAAGCCCTTGCCGAGCTTCACGTCGATGCCGGCGCCGAGCACGAAGCTGTCCTCGGCAATGGGCGCGCCCTGCACCGCGAAGCCGGCGCCGCTCTCGGCAAAGGCCATCGCCGCTTCCGGCGTGATGTCGCCAAAGGCGTGGCGCCAGCCGAGGCTGGCATGCGGCGTGGCCACCGCCGACCCCATCTCGATGGAGGTGGCGAGACGCAGGCCCAGCGTCGAATAGGGCACGTCGAAGGACAGCCCGTCCGAGGAGAGCGCCAGGCTGCCGCCGCTCTCGGTGAAGCTGTCCGTGTCGATCCAGCTCCACGCCATCTGCGCGAAGGGCTCGAAGGCGATGGCATTCATCTCCACCGCATAGGCCGCCTCGATGAACACATTCGCCGTGCCGCCATCATAGGAGGCGGTGAGCGACTGGGTGAGGCCCATGAAGCTCGCCGTGCGCTGCGTGTCGGTGTCGGTCCAGCCATAGGAGGCGCCGCCGCGCAGGCGGAAATTCTCAAGGCTGGTGCCGGCATAGGCGGCGATCACGAAGGTCGAGGTGTCGGCGCTGCTGAGCCGGGCATCGACATCGGTGTTGGCCGAGACGTAGCCCGCCGCGAAGCCGAAGGTGCTGGCGTCGAGCGTCACATCCGCGCCGGCGAGGAAACCGCCGAGCGAGCTGTCGATCTCCGCCGAATTGCCCGTGCCGTCCGCCGTGCTCCACTGGCCGAAGCCCTGCGCCCAAGCGGCATAGGCCGGGCCGACCGGGGCCGCCACGGGCGCCTTGGTGACAATCGGGCTCTTGGTCGTGCTCGGCGCGGCATAGGCGAGCGCCGGGCCGCCAGCGGCAAGCGCCGCCATGGCCGGGCTGCTTCCCGTCGGGGCGCTCTGGCGCAGGCGGGCGGCGAGCGTGTCGCCGATCAGCGTCGACTGGGTGTAGAGCGTGTTGCCGACCGAGGCATGGACCTCGCCGGAGAGCAGGTCGAACCCGGTCGCGAACTGGCTGGTGTCGGTCGCAGTGGTCGCCGCCGTGAGATAGGACGCCGCCGTGCCGCCGGCCTCCAGCGCATTCGCCACCGCCGCCTGATTGGCGGTCTGGGCGTAGCTCGCGAAGCTCGTGCCGTTACGGGCCAGCGTCAGCGTTACGGAGGCTCCGTCGCGGCCCAGCGTCGGGGTGATGAAGAGGTAATCCGGGCTGACCAGCGTGTCGAACTGGGTGCCCGCCGTGGTGGTGCTCGTCGCGCTGATGATCGTGTAGACGGCGCCGGCGTTCAGCGGGCCGGAGGAGGACAGCTGCACCGTGCCGCCATTCAGCGCCAGCGTGCCGGCGACGATCTGGTCGGACGAGGTCTGGTCGATCTCCACCACATAGGTCGAGCCGGTATTGAAGGTCGCGGTGCCGGTGACCGTCACCGTGCCGATCGAATTGCCCGGCGAGACGGTGCCGCCATTCTCTACGGTGAGGGTCGCGACCGTCGAGTTACCGGTGAGCGTCGCGCCATTGGCGATGGTGAAGCCCGCCGCCGCGAGCGAGCCGTTAAGCGTCAGGCTGCCGTCGATCTCAAGCGTGCCGGCGAAGTCGCTGGTGCCGGTGGCGGTGATGACCGCGCCTTCCGCGATCAGCAGCGCCTCGAAGTCGCGGTACTGCGCGCTGGTGCCGAGCAGGGAAAGGTCGAAGCTGCCCGTGCCAGCGAGCTCGAACGTGTCGGTGCCCGCCCCGCCGGTCACATAGCCGGTGACCGAGCTGCCGATATGGTAGATGAACAGGTCGTCGCCGCCGCCCATGTCGACGGCCTTGGCGTCGTCGCTGGAGATGACGCTGTAATTCTCGATCGTGTCGTTGTTGTTGCCGACCAGCGTGATGGCGACACCGTCCGAACGGATGGTGCCCTGGTTGATGATGGTGGTCGCGAAGGGCGCGGCGCCGCCATTGCTATCGTCGATCAGGATCGCGCGGCCGACATCGTCGGAACCGTCGTTCGGGTAGTTGTCATAGGCTTCGATGACGGCACCGGCATAATTGTAGATCGTGCCGCCGCCCGCCGCGATGCCGTCCGCCGTGTTGGAGATGCCGTCATTGGTGCCGGTCGCGCCGGTGCCCTGCACCGTGCCGTAATTGTGCAGCAGGATCTGGCCATCCACATCGATACCATCGCCGTCGCCATCCGGCACGCCATCGGCCGCGCCGTCATCGTCGAGGAGGCCCGTGACGGCGCCGGTGATGGTCCCGTAATTGGTGATGGTCACCACCGTGGCGCCGGTGCTGTCTACATTGATACCCGAGCCGTTCTGGCCGGTGATGCTGCCGCCCAGCTCGTTGGTGACGGTGATCGCGCCATCGCCGGTGATGCCGTGCTTGGCGCCGAGGATCACGCCGGTCGATTTGTTCACGACCGTGCCGCCGGCGGTCTGGAAGTCGACGCCATCGCCGTCGCTGGTCAGACCGGTCGCCTCGATGCGCCCGTAATTGATCACCGTCCCGCCGGTGCCGGGACGCACCACGTCAGCCGTGCCGGATTCAAGCGTGCCGTAATTGGTGATGGTCACCACGGCGGTTGCGGCGGTGACATTGGCGAGATCGAACACCTGCCCGGTGGCGGAGGTCATCGTGCCATAATTGGTCACGTTGAGCGTGCCATTGGCGAAGTCGTCATTGATGCGGAACGTGTCGTTGGACGCGGAGATCGTGCCATTGTTCACCAGCGTGTAGATGCCGGTGATCGACGAGCCGCTGGTGTCGAAGGCCCGCCCGCCGGTGCTGCTGATCGTGCCGTCATTGGTGATGCTGACGCCGGTACTGGTCGCCGCGCCGTTCCACAACACGGCGACGCCCGAGGTGGTGATCGAGCCGGAGCTGGTGACGGTGCCGACATTGGTGCCGGAGACCTGCTGCTGCGTCGTCGTCGCGGTGCTGACGGTAAAGTTGCCGGCCTGCGCGGCAAGCGGCGCCGCAAGCACAACACCGGCCGCGACAAGCGCGCGCACGCTGGTCGACACGAAGAAGCGGTTCATTGAAAACATCCCCAGGCCTGAAAATCCTCAAGCCTGCGGGTAATGGCGGCGGATGACGGTTGGGTGACAGCCGGACGGCTTTTCGCCCCTCCAGCCGCCGGCATCGTCCGCAAGGTCACATAAGGCCGGCGGTGTGGCCCGAGCGACACATGGCCAAGAGCTAACCGCCTGTCACATCTAGAAATATTCAGCCGGAGGCTGCACTCAGAAGGACAGCAACCCAGCCTTGCCGGCCTCGTCGCCAAGGGCCAGCGCGCCGCCATCGGCGCGGAAGGCGAGCGCGGTCACCGGGCTGCCGGTCGGGGCGCGCAGCAGGATCTCGGCGCCATCGGCGATGCGGACCATGAGCACGAGGCCGTCTTCATAGCCGCAGGCGAACACCTCGTCCTTGGGGTGCGTGGCGACACAGGACACCCGCACATCGCGCGGCGCCAGCATCACCGGCTGCTTGCCCATCGGCCCTTCCTTGCTGCCGAAGGGCCAGAGGATCACCTCCGCCGAGCCCGAGGTGGCAAGGAACCGCCCGCCGGCGGTGAACTCCAGCGAACGCACGCGGGAGGGATAGCCGGACATGCGCATATTGGCGCCGTCGGGCAGCCGCCAGCCATGCAGTGTCGCCTCCTGCATGGTGGTGACGACGAAGCGCCCTTCCGGGTGCCAGACCACGCCGCGATGCGAGCCCTTCCACTCCAGCACCTCGGGCTTGGCCTGTGCGTTGGGGAACCACAACGTCACGCCGCCATAATGGGCGACGGCAAGGCGCGTGCCCTTGGGCGCGAAAGCGAGACCGCCCACGGTGGACGGAAGGTCCAGCGACTTGGCGTCGCCTTTCACCGGCCGGAAATGCGCGGTCTTGCCGGCGGAGAAGGCGAAGGCGCCGTCATTGGCCGTCGCCACCTGGTCGATCCAGCGGCCCTTCTGCTCGGCCAGCGTCTCAACCGATCCGTCGCCACGGACAGCCACCACGCGGCCGTCATCGCCGCCGGTGAGGATGCGCCGGGCGTCGCCCGCCACCGACAGCACCGCGCCCTTGTGGGCGCGCACCCGCGTCTCCTCGCTCCGCTCCGCCAGCACGATCTCGCCATTGCCGAGCACGAATCCCGCCGCCCCGCCAAGAAAACGCACACCGACGACGCTGGCGCCGAGATCGAGCGTGTTGAGGCGGGAGGTCAGGGAGGACGGGGTCGAGGGAAGGACGGCCATGGGGAGATCGGCTTTCGTGGGGACGCTGTGGGGTTAACCCAATTCGGCCCGGACGTCACGGGTAGGCGGTGGGCATGCCCCAGATGGACGTTATCCCGGAACGGCCGTCAGGCTGTGCCGGGATCGGGTCGGGACGGCACGAATATCCCGACGCGGTGCGGGGCACCCGCCGGGATGACGCCGCGGTCACGCCACGCAGGAGAGGAAACCCGCCTCGAGCGCGGCGCGGTTGAGCTTGCGGCCGATGAAGACAATGCGGCTGAGCTTGGCCTCATCCGCCCGCCAGGGGCGCTGGTGGTCGCCGTCGAGGATCATGTGAACGCCCTGGAACACGAAGCGGTCCGGGTCGTCCTTGAAGGCGAGGATGCCCTTGGAGCGCAGGATGTTCGGCCCCTCGCGCTGGGTCAGCTCCTGGATCCACGGGAAGAATTTGTCGGGGTTCAGCGGCTTGTCCGACGAGAAGGAATAGGACTGCATGTCCTCGTCGTGGAAGTGCTTGTGACCGCCCTCCAGAAAGTCCGGGTCGATCGCCTGGATGCGGTCGAGGTCGAACGCGCCCTGGCCGAGCACCTTGTCGATGGCGATGTTGGAACGCTGGGTGTGGTGGATGCGGGCGAAGGGGTTGATGGCGCGGATGCGCATCTCCACGTCCTTCAGCTCGGTCTCCGAGACGAGGTCGGTCTTGTTGAGCAGGATCACGTCGGCAAAGGCGATCTGGTTCTTCGCCTCCGGCGCGTCCTTCAGCCGGTCCTTCAGCCATTTGGCGTCCGCCACCGTCACCACCGCGTCGAGCGTGGTCTTGGCCCCCACCGTCTCGTCGACGAAGAAGGTCTGGGCGACCGGGGCCGGGTCGGCGAGGCCGGTGGTCTCGACGATGATGCCGTCGAAATCGCCCTTGCGGCGCAGCAGGCCGTCGATGATGCGGATCAGGTCGCCGCGCACCGTGCAGCAGATGCAGCCATTGTTCATCTCGAACACTTCTTCATCGGCGCCGACCACGAGGTCGTTGTCGATGCCGATTTCGCCGAACTCGTTCACGACGACGGCGAACTTCTTGCCGTGCGGCTCGGAGAGGATGCGGTTCAGCAGTGTCGTCTTGCCGGCGCCGAGATAGCCGGTCAGCACGGTGACGGGGATCTTGTCGGACTGGGTATCGGGCGATGTAGCGGGCATGGGCCACTCCAAAGGTCTTCTCAAACGCGTCATCCCGGACCGCCGCCACGCGACGATCCGGGATTGCTGGCTTCAGCGATGTCCGGGGAACGCCCCGGAAAAGGGTCAGCTCGACAGCGCCGAGGAGAACGCGCGGATGTTGTTCTCGATCATGTCGATGTAGGTGCTCGCCGGGCCTTTGTCATCGGAGAGCGCGTCGGAATAGACCTCGCCGCCGATCTTGGCGCCGGTCTCGTCGGCGATGCGCTTGACGAGGCGCGGATCGGAGATGTTCTCCATGAACACCGCCGGGATCTTCTCCGCCTTGATCTGGCGGATGATCTTGGCGACGTCCTTAGCCGAGGCCTCGGCTTCGGTCGACACGCCCTGCGGCGCGATGAACTCCATGCCGTAGGCGGCGCCGAAATAGCCGAAGGCATCATGCGAGGTGATGATGCGGCGGCGTTCGGCGGGAATGGTGGCGATCGCCGCCTTAACCTCGGCGTCGAGCGCGTCGAGCTTGGCCAGATAGGCGGTCGCATTGGCCTCATAGGTCGCCTTGCCGGCCGGATCGGCGGCGATCAGCCCGTCGCGGACATTGGCGACATAGAGCTTGGCATTGGCCACCGACTGCCAGGCATGCGGGTCGGTGATCTCATGGGCATGGGCGTCCTTGCCATGATCATGGCCGCCCTCTTCCTCTTCCATCTTGCGCGGGGCGACGCCCTTGGTCGCCACGACGATGGTCGCCTTGGTGCCGGACGCCTTGATGAGGCGATTCATCCAGCCCTCGAAGCCGAGGCCGTTGACGAACACAACCTTGGCGGCCGCGACCTTCTTGGCGTCGGCCGGGGCCGGCTGGAACACATGCGCGTCGCCATTCGGCCCAACGAGCGTCGAGACGGCGATGCGGTCGCCACCGACCTCCTTCACGAAGTCGCCGAGGATGGAGAAGGAGGCGACGACGGGGAGCTTGGTGGCAGGCGCGGCATCCTGTGCGAAGGCAGGACCGGCGAGGCCGACGGCCATGGCCGCGGCGATGAGATGACGGCGGGACAGCATGGGAATTCTCCTCAGGCTTCGAGATGGCGGCGCGGTACGAGGCGCGGAAGCAGCCCTCCCACCGGCCCGAACAGGACAGACAGCGCGTAGCTCGCGCCGGCGACGAGGATGATGGACGGGCCCGAGGGCACGCCCGCGTGATAGGAAACAAGAAGGCCAATGACGCCGGACAGCGCCGCGATCAGCACCGACAGGCCGACCATGGCGGTGAGTTCGCGGGTCCAGAACCGTGCCGCTGCGGCGGGCAGCATCATCATGCCGACCGCGAGCAGCGTGCCGAGCGCATGGAAGCCGCCGACGAGGTTCAGCACCACCAGCGCCAGGAAGACGAGATGGGTCGGCGCCCCGGCCCGGCTGACCGAGCGCAGGAAGCCGGAATCGACACTCTCCAGCACCAGCGGGCGCCAGAGCACGGCCAGCGCCAGCAGGGAGAAGCTGGAGATCGAGACGATGAGCAGCAGCGTCGCGTCGTCCAGCGCCAGCACCGTGCCGAACAGCACGTGCAGCAGGTCGACATTGGAGCCGCGCAGCGAGACCAGCAGCACGCCCAGCGCCAGCGAGATGAGGTAGAAGGCGGCAAGCGCCGCGTCCTCCTTCATCTGCGTGGCCCGCGCCACCGCACCGGCGCCGATCGCGACGGCGAAGCCGGCGACAAGGCCGCCAATGGTCATGGCGAAGAGGTTGAGCCCGGCGGCGAGGAAGCCGACCGCCGCACCCGGCAAGATGGCGTGCGCCATGGCGTCACCGGCGAGGCTCATCCGGCGCAGCATCATGAGCACGCCGATGGGACCGGCGCCGACCGAGAGGGCCAGCGCGCCGACCAGCGCGCGGCGCATGAAGTCGAACTCGGCGAACGGGGCGATCAGGTATTCGTAGATCATGCCGCCTGCTCCGGCGCGCAGAACGGGGCGGCATCGTCCCAGGCCTCGCACATGCGGCGGGCGGCGGAGAGGTTCGCCGTGGTCAGCACCTCGCGCGTCTCGCCCCAGGCGACCGGCTCGCGGGCGAGCAGGAGCGTCTGCGGGAAATGGCTGCGCACCAGTTCGAGATCGTGCAGCACGGCAAGGATGGTCCGCCCCTCGCCATGCCAGCGCTCCACCAGCGCGACGAGATCGGCGATGGTGCCGGCATCGAGCGCGGTAAAGGGCTCGTCCAGCAGGATCAGCCGCGCCTCCTGCAGCAGCAGCCGCGCGAACAGCGTGCGTTGCATCTGCCCGCCCGACAGCGTGCCGATGGGCCGGCGCTCGAAGCCTTCGAGACCGACAGCGGCGATGGCCTGCTCGATCCGGTGCCGATCCCCCCGCCCGATGCCGCCAAACAGCCCGGCGCGGTGCCACAGCCCCATGGACACAAGGTCATAGACGTCGATCGGGAAGGAGCGGTCGATCTCCGCCGCCTGCGGCAGATAGGCGATGTCGCGCGCGGCGACCGTGCAGTCGATGCCGCCGGCAAGCGGCGTCAGCACGCCAGCGATGCCCTTGAGCAGCGTCGACTTGCCCGCACCATTGGGACCGCAGACCGCGAGCAGCGCGCCCTCGCCCACCTCGCCCTGGAGGTGATGCACCGCCGGGTGGCGCTCATAACCGAGGGTCAGGTCGCGAAAGGCGAGTACCTTGCCCATCACAGACCCCCGCCGGAAATAACCGCGATCGCCGCCGCCCAGAGCACCACGGTCAGCGGCAGGGCGATGGCGAGCCGCTGCCATACCGACAGGCGCAGCAACGAAAAGCCCGGCTCGGCCATGGGGTGGCGCTGGCCCGGCGCATGGGAATGAGAATGGACGTGATGAAGCGCGTGAGCGTGCGCCGATCCGTGATCGTGCGCGTGGCCGTGGTCATGCGCCGGACCAGCCGCGCGGGTCAGACTCCCGTGTGCCGTTACGGCACCCCCCCCCTGCGCCGCCCCTTCGTCATCGAGGTGACCGTGGGAGGGGGCAGCGAGCTTGGGCAAGGCGGGCATGAAGACAACTCCGTGGGCACATCTGATACATCATATCCCACGCGCCCGTCCAGCCCTTCGATACTTTATATCAGCGCCCACCTCGTGGTCGTGACCGACACGCCGGCGGGCGGCTCTCACCAAAGGGATCGTGCTTTCCCGTCTCGACGCCGTCGCCTCGCCGACTTAATAGAGGGCCGACTTTGCCCGCCGGCGCGGCCGGCCTGTTCGACCTGGGAGCCCGTTCATGGACATTTCACGCATCTCGATCGGCCCGAATCCCCCCGACGAGGTTCACGCCATCATCGAAATCCCGGCCGGCGGCGCGCCGGTGAAGTATGAGCTCGACAAGGAGTCGGGCGCGCTCTTCGTCGACCGCTTCCTGCACACGCCGATGTTCTATCCGGGCAATTACGGCTTCATCCCCAACACGCTGGGTGACGATGGCGACCCGCTCGACATCATCGTCGTCTCGCCGATCCCGCTGCTGGCCGGCTCCGTTATCGCCGCGCGCCCGGTCGGCGTGCTGATGATGACCGACGAGAAGGGCGGCGACGAGAAGATCCTCGCTGTGCCGGCGGACTCGGTTTACCCCTACCACTCCAAGGTCAAGACCTGCGATGACCTGCCGCCGCTCGTCCTTGAGCAGGTGGCCCACTTCTTCACCCACTACAAGGATCTGGAGAAGGGCAAGAAGGTCAGCGTCGCCGATTGGGAAGGCGTCGACCGCGCCCGCGAGATCATCCTGCAGGCGATCGAAAACGCCAAGAAGTGACGCGCGCGGCCTCGGCCGCGACGCATCTGAACTCAGGCCGCCGGCTCAACCCGGCGGCCTTTGGCATTCTGGTTGCTGGTGGGAGCCTACCCCCATGCCGGAGTGCCCATGCCCCTCACCTATTCTGACCGCGGCAGCTACCGCGACCGTATCATTCCCGACGCCGAACTGCCGGAACTCGGGCCTCCGCCCTATCGCGACAGCTACCCCGTCCGGTTGCCTGACGGCGACTGGGCCGACCTGCCCTTCCTCGCTTTGCCGCCCGATTTCGAGACGGCCATCGCCTATCTCTGCATCACCGAGAACTCCTTCGCGCTGGAAGACCGGCTCTCCACCGCGATCGCCGATCAGGTGCGCCACCTCGCGCCGGAAATCGTCGTCGGCATGCCGACCCTCGGCATGGTGCTCGCCGCCTCGGTGGCGAAGAAGCTCGGCCACCCGCACTATGTGCCGCTGAGCTATTCGCGCAAATTCTGGTTCGAGGACGAACTCTCCATACCGGTGATCTCGATCACCAGCCCGCTCAAGCCCAAGACGGTGTTCATCGACCCGCGCCTGCTGGAGCGGCTGGAGGACAAGCGCGTGCTGCTGGTCGAGGACGTCATCTCCACAGGCGGCACGGTTTCCGCCGAGCTGGAACTGATGCGGCGCATCGGCGCCAATGTTGTTGGCGTCGCCACCGCGATCAAGGAAACCAATGTCTGGCAGAAGACGCTCGGCGCCATAGACCCGGCCTGGCCGGGCCTCGTCCATGCGCCGATCTCCTGCCCGCTGTTCCGCAAGGGCGAGGGCGGCTGGTATCCGGATTGGTCGACCCTGCCCGCCTGACAGCGCGGGCGCCAACGTTCAGTCGGAAAAGCCCATCCCGGCGAGCGCCCGACGCAACGCCGCGCCGACCTTCACCCCGTGCCGCGCGGCACGGGCGCGGTTAGTGAGCCGCCGTGTGCCCGGCAGCCGCGCGCCGGGCTCACGCTCGATAGCGGCGGCGAGGCGCTCGAGATGATCGAGATAGGCGTCGCCCGCCAGCCGGCCGGGGTCGATGGCGATGATGAGCTGCCCCACCGCCGCCGGCGGGCCCTTGCCATCGAAGAAGCTGGGCGCGTCGAAGGAGAAGGTCGAGGCCGTGAGCGCCGCCGCCATCACCTCGATGATGAAGGCCAGCGCCGTGCCCTTGGCGTCGCCCATCGGCACCATGGTCCCAGCGAGCGCGCTCTTGGCATCGGTGGTCGGGTTGCCGTCCACGTCGAAGGCCCAGCCCTCGGGAATGGAAGCGTCGCCCCGCTGCACGGCGGCGAGGATGTTGCCGCGCGCCACCTTGGCCACAGACAGGTCCACCACCGCCGGCGGGCGGTCCTTCAATGGCGTAGCGAAGGCGATCGGGTTGGTCCCGAACACCGCCTTCTTGCCGCCCCAGGGCGCAATCGAGGCGGAGGCATTGGCGAAGGCCAGGCCGACCAGACCGCGCATGGCCAACGCCTCCACCGGCTGGCCGGCCACGCCGAAATGGCTGGAGCGGCGGATCGCCAGCAGGCCGATGCCGCTCTCGCGCGCGGCCTCCGCCAGCAGCGGCAGGCCCTGCTCGATCGCGGGATAGGCAAAGCCGTTTCCGGCATCCACGGCCACCAGCGCCGGCGTCAGGCGCTGGGCGCGCGGCACGGCATGGCCGTCGATCTTGCCCGCGGCCACCATGGCCGAATAGCTCGGCAGGCGGGCAAGGCCATGGGTACCGAGTCCATCCGCCTCCGCCGCCACCAGCGCCGCGGCGGTGAGGCGGGCATTGTCCGGCGCGGTGTTGAAATGCTCGAGCACGCGGGCGGCATAGGCCCGCGCCTCCTCCACGCTCAGTTCCATCTCGGGAAGCGGCGCGCCAGCGACCGAGCCTTCCATCAGAGCGCGCTCCCGCCGAGCGGACCGGCCGGCAGTCGAGAAAGATCAAAGCGCTGCACATCGGCCAGCAGCTCGACAAAAGCGCGGGCGCCGAAATGCGCACAGGTCTCGCCCTTCTCGGGGCTCGCCTGCGTGGCATCGCCCATCGCGCCGGTGGGCTGGATGTCCTGCGCCATCCAGCCGAAGCCGGCCGGGCTGCCGGCGCGCAGGAAGGCGAATTCCTGCTCCATGGCGAGCGTCACCGGCGGGAAGTCGGCGATCTCGCTCTCCCGCACCGTGTCGGGCCGGAAATTCATCATCAGCGAGGTCTCGACCCCACCGGCATGAATGCCGTGCTGGCGCTCCTGCGCCGAGAACAGCCCCTCCGGGTAGCCGAAGCGGTGCCAGGAGACGTGGACCGCCAGCATGCCGAGGCGCGCCCGCAGCTCGCGCGCCACGATGTCGATCACCGAGACATTGCCACCATGCGAATTGACGATGACCAGCTTGCGCACGCCCGCGCGGTAGACGCTCTCGCCGATCTCGGTCCAGGCACGCATCACCGTCTCGGAGGAAAGCGTCAGCGTGCCCGGATAGAACAGATGCTCATTCGACTTGCCGATGGCCTGCATCGGCAGGAACACCGCCGGAATGTCATCCGGCAGCAGGCGGGCCACCTCCTTCAGATAGCCCTCGCCGATGAACGCATCGACACCGACCGGCAGATGCGGGCCATGCTGCTCCACCGCCGCCACCGGCAGAACGGCGATCCAGTTCGCGGTGTCCCCGGCCTGAAAATCGGTCCAGGTGAGTTCGGTCCAGAAGCGTTTGGGCGGCATGGCAGGCGATCCGGTTCGTGACGGGGCGGTTCTAGGATCAATCCGCCTTCGCCGCCAGCGCCTCGATCTCGACCTTGAATTCCGGCCGGGCGAAACCGGACACAATCATCAGCGTCGAGGCCGGCGGCGGATCGACGATGAAGCGGTCGCGCGCCGCCATGTAACCGGCAAGATAGGCCCGGTCGGTGACATAAGCGTTGAGACGGACAATGTCGCCCGACCCCATGCCAGCTTCGGCCAGGCAGGCGCGGATGGCGCGGAAGCAGAGCGCGGCCTGCGCTTCCACATCCTCAGGGATCACGTCATCTTCGGTGATGCCGAGCTGGCCGGAGACCAGCAGGAGGCGCGCGCCGGCCGGCACCTCGACAGCGTGACTGTAGCGGGCGAAGGGGCGCCGGACACCGGCGGGGATCAGATGGCGAAGCATGGGGCAAGGCTAGGCGCGGGCGGGGCTCGGCGCAATCGCCACGCCGGATGCGACGACCCATCCAAGCCCTATGTGCATCCGTATTAAGCTCGCCTATCATGGTGGCAGTGCTTCGCCCTCACCCCTGATCGCCGCTCTTCGCACCGGATGGAGACATCGATGCGCCTGCGTCTTCCGCGCCTGCGTTTTCCTCGGATCGCCGCCCTGGCGGCCCTCGCCTGCGCCGCCTTCACCGCTCCTGCCCTCGCCGCTGACAAGGTGACCTTCGGCACCAATTGGGTGGCGCAGGCCGAGCATGGCGGCTTCTACCAGGCGGTGGTGGACGGCACCTATGCGAAATACGGGCTGAACGTCACCATCCTGCCGGGCGGCCCGCAGGCCAATAACCGGCTGCTGCTGCCGGTCGGCAAGATCGACTTCTACATGGGCGCCAACATGCTGCAGGCGTTCGATTCGGTGAAGGAAGGCATTCCCACCGTCATCGTCGCCGCGCTGTTCCAGAAAGACCCGCAGGTTCTCATCGCCCACCCGGATGTGACCAAGTTCGAGGATCTGAAGACCCGCCCCCTGTTCATCTCCAAGGAGGGTCTGGCGAGCTACTACCAGTGGCTGGTGAAGGATTTCGGCTTCTCGGAAAATCAGGTGAAGCCTTACACCTTCAACGTCGCGCCCTTCCTCGCCGACAAGAACAGCGCCATGCAGGGCTACATCACCTCCGAGCCCTATGCGGTGGAGAAGGAAGGCAAGTTCAAGCCCTCGCTCTTCCTGCTGGCCGATCAGGGTTTCGATACCTACTCGACTACCATCGAGACCCGCAGCGAACTGGTGAAGACCAACCCCGATCTGGTGCAGCGCTTCGTCGATGCCTCGATCATCGGCTGGTACAACTATCTCTACGGCGACAACACCAAGGCGAACGCGCTGATCAAGAAGGACAATCCGGAAATGACGGATGAGATGATCGCCTTCTCCATCGCCAAGCTGAAGGAGTATGGCATCGTCGATTCCGGGGACACCAAGACGCTCGGCGTCGGCGCCATGACGGATGCGAAGATCACCAGCTTCTTCGACAAGATGGTCCGCGCTGGCGTGGTGAACGGCGACATCGACTACAAGAAATCCTATACGCTGCAATTCGTGAACAAGGGCGTGGGCAAGGATCTCGCGAAGTAGCGGATGGCGACGCTGGCGGACGATCCGCGCCGACTTTCCGTCATCCCGGACGGCCGCACGGCCGATCCGGGATCGGCTCGCAGATGGAGAGCGATCCCGGCTCTTCGGCCGGGATGACGAGACAATGATGCAGTCCACACTCGAAGCCGCCTCCACCCAAACTCTCCCCCTCCTCGCGCTGTCAGGTGTCGAGAAGCGCTTCGCCAATGCGGTGACGGCGCTGGAAGGGTTGAACATGCAGGTGCGGCAGGGGGAATTTCTCTCCCTGCTCGGGCCCTCCGGCTGCGGCAAATCCACCGCGCTGCGCCTCATCGCCGGCCTGTCAGAGCCCACGGGCGGGCGGATCGACTGGGCGGCCGGCGCGGCGGCGCGCCCCTCCATCGGCTTCGTCTTCCAGGAGCCGACGCTGATGCCCTGGGCCAGTGTCTTCGGCAATGTGTACCTGCCGCTGCGCCTTGCCGGCACCAGCCGCAAGGCGGCGACGGCGGCCATTGAGGAAGCGCTGGAAATGGTCGGCCTGTCCGCCTTCCGCGACGCCTATCCGCGCGAACTGTCCGGCGGCATGAAGATGCGCGTCTCCATCGCCCGCGCGCTCGTCACGCGCCCGAGCCTGCTCCTGATGGACGAGCCCTTCGCCGCGCTCGACGAGATCACACGCTTCAAGCTGAACAATGATCTTCTGGAGGTCTGGCACCGGCTCGGCTGCACCATCGTCTTCGTCACCCATTCGGTGTTCGAATCCGTCTACCTCTCCTCGCGCATCCTGGTCTTCCGCGCGCGCCCTGGCCGCATCGCGGCGGAGCTGAAGATCGACCCGAACCAGCCGCGCGACGAGGCGTTCCGCACCTCGCCGGAATATGCCGGCCTGTGCCGTGAGGCGTCGCTGGCGCTAGCCCGCGCCATGGAAGCCGGCTAGCGGCGGGAGCGGGGCGCATGGAGCACTCCCCCTTCCGCTGGCTGCTGCCCCTCGCCGTGCTGGCGCTCGCGGTCGCCGGCTGGGATCTGATCGTGCGCCTCAACGACCTGCCGCCCTACATCCTGCCGAGCCCGGCCCTCGTCGCCCAGACGCTCGTCAAGGATCATGTGGTGCTGCTGAACTCCATGCTGGTGACGCTGCGCACGACGGGGCTCGCCCTGTTCTTCGCCGTGGTGGGCGGCGTGGCTCTGGCGCTCATCTTCGCCTCGTCGCGCATCATAGAGTTCTCGCTGTTCCCCATCGCGGTGATCCTTCAGGTGACGCCGATCATCGCCATCGCGCCGCTGATGCTGATCTATCTCGACACCGGCACGGCGGTGCTGGTCTGCGCCTGGATCGTCGCCTTCTTCCCGGTGCTCGCCAACACGACGCTGGGCCTGAAATCGGTCGACCCCAACCTGCGCGACCTGTTCCGCCTCTCCGGCGCCACGCCATGGCAGACGCTGGTGCAGCTCAAGCTGCCGACCGCCCTGCCCTTTTTCCTCGGCGGCCTGCGCATCGCCGGGGGCCTCGCCCTCATCGGCGCGGTGGTCGGCGAGATTGCCGCCGGCTCGGCCGGGCAGGGTTCGGGCCTTGCCTTCCGCATCGTCGAATCCGCCTACCGGCTCAACATTCCCCGACTGTTCGCCGCGCTGCTGCTCATCTCGCTGTGCGGCATCGTCATCTATGCGATGCTGAGCCTGTTCTCCTGGGCCGTGCTGCGGCGTTGGCATGAGAGCGAGCTCGCCGGGGCCTGACATGCGTGAACTCGACCACCTGCCGCCGGCCTATCTTCTCACCAATGCCCGCGTGCCGGCCTGCCTGATCGGCGCCGCCCTCCCCGCTGACAGCGAGGGTCTCGTCCGCGTCGACATCGCGGTTGCGGCGGGGCGCATCACCGCCATCGGCGCCGCGCTTGAGCGGCCGGAGCTGCCGCGCGTTCCGCTGAACGGGTGCCTCGTCCTGCCGGGTCTGGTCGACGTCCATACCCATCTCGACAAGGCTTTCATCTGGCCGCGCGCGCAGAACGCCGACGGCAGTTTCGCGGGGGCGCTGGCCGCCGCCGATGCCGACCGCCGCGCGCACTGGACGGCGGACGACGTGCGCACCCGCATGGATTTCGCCCTGCGCTGCGCCTATGCCCACGGCACGGTCGCCATCCGCACCCATCTCGATTCCATCGGCCCGCAGACCGCCCTTTCCTGGCCGGTCTTCGCGGAGTTGCGCGAGGCCTGGCGCGGGCGCATCGCGCTTCAGGCGGTAGCGCTCACCCCCATCGACCTCGTGCTCGACGATGGCGAGTTCCTGCCGCTGCTCGACGCCGTGCGCCGCCACCGGGGCGTGCTGGGTGCCGTCACCTATATGAGCCCCGCCTTGCCGGCCGGGCTCGACCGGCTGTTCGCGGCGGCGAGCGCGCACGGGCTAGAGCTCGACTTCCATGTCGACGAGACCGCCGACCCCGGCGCCCGCTCCCTCGCCCTCATCGCCGAGGCGGCGCTGCGCCATGGCTTTGAAGGGCGCATCCTCACCGGCCATTGCTGCTCCCTTGCCCGCCAGAGCGAGGACGCGATCGACCGCACTTTGGACCTTGTGGCCCGTGCCGGCGTCGCCGTGGTCTCGCTGCCGATGTGCAACCTCTACCTTCAGGACCGCCAGGCCGGCCGCACCCCGCGCTGGCGCGGCATCACCCTTCTGCATGAGATGAAGGCGCGCGGCATCGAGGTCATGGTCGCCAGCGACAATGCGCGCGATCCGTTCTACGCCTATGGCGATCTCGACCTCGTCGAGGTCTACCGGGAAGCCACCCGCATCGCCCATCTCGACCACCCCTTCGCCGATTGGCCCGCCATCGTCGCGAGCACCCCGGCGGCACTCATGGGGCTCGCGGCAGGCCGCATCGCGGTTGACCACCCAGCCGACCTCATCATCCTGACGGCGCGCAGCCTCAACCAGGCGCTAGCGCGTCCGCAGGCAGACCGTATCGTCCTGCGCGATGGCGCGCGGCTCGATGCCGTCCCGCCCGACTATGCCGAACTCGACAGCCTCAAGGGGATGCCTCATGGCCTATGACATCGCCGCGTTGAGAACCCGCCTCGCCGGCATCCGGCTGGAGGAGAACCCGGCCTTGGTGCGCCAGCGCAGCCGGGACTTCTACTGGTACTCGCCGACGCTGAAGCGCCAGCTTGATGCCGTCACCGCCGACATCGTCGCCTTCCCGACGACGGAGGACGAGGTTGTCACCGTGCTCGCGGCCTGCGCCGCGCTGGCCATTCCCGTCACCCCGCGCGGCGCCGGCACCGGCAATTACGGGCAGGCTATGCCGCTCGCGGGCGGGCTGGTGCTTGATCTGTCCGGCCTCAACCGCATCCTTGAGATCAGCCCCGGCCGGGTGCGCGCACAGGCCGGCGCGCTGATCGCCGATATCGACGCCGCCTGCCGGCCCGGCGGGCAGGAACTGCGCCTGCACCCCTCCACCTACCGCACCGCCTCGATCGGCGGCTTCATCGCCGGCGGGTCGGGCGGGGTCGGCTCCATCACCTGGGGCGGGCTGCGCGATCTCGGCAACATCATCCGCCTGAAGGTGGCGACGATGGAAGCCGTGCCGCGCCTCCTCGATCTCACCGGCGAGGAGGTGCAGAAGGTCGCCCATGCCTATGGCACCAACGGCATCATCCTCGAGGTCGAGATGCCGCTCGCCCCGGCCTATGACTGGGTCGAGGCCATTGTCGGCTTCGACGACTTCGCCCGCGCCGCCGCCTATGCCAATGCGCTGGGCGAGCAGGACGCGATCCTCAAGAAGCTGCTCTCGGTCATCGCCGCGCCAGTGCCGCAGACCTATTTCCTGCGCCATCGCGCCTTCCTGCCGGATGGACAGCACATCGTGCTGGTGATGATCGCGCCCATGGCGCGCGCGGCCTTTGACAGCTTCACCGCCCGCTGGGGCGGCCGGCTGCTGTTCGATCTCGACGCGCTGGGCACGCAGGAGACCAAGGGCCTGCCGCCGCTCTACGAGCTCTCCTGGAACCACACCACGCTGCGCGCGCTGCGCATCGACCCGACGATCACCTATCTGCAGACGCTCTACCCCTTCCCGAACCAGCTTGACCTGGTTGCGCAGATTCATGCCGAGCTCGGCGACGAGGTGCCGGCCCATCTCGAATTCGTCCGCTTCGACGGCAAGGTGACCTGCTTTGGCCTGCCGCTGGTGCGCTTCTCCACCGAGGAACGGCTGGAAGCGATCATTGCCCGTCACGAGGCGGTGGGCATCCCGGTGTTCAATCCGCACCGCTACACGCTGGAGGAGGGCGGCATGAAGCAGACCGATGCGGAGCAGCTCGCCTTCAAGCGCGCGGCGGACCCGGCCGGTCTGCTGAACCCCGGCAAGATGATCGGCTGGGACCATCCCGACCTCGATGTCGCCGACGGGCGCACCTATCTCTTTGCCGGGCTGGACGGCGCCGCGGGAGCGGCCTGATGCGCGTGCTCGTCGTCTATTGCCACCCGGTAGCGGAGAGCTTCAACGCGGCGGTGCGGGATGCGGTCATCCGGGGCCTGACGCGCGCGGGCCACGAGGTCGATCTGCTGGACCTCTATGCCGAGGGATTCGACCCGGTGCTGAGCCGGCAGGCGCGGCTCGATTACCATACGCCCGGCGTCAATGCCGTGCCCGTCGCCGACCATCTCGCCCGCGTGCGGGCGGTCGAGGGAATGGTGATCGTCGCCCCCACCTGGTGGTACGGGCCGCCCGCCATGCTCAAGGGCTGGCTCGACCGCGTCTTCGTGCCATTCGAAACCTTCGGCATGCCCAAGCCCTTCCGGCCGCTGGAACGCCGGCTCAGCAATATCCGTGTGCTGGCGGCGGTCAGCACACTCGGCTCACCCTGGTACTGGTGGCTGTGGGTCGGCCAGCCGGGCCGGCGCATCATCATGGAAGGGCTCGGCGGGATCATCCATCCGCGGGCGCGCAAGCTCTGGCTCGCCTTGCACAGCATGGATTCGGCGAGCGCCACCAAGCGCGCCTGGTTCCTCGCCAAAGTGGAAGCGCGCTTCGCCGGATTGTGAGAATTCACGATAGTTTCCGAAAACTTTGACGGCGAAGCGGTTTATAGCCATCCTCCCGTCACGGCATCACGTTTGACTATCGTGTCGATCCGATGCTGCGATCCTAGAGGCGGGGCGCCCATGAAGGATGGCTTCGAGAAGAGCATCAGTCACCGGCTTCATCATGCCGCGCGGCTCCAGCGGGCGCTTGCCGCCCGGCGACTGCATGACATCGGCCTTTTCCCCGGGCAGGAAACCGCGCTGAAGCTGCTCGCCAACAGCGACGGACGGACCATGACCGAGCTCGCGGCGGCCTTGCGGGTACGCCCGCCGACCGCTTCCAAGACCGTCGGCCGCCTCTCCGCCCAGGGCCTTTTGGAACGCCGCGCCTCGGATGGCGACGCGCGCCTCGTGCGCGTCCACCTCACCGAGGAAGGCCGTGCCCGCGCCGGTGCCATCGACGGCATCTGGGATTCGCTGGAAGACATCATGGTGGCCGGCCTCGACGGCAAGGACCGCAAAAGGCTGCGCAAGCTGCTGCGCAAGATCGAGAAAAACCTCGCCACCCAGCTCGGTGCCGCGCCGGAAACGCTCGCCGAGGCGGACGCCGAGGACGAGGCCGAAGCGGCGGAAGAGCCGGCCTGAGGGGTGCCCGGCTTGAAACCGGGGCCTCTTTGGTGACGAATACGGCTCCCCAGACTTGAGGAGCCCGCGAATGGTCGAATCCTCCCGCCCCGAACTGCTGCAGACCGGCCCGCTCATGGCCATGATCGAGCAGCAGCTCGCCGAGCACTTTACCGTCCACCGCCTGGACAAGGGCGACGCCGACGCCCTGCTGGCGCAGGCGGGCCCGAACATCCGGGCCGTGGCGACGGGCGTGGGCGCGACCGCCGGCGGGGCGAACCGGGTGAACGAGGGCCTGCTGGCCCGACTTCCCAAGCTCGAGATCGTCGCCAATTTCGGTGTCGGCTATGATGCGGTGGATGTCACGGCAGCGGCCGCACGCGGCATCGTCGTCACCAATACGCCGGGCGTGCTCGACGACGAGGTCGCCGACCTCTCTGTCGGCCTGCTGCTGGCCACGCTGCGGCGCATTCCGCAGGCGGATCGTTTCCTGCGCGCCGGCAACTGGCCGAAGGGCGGCTTCCCGCTGGGCGCCACCCTGCGCGACCGCTCCATCGGCATTGTCGGCATGGGGCGGATCGGCCAGGCCATCGCCCGCCGGCTCGCCGGCTTCGGCCGGCCCATCGCCTATCATAGCCGGCGGCCCGTCGAGGGCCTGCCCTACCCGCATTACCCCGTGCTGCGGGAACTCGCGGCGGCGGTGGACGTGCTGCTGGTCATCGTTCCCGGCGGACCGGCGACGGACCGGATGATCAATGCCGAGGTGCTGGAAGCGCTGGGGCCGAACGGCGTACTGATCAATGTCGCGCGCGGCTCGGTGGTGGACGAACCCGCCCTCATTGCGGCGCTGGAGAGCGGCACCATCGCCGCCGCCGGGCTCGACGTGTTCGCCAATGAGCCGCATGTGCCGGACGCGCTCATCGCCATGGATAATGTGGTGCTGCTGCCGCACATCGCCTCGGCGACGCATGTGACGCGCAACGCCATGGGCCAGCTGGTGGTGGACAATCTGCTGGCCTGGCGCGACGGGCGCGAGCCCCTGACGCCGGTACCGGAAACCCCGCTCCCCGTGCGGCGCTGACCATGCGCGCGCGCCCGCTCGCCGTCGGGACGATGCTCGGCCTCTGCCTGATGGCGATGGCCGGCCTTGCCCGCGCGCAGTCGCCGGAGACGTCGCAGGGACCGGAACTTGCCGATGCCTATCAGCTCACCAATGCCGATGGCGACCGGATCTGCCCGATCCGGCTGCTGCCGGGCGTGGTGAAGGAGACCGCGAAGACACCGGCGCGGGCGCCGCATTTTGCCGTGGAACTCGACCGCGCCGGCTGCGCCGGGGCCATCCTGTTCGCCGCCGACATCGCCGCTTGGGGGCCGGGGCCGGGCAACGCGATCCGCCTCTATAGCGCGGAGGGCCGCCTGATCGCGGAATTCACCGAAGGGGTCGGCGGCACCTGGGAGGCGCTGCGCGAGAAGGACGGGGTGTATTTTCTCGTCAACACCCGGCTCGCGGAGCCCGCCACGGCTCTCCAGCCGCGCGATCTCGTCGGCATCTGGGATGTGTCGGAGACGGGCGGCGCGGCGGCGTGCCGCCTCACCCTGACCGACAGCGCGAGCGGCGACGCCTTTCGGCTCACCGCCCCCGCGGCCTGCGCGCCGCTGCTTGGCCTGCCCCTGCCCGACCGCTGGCGGCTGGACGGGGACGATCTGCTGCTGCTGGGCGCCGGCGGCGCGCGATTGCGCTTCGCCGCCGGCGAGGAAGCGGTGTGGAGCAAGGTGCCAGCCGAAGGCCAGCCGCTCCACCTCACCCGCGCTCCCTGAGGCGAAAGCCCCGGGAGCCGATCGTCACTTCGCCGCCGTCGCCATCGCGCCGGTGGAGGTGCGCGGCACGTAGAAGCCGCGACGGCTGCCGGCCACGAAGTCGGAGGACAGGCCGAGCACCGTCTCGGCGCCGCCGAGGATCAGATAGCCGTCCCGGGCGGTCACACCGGCGATGCGCGTGAGCACATCGGACTTGGTGGCCGAGTCGAAATAGATCAGCACGTTGCGGCAGAACACGATGTCGAACGTGCCGAGATGCCCGAAAGGCTGGAGCAGATTGAGCCGCGAGAAGCGCACCATGGAGCGGATCTCCGGCGAGATGCGCCAGTTGTCGCCCACCTGGGTGAAGTAGCGCAGCAGGTAATGCACCGGCAGGCCGCGCTGCACCTCGAACTGGTTGTAGATGCCCTCCTCGCAGCGGGCGAGCACGTCCGACGAGAGGTCGGTGCCGACGATCTCGACCCGGCGCCCGCCGAGCAGCCGCTCATTTTCCTTGAGCAGCATGGCGATCGAATAGGGCTCCTGCCCGGTCGACGCCGCCGCGCACCAGATGCGGATCGTGTGCAGCGGGCCGCGCTTGGCGACAAGCTCCGGCAGGATGAACGAGGACAGCAGCTCGAACGGGTTCTTGTCGCGGAAGAACAGCGACTCGTTCGTGGTCATCGCCTCCACCACCGCATCGGCGAGGCCGACCGGCGCGGTCCCGTCGCGCAGCAGCGCGACGAGCCGGCTGAAGTCCGGCACCTTCATGCGGTGCAGCACCGGCTCCAGGCGGCTCTCCAGCAGATACTGCTTGTCGTCGCCAAGGATCAGGCCCGAGCGCTGCTTGAGGAAGCGGCGCAGAAAGTCATATTCGGAAAACGCAATCATTCCCGCCCCCCGACGATAAGCCGCGTCACCTTGCGGCCAATTTCCCCGATCGGGAGGATCCCCGAGCAGGCCCCGATCTGAGCGGTGGCGCCCGGCATACCCCAGACGACACTGCTTTCTTCATCCTGCGCGATGACGCTGCCGCCGGCCTCGGCGACACGCAGCGCGCCCTTGGCGCCGTCCGACCCCATGCCGGTAAGCACGAGCGCCAGCGTCGCGGCGCCATAGACGGAGGCCACCGTCTGGAACATCGGATCGACCGCCGGCTTGCAGAAATTCACCGCCGGGCCGTCGAACAGGCGAATCTTGGCGGTGCCGTTGTCGCGCAGCACATCCATGTGGATGCCGCCCGGCGCGACATAGATGCGGCCGGGGAGGATGGGCTCGCCATCCTTGGCTTCCGCGCAGGGGCGACCCGAGGCGCGGGCGACATGCTCGGCCAGGATCGAGGTGAAGGTCGGCGGCATGTGCTGGACGATCAGCACCGGCAAATTGGCGACCGCCGGCCCGATGTCGGTGAACAGGCGCGTGAGCGCCTGCGGGCCACCCGTGGAGCTGCCGATGGCGAGCACGCCGACCGGCATCATCGAATAGCTCCGCAGCTTCTGCGGCATCTTGGCCGCCGACGCCGCCGACATGGTCGGGGGAGCGGCGACAGGTGCGCTGACGGGCGCACTCACCACGACCGGCGCGGGGGCCGGCGCCGCACCCACCGGGGGACGCGGCAGCGAGCGGCGGCGCGCGCGCTGGCCGAGGCCTCGCGCCTTCGCCATCAGTTCGGCCCGGAACTCTTCCGCCGCGCTGACGCCGCGGTTGGCGTCGGGCTTGGGAATGTAGTCGGCCGCACCCAGCGTAAGGGCGCGCAGGCTGACCTCCGCGCCGCGCCGCGTCAGCGAGGAGGCGACGAGCACGGCGGTGCCGGGCTTGCGCTCCAGGATCAGCGGCAGGGCGGTCAGGCCGTCCATGTCGGGCATTTCGAGATCGAGAATGATCACGTCGGGCTGCGCCCGCTGCACGTCGTCCGCCGCGCGGCGGCCGTTCGGATGGGTAGCGACGACCTGAAATTCGCCGTTCTCACCAAACCAGTTCGACAGCACCCCGCGCATGAACACGGAGTCGTCGACGATCATCACCTTGATGGGAGGGCCGGCCTGCGGAGGGGCGGCTGTGCTGGGGGCTGTCGCCATGATCATGTCTCGCTTTTTTCCAGCAAGCCCACTTCTTCGAGCTTTTCGCGCAGGATGTCTTCATCGAAGGGTTTCATGATGTACTCGTCCGCGCCGGAAGAGAGCGCGCGGGCGATATGGTCCATGTCGTTCATCGTGGTGCAGAAGACGACCTTGGGCGCCGCGCCGCCGGCGCTCTGGCGCAGCTTTTCCAGGAACTCGAGCCCGGTCACATAGGGCATGTTCCAGTCGAGCAGGATGCCGTCCGGCATGGCGAGGGTGCAGCGCTCCAGGGCATGCTTGCCATTCTCGGCCTCATCGACATCGAAGGACCAGCTTTCGAGCATGCGGCGGGCGATTTTCCGCACCACGGCGGAGTCATCAACGACAAGAAACGTCTTCATCGGCGAATGTCCCGAGTGTTCCATCATGCCGCCGCCCGCGTGCTGCCGACGGTCGCCAGGACACGTTCGACATCGAGCAGAACCAGCAGCTCACCCTCCAGGCGATGCACGCCGTCGGAGAAGCGCATCCACTCTTCCTCAAGGTTCGGCGGGTTGCTGTCATGCGTGCTGGCGTCGAGGAGGAGCACATCGCCCACCCCGTCGATCAGCAGCGCGAAGGCCTCGCCGGTACGCTCGATGCCCACCGCCATCCGGGCGAGCGAGCTGTCGGGCAGCCCGAGCAGGCGGCGCATGTCGACCATGGTGACGATGCGCCCGCGCAGGTTCAGCACCCCGTCGATCTCGCGCGGTGCCAGCGGCACCGGCGTGATGCGGTCGGGAACGAAGACCTCGTTCACCGACGAGATCGGAACCCCGAAGAGCTGCCCGCCGATGCGGACGGTGACGAACTGGCGGGCGTCGCTGAGCCCTTCAACAGTAGCGGTTGCGGTGCTCATGCCGCCTTCTCCTCATCCTCGTGGGCCGCGAATTCGCGCAGCGCGGCAATCAGCCCGGTGCGATCGAACTTGGCGACGTAATCAGTGAACCCGGCGATGCGGCCGCGTTCGATGGAGTCCGGGTTGCGCCCGCTCGCCATGGCGATGATCGGGAGGTCCTCCAGAAGCAGTTCGCGGCGCACGCGCTCGGCAAAGCGGAAGCCGTCCACACCGGGCATGTCGACCTCGCTCACGACCGCGTCGAAGTGGAGATCACCGGAGAGCTTCTCGAGCGCCTCGCTGGCCGAGGAGCAGGTCGTCACCGCGTAGCCATTGCCCTTGAGCACCGGCTCCAGCATGGCCCGGTGGAAGGCATTGCCATCCACCAGCAGCAGGCGGCCGGCGCGCTCATGCGCCTGACGCACGGGCGGGATGTCGAAGCTCGCCCCGAACGCGGCCTGCATGAAGTAGGCGACGTCGAGAACCTCAGTGGCGGTCTCGTTGATGATCGCGCCGCCCATGATCTCCGGCGCACCGGAGGAGAGCTTGAGGTTGAACTCGGTCTCGACGATGTCCACGATCTCGTCGACCACGAGACCCATGGTCCGCTGGCCTTCCGAGAAGATGAGCAGCGGCTGCTTGCCGGAGGTCTTCCGCTCCACCTCGTCATTGGCATAGACGATGGGGATCAGCGTGCCGCGATACTGCGCGACGCTGCGCTCGGAGACGATCTCCACCTGGGCGGCGTCGAGCTCCTCGAGACGGGTGACCAGCGAGAGCGGCACCGCCTTCATGCCGCGCGGGCCAGCCCGGCACAGCAGGAGCGAGGTGGTGTCGGAGGCACTGTCGGTTTCACCCTTCTGCTGCGCGCCCATGCTGTCCGCCGCCTTGTCGGCACGGCTGGCGGCAAGCTGCGCCAGACCATTCGGGTCGATGATCATGATCACGCGGCCATCGCCCAGAATGGTGCTGCCGGAGACCAGCGAGAGCCCGCGCAGCACCGTGGAGAGCGGCTTCACCACGATTTCCTCTGTGTGCGAGACGCTGTCGACCACGACGCCGAAGCGGTGGCTACCGACCTGCATCACGACGATCAGCTCGCCCTCGGGACGCTCGCCCCAATGGCAGGACAGGTTCATCACCGTGCCGAGATCGACGATCGGCAGCAGCCGGTCGCGCAGGCGCAGCACATGGGCGTGCTTGATGAAGCTCAACGAATGCTCACTATCCGCGCGCACCCGCACCAGCTCGACCACCGAGGTCTGCGGCAGGGCAAAGCGCTCGCCAGTGCTCTCCACGATCAGCGCCGGCACGATGGCCAGGGTGAGCGGAATCTTGATGGTGAAGGTGGTGCCCTCGCCGCGCTTGGAGCGCACGTCGATGGTGCCGCCGATCAGCTCGATGTTGCAGCGCACGACATCCATGCCGACGCCACGGCCCGACACACTGGTCACCGCCGCCGCCGTCGAGAAGCCGGCGTGGAAGATGTAGCGGAAGGCCTGCGCATCGGTCATGCGGGCCGCATCGGCCTCCGAGCAAAGGCCGTTCTCCACGGCCTTGACCTTGATGCGCTCGACGTCGAGGCCACGCCCGTCATCGGCGATCTCAAGGATGACATGGCCACCCTCGTGATAGGCCGAAAGGCGGATCGTGCCCTTCTCCGGCTTGCCGGCGGCGCGGCGGGCGGCGGGCATCTCAAGCCCGTGATCCGCCGAGTTGCGCACCATGTGGGTGAGCGGATCCTTGATCTGGTCGAGCACCTGGCGGTCGAGTTCGGTCTCAGCGCCGTGCTGCTCCAGCTCGATCTGCTTGCCGAGATCCTGCGCGAGGTCGCGCACGATGCGCGGCAGCTTCTGCCAGGCATTGCCGATCGGCTGCATGCGGGTGCGCATGACCGCTTCCTGCAGCTCGCCGGTCACGGTGGACAGGCGCTGCAGCGGGCTCTTGTACTCGTTGTCTTCGTTGCGACGGCTGATTTCCATCAGCTGGTTGCGGGTCAGCACCAGCTCGGACACCATCGTCATCAGATGTTCCAGCACCGAGACGCTGACGCGGATGGTCTGATTGGCCACCGAATTGGCGTCATTGGCCGCCGGCGGCGGGGCGCCATCGGTCACCATCGGCTTGACGGCGACCGGAACGGGCGCCGGCGCGGGAGCGGCGGCAGCCGCCGGCTTGGCCTTGGCAGCCGGCGCCTTGGTCTCGACCTCCGTCTCGCGGAACATGCGCTCCAGCTCGTCGAGCGGAACCTCGCCCGGCAGCGTCTCGCGCTCCTGCACGATGAGGGGCTTGTCGGCCACGGGCGGCGGCGGCGGCGGGGCGTCCGCCGTCACGTCGGTACGCGCCACCTCGGCCTCGAGTTCGTCAATCAGATCCGCGTCGGAGCCGACCGGCTCGGTGCCGTCATTGCGCTCGATTTCCGTCAGGATCGCCTTGATGCGGTCGACGGTGCGCAGGATCAACCCAACCGCGCCCGTGGTCACCGGCCGCCCGTTGCGGAACTCGTCCATCAGCGTTTCCGCGGCATGGGCGAGACCGGCAAGACGCACCAGCCCGATGAACCCGCAGGTTCCCTTGATGGTGTGGACCAGGCGGAAGATGTTGTTGAGGATATCCCGGTTGTTAGGGTCGGTCTCGAACTTCACGAGCTCAACGTCGGCGACGTCGAGGCTCTCGGAAGTTTCCGTCAGGAATTCGCGGAGGAGATCATCCATGGCTCAATCTCAAAGGTGGCAATGGGGCAGCGGGGGGCCGCCGGCGCCGAGACGCCGGCGGCAGGCGATCAGGCCGCGCGAACACGGTTGACGAAGGTGTCGACCTGGGTGCGCAGGCGATCGGCCTGGGCGGACAGGTCGGCCGCGGAGCGGACGATCTCGTTGGAGACACGGCCGGTATCGGCGGCGGCGGAGCTGACCGTGGCGATGCTGGAGGAAACCTCCTGCGTGCCCTGGGCCGCCTGATGCACGTTCTGGGCGATCTCGCCGGTCGCCGCACCCTGCTCGTCGATTGAGGTGGCGATGGCGGTCGAGATCTCGTCGATGCGACGGATGGTGCCGGAGATGCCCTCGATCGCCTTGACGACGTCGTTGGTGGCTCCCTGGACGGCGGCGATCTGCGAGGAGATCTCGTCGGTCGCCTTGGAGGTCTGCTCGGCCAGCGTCTTCACTTCCATCGCGACCACGGCGAAGCCGCGGCCCGCCTCACCCGCACGCGCCGCCTCGATGGTGGCGTTGAGGGCGAGAAGGTTGGTCTGCGAGGCGATGTCGGTGATGAGGTTCACCACCTGGCCGATGCGCTGGGCGCTGGCGGCAAGGCCGCGCACCACTTCGGCGGTCCCGCTGGCCTGGTCGGTCGCCTCGCCGGCGATCTTGGCGGCGGTGGAGACCTGCGAGCCGATCTCGCGCACCGAGGCGGCGAGCTCTTCGGCGGCGGAGGCGGCGATCTGCACGTTGCTGGTCGCCTGCTCGGCCGCCGCGGCGACCACGGTGGACTGACGCGAGGTCTCGTCCGCCGACTTGTTCATGCTGGAAGCGGAGTGCTCGAGCTGGCTGACGGCGGCGGCCACCGAGCGCACGACGCCCGAAACCTCGCTGTCGAACTGCTCGGCAAGCTGGCGCATGGCGACGCGCTTCTCGACCTCGAGACGCTCGGCCTGCGCGGTCTGCTCGGCCCGCATGGCCTCGGCCTCGCGGATGGTGCCGAGAAGATCAGCCGTGGACCGCCAGAGATCGCCCACTTCGTCGGTGCCCGGATTGGTCTCGACCTCGACATTGAGCTTGCCGCTGGCGACCGCCTTCAGCGTCTCACTGACGCGGCGGATCGGGCGGCTCAGCGTGTAGACGCCGATGAAGAGAGCAGCGCCGATGCCGATCAGCAGGCCGAGGACGGTGGTGGTGATGATCATCTGCCGGGCCCACTGGCCGGTCTCGACGGCCTCCTGGCGCAGCGGCTCGAGGCGGGCGCGGACCTGCTCGACATGGGTGGCGAGCGAGGTCTGCAGCGCCTTGCGGTTGGCGCGGTTCGCCTCGTTGTTACCCTGCTCGTTGGCGGCCTTCGGACCTTCCTCGACGGCGAGGCGCGCGGTCTCCTTGCGGAAGGTGACGAACTTCGCGAGATCGGAGGCGACCTCCGAAAGGCCGAGATCGTCAGTGCCCTCGGTCACCGCCTTTGCATGGGTCAGCGTGGCATTGAGCTGATCGAGGGTCTTCAGCATGCCCGCGGAGAACGGCTTCGCCTTCTCCACCGTGTCGGCCATGTAGGTGCCGCGCGCGTCCATCACCACAGTGCTGATGAGGCCGTTCATCCGCTCGGCGAGGAAAGCCCGCTGCGAGTAACGGTCAAGCTCGTTGGCGAGCTTGGCTTCCGTGTTCAGCGCGTAGAGGGCGAGCCCACCGACAGCGAGGGTGGACAGGCCGAGCACCGCGACGATCGCATAGATTTTGCCGGTGATCTTCATTTGGGATATTCCAATTGATACGTCAGTGGGTCGCGGGTTCAGCTTTGCCGCGAGGTGGCGGATTTGGTTTGGCAGCGGATTTGTCGACGAGCGCACGTATTTCGCTCTTGTCGATGTAATTGACCGAGTCGACGAGCACTTCCTGAACGACATCGCCGTTCAGCTGCTTGTTGGCTCGCTTCTTGATACTGTCGAGAATTTCAGCAAGATTGTACTTTGACATCTTGCCGAACTCGACACGACCATTCATGTAGATCTCGTCGAAGGCGGCGTTGGTGACGAAGACCTGCGGATCGATCGAGATCTTGCGCAGCGTGCCGGCGTCAGCCGTGTAGACCAGCTTGGCGACGACATAGCCGCGCACGACGCCATCGATGATCATGGGCACGTTGATCGCGTCGAGCCGGCGATATTCGAGGCCGGCGAGGAAGGGTTCCTCTTCCGCCTTCACGGCATGGCCGGACGCCCAGTAGACCCCGCCATAGCTCGACAGCAGCGTCACCACGCAGACCCAGAGGCCGATGAGCAGCACCTTGACCATCACGCGCCATACCGTGTCGCGAGGGAGATCGAGTAAGTGCCGTCGGACTCCGCGTCACGCAGCGCGGTGCCGAGAATGGAGGCGACCTCCTGGGCGGCTGCCAGATGCAGCGCGAGCAGCTCCTGATTGCGCAGCAGCTTGCCGCGAAGATTGGCGAGGCGCTCCAGCGCGCTGCCGTCGAGCGCCGCCGGCAGCGCGCGCGCGGCGCGGCTGAGCTCCAGCAGGCTGCGGCTCTTGCGCCGGTTCATCTCGTCGAAATCGAGCGGCAGGCGATGGCGCAACGCCTCGCTCTCCTGCTCGATGGCGTCCTCGAGACGATCGAGCAGACCGAGCAGCAGCGTGGCCGGGGTCGGCGCCGGGGTGTTGAAGGACATCGCGGTCATGAGCGCACTCCGGTGGTCTCGCCGGCGAGCCCGGCGGACTGCGCGGCCGCATTGGCGGCGCCGCGGGTGGCCGAGCTAGCGATGCGCTCGGCCAGGCCGACGCCGCCATGCTTGGCCACCTCGTCGGCGATGCGCTCGGCCAGCATGGAACGCCACACCTGGCCGGCGGTGCCGGAGCCGAACAGCGAGGCCTTGGCCTCGGGCAGGATCGAGTCGACGAAACCGCTCAGCACCATCGACTCGAAGCGGCGATAGGCTGGGGGCGTCGCACCGGTCGGCTTGTCGGAGAGGGCGGTGGCGTTGCGCAGCGCCAGCGAGGAGGTGCCCGCCAGCGGGCTCAAGCCCTCCATCGGCAGGGCACGCGCCGGGGCGGGCGCCGCCGAGCTATTGGCCAGCGCCGCATCGAAGCTCATCGCGTCGGCCGGCAGCGTCGCCGGGTTCGCCGCGGAGGCCTGCCGCAGACGCGTGGCCATGGCCTGCGACTTCTGCGGATCGGCCGCCTTGACGACGTCGAGAATGAGGTCCGAAGGGAGTGAAATGCTCATGTGCCGCACCGTGTGGAATTCGACGGTTGCAGGCTCGCAAATCAGGCTGGTGGGAAGCTTGCGCCCGCCCGGAGAACGCTGGCTTCGAGCGCCTCGTCCAGCGCCAGGCGATCCTCATGCGCGCGCACATCCTCGCGCGCCGCGCCGGTCGAGCGCTCGGCGCGCTTCAGCCGCATCGCCTCGCGCAGGGCGATGGCCTTCTGCGCCTCGATGGCGGCGTTGAGCTGGTCGATCTCGCCGTCGATCACCTTCAGCCGGCGCGACACGAAGCTGACCACGATCGGCGCCAGCCATTCGTCATTCAGCACCGCCATGACCTCGCGCCGATTCGCCTCGGCCTCGGCAAGGCCGCGCTGGAGACGGATCAGCTCATGGTCCGCCCGCTGCTGCAGGCGGGTCTGCAACGCCTCGATGCGCTTCAGCTTGGCCAGCCGGTCCTTCATGTCAGCCGCCCTTCATCCACACGCCGAAGGCGTCGATGAACATGGCCAGCATGTCGTCGGCGATGGCGTAGAGCAGCAGCAGGCCACCCAGCGTCACGAAGGGCATGGCGATGAAATAGACGGGGATCTGCGGCGTCAGCTTGTTGGTGATGCCGACGGCGAGGTTCACGATGACCGAATAGATCAGGAAGGGGCTCGCGAGCCGCAGCGCCAGCACGAAGGTGGCGGACAGCTGATCCACCGCCTGGGTGAGCACGCCGCCGGCGTTCAGCGCCTGGGCCGGGGGGATGCGGCCATAGGAATCCACCAGCGCCCGGATGATCTCCCAGTGCTGGCCGGTGACGAAGATCAGCACCACGGCACCGACGCTGAGCAGAATGGTGATTTCCGGCATCTGCTCGTCTTCGATGGTCATGCCCGCGGGCATGGCGACGCCGATCGACTGGGCGGCCGCCGTGGTGAGCGTCTGGAAGGACAGCACGAAGATGCGCGCCAGCAGGCCGATGATGCCCCCGGTCGCCAGTTCGCTGGCGATGGCGAGCAGAAAGTCCGAAAGCCGCGCGCCCGACAGCGCGACGACGACGCGCTGTTCCAGCAGCGGCAGCAGGGCGAGCGAGACGCCGAGCGCGAGGAACAGCCGCACCTTCATCGGCAGGCGGGCACTGGCGAAGCCGGGCATCAGCATGAAGCAGGCGCCAATGCGGCAGAAGATCAGGAAGCCGGGGACGATCAGCGCGTCCGCCTGCGACATCATGAGATGGCTCCGAGCGAGCGTATCTCGGCGCCGCGGGCGATCTCGACATGGGAGAGCACCGGCAGCGAGGGGAACATGCGCTCGATGATCATGCGCACATAGGGCCGCGCATCCGGGGCGGTAACCAGGGCGAAGCTGCCCGCCGTCTTCATCCGCTCGCGGATCGCCGTGGAGGCTTCCGCGCCGAACTGCTCGACGAGGCGCGGGTCGATGTCGAACTCGGCGACCTCGCCCTTGGAATCGCGCTTCAGGCTCTCATGGAAGGTGAGATCCCATTTGCCGCCAAGGCGCAGCACATTGAGGTGACCGCCCTCGGAGAGATCGCCGCAGATCTGCTGCGCCATGCGCATGCGCACATGCTCGACCACCTGCTCCGAGCGCCGGGCATGCGGCACGATCTCGGCCACCGCTTCGAGGATGAGGTGCAGGTTGCGCACCGAGACGCGCTCGGCCAACAGCAGCTTCAGCACGGCCTGAAGGCCGGAATAGGAGATCTGCGCCGGGCAGATGTCCTCGATCAGCCGCTTGTATTCGGGGTCGAGCCGGTCGAGCAGCGCGCGCATGTCCTTGTAGGACAGAAGCTGCGCCAGATTGTTGGACACGACCTCGCTGGCATGGGTCAGCATGATCGACAGCGCGTCGATGGCGGCGAAGCCCTCGCGCTTCACCTCGGCCGTGTAGGCCTCGGAGACCCAGAGCGCCTTCATGCCGAAAGCCGGCTCGCGCACATCGTCGCCCGGCACGTCCGGGCGCGGGCCCTCGCCGACCACCACCAGCAATTCGCCGATGCGCATCTCGAAAGAGGAGACGACGGTGCCGTGCATGCGGATCTGGTAGGACTTGCCGGGAACGTTGAGCGCCTCGGTCACCTTGATGTCCGGCACCACGAAGCCATAGCGCTCGGCGAATTTGCGCCGCATCTTGCCGATGCGGTGGGCGAGCTCGCCGGGATTGCGCATGACGACGGTGGCGAGCTGCTTGCCGACGGCGATCTCGATCTCGGCCGTGCGCAGCGTCTCCTTGACCGAATCCTTGATATCGGCGGCGAGGGCCTTCTGCGCCTCAGCTTCCTGGGCGCGTGCCATCTCCTTCTGCCGGGCGAGGTGCAGCGGCACCTGGTAGCCGACAAAGGCCATCACGCCGCCCAGCGCCGCGAAGGGCAGGAAGGGCAGGCCCGGCACCAGCGCCAGGCCGAACATAAGGCTGGCGGCGACGTAGAGCGCGCGCGGATAGGCGCCGAGCTGGCCGAGCACCGCCTTGTCGGTCGAACCGCGCGTGCCGCCCTTCGACACCAGAAGGCCGGCGGCGAGCGAGACGATCAGGGCGGGGATCTGCGAGACGAGGCCGTCACCGACTGAAAGGCGGGTGAAGATGTCCGCCGCCTCGCCCAGCGGCAGGCCGTGGCGCGTCACGCCGATGATGATGCCGCCGAAGATGTTGACGGCGATGATGATGAGGCCGGCGACCGCCTCGCCGCGCACGAATTTCGAGGCGCCGTCCATCGAGCCGAAGAAGGAGCTTTCCTCTTCCAGCTCGGAGCGGCGCAGCTGCGCCTGCTTGTCGTCGATAAGGCCAGCATTGAGATCGGCGTCGATCGCCATCTGCTTGCCGGGGATGGCGTCGAGGGTGAAGCGCGCGCCCACTTCCGCGATACGCGTCGCGCCCTTGGTTATGACGAGGAAGTTGACCGTGATCAGGATCACGAACACCACGATGCCGATGACGAAGTCGCCGCCCATCACCAGCTGCGAGAAGCCGGAAATGATGTGACCGGCCGAATGCACCCCGTCCGCGCCATGGGCGAGGATGAGGCGCGTCGTGGCGATGCCGAGCGCGAGGCGCAGAAGCGTCGCGATCAGCAGTACGGTCGGGAAGGCGGAGAACTCAAGCGGCTTCTGGATCCACAGCGACACCATGAGGATCAGCACCGACACGGCGATCGACAGAGCGAGGCCGAAGTCGATCAGCGCCGGCGGGATCGGCAGGAACAGCACCGCGAGGATGGCGACGACGCCGACGGCGAAGCCGATATCGCGGCGTGACTTATGCTCAGTCCCGGCGGTGGTGGCGGTGAGATCGGTCATGACGCATCAGAATCCGGTGCCGATGCGGCCATAGACCTCCTCAGTGAAGGCGAGGATCTGCTGGCCGATGAAGGTGGCGGTGAGGGCGGAAACAACGAGAACGGCGATGATCTTCGGAATGAAGGTCAGCGTGACCTCCTGGATCTGCGTCAGCGCCTGGAACAGGGCGATGGCAACGCCCACCAGCATGGCGGCGGCCACCGCGGGCCCCGAGGCGACGATGATCGTCCAGATCGCCGACTGGACGACATCGAGCGCATCGACCTCGTTCATCCTCAGGACATCCGCACGCCGGAGGTGAGCGCGACTTCGCGCCCGTCGGCGAGCATGGCCATCGGCGCATCGGCCGCGATGCGCACCGAGGTGACCGTGCCGGAGACTGTACCGTCGGCGCTGGTCACCGTTCGGCCGATGGCGGCGTCGGCGATCTGCAGCGAGGAGGAGGTCAGCAGCGAGTCGAGCTTGGCGTTGGCCGACATGCTCTGCTCGACCTGCGAGAACGAGGCGAGCTGGCCCATATACTGCGCCGTGTCCATCGGCTCGGTCGGATCCTGGTACTTCATCTGGGCGATGAGGAGCTGGAGGAACGCCGTGTAGTCGAGCGTCTGCGGCTTGGCGGCGGACGCGGCCGAGGTCGAGGCCGCGCCTGTGGAGGCGAGCGGGTTAACCGATGTCATGGAGCTCTCCTCACGCCGCCTTGGGCGCGCCGGTGTCGAGAATGGCCGCCTCGATCATGAACAGGCGGCGGATCACCCGCAGCGCCTCGAAAAGTCGGCCGGATTCAACGAGTTCGCCGACCTGCGCGAGCGCGGTCACCATCGAGTCGTTGTTGAAGCTGGTCATCAGACCGGCGAGCTGCTGAGTGAACACGGCCTGCGCCGCCTCCATCTTGCGCGGCTCGATCAGCATGGTCTGCACCACGAAATAGAGCTGGCGCAGCGGGGTAGTGGTGTCCTCGACCTGCAGGACGTGGCTTTCCATCAGGAAAGCGACGTCGTTGAGCAGCTCGATCGTGACCTTGCGGTCGACGCGGATCACCGCTCCGTTGAGGAAAATGCGTTCACCGGGTTTCAGCGAAATCAGCATGGGCAGCGCCTCACATCAGGCCGTCACGGATGGAACGATTGACCTCGATGAGGCCGGAGAAGTTGGTGGAGCGTTCCTGCATGATCTGATCCGCCTCCTTGATGACCCAGAGCCCGATGGAGATCAGGTTGCCGCGCAGCGTCTCGGCCAGCTCATTATGCGGGTCGGAGAGGTCGCGGATGAGGAAACCCCAGAGCTTCTGGAGATAGAGCACCGCCTGGGTGGCTTCGGGCGAGGAAGGGCCGTTTTCCTGGGCCTTGGTCAGCAGGGCCAGCGCATGGTCGAGCGCAAGCCGCTCTTCCTCGCGCCCCTCGACACCGGAGTCTCCCAGGATCTCGGCATAGGTGAAGCGATACATGTTGCGACCCTTCCGATCAGACGTAGTTCATGATGGACATTTTCAGTATTCGCGCCGTCAGCGAGTAGGACATCTCGATCTGGGTAGATATCAGGTCCAGCTTCGTCTTGGCTTCCGCGGGGTCCACGGATTCCAGCTTGTCGATGCGCTTGCCGATGGTGTCGAGCCCGCGCTGCATCAGCGAATTCGCCGCCTCAATACGGTTCTGCGAGGTGCCGAGCCGCGTGCTGATCGAGATCAGCTCGCTCGTCCCCGTGCCGGTGAGCGAGCGCGCCTTGTCCATGACCATCGCAAGCGCGGAGCCCCTGAGATGTTCGGTCCCCAGCGCCGCCACCATCGTGTATGCCATCGCAAGCTTGCGCATGGCTGGTTCATTGGCGTTGGCGGAAGTCTCGATGCGCTCGAGCGGCGAGATGCTGCTGCGCAGATTGGTGCTCGACGCGTCCGACCAGGTGGCGCTCCAGCCCGGTTCCTCGAACATCGCGGCGAACTCGTTGTCGATGAAGTTCTCGAGGTCGGCCGCGGGAATGGTGCCGGTGGCCGGATCGGACGGGTCAAAGCCGAAGCGCGTGTTGAACGCGGTCACGATCGCCGCGCCGGGGCCCTCGTCCAGATTATTGATCGGCTTCTGCCCGCTATTGATACCGCCGAACAGATAGCGCCGGCCATCGGTCAGGTTCAGCGTCGAGGTCAGGGCATCGAGAAAGCCCCCCGCCTGCTGCTGCAAGACAGACGCGGCGCCGTCGGCATCGGAGATGCTCGACAGCATCTGCTGGAACTTGTCGGCCTGGGTGCGCATGTCGTCGAGCGTCGCCTGGGTGCGCTCAAGCTGCGCGGCCATGGCCGAGTTGCCGTCGAAATAGCGGCGAACCGAAGCGTCCTCGGCCCGCAGCCGCACGCTTTCCGCCGTGCCGACGCCGAGCGACAGGCCGAGATCGGCGCGCCGGCCGGTGGTCAGCTCCTTGCTCGCATCGGCGAGTTCGGATTGCAGGCGCGGCAGCGCGTTGCGCGGCGAATTCATCACGGTAAGGGTGGAGATGAAGGTCGTTCGCATCAGCGCACCGCCTGCAGCAAGGTGTCGTAGAGATCGTTGATGATCGCGATCAGCTTGGACGACGCCTGATAGCTGCGCTCCAGCTCGAGCTGGCGGGCATATTCGTCGTCCATGTTGATGCCGGTGGCGTTGGACAGCGCGTCGGAGGCGTGCGCCAGCAGCGCCTTCTCGCTCTCCGCCTTGGTGGAGGCCGCCTGGCGGGCGCCTTCCAGCCAGCCGACGGAGGCCTGGCCAAAATCGGCGAGGCTCGCCGAGCTGCCGATCTCGGCGGCCGGATCGAAGCTGCGCACCGCCGAGACGCTGGTGTGCAGCCGGCGGATTTCATCGGCGAAGCTGGCGGCACCGGTCGCGTTCGCCTCATAGGCCGCGCCGTTGATGCCGCCGTCGCGCAGCAGGGTCAGCGTGCCACCCTGCGCGCTGTCGACGGCCGGGTTGACCGCGATGCGGCTCGCCGCACCGGTGGAAGTGGCCGGCAGCGTGCCCGAACCGTCGGTGAACAGGCCCGGCATGTCGGGCGCGCCGCCGCCGGTGTGGTCGATCTCGGCGAAGGCGCTCATCAGCCCCTGCGCCATCTGGTCAAGCTGGTTCTCGAACACCACGCTCGTGCGGTCGCGCAGTTCGGCGAGGCCGACCAGCCGGCCCGAGCGCAGCGGCATGGTGGCGTCGTCGCCGGTGACGCTGACGCCATCGACCATCACCGCCCGGCCGGTCATGCCGGCGGTGAGGACGGGCGTGGTGGTGAAGCTCACCGTGCGCGGGCGTGTCTCGAAGAGGGTCGCGCCGCCATCGGTGTAGATCAGCATGTCGTTATTGCCGCGGCTGATCGCGGTGACGCCCATCTCCTCGGCGAGCGAGGCGAGCAGCGTGTCGCGCCGGTCCATCGCGTCGGTCACGTCCGCGCCGATCGCCGTGCCGCGCACGACGGTGGTGTTCTCCACCTCGAACTGCTTCAGCAGGTCGTTGACGCGGCTGACCGAGCGCGCCATCGCGGTGTCCGCATCGGTGCGCACCTTGTGCACGGCATCGGCCGCCGTGTTCAGCGAGGTCGCCAGATACTGTGCCTTGACCACCACCTCGCCGGCGATGGAAGGGTCGTCCGGCATATTGGCATATTGCGCCAGCGCATCGGACAAGGCGCCGAGGCGCGCCGCCGGGGAGGCGTCGGATTCGGGATCGCCCACGGTCGTCTGCAGCCGCTCCAGCCCATTGAGCAACGCCTGCTTGTCGGCAGTGTGCGAGGTGGCGGTGAGCATGCGCGTGAAGAGCGCGTTGTCGCTCGCGCGCGACACGCTGATCACGGTCGCCCCGCCATCGCCCATGGTGGTGGTGATGGCAAGCTTGCGCGATGTGCCAGCCTGACCGGCCCCCGAAATGTTCCGCGCCGTCGTCTCGATCTGCGAGGACGTGCTGAACAGCGAGGACCGGGCGGCGTTGAAGGCGACCGAGAGGCTCATTTACGCCTCACCGCTTGAGGTTCATCAAGACGTCGAGCAGTTCCGAACCGGTCTGGAACACCTTGGAATTGGCGGTGTAGTCGCGCTGGGCGGCGATCATCTCGGTGAGCTCGTTCGCCATGTCGACATTGGAGCGTTCGGTGGCGCCGGAGATCATCGAACCGAGGCCGCCATCATTGGCGAAGCCGACCTGGATGGCACCGGATTCGTTGGTGGTCTCGAACACATTGCCGGCCTTCGGGTTCAGCTTGTCCGGGCTGGTGACGAATGCGAGCGGGATCTTGTAGAGCGGCGACTTGCGCCCGTTCAGGTCGATGGCCGAAACCACGCCGTCCTTGGCGATTTCAACGCCCGACACCGAGCTCGGCGCGTTGCCGTCCACCGTCGCCGAAAGCGGGGTGTAGCCGTCGGCGAGCTGGGTCATCCCGGTGAGATCGAGCGTCAGCGTCTGGCCGTTCGGCACGTTGAGCGCGAAGCTCGGCGTCGAGGTCAGGTTGCCGAGATTGTCGAAGGTCAGCGCCTGCGAGGCGAGCGGGGCCGCCGTATAGGGGAAGTCGCCGGTCGCCGGCGCGTCAGCGCGGTCGAACACCGTCATTTCCCATTCGATGGGCGCGTTGCTGGTCTTGCTCAGGAAGAAGTCGAGCGTCACCTCGTTGCCGAGATTGTCGAAGGTGACGAGCGAGGACTTCTGCGAATAGGTCGAGGTCGCCGAATTGTCGGCCGGGGTGTCGCCAGCGATGGCGGTATCGGCCGAGGGCAGGTTGGCCGCGAAGGTGCCGACACGGCTCGGATTGGCCGCGAGGCGCACATCGGCGACCTTGACCGCCTGCAGGGCGCCGGCGCCATTGAGAACGACGTCCGGGTCGCCGGCGGTGATGTCGTAGCCCATCAGCGTGAAGCCGGCGGTGTTCACCAGATTGCCGGTCGAGGCATCCACGGCGAAGGAGCCGGCGCGCGAGAGATAGGACGTGCCGTCGGGATCGGCGACCAGGAAGAAGCCGTTGCCCTGAATGGCGAGATCGGTCGCGGAGGTCGTGTAGTTGAGCGCCCCCTGCTGGCTGACCGAATAGCGCACGGAGGTGTTCACCGCGCCGGAATTATACTCACCCGTGCCGCTCTGCAGCAGCAGGGTGGAGAATTCGGTGGTGGAGCGCTTGTAGCCCGCGGTGTTCGAGTTGGCGATGTTGTCGGCAATGGTGCCGAGCTTGTTCGACTGCGCCGACATACCGGATACGCCGGTGCGCATCATGCCGTAGAGGCTCATCTATTCACTCCTGACTGGGCGTGCTCGCATATGAGCCGCTGTGGCTTGCGCGAAACTGGCGCTCGCTCTCGGAACCGGAAGCTCCGCCGGAAATGGCTGAGCTGCGAAGGACTTAGTCGCGAATGGTCTAGCCGCGAATGGCTTGGGCGAGTTCGGCGAAGGGATCCCCGCTCGGCGGGGAGTCGGCGTATTGGCGCAGCGCGTCATAGATGCGCGGCACCACGGTCACGGCCTGGTCGAGCTCGGCATCGGTGCCGGGCGTGTAGCCGCCCATGAGCCGGAGATCCTTGGTGTCCTCGAAGCGGGCGATCAGCCCCTTCAGCCGGCGCACCAGCTCGCGCTGCTCGGGCGACCAGACGAGATCGGCGAGGCGCGAGACCGAGCGCAGCACGTTCACCGCCGGGAAGCGGCCCTGATCGGCAATGGCGCGGTCGAGCACGATGTGCCCGTCCAGCGTGCCGCGAATGGCGTCGGCGACCGGGTCGTTATGGTCGTCGCCATCCACCAGCACGGAGAACACGGCGGAGATCGAGCCGGTGCCCTCGCGCCCCGGTCCCGCCCTCTCCAGGAGGCGCGGTAGGGTGCTGAACACGCTCGGCGCATAGCCGCGCGCCACGGCGGGCTCACCGGCCGCCAGCGCCACGTCGCGCGCGGCATGGGCGTAGCGGGTCACACTGTCGACGATCAGCAGCACGCTGTCGCCGGCATCGCGGAAATACTCGGCCACGGCGAAGCCGGCGCGCGGCGCGAGGCGGCGCATCATCGGACTTTCATCGCTCGTGGCGACGACGACGACCGCGCGGTGCCGGTTCGGCGCCAGCGGACCTTCGAGGAATTCGCGCACCTCGCGCCCGCGCTCGCCGACAAGGGCGACGACCACCGTGTCGAAGCCCTGGCAGCGCGCCAGCATGGAGAGCAGCGTCGACTTGCCGACGCCCGAGCCGGCGAAGATGCCGATGCGCTGGCCCTCGCAGAGCGGGGTGAACAGGTCGATCACCCGCACGCCGGTGTGCAGCGGCTTGTCGATGCGCGAGCGGCTCATCGCCTCCGGCGGGTCGGCGTCGAGCGGCATGGCGACATCGCCGACGAGCAGCGGGCCCTGCCCGTCCAGCGGCTGTCCGAGCGCATTGATCACCCGGCCCTTCCAGGAAGGATCAGGGCGGAAGGAAAGCGGCCCGCTCTTATAGGCGCTGGCGCCCATGCCGAGCGCCACGCGCTCGTCGAACGGCTTCACCGTCGCGCCGTCGCCATCGAGGCGGACCACCTCGCCGATGATGCGGCGGCCCTCCGCCTCCACCGAGACGCACTCGCCGAGGCGCAGATGGGCCGACAGGCCGGCGACGCGGAAATGGGTCGGCGCGACCTCGCGCACCGTGCCGCTCGCGCGCACCAGCGGGATCTCCACCAGGCTCGACTGAACCGCCGCCTCAAGACGCCTGAGCGCGTTCATCTCAGGACGGCCCCAGCGTGCGGATGGCTTCCGACGTCGAATCCTCGCCCTGCTGCACCGCCTGCGCCGCCATCTCGAAGCTGCGCTGCACCGCGATCATCCGCGTCATTTCCATGATCGGATCGACGTTCGAGCCCTCCACATAGCCCTGGCGGATTCCGAAACGGGAATAGTCCTGAACCGGGCTCGCCGGGCGGTCCGGGGAGACGGTGGAGGAGCCGTGCCGCGTCAGCGTCGCCCCGGCGGGCATGGTGAACAGGCCGACCGTGCCGACCCGATTGCCGGCCTGGGTGATCGCGCCATCGGCGCTGATGTTCACCGGCCCGGCGGAGGCGTCGATGGTGATCTGCGTGCCGCTCGAATCGAGCACCGGCATGTTGTCCACCGTGCGCAGGCCGCCATTCGGCCCGAGCTGGAAACGTCCGTCGCGTGTATAGAGCGGGCCCGAGGGGCCGCGCACCGCGAACCAGGCATCGCCCTGCGGGGCAAGGTCGAGCGGGTTGCCGGTATAGGACACATTGCCCGGTTTCAGCGAGGTGTAGCTGTCGCCTTCCGAGACGAAGGCCACGTCACCGCTCCCGGCCTGCGAGAGCATGGTCTCGAACTTCACTTCCTCGGCGCGGTAGCCGGGCGTGTTCACATTGGCGATGTTGCCGGCGATGGTGGCCAGGCGGCGCTCCGCCGCCATCTGCATCGACAGGCCGACATAGATGCTTGTCACGCATCAACCTCCATATTTCAGGGAAAGCAGCGACATGGCGACGCCCGAACCGACGGAGTAACCGCGGTTGAACAAAGCGAGGGTCGGCGAGGTGGCGGCCTGGTCCATGTCCCAGCGCGCGGTGAAGCGCTGGATCAGCCGGTCGAGCTTCACCGGATCCTTGAGCGAGGCGATGTCGAGGCGCTTCTTCACCGCCGCCGCCTGCTTGTCGATGTCGGCATTGCCCATTTCGGCGGGGAAGCCATAGACCGTCTTCACCACCTTCCAGAGCGCGGCGTCGGCCATCAGCCCATAGGCAGAGGAAACGTTCGGCGCCTCGCGCTTGAAGTACAGCGCCAGCCGCACGCCCTCATTCTCCGCGCCGGCGTCTACTTCCAGCGTCTGCCGGACATATTTGTCGACGACGTCCTGCTTGGCGGCGGTGCGCGAGGTGGTGAGCGCGCCATAGCTGTCGAAGTCGAACGCCTTGGCGAAGGCGGTGAAGCGCTCGTCGTTCAGCCTGTTGGCGAAGGATTTGGAGTCGGTGATGCCCTCGGTCAGCACCTTGCGCATATAGGCCTTGGCGTAGGCCATTTCCTCGAGCCCGAACGCCTTCATCGCGTAGTTGAACACGCGGGTGTTCTTGATGAAGTCGTCGATCGACTTAATCTTCGGGATGGTCTCGAGATAATGCTTGGTCTCAAGCGCCACCGTCGGCTCGGACGCCTTCAGTTTGAGGGTCCGGTCGAGATTGCGCGTGAGAAGACGATAGGAATCGTAGGTCGTGACCATGGCGCACCGTGCGTGTGTCCGGTGTTGACCCTCGCCCAGTAACCTTGCGCCGGGCTGGCCTGCCGGCCGCGCCCTGGAAACAGCGTCGCGCCCCCTCGCCGGCCACCCCCGCCAGCCTCACGCAACCTTGCCCGCCTAGACCCTCAGACCACAACGGAGGGGTCGGCATTGTTCATTGTTATTGGCATCGTCCTAGGGTTCGCCTCGATCGGCGGCGGCTTCGTCGCCATGGGCGGCCATCTTGAGGTGATCTGGCAACCCTTTGAGTATGTGATTATTTTCGGCATTGCCTTCGCCACCTTCCTCATCGCCAACCCGATGTCGACGGTCAAGGACACCGGCAAGGCGGTGGGCCAGGCGTTGTCGGGCAAGGCCCCCAAGCGCAAGGATTTCCTGCACCTCCTCGGCCTGCTCTACGCGCTGATGCGCGAGCTGCGCACCAAGCCGCGCAACGAGGTCGAAGGGCACATCGACGACCCCGCCAATTCGGCCCTGTTCCAGCACTTCCCGGACATTCTGAAGGACAAGGAACTCACCGGTTTCATCTGCGACTATGCGCGGCTGATCGTCATTGGCAATGCCCGCTCGCACGAGATCGAGGGGCTGATGGAACAGGAAATCTCGACCATCAAGAAGTACAAGACCAAGCCGGCGGGCGCGCTCAGCACGGTGGCGGAAGGCATGCCGGCCATCGGCATCTGCGCCGCGGTGCTCGGCATCGTCAAGGCGATGGGCGCCATCGACCAGTCGCCGGAAATCCTTGGCCACTACATCGCGTCGGCGCTCGTCGGCACCCTCATCGGCATCTACACCTCCTACGCGATCCTCGGGCCGATGGCGCATTACATCAAGATCATGCGCGAGAAGCAGGTCCAGCCCTACATCATCGTGAAGCAGTCGCTGATCGCCTACATGAACGGCGCGCTGCCGCAGATCGCGCTGGAGCATGGCCGCAAGACCATCTCCGCGGGCGAGCGCCCGAGCATCGACGAAGTCGAAGCCGAAGCGATCTCCAACGTTCCGAACCTCTCCTCCATGGCCCAGGCACAGGCGGCCTAAGCAATGAACATGCACACGGGTTCCATGAGCGGCTCCACCACCGACATCCGCAATCTGCTCCTCGACGCCGCCGGCCTGTCGCTCGACAAGCTGCCGATGCTGAACGTCATCTTCGACCGCATGGCGACGCAGTGCGCGGAAAGCCTGCGCCAGCTCGTCGCCTCGCAGGCTTATTACTCGCTGAGCGACGTCGAGAGCGGGCGCATCGGCGACATCCTCGACGCCTATGAAGGCATGGCCGTCGTCGGCGTGTTCCACTCGCCGGAATGGGACAGCCACGTCATCGTCGGCTTCGACCGCGACTTCATCTTCACCATGGTCGAGGTGCTGTTCGGCGCCGACGGCTCCGAGCCGCCGATCGACGACGAGCGTTCCTTCTCCAACATCGAGATGCGAATCGCCCAGGCGCTGTTCGAGCAGATGGCCAAGGCTCTGCAGAGCGCCTTTGCGCTGGTCAGCAAGGCGACCTTCAAGTTCCAGCGGCACGAGACGCGCATGGACTTCGCCGTCATCGGCCGGCGCAACAACCAGGCCATCTGCGCCAAGTTCCTGCTGCAGGCGATCAACCGCGGCGGCGAGATGTTCATCCTCGTCCCGCAGGGCGCGCTGACCCCGATGCGCCAGCAGCTCGCCAGCACCACGGCGGGCGAATCAGCCCCGCGCGATCCGGTGTGGAGCAAGCACATTCGCGGCGAGGTGCAGCGCACCGAGGTGCGCCTGCGCGCCGTGCTGGAACAGCGCGAGATCACGCTGGGCGAGGCCGCCGACTTCAAGGTTGGCCAGGTTCTCTCGCTGCAGGCCACCCCGCGCAGCCGCGTCAAGCTGGAGAGCGCCGAGGAGGGGCTCTTCTGGTGCAGCCTCGGGCAAGCCGAGGGTGCGTATGTGCTGCGTATCGAAGATGCCGTCGATCAGGCTCAGGAGTTCCTCGATGATATTCTCCCCCGGTGAGGCCGTGCTTTTCGTCGCCCTCGTGGTGACCAGTACCTGCGTCGTGCTGATGTACCGCAAGCTCGGCAATCTCTCCGCCTATCAGCGCGACTACCGTGTCGCGCTCGACGACAGCGCCAACGCCCTGCACCACGCGCGCAACGCGATGGCGCTGCTCAACGATGACAGCCGCGAGCTGCTCACCCTCCTGTCGCACAAGATCCAGGACGCCGAGACGCTGCTCTGGCAGCTCAACCAGGCCCAGACCGCCGCCGGCACCAAGCCCGGCAACGGCCCGGCCGGCGGTTCCACTCCCTCGCCCAAGGTGAAGCCATGACCGAAACCTTCGCGCCTGAAACCATCACCGGCGGCTCCGTCGAGGAGACCTTCGGCGGCCGTGGCCTCGAATCCCTGCTGCGCGTGCCGGTCACGATGCAGGTCGTGCTCGGCTCGGCCAACATGCCGGTGGCCCAGCTCATGAAGCTCGGCCGCGGCGCCATCGTCCCGCTCGACCGCCGCGTCGGCGAGCCGGTGGAAGTGGTGGTGAACGGCCGCATCCTGGCCCGCGGCGAAGTCGTCGTGGTGGATGAGGACAATTCGCGCTTCGGCGTCTCCCTGACGGAGATCGTCGGGGCGACGGGCAGTGACTCCAACCGCTGATCGCCGGAGCCGTAAATGGCCGCAGCCGCCACGCGGAGCGTAAGCAACCGCCCCCTGCACGGCATCGATCGTGTCGCCGCGCTGCTCATGACCATGGGCAAGCCCGCCGCGGCACGCCTGATGAAGCATTTCGAGCCGGACGAGATCCGCCTCATCACCCGCACCATCGCCGAGATGCGCCCCGTGACCACCTCGCAGGTGGAAATGGCCATCGAGGAATTCGCCACCCAGTTCGTCGCCGGCGCCAATGTCGGCGGCTCGGCGAGTGATGTCGAACGTCTGCTCGCCGGCGTGCTGCCGCCCGACCAGATCAGCGAGATCATGAACGATGTGCTGGGCGCGGCGAACCATTCGATCTGGGACCGCATCTCCGGGGTCTCGGAAGGCACCATCGCGACCTACATCATGAAGGAGCACCCGCAGATCGCTGCGCTGGTGCTTTCCAAGGTGAAGCCGGCCTGCGCCGCCAAGGTGCTGAGCCACCTGCCCGAAGACATGCGCAACGGCGTCATGCGCCGGATGCTCGCCTTCAAGCCGATCGTCGACGAGACGATGCGCATCATCGAGAGCACGATCCATGAGGACTTCATGGTCAACCTCGCGCGCAACGCCGGCGCCGACACCCATGCCCGTATCGCCGACATCATCAACAAGATGGAGCGCAACGACATGGAGAACGTGCTGAACAACCTGACGGCGACGCGGCCGAAATCGGCCGAGATCCTCAAGGGTCTGCTCTTCACCTTCGACGACATCATCAACCTGCCGCCCCGCGCGCGCACCTCGCTGTTCGACCAGGTGCCGAACGACAAGACGGTGCTGGCGCTCAAGGGCACGGATGCGGAGTTCCGCGAGATCATCCTGCAATCGCTCGGTTCGCGCGTGCGCCGCATGGTCGAGCAGGAACTGTCGTCCAGCGAGCCGGCCTCGGCCCGCGACGTGGCGGAAGCGCGCCGCGCCATTACCGACCTCGCGCTCGAAATGGCCGGGCGCGGCGAAATCGAACTCAACTCCGGCGGTGAGGAAGACGCCTATGTGCGCTAGGACCCGCCATGTCAGGGGATGACGACAAGGAAAGCAAAACCGAGGAAGCCAGCGAGAAGAAAATCGCCGACGCCTTGGAGAAGGGCAATATCCCCTTCTCCAAGGAGGCGACCCTCTTTGCCTCCCTCATCGGCATTCTCATCAGCCTGAGCTTCTTCGCCGGCCCGCAGAGCGGACCGTTGATGCAGGGGCTCTCGCGGTTCATCGACGACCCCGGAAGCCTGCGCCTCAACACCAGCGAGGACGTCACGCATATTCTCTGGGTCGCCTTCGATCTCGGCGCCCGTTTCCTTCTGCCCATTGTCATCGTGCTGTCCGTCTGCGGCCTCGTCGCCGCGCTGGTGCAGAACACGCCCACCATGGTGGGCGAGCGTATCCGCCCGCAATGGTCGCGCATCTCGCCCGCCTCCGGCTGGAAGCGCCTGTTCGGCCGTGACGGCCAGGTCGAGTTCCTGAAATCGCTGTTCAAGTTCGGCGCGATCGCTGGCGTGTGCGGGCTGCTGCTGTTCTCCGGCAAGGACAGCATCACCGCCGCCATGTCGAGCGACCCGGTGCTGGTGCCCTCCATGCTGCTCGGCCTCGCCGTCCGGCTGGTCTCTGCCGTCTGCGTCGCGACCATCGCCCTGGTCGGCGTCGATCTTGTCTGGTCGCGCCTGCACTGGAAGGCCGAGCTGCGCATGACCAAGCAGGAGGTGAAGGAGGAGTTCAAGCAGGCCGAGGGCGACCCGATGGTGAAGGCGCGCATGCGCTCCCTCGCCCAGGAACGCGCCCGCCACCGCATGATGAACGCCGTCCCGCGCGCCTCCATCGTGCTGGCCAACCCGACCCACTACGCCATCGCGCTCTATTACGACCGGCAGAAGGGCGGCGCGCCGCTTGTGCTCGCCAAGGGCGCCGATCTTATCGCCCTGAAGATCCGCTCCATCGCCGAGAGCCACAACATCCCCGTCGTCGAGGACAAGGCCCTGGTCCGCGCCATGTATGACGCGGTGGAAGTGGACCAGTGGATTCCGGCCGAATTCTACCGGCCGATCGCCAAGATACTCTACTTCATCTATGCAAGAGGCAAGAATGCCCGGACGTAATGGCGCCTTTAGCCTCGACAAGGATGCGCCATTGGCGCTGCTGCCCTATGAGAAGATGCTGGCGGATACGCTGCGCGGCTTTCTCAGCGAGCTGTGCTTCACCAGCGCCGGCGTGGTCATCGCCTATATCAGCCGGCGGCAGGACGAGAACATCCAGGATCTCATCAACTCCTCAGCCGAGCTGTTCCTGAAGCCGGGCCTGCTGCATTACGGGCGCAACGCGGCGGTCGAAAGCGATTGGGGCTCCCCGCCCAATGTCAGCATCAGCATGGTGCTGCGCGAAGCCACCCTCACCGCCGCCTTCCGCGTCGTCTTCGACGACACGACGATCGGCGTGCATATCGACCGTATCGACTTCGCCGGCGGCCCGGCCTCGCCGGAGGACAATCTCCAGCGCTTCGCCGACGCCCTCGCCGCAGCGCGGATCGCCGCGAACTAGGCCCCACGGGCACCCGGCGCCGCCGCCCGCCGGCGAGTCCAGCCTCGTGCAAGGTTCTGTCCCTAGGGTGCTCTCATCGGAATGCGGAGCCTCTCGTGGACAAGGTCTATCTCTTCGATCTCGCCGCCCGCCACTCTGCATGGGCCTCGGTGCGGCAGGCGACCATCGCCGGCAACATCGCCAACGCCGACACGCCCGGCTACCGGGCAGCCGAGGTGGAACCCTTCTCGGCGGTGCTGGACAAGACCCATCTGGCGGAAGCGCGGACCAACCCGGCTCATCTTTCCATGTCCGCCCCCGGGGCGGCGACGGTGAAGATGGACGACGCCGAGAGCTGGAGCATCTCCGACAACGGCAACACCGTCAGTCTCGACCAGCAGATGATCAAGGCAAACGAAGTCAGCGGTGCCTTTACCCTCAACACGAGTATCGTCCGCTCGTTTCACCGGATGGTGTTAGCCAGCGTGAGGAATGTGTGATGATCGATCCCCTCAAGTCGATATCCTCCATCGCCGGCTCCGGCATGGAAGCCCAGTCGCTGCGCATGCGCATCGCCTCGGAGAACATCGCCAACGCCCGTTCCACGGCGACGACGCCCGGCGGCTCGCCCTATATGCGCAAGACCGTGCATTTCGCGGCGCAGCCGATGCGCGGCCTCGGCGCCTCGCAGGTGTCGGTGAGCCAGCTCGGCACCGACCAGAACACCCCCTTCGCCGTCGAGCATGATCCCGGCAACCCGGCCGCGGATGCCAACGGCAATGTGAAGATGCCCAATGTGAACCCGCTGGTGGAAATGGCGGACCTGCGTGAAGCCGGTCGCTCCTACTCCGCCAACCTCCAGATGATGAAACAGGCCCGTTCGATGATCTCCCAGACCATCGACCTGCTGAGGGCTGGATGATGCTTGACGCAATTGGTTCTTTCACCCCGATCCGCACCACCGGCACCGCCGCGTCGCACGCGACCGGCCCGGCCGCGGCGGCTGCCCCCAGCCGGTCCGTCTCCGGCACGGATTTCGGCGACATCCTCGCCGATGTCTCCGGCCAGGCGGTCAACTCGCTGAAGGCGGCGGAAGCCACCGCCATCAGCGGCATTCAGGGCAAGGCGTCCGTCGCTCATGTCGTGCAGACGATCATGACCGCCGAGCAGACGCTGCAGACCGCGCTCGCGGTCCGCGACAAGGTTGTCGCGGCCTATCAGGAAATCTCGCGGATGGCGATCTGAGGAACATAGCGACATGAGAGCACTGGCCATCGCCGCCACCGGCATGAGCGCGCAGCAGACCAATGTGGAAGTGATCGCGAACAACATCGCGAACATCAACACGACGGGCTTCAAGCGCGCGCGCGCCGAATTCGCCGACCTGCTCTACCAGGCCGAACGCGCCCAGGGCGTGCCCAATGTGGATGGCGGCCTGCCGATCCCGGACGGCGCGCTGGTCGGCCTCGGCGTGCGCACGGTTGGCGTGCGCAACCTGCACATGCAGGGCCCGCTCACCCAGACCGGCAACCCGCTCGACCTCGCCATTAACGGGCGCGGCTGGTTCCAGATCACCAGCCCGACCGGCGAGACCGTCTATACGCGCGCCGGCTCCTTCAACAAGGGCCCGGCCGGTGAGCTGGTCACCAATGACGGCTATGTGGTCGAGCCGGCCATCACCTTCCCCGCCAACACGGTGGAGATCGCCGTCAACGAGACCGGGCAGATCTACGCCAAGGTTGCCGGCCAGGCGGCGCCGCAGCTTCTCGGCCAGCTCTCCCTCGCCAACTTCCCCAATGATGGCGGGCTGGAGCCTATCGGCAACAATCTCTACCGCGAGACCGACGCCTCCGGCACGGCGGTGACCGGCGTCGCCGGCGACGCCGGCTTCGGCAAGGTCCATCAGGCTTATCTGGAGTCCTCGAATGTGGACCCGGTTAAGGAGATCACCGAGCTGATCTCCGCCCAGCGCGCCTATGAAATGAACTCCAAGGTGATCCAGGCCGCCGACGAGATGGCCGCCACGGTCTCCAAGGGCATCCGCTAGCGCTTTTCCGGTGAACTCCGGTTCACCGGAAAAGCCCCAGCTTATTGTTCTGACGCATTTTCTTCACGCGAACCGGAATCGACTTCGCTCGAAAATGCTCCAACAAAGGAACCGCGCCATGCGTCGGCATTTCGGGGGCGCCGCCCGTGCGCGTGCCCTCTCCCCTGCGCTCGCCCGTGTCGGCGTGCTTGCCCTCGGCGTGCTCGCTTTCGCCGGTGGCGCGCTTGCCGCCTCGATCGCCGATAGTCGGGTCGACAGCGCGGCCATCGCCGACTGGGCGCCCCCGACGGGCGCCGCCCCGGCCGCGCCGCCGCTCGGCGCCGCGCCGCTGCCGCAGCAGGTCATGCTCCCCGTCGCCGCGACCACCGTGGCGCCCGGCGAGACGATCACCGACTCCATGCTGGTGGACAAGTCCTTCCCCGCCCATGTGACCAGCGAATACCCGATCGCCGTCAATCGCGGCCAGCTCGTCGGCAAGGTCGCCCGGCGTGTGCTGCTGGCCGGCAATGCCGTGCCGGTCGCGGCCGTCGGCGATGCCAAGGTCGTGACGCGCGGCGTCGCCACCGAGCTGCGCTTCGAGCAGGACGGGCTGACGATCACCGCCATGGGCGTGCCGCTCGATTCCGCCACCGTCGGCACGATGGTGCGGCTGAAGAACGTCGACAGCGGCAAGATCGTCACCGGCATCGTGCAGGCGGACGGCTCGGTCAAGGTCGGCGGCAAATGAAGCGCCTCCTCGCCGCCACCCTGCTGGTGCTCGCCGGCCTCGCCAGCGCCAGCGCCGCGACGCGCATCAAGGACGTGTCCTCGGTGCAGGGCGTGCGCGAGAACCAGCTCATCGGCTATGGCCTCGTCATCGGCCTGCAGGGCACGGGCGACACGCTGCGCAACTCGCCCTTCACCGAGCAGGCCATGCAGTCCATGCTCGACCGGCTCGGCATCAGCACGCGCGGCATTCCGCTGCGCGCGCGCAACGTCGCCGCCGTCGCCGTCACCGCCGACCTGCCGGCCTTCGCCGGCGTCGGCTCGCGCATCGACATCAACGTCGCCTCGATGGGCGATGCCACCTCGCTGCGCGGCGGCACGCTGCTGCTCACCCCGCTCACCGCCGCCGACGGGCAGACCTATGCGGTGGCGCAGGGCCAGCTCGCCGTCACCGGCTTCACCGCCGAGGGCCAGGCCGAGAGCATCACCCAGGGCATTCCCACCGCCGCCCGCATTCCCAATGGCGCGCTGGTGGAAAAGCCCGCGCCCGGCGTGCTGAACGAGCTGACCAGCTTCGTGCTCGAGCTGAACAACCCGGATTTCGCCACCGCCGCCCGCGTCGCCGACGTCATCAATGCCCGCTTCGGCAAGATGAAGTTCGACTATGGCAAGCTTGGCGGCCCCAACAAGCCGCTCGCCCAGGAGCGCGACCTGCGCAGCGTCGTGGTCCAGCGCCCGCCGCAGATGAACCCCGCCCGCTTCCTCGCCATGATCGGCGACCTGCCGATCGAGCCGGACACCCCCGCCCGCGTGGTGGTGGACCAGCGCTCCGGCACGGTGGTGATCGGGCGCAATGTGAAGATCTCCACCGTCGCCGTTACCCAGGGCAACCTCACGGTGCGCGTCACCGAGACGCCCGAAGTCTCCCAGCCCGCCCCCTTCTCCGACGGCGAGACCGTCGTGGTGCCGCGTACCGATATCGGCATCGAGCAGGATGGCGGCTATCTCGCCGTCGTGCGGGGCCCCGATTTGGAGACCCTCGTGCAAGGTCTGAACCGTATGGGAATGAGGCCGACGGACATTATCGCTGTCCTTCAGGCGATCAAGACCTCCGGCGCGCTGCAAGCGGACCTGGTGGTCCAGTAATCCGCGGCCGGCCCCCGGGCCGACCGCTCAGCCATCGCCCAGCCTGCCGACTGGTCTGTCGCCGCCACACAATCGAGGAGCCACGCCCATGAGCATCGTGACCGTTCTGTCGCACCTGTTCATCTTCATCCTCGGCGGAGCCTTCGGCCTCGTCTCGGCGGCGCTGTGTTTCGCCAACCGCCATTCGGTCGGGGACGAGGAAGGCTGGGGCGGGCAGGAGCCGGTCCCGGTCCCCGTGCGCTCCCGCCGGCCGGTCCACCTGCCGACGCGCGGCTTCAGCGGCCGGGGCAGCTCTTTTCTGATCCTCATCGGCCTGACTGTCCCCCTCACTGCACTGACACTCCACGAGGGCCGGACCGAAGCCGCCGCCAAACCCGCCGCGCCGGTACAGGCGCTGCCGGCCCAGGCGCCGGTTCCGTCGGTGCCGATGCCGTCCAATCTGAGCAACACCGAGCAGTACTGCGCCAGCCTCATCGACACCGCCCGCGACGCCCGCTTCGCCCGCCAGAAGGCGTCGATCGAGGCGATGGAGAAGGATCTCGATGAGCGCATCGCGCAGCTCGAGGCCAAGCGCGCCGAATATGAGAAGTGGTTGACGCGCCGCGAGGAATTCCTGCGCAAGGCAGATGAATCGGTGATCGCCGTGATCTCCCAGATGCGCCCGGACGCCGCCGCCGCCCAGCTCACCGTGATGGGCGACGACCCGGCCGCGGCGATCCTGGCCAAGCTCAACCCGCGCGTCGCCAGCGCCATCATGAACGAGATGGACTCCACCCGCGCCGCCCGCCTCACCGGCGTCATGGTCGGCATCGCCAAGCGGGCCAATGAGGCGAAGGCCGCGAGCCAGGGCAAATCGTCATGAGACTGCTCCTCCTGCCGCTCGCCGCCCTCGGGCTAAGCGCTTGCCAGACCAACAAATATGACAGTCTGGCCAACGGCCCGTCGCTCACGCCGGTCGGCTATGGCATCCAGGCGCAGGCGGATCCGATCCCGATGGCCTACCCGCCACCGCCCTCGCGCAGCTTCGCCTCGACCTGGGACCAGGGCAGCCAGAGCCTCTACCGCAGCATCCGCGCCACCAAGGTCGGCGACACGCTGAAGGTCGACATCTCGCTCGACGACAAGGCCGAATTCGACAACGAGACCGGCCGCTCGCGCAAATCCGCGCAGGATGCGGGGCTCGATATCGGTGCCGGCGCCGAGGGTTACGGCTGGGCCGGCGGCTATGGCTCGGCCACCGGCTCGCTGACCATGAAGTCGGACACCGAAGCCAAGGGCAAGGGCTCCATCGACCGCTCCGAGAAGCTGCGCCTCTCGGTCGCCGTGGTGGTCACCGAGGTGCTGCCGAACGGCAACCTGATGATTCGGGGCTCGCAGGAGATCCTGGTGAACTACGAAGTCCGCGTGCTGACGATCGCCGGCATGGTGAACCCGCTGGATATCACCGGCGGCAACCAGATCGCCTATGACCGGATCGCCGAAGCCCGCATTTCCTACGCCGGCCGCGGCCGGCTCAACGACGTCCAGCAGCCGGCCTGGGGCCAGCGCATCTACGACGCCGTCGTTCCTTTCTGACGAACCATCAACCGGCGGGGGCCACCATGGCACAGGCAGTCAAGGCAGAAGGCAAAGGCGGGGGCGGCAAGCTCGGTGTGATCCTGGCGCTCAGCGTCCTGACACTCCTAGCCGCCGCCGGTGGTGGTGGTCTCGGCATCCAACTCGCCTCCACGGTCGAGAAGGCCGTGACGGAGAAGGCGAAGGAGCAGGAAGCGGCCGAGCCCGAAAAGCCGCCGCTGCGCTACTCCAACCCCGAAATGATGATGGAAAGCCTCAAGCCCATCGTCTCCAACCTCGCCGCGCCGAGCAGCACCTTCGTGCGCATCGAGGCCTCGATCATCTACAAGAACGGCTCGCTGCCCAACCCACAGATCGCCGCCGCGCAGATCCGCGAGGATGTGATGGCGTATCTGCGCACCATCCCGCTGAGCCAGCTCGAAGGCCCGAGCGGCCTTATTCACCTGCGCGAAGACCTCAATGAGCGCGCCCGCATGCGCTCGGAAGGTCACGTCGAGGAACTGGTGATCGAAACGCTGGTGGTGCAATGACACCGCGCAAACTTGTCGGCGGGCTGGCGCTCCTTGCCGGCCTCGTCTTCGCCATGCCTGCGCTCGCCCAGCAGACGCCGAGCCTGTCGGAGCTTCTGAACGAAGCCGGCGGCGGGGCCGCCTCGGGCCGCATGGTGCAGATGATCGCCCTGCTCACCGTGCTGTCGCTGGCGCCGGGCCTGCTCATCATGGTGACGAGCTTCACCCGCATCGTCATCGCCCTGTCTTTCCTGCGCTCGGGTCTCGGCCTGCAATCGACACCGGCGAACCTGGTGCTGATCTCGCTGTCGCTGTTCATGACCTTCTACGTCATGGGCCCGACCTTCGACCGCGCCTGGAAGGACGGCATCCAGCCGCTGACCGCCAACGAGATTTCCGAGCAGGAGGCGCTGACGCGCGTCGCCGCCCCGTTCCGCGAGTTCATGCTCTCGCAGGTCCGGCCGAAGGATCTCCAGACCTTCGCCGATCTTGCCGCCGCCAATGGACAGGCCGCCACAAGCACCGCGCCCGAAGATGTCGAGCTGCGCATCCTGATCCCGGCCTTCATGATCTCCGAGCTGCGCCGCGGCTTCGAAATCGGCTTCCTGATCATGCTGCCTTTTCTCATCATCGACATGATCGTGGCGACGCTGGTCATGTCCATGGGCATGATGATGATGCCGCCGGCGGTGATCGCGCTGCCGTTCAAGATCCTCTTCTTCATCCTGATTGATGGCTGGAACCTGCTGGTCGGCGGGCTGGTGCGTTCCTTCTATTAGCGAGTAGTCGGCAAGGGCCCGAGGGCGCCTTCCGGGGGGCGGTTCGCGCAGGCGGACCGCCCTTTTTCTTTGGCCGCGCGCCGGGAATTTCCATGGCGTCCGCACTGCAAGCTTCGCGCAAGCCCGCCATGCGAGGGTCACGCCATGGCAGATTGACTGCTGGCCCCCAGGTGGGCCCGCAGGTGAGGCCGCCCCGAGTGGGGCCTCCGCCAAAGGCATGATGCCGCTTCTGCCATGCCGGTTTCAGCCCGGTATGTCCCCTTGAAACCTCTATCTCCACACAAAGGGACATTTCGTCATGACCAGCCTGATGACCAACACCTCCTCGATGGTTGCCCTGCAGACCCTGCGGACGATCAACTCGAGCCTCGACCAGACCAACAACCGCGTCTCCACCGGTCTCCGCGTCAATTCGGCGTCCGACAACGCGGCTTATTGGTCGATCGCCACGACGACCCGCTCCGACAACGGTGCGCTCGGCGCGGTGAAGGACTCCCTCGGCCTCGCCAAGTCTTCGGTTGATACCGTCAACACCGGTCTCGATACCGTTCGCACGGCGCTGCAGAAGGTGAAGGAAAAGCTCATCACGGCCGCGTCCCCGGACGCCGACCGCGCCAAGCTGCAGACCGAAATCGGCAGCCTGCTGAACGAGCTGAAGAACAACGCGCAGAGCACGGTCATCTCCGGCAGCAACTGGCTGGCGGTCGACTCGAGCGCGGCGAACTACAATGCCACCAAGGCGGTGGTCGCGTCGTTCTCCCGCACCGGCGATTCGGTGCAGGTCGACACGATCGACATCGACACCAGCGCGTTCAAGCTGCTCGATGACAACTCCACCGTTCACACCGCGGTTGACGCCGCCGTGACCACCGCGTCGGCGACCTACACCACCGCGGCCACCACGGCGACGACCACCTACACCACGGCCAAGACCACGGCGACCACCGCCTACGACACGGCGATTGGTACCGCGGATACGACCTTCGCTGGTAGCGCCATGGACGCCGCGGCTGTTGCCGCCCGTGATGCCGCCTACGCGACGGCCAAGAACACCCGCGACGCCGCCTTTGCCACCGCGGAAACCGCGAAGAAGACGGCTCTCGACGGCGCGGTTCTCGCGCTGAAGAACTCGCTGGGCGCCTCGGGTACCGATAGCCTCGGCATCCTCGACAAGTCCCGCGTGGCCGCCACCGACAGCGGTACCGCCACCGTCAGCTCGATCATGGACATTGATGTCTCGTCCCTGACCTCGAGCCAGGCCGACCTCGACAAGATCGCGAACTACACCTCGATCGTCGACGCCGCCCTGAGCGACCTGACCGACGCGTCGACGAGCCTCGGCTCGACGGCCAGCCGCATCGAGTCGCAGACGAACTTCGTGCAGGCTCTTCAGGACGCCAACAACCGCGCCATCGGCGCTCTTGTTGACGCGAACATGGAAGAGGAGTCGACCCGTCTGAAGGCGCTGCAGACCCAGCAGCAGCTCGCCGTTCAGTCGCTCGGTATCGCCAATTCCAGCTCGCAGAGCGTGCTCAGCCTCTTCCGCGGCTGATGACGGGGCTTCGGCCCTCCTAAGTGTGTCTCCCGCCGTTCGCGGCGCAACTGGCCACGCTCCCGCCCCCGGAGCGTGGCCTTTCTTTTTTACGGCCCGCCGCCGCCTCGCCTCCCGACGGCCGCGCCACGCAATCTCCAGGCAAGCTCGCCGGCGCATGGTGTCCTCGGGCAGTCGGTGTACCCCAGCCCGGCACTGCCCTTGCGCGGCACCCCGCGCCGACCCGCGTTGAACCCACGCCCCCCGGGAACGACGCGACCGTCGAAGCTGACGCCCCGGGCCCCCGCCCCGGGGCGTCACGCCGCGAGACCAAGGAACTGCCGCCATGATGGCGGGAGATAGCGGGGATGGAGCGGATAGCCGATGATCGGTGGCCAGCAGATCGAGATGCTCTTGAGCAACCTGCGCCAGCTTGGTGCGCGGCGCCTCATCGCGCTCGGCCTCATCGGCCTGACCGTCCTCGCCGCCATCTCCCTTGGGGCCTATTTCCTCAGCCGCCCGGCCACCGAGACGCTTTACGCCAACCTCAACCGCGAGGATGTCACCCGCATCGGCGGGGCCCTCAAGGATGCCGGCGTCACCTTCGATGTGAACTCCGACGGCACCGCCGTGCTGGTGGCGCCCGCCGATACGGCCCGCGCCCGCATGCTGCTGGCCGAGAAGGGCCTGCCGCAGAGCTCCAGCTCCGGCTATGAGCTGTTCAACGACATGAACTCGCTCGGCCTGACCTCCTTCATGCAGGAGATCACCAAGGTCCGCGCGCTCGAGGGCGAGCTCGCCCGCACCATCCAGACGATGAAGGGCGTCAAGGCCGCCCGCGTGCACATCGTGCTGCCCGATCGCGGCTCCTTCCGCCGCGAGCAGCAGCAGGCCTCCGCCTCCGTCGTCATCCGCACCGAGGCCGCCGCCGACGCCTCCAGCGCCGACGCCATCCGCCATCTCGTCGCCGCGGCCCTGCCCGGCATGAAGATGGACTCGGTCACCGTCCTCAACACCGAAGGCGCCGTGCTCGCGGCGGGCGACGATCCGTCCAACGCCGCCGGCGGCAAGAAGGCGCTGCTTCAGGACCAGGTGAACCGCGACACCGAGGCCAAGATCCGCCGCGCCCTCACGCCCTATCTCGGCATCGACAATTTCCAGATCAGCGTCTCCTCGCGGCTCGACACCGACCGCGTGACGATGAACGAGACGACCTTCGATCCCGCCTCCAAGACCGAGCGCTCGGTGCGTGTCATCAAGGAGACCGGCACCTCGCAGAACCGCTCGCAGCAGCAGGCCACCTCCGTCCAGCAGAACATCCCGCAGCAGCAGGCGGGCGGCGCAGGCGGTGCGGGCAACAATTCCAATGAAGAGAACAACCGCCGCGAGGAACTGACCAATTTCGAAATCTCCTCGCGCAGCACCGAGACGGTGCGCGAGGGCTTCACGGTCGAGAACCTGTCCATCGCCATCCTGGTCAATCGTGAGCGGCTGGTCGCGGCGGGCGACGCCAAGGAAGCGGTGCCGCTGGAGACGCAAATCTACGAGATCGAGCAGCTCGCGGGCGCCGCCGCCGGCTTCGACAAGGCGCGCGGCGACAAGCTCAAGGTCTCCGCCGTCGCCTTCGCCGCCGGCAATGGCGAGCTGGAGCCGGTTCCCCCGCTGAGCTGGACCGACGTGATGATGCGCCAGGCCGGCACGCTGGTGAACGCCGCCACCATCCTCATCGTCGCCGCTCTGCTCATCTGGTTCGGCCTGAAGCCGGCGGTGCGCGCCATCGTCGCCCGTCCGGAAGAAGCCGAAGCCATCGAGGCCGCCATGCTGGCCGGCCCCGGCAGCCTTGCCGCCGGCGAGCTTCCCGCACCGGAAGGCAGCGGCACCCCTGGCGTGATCGAGCCGGTGAACCTCATCGAGGATCTCACCAGCAAGATGAACCGCTCGCCGCAGAAGCGGCTGGAACAGATCGTCGAGTTCGATGAGGAGCAGGCCGCCGCCATCCTCCGGCAGTGGCTGCAGCAGGAGGTTCGTGCCTGATGCATATGCTGATCGGTCATCTTCCCGACTTCTCGCACAGCATGCCCCGCCGTCCGGGCACCGAGGCGGCCAAGGACGTTCCTCCCACGCCGCTCATCAAGCCCGCCGCGGCTCCGGCGATCGCCCCGCCCAAACCGGCCGTCAGCTCCGGACCCGATCTCGCGGCCATCGCCGCCCAGGCTGCGGCCGAGGGCCGTCGCGCTGGGGCGGCCGATGCCCGCGTCGAATTCGAGCGCCTGCGCACCGAGGATATGGCCCGCGCCGAGCAGCGCGTCGCCGAGGAGCGGCGGAACTGGATCGACTCGGAGAGCAACCGGCTCGCCGGTGCCATCGATTCCGGCCTGGAGGCGCTGCGCCAGGAACTCGCGCAGAGCCTCGCCCGCCTCATCAGCCCGTTCCTGCAGACCGCCGTGCGCGAGCGCGCCCTCATCGAGATGGCCGCCGTGATCAATGACACGCTGACCGGCAGCGACAACCCGGTGATGCGCGTGACCGGCTCGCCCGACCTGATCGACGAGCTGCGCACGCGGATCGACCCGCGCGCGCCCGTCAGCTTCGAGCCGGGCAGCCAGAGCGAAGTGATCGTCACGGTCGGGGCGACAACCCTTGAGACCCAGATGCAGGCATGGACGGCGCGGCTCGGTGCCGCCACCGCCGGAGACGAATAAGAATGGCCGAGGGCGGGCACGAGCTCATCATCATCAAGCGGCACGACGACGAGGAGCACGAGCATCACTCGAGCGCCTGGAAGGTCGCGCATGCCGACTTCATGACGGCCATGATGGCGTTCTTCCTCATCATGTGGCTGATCAACGTCACCGATAAGGATGTGCGCAAGGCCATCGCCAACTACTTCAATCCGGTGAACCTTTCGGAGGCGATCAGCGAGCGCAAGGGCCTCAACGACCCCGAGGACATCAAGGATCTCGGCACCTCGGCCGATGGCGAGGCCGCGTCCACCCTGAAGAACACCACCGGCGAGGGCACCGGCGCGGGCGACGACGTGCAGCAGGGCAAGGCCGAGCGCACGCTGTTCCAGGACCCCTATGCCGTCCTCGCCCAGATCGCCGCCGAAGCACCGCCGAACACCCCGACCTCCCCGGACGCCGCCATTGGCGACATCTCGCCGGACGGCGCGGGCAGCGGCGAGCAGCACCGCGATCCGTTCGATCCGGTCTACTGGCAGATGAACTCCTCGCCCAAGTCGCGCAAGCTCGCCGATGCCAAGGGCATGTCCGAGCAGAAGGGCACGAAGCCCGACGCCAGCGCTCCGCGTACCGGCGAAGAGACCGACACCACTGCCGAGATGCAGATGGGCCCGGATGACTCCGTCGATGTCGCCGGGGTCACTACGCTCACGCCGACCGGCTCTCCGTCCACCGGCAGTGCCGCCGCCGCGAACGCCCCCAAGCCCGAGGCGGCGGGCGCGCAGCAGGCCGGCGCGGGCAAGGCGGATACGTCCGGCAAGGCGGATGCGTCGGGCAAAACCGATGCGTCTGGCAAGGCCGACGCGTCCGGCAAGACGGATACCGTCGGCAAGCTGGAGACCGAGATCAAGGCCGACATCGCCGAGGCCATGGGCACCGCGGTCGGTCCGCGCGTGGACGTCCGTCGCACCAAGGACGGCATCGTCATCAGCCTCACCGACGATATCGACTTCACCATGTTCCCGATCGGCTCCGCCGTGCCAGACGGCAGGCTGGTGAACGCCATGGCCAAGATCGCCAAGACGCTGGCATCCCGGCCGGGCGAGGTCGTCGTGCGCGGTCACACCGACGGGCGCCCATTCCGCTCGGCCAATTACGACAACTGGCAGCTCTCCGCCGCCCGCGCCAACATCGCTCACTACATGCTGGTGCGCGGCGGACTGGACGACAAGCGCGTCGGCAAGATCGAAGGCTTCGCCGACCGCAACCTGAAGAACAAGGCCGATCCCAACGCGCCGGAAAACCGCCGTATCGAAATCGTTCTGCGGGAACCCACGTCATGACCCATGCGAAGAGGGGCGCGCTCCGTCGCGCCGGGAACCAGCTTGCCGGAACCGCCTCGCTGCTCGTGCTGATGGCGGTGTCCTCCACCGCCTTCGCCCAGCAGGATCCCTGGGCGGATGTGCGCGCGATCGACGCCGCCGCCGCGCTGCAGGCCGCAGCCGGCCCCGGCGCGGGGCTGCCGATCCCGCTCGCGCCGGGCGTGCGCGCAGCTCAGCCGAAGCCCGCAGCGGTTCGCCAGCGCCTCGCCCTGCCCGCCACCGCGCCGCTGCCGCCGGCCCGTCCCCTTCCCTATGAGGATGTCGCCCCCACTGTCGCGTCGGCGAGCCCGGCCGATACCTCCCCTGCCGAGATGCAGCAGGCCCCGACGGCGCTTGGCGAAGTCGCGCCTACTGAAGCCGCTTCTGGCGACGCGAATTCTGGCGGCACGACTCCGGCCGAGCCCGCGCAGGCGGTCGCATCCCTTGCCGGCCCTGCCATCGCAAACGCCGCGCCCGATGCCCCGGCGAATGCCGATGCCGCCTCGGCCCCTCTTGTTCCGCCGGCCGAGCCGGCCCTGCCCGCCCCGGTGACGGTCGCGGCGGCACGCCCGGCCGCGCCCGCTCCCGCGGCGACGACGCTGTCCTGGGAAATTCTCGGTGCGCCGCTGAATTCGCTCTTCCCGCCAGCCTTCGCCGCGCCGGCCATGCCGGAGCCGGAGCGTTCGCCGATCGGCGCGGCCTCCGGGCCTGCCCCGCAGCAGGTCGCGATGGGCACCCTCACCGGCATCTTCACCGGCTCGGAGGAGCCCGCCGGCGAGGCCGCCCATGGCGACGCGAAAGCGGACGGCGACGCAAAGGGCGAGGGCGAGGCGGCGGCTAAGGCCGAAGCGCCCCCGCCGCCCCCGCCGCCGATCTTCCGCGATCTGCGCCAGCTTCAGCGCCTGCAGGACCGTATGGCGCTGGGCGAACCCAACGCGCTCGACGAACAGAACGCGCTCCTCATGGCCCTCGACCTGCAGTTCCGCAGCGTCGATGTCAGCGCCTGGAAGGAGCCGAGCAATGCCCGGGCGCTGGTGCTCTATCTGCTGAGCGGCGGCAGCCCGAAGACGGTGCGCACCGTGCTGGCCAATGGTGCTGACCCGGCCGTCGACCCGCGCCTGGTGCGCGGCGCCCTCGCCTATGTGGAAGGGCGCGAGGCCGACGCGGTCAAGGATCTCGGCGAAATCGACGCGCGGAGCCTGCCCGCCAGCCTCGGCGGCCAGGTCGCGTTGGCGCAGGCCGCGCTCTGGGTGCGCAAGGATCAGGCGCGCGCCGCCCTCCTGCTCGATCAGGCGCGCGTGCTCGCGCCGGGCACGCTGGTGGAAGAAGGCGCGCTGCGCCGCGCCATCCTCATCGCCGCGCAGGCCAACGATCTCGACACCTTCGAGCGGCTGACCGCGACCTATCTCGGCCGGTTCCGCCATTCGGTCTATGCCGGCAATTTCCGCCAGCGCTTCGCCGCCGCGCTCACCCGCATGAGCTTCATCGACAATGCGGACGAATTCCACCGCCTCGACGGGGTGCTGCGCCCCATCGAGCCGGAAGGCCGGCGCGACATCCTGCTCATCATCGCGCAGGGCGCGGTGGTGCAGGGCAAGACGGCGGCGGCCATCATGGCGGCCGACCGCGTGCTCAAGGCCGCGCCAGTCGGCAGCCTGGATTCCCAGCGCGCCACGCTCTATCGCGGCGCGGCCATGGCCGCCTCCGCGACCGAGTATGAAGCCGCCGGGCGCCAGCTGCGCGCGGTGAGCCGCGACCGGCTGGCCAATGCGGACCTCGCTTTGCTCAACACCGCCCTCTCCGTGGTCAACTCGATCGAGCAGGCAGGGCTGGTGACGCTCGCGGCGACGGACGCCGCCGCGCCGGCCGCCCCTGCCGGCGGAACTGAATCCGCCGCGAGCACAGGCAGCGAAGCGGCTGCGGCCGCCGACGACAGCGCCATGGTCGGCAAGGCGCGCAATCTTCTGGGCAGCACCGAGAAACTCCTCGCGGAGGCGCCGCTATGATCCCGGTCCTGTTGCATCAGGCCGCAACCGGCCATGCCTCCGAGGACGCGCGCCCGCGCGCCGACAAGGCAACTGACGGCGGCGATTTCGGCGAGCTGCTCAACGCCCTCTCGGACGTTACGGGAAAGCCAGCACCCCAGCCGGACCGGCAGGGCGAGACCTCGCAGCGGGCGATACCGGCCGATGCCGAACCGGCCGCCGACGCCAAACCGGCGGCACCGAAGGCGGAGAGCGACGCGCCGACGCTGATGGACCGCCTGAACGCCTTGCTGCACCGCGCCGGACCTGACGCGCGTCCCGAGCCGGCACGGGCGGCGAACCCCGTTGCCGCCAATGATACCGGCAAGCCCACCGCCATGCCCGCCATGGTGCCGGCGGAACCGTCCGCCGAGACGCCGGCCAAGATGTCCGCCAACACGTCAGCCAACACGCCCGCGCAGCCGCGCGCGGCAACGCCGCCGGATGTGTCGGCAAAGCAGGGCCTGGCACTTGAGCCTGCCCTGCCGGAGACGAAGGAAGTCGCTCCCCAACGTCCGACGCCGCATGCTGAGAATGCCGAAGCCGGCCATCATGCCCGGGCCGCCCTGAGCGGGAACCCTGCCCCAAAACTGCCGGAGAGCGAGGAAGCGCTTCCGACGGCATCGCGGACGCCGGCCGAAACGTCACCGCGCGAGCGAAATGGCGTGCTGCTGGACGACGTGTCGGAGGTGGTGGAGATGGTCTCGACCGCCGGCGCCGAGATGGCCAACGCGGCGACGGCCCGCCTGCCCATGCGAGAGGCGACGCCCGAAACGCTGCTCGGTCGGTTGATCGACCCGCCGATGCGCGGCGCGGTAGAGATGCAACCAGCGCCGGAGGCGGCCGAACCGGCCAACCCGCTGCCGCTGCGCATCCTGCTGCGTGAGACGCATTTCGCTCCGGTGACAACGGTGGAGGCCGCGAAGGTCGCGCTCGCCGGCACCCCGCCCGCCTTCGAGATCCCCGACAGCCCCAGCACCGGAGCGGCGCCCGCCCTCGCCCCGGCAATGGCCCCCGTCCTGCCGGAAACGGCGGCTGCTGCCATGCCGGAACCGCGCCTGCCGCGCGCCGAGCCGACGCGCCCGGCCACCGCCAGCGAGACGCCTGACCCTGATACGGCGCGGGATGAGACGGTCATGCCGGAGACGGCGCCCCGCGCGGTGCGCCGTGAGGACGCCCGCGCGGCACTGGCGGTCGAGGCGCCCGCACTCGGCGCCGCGTCCGCCCCCGCCACGACCCCCACAATGGCCGCAGCACCGACCTCTCTTGCCCCCGTGCTCGGCACACCGTCCGAGCAGGTCGGCGCGGCGATCCAGCGGGCGGGCGCCCTGCCCTTCGGTGGTGGCAGCGCTTTCGAGACCGCCGCGCGCGGCCCGGTGCGCATTCTCGAAATCCAGCTTCACCCGGTCGAACTGGGCGTCGTGACGGTGCGCCTGCGCAATGGCCGCGACGGCCTCGAGATCCGCGTGCAGGCGGCCCGCGCCGAGACGGCACAGCTGCTCGCGCAGGATCGCGGTGCGCTGCTCGCCAGCCTGTCCGAGCACGGCCATGCGCCAGCGGACCTCACCATCACTTCGATCAGCGCCAGCGCTGGCCTCACCGGCCATGATGTGCGCGTGGCCCCCACCACCCCCTGGCGCGCTCCCGATGAGGATGCCGGCGAACGCCAGTCGCATTCCGGAGCACGCCGTGACGAACGCCAGCAACAAAACCCGGCTGACCGCGATACTGACGACGGCGCTGCTGAGTAGCCTTGCTGTCACGGTGACGCCGGCCCGCGCGCTCGGGCCCTGCGAGGCGGCGATGCAGCACGCCTCGGTGCGCCATGGCGTGCCGCTGGCGATCCTCTACGCGGTCGGCATGACGGAAACCGGGGGCGCCGGCTATCTCAAGCCCTACGCCATGAATGCGGCCGGCAAGAGCTACATCGCGTCGAGCGCCGCCGAAGGTCTGCGCAAGCTGGACGAGTATCGCGCCCGCGGCGTCACGCTGGTCGATCTCGGCTGCATGCAGATCAATTACCGCTGGCACGGCGAGAAATTCGCCAGCCCGGCGCAGATGTTTGATCCCGAGCGGAACGTCGATTACGCCGCCCGCTTCCTCGCCGAGCTGAAACAGCGCCATGGCAACTGGACCATGGCGGCCGCCCGCTACAATGCCGGGCCGGACAATAACCCCGCGCAGAAGCGCTATGTCTGCGCGGTGATCCGCAACCTGGTGCGCTCGGGCTTCGGAAGCTGGACGCCCCAGTCGCAGGCCTTCTGCGCCTGATCCCATTCCCCTGATTTAAGGCCTCTGTCAGCGCCTCCGGCGGCCGCCGGCGGCGGCGCGACGCATGATTGGCTCGCTCGCGTACAAACGACAAAACCCGGCCGCGAGGGCGCGCGGCCGGGTTCGATCGGGTGGAGTGTCAGATCAGGCGAAGAGCGAGTCGATGTCGTTCTGCGAGACGACGTTGACCTCGTCGGCCAGCGCCGGGCCATTGAGCAGCGCGGCGTCGCCCTCGCGGTTGTCGCCGATCTCCTCGGCGATGCGGGCGATCTCCTGCTCGGCGCCCCAGATCTCCGCCATGCGCGCCATTTTCTCTTCGATGAAGATCATGAGCTGCACGACCTTGCGGATGCGCTGGCCGCTAATGTCCTGGAAGTTGCACGCCTCGAAGATGCGGGTGGCATAGGTCTGGATGGCGCGGGCGGTCGCCTTCTTGGAGCCTTCGAGCTCCTCGATCAGGCTCGCCGCGGCGCCGTCGATGTTCTCGGCCATCTGAAGGATGTCCTCGGTCGCCGCCTCGGTGTCGGCGATGACGGCATCCAGCTCGTCGGTGGCGCGGTTGAACTGGGCACCCTTCACATTGGTCGTCTGGATCGAGGCGAGCTCGTGCTTGGTGCTGTCGATCGCCTCGCGGATCGCCTCGATGTCCAGCCACATGGATTTGGCCGGGCCGTTCTGGGCGACCTCGGAACTGCGGTTGCGGTTGAAGCGGGCGAGCGTGTCGCGAAGCGCCTGCAGCTCATCGAAAATGCGCTCCACCTGGGTGGCGATCGGCCCCGCCGTAGAGGACGGCGCGGGGGCCGGCGCCGCGACGGGAATGGAAGCCGCAAGCTCCGACCCGCTGGGTTGTACAGGGTTCATTTCGATGCGAAAGGGTCGGCGAGTGGAAGACATACTAATCTCCGAGAATGCCAGTATTCGTGTGAATTATTCTATAAAGCGAACTTGGCACACCGTGAAGCACCCCCCATTTCACCTTGCAAGCCTCACGCAAGCAACCGGTTTCAAAAGGTAAAGCAACGACGGGGGCTGTTCCCCGTAATTGGGCAACACGCATCAGCTTAAGAACGGAGCGAAGAATGGCCGTGGATTTGTCGATGCCGGTTCTTGTGGTCGACGATTACAAGACCATGGTCCGGATCATCCGGAACCTGCTGAAGCAGATAGGCTTCGAGGACGTGGACGAGGCCGCCGATGGCGCCGAGGCCCTGGCGAAGCTTAAGGAGCGCCAGTACGGACTCGTGATTTCCGACTGGAACATGGAGCCCATGACGGGCTACGAGCTGCTGAAACAGGTACGTGATGACTCGGTCCTGAATGCTCTGCCGTTCATCATGGTGACGGCTGAGGCCAAGTCGGAAAACGTGATCGCCGCCAAGAAGGCCGGCGTGAACAACTACATCGTCAAGCCCTTCAACGCGCAGACGCTGAAGAGCAAGATCGAGACCGTCTTCGAGGGCTGATATCCGCCGGCCTTCAGGACCTCAGGTCACGACGCCCTCCCGCCCGCCAGCGGGGGGGCGTTTTCATTTTGCAACATTCGCCCCATTCGTTTTGCGACATTTCACTCCATTTTAGCACCCAATCTGGCGCGGAACGTACTCCACATCCGAAGCAACTACGATTGAGTGGATGTATTTACCGACCTATTCACTTCATCAACGGCGGGGCTGCAGAGCTCGGAAAGAAAAAACTCTGCAAGCCAAGGTCAGTCGATGGGGAGTGCAAAGATGTACATTATCGTTGATGATCGTTCCACGGTCACCGAAAGCTACGTTTCCAGTTTTTCTCGCGAAGGCTTCTCCAGTTTCGGCCTGGGTGAGGATGAGTTCAAGGATTGGATCGAGACCGCATCGGACCAGGATCTGGCGGCGGTGGAAGGCTTCCTCCTCGGCGACTTCGAGCGCCGCCCGGCCTATCCCGATGTCATCCGCACCCACAGCCGCGCGCCCATCCTGGCGCTGAGCGACCAGAAGTGCCTGACGCAGACGCTGGAACTGTTCACCGCCGGCATTGACGACGTGGTCCGCAAGCCCGTCCATGTCCGCGAGATCGTCGCCCGCACGGACGCCATCTGGCGCCGGGTCAATTCCCTCACCGAGGTGCAGACGCCCGCCACCGGCCGCCTGAAGGTGTTCTTCGACGGCCGTGACGCCGAGATCGACGGCGAGCCGCTGCCGCTGCCGCGCCGCGAGCGCCACATCCTCGAATATCTCGTGAAGAATGCCCGCAAGCGGGTCACCAAGACCCAGATCTTCAACACCATCTACGGCATCTTCAACGATGACGTGGACGAGAGTGTCGTCGAGGGCCACATGAGCAAGCTGCGCAAGAAGCTGCGCATGAAGCTCGGCTACGACGTCATCGACGCCAAGCGTTACCTCGGCTACCAGTTCGTGGGCTGATGAAGGGTGCCGCCAGCCCGCGGGCCGGCGGCAATCGGATCAATCCAGAGGCAGACCGAGACGTTCGGCCTGTCGCTTGACGAAGGCCTCCATGCGGGAGCGGCCGAGATCGGTCAGTTCCACGATGATGCGCCGGCGATCCATGGGATCGGGCCGGCGGTCCAGCAGGCCCGCTTCCTTCAGCTCATCAATCCGGCGTAGTGCCGTCGTCGTCGGGGCGCCCGACGCGATGCACAGACTCGTCACCGAAATGGGACGTCCGCTCGCTTCCGCCACGGCGAGGTCGAGCAGCATGTCCCAGGCCGGGTCCGAGAACAGGCCGGACTGGAAGATGGCGTCGCGGTCGGCACGCGCGGCCACCAGTGCCTTCAGGTAATTGGGCCGGTTGACCGGCTTGGCCGGCACCGCATCGCCACCACCATTGCCATTGGCAACGGCCGCTGCCGCCTTCTGGCTGTCCTCGACCAACGCCAGCGCCCGGCGAATGGAATGAGCGACCTCCTCCGGCAGAACGGGTTTCTGCAGGAAGTCCACCGCGTTCAACCGCAGCGCGCCAACCGCTCGGTCGAGCGAGGCGTGGCCGGTGATGATGATGGTGGCAAGCGGCCGCTTCTGGCGCAGCATGGTCAGCTTTTGCAAAAGCTCGATCCCGTCGATGCGCGGCATCTGGAGATCGGTCACCACCACCTGGAGCTGTTCGTTGCGCTGGACAAGGTCGATCGCCGCGACCGGCGTCTCGGCCGTCAACACCGGCAACCCGAGCGATGCCAGCCCCTCGCTCAATTCGATGAGCACATCGGGATCGTCATCCACCAGGAGAACACGGGGCTTCTCCGTCTGATCGTCATTCATCACGCGGCCGTCATACCCCCGTTAACTGACAGGCACCCATCGTCGGCTCGGTTGAGCAACGCCATGATACCGTCAGCCGGCAGCTTATGGGAAACAAGAAATCCCTGTAGATAATCAACCCCTACTTTACGGACGCGCTCAAGATCTTCCCGCGTCTCCACGCCCTCGGCGACCACTTTCAGGCCGAGCTGGTGGCCGAGCGCCGAGAGCGAGGCGATGATGCGCCGGGGCTTTGCCCAGTCGCGTGCCTGCCGCAGCAGTTCCAGATCGATCTTGATCGCGGTCACCGGCAGCTTGGCGAGCTGCATCAGCCCGCTCTGACGCTGCCCGACATCGTCGAGCGCCAGGCCGAAGCCGGCAAGACGCAGGCGCGCCAGCGTGGTGAGGGCGCTGGCGGAGCTGTCATAGACTGCGTCTTCCGGCAGTTCGAGCACCACGCGCTGCGGCGGGACGCCATGACGGGCGACGATCGCGCCGATACGCACCACCGCATCCGGGGTGAGCAGCACCTGGAGCGGCATGTTCACGCTGACCAACCCATTATGACCGGCCGCCGTCCAGCGGGCGCAGAGCGCGGCGGCGGCATCGAGCACCTGGTAGCTGAGATCGATCAGCATCTGCGGCGCCTCTTCCAGCGCGGCAATGATCTGCGGTGGCCTGACCGAGCCGAAACCGTCGAGCTGATTGCCGAGCAGCGCCTCGGCGCCGACAAAACCGAGATCGGAGGCGCGTACCAGCGGCTGGAACATGACCGGCAGCGCCTGCCGGGCCAGCGCGGCCGCCACCGCCTCGCGGATCTGCTCGGCATTCTGCGCCATCAGCGCCGAGTCGCCGGCGGGCAGCGTGGTCGGGCGTCGGGCAAGGCTGAGCAACTCTTCCACCTCGATGGGTTTTTCCAGCGCGCCGAGCACCGTAAGGCCGGTCAGCCGGCCGAGATCACCCGCCGCGCGCAGCAATTCCTCGCCATTGCCGCTGATGAAGATGACGCGCGGCGGCTGGGGAAGCCCCGCCAGCGGCGCGAGAATGCCGAAGCCGTCAATGGACGGGAGCGCGAGATCGAGTACCAGCACGTCAGCCCGCGCGAAGGCGGCGAGCGGTACCGCCATGGGATTGCCCGCACCCTCGACCACGCAGCCGGAGGCGGCGAGAGCTTCCATCAGCGCCTCGCGAAACTCGACATCGTCATCAAGGACGAAGAATGACGGGCCCGCCGTCACGCTCAGCTCCCCGTGTCGGGCGCGAGGTGCGTGGCCAGGAACTCGTCAATGGTGAGCAGAAGCGCGTCAGGATCGACCGGCTTCACATAAAGATAATCGCACATGAAATCCCCCGCGCGCGCCGTATCCATGACATGGCCCGTGATGATGATGGTCATCAGGGGACGTTCGCTGTCCGGCAGTTCCCGCGCGACGGCGACGACCTGCGCCCCGTCGAAATCGGAGATCCGCAGATCGGTGATCAGAACGAGCGGGGCCAGCCCGCTTCGGAGCTTCTCGACCGCCGCCATGCCGGTCACGCAGACATCGACCTTCCAACCATTGCCTTCAAAGAATTCGCCAAGTTCATTGGCGAGTTCCTCTTCGTCGTCGCAGATGAGAATGGTCCGAGGCTGACTCATTGCGGCGGCTCAGGCCGCGTCGCGGGAAACGGAGGCGAGCGCGGTGGGCAGGGTGATGACGAAGCGCGCCCCGTTCTCGGCATTCTCGCCGATGATCGAGCCGCTCATGTCCCGCACCACGCTGCGCGCCAGCGACAGGCCGAGCCCCGTGCCCTTCTCGGCCGGCTTGGTGGTGGCGAAGGGCTCGAACAGGCGGGCCAGCATCTCGGGGGAAATGCCGCCGGCATTGTCCTCCACCTCGACGAAAGCCTGCTCGCCCTCCCGGCGCACGGTGACACGCACCGCGCGGAGGCGGTTGGTCGACGAGGTCTCGAACGCGTCATGCGCGTTCACCAGCAGGTTGACGATGACCTGCTCGAACATGGTCTGCTCGCCGAACACGGACACCTCCGCCGGCACATCGGCCTGGATCGACAGGCGGATATCGGCGGCGCGGAACTGTTCGGTGACGAAGCTCATCGCCATTTCCACCGCCGTGCGCAGCGAGAAGAGCTGGTGCTGCTCGGTCGGCATCCGGCCATAGCGGCGCACCTGATCGGTAATGCGCTTGGCGCGGTCGACCTGCGCGGAGATGCGGTCGAGCTTGACCGCGACCGGCTCGCCGCCCTCGATCGGCTCCAGAAGGCGCTTGGCATTGGCCACCGCCATCTTGATGACGGCGAGCGGCTGGTTGAGCTCATGGGCGATGGCGGTCGCCATCTCGCCGAGCGTGGCGAGCTTCGCCGCCTGCATCACCTGGAGCTCCGCGTTGCGCACCCGTGTGGTGTCGACCAGCACCAGCAATTGCTGGGGCCGCTCCTGCCACAGCACCTCGCAGAAGGAGCCGCGCAGGGAGACGATCTCGCCGCCCGGGCGGGTATAGGCCATCGACAGATACCCCCACTGGCGCCCGCTCATGTCGTTGGACGCATCGCGGGCGCCGCGCACCAGCCGACGCCAGCCGGGATCGTCCGGCGAGGTCGAGATCAGCGCGGCAGCGGAGGAGTTGAAGAAGCTCACCGTGTCGTCAGCCGGATCGATCACCACCATGCAGGCGGGAACGGACTGAATGACCGCCCGCAGATTCTCCTCCATGGCCTTCAGCGTCGACTGCGCCTTTACGATCTGGTCGAGCCGCAGGCGGTCATTGCGGGCCTGGAAGAACAGCAGCAACGCCAGCGCGGCGCCGGAGATGAACAGCAGCACCAGCGGCACGATGCCGGTCGCCTGGGCGAGCTCCTTCTCGCGGCGGAAGATCTCCTGATTATAGGCGACCGACTGCATCAGCGTGCTGTGCAGCAGGCGTCCGAGCGGTTCCAGCGTGGCGCCGAGTTCTTTCAGCCGGTTCCCGCTGTCGCCATCCTCCGCGTCGAGCGTTTCCACCTCTTCGAGGATGCGGTCGACCTTGATCTCGTAGTCACGCACCTGCGGCTCGATGTCGAGCACGCCGCGCAGCAATCGCCCCTCATCCGAATTGTAGAGCAGCGGCAGGCGCGAGCGCAGGATCTCCAGCCGCATCTGCAGCGCGCGCAGACCATCAATGGTCGGGATGATCGAGGTGGTCGCGAAGGCCGCCTCGGTCTTCACCAGCTCGATATGCGCCTGATAGGCGACCCAGCCGGAGCTACGCACGGTGGCGGTCAGCAGCGCGCCCTGCCGCGCCTGCGAGACATAGAGCATCACCGTCGCCACGAAGAGGACGACGGAGGCAATGATCAATCCACCCTTCAGCAGGAGGATGGTTTGTCTATTGCGTGACGAAATCAACGGACTTCACCTGCCAAACCATGCGCGACTGATAGAACTGGTGCGCGAGCGCTGGATCCGTGTCGATCGGGTACATGACCCAGAACGGCCCCTTGTCGCGAACCCGCATGAGCTGGCCGTTGTGGCGCGTCGAAAGTATGGCGCCAATCTTCGTCCAGTCGGTCGCCGGAATGGTAGCAGAATAGTCGTTGAGGGCGATAACCTTGGCTTCGGTCGGCGGCGCACTGGCTGGTCCCGCGAGGCTGGCCAGAACCGCCAGCGACGGTCCGGTGAAGGTCTGCGAGCCTTCGGTCCAGGGCGTGTGGGTCACGATGGTGGACTGCTTCAGCCCGTCAATCTGCGCGAGAGTCAGCGTCTTCTGATCGAGCACCTGACCGGCCGGCGTGAGCCAGCGCAAAGTGAGTTCCTGGGCGCTGGCCGGTGCCATGACGGCACACGCCAACCAGGCGACCAAGATGAGTAATCCGCGCGCCCGTGCACACATGCCAACTGACTCCGACCCAGCCGACGCCCCACCAATCGACGCGCGCATTCTCGCATGGACGCCCTCCGAACGAAGGTCGAATGGAACCGGAACGGCAGCAATCGACGACAGACTGATCCATTTTGGAACGAATTCCGTAGGCCCTCGCTACACGCGTGGAAGTTGTTGGATTAAGCTGAACCTGTTCGCCTTGGGGAAGCCGAATGTTCACGGCGGCAAGCTGGATAGTTGATCTGCCTGCCCGTGCCTGGAGCCGTCAAAGCCCTCTATCCGTGATGCCGCTGCGCCCTCAGAGGGTGCCGCCGGTCGTATTGAGCCCACTTCCGGTGGGAGCGTCGATTCCGTTCAGGTGACATGAGTACTGCGGAAACCATCGTGGCAGAGCCGACCGCCGGGGCGGAGGGCAGAATCCAGCCGAGCGACCAGCGCCAGTCGCGCCAGCGCCTTCTGATCGCCGTGCTTTTCCTGCTGTCGGTTCTGGTGCCGGCCGCGGTCGCCTATATAACGATCAAGCTGCATCAGCGGCACGAGCTGAACCTCTCCATGGCGGCCTCGCGCAAGCTGGCGCTGGTGCTGCTGGCCAATTTCGAGCGCACGACCGAGTCGATCGAATCCTTCCTCGACGGTTTCTACGATCTCTCCCAGCCGCAATCGCCCGAGGAAGTCTACGCCCGGCTGAAAGACGCCAAGCTGCCGGCGTCCATCATCCAGGTGTCCTTCGTCGACCCCAGGGGCCGAATGGTGGCGAGCAATCTGGCACCACCGGGCAACCTGCCGGATCTGAGCGACCGGGAGCATATTCGCGCTCATCTGAACACCGACACCGATGCCGATTATGGGCTATTTCTCAGCAAGCCGGTAAAGGGGCGCATTTCCGGCGCCTGGTCGATGCAGTTCACCAAGGCCATCCGAAAGGAAAACGGCGAACTCGCGGGCATCATCGCCGCCTCCTTCCAGATCTCGAACTTCATCGACTTCTACAATGAACTACGACCCGACGGTCGGGGCCTCGTGGCCCTGATCGGCTTTGACGGCGTGGTGCGCGCCAGCGTCTCCGACACCAAGCCCGACGACGCCAGAGCGCTGGAAGTGTTCGCCGATTTCGAGGCACTCAGCGGCAAGAACATGGGCGCCTATGCGGGAGATGCACCGGACGGGGTCGAGCGCATCGGCTATTTCGTGCGATCGACCCGCTTTCCCATCCTCGTGCTGGTCGCCGCCGACTATTGGGGCATTCTCGGGCAATCCGCCGACTTTCAGCTCGCCATTGCCGTCACCGCCGTCGTGCTGAGCCTCACCCTGATGGCCGTGGCATCGCTCACCCTGCGCCGCTTCCGGCTGGAGCGCGCCTATCGCGAGAAGGCGATGCAGGCCACCGCCCGGCAACGGGAGTCGCAGGTGCTGCAGGCCATCAGCCAGGTGCCCGGCGTCAGCGTGCTGCATATGGAGAGCGGCCATGTCACGCCTGTCGGCACGCCCACTGCCGGGCCGCTGGCCCGGCTGATCGAGGAGCGCGCGTCGAGCCCCGACTTCCTGCGCCGCCTGCACGCCGCCGGCACGCCGTTTTCTTCCGTCGAGCATTTCTCCCGCGATGGCGAGGAGTTCGAGGTGCAATTCGTGGTGACGGACCTGCACACCGCGCAAGCGGCCGCCGACGCGCCGGCGCAGGGTGGCAGCGACCGCCCGGCGGTGGTGTTCGCGGTGGACGAGACCGCCAAGCGCATGGAGGAGAACAAACTCTACCAGATGTCGAAGATGGCCTCGCTCGGCGAACTCGTCACCGGCCTCGCCCATGAGATCAACCAGCCGCTCGGCGTCATTCGCCTCGCCGCCAAGAACGCCCTGAACGGCGTGCGCAACGGCCTGCCCTCCACGCATATGGAAGAGAAGCTCGACCGCATCGTCCGCCAGGTCGAGCGCATGAAGGTCATCATTGATCACATGCGGATCTTCGGCCGCCGCAGTTCGCTGGCACCGGAGCCTTGCTCGGTCCGCGCCGCCATGGAGGGTCTGGTGCAGATCCTCGGCGCCGAGTTGCGCGTGGATGCTATCGACCTCACCCTGGCCGCGCCGGACGATGACCTCCAGGTGCTCTGCCGGCAGGAGCAGCTTGAACAGGTGCTGATCAATCTGGTGATCAACGCTCGCGACGCCATCCGCAGCCGGCGCGACCGCGAGCCCTATTTCCAGGGCAGCATCGCCATCTCGACGGGCCTTCGCGACGAGACCGGGAGCAGCTTTGCCTGCATCACCGTCAAGGATAATGGCGGCGGCATTCCCGAGGCGGCGATCGGCAAGATCTTCCAGCCCTTCTTCACCACCAAGCCGGCCGGCAAGGGCACGGGCCTCGGCCTCTCCGTCAGCTTCGGCATCATCCGCGACCATGGCGGCTCGCTCGCCGTCGAGAATGAGGAGGATGGCGCCGCCTTCACCATTCTCCTGCCGCTGACCGGCGCAGTGGCCGAGGGCCGCAGCACCGACCTGCCGACCGCCGCAGCGAGCTAGCGCCGGGGGCGACGGACCCGCCGACCATCGCGGCGGGTTGCACGCGGCAGCAACCTTACCTACTCAACAAAGGGACCGAAGCTGCCCCGCGAGAGCCCCGTGCCCCTGGATCCCGCCACCGGAACCGAGACGACGCTCCCCCGGCGGCTGCGCCAGCTTTTTCGCACCAGCGAACTCGCCCTCGTCGCCATTGCCGCGCTGGTCGGCGCCGGTGCCGGACTTGTGGTCATCGCCATGAATGGCGCCATGCAGGCGCTGCATGTGCTGATCTTCCGCATTCCCGACGATGCCCATCTCTCCGTCTGGACCAGCGTTCCCGCCGCGCTGCTGCTGCTCGGGCCCGTGCTCGGCGGCCTCATCTTCGGGGCCGTCTCCCGCCGCCTCACGCGCCGGGGCGCAAGCGCGCCGATCGACCCGATCGAGGCCAATGCGCTGCATGGCGGGCGCATGTCGCTGGGTGATAGTGGCGTCGTTGCCGCCCAGACCCTGGTCTCCAGCGGCGTCGGCGCCTCGGTCGGCCTCGAGGCGGGCTATACCCAGGCCGCGGCCGGACTTGCCTCGGCACTCGGCCAGAAGCTGCATCTGCGCCGCGCCGACCTGCGCCTGCTCGTCGCCTGCGGCGCGGGCGCGGCCATCGGCGCCGCCTTCGATGCGCCTCTGATGGGCGCCTTTTACGGTTTCGAGCTGATCCTCGGCACCTACGCCATTCCCGCCTTCGTGCCGATGATGACGGCGACCTTCACCGCCAGCCTCACGCGGCACCTGCTGCAACCGGTGCCCCATCCCGCCCTGCCGCTGCTCGACGTGCCACCCGTGGAGCAATTGCCGGCCGTCATCCTGCTCGGCTGCCTCGCCGCTCTCCTGGGCATTGCGGTGATGCGCGGGGTCACGCTGGTCGAGGCCGGCTTCCGCCGTTCTGGCCTTCCCGGCTGGCTGCGCCCGGCGCTCGCCGGCGCCATCATCGGCACGATGGCGCTGTGGAATCCGGCTGTGCTCTCGGCCGGCCATGGCGCGGTCTACCACTACATCGCCGCCGACGGCGCCCTGCTCACCTTCGCGCTGCTGCTCGCGGCCAAGCTCACTGCCTCCGCCGTCTCCATCGGCTCCGGCTTTCGCGGCGGCCTGTTCTTCGCTTCGCTGCTGATGGGCGTCTTCGCCGGCCGGCTCTACGCCGCCGGCCTCGACCTGCTGCTGCCGGGCATTGACGGCTCGCACGCCTTCTACGCACTGATCGGCATGGGTGCGCTCGCCGTCGCCGTGGTCGGCGGGCCGATGACCATGACGCTGCTGGCGCTGGAGATGACCGGCGATCTGCGCCTGACGCTGGCCGTTCTCGCCGCCTGCGGCGCCGCCTCGCTGGTCACGCGCCGGCTGTTCGGTTTCTCCTTCGCCACCTGGCGCTTCCATCTGCGCGGCGAGAACATTCGCGGGGCGCATGATGTCGGCTGGCTGCACGATCTCACCGTGGAAAGCCTGATGCGCCGCGACGTGCCGCAACTCGGCACGACGACAAGCCTTAGCGAGGCGCGCCACCTCTACCCGCCCGGCTCGACCGGCGACATCGTGGTCGTCGATGCGGCGGGGCGCTATGCCGGGCTAGTCGCGCCCGCGCTTCTCTATCAAAGCGACGACACGGTGCCGCTACGCAGCCTGCTACGTCACACGGGCGAAAGCCTCCGGCCGGACATGACGATCCGCGACGCGCTGACCCTGTTCGAGAGCACCGAGGCGGAGGCGCTGGCCGTTGTCGAGGCTGACGGGCAGGTCATCGGCCTGCTCAGCGAACGCGATGCCATCCGCCGCTACAGCGACGAGATGCGCCGGCGCCTGAGCGAGCTCACC